>CAWBII010000001.1:0-491136 GCA_963788795.1 uncultured Chitinophagaceae bacterium
TTTTCCACAATCTAAGAAAATATTCATCTTCTTCTTCGTAACAAATAAAATTACATTCTGCATTCAAGCATTTTTCAATAAGTGATTTTGCATTAGTATGATAAAAGCTTGCAATCTCTTCACACCTTGAACCACAATAAGGGCAAGTAAATGGATGGTCATTCATTAAGAAAACAGGCAATGGCTGAAACATACAATAAATGTAATACGGTATGTTTAAAAACCTTGTAGCTTTTAAGACACTTTATATTTTGGTAAAACAATATCAGGTTTGCCGGGGAGTTTTTTATCGTGTAGGCGGTACCGGTAGCCATGGGCATGTAAGAAACGGCGCACCAGTAGTTCGGGCTTCGTATTCTTGCCTTTAATGCGGCTCATATTATAGCTGCGGGTTGCTTTGGTGTGTACGTCGGCCATTGGGTAAAATTAGTATACATTCAATAATCCTATTGATGACGACTAAGCAGGGCACTGATAATGATTCAATAATGTAATATGGTGGGTGATCCCAACAGCAGGTATGTAGAAAATGGGAAAGCCCCTAAAACCGGGGCTTTTTTGATTGAGTACGGATTTTATAATTTCGATCAAAGCTTATTCTGTTTCTCTGATAATTTTCACTTTTCTTAATAGGGACGGGTCGTTTTCATCGGGGATATAAGCAACGCTTCCCGCCTGTGCAGCATCGTTGCCGCTCATATGCTTATCGGTAGCTACTATTTCTTTTTCTTTCTGATGGGTTTTGTTTTCTAATTTTTCTTCCAGTCTTCTTCTCCTTAACATCCGGGTGTCGTCGTAATATTCATTATTGTAGAACGCTTCTCTTTCGGGGTTGTTCATAGCTTCAAAGTCGGCAAGTTTGTCTGCTGCTTTTGAACTTTCCGGCATAAATACATCGCGTATGTCTCTTTCTGTTTTAAACGTGACCTTTCCTTTTTTATATTCCGGAAGGGTTGCAAGATGCCCAACTGTTACATCGGGAAGGTAGACCACGCTTTCCGTTTGGTCAAGTTCGGCCAGGCCAACCGGAATTATAACCTCACGCGATAAAAGGTTTATAGGCTTTCCATCAAGATCCAAAATTATATATCTCACTTTTTGTGAAACCACGTCAAACAACAATTCTTTGATCTTGCCTACTGCTACATCATTAGCGCTAAATACCTTCCATCCCCTGATGTCCGGGTCCCCTTCTGCCATTTCGAAGCCACTTGAACGCAGCTCCTGCAAGTGGTCATTAACTACTATTGTTTCTTTGTTCATGTTATAATGTTTTATAGGTTTTAAATTTACCGGCCTGCATACAGGAGGTGTTCACCTTATTTAGCGGTTGCACTGCATATTGCATTCCGCTATGAGTGCCGTAATTTAAGGCGTTGCGTGAGCCAGGCGTTATTCCTTTACGATAATAATTCATGTAATAATATATGCCTGCCACAATTAACAGGATAATGATAATCCATAGCCATAAATAATTTTTCTTTTTTGGTTGAACGTTTAAATTGGCCATCGTAAGTTATTTAATGGTGCGTGAGAATGTTTCAAAAAATAAACTGTATAAAGGGATACCCTTTTATTCAGTTTATAAGAAAATCATGCCAGAACAGTTCCCCCCGGGCTATAGAATGCAAGTATTTTTAAATCAATACAAATTATCTGTTATAGTTCGGGTAAACGAGGATGGATTTAATTCCTGGTTAAGTAGCATTGGGAATTAAATGCCACAGAATTTGGGCTGTTTTAATTTCTTTCTTACAGGAGTTTGCTGCATTTGTACTGATGCAATATCTTTTTTATGAGTTGCTTAAAAAGTGAATATACAAATATTACGATGTTATACTTTGATAAAACAAGACCAGGTTTACGGGGTAAGCTCTTTCGTGTAGGCGGTACCGGTAGCCATTGGCATGTAAGAAATGTCGCACCAAGAGTATCTCCGGCTTTGTGTTCTTGCTTTTAATACGGCTCATGTTATAGCTGCGGGTTTCTTTGGTGTGCACGTCGGCCATTAGGTAAAGGTAACCCTGTCACGTTTATGTATACATTTACGGTTGGTCTTACCGTTACCCCGGATTTATTGTTTAATAAACTGCTGCGTGCTTTTGAATTTTGCCGATTGGAAGGAGATGGAATATACACCGGCGGCCAGTGTAGCCACGTCAACGGAAGTACCGGCAGTTACCGCCCGGAGTTGTAATCGCCTGGTAACCGTTCCTCTTGCATCGGTGATAACTATTTCCGCGGCGCCGCCCACACCGCTGAGCCTGATGAACAGCTTATCTTTTACGGGGTTGGGAAAAACCATCATAGCGTTAGTAATGGGTGTAGCAATAGCTATTATTTTGCTATAGGTAAAGCGCCCGTCGGCATCCACCATTTTTAACCGGTAATAATTAACTCCCTTTAAAGGAGTGTTATCTGTGTACCCGTAAGTTTTTTTCCCTTGTGTGTTTACGGATGCTGCAATATTCGCCAATGGTACAAACGATACTGCGTCAAAGCTTTTTTCAAGGCTAAAGTATTTTGTATCGATTTCTCTTTCCGTGCTCCAGCCAAGGGCAATGGCTTTATTGGAATACCTGCCATAAAAATCAAGAAGAGTAAGAGGTAAAGCAGGCGAATAAAAAGTAACGGTTCCGCCGTAGGGATTGCTAAGACCGGCACAGGCAGGATCTGCTACAGGATTGTGATCAGTTAAAGTGCCGCCAATGGCCATATTAGCTGCTACACCCGCCGCATCTTTTTGCAGGAGCAAGCCGCCTCCCTGTGCAATGTCCACATTACCTGCGCACACAAATTTATAAGCAATGGTATCGTTTGGCTCCAATATGAGTTGGCCGTTTTCTATTCTTGTGGCTCCCGCCACATACAGCGAATTGGTGCAGGTAACTTTTGCGCAGCTGCTTTTATTGATGATGAGCGTATCAACAGGAAAGCCAATGCCCCAATCAATATTGCTATTGCTGTTACCGAAAAATTCCATCTTATAATGACAGAAGTCCTGGGCGCAATTGCTGACGTAAGCCTTATTGCCAAAATTAGTTATCCCGCCGATTTCAAATACATTTACGCCATTCACAATCACGGAAGCTGTATCAATATCAAACCCGAATGATGGCAAGTGGTTGACAAGGTTTCCGGAAATCTTTACCTCACCACTGATGCCCGACCCCTGTGATTCATTCAGAATCACGTCGCCATTAATAATATTTGGCAGCGGGTTAGCAGGATCTTCCTGTAAAAAATTAATATACCAGCCGGTAATATTTCCGTTAAAGACAGCACCTGAAGTTGTAAAGTTGACAGCACCCGTGAGCACTGAGAAGATAGATGCGTTTTGGGAAACGAAGCTCGCATTTCGGCCAATTAAAAAATTTACACCTACATTATTTCCGTTAGGTTCAATAGAACTGTTTAGAAATGTATCTATAGTATTACCGGTTAAAACAAAGCTTGAAAGGTTAAACGAACTATTTTGTGCATACAGGCCACCTTTACTTCCTTCATTTGGATCGGTTGATAAATTAAACCCGTCGAATGTACTGCCTATAAACCTGGCCCACCCGCTATCTTCCAAATGCAGGCCAGCCCAATCCGCATTATGTTGGGTATAGTCGCCAAACTTGCTATCTATCACCTGGAGATCTTTTATAGCAGGGTTTCCACCATGCAAAGAAAACTGGCCGTGATGTAAAACAGCACCAGAGTCGAGCAACACATAGCCTCCATTTGAAGTATAAACATCTACAGGCGCCCCTGCATCTAAATAACCATCAAAGCTTATAGTAGTATTACTTATATGCATGCTGCGGCAGATTGATTCGCTTCCTCCGCCAATAACAAAAGCACCCCCAATATCCATACTAACGTACTCAATTCCGGATAACGCCTGGCTGAAAACCACATCATCGAGGTATGTTGGTACTCTTTGAATGGGTGTTTGCCCGGAAGGTGTATTCATTTGTATCCAGCTAAGCGGATTGTCCCAGCCAGTATCGTTCTTATACAATAGCGTTATTCCCTGTGCATGAAGGGATAAGCCTACATTCAGGCAGATAATAGTGAGAAGAATGCTCCTCATAAAAAGTGCTTTTTTAAATAAATTAATTTGGCTCCGGGATTTTAAATGGAGATTGCTGTAGTTGAGGTAAATAGTTATTAAATATACAAATAGTTTGTATTAAAAAAGAAGTTTAATAGAAAATTTATCCCGTGTGGCGGGTTGCAGGTGTTATAGCTGCGGGTTTCTTTGGTGTGTACCTGCCGGCAGGCAGGCATCTGCCATGGTTTAAAGATAACCCTGTCAGGTTTAAGTATACATTTACGGTTGGTCTTACCGTTGCCCCGGAGTTATTGTTTAATAAACTGCTGCGTGCTTTTAAATTTCGCCGATTGGAAGGAAATGGAATATACACCGGCGGCCAGTGTAGCTAGGTCAACGGAAATACCGGCAGTTACCGACCGGAGTTGTAATCGCCTGGTAACCGTTCCTCTTGCATCGGTGATAACTATTTCCCCGGCGCCGCCCACACCGCTGAGCCTGATGAACAGCTTATCTTTTACAGGGTTGGGAAAAACCATCATAGCGTTAGTAACGGGTGTGGCAATAGCTATTATTTTGCTGTAGGTAAAGCGCCCGTCGGCATCCACCATCTTTAACCGGTAATAATTAACTCCGCCAGGGGCAGACAGGTCCGTGTATTGGTAATGATGATTTTGTGCGTTGACCTGGGCGGCAACAGTTGTTAACGGCATAAACGAAGCCTGGTCAAAACCTTTTTCTATGGTAAAATATTTTGTATTGATCTCTTGTGCGGTGTTCCAGTAGAGGGTAACCGATTTATCGCCATAGGTTCCATAAAAATCGAGCAGGGTCAGGGGCAGCGTAACTGTATAAAAAGTGATGTTTCCACCAAAAGCATTGCTAATGCCCCCACAGCCGCCATCGGGTCCGGGATTGTGGTCAACCAAAGTTCCGCCTACCGCCATATTGGCTACCACGCCCGCAGCGTCTTTTTTCAAAACCAGGCCGGCACCCTGCGAGATATCCACGTTGCCTGCGCACACAAATTTATAAGCAATGGTATCGTCGGGTTCCAGTTCCAGTTGCCCTCTCTCTATTCTTGTGGCGCCGGAAACGTATAAAGAACTGTCGCTGGTAACCTTTGCGCAGTTGGTCTTATTAATAATAAGCGTATCAATAGGAAAACCACCAAACCATGAAATGTTGCTATTGGTACTTCCGAAAAATTCCAGCTTATAATGGCAAAAATCCTGTACGCAATTATTAATAAAGGCACCGCTTCCATAATTTGTGATGCCTGCTACATTAAAAACGTCCTCGCCGTTAACCAACACCGGAATCGGGTTATTGATACGCATCATCCGGAAAGCCCGATGAAATTGCCTGAGATTCTAAGATCGCCGCTTATTCCTATTGACGAACTAATTTCCCCCACAGAAAGATTGCCGTTGATAATATTGGGCAGCGGGTTGGCAGGGTCTTCCTGTAAAAAATTAAAGTCACCGGGGATCCCGTCTGATACCCCAACATTTCCATTTAGCTGCGAACCGGACGTAGTGAAATCCAGGACAATAGCTGTGAGGACGGTATCCTTCGCAGAAATAAAATTTGAATTTTTCCCGATAAAGAATTTCAAATAAGCATTAGTACCGTTATTGGTGACAGTACTGTTTGTAAGTGTAGCTGTGGAATTATCTCCAATAGAAAAATTATTAGTTTCAATGTTGCTGCTGTCAATAAAGATATTGGCACTTGACTCCCCTCCGAAATTATTACCACCCATTTTACTTCCCACCAGCCTTAGCCTGGCCCCGGTGTCCCATCCAATGCTAGTCCATTGGGCGTGTGAAAATAAAACGCCATAAGTGCTGTGTAAGATCTGCAGGTCGGTAATGGCCGGGTTGCCGCCGTGCAACTGAAAATGACCATGAAGCATATTAGAGCCGGAATCAATTATTACAAATCCGCCATTGGAAGTATATACGTTTACCGTGGGTGCTCCGTCAACGAAATGAGGGTTGTCAAAAGATATCTCGGTATTGCTGACATGCATACTTCTGCAGCGGCTTGGGCCATCGGGGCTGCTTCCGCCTATGTTGAAATCAGGGTTTGTATCATCGGTTCCAAAACCAACACCGGAAATCCCGGACATCGAAAAACTGATAACCACATCGTCGTCTGCGGTCGGCACTCTTTGAACGGAGTTTGGCCGGAAGGGGTGTTAATTTGTATCCAGCTAAGCGGATTGTCCCAGCCAGAATCGTTCTTATACAATAGCGTTATTCCCTGTGCATGAAGGGATACGCCTACATTCAGGCAGATAATAGTGAGAAGAATGCTCCTCATAAAAAGGGCTTTTTTAAATAAATTAATTTGGCTCCGGGATTTTAAATGGAGATTGCTGTAGTTGAGGTAAATAGTTATTAAATATACAAATAGTTTGTATAAAAAAGAACCACAGTAAAATATTTTATCCCTTCAGGTAGCCATCGGCATATGAAAATTTCCGTACCAGGATCTCGGGCTTCGTATCCTTGCTTTTAATACGGCTCATGTTGTAGCTGCGGGTTTCTTTGGAGTGCACATCGGCCATGGAGCAAAGTTAGCAGTAGTTTTTTATACACATTATATTTTGGTAAAACAATATAGGGTTTGCCGGGGAAATAAAGTTCTTAGAAATTATATTTACTTTGCGTTATGCAAACTTTGCAAACCACATTACTTACTTTACGCAAACATAAACCTGAACTTCAGCGCAAATATCCTGTTGCAAGGTTTGGTGTATTTGGCTCGTATGCCCGCGGAGAGGCCACAGAAAAAAGTGATATAGATATTGCCGTAGATATTACCGGCCCTATGGGATTAAATTTTGTGGCTATGGCCGAAGAAATAGAAGCGCTTTTTGGTACTAAAACAGATGTGGTGCCCAGCCGTTCTATTAAACCGGAATACCTTCTTTTTGTAGAAAAAGATATTGTGTATGTCTGAAAGAAAGCCCTCTGTTATAGTTGGTGATATTCTTAAATGCATGGATCATATACAGGCCTATATCAGTTGCAATGCCATTAAAACCTAAATAAGGTCTTTAATTATACGTAGTTTCTGAACTTAACAGCTCGTATTTATACTATTATCACCGTAATTTCAATACATGCATAATCGGGCAGTAATGCTCTGGCGCAGGAGCAGAGGCTATATATCTTTGTATCAGAAGTTGATTGATGTTTAAGAACATTAATCAAAACATCCAAATCCTTAGAAAAGTTCCGATCCAAATATCCAATAGAAAAATTATTAAAATCTGATATCAGTCAACTTCTTGTTTTTTTATCCGATACCTTAGATTACCAATAGCTCAAAGAAAACAACCAGTACTCATCCAATGATCGGTTGCAAGATCAACCCTGGAATTAAAATTATTAAGCCTGCAGTGATGCGGGCTTTTATGTTTACAAGACTTTTCCTGTATTGGGCTGTCCAGGCAATTTCCTGGCTTTGTATTCTTGCCTTTAATGGCTACCATGTTTTTACTTCTTATTTCCGGGAGTGTACATCGGCCATAATATAAAATTAGAGAAGATAAATAATTTATCTTTATTGTATGGTTGATAATAAAAATATCATTTCAATTTTACGGAAAGCCAAGCCAGCTTTGCAAAAAAGCTATGGTTTTACATCTCTTGCATTATTTGGTTCATATAGCCGCAATACTGCTACATCGGGCAAAAGCGATATAGATGTGATGGTAGAATTTTCAGCACCAATCGGCATACGTTTTATTGATCTGGCAGATGAACTCGAAGAGATTCTTAAACATAAAGTAGACCTGGTATCGCGTAAAGCAATTAAGCCAAAATATTTTAAAGCAATTGAACCAGATCTTATCTATGTCTGAAAGAGAAATAAAAAATTTATTAGAAGATATTTATGATGCCATAACAACGATTATTAGTTATACAAAAGATATGTCTTTTGACGATTTTATGCAGATGACAAAACGATAGATGCTGTAGTAAGAAATTTTGAAATTATCGGCGAAGCATCAAACAGAGTTCCTGATGATTTTAAAACAGAGCATCCTGAAATAGAATGGAGAAGAATAATAGGATTCCGTAACCGAATCATTCATGAATATTTTGGTATTGATTATGAAAATCTATGGACAATAAAAAATGAAATATTCCAATTCTTTCTGAATTTATGAAACAAATTCTCGATGATTTAGATAATGAATCTACTTAGGAATTTATTGTTTTTTCTAAAGCTCATCATCTTCATTAAGCCATTGCTCCATTGTTTGGTTGCTGTATGTTTTTTTATCCCAAATGTCGTCAGCTTCTTTAATAGCTTTATCAGCAAAATATTTGGCCAGAAATCGTCTTACGTTTTCAAGATCAGCATCATCTATATTAGAAGAATAGAGCTTCAATAATTCTTGTTGCAGATTACTTAATGGTTGTGCTGATGGCATTTTGTTTTTATTAGCTAAGTAATGTAAGGAGGCTAAAAAATTATTTACAATAGTATCCATATCGTATAAAAAACTAAATTGCCGGTAAAGTCACCCTTATGGAAGTACATCATCACCCGGACCTGGAGCACAAACACAAACACTTTAAAGAATATTTCCTGGAGTTCCTGATGATATTCCTGGCAGTTACTATGGGCTTTATTGCAGAAAACATCCGGGAGCATTTTACAGATCGCTCCAAGGAGAGAGAATATATCCATGGGTTTATCACCAACGTGGAAACTGATACAGCGAGACTGGCCGATGTGATAAGCTTCGACCGCCGGCAATTAAAAGGTATTGACAGTTTTTTAATGCTTGCCCATGCACCTATGGCAGATAATAATAACCGCCGGACTTTTTACCGCCTCTTTATTAAATATTTTTATAATTCAGCTTTGTTTAAAAGCAGTGATGCCACCTTGCAGCAACTAAAGAATACCGGTGATTACCGTCTCATAATAAGAGACCATGCTGCCGATAGCCTGGCGCAGTACGATGCAGAGATCAATAGCATCTATACGGAGGGCGCTTATTATGAAGTCTATTTTAAAGAAATTATCAGCAGGCTGGATGAGTTGTCAGATATGACTGTTTTCAGGGATACAACCTATATACAAGGAGGAAAATGGACCGAAAAACCGTTGCCCGCTTTACAGGATACTAACAAATTACGTGTACTCTTTAATAAAGCTTATGATTTTCGCATTATTACCTTTTCTTACGCGGAAAATAACCTGGCGCCGGAGTTGGTGAACGCCACGCGGCTGCTTGCCTTTTTGAAAAAGGAATATGGTATAAAGTAGAAAGCTTTGCAGGAGGAAATTTTCGGATAGCTGGTACCGGTAGCCTATATTGACCGTAAAACCTAAATAAGGTTTCAATTATACGTAGTTTCTGAACTTAACAGCTCGTATTTATACTATTATCACCGTAATTTCAATACATGCATAATCGGGCAGTAATGCTCTGGCGCAGGAGCAGAGGCTATATATCTTTGTATCAGAAGTTGATTGATGTTTAAGAACATTAATCAAAATATCCAAATCCTTAGAAAAGTTCCGATCCAAATATCCAATAGAAAAATTATTAAAATCTGATATCAGTCAACTTCTTGTTTTTTTATCCGATACCTTAGATTACCAATAGCTCAAAGAAAACAACCAGTACTCATCCAATTATCGGTTGCAAGATCAACCCTGGAATTAAAATTATTAAGCCTGCAGTGATGCGGGCTTTTGTGTTAAGAGAGTTTTGTTGTGTTGGGGCAGTTTCGTGTTTCCTGCCTTAATGGGGCTCATGCTAAACTATCTCTTTGGTGTGTATCTGCCTACCACCAGGCAGGCGTCGGCCATGGTGTAAAAATATAATACTATCAGTACTTCTAAGCAGCAACAGGAAGGCTCGCGGATAAACCTTCCTGTTAATGGCACTATAATGTTCGGTAATAAAATGCCTGGTTTAGCAGTTGATGCTGCCAATAGTGAATATGGCTCGTAAATTGATATATCCCTTATACCCATTTATTACACTTTCTGCTTTCTGTTAAAAACTGCCATTTCACTATTAATAAAAACAATCAAATGAAAAAATTCATGTTTCTTCTGCCGGCGTTGCTGGTTATTATGGCCTGCTCGCCTGCTTTTTCTCAAACCTATAAAACAATGGCGGATACTGCTGCTCTTAACAAAGAGTATGTAACAGTACAAAATGATATCGCAACACTTACAGCCAAACTTAGCGAGGCACAAAATGATTTAAGCGGTTATCAAAAAAAATCGGAAAGTGCTGCTGATGATGCGGCAAGCGCAGCTACAGAAACTGCTGATAAGGCAACAAATTCTACTAACGGAAGTGTAAAAGATGCCAGGAAAGCAAAGCGGGCAGCAAAAAGATCAGTAAAAGATGCAAAGGATGCCAGGAAGGAATCGGATAACCTGGAAGATGAAAATAAAAAAATAAGTAAGCTAACTGCTGACCTTGGCAAAAAACAAGACAGGTTAAAAGAGCTGGATGCTATGCAGGCTTTAATAAACGGGCAGTAAAAAATGGCGTTGCAGCTGTAATGCCTGTAAAACCTAAATAAGGTTTTAAATTGTACGTAGTTTCTGAACTTAACGGCTCGTATTTATACTATTATCACCGTAATTTCAATACATGCATAATCGGGCAGTAATGCTCTGGCGCAGGAGCAGAGGCTATATATCTTTGTATCAGAAGTTGATTGATGTTTAAGAACATTAATCAAAATATCCAAATCCTTAGAAAAGTTCCGATCCAAATATCCAATAGAAAAATTATTAAAATCTGATATCAGTCAACTTCTTGTTTTTTTATCCGATACCTTAGAAAACAACCAGTACTCATCCAACTATCGCTTGCAAGATCAACCCTGGAATTAAAATTATTAAGCCTGCAGTGATGCGGGCTTTTATGTTAAGAAAGTTTTGTTGTGTTGGGGTAGTTTCGCGTTTCTGCCTTTAATGCGGCTCATGCTAAAACTTCGGGTGACGCTATCATCCACATCTGCCATTCGGCAAATACCAAAACACATGTAGTTACCCGGCCGTTCTATAAAGCCGGAAGGCCACCCCCTTATAGAAAAGATACTCCTATATTTGAAAGAATGCTGCCTGTTATTATTGCCGCCATTAACGTGCGCTACTGTATAATATCGCAGGAGGTTATACGTTCTAATCTTATAATTCCGTATCTATGAACGTTACCCGGGGCCTCGCTGCTTTATGTCTTTGCTTCTGTATACCTGCTTTATATGCACAGGAAGCGCCTGTTAACAAGAAGGGCATGTTTTCATACGGAGTCAGCATGTCAGATTTCAACTTTCAAAATCATTTAAAATATGCCGCGGCGCCGAAACCCAGCTTTGGGGTGCAGTTCACTTACTGGGAACCCCTGGTTTCCCATCTTGATCTTTCCTGCAACCTCGGCCTCGTGTATTCCCATTTGCCAGCCAGGTTTGTGAAGAGTGATAGTACTGGCCAGGATGGCATAACCGTGAACTCAGACGTATTGATCCATTTAAAAGCCTTTGCCGGCGACGCCAAAGTAAATCCATTTGTAACTGCCGGTATAGGTGGTGGATCTTTTGGATATCAGCCGGCATTTTACGCACCGGTAGGAGCAGGGGTTGCCTTTCGTTTTAATTCGGGAAGCATTATTATACTCCAGGGCCAAATGAGGCAGGCATTAAAGCGGGATGTCACCGGAAATTTTATGTTTTATTCTGCAAGTTTTGCGCACGATTTAACGGGTACGAGGCAGAAAAAGCATAAAAGTCGCAAGGATGAAGTGGTAAACGACGCTTTATTCTCTGCAGATAAAAACAAAACAAACGCATTAGCAAAAAGTTCGTCGACCGATTCCGATGGGGATGGGATACCCGACAAATATGACAAATGCCCTCAAATAAAAGGAAGCATTGAAAATGACGGTTGCCCGTTTCCCGTGTTGCAGGGTGCAGATGTAGCAACCATGTCTGCCGATTCAGTTACCTACAGGATATATTTTGAATTTGACCGGTCTGAACTGGTAGGCCAGGCTTTTGGAGCACTGAACAGGATAATGAAAATATTACAATCTGATAAAACACTCACCATTCGTATAAGCGGTTATGCCGATATGCAGGGAACGGAGACTAAGAACATTGCGATATCTGCCGAGCGTGCAAATGTAACCCGTAACTATTTCCTGAGTTATAATATTGCACCAACACGTATTGCTACTTATTACTATGGGGCAGGCAACCCTGTGGACAAGGTGCATCAATGGAAAAACCGGAGAGCAGAGATAACGGTCATTAAGCATTAACGGAAACACAGAATGCAGGTCATGTTTTTTATTCAAACACCCTTTGACTTTTGTCAGATAAAACAACAACAGGTTTGCCAGCGGAATTTTTTATCGTGTAGCCGGTACCGGTAGCCATGCGCATTGTAAAAATTTTCTTATAGCATTTTTCCCTATCGGACTTCTTTGTAACCTTCGGACAGGCTTTGAGTTCTTATCTTTGGTACGGTTCATTCACCACGGCAGACAAGTTATTAAACCTTCGGGTTTCTTCATCGTGTACCTGCCTGTCGGCAGTCTGGCATTTGCAACAATGTAAAATCAAATTGCATTATCCGGGATGGGCCAAAGCATAAAAGTTTAAATGCGTATTTAAAAATGAAAAATGATACACACTACATAAGAGAAACAGCCAGGCTTGAGGCTTTTAGTGACGGGGTGTTTGCCATCGCCATTACTTTACTGATACTGGAAATAAAAGTGCCGCCGCTGGAGTCTGTTCATTCTGTAAATGACTTGTGGCAAAGGCTTTTTGAGCTGTGGCCGTCTTTCTTTGCCTTATTTTATAGTTTCGGTAATATACTGATCATTTGGTCTAATCATCACCGTGTTTTTGAAATGATAAGGCGATCTTCTGTGCCATTTATGTATGCCAACGGTTTTTTATTGCTAACGGTAATATTAATACCTTTTTCAACCGCATTACTCGGACAATACATTAGAACAGATTATAAACTACCTGCAATAGTGTTTTTCTGTTTCACGAGCATGCTCAATAGTTTTGCATTTATTATATGGTCTAATAAAGTCCTGAAACCTGTATTGTTGCTCGATAGCAAAATCGATCTGACTTCATTTAAAGATTCAATAAAAACAACGTGGAAGGGATTTTTCATTTATGGTATTACAACGCTTATAGCATTTTGGTTGCCGGTAATTGCCCTTGCAATTAACAGCTCGCTTTTAATATTATGGATTATTTTGTCACTTAAAAAATATCCATCCCCTGCTCATCGTAAACAGGAGATATAAATTTTCATAACTTTTCTGCATTTACATTTAATGTGATTCATCCACCGAAACCGGAATGGGTGGCGGTATCCGACAACAGCCCTACATAGGTTCTGCTTCTAATTCACTCCAGCTCATCTTTTGAAGGAAATGGCGGAAAAGGAGCATGAGGTTCCGTTTGATACCAATATACAACTGAAGCAATGTCATCCTGCAAGGGAAGATACCGTCCATCAGAATGCCAGCCTAAGTCCTGTATGGTTACTCTTAAATTATTTTCGAACCGGACAGGATCTGTAATATGCCAGCGGTATAAGCCAAATCTTTGCGCTACATTATAATGCCCATCGCCCCCTATAATTTGGGGAAGACCACTATAAGGTGTGCAGAACGCTGTATAAGCTGACGTTTCAACTCCATTTGCAGATTTGGTTCTTGTAGTAAAATCATAAGAACCGCAAAAATAATCTTCAGTGCCTGTGCCGCAGATGGTAGGATATTCGGTATCTCCATCTATATAAAATTTTATTTCGCCTTCTCCCCACCATCCGTTGCGTTGCGAACCATATGCCATATAAGTTCCTACATATTGGCCCCTGCCTTTTATGTTATCTGCCATTACATAATTTTGTTTATACTGAACAGGATTTGATCTGCGAAACTGGGCATGGAAGTAGGCGGCATCTGCCGGTACATCCGTTAATATATAATCAACCTGGTAATATAACACCATATCCTTGTCTGCAATATTCTCCATGGTTATTTTACACTTTTTACGAAAAGGCATTGTCCAGTAACAATTAAATGCACTGCCCGGGTTAACCGCTACTGCTAACGATTGCAATGGTGCATATTGCCCCCAGCCCATACAAAAAAAATCACCCACAGGCACTTCAACCGAAGGTGATGTTTCATCATCCCAATAAATTCGCAGAATTTAATTTCGCCAGTTACCGGTGGGTGTCATCCAGATATGTTTTATACAACCCGCATCAGCAATTTCTGCAAGTGTAAAAGTTGTTTTTGATTTGATAACTACGCTTGGGCTTATCTTCCATCCCTTCCCTAATTCTCTTGCTGCATTAGCTCCCGTGCCGGTGGTGGCTTTTCCCCCTTCTCCTTTGGCCCCGGTGAAATTCTCAGGACTGATGGAACGGGATTTTGCGTTGGACAAACGATATAGATTGTCCATGTTTACATCTATTCCATTAAAAGAATTATTTTGTTGGGCTGTTGTTTTTAATGTAATAAAGATTAATAAACAGGTAATGATTTTTGTTGGCATATACATATATTTTTGAATGATTGTATTATAACTTTTTTATTAACGAAAGTTATGGTGGTTGAAATGCAATCCACCAATTTCTTATCGCTTTGCGGAAGCTCACTAACACCTACATCAAACAATTCTTAATTGAAGTTACCAACAAAAGGGGATATTGTCAGCTATCTTTCGTGTATTGATGACCGTGAGCAAAATAGAATCCAATATTTTGGATAGGCATCTCCCAATAGAGGTGGCTTTTTATGTCTGCGTGTATTTGTTGAAAAAAAAAACTGTTTTCCTAAAGCACGTCTCCTAACCTGCGCCTAACCGTTATTGCTTTTAACCCTTACTTTAATTTTTCATTGAAAAAATCAATGGTGCGCTGCCAGGCAAGATCCGCAGCATCTTTGTCGTAACGTGGTGTAGTATTATTATGAAAGCCGTGGTTTACATTCGGATATATATAAGCCGTGTATGCTTTGCCGTTAGCTTTCAATGTTGCTTCATAGGCAGGCCAGCCATCGGTGATGCGGGTATCGAGCCCTGCATAATGCAGCAGCAGCGGACTTTGTATTTTTGGAACATCTTCTGCTGCAGGTTGGCTTCCATAAAATGGAACTGCGGCTGACAAATCCGGGATGCGAACCGCCATCATATTGGCAATCCATCCTCCAAAGCAAAAACCTACTACACCCACTTTACCATTACAGTCTTTATGGTTCCTGAGATAGTAATAAGCGGCAATAAAATCTTCAAGCATTTTATTTCTGTCGAGTTTGCTTTGCATCTCACGACCTGCGTCATCATTACCCGGATAGCCGCCCAGAGGAGTGAGAGCATCGGGCGCAATGGTAATAAATCCTGCCAGTGCAGCTCTCCGTGCTACATCTTCAATGTATGGATTTAAACCGCGGTTTTCATGCACTACTACAATACCACCAAGCTTTCCTTTGGCATCCGACGGCATTGATAATAACGCTTTGATATCGCCGTCGCCTTTCGGAGAATCATAATGTATGTATTCTGATTTCAACCCGGGATCATCTGCTTTCACCTCAGCAGTGGTTTGGTAGTCCGGCATCATAAAGCTCATGAGTGCATTCACTGTAAGGCCTCCAACGGCATAGCCAGATAGCTTTTGCACAAAATCGCGCCTGTTGACGCGGTTGTGCGCATAATCGTCATAAAGATCAAACACTTCCTGTTTGATGTCTTCTTTTTTGATTGTGTTCATGGTGTAATAATTGTATGACCTAAAGTTAAGTAATTGCAAGTTGAGTTATTTCCTGCTACATAAGGTCTTGTTCAACTTTACTCCGTTGATTCTTCGCCTGAAAAGATATAGGCAAAGGCGCAAAAATCTTTTGTTGCTTTTTCTGAACAAGGGATTGCAAAAAAAGAAAGTGCCATTCATCATTATTTTTTAAAAAATATTTATAGATTTTTAAAAAATACATTTTCATAAAATAGTGGTTGAACTTCAAAAAAAATTACTTCAGTTTATTATTTACATGCCTCGTATTTTTCCTTAACGTTATATTAACGAAACCCTCTTCAACACTGTATTTCCGCAGATAACAAATCGCTTGTCCGCTTACACAAAGGCTTCTAATTTTATTCCTGTTCCTTAACCGATAAAAATAAAATTATGAAAAAGATCATTTTGGTTTCTCTTGCTGCAATCATGTCAGCAACAACAGTTTTAGCTGCTCAGCAATCTCTCGTAACTGAGAAAGTTTTAAAAATTTTACACCAGGGATTTCCTGAAATTAAACAACCATCTCTCCCGGCTTTTGATGGTACTATATTCAATAAAACAAAATATTATCCTGAAAACGATCCTTTTTCTGCTGCCGGCAATGAAAACGTAAGTAAAAAAGCTTTAAAATATTTTAAGAAAAAATATGGTAACGTGACAAATGTAAATTGGGTTCAACGTGATGATAAATATTTAGCAACATTTATAAATGAGGAGACAACAACAAAATTATTATTTGATGAGAAAGGAAATTTGATTTACGGCATTGATTATTCTTCAGAGAAACTGTTGCCATACAGCATAAAAAGGCAGGTATTCAATAAATATAAAAATTACAAAATAATAATCGTTGCGAAAATTAATGAAGATAACCGAAACACATGGGTTATAAACCTCACCGGTGAAACTAACTATGCTACGGTAGTAGTAGACGAAGATGGAGAAATGCAGGAAACAGAAAATTTTCAAAGAGCTAATTAAAATTACTTTATCAGGTAGGGTGTTAATGTTAAGACTATTCCGATAAACCGGGATGGTCTTTTTCTATTAACACAATAAGCTGTAATTTTATAGTCCAATAGTTTCCATGCGTATATTACTCACTTTTTTTGTAACAATTTTTGCGACTACTCTAAAGGCACAGACCACTTTGCCGGGCGGATTTCAAAATAATATTTACCACAACACCTTTACACGCAACAATAATGTGCATGACAGCAGCGCACCAAAGAAATGGTTTATAAGCAGCTATACCGGTATAACGACAGGCTATAGTTTCTTTCGCGGAGGTAGCGCAGGTTTTGTGGCTGCCCCTATGAACCTGCAGCTAAATCGCAGATTAAGCAATAATGTGTACGCATTTGCAGGAGTGACGCTGGCGCCTGCATATAGTAATTTTAATCATACCTTTCTTACTACGGATTTAAATAAAGTAAATTCTTTCAACAGCTTTTACCAATCTGCAAATTTCTCTATGTACTCAGCCGCAACGATGGGCCTGATGTACATTAATGACGCAAAAACTTTCTCCGTTTCAGGCAGCATAAGTGTGGAGCAAAGCAGCTATCCTTTGTATTACAACAACCAGCTTAATACAACGAAACGAAACAATACGATGCCTTCTTACAGGTAGGTTTATAAGCGTTTGTGACGCTGGTTTCTATTCTTAATTTTCTTTCAATTTAAAGTTTTAATAAAACAATATTGCTCCAAAACAAACATATGCTCCTCAAAAAAAATTACTTTTGCTGCTATAAAAATTTATGATGAATAAAGGACCAATTTCAACATTTATAGAACATCATTATCGCCATTTTAATGCTGCGGCTTTAATGGATGCTGCAAAAGGTTATGAAACACATTTGAATGAAGGCGGTAAAATGATGGTAACGCTTGCCGGCGCCATGAGCACTGCTGAACTGGGAATTTCTTTTGCTGAAATGATACGGCAGGATAAAGTGGCTATTATCAGTTGCACCGGCGCAAATCTCGAAGAAGATATTATGAATCTTGTGGCGCATAGTCATTATAAACGTGTTCCTAATTATCGTGATCTAAGTCCGCAGGAAGAATGGGATCTGCTGGAAAATCATTATAACCGTGTTACCGATACCTGCATTCCCGAAGAAGAAGCATTCCGCCGATTGCAAAAACATATTCATAAAATATGGAAAGATGCCGATGATAAAGGCGAACGTTATTTTCCGCATGAATACATGTACAAAATGTTGTTGAGCGGCGTGCTGGAACAGTATTATGAGATTGATCCAAAAAATAGCTGGATGCTTGCTGCAGCAGAAAAAAATATTCCTATCGTTGTTCCGGGTTGGGAAGACAGCACGATGGGAAATATTTTTGCATCTACGTTATTAAAAATGAATTGAAGGCAATCACCATGAAAAGTGGTATTGAATACATGGTTGGCTTAAGCTGATTGGTACCGGAAAAATTCATCAGGAAAAGGTGTTGGTTTTTTCCAGATCGGCGGTGGCATTGCAGGCGATTTTCCGATTTGTGTTGTGCCGATGATGTACCAGGATCTGGAATGGCATGATGTTCCTTTCTGGAGTTATTTCTGCCAGATCTCTGATTCAACAACATCTTATGGTTCTTATTCCGGCGCTGTTCCCAATGAAAAAATTACCTGGGGAAAATTAGATATTCATACACCAAAATTTATTGTGGAAAGTGATGCAACCATTGTTGCTCCGCTGATATTTGCATGGGTACTGGGCTGGTAACGGCCTCATCCCAACCCTTCTCCCAAAAGGAGAAGGACATGATAGGTATTAAAATAAGATATGTTTCCTGCTAAAAATTTTTCACCGCAACAAGTTGCTGCAATTATTTGTTTCCCGATGGGCCTTATAGGAGGCTTGTTTGTATATTTTTACGAAGATAATTTTCTTCCCGCCTTTATTGTTTTTCTGCTGTTAAGCCTTGTAGCTTATATTTTCATTTATTTAATGATACAACAGTTTGTATATCGTAAAATAAAAATTATTTACAAGCTCATCTATCAAACCAAGGCCAGCAAGCGGGAAGAATTCTATTATAAAAATATTTTACCGCAAAAATCAATTGAAGAAGTAAGTGATGATGTGGAGCAATGGGCCGTTCAGCGTAAAGAAGAAATAGAAATTCTTAGAAAGAATGAGGATTTCAGAAAAGAATTTTTGCTCAATCTTTCTCATGAATTGAAGACACCCATTTTTGCTATACAAGGTTATGTCGATACATTGCTAAACGGAGCGTTAAATAATCCTGAAGTGAATACAAAATTTTTAAATAACACTTCAAAAAATATTGACAGGTTGGTTAACCTCGTAGACGACCTTGATGAAATTACCAAATTGGAAAGCGGAGAACAATTATTATATAAAGAGAACTTTAATATACAGGATGTTATTAAAGAAGTTTTTGAATCGCTTTCAATAAAAGCTGATGAAAAGAAAATAAAATGTTTTATAAAGAAAGGATGCGAGCTGCCGCTCACCGTTTATGCAGATAAAGAAAAAATAAGGCAGGTACTCATTAATCTTATTGACAATGCCATAAAATATGGGAAGCAAAGCGGAACCATAGAGGGGAGCGCTTATAAAATTGATGGCAAAAAGATATTGGTGGAAATAAGTGATGATGGGCATGGAATTGCAGAAGAACATTTGCCAAGAATATTTGAAAGATTTTATAGAACCGATCTTGCAAGAGCAAGAAAAGTGGGCGGAAGCGGACTTGGGTTATCTATTGCAAAGCACATCATAGAAGCTCATGGAGATACTATTCATGTAAGAAGCAAAACTGATGTAGGAACTACATTTGGATTTACTTTGCCTTCAGCAAGAACTACTTAATTTTTCTCTTACAAAATAATATTCCAATTGTTCCTCCTACCAATACATCATCCATAAAATGTTGCGCAACACAGCTACGGCTGCCTCTAAAATGATGCCTGCTAAAATACAAAGCAGAGAATTGTTGCCAGGTGATTACAGAAAATCAAATTTTCGTCTATAATTATCCGTTAGTTTTAATTCAGGATACCTGATTATTTCACTTATTATGAATAAAAAACCACCCAACAGGATTGCGGGGTGGTACAGCATAAGATAACCTGTTTTGCTTACGGAATTTTTAAAAATTAAATTTTACACCAAGCTGGCCCTGCCATCTCGAATTAATAGGATCAAGTGTGTAATAATGATTGTCTATACCAGTTGGCTTGACAAAATTGAATGTTGGTAGGTAACCTGAAGATGGCTTACCTGGTGCAACACCATTCGCATCATTTACAAACTTCAAGAAGTTTACAGTATAATTATTAAGGTTAGTAACAAATGTTACATGGCCCCAGCTATTATTTAATAAATTTAATACATTGAAAACATCAAAACTTAATTGAAGTGATTTAGATTTATCAGTTTTGCTCAATCTAAATTCATGCATAATCTTCATATCAAGATCATTTACGAATGCTGTACGTAAACCATTTCTTTCAGCATATTGCCCTCTTCTTGTTTTTAAATAACTATCGCTGCTAATGAAATTATTTAAATCGTTCCATTGTTGGGTTGCACTATAAGTAACATTACCATTTGCATCTTTTTTATCTGAAAGATTAATGTCTCCCTGATCTTTTGGAATGTACGGTAAAGGTGCATTAGAGCCACTTCCAAAAGGCGGTGACTGATAGATTAAGCTGTAGGGGTTACCTGATTGCCCTGAGTAAAAGAAAGCCAATGATGTAATGTTAGTTTTGTTCCAAACTAAACTGCCTGTCCATGTTGCAACTATACGATGCCTTAAATCAAAATTAGAATAAGCCAGAGGAGAATTGCTTGGAACATTAGTAGGATTCACATTATAACTGCTTTCCCATGAATTGCGGATTCCGTTGGTAACATCTTTACTTTCACCATAAGTATAGGCGGCGCTCCAGTTCATATTAAAAACATGGTTTCCCATTTTAAGATTATTGGTTACTTTGGAAATTTGTGCGGTTAAATTATACCGGTAACCTTCTTTGGTGTTGGTTAAAAAATAAACATTAGAGAATGCCGGATTGTATTTACCGCCTACATATACAGGAGTCTTTGTTGGACCAGTAGTGTAGTATTGAACGGAATCTTTAAGATTTATCTGTTGATATTTCACATCCCAAACTGTTTTGGTATACATCACATCTAAGGTAAGTTTGTATCCATTTCCAAATTTAAAATCTGCTGCAATGTTACTTCTCCATACTGTAGGGAGCTTAAAGTTGTTATCAAAAATATCAATTTCACGTGTGTTAGATTTTGATGCGCCTCCATATTTTAATACAGTATCTTTTAAACCAGCAGGATCTATTGCTAATGGAACTGTTGTTCCTGCTGCAATTCCATTCCAATCAATGTTTCCGTACGTTCCGCCGTTTAAAGTGTAAGCATAACCATACCAGGCAAAAGGCACCCTACCTGTAAAAATTCCTGTTCCACCACGAATTACAACTTTTTGATCGCCATTTACATCATAACTAAACCCTAACCTTGGTGATACACTTACCCTGGAAGGCAAATGACCTGTTAGTTCATTAAATGGTGTATTAGTATAAGTAGGATTAGGTGATACATATTTAGGATTAGTATTAGTAGTATCAAGTGCAGGATCGTGATAAGGTTGTTTGCCTACAAATGAATAATCAAATCTAACGCCTGGTGAAACTTTAAATTTCTTATTGACTGAAATTTCATCCTGAAAATAAGCACTTGTTAACCCAATTGTGAATGGGTTAGGAGGATTATTAAATATTGTATTACGGTCATTCGGAATTTTTGGGTCAATTGTAAAAGCTCCACGAATCCTTGAAGGGTTATCAGCTAAAAAGCTACTTAGACCTCTTGAATATTCCCAACGTCCATTCCATGAATTGATAAATCCATAAGTAAGATCGTAAAATTCATTATGAGTTCCAATCGTAAATTTATTAATGCCTTTTGTTACTGTAACATTGTCGCTTATTTCAAAAGTTTTTTGTTTTAAATTATAAATTGAAGCTTCTCTCCATGTTCCCAATGTAATTCTCCCATTGTCAATATCAATGTACGGAGCAAGAGGCTCAGGGAAGGTTCTATATTCATGCACATTAATATAACTTAAGTTAAATAGGTTACTTACGTCATTACTAAACTTGGTTTTTAATTCAGCGGTAAGGTTATAATTTTTAGTGTATTGAGTAAAATCAGTAGAGCCAAATTGGAAATTTGTCGAAGACCTTTCCAGGTTGTTTCCACTTCCGTTAGTATATATACCTCTTAAAGTAAGGGTGCTGTTTTTACTTAATTTAAAATCCAGCCGTCCAAATAATTTATCGCTTTTGGTAAAAATTTTATAAATTCCCAAATAACTGCCGGGATCATACCCATATTTTGTTTTTAATTGATTAGCAATTTGATCACCTTCGGCCTCTGTCATTGCTGCACCCGGATCTCCTACATTATAGAAAGACGGGTCCTGCCTGTCAGTTCTTTCATAGTTTACAATAAAGAAAACTTTATTTTTTATGATAGGCCCGCTAAGGGTTGCTCCGTATTGTACATCATGAAAATCTGAACCAATAGAAGTTTTTCTACCATCAACACTTTTACCAACTAATGCTTTATTTCTTCCATACCCATATACTGAACCATGAAAGTCATTGGAACCACTTTTAGTTACTGCGTTAATACTGCCTCCTGTAAAGTTCCCAATTTTAACATCATAAGGAGTAAGTTGCACCTGTACTTCCTGTATCACGTCAAGGCTATAAGGATTGGTTCTTGTACCGGAACCAGCTGTGCCAGCCTGTCCGCCGCCGCTGATACCACCTACAGAATTACTGAAACCAAATGCATCATTATTAATTGCGCCGTCGATTGTTATATTGTTATAACGGAAGTTAGTGCCTGCAAAGGAATTATTATTGGATTGAGGTGTTAACCTTGTAAAATCAGAAAGGCTTCTGCCTATTGTTGGCAATGAAAGTATTTGCGCCCTACCAATATTTACACCAGTCGCAGACCTTCTTCCCCCGGTTACAACTACTTCCTGTAGGGATTTATCATCAGACCTTAGCACTATGGCAGCATCGGGATTATTTCCAAGCGCAAGATTTACATTTTCATCTTTTTCGGTTTTAAAACCAACAAAAGAAATGGTGACAGTGTAAGGGCCTCCCGGCTTTAAATTGGGTGCGGTAAAGTATCCTTTATTGTTAGTTGTTGTTCCGGTTATATAACCTGTGGGCTCATGCTTTATTATAATAGACGCTCCGGGAATTGGAGCTCCTTTATCGTCGGATACATAACCGGTAATAGTTGATGTTGTTTCCTGCGCAGATACCTTAAGACTTAAAAATATCAACAAAAGGTAAGAGAGCAATAGTTTCAGTTTCATCTTTTTATATAGTTTGCGCAAAGAAACCACAACAGTGTTAACAAAATGTTTCCTGTATGTTATGTAAATGTTACCGATTAACATAATAAAGTATTTGAGATTCTAATTTTAGATGGCTAAATTTTTATGTTACCAAATCATTAACAAACAAGAAATTTCTTGATTAAAATTTGTTAATACTATTTTTGCTCAAATTCATTTTTCATGGCGATGAACTCAATTTTAAAATTTTTTCTGCCCAAGGATAAAGTTTTTTTCCAACTATTTGAAAGCGTTGCAGAAACTGTAATTATAATGGCGGCTAAGTTAATTGACGTAATAAATGAAAAAGATTTTGAAAAGAGAGCCGTATTAATTAAAGAAATTGAAGACCTTGAACACGTTAATGACGATTACACACACAGGATATTTACTGAACTGGGAAGAAATTTTATAACTCCTTTTGACCGGGAAGACATACACTACCTGGCCACTTCCCTTGATGATATATGCGATTACATTTATGCCTCAGCAAAAAAGATAAATTTCTACAAAGTAAATCCTGATGATATCGGATTTCAAAAAATGGGTGAGCTTATTTTAAGCAGTTGTACCGAAGTACAAAAAGCAGTTCTTGAGTTAAGAGATATGAAAAACTTAAGAAGAATTACTGACGCTATGGTATTAATAAACAGCATTGAAAATCAGGCCGATGATATATTTGACATGAGCATTGAAAAACTTTTTGAAAATGAGCCGGATGCTAAAGAAGTAATTAAAAAAAGAGAGATTTACCAGGTGATGGAAATTGTAACTGATAAATGTGAGGACGCAGCTAACGTGATTGAATCAATTATCATAAAATACGCTTAACAAGATAACTGTAAAAAGTATCCATTTTAAAAGTTTCCCATGCTCGCTTTTCTTATTATCATTGTTATACTTGCACTTATTTTTGATTATATAAATGGTTTTCATGACGCCGCTAACTCAATAGCTACCATTGTTTCCACCAAAGTATTAACTCCTTTCCAGGCTGTTTTATGGGCTGCTGCCTGGAACTTTATAGCATTCTTTGTTTTTAAAGAACATAAAGTTGCCGGCACTATTGCTAATATAGTTTCCGAAAATATTATCAGCTTTAAAGTGTTACTATCTGCCACCATTGCCGCTATTAGCTGGAATTTATTAACCTGGTATTATGGCATTCCGTCCAGTTCATCGCATACACTTATTGGCGGACTGGCAGGTGCTGCTATTGCTGCCGGTGGATTTTCAGGCGTGAATACGCATCCTATTTTTATTGCTTTAACCTTTATGGTTTTGTCTCCAATAATCGGATTGATCTTTGGATTTTTAATTACATTGATCACGGTAAACCTTGCCAAAAAAGCGAGGCCGTCAAAAGCAGATAAATGGTTTAAAAGGCTCCAGTTAGTTTCATCAGGAGCGTTAAGCCTTGCGCATGGAGGAGGTGATTCGCAGAAAACAATGGGTTTAATTCTTACCGCAATTTGGTTTTATCATAAAACAGTGCATGGAAGTACTTCCTCTGTACATGATATGACAATGCCCGAATGGTTGCCGCTGGCTTGTTATTCTGCTATTGCGTTCGGTACCATGTCGGGCGGATGGAGAATTGTAAAAACGATGGGAACACGAATTACCAAAGTAAATCCACTGGAAGGAGTATGTGCAGAAACAGCGGGAGCAGTAACCATTTTTCTTACCATTGTATTTGGCATTCCCGTGAGTACTACACATACACTTACCGGAGCCATTGTAGGGGTAGGCGCAACTAAACGGCTTTCAGCAGTAAGATGGGGCGTTACCTTTAATCTTCTTTGGGCCTGGATATTAACGATTCCTGTAAGCGCTCTTGTTGCAGGTTGTGTTTATTATGTTATCCATTTTATTACCTGACGATTTATTTCTTTATTACGCTATTGATAGTTTTCCTTTTCTTTGTAATATGAAGAAGGTATTAGTAACAGGGGGATGCGGATACATTGGAGCCCACACCATACTGGATTTAATTGAAAACAATTTTGAACCGGTTTGCGTTGATAATAATTCAAGATCAACAACGGCATTACTACAGGGAATAAAAGATATCACCGGCATCGAAGTAAAAAATTACAAAGTTGATTTATGCAATTTCGATGATCTGTGTGCTATATTTAATGAGAACATTGATATAGAGGGAATCATTCATTTTGCAGCATTTAAAGCTGTAGGAGAATCTGTTGAACAACCCCTGATGTATTTTGAAAATAATTTATCCTCTCTTATTAATATTTTAAAATGTGTAAAGGAATTTAATATTCCCAATTTTATTTTTTCTTCTTCCTGCACGGTTTATGGAGGTCCTGATGAAATTCCTGTAACAGAACAATCACCACTAAAGCCCGCAGAATCACCTTATGGAGCCACCAAACAAATGGGAGAAGAAATCGTAAAAGAAACCGCCCGTTCAATAGGAATACAAAGTATTTTATTAAGATATTTTAATCCCGTGGGTGCACACCCTTCTTCACTTATTGGCGAATTACCATTTGGTAAACCTCAAAACCTCGTTCCTGCGATCACACAAACAGCTATCGGAAAAATAAAACAACTTACCGTATATGGTAATGATTATCCAACAAGAGACGGCTCTTGTGTAAGAGATTATGTTCATGTGTGTGATATAGCACATGCGCATACCCTGGCGTTGCAATATTTGATAAATAAAAAAAATACTTCTACGTGTGAAATTTTTAATTTGGGAACCGGCAATGGAGTGACAGTCCTTGAAGCTATTCAATCATTTGAAAAAGTAAGTGGCGTAAAACTAAATTATATAATTGGCCCAAGAAGGCCCGGCGACATTATAGCTATTTATGCAAATAATTCTTTAGCGAAAGATATTTTAAAATGGGATCTAAAATATATGCTTTAGATGAAATGATGTCTACTGCATGGAAATGGGAATTGAAATTAAAAGATGATGAAGCGCTTCACAGCAACATTAATTTTCAGTTGAACTAAATTGATGTTATTTCCATTTACATTTTAGTTACTATTTTTTCTTCTTTCATTATTATTTTTATCCTTACCGTGTTATTGTTAATTTGCAGGGATTGTTTTCTGAATTAAAAAAATAAAGTATTGATATGATTAAAGATATAGTTGCCAAAAATGAAAAAGAAACAAGAGGCGGTTTTGGAGAAGGCATTTATGAGCTGGGAAAGAAAAACGAAAATGTAGTAGTACTTACTGCTGATCTTGCAGGCTCTTTAAAACTACATCCGTTTATAAAAGATTTTCCCGAAAGGTATTTTCAATGTGGCATTGCAGAAGCCAATATGATGGGTATTGCAGCGGGTTTAACTATTGGTGGAAAAATTCCTTATACCACAACCTTTGCCAATTTTTCAACAGGCAGGGTTTATGACCAGATAAGACAATCCATTGCTTACTCTAATAAAAATGTAAAGATATGTGCATCACATGCGGGACTTACGTTAGGTGAAGATGGCGCAACGCACCAAATTTTAGAAGATATTGGTTTAATGAGGATGTTGCCTGGCATGTCAGTTGTTGTGCCTTGTGATTTTAATCAAACAAAAGCTGCTACTCTGGCTATTGCTGATTATGAAGGCCCTGTCTATTTAAGATTTGGAAGACCTAAATGGCCCAACTTTACAGAAGAAAATCAAAAGTTTGAAATAGGTAAAGCACAGATATTATCAGAAGGAAAAGATGTAACCATTTTTGCCTGCGGCCATCTGGTGTGGAAAGCAATTGAGGCGGGAAAAATTTTAGAAGAAAAAGGAATTAGTGTTGAACTGATAAATCTTCATACCATTAAGCCGATTGATGAAGCTGCAATTATAAAATCAATCAGCAAGACAAGATGCGCTGTTACTGCAGAAGAGCATAATATTCTCGGCGGAATGGGTGATGCAGTAGCGCATGTTGCAGTAAGAAATTTTCCTGTACCCATTGAGTACATTGGCACAAAAGATACTTTTGGGGAAAGCGGTAAGCCCGAAGACCTTCTTAAAAAATATGGATTAGACACACCGGACATTGTAAAGGCAGCAGAGAAAGCGATGGCGAAGAAGAATTAAAATAATAGCATTATTGGAATTGCTGCTCGATTAATATGAAACAGTGGTATGAGTATTTTTTTGAATTTAGCGCTTATCTATTTTTTATATCACACTTAATTAAGATTATTATCCATATTCATATTGACGATAAGAATGGATATAAAAAATTGTTTCGCCTGTTTCTACTTGGACCTACTTATTGCCGTACAATAAAAATGTTTCAATTGATTTTGAAAAAAAGAAAAATCTTTGCAACAAAATTCAAAGGCTATCAATTTTTTTTTGTTGCACTATACTTTCATTAATTATCAAAACATTTTTAACTCGTATGATTTGAAATTATTCCACTTCTCTTAACTCATCCCATCTGAGTGTATACCTTGGTGAGCGAAACTCCTGCCGCATTTTCCAGTTCCGTTTAGTGCCGCTTGCAGCAAATTTTAAAATATCGTCACGCATACTAAAGTTGATATTATCCATCATGCGCATCAGCATACGGCCACCGTTTTGTGCTGCAGGCACAAACAAATTTGCCTGTAGTTTATCGTCTGGTACAATACCACTTAGCATTACACCTGCTTTTTTAAAAAGGCTTTTCTTCTCATTTTTATTCGCGGCTTTGTAAACTCTTTCGGCAAGATAAACGGCAGGCTTTATCAACTCACTTGTTACCGATGTCGCATGGGGTAATATAATTGATTCACTCACCATGGAGCCATGCCTGAAATGTTCGCCCTGTTTACGATCTTCTTTTGGCACAACAAACACATTGATTACAGATGCCGCACCATTTTGCCTGCGGAGCTTTTCAGCTGCTCTTGATGTGTAAGTGGCAACGGCTTCTTTAATATCATCTAAAGCAATAACCGGCGAACCGAACATGCGTGTAGTAGCAATCATTTTTTTCTCAGTCAGCGGTTCATCCATCATAATAGCATGTTCGCCTTTTAATTCCTTTATTAATCTTAATCCCACCACGCCGCCAAAGTTTTTCCTGGCCCATTCTTCCGGCATCCTGCTGAACTGGTAGGCATCAAAAATGGCAAAGGCATTTAACTTTTTTGCAAACTGGCTGCCTACGCCCCATATCTCTTTTACCGGTGTTACACTTAAAGCTTTATTAATTTTTTCACGTGTATCCAATACCGTTATACACTTTGTTTGCTGCTTATCTTTTTTAGCAAGATGATTGGCTACTTTACTTAAAACCTTTGTAGGCGCCACTCCTATAGATACGGCAACTCCTGTCCATTGCTCCACGGTTTCCCGCATTTGTAAAGCAGCTTCCTGTAGTTGATTCGGTGGAACACAAGACATATTAATAAACGCTTCATCCACCGAATATACTTCTACGTTATCTTCACCTACAAACATTCGTAATGTTTCCATTACACGCCAGCTCAAATCGCCATACAAGTTATAGTTGGAAGAAAAAGTGGCCACATTATATTTTTCAATTAATGGCTTTGCTTTAAAATAAGGACCGGCCATTTCCACTCCCAAAACTTTTGCTTCATCACTTCGTGAAATAATACAGCCATCATTATTGCTTAATACAACAACAGGCTTATCATTAAGATCGGGCCTAAACACTCTTTCGCATGAACAATAAAAGCTGTTACAATCTACTACGGCATACATCTGGGGTTATAAGTTTTAAATTATAAGTTGAAAAGGTCGCCTTGTGTTATTGCCTCCTTTTCATTTTGAAATACAAATTTTTCAACAGGTTTATAGCGCTCACCTTGCTTTCTTTTTAACAACAATGCATGGTCTGCAATAAACCTTCCATGAAAATCGGTATGCTGGTATTCCAGCCATCCCTTTTCATATTGCCATGGCAACAATTTTCGTGCAATGGTAAGATGCGGTTCCGTTATAAAATGTGGCTTATTATCTTTATCCATCTTCATAAAACGCTGGCCTTGCCTTGCCACTTTAACAGCATTCATAATTTGAATTTTACTTACAATATTTATATAAATGGTGTGCGATGGAAAACTTCCAAAGCCCTTCAGTTCAATTTTAAAAGGTTGTAACGTTTTAATACTGTTACGCAATGCCTGCCTGATGTGGCTCTCAGTTGCCTGGTATTGTTTAAAGGTAGCTAAAGTAATATGTGGCAAGCCCCATCGTGCCATTTCGCAATCAAAATCCTTTGCAAATTTTTCTTTAATAAATTTTATTTCATTCCACAATGCCTGGTGTGGCTGCAGCACCAATAAATAATCTGCCACCGAATGACTTGCCCTTTTTAATTCTTCATCATTGGCAAACTCCTGTAATCTAAATACCTGTTTCATAAAAAATTTACTCCTGAATCCTGTTTGTTGTTGAAAAAAAATATTTCAATTTAAATGCTAAGTTAAATAAATTAGTATAATTTTACTAAATTATTTAGTATAAAATATTTAATTATGGAAGACGAAATAAGATATGATACCGACTACAGCGGCAGCAAAAATTATACGCAGCACAATGTAAAAACCGCTAATGCCAATGGTTTCGGTGCAGCCGCAGATGATTATGCCGAACGCGGAATTGATTTAAATGAACAGCTCATTTTAAACAAGCCTGCTACATTTTTTTTAAAAATGAACAGTGAAGCTATGATTGAAGACGGCATTTTTAAAGAGGATGTACTTATTGTGGACCGGAGTATAAAAGCGGCCAATAACAAAATAATTGTCGCCATTATTGATGGTGAATTGCTTGTGCGCCGTTTACAAAAAACTTACAATAACGTGGTGTTGGCTTCTGCCAATAAAAAGATGGGGAACATAACACTTTCGAGAATTTAATGATCGAAGCAATATATGGGGTGTAGTAACCTGCGTTATTCATGTATTGGAGAAAAGCTTGTTCGTTACAAAAAAGAAGAGTGGGTTTAACCAGAAAGATAAGTATGGTAAAGAACAAAAATTTTATTAGCCACTATTCTATCTCTTCTGAAATTAATGCATTTTATTTCTGTTACAGTTTTAAAATATTCAACGCATGAAAAATATTTCGCACAATCCTAACGCCAGGAAACCACAACCGAAAACACAGGAAGAAACTGTTCAATATAATTATGGGCGCGGAGCACAGATTAATACAAAAAATAAATTTTTAATAAACGAAGTTTCCAAAGAACACATTGAAGCTATTGATGACTGGGAAGAAAAAATGCTGCCGACTATTTACCTGGAGCAGGAAGTAAAAACAATTGTAAACAAAGTGGATAGTCCTGATGTGGGCATGAGTTACAGTATGAACCCGTACGCAGGTTGCGAGCATGGCTGCATTTACTGCTATGCCCGAAATGTGCATGAATACTGGGGATACAGCGCCGGTATGGACTTTGAACAAAAGATTATTGTAAAGAAAAATGCACCACAACTGTTACGTAAATTTTTAATGCATCCGAAGTGGGACGCAACACCATTGATGCTTAGCGGCAACACAGATTGTTATCAGCCTGCCGAACAAAAATATCGCTTAACAAGAGGCATGCTCGAAGTGTGCAATGAATTTAACCAGCCGGTTGGCATTCTTACCAAAAATTCGTGGATATTAAAAGATAAAGATGTGTTGCAGGAAATGGGAAAGAAAAATATTGTTTCTGCAATGGTATCTATTACATCTTTCAATGAAGATTTACGAAGGGTAATGGAACCACGAACCACCACCGCAAAACAAAAACTAAAAGTGATCAATGAATTAAGTCAGCGCCGGTGTGCGCATGGGCATTATGATGGGGCCAATGATACCGGGCCTGAATGAACATGAAATGCAACGCATCATGAAAGCTGCAAGAGATAATGGCGCAACATTTACTGCTTATACTTTTATAAGATTGAATGGAGCTATCAAGTTTTTATTTCACGACTGGCTGTATAAAAACTTTACAGACCGTGCAGATAAAATATGGCATCTTATTGAAAACAGTCATGACGGGCAAGTGAATGATACCCGCTTTGGTGTGCGTATGCGTGGCGAAGGACCCATAGCAAAACTTGTAGCAGAGCAATACCGCAAGTATGGAAAACTCTATGGCATGAATGCAGAAGACTGGAGTTTGGATAGAAGTATTTTCAGAAGGCCCGGCGGGCAGGGGAAGTTGTTTTAAAGTTGATATAATAAATAGAACATTTATAAGCAATAAATGTTTGTAATTATAACTCGTGAGATTTTTTAATTATTTAAATAGTAAAACAAAATTGCATGGGAACGTTTTATGTTTTGAAAGCAAAAGAATTATTAAGAAAAAATGGTAATTTAAATAGTCTTGGGTGGTATGATTTTGAAAAACTTATAGCTGAACTCTTAATATTAGATGGATGTGAAATTTCTCCTGTAAAATCTACTAAAGATGGAGGGGTAGATATAACAACAACAAGGGAGGATAAAAGATTGGGAATTATCAAAGTTTTATGGCAAATAAAAAGATATAAGAAAAAAAATCCAGTGGGTGTAAGAATTGTAAGAGAATTAGGTTTTTTAATATCGAACTTGGGAGCATCTAAGGGAGTTATAGTGACAACAGGGCGGCTCACAAAGGATGCTTTAAAATTAATAAAAGAACATGAATATACTATGTCCGGTAAGGATAGTTATGATATTGGAAAAGTGGATTTATGAATATGGCGAAGAAGATGATGATGGAAAAAATTTACCATTTTGAGTTTTAATATCTAAACGTTTAATTAAAACCCATGACAAAGAAAATCTCTATTTTATCGCTTTAATTCCTAAAAGAGAATTGCGTGAAAAGATAACAACTATTAAGAATGATTTTAAAAGCAGATTTGAAAGTTCAAAAGCTTTAAAGGTTTACCCACATATTACATTGAAAGCGCCATTCAAATGTACTATCGGTAAGCATGATGAACTATTACACTGGTTTTCAAATTTGAATATTAGTCAAAATCAATTTTTAATAAAGTTGAAAGATTTCGCGTGCATTCCAAAATAAAAATAATCCTGTAGTATATATTAACCCTCTTGTGACAAATCAACTAGAGTTAATGCAACAGCAAATCATTGAAAGTTTTATTAGTTCCTTTTCAGAAGACATTCATCCTGTTGATATAAAATTTAAACCTCACATTACAGTTGCTTACAGAGATTTAACACCTGATAATTTTTCAAAAGCTTGGAAAGAATATAAGGATAAATCTTTCGATGCAGAATTTGAAGTAGATGCATTTTATTTATTACAGCATGATACTAAGAAATGGAATATTATATCAACTTATAATCTTTCACAACAAGTAATTGCTGGAGTTTAACTAAAATACGTTCACAAAAATGTATTTTCTTCATAACTTAATCTTCCATCAATAATTTTTGCAGGCTTTGTATAAGTATGCTCTGTTGCTTTTTCAATCTCCATTATATGATAAACTGTCCAGCCATTTACTTTTAAATAATCAGAAACCAATGAACGGTGACAGCTCCACCACACGGCTTCTGAGCACATGTATACAGTTTTTTGTTTAAGAGCGATTACTTCCAATTCTTTTATTGCATTTTTAAATTCATTTGTTTCCATGTAATCTGCATAACCACGAAAGCCTGCATTCTTCCAGGCAGTATTTTTTGAATCGGACTTTGGTTGTCTTCTTCCACCTAATGATTTTAAATGCACATATCCAATATTATTTGCAGGCAAAACAGTTTCCAAGTTTTCTTTATTAAAATGCGGATATCGATTTGAGCCGGGATACGTTCTTATATCAACCAACACTTCAATAGAAAATGATTGAAGCATTTTTATAAAACGTTCGGTTGTTCTGGTTGAGTGTCCGATTGTCCAGACTGCTTCATATTTTTCATCATCCATATAAACAAAATTATTCTAAATTTTTATGTCCAAGCCTAAATATTTAATTTAATCATCCTTGTAAATCAAAAATCACAATTTTGGATTTACAAGGATAAAATTTTACCTTTACTGAGGTGATTGAAAGAAAATTACATAAAGAAATAGTTTTGCTTTTAAAGCAATTTCCAGCGGTAGCGATACTTGGCGCAAGACAAGTAGGCAAAACTACACTTGCCAAACAAATTGCCGCTGCGCAAAAAAAACCTACACTTTATATAGACCTTGAGAATCCGCTTGATGTTCGCCGCCTGGCAGATCCTTATACTTTTCTTACTGATAACAAAGACAAATTTATTATTATAGATGAAGTACAAACGATTCCTTCATTGTTTGCAGTACTACGTTCCGTGATTGATGAAGACAGAAGAAACGGAAAATTTATTTTGCTGGGCAGCGCTTCGCCGCAATTAGTAAAAGGAGTTTCTGAATCATTGGCTGGCCGCATTGCTTACAGGGAACTTTCACCGGTAAATTTAATGGAGCTTCCGGAAAATATAAGCATGGCACAACATTGGCTCCGTGGCGGTTTCCCCTCTGCTTTGCTGGCAAAAAATGAAAAAATCGCTTCTGAATGGATGAACAGTTTTATCCGTAGTTATGTTGAGAGAGACCTGAGTTCTTTATTTGGCGTGGAACTTACCAGCAACATCATCAGCAGGCTGCTGAGCATGCTGGCACACATCAATAGCGGAATATGGAATGCCGAGATGATTGCCCGTTCACTAGGTATTACTGCACCTACTGTTAACCGTTATGTTGACTTTCTTGAAGGCGCATTTTTAATTCATCGCCTGCCTGCCTTTTTTATTAATACAAAAAAACGCCTGGTGAAAGCTCCTAAAATTTATATACGTGACAGCGGCATGCTGCATCAGTTAAGTAATGTGCATACCATGAATTTACTTAAAGGGCATCCGGTTGTAGGTTCTTCATGGGAAGGATATGTAGTAGAACAGGTAAAGCAATTAAAGCCCACAAATATTGATATGTATTACTACAGAACGCAGGCCGGTGCTGAATATGACATTGTATTAGCAAAAGGGATTCATCCGCTTGCGTGCATCGAAGTAAAGCTTAATAATGCACCGGTTATTAGTAAAGGGAATATGCAAAGCATTTCCGACCTGAAAACAAAAAAGAATTTTGTAGTTGTTCCTGATGCGGAAGAATATAAAACCGGGAACAAAATAATTATTTGCAATGTAGCAACTTTCTTAAATAAATATCTTTCTAAAGTTATATAAGCATCCTTGAAAATCAAAAATGAAATTTTTGATTTTCAAGGATAAATGTTTTTAAAATGGGTCGTTACATTGCTTTATGATTTCTTTAGCTTCCCTGGAAAAATCTTCTAACTCTTCTTCTGTAATGTATCCGTTTTTTAAAATCGCCGCTAATGTTGCCAGGTAATCAGAACTTCGTAAATCGTCGTAACGTCGCTCAAGATGTTTAAGAAAACTATTCAAATAAGTGCGTACCTCGTGAAATATTTCCCTGCCGGTTGATGTATTATTTTTCCATTTTGCTAAAATAATTTCTGAACTTTTTAAAGCAGCCTCAAATTCTTTTTCAATTGAAAGTATGGCTTGTACTACAATTTAGAAAAAGTGGAAGAGGTTTCAATAAATTTTAAAGCCGATCTAAACAATACAGCATCACTTAAAGAAATCTTTGATGAAAAAGAAGAACTTTATCAAAAATTGTGGCAGCAATACTTTCAAAGCGTAAACATCAAAGCAAGAAAAAATATGAAGTTGCATATTCAACACATGCCAAAAAGATATTGGAAGAATTTGGTAGAGAAAAAATAAAAAAAATTTACTCCCCCTGAAACTATTGATTTTACTGATGTTTTAGTGCTTACAATTTTTATAAATAAAAATATTTTTAAAAACATTTTGCATTATCAAAAAAATATTTTCATCTTTGCATCCGAAAAAATTATAGATAGTGAAAACGCAACGTACATATTTATTCATCAATCCGGCAGGGTTCTTTCTCGCTGTGAACGATATATATGGCGGGGCATGTTATACGTAAGCTAACGATTTACAACTGTTACTAACTAATTATACGCCCCGCTAAATTGCGGGGCTTTTTTTATGCCTTCGCTTAAAAACAGGTTTAATTTTAAAATCAAAACAAATGGCAACGAAACAATCAACATATACATTAAGCGGAGTTTTTTCTTTTATAGTGCAGGCAATAAAAGGCATTGATATGGATTATACAAAAGGCAGCCTGCGCAAAGCAATCATCATTCTTGCCATACCCATGATCCTGGAAATGGTTATGGAAAGCGTGTTTGCCCTGGTGGATTTATTTTTTGTAGGACATCTTCCCAATGCTAAGCACACCGTACAAACAGTTGGATTAACAGAATCAGTGCTTTCGATTATTTATTCGGTAGCAATTGGAATGAGCATGGCAGCAACAGCAGTCGTAGCAAGGCGTGTAGGTGAAAAAAATTATGATGGAGCTGCCCATGCGGCAGCTCAATCAATCTGGCTGGCGCTTGCAGTAACAATTGCAATAAGCACATTAGGAATTGTATTTGCTCCAGATATTTTAAGATTGATGGGAGCCGATGCAGAAACCATTGCAATTGGAACAACTTATACCAGGATCGATATTGGCGGAAGCATAGTAATTATGATGCTCTTTCTTATCAATGGAATTTTTCGTGGTGCAGGAAATGCATCCATGGCAATGAAAAGTTTATGGCTGGCAAACATTTGCAACATTATTCTGTGCCCATTGTTTATTCGCGGTCTTGGACCTATACCAGCGTTTGGATTAACCGGTGCAGCAATGGCGACAACAACCGGCAGAGGTATTGGCGTATGTTACCAGTTATATCATTTGTTTAAAGGCAAAGCAACGATACAAATCCAGCGCAGGCATTTAAATATTGACTGGCCAATTATTAAATCGATGGTAAACATTGCCTCGCCGGCAACATTGCAATTTATCATTGGCTCATGCAGTTGGATTGCTATTGCAAGACTGGTTGCAGAAACAGGGCAAAGCGTGGCGTCAGCAGGTTATCAGACTGCCATTCGTGTGGTAATATTTTTTATTCTGCCTGCATGGGGAATGAGCAATGCTGCAGCTACATTGGTGGGTCAAAACCTTGGTGCAAAACAACCGTTGCGGGCTGAACAATCGGTATTAAAAACAGCAAAGTATAATGCAATATTTATGGGACTCGTATCCATCATATTTCTTGCAGGCGCATCGCCAATCATTTCATTTTTTACAAGTGATGAAGCGGTGAAAATAATCGCCGTGCAGGCATTACGCATCATAACAACCGGTTATATTTTTTATGGCATTGGCATGGTAATGACAAGTGCATTCAATGGTTCCGGTGACACCTGGACACCTACGTGGATAAACCTGTTTTGCTTTTGGGCATTTCAAATACCGCTGGCGTATATACTTACGTTCCATTTCAATATGGGTCCGGTCGGTTCCTTTGTTTCAATACCTATTGCAAACACCCTGGTAACAATTGTGGCATATTATTTTTTTAAAAAAGGTAAGTGGAAAAAGAAGATGGTGTAAGTATTAAAATAAATAATTTTTGGTTACCAACTGTAGTTCTTCGTGGCATCTTCGTTGTGTCACTCACTTGTACTGCAGATTTTATGGCAGCTTAGTGTTTACATGTTTAACGTTTAATCTGCTTAAAGAAAAATAAAAATGAAGATGTATTTAAGAATTAAAAACAAAGCACGACCGTAGGTATACTTAAAACTTGTGTAACCCGGTCATGTAGAAATTAATAACTGACCGGGCTTTTTGTGCACGGTAATAAATAAAAAATTATGGAAACGATGGTGACAATCATTTTGCTATTCCTGGCACTTCGATACAGTGACCTTTTAAAAATGATTAAAATAAAAAACAGAAAGGCAGCTTTCAAATCTAAAAACAGTGATCAGTTTTTCGATCAAAACTTTATCGAAGCAAAAACTTTCTATGTGAAATTGTTCAATACGGTGCCCTGTATAGCTTATATAGGCAGTGTCGATACAAAAAAGATCTTTGAATTAATAAACGGTGGCAAATATGGTAAGGTGAAAGATGTTTATCAACGTATTTATCATGATTGGGAAGACGATAAGATCCGTTTTTCAAAAACCATTTTTGTTATTGAAAATAAATTGATGGTTGAACTGGGCAGTGACTGGCTTGAAATGCATTTTGCAAATAATGATTACAAAAATGCGAACAAGATGCTGAAAGAGTTTAAAACTTTAAAAGCAGAGAAGGAAAAAGACTATGAGATAAACATTATCTCTTTGAACGGTAACCAACTCGATCTTAAAACATTGTCCATAATCCCAACATCACTTAATATCGATCTTTATTACAACGATGATTTTAAAGCAATAGATATGGTTATTAAAGAAAGATTGGCAAAAGAAAAAGACAAAGGAATTGTGCTACTGCACGGGCTACCAGGCACCGGCAAGACAACTTACTTAAGGCACCTGATTGGTAATCTTACAAAGAAAGTAATGTTTGTTTCACCAGGTGTTGCAGGCAACTTAATGAACCCGGAGTTTATGGATTTGTTGTTAGATAATCCAAATACTGTGTTAGTAATTGAAGATGCAGAAAATATTATTATGGACAGGAGATATAGCAGTGTAAGTAGTGTTAGCAATTTACTTAATATCAGCGATGGCCTGTTAAGTGATTGCCTTAATGTACAAATCATCTGCACATTCAATAGTGAAATTGGTTTAGTAGATAATGCTTTGTTGCGAAAGGGAAGATTAATAGCCAGGTATGAGTTTGGAAAGCTTTCAGTTGACAAAGCAAATGCATTGAGCAAACACCTGGATATGAAAACAGTATTTAACAAACCAATGACTTTGGCAGAAATAACAAACCCTGAAGAGAACTACCAGGAAGTTGTGAAGACAAATATTATGGGTTTTAGGAGAGAAGTGATGATGGAGAATTAAATGACAAAAAGATGCAGCAGCGGTGCTATGTGTACCGCTGCTTCGTTTAAATCAAAAGGTGTTTTCAGGGAAAATGACAGTTGTATTTTTGGAATATGACATTACTCGAGGTAAAAAATATAACGAAGCAGGCAGGTCAAAAAATAATGGTTAGTGACATTAGTTTTAAACAGGAGGCCTTACAAAAAATTGCTATTACCGGCGAATCAGGTGCTGGTAAATCAACATTGTTGAAAATTATTTCAGGCAACGTACAACCGGGCAGCGGCGAAGTATATGTTTAATGGTGAAAGAGTAATGGGACCAGAAGAAAAATTATTAGAAGGACATAAAGACATCGCGATACTTATCACAGCATTATAATTTGCTGAATAATTATTATGTGAAAGATTTGATTTGGTTTCAAATTAAAATTAGCGAGGATGCAGCAATAAAGTTATTTGAAATATGCAGGATCAGTCATTTGTTACAACGCAGGACAGACCAGCTTTCCGGGGGAGAGAAGCAGAGAATTGCATTATGCATATTATTAGTAAAATCTCCAAAGATGCTGATACTTGACGAGCCGTTCTCAAATCTTGACCGATACATACCGATACTTTAAAAACCGTATTGGAAACTTTAGACAGGTTGCAGATCACCTGTTTGCTAACATCACATGATCCGCATGATACCCTTTCATGGGCTGATGAAATAATCGTGATGAAAGAAGGAAAGATCATCCAACAGGGGAAGCCGGAAATAATTTATCATCAACCGTGAATGAATATGTGGCGGGAATGTTTGGAAGATATAATTTATTGAAACCATCTATTGCTGCGTTGTTTGGAATTGAATCCAATGGAAAAAATTTAATGCTGCGCCCTGAAGAGTTTGTTATAGATAAAAGTGAAGGCGTAAAGGGAGTGGTACAAAAGATAAGTTTTTGGGGAAGTTTTTATGAGGTGGAATTGTTGGTTGAAGATGTAAATATTGTAGTAAGGATGAGAGAAAATAAATGGAAGATTGGGAATGAGGTTTGGATAATAGCCAAAAAATAGCTTTCACCAACCTGGATCATTCAGGATATTATTCAATTCCTCATCATCTGGTTTGGTGTAAATGCCGGTAAGTATTTCATAAGCTTCAATAAACTCATTCAGTAATTTATTTTCTTTATGAATAAGCAACGCATTAAGGATATTAGTATTGCCTGCACGAATAACGCCTTTAAGCTGAATGATGCTGCCGTCATTGTAAGTTTTGAACCAATTAGTAAACTTATGATAACGAGCCTTTTCATGATTATCGCTGGTATCGCAGATGTACACAACACCATTTTCTTTTATGATTAAGAAATGCTTTAATGATAGTGGCAACAGTTACTGCAATGCGCTTATCAAGGCCAATTATTTTATCTCCAGGTTTATATTTTAATTCAAGATTGAAACCGAAAACTTTTGGAGCTAAGTCAGGATATTCTAAAAAGGCAGTACTGAAATCGAAAAAATAACAATGGTATTCACAACCTGCACTTGTTGTAAAAGTATAAGAACGTTCATTAATTCTGGATATCTGGTACTGTTGCAAAGCGGAAGCCATCTTTTTCAAGTTGTTGGAAAGATAAACCATGTTCACGAGCAGCAGTAAGATATTTGCTCATTTCAAGCATGACAAGCAATTTTTTAGGGCCTTTAACCTTGCCTGCTTTTTGACGAAAAGTATTCGGCGGTTAACCTGTGAAATTCTTTTTGTGCGGTTGCCGCTTGCATGATTAAAAATTATAAAAGCAATTTACAAAATTAAGCTGATGACTAAAACGTAAATACTCTTAAATAAGTTAATGAAGTCGGCTAACAAAACAAAAGCCAGTGTCATAAAAAAATACAACATGAACAAATGTTTTTTAAATAATTCAGCCGCCTTTAAGTGTTGGGGTTTGTTTAGTTCTATAAACATTCATAGATTAATTACGTGAATACTTCCTTAATTAAAATATTAGAAATAGTAATCCTATGACCAGAGCCAAATCCAATGAAGTTAGATTTATAAGTTCCATATCCAAAATCTCTCAATTTGTCTATTGGAAAAATTAATCTATTGACTTCAAAAAGTGAACATTCTACAACTAGATGTGGATGATAAAACGAAATTGATACATCAAATTCAAATGGTTCAGTTTTCATTTTTGGAGATACAGCAACAGTTTGCAATCTCAAATGATTTACATCACTATTAATAAAGTAATCAATATGGCATTCATATCTATTTAAATCTATTTCAGAATTTTCCCAAGGAAAAATAACAACTATTCGGGGATAGCTATCAACTGAATTGGAAAAGAATAACCTTATGTCAGGATTTCTTGAATTATCAAATTCGTGAACTTTCACATGATAGCTCATGATGAATGTGTGATTGATTCCGACAGTGCTCCAAAAATTCCCAGCAGAAAAGAAATCGAGTTCATTTGAACTTCTGATACAATTTTTTGCTTCTGTAGAATACCACGGGACAGTAATATATCTGGTTTTAAACAGACTATCAGAAATAAATCTTCCAAGTTGAACTTGCAAATTTTTATCGTCATCAAAAATTAATAACTCCTTTCCTTCAATATCAAATGGCATTTTTTTATTCCATCCACCTTCTTCATCTTTTAAATCGAATCGTTCTTTTTTACATAAAAAGACAATGGGTTTCTTTGCAGCATATGCTATCCCTAATTCCAAAAAAACATTTGGGTTTCTAAAAGACACATCAATAATAATGAGATTAGCTTCATTTATTAGCCTTGAAATCAAATCCATCTTGATAGAAGGTTCATAATGAGACATTCCATCAACATAAGTTAATCCCGTATGAGTTTCAATCAAAGGTCTTACAATATCCTTAAATATTCTTTTCCTTTCATCATCAAATTGATAAACGCCCATGCAAGTATTTGTGGTTCCCATAATAAATCAGTTACTTCAAATTTAAATAAATTGATACATTATAATTTCAACTAAATGCTTTCAGAAAAAAAATAACTTATCTCAGCAAACTTCTCAGCTAAATTCTTCGCCACAAACCTGAAGAATCTGTGATGTATTATGTATCGGCCAGTTATGATTACTGCATTGATGCGGTAAAAAACACTGACCTGGCAAAATGGAGCGAAACAAAAGAATTGTTCGGTTTTAAAGAAACAAGGTATGCATTGATGATAAAAACTTTTGAGCACCAGAAATACATCATCGTGGTCAAACAACTCATTTACATTCACGTGCAGGGAATAAAGCCACCGCAGGAACAGTTGTTTAGGAGGCACCAATTATGGATTATAATTTAAAATCCGTTGGGAATTTTTTCTTATAAGCCTCGCAGAGGGTAATTTGGGTAGAAAAAGAACAGTTTCCTGATGTTCACAAAAATGAGCAATTCTTGCAATCCCGTCTATGCCTATCCGTTACCTTTAAACCATGCCTTCACGATGTTGGCAATTGGTTTTCCAAAAATTCAACTTACAATCTTGGCACCACCGGCTTCATCGGCTTATCAAATGTATTAGCGCCTCTTGTATTTAATTTTCTGCGATATACTTTATCGCCCATACTAACATATAAGATATTAAAATCCTTTCCTCCAAAGCAAACATTGGAAGTTCTGAAATTTGATGATGGCGGCAAGGGCAATATTGCATTTACTCTTCCCAACTGATCCATGATCTGTATGCCCAATCGTTGATGTTACATATACTCTGCCTGCAGTATCGCAACGCAGTCCATCACTCCATGCATTTTCCTGCTGAATCGGGTTCATGAAGCCAACCATAATGCTGTTTATAGGTAAGCGTTCCATCAGGATTTATTTTATATATCCATACCCAATGCGAAGCAGATTCTGTTACATACAATTGTGTTTGATCCGGAGATAATGTAACACCATTTGCAAATTTCAATCCTTCATCAACTACAATTTTTTCTCCATTGGGCCTGATGAGATAGAGCTTGCTTGGGTTTACAGTTCCATCCGGTGAAGTAACATAGATGTTGCCGTTGTTAGCTACAACAAGATCATTGCCGGCAATGCTGTCTGCAATCACTGTTACATTTTCATTGGCATCATAACTGAGAATTTGTTTTGTTGCACCTGCAACAGTGTATCGTTTTCCATCTGCACCAAAAGAAGTTCCGCTTGCTTTTTTTGCATCTGTATTTAACGCAGTAAGTTTTCCGTTCACATCAACTTTATATGTTTTGGAAGCAGGAATATCCTGGTAAAAAACTTCGCCCTTTGCATTTACGGCGGTACCTTCGGTAAATTGATAACCTTCACCAACCAAGTTGCCAATCTTCACCAGGAATGAGTATGTCGCTTAAGAATTGATTTTTCGAATTTCCTTCTGTTACAGGCTTCGGCCAGTCTTTCCATAGCCAACGCATTGCATCAGGAAATATTGAAGTTCCCTGGTTGCCGTTATGGCCATCTTCACCCCATACATGGTTTACTTCATAGCCTGCAAAAGTTAATGCACGCTCCATTGTTTGATTTGCCTTCCACCAGTCACCTGCATAAATATTGAGATCATTACTGCCATCCTGTAAAAAAATACGAATAGGTTTTGGTTCATATTTGCGAATGAGTGTAGGATAACGATCTGCACCACGCAAACCAATATAAGTGCCAATGGCACTGAACACTCTTGAAAATGCTTCGGGGTGTTCCCATGCTGCCGTAAACGCACAAACTGCACCACTGCTTGATCCGCCAATAGCACGGTCATTTCCATTTCTTGACAAATGAATACTGCGCCCATCACTTGTTTTTAATTTTTCAACCTCAGGTAATATTTCTGTGAGAATAAAGCGTGCATATGCATCTCCTAAACCATCGTACTCAAAGCTGCGGTTATAACGATCCAATGCATTAGCGCCGCTATCGGCCAGCACTTTTCCGGGTGTAACAAAAACGCCAATGGTTACCGGCATTTCATTTTTGTAAATAAGATTATCAAACACAGTTGGGGCTTTCCATTGAATACCATCCTGGTTCACATACACACACGCGGGCTTATCGGCTTTATATTGTGCAGGTACATACACCCAACATTCACGCGATGTACCAGGAAATATTTTCGATTGGCTATAAATAAATTTTATCATTTCTCCCTTCGGCACGCCTGCATGTTCTACACTTGCAGAATCAATATCATATTTAATGGCTCCCGGCTGTGCAAACAAATTGGTTTGTGCAAGCAGGCAAACGAAAAAAAATAATTGTTTCATGATGGATCGTTATAATTAGTTGTATTGAAGTTAATGTTTTAAAGGAAAGTTATCAATACATATTTATTGTCGTAAGCTGTTATGCCACTCTGCATATCCGTCTCCAACTTTTTTAACCATCCAATAAATATTCTATTTTTACCACCACCCATAAAAACATGGAACAGATTGCTGAAAATATTAAATCGTTTTTTCAAACATTTGCACCGGATGAAATAACATATTTTGAAAAGCTTCCCCAATCCGGTGGTGACAGAATTTATTTTAGAATTGTTACCGGAAACAAATCGTACATAGCAACGTATAATGATAATGTTCGCGAGAATGCTGCCTTTTTAAACTTCACCAAACATTTCAAAAAAATAAATGCGCCGGTTCCTGAAATCTACAGTACACATACTAATGGCAAAATTTACATCCAGCAGGACTTTGGAAATACCTCGTTGCTTAATGAACTTGAAAAGCATGGCCAAACAAATTATGTATACGATTTATTTAAAAAAAGCCTGAAAAGCCTCGCCTGGCTGCAAATAAAAGGAAGTAAAAATTTTGATGATTCTTTTTGCCTTACTTCAAAAGAGTTTGGCAAGCAGGCCATCATGAGTGATCTTTTATATTTTAAATATTATTTTCTTGATACGCTTAAGATTGGTTATGATAAAGAAAAGCTCATTGATGATTTTGAAGCATTAAGCAATTATCTAACCCGCGTTGAACATACTTATTTTATGTTTCGCGATTTTCAAAGCAGGAATATTTATATACAAAATGATGAAGTACATTTTATAGATTACCAGGGCGGCATGATGGGCGCTTTACAGTATGATGCTGCCTCTTTATTATGGCAGGCAAGAGCTAACCTTACTGAAGAATGGAAAGATTCTTTGCTTGAATATTATATGGATTGTGTTAGTGAAATTTTAAACGAGCCCATAGACAGAATTCGCTTTGTAAGCCAATACAATGGATACGTATTAATAAGGCTGATGCAGGTTTTGGGAGCTTATGGCTTTCGTGGAATGTTTGAAAGAAAGGCACAATTCTTAACGAGCATTCCATTGGCGCTTACCAATCTTAAATGGTTTTTGAATAATAAAAAAACAGGAATCGCTCTTACTGAATATGAGCGCCTTCTTCAGTTTATAGTACAGGATGATATTGTAAATCGCTTTCGACCTATACAGGCAACTTCGTCAACACCGTTAGTTATAACTATAAATAGTTTTTCTTATTTGCGAACAGGATATCCGGTTGATGAAACTACTAATGGTGGTGGTTTTGTTTTTGACTGCAGGGGCATTTTAAATCCCGGCCGTTTTGAAGAATATAAATCAATAACCGGGAGAGATAAACCCGTGATGGATTTTTTGGAACAGCAAACGAAGATGCCTGATTTTTTAAACAGTGTTTATAACATGGTTGATATTTCAGTAGAAAATTATATTGAAAGAAACTTTGAATCATTAGTGATAAGTTTTGGTTGTACGGGCGGCCAACACCGGAGCGTTTATGCCGCAGATGCATTGGCCCGGCATCTCAGAAATAAATTTAAAGTAAAAATAGAACTCAATCATATTCAGCAGGGCATTCATGAACATAGAGGATTCTAAAAATATAACTTATGAAGGCAATGATACTGGCAGCCGGCTTAGGTACCCGCTTAAAACCTTTTACTGATAACCATCCCAAAGCCTTAGCTAACGTTAATGGCAAAACGCTTTTACAAAGAAACATAGAGTATCTCGCCAGGTTTGGTATTAAAGATGTGATTTTGAATGTTCATCATTTTCCTGATCAAATAAAAAACATCATTGAAAAAAATAAAGGCTTTGGAAGTAATATAACTATCTCCGATGAAAGTGATGCAATTCTTGAAACGGGAGGTGGCTTAAAAAAAGCTGCCTGGTTTTTTAAAGATAGCAGGGAACCTTTTGTTCTAATGAACGTAGATGTGCTTACTGATATGGATTTAAAAGAAATGATTCATGAGCATAAGAATTTACAACCTGTTGCAACGCTTGCTGTAACAACAAGGCATACTTCCCGGTATTTTTTATTTGATGAATTACCCAACTTATGCGGATGGAGAAACGAAAAAACAGGTGAACAAAAAATAAGCCGTGAAGCCAGTAAGTTTTATCCAAAGGCGTTTAGCGGAATCCATGTTATCTCTCCCAAAATATTTTCACTAATTAAAATGGAAGGAAAATTTTCAATGGTGGATGTTTACCTGGAGATTGCCAAAACTTATGCCATTACAGCATTTGACCATAGTAATACAAAATTCATCGATGTTGGAAAGCCGGAAAGTATTTCCAAGGCGGAAGAGTTGTTTGAGTAACCGGTGATATACCAATTATTTCTTCTTATCAAATAATTCACTTTTAGGAACCACTTTAATTTTATCGTTCTCCTTTAATGTTTTTGAAACTACATCATAAGGACCGGTAACTACTTCATCGCCTTCTTTTAATCCGGAAGTTATTTCTATGTCATTAATATCCTGTATCCCGGATTTTACAATTTGTTTTTTTACAGTACCATCCGGCTGCACAATAAAAACAACTTCATCTAAATCGTTATCGCCGGTATTAGAAGCAGATGCTACACTTGTTTGAGCCTTATCGACATTGTTTGCCATTTGCGTCTTGCCATTACCGGTAGAGTCATTTTTTTCACGGGTAGTAACTGCATTTATTGGTACCGATAAAACACCAGCTTTTGATTTTGTTTGTATATCAGCACTGGCGCTCATGCCCGTTCTGAAAGGAAAACTTTTTGATTTTGAACCTCCAATCAAATCCATGTAAGATGAAGGAGATATTCTTATGTACACTTTATAATTTGTTACATCTGTACTGGTAGAGGATGAATTATCAGTTTGTGTTGCAGCGCCATTATTACTGCTCGAAATTTGTGTTACAACGCCTGCAAATTTTCTGTCGTTATAAGCATCTACCTCAATAATAGCGCTGTCACCCAAATGAACTTTGGGAATATCATTTTCACCCACATCCACTCTTATTTCAATTTTACTCATATCTGCAATGCGCATCATTTCCGTTCCCGCCATCATGGAACTACCAACAACTCTTTCACCTTTTTTTACATTGAGTAAATCAACAACGCCATCCATAGGAGAAACCAAAGTTGCCAAACTTATATCTTTATTGGCTTTTGCCAATCCTGCTCTGGCGCTTGCAACTCCTGCCGAGCTTGCATTAATGGACTCTTTAGCGGCATTATAATTAGCCAGCGCTGATTTATATCCTGCGTCTGCTGTATTAAATTCATTTGCCGAAATAACTTTTCCATCATACAATTGCTTTTGCATATCGTATGTTTTCTTTGCCTGGTCGAGCTGCGCCTGCATAGCACCAATAGATGCAGTTGAATTGGCCAGTTGTGCCTGCTGTTGATTTACAATAGCCGCAGCCTGGTCTCGTTGTGTTGCATAAATATCGCCATATATACGTGCGAGCACCTGACCCTTCTTAACACTGTCGCCTTCCTTTACGTTAAGCTCTACAATTTCTCCTGATATGTCAGGGCTCATCTTAACTTCTATCTCAGGATAAATTTTTCCACTGGCATTTACTGTTTCCACAATAGTTCGTTTCGCTACTTTTTCCGTAGTAACTTTTACTCCCTCGTCTTTTCCTATTAACCCTGCTTTTTTAAGTATTACAAAAAGCACAATTATTGCAATCAGTGAAATAATTATCCATTTTAAACTTTTATTCATAATATCCTTTTTACTTTTTAATTCATTTAGATCAGCTACTTCAAATAAGGGCTACAATTTTATTCCCTGTCCCTTATAAAATTCCAAAACTTTCATTTTAAAAACGTAATCAAACTGGTTTGAAACATATTGCAATTTTGCGCGAAATAAATTGTCCTGATCTGTTATAAGCTCCAGTGTGGTTAGCATGCCAATTTTATATCTTTGTGATGCGAAGTCATAGCTTTTTTGCGCAGCATCCACTTGCTTTTGCGATGAATTAAATTTTTCCAAAGCAACAATAACCGCATTATATGCCTGGTAAATATCCTGTTTTAAAGTTTGATTGTCGAGTACTTTCTGATACTCCAGTGTTTTAATATTTAGCTTGGATCTTTCATAGTTTGCTCTTGTCTGCCAACCGTTGAAGATAGGAACCGACAGATTTATTCCGATAGATTGCCCAAAATTATTATTGAATTGGGGCCCCAAAGGGTCGGAAGTGATATAACCACTTTTTGCACCCTGTGTATATAAAGGCTGTTGCACGTTAATAAAACCACCCGTACCATTGCTCACTACAAACTGGGTTGTGCTATATCCATTAGGAATTTGCTCATACGTAGGTATACGAGTGTATCCATAATTTGTACCCAGGGTTCCGTAAGCAGAAAGGCTGGGGTACAATGCGCCTTTTGCCGCTTCAGAATTTTTTTGCGCAGCCATGATATTAAAGTCATTTACTCTTTGCTGGGGAAGGTTGGCTAACGCCGATGCATATACGTTTTCCGGCTGCAGATCTGCAATAGGTTCTATAGGAATTTGATCAGCCGGCGGCTCTTCAATTTCAAATGGCTTCGCAGCATCCATATTCATATAAGATTTTAAAACATACAACGCCTGGGTAACATTACCTGTTGAAGTAATTAAATTGGCGCTGTCACTGGCAAGCTGCGCTTCCAGTTCCACCGCATTCAACTCTGGCAATGCACCTGCATTCACCTGCTTTTTTACAATCTCCAGCTGCGAAATGGATTGCTTTACCTGCACATCGGCAATTTCTGCCTGCTCTTTTGCAAGCAATACCTGCAGGTAAGAATTAGCAACGGTTAAAGAAATATCATCTTTCAATTTATCAGTTGCCGCTTTAGCCGCCTGCAGCGACCACTCATTTGCCAGTATGGTATTTCTTTTTGCAAACCAGTTAAAAATTTCAACATTGGATTGCAAATTCAAACCAATCTGAAAAAAGTTTTGATTCACTAAAATACCGGTAGAAGGACTTTGCGATTTACCAAACCTATATCCATCATTGTTACTAAAATTAAGGTTGGGAATTTGTGACAATTTGCTTTGCTTATAAGTGATGCCGGCAAGCTGTGCCTGTATTTCATTTTGCTTTATAGAAAGGTTGCTGTCCAATGCATATTGAACACACCTTTGCAAACTCCATTTTTCCTGCGCCTGGGTCGCTATAAACAAAAAGCAAAAACAGATTAACAGTTTTAGTTTTCTACACATTTGACAAAAATAATGATTTGGTCTTTTATCTAATTATAAAGAAGTATAAATGGCAACTAATTATTTTTTTTACATCATTTTAAATCCTCTTTCTAAATCTTCTATTAAATAATCTGCTTCTTCTATTCCGACGTACATCCTCATGGTTCTGTGATCAATATTTACAGGATCGAATTCATTTTGCTTTATCGAAGCGCATCCCGGAATAATTAATGACTCATGTCCACCCCAGCTTACAGCCATTAATATATGTTGCAAGCCTTCGCAAAATTTTTCTATCTCTTCAACTCTTTGTGCTTTTATAATAAACGAAAATAATCCGCAGGCGCCATTCATTTGCTGCTTCGCTAATTTGTATTGAGGAAAATCTTTATCAAAAGGAAATACAACAGAAACTACTTTTTCATGATGCTTCAAATACTCAATAATTTTAAGTGTTGTATCCGAAATTTTTTCTAATCTTATTTTAATGGTCCTTAACCCCCGAATAAGCAACCATGCATTAAAAGGAGTTGTTCCAATACCAATATTCATGTACTCGTTGTGAAAAATTTTTGTCATCATTTTTTTAGTACCACATAAAACACCAGCTACTACATCACTGTGGCCGCCTATATATTTTGTGGCGCTTTGTAATACCAGGTCAATTCCATATTCCAGCGGCTTTTGATATAGCGGTGAACAGTAGCTGTTATCACAAATTGTAAGTATTTCTTTCTCTTTAGCAAGATTTGTAACTTCTTTCAGATCCTGCAAATAAAAGCTCCAGCTATTGGGTGTTTCTAAATATATAATTGAAGTATTGGATTGAATGGCATTTTTAAAATTTTCAGTTTCTCTTCCATCAACATACGTAGTATTTACATTAAATCTGGGTAAGATGTCATTGAATAATTTTTGCGCCCAGGAATAAGGTTTGTCTACAGAAACAATATGATCACCGCTTTTTACATTGGCAAGCACTGCCGCAAAAATAGCTCCTGCACCGCTGTTAAAAACAAGACAATCTTCTGCACCATCAAGCGCCGCCAGCTTTTGAGATAAAATGGAAACTGTTGGATTATTGCCACGACTGTAGATGTATGTGGAGGCTTCATCTTCAAAAGCCTTTCGCATGTCATCTACTGTTTTAAAAGCAAAATTGCTGGTCTGAATAATTGGCGGAGCTACCGCATTAAAATATTGCTCACGATTTTCTCCTAATTCGTTTAAAATGTATGAAAGCTCCATAGATTATTCTTTAACAACTTTTCTATCTGTAACTGCTCTTGTAATAAAATAAATTATAATAAATGCTGCCAATACAGCTAACCCGGTTAGCGCAGCATAGTTATTATTCCTGTAATCAGCAGCTATACTTATACCAACAAAAGTATATGCAGCAATAAATATAATGGGCAACAATGGATATAATTTCATCATAAAAATTCCACTGTCATTAAGGTATGCCGTTTTTTTTCGGATGATAAAAATGCTTCCTGCAGAAAAAACCATTCCGAAACAATCGAGAAAAATAGTGAAACTTAAAATGGTATCAAACTGTTTAGCCCAGAAAAGTATTAATATGCATAAGGCCGAAAAAATACTTAGTGATGTGGTAAGCGCCTCAGTTTTTATGTTTCTTCTTTTAAAAGATGGCGGCAAAATTTTATCTTCACTCATGGCAGCCATCACTCTCGGATTACTCAGCAACAAAACATTTACGTAGCCTAATACACTTAAAAAAAGCAGTACCGATAAAATACGTTCTGCATTTATACCAAATACTTTTGAAGCCATAATTGCTGCGATGTTCTTACTCGTTTTTAATTCTTCAAATCCAATAACTCTTACATAAGCATAGTTGATTAAAAGATATAAAATAATAATAATTGCTATTCCTAAAAAAATCGCCCTCGGAATTGTTTTTTGCGGATTGCGAACTTCTTCTCCCAGATTGATTGTTTGCTGATAACCGCCGTAGGTAAAGCTTACAGCCACAAGCCCAACGCCAAAAGCTTTTAAATATTCAGTCAATACAGGAATGTGTTGTGAAGCCGATACAAGTACAGACGAAGCAGGCTGAGCTGCAAAAAATAAGGGGCTTATCAATAAAATAACCATGGTTATTTTAATAACGGTTAATACATTTTGAGTGCGGGCGCTCATTTTTAATCCTAATAAATTAACTCCGAAAAAAATTATAATAGAAAAAATGGCGATTGTAATTTGAATAGTTTGCAAATGGCTTGCATTTCCGGGATTTAAAAGCCATGTTGGATTTTGCGAGAGTGGAAGTAAAACACCTGTGATATATTCCGCACCCACTAATGCTACTGCGGCAAGCGAGGCAGCATTAGATACGAGAATAATACAATTTACAGCAAATGCAATGGAAGGATGATACGCATACGCGAAAACTTTATAATAACCTCCTGTAACCGGCAACCTGCTTCCTATTTCAGCATAGGTGAGCGCACCGCAAAAAGCAATAAGACCTCCGGCTATCCATGCGCTAAAAAAAATAAAGGGACTGCTAACTGCTTTCGCAACATTTACCGGTGTTCTGAAAATTCCCATACCTATTACAAAACTTACCATAATGATGGTAAAGTCAAAAAGCGTCAATTGCTTTGCTGGTTTCATTTTGGGAAGATAAAAAATATTTGTGGTTACATTTGTGTTTTATCAGTCTATGAAATTAAAGAAACTATTGCTGCTTTTAATTCCTGTATTTAATACCGTTACAGCTCAAAATACTATTCAGCCTGACTCTTCCATAACACTTCAAAATATAACCGTAAACGCTTATGAAAATAACCGTAAACTTATTGACCTTCCTTCGGCAATAAGTCTCGTTACTAAAACAGATCTTAATCGTTTTAATAATACCAGCATTTTATCTGCTATGAATAACAATCCGGGTGTAAGAATGGAAGAGCGTTCTCCCGGAAGTTATCGTCTAAGCATACGCGGTAGTTCGCTCAATTCTCCATTTGGCGTAAGAAATGTAAAGGTCTATTATGATGGAATTCCCTATACTGATCCCAGCGGAAACACTTATTTAAATCAGCTTGGTTTTTTTAATTTTCAATCAATAGAAATTATTAAAGGACCTGCAGGAAGTATTTATGGAGCCGGCACCGGCGGCGTATTATTAATACGAAATGATGCTAACCAGTTTCATCCGGGGGTTTCAGTAAATTATAATGCAGGCAGCTATAACTTACAAAATATAAATGCCAACGTTAGGCTGGGAACAGATGCTTCTCATAATACTATTAATTACCAGCATCAGACCTGCGATGGATACAGAGACCATACGGCTATGCGACGTGATGTCCTCACATGGGATGCTGTATCTAAGCCAAATGAAAAATCTGAATTACAGGCGCATTTTTTATATGCTGATTTGCAGTACCAAACACCAGGAGCACTTACATTGAAGGAATATAACGCAAATGGAAAATCTGCACGCCCTGCTGCCGGAGGCTTTCCCGGCGCTGAACAGGCACAGGCAGCCTTTTACCAAAAAACGTTTTTAGCAGGCTTTACTTATGAAAATAATTTTAGCAAAAACTGGAAAAACACCACGTCTATCTATGGCGCATACACGCAAACAAGAAATCCTTCCTTCCGCAATTATGGAAAAACAACTGAACCTCATTTTGGAGGAAGAACTGTTTTTGACTACAGCAAAAAACTACAAAGTGCTTTATTGACTTTTAATGCCGGCGCTGAATTTCAGCAAAGCTTTAATACACAAAGAATATTTGACAATAATAACGGGCAAACAGATTCTTTGCAAACAAATGACGAGATCTATAACAACCAGGGATTTATTTTCGCCCAGGCAAATGTTGAATTGGCGTCAGGGTGGATTTTTACCGCCGGTGCCAGCATCAATAAGTATGGCCTTAATTTTTCAAGACTATCGGATGTGCCTCCAACAAATGATGAAAGGAAATTTAATAATGAGTTTACTCCGAGGCTTGCCGTTCTAAAAAAGATCAGTACAGTCATTTCCATTTATGGAAGCATCGCCAAAGGTTTTTCTCCTCCCACTACTGCTCAAATTTTACCTTCAACCAATGTTTTCAACACAACGTTACAGGCTGAAGAAGGTGTAGATTATGAATTTGGTGCGAGAGGAAGCCTTTTACAAAGCAAACTTTATTTCGATATTAACGCTTTCTTTTATTCAATAAAAAACGCCATTGTTCAAAAACAGAATCCTAGCGGCGCAGATTATTTTGTTAATGCCGGTTCGGGAAAAGAAAACGGACTGGAGACTTTTATTTCTTATCAATTGATTAATCGGGAATACGGATTTATCAATCATTCGGTTATAAATATTAGCGATACATGGAATAATTTTCATTACAAAGATTTCAAGCAACTGGCTGCAGATTATTCTGGAAATAAAATTCCCGGTGTAGCGCCGCAAACTGTAGCGGTAGGATTTGATATTGATACAAAAATTGGTTTATATGCAAACACTAATTTCTTTTATAGTGGCCGTATTGCATTAAACGATGCCAACTCCGAATATGCCGGTGATTATAGTTTGCTTGGAATAAGATTAGGGTATAAACATATTTTCTCAAAAAAAATACAAGCCGAATTATTTACAGGCGCCGAAAATATTTTTGATGAAAAATACAGTCTTGGTAACGATATAAATGCTGCTGCAGGCCGCTACTACAATCTTGCGCCCGGAAGGAATTATTATGCGGGAATTATTTTTCAATTCAATCAACGCTGATAGAATTAGTTTTGGAATTACAAAACTATTGCCTTTACATTTGCACCGTAATTGGTTTCATGTTACGATATTTATCGTGATGGAATTAAAAGGGAATCCGGTTAAAATCCGGAGCTATCCCCGTAGCTGTAAGGCCCCTCCTAACCTCCCCGTCCGAAGGACTCCTTTGGAGAAGGGGAGAAATAAAAGGCAACTTCTCTCACACCACTGTCTTAACTTTAGTTAGATGGGAAGGTAAGAAGTTAAGGCCAAGCCAGAAGACCTGCCAGTTGCTTCCGATAGCATCGGGAAAAAACAATTCAAAGCTTTCGGGCGAAAGGCATGGAATGTAGAAGCTGTAAGGCATTTATATTTCTTTCTTTTTTATTAACCGGAAGCAGTCACAAAAAAATTTCTACGAATGAAAAAAAGAATTTTTATTGCGGCTGCTGTAATTTTCAGCAACCATCTGCAGGCACAAGTTGTGCAGCAAAAAAACGACACTATTTCTAAAGCCCTCGATGAAGTAATTGTAACTGCAAACAAATTTTCACAAAAGCAAAACGAAACCGGGAAAAGTAGTTGACATTATTACACAGGATCAACTACAAAAAAGTTTTGGCAAATCTCTTTCGGAAGTATTAAATCAACAGGCAGGATTAATTATTAATGGGGCCGATAATAATTTAGGAACCAACCAAACCATTTATATGCGTGGCGCTTCATCTGCCAATATGTTGATACTGCTTGATGGTGTGCCCTTATATGATGCTTCCGGGATAACAAGTGAATTTGACCTGAACAATTTGGCTTTAGATAATATTGAAAGAATAGAAATTTTAAAAGGCGCTCAATCCACTTTATATGGTTCAGATGCCGTGGCAGGCGTTATCAATATCATCAGCAAAAAGGGAGAGAAAAAACCTTTTAACCTTAATGTGGATCTTTCTGCAGGAAGCTACGCTACTTATAAAGGAAATATTTCTTTAAGCGGAACTAACGGTAAAGGGCAAACGTATTTTGTATCGTATAATAAAACATACAGTAAAGGATTTTCATCTGCTTATGATTCCACCGGAAAACAAAACTTTGATAAAGATGGTTTCAACCAGGATGTAGTTCAATTAAATTACGGCTTAAAGGTCTTTAAAAAAACATCCTTCAGCGTCTTTGGTAAATACAATAACAATCATGCCGATATTGATGCAGGTGCATTTGCAGATGATAAAGATTATACTTATCATAATGACAATACAATTGCCGGCGCTTCTGTTGATTATAAATTAAACAAGGGCTTTATTAAATTGCAATACAATTATAATCGGTTTAACAGAAATTTTATTGACGATTCAACAGATATAGGCGGCTATTCCAATTACCAAAACGGAAAATATAATGGCACTTCGAATTTTGCAGAACTATATACAAATCTAAATATAAATAAACACGTAGAATTGCTTGCAGGAGCGGATTACAGGCAGAAATAAAACAGACCAGCTATATATTTATATACCTGATTATGGCTTTCCGGCATTGCCAATTTCAGCAGATAGCGCAAATACAAATCAATTCAGTGGTTATGCATCTGTGTTTTATAAATCAATTAAAGGATTCAATTTGGATGTAGGCGGAAGATGGAATCATCATAGCATTTATGGAAATAATTTCACTTATTCTTTAAACCCGTTTTATTTAATCAATCATCATTATAAAATATATGCCAATATTTCTTCCGGGTATAATGTACCATCGCTCTATCAGCTGTATTCGGAGTATGGAAATAAAAATTTGAAACCACAAATAACTACCAGTTATGAAGCAGGTCTACAATATTTTACTGATAAGGTGAATGCAAGAGCGACCGGCTTTATAAGAGAGGGAAAAGATATATTTCTATTTTTATACCGATCCAAACACATATATAAGTAAATATATCAATGGAGATAAGCAACATGATTACGGAATAGAAACAGAAGCAACCATAAATTTCACTCAAAAATTTTCTATTGTTTTTAATTATACTTATGTTGATGGCAAAATAACCACGCAAACTTCACCAGGCAAAGACACGTCATTGTTTAATTTATACAAGAGGCCTAAGAATGTTTTAAATCTTTCTTTAAATTATAATATTACCAAACAGCTTTATCTTTCCGCTCATTTTAAAACAGTGAGCAAAGCGTATGAACCGCAGTACCAGGCCGCTCCTTATGAATTAAAAGGATATTATACTTTAGGTTTTTATGGGAAATATACATTCAATAATAAGTTCAGCATTTTTGCTGATTTGCAAAACATCACCGAGTCAGAAGTATTTTGTAACAAGAGGGTTTACTACAAAAGGGTTTAATGTGAATGGTGGCGTGCAGATAAGTTTGTAGAAATATTATTAGCTTATGATTTTACCTCTTGCTGTTATCTACAGTACATTTGCAAAAAAAAATTAAATGGCTGATTTTGCCAATATATCAAGCAAGGAAACGCTAACGATAACATTTACTCTTTTTGCAGTAATTGATATACTTGGCTCAATACCAATTTTAATTTCGCTGAAAGAAAAGATGGGCGGCACAATCCGATCAACCCAGGCAACCATTGCTTCGGGCGCGTTAATGCTTATTTTTTTATTTGTTGGTCAGCAACTGCTGAATATTTTAGGCCTGGACATTCAATCATTTGCCGTAGCAGGAAGTATTGTAATTTTTATTATTGGCCTCGAGATGGTATTAGGTCTTGATTTTTTTAAGCAGGATGATAATCCCAAAAGCGGTAGTGTAGTGCCCATTGCATTTCCATTGATTGCAGGTTCAGGAACACTTACAACTATTATGTCGTTAAAAGCAAATTATCATGATGTAAATATTTTAATTGGCATACTCATTAATTGTGTTGTAATTTTTGTTGTATTAAAATCTTTGAAGTGGATTGAAAAAGCGCTTGGCCCAAATGGATTAATTGTAGTAAGAAAGTTTTTTGGTGTTATTTTGCTTGCCATTGCGGTTAAAATATTCGGCAGTAATATTGCGCAGTTTGGAAAATAAAAGTTCTTTTAAACATCGTATATCACACATCCTACCGTAGCAAGGCCTCGTAGTACAATGGATAGTATAAGAGTTTCCGAAGCTCCAGATACAGGTTCGATTCCTGTCGAGGCTACTTTAAGGTAAAATTAAAAAGAATCAAAAAGAACAAAAAACATCAAAACTCAATACAGTAAACAGTTACAAGCTAACTTGATGATATTCGATTCCCATTTATTCCCATCTTTTGATTTACATTTTGTTTTACAGTATAAAAAAATAGGATTATCTTTATCCTATGGACATTCCTCAAATTGCTGTTGTCTGGAATTGGCGAAACCAGAATAACGTCACAGGTGGTTATTCTATTCATCTGCGTATAACTATCAACCGGGTTTCTAAATATTTTAAAATACAAATACCGAAAAAAGTCTCACGTGATGAATGGGCAGGAAAGGATGACGCCTGGGTAAAACCTAATCACCCCTTTGCTTTTGAGATCAATAACAAAATCACTGAAAAGAAAATGCTCGTTCATGATTTAATAAAAAAATATTATTACTTAAACAAGCCGCTCACTTTTCCTCTTATTTTCCGGCAACTTAAAAGAAGAGGCGATGCTAATTCGTTTCTTGAATATATGCAGCATTACATTCTTGACCCGCCGGAAAAACTTCAGGAAAACACCTTAAAAAAATATGAAACCTGTTTAAAGCACCTAAGTAAATTTCGCTCTTCTATTTATTTTAATGAGATTGATCAAACGCTGATACAGGACTTTTATAAATACCTGCAGGTTAATTTAAAATTAGGAGGGCCAACAATAAAAAAATATTTTGATGCTTTAAAAAAAGTTTTAAAAGTTGCCAGGCGGGAAAATTATATAGACACGGCCCATATGGAATTTTTATTTTCTGATATTAAGATCAATACCAGAAGAATGACGAAAAGAATTTACCTGGAGACGGATGAAATAAAAAAATGGAAAGCTTTTATTTTCCCGGAAGAAAAAAAGTACTTAGAACGTGACCGCGATATTTTTCTCTTTCAGATTTATACCGGTTATTATTATAAGGATTTGCAGATATTTAAAAAGGATCAGTTGGTAGATGATGAAGAGTTTGGATTTTTTATTGTTGGTGAAAGAGATAAAAATGGAAACGAAACTATCATTCCGCTTTTTAAATTTCCATATGCAATTACTGTAATTAAAAAGTATGGATCAGATAATTCAAACCCGCTCATCTTTAAAAAAGAAACTTTTATTGAAGAACAATCCTATAACCGGAATTTAAAAGAAATAGCTGCTATGATTGGAATTACCAAGACGGTGTATAATAAAGTCGGCAGGCATACCAATGCGCAACTATGGGTACGTTACGGGGCAGAGCGGCCTATTATTTCTAAGATGCTGGGTCATCAAAAGGAAGAAACTACCCGTCATTATTTTAGTGTCAATCTTCCTGAGATTGTTGAGGGAACAAGAAAAGTAGATTTTAAAAGGTTGGGTATTTAAATTACAATCAAAATGAAAGCAGTCCATACAAGTTCTCTTTATAGTGAAATAAAGAATATTTTATTGAATGCAAGACAATCCGCATATCGGTCAGTTAATTTCGTCATGATTATCGCTTATTGGAAAATAGGAAAAAGAATTGTTGAAGAAGATCAAAAGGGAAAAGCTAAAGCTGCTTATGGGAGTGCTTTACTAAAAGAATTATCGACTCAGCTAATGGCCGATTTTGGAAAAGGATATTCTGAAACAAACCTTAAATATTTTCGCCAGTTCTATCTAACTTTTTCGTCGTACGAAAGTAGTCACTCACTGAGTGACAAATCTCACATTAAACTGGAAACAGAAATACTTCAATTGAAATTGAAAAATGAATAAAAACTTCTTGTGCGAATGTTCAAAATCAAGATCAACAGTAAAGATGAATTAAACCAGGTAAAGCTAAGTAAATACGATCTTTAATAACAAATCATTTAGAATATTTTAAGACATTTTTCCTAAGTTTTTTTTTATTTTTGAATTATTAATAACCGATAAAAGTGAAGTATGGACATGCAGCGAATGAATCTGGTTATGATTACCCTAACTTTCATAAATACTGTAACAAGATTATTTTAAAATTGTGGGCCATCCTGGCGGCGACCACAGTATTTTTTCCAAATGCCAAGTTTTATTAATTCCCTTTTGTCATTTATAATCTGCCTATCTTCAATTAATAAATAATAGAGGTATGATTCAAAAGCAAAACGGAGCAACTATTATATTACCTAAAACTCCCACCGGAATAAAGGGCCTCGATGAAATAACCAATGGAGGATTACCTTCCGGTAGACCTACTTTAATATGTGGTGGTGCAGGTTGTGGTAAGACATTATTTTCAATAGAATTTATTGTGAGAGGTGCAATGGAGTTTGACGAGCCTGGTGTGTTTATAGCATTTGAAGAGAAAGCGGAAGAGCTTGCCATGAATGTAACTTCACTTGGTTTCGATATTAATAAACTCATTGCTGCAAAAAAAATAAAAATTGATTACGTACATATAGAGAAAAGCGAAATTGAGGAAACAGGCGAGTATGATCTTGAAGGACTCTTTATAAGACTGGATTATGCCATTAAAAGCATAGGCGCCAAAAGGGTTGTACTGGATACTATTGAAAATCTTTTTTCAGGGTTAACGAATAAGGGAATTTTAAGAGCGGAACTTAGAAGGCTTTTCCGGTGGCTTAAAGACAAAGGCGTTACGGCAATTATCACCGGTGAAAAAGGAGAGGGCCAGTTAACCAGGGAAGGACTGGAAGAATATGTTTCTGATTGTGTTATACTTCTTGATAACAGGGTAGAAAATCAAATTACCACGAGGCGGCTTAGGGTAATAAAATACAGGGGTTCAGTTCATGGCACCAATGAGTATCCTTTCCTTATAGATGAAGATGGCATTTCAGTTCTGCCCGTAACTTCCTTAACGCTTGATAATAAAGTTTCTTCTCAAAGGATTTCTTCCGGTATACCCGCGTTGGATGAAATGCTTGGTGGCAAAGGTTTTTTCCGTGGCGGTAGCATTCTTATTTCCGGTACGGCAGGCACCGGTAAAACAAGTATAGCTTCGTCCTTTGCCAATGAATGTTGTAACAGAAAAGAACGATGTATTTATTTTGCTTTTGAAGAATCTCCTGAGCAGATAATTCGCAATATGAAATCAATAGGCCTCCGGCTTGATCAGCATATTAAAAGTGGTTTATTAAAATTTCATGCCTCAAGGCCTACCCTTCATGGACTGGAAATGCACCTGGTAGTCATCTATAAACTGATAAAGCAATTTAAGCCTGGAACTATTATTCTTGATCCCATAACCAATCTTATTACCGTAGGAAATGTAAGTGAAATAAAATCTATTTTAATCAGGCTTATTGATTTTTTGCAAAAGGAACAAATAACTGTCATGTTCACAGCGCTTAAATTAAATAATATAATAAATGAGCAGACGGATGAAGGTGTGTCATCATTAGTGGATACGTGGCTAACGATAAATAACATTGAATTTAACGGGGAAAGAAACCGTGGAATGTATATCATGAAATCCCGCGGCATGAAACATTCCAACCGGGTAAGAGAATTTGTGATAACAAATAAAGGCTTGGATCTTGTTGAGGTTGTTGAAGGCCCTGGTGGAATACTTACAGGTTCAGCAAGAGTTGCTTATAAATTTCGGGAGAAAGAAAGTCAGGCTGTTCATAGCCGGGCGTTGAAGATTAAGGGCAATAAAATACAACGGAAGAATCATACCGTCAAAGCAAAATAATCTAACGATGAAAGATATCTACGAACTAACATTGTATGTTGCCGGCAACACCCTGAAGTCACAGACTGCATTAAGGAACCTTAATGAATATTGCGAAGAGCATATAAAGGGGATGTATAAAATTGAAGTTATCGACCTTTTAAAAAAGCCTCAGCTTGCTGAAGGAGATCAGATATTTGCGGTGCCTACTTTAGTAAAAAAAGTACCTGAGCCTATCCGGAAAATAATTGGCGATTTATCTAACAAGGAAAAAGTGCTTGTTGGCTTAAATATTGTTGCTGTAAAAAAATGACATGGAGGAATCAGTTAAGACTTTTCCAGTCAGTGCTTTATCTTATAGGATGGCGAGTTTACATATCGACAACTAAAAAATGAAAGAACAAAAAACTTTACAGGAACTTGAAATAGAAATAGCTCAATTGCGGAATGAGTTTGCGGAATCAAGCGATACCATTGAGGCAATCCGCAGCGGGAAGATCGATGCATTAGTGGTAAAGGAAGATACCGGCCACAAGGTTTATACACTTAAAACCTCTGACCAGACCTACCGGGTATTTATTGAAAAAATGAGAGAAGGTGCAGTTACACTAAACAGTGAAGGCCGGATATTATATAGTAACACAAGATTTGCTTCTATGGTAGATGTTCCTCTATCCAAAGTAATAGGGAGGCCGTTTAATGATTTTGTGAAAAAAGATGACCATGAAATCTTTTCATTGCTTATCGGGCAGGGATGGGAGGCAGAAATTACGGGTGAAATATGTTTATTAGATAACAATCAAAAAACTTTGCCCATCCTTATTTCTCTGATCACATTGGAACTTGATGAAGGCAAATGCCTAAGTATTATATTAACAGATCTTTCTGCTCAAAAAGAAACCGAAAGGCAATTAGAATTAAAAAATGAGGAATTGCAGCAGGCGCATAATTCGCTTACTCAACTGAACAATGAATTAGAATCCCGGGTTGCAGAACGAACACGTGAACTTTCTGAAAGCAGGGAACATTTTAGATTTTTAACAGAAACTATTCCGATAATTGTTTGGACCAGTAAATCTAATGGGGATCGGGATTATTATAATCAAAGATGGTATGAATATACAGGAATTACCTTTAATGAAAGCAAAGGTTGGAATTGGCAGAAAGCTATTCATCCCGACGACCTTCCAGGCACTATAGAAGCGTGGGCCGGTGCTATAAAAACCGGGAAAGATTTCTACATGGAGTATAGGTTATTAAGGGCCTCCGATAATGTCTACCGGTGGCATGCCAGCTCTGGCCGTCCATTTAAGAATGAAGATGGTGTAACTATTGCCTGGTTTGGAGTAATCACAGATATTGAAGATCAGAAAATAGCGTTAGCGAGAAAGGACGAATTCATAAGTATGGTAAGCCACGAATTAAAGACACCCATTACCGTTATCAAAGCCTACACTGAAGTGCTTCTTTCCACCTTTCAGGATACAAATAATTCAAAAGCCGGCGATTTCATGATAAGGATGGATGGCCAAGTAAACAAATTAAGACGTTTAATTGCTGAACTGCTCGATGCAACAAGAGCGAATGCTGGCGTAATGCTTTATAATAAGATGCATTTTGATTTTAATGAAATGGTAAGTGAAACGGCAGACCAGTTACAGGTTACTACTGAAACACATCGCATTGAATTAAACCTCTCGCCAACGTGTAATGTATTTGGCGACCGTAACAGACTAAGCCAGGTGGTCAGCAATCTTATAGGTAATGCTATTAAATATTCGCCACGGGCCAACCATGTAATTATTAGCTCAGCCGTTAAAGGGAACTTATTAAAATTGTCTGTTCAGGATTTTGGCATTGGCGTGCCTGCCAGCCAGCAGCCGAAATTATTTAATCGTTTTTTCAGGGCAGAGGATGTAAAGACAAGCACATTCCCTGGGTTAGGTCTTGGCTTATATATTTCAAACGAAATAATTAAGCGCCATTCCGGTTTGCTGTCGTTTGAAAGCCTTGAGGGCGAAGGCTCAACCTTTTATATTGAGATACCAATAAGTCCGGAACAAAATCAGTAAACTGCTAAATTCTACTTTACCGGACAACGCCTTTATACAGAATTATTTACAACGCCCCCAATAGGTGTCCCTATAAAATAAAAAAAACCTTAATAATATTAATTATCAAGGCTTTTAAAAAATTTGCAGTACCCGGGATGGGAATTGCTTTCTATGGTTTCATGTAAACAATAACTTTTAAATTTCGTTTAACCTTTCCTGTTATGTAATGCAGACATTAATTTTGCTTTATTATTTCCACATCTTTACTGCAGATATAATTTAATATTGTTTCTACTCCTTATTCGTAAAAATGGTCTAATGCAAAATTTGTCAACTCGGAAATACAAAAATCTTATTGACGATATTAACTCCGAATCAAATTAACAAAAGATGAGAAGGCATGGAATTCGTATAGTGAAATATCAATTATTTTATTGAATATTTATTTGATTAGGAGATGATACAATTATTTCAGGTTTACCTTTATATTCTTCTAACACACCTGTAACACAAACATTTTTATCAACATACATTACTACCACCCTATGACGCCTGGGAGGGTGGTGTTAAAGGATTATTGAACCGAAAAATGGTGGATACCCGTTATTATATGGACTCAAAAGGAAAGAAGGTTATGGTTGTTTTATCACAGACCATGGAAAAAAATATTTGGAGAGAGATATATAATAATTATGCAATCGTTAGTCTTCCTGAAAGTTTGCATCCACATAAAACCACATCGCTGTTGCTGCGTGTTCGTGCTGAGGTTTTATAGCGCAACAATCCCTGTCTGTCTTTAGAATATTTACGTAAAGAAATACTCTTAAAAATCCCCGTTGGAAAACGGGGACTGTAGACTATAAAAAGACTATAAATGAACCACTTTACCTATAAATAATTACAATTAGTAATGTTTGCTTTTTTCTATGGCTTTTGCAGCGCCAAGATGTTTATACAAAGTAGGCAACGTCTTAACTGCAAAGTTTTTAATAGCTGAATCTTTTGAATTTTTTGCCGCATCCTCAAATGCATCAATCACATCTTTATGATCGCTCACCATCATTTTTATATAATCCTTATCAAAATCCTTACCTGTTTTCTTATTTAAATCATCAATATGCTTTTGCATATCGTCACTAACGGTGGCGGGTAGGGTAATATTTTTTTCAGCTGCAATACTTTTTAATTCGTCACCTGCCTTTGTGTGATCTTTTACCATCATACTACCAAAATCTTTTACGGCTTTATCAGTAGCTTTTTCTTGAGCCATAGCGCCTAATTTCACTTCTGTCATGCCTGCATTTGCTGCTTTTACAGCGAACTTAGCCACATCTTCATTCACTGGCATAGTGGTCATGGTGTCTTTTTTTGTATCGCTGGTTATTGAAGTAGTATCCTTTTTATCATTGGCAGCATTTGCTTTATCAACACTATCTTTACTATCACTGTTGTTACAAGCCTGTAATATGTAAAGGACTGTAACCAATATAACGGTACTTATCTTTTTCATAATATTTTGTGGTTTAATTTATTAAACAGCATTTCGGCCTGTTATAAGATTATATATTACAGCTATAACTGCTATAACTAATAATATATGAATTAAGCCCCCGGTATAGAAGCCTCCTAAAAAGCTGATTGCCCAGATTATTACCAGGATAACTGCGACAACATATAATAAGTTTCCCATGTTAAAAAGTTTTTAAGGTTATAAATAAATTTATTTATAATAAATAAAAAGCTTGCCAAAAAAAGCGGTATTATTTTATACCATAATATCTATGCTATAATATCTCCTCATGATAAAAAATTATTTCCCTTAAATACAAGACCCAATACAATTGTTAGAATAGTTTATTTCTTTCTTTAAATATTTTCAAATAGAAAATCTATAAAATAATTTTATTGAATGTTTAAAGGAAAAATTTCTACACCCATTTATTAAATGAGGATTCATTTACACATATAATGACTGTGAATTAAAGAGTAATTTATCTGTAAATTAAAGTACATCTTTCCAATGATCGCAATAACAATAAAAAAAATACGCTAAGATTAATTCATTGTAGACTTAAGATAAGGCGCTATAATTTAGTATATAATATGATAGTTATCATGAAATAATAATTATGAATAGCATTAGTAAAATTAATCGGAAGAAAACAAACAAAAGCCTTGACAGTATTTTATTGGTTTGAATTTATCCATACACTTACTGACCCCGGCGTTACATAAAATTCTCCCCATCCTTCCTCATTAATCAACACTTCTGCAGGATGCTTTTCCAGAAAATCTTTAAACTTCTTTCCTGCGAACTTTTTCCCTACCTCCATATTTTTAAATCCTTCCTCACTGTTTGATATCAATACCGCACAACCTGAATCAGGATTTTCATCAAGGCCTTCTCTTGTCCAGCCTATGCAATTAGGATGGTCGAAATAATCCCTTTGCATTCCATAGGCATATTTACTTCTTGCTATAATAAGTTTTTCCAGGTTTTCGCAGGGGTCAAGAAATATTTCCTGGTCAGAACCGTCATTACCTTCCCCCCAATAATGTGCTCCGTATAAATCCGGATAAAAAATACAAGGATAACCTGCTTCGCGCAATAAGATTAGAGCATATGCGAGTGGTTTGAACCACTTTTCTATTGGCGCTTCTAGTGCCTGGAGGGGTTGCGTATCATGATTGTCGACAAGTGTTACGGATAAAGTTGGCGTGGCCGAAGTTAAAGTGTTATCAAAGATTGTTGTAAGATTATAGTCTTTTCCACTATTAGAAGCATTATGAAAGTTATGGTGGAGAGATGAATCAAATAGGGACATCTTTCCTTCAGTTGCTTCGATGTATTTGAGCAGCAATGGCAACTCACCAGGAGCCCAGTATTCGCCTACAGCAAATAAATCTGGCTTAATTTTTCTTAAATAATATAGCCATTCATTGTAAAATTTTGGTGAGATGTGTTTTACCGCATCAAGTCTTACGCCGTCAAAGTTTACTTCATTCAAATACCATTCGCCCCATTTCTTTAATTCCTCCCGTACAGCCGGATTTCTGAATTCAACATCATCATACATGAGGTAATCGTAATTACCTTTTTCAGTGTCTATTACTTCTTCCCAATTATTACCATAATCATTCAAGATGCTAAAGATGGCTCTCTCATTCAAATCAGCTGCATAATCAATACCCGAAAAACATCTAAAATCCCAGATAAAATTGGAGTACTTTCCTTTTCTCCCGGGAAAAGTAAATTTTGTGAATGCATCAATATCGAAAGGTTCGCTGGTAAATTTGTTTCGATCTTCCGGGTCAACGCGCATTACTTTTATTCGCTCTGTTTCATCGCCACCAGCTTTATGATTTAGTACTATATCCGCATATACCTTTATTCCTCTTTCATGTAATCTATCAATAGCCCGTATGTATTGCTCCTTCGTTCCGAATTTCGTTCTAACAGAACCTTTCTGGTCAAACTCCCCAAGATCAAAAATGTCATATGCATCATAACCATTAGACACCGAACCTGCTGAAGATTTACTGGCCGGTGGAAGCCATAATGCATTTATGCCAAGTTCAGCAATCTTTCCCGCTTTTTCTGCAGCTTCGTTCCAAAGGCTTCCATTGTCTTCATTGTACCAATGAAAAAATTGCATCAGTGTTCCGTTAATCATAAATTCTTTTTAGAATTATTTTATGAAAAAAATGTTGATAAAAACCCTCAACCTGGAACCAGTAATTAATTTTATAAAAGTTATACCTGTTCGAGATAACTTTTATACAATTCCATTCCGTTAGAAGTAAGTGTTATCTTATCCTCTGCATTAAATATCACGCATTCAATTTTAAGTTTTATAAGAATTTTATTTATGGTGTCTTCATCAGCGAAAGAATGCATAAGCCTTACCAGATATGCCTTGTGTATGCATTTCTTTTCATAGATAGGATATATTAACTGCCATACTGTATGGTGAATACCAAAGAATGAAGATTGAATGCCAGCAATTCTTTTTCTTAATAATACATCTGGAACATGTATTAAGTTTTTTATACGTAATTTTTTGTGCTTCATAAGTAAAAATTTAGAATTGGATAAGATTAATTTTATCAAGTGTGATTAAAATCGTGCCAATCTTATTTGTTTTTCCAGGCGTTGTACCTTATAAATGTTGCCAAATCAGACATGATTAATAAAAACAATAAAATTTTAATTACATTCCTAAAATTCCAACACGGCGAGAGGGGAGTCTATTTTTCGAAAACAACCGGCATTTTAATTTTTAAAGTAAATGTATTCAATATTCAAAGAGATAATGTTTTCATTTTAATTGGAATTAAATTGCGTACAATACCTATTTCGAAAGCGGGCTTTATAATAGAATTGAAAACCATTGAAGAATTTGAACCCAATAATAGTTTCAGTCTATAACGGGCAATGCAACGTGAAAAGTACTTCCCTCCTCCTCATTACGGGTTGCCCAGATTTTGCCTCCGTGCTGTTTAATAATTTCAGAAGAAACAAATAACCCTATGCCCAAGCCACTGAATTTGTTTGATTCTTCGTCTACCCTGTAAAAACGTTCGAATATTTTATCAAGCTTGTCATGGGGAATTCCAATTCCAAAATCCTGGAAAGACATTATGATTTCACTATCTCTTTTGATCGAATTGACTATGACCTTTTCTTTTCCGGGTGAATATTTGACTGCATTGCCTATAATATTGGTAATTACCTGTTCCAGCCTTAGTGTATCCATTTTCACTGTTGCTGATTCGTTTTCTTCTAAAATTATTTCATGACTTCGAGTAATTTGTTGCATTGCGTTAAGAACTTCCGGGAGGAAAAGATCTGTATCAACTTGAGTTTGGGTCAGTGTTAATTTTCCTGCCTGAATCCTTGAGATATCCAATAATTCATTAATAAGAAAATTTAATTTATCTGAATATTGATCTATTTTTAAAAGATATTCCTGTACTGTTTCGGAACATTTCTCCTTACTAAGAAGAGATGCGATATGTGCATAAGCCTTCAAAGTAGTTAATGGTGTTTTTAATTCGTGGCTGGCAATGGCAAGGAATTCATTTTTCTTTTCTTCCAATAGCCTGGCCTGCAATAACTCTGCTTCTTTATGAATCAATGCTTCCTCAGTTTTTTTCCTCTCAGTAATATCAGAGAGGAAAGCAATAAAAAGCCATTCATCCTGCGTCTTCACACCTGAAACACTGATACTGACATAAAATTCATGGCCTTTTTTATGCAAAGCAGTTGTTTCAATTGTTGCGCTAAGAATAGGGTCTTCACCAGTCTTTAAAAAGTGAGATATCCCCATTTTATCAGCTTCACGATGGTGATATGGTATAATTGTTTGTGATAACGTCTTTCCAGTAACTTCGGCTTCTGTATAACCGAAAATAGTTTCTGCCATGGGGTTCCACTCTAAAATTTGTTGGTGTCCATTAATAACAATTACAGCATCAGGGCCACTTCTGAAAAAGGTCTTTAATCGCTTTTCACTTTCCTTTATAGTTTTTAGATAGGCTGATCTGTCAAGGGAGTATCGCATGCATCTTTCCAGTTTTTCTGCGTTCAATTCGGATTTGATAAGATAATCGGTAGCTCCATTTTGCATCGCTTCGATGTCAATGGCTTTATTTCCCTTACCAGTGAGTAGAATAACCGGAGTATCACCATGTACTCGGATAACCTCTTTTAGTAATTCCAGGCCGGTTTCATTTCCTAGCCTGTAATCAATAAAATATATATCATATGCCTTTAGTTTGAATTTTTCTACAGCAGATTGGTAATTACTGCACCAGTCAATTATAAATTTACAGTTGTCAATTTCATTAATATAATCCGATATTATAAAGTAATCATCTTTATCGTCATCAACCACCAATATCTTTATTTTGTTTGCTGTAAGCATATTATTAACTATGTGCGGCAGGTAGAATTAATATAAACCGGGCCCCTGAATCTCTGGCAGACTTTGCAAAAATAAAGCCGTGATGTTTTTCAATAATTTTTTTACACAATGCCAGACCAAGTCCATGACCCTCATATTCTGACTTACCGTGCAGACGCACAAAAGGCTGAAATATTTTTTGAGTAGGTTGCTTATCAAATCCAATCCCATTATCCATAATTTCAATTTTATGGTATAAAGCATTGTTGTCCAAATCAAAAACTTTTTTATCTTCCTCATCTATCGGGCCTGCTGTTATTTCTATTTGTAAAGAAGCATCTTTTTTTTGAAATTTAATTGAATTGGTGATGAGGTTTTGAAATAACTCTTGTAACTGAGCATAATTTCCCTCAATAACCGGCATGGGCGAACAAATTACAACCGAATTATTTTTTGTAATAGCGGGCTCAGACTCCTCTAAAATGTTGCGCAATAGTTCGTTCAGATCACATTTCCCAAACTCAGGATCTGATTCTATAGTATCAGATATGGCAGACAGGCTATCAATTATTTCCCTCATAACTCCAAGCGTAGACTGTATGCGTTCAATATAAAAGTTAGCTTCCTGCCGGCGAACGTCTTTCAATTTATAGGTTAATTTTTCAACAAAAGTTGACAGTTTACGAAGCGGTGCCTGCATGTCATGAGAGGCAAGGTGAAAAAATTCTTCCTGTTCTTTTTTGTATTGATTTTTTCTATAAATGGCTTTTTGAAGTTCCATCTCTAATTGACTAATTCGTTTTTCATATAATAACTTCTCTTCATTCATTCATCTTAAAGTTTGACATGTTACTGAGTAAAGCTAATATCAAATGTTGAGCAGAGACTCACAGGTTCGGACATTAGAAAATTAAAAATATTAAAAAAACAAATATGGTTATTTTTTTTATATTTCAATACTTTTTATGGGGTCATTAAATGACTATGTTGCGGGAAGTATTTCAACAAAACGAGAGCATGTATTTTATCATATTTTCAAGTTCATCAATTTTAGAGGGTTTCGTGAGGTAATCGTTTGCACCATATTCGAGGCAGCTTATTTTATAAACCGGAGCATTAGATGTACTCCAGATTATTTTTGGAATTTTTGTAAGCCGCTTATCATTTGATAATATCTTTAGTATTTCTGCTCCATTCAGGTCAGGCATATTAAAATCTAAAATAATTAAACAGGGAAGATGATCGAATGAATTTTTAAGATATGAAATTACTTTTCGTCCATTATTAAAAAATTGTAACTCAAGCGATGTGTCCAGCTCAAGAAATATTTGCTGCAGTATTTCCTGGTCATCTATATCATCTTCGCCAAGAAGTATAAATTTTGCGAGCTCTTTTTCCTTCATCAAATTTTATTGATACTAAGATATGAATTTAGTGAGACACTTCTTAAAGTATGAAGGTCTAAAATATATAAAAAATAAAAATTCCGCTTTTTAAAAGTGTTTTTTTTGTAGGTTTGATATTACGATTAATTTACCTAAGAAATTTCTATGAAAAAGAATACAAACGGTTCTGCAAAGCCTGTTTCCTCTAATATATTGTCGCATCGCGAAACATCAGGAAGTACTGCGATTTTGAAAAAGACCAATGGAAAAGGTAAAGTACAAATTGATGGCTCTTACCCTTTTGAAGATAAGCTAAATGACCTTGAGCTACTTCAGATTTTAAGCGCTTTAAAAAATGGTGATTTTAAGGTGCGAATGCCAATTGACAGAGTTGGTATAAATGGAAAGATCTGTGACACTTTAAATGAAATTATCTCCCTGAATGAAACATTGTTCAGAGAATTAACGCTTGCAAGGAATACAATTGGGAAACAAGGGACAACTCAATCACCGGGTCGAATTGCCAAGGTCTGCAAGGGGTTCATGGAGCACGGGCGTCGATTCCATTAATAGCCTAATCTCAGATCTTGTTCATCCAACTATTGAAATAGCCCATGTTATCAGTTCGGTTGCGAAAGGAAATCTTTCACAGGAAATGCCGCTGAAAATTGGAGATCACCTGTTACAGGGCGAGTTTGGCAAGAATCGCCAAGGAAGTAAATGATATGGTGAAACAGTTAAACCTGTTTTCTATGGAGGTAACCCGTGTGGCACGAGAAGTTGGTTCTGAAGGTATACTCGGTGGACAGGCAAAAGTAAAAGGCGTGGCTGGTGTTTGGAAAGATCTTACTGATTCAGTAAACCAGATGGCCGGAAACCTTACAGGACAGGTACGAAACATTGCTGAGGTAACAACGGCAGTTGCAAAAGGGGATCTTTCCAAAAAAATTACGGTGGATGTTCAGGGGGAAATCCTCGAATTGAAAAATACTATTAATACAATGGTGGATCAGCTGAACTCCTTCTCATCTGAGGTAACCCGTGTGGCAAGAGAAGTAGGAACAGATGGAAAATTAGGCGGACAGGCAGAAGTAAAAGGTGTTGCCGGAACGTGGAAAGATCTGACAGATTCTGTAAACCAAATGGCGTCTAATCTTACCGGCCAGGTGCGTAACATTGCCGAGGTTACCACTGCTGTGGCCCGGGGAGATTTTTCAAGAAAAATTACGGTGGATGTAAAAGGAGAAATTCTTGAATTAAAAAATACGATCAATACTATGGTGGATCAGTTGAATTCGTTTTCTGCGGAAGTTACCCGTGTGGCACGTGAGGTAGGGTCTGAAGGAAAACTCGGTGGACAGGCAACAGTAAAAGGTGTTGGTGGTGTTTGGAAAGATCTGACGGAATCTGTAAACCAGATGGGATCAAACTTAACGGCTCAGGTTCGAAATATTGCTGACGTAACTACTGCTGTTGCTAAAGGTGATCTTTCAAAAAAAATTACGGTGGATGTTCAGGGAGAAATTCTTGAATTAAAAAATACCATCAATACAATGGTGGATCAGTTAAATTCATTTGCATCCGAAGTAACACGTGTTGCGCTTGAAGTTGGTACAGAAGGAAAATTGGGCGGACAGGCCAAGGTGCAGGGATGTTGGCGGAACATGGAAAGACCTTACGGATTCAGTAAACCAGATGGGATCTAATCTTACCGCCCAGGTGCGCAATATTGCCGATGTAACAACGGCTGTGGCCAATGGAGACTTATCAAAAAAGATCACGGTGGATGTGGCAGGTGAAATTCTGGAATTGAAGAATACCATCAATACAATGGTGGATCAGTTAAACTCTTTCGCATCAGAAGTTACACGTGTTGCACTGGAAGTCGGTACAGAAGGAAAACTGGGCGGCCAGGCAAAAGTACAAGGCGTTGGTGGAACGTGGAAAGATCTGACTGATTCAGTAAATCAAATGGGTTCAAATCTTACAGCACAGGTTAGAAATATTGCAGAAGTAACAACGGCGGTTGCAAAAGGTGATCTGTCCAGAAAAATTACAGTGGATGTAAAAGGAGAAATTCTTGAATTAAAAAATACCATCAACACGATGGTAGATCAGTTGAATTCATTTGGTTCAGAAGTATTCCGTGTTGCAAGTGAAGTTGGATCTGAAGGAAAACTTGGCGGACAAGCTGATGTACCCGGTGTGGAAGGACTTTGGAAAGATCTTACTGACTCTGTAAATAAAATGGCATCAAACCTTACATCACAGGTAAGAAATATTGCAGAAGTAACCACAGCGGTTGCCAATGGTGACCTTTCCCGAAAAATTGAAGTGGATGTAAAAGGAGAAATCCTTGAATTAAAAAATACCATCAATACAATGGTGGAACAGCTTCGGGCATTTGCATCAGAGGTTACCCGTGTGGCGCGTGAAGTTGGTACTGAAGGTAAACTGGGGGGACAGGCAAATGTACCCGGTGTTGCAGGAACATGGAAAGACCTTACAGACTCGGTAAACCAGATGGCTGGTAATCTTACTGCCCAGGTAAGAAATATTGCAGATGTTGCCATTGCTGTGGCAAACGGTGATATGTCAAGAAAAATTACGGTGGATGTTCGAGGAGAAATTTTACAATTAAAAGAAACACTTAATACGATGGTTGATCAGTTGCGTGCATTTGCATCTGAAGTTACCCGTGTGGCACGTGAAGTAGGTACAGATGGAAAATTGGGCGGACAGGCATTTGTACCGGGTGTTGCAGGAACATGGAAAGATCTTACAGACTCTGTAAACCAGATGACCGGTAATCTTACATCGCAGGTAAGAAATATTGCTGAAGTAACAAAAGCTGTTGCTTCCGGTGATCTTTACTAAAAAAGTAACTATCGATGTAAAAGGAGAAATCCTTGATCTGAAAAATACCATCAATACAATGGTGGATCAGTTAAACTCATTTGCATTTGAAGTTACCCGTGTGGCGCGTGAAGTAGGTACAGAAGGAAAACTGGGTGGCCAGGCAGAAGTACAGGGTGTTGCCGGAACATGGAAAGATTTGACAGATTCTGTAAACATGATGGCATCAAATCTTACAAACCAGGTGCGTGGTATTGCAAAAGTGGTAACAGCTGTTGCTACAGGAAATCTGAAACAAAAATTATCTATTGTATCCCGCGGTGAAGTGGCCCAGTTAACCGATACCATTAATGAAATGATTGATACGCTTGCTGTATTTGCAGACCAGGTAACAACAGTGGCACGTGAAGTAGGTGTTGAAGGAAGATTGGGTGGACAGGCAAGTGTGCCGGGTGCATCAGGTATCTGGAAAAACCTGACAGAAAATGTGAACCAGCTGGCAGAAAATTTAACAACGCAGGTACGTGCAATCTCTGAAGTGGCATCTTCTGTAACCAAAGGCGATCTTACCCAAATGATACGTGTTGAAGCAAAAGGTGAAGTAGAAGAATTGAAAGATACCATCAACCAGATGATCATCAATCTTAAGCAAACAACCTTAGAAACCAGGAACAGGATTGGCTGAAATCAAATCTTGCGCAAGTTTACACAAATGCTGCAGGGACAGAAAGATCTTAACACTGTTACACGCAGAATACTTTCAGAGTTGGCACAGGTAGTAAATGCACAAAAAGGTATGTTCTATATCCTGGAACAGGATGAAAGTTTGCAGAATCAAAAACTGAAATTATTTGCCGCTTATGCTTATGGCGAAGAAGTCAAAACTATTTCAAAAGAATTTTCATTGGGAGAAGGATTGGTTGGTCAATGCGCAGTGAAAAAGAAAGAATCTTATTAACCAATGTTCCGAAGAATTATATAAAGATCGGCTCAGGTCTTGGAAAAGCTTCACCTGTTAATCTTATTGTTCTTCCCGGTATTGTTTGAAACAGAAATTAAGGCCGTTATTGAGCTTGCATCTTTTGATACATTTAGCGAAACACATCTTGACTTTTTAAGCCAGTTAACAGAAAGTATCGGTATCGTATTAAATACAATTGAAGCAAATACAAGAACAGAAGGACCTCTTGCAGCAATCGCAATCACTCGCTGATGAATTAAGAAGAACAAATGAAGAGTTGCAGGATAAAGCGCATCTTCTTGTTAAACAAAAAGACGAAGTAGAAGGAAAGAACAAAGAAGTGGAAGAAGCAAGAAGATCGCTGGAAGAAAAGGCAGAGCAGTTGCAGTTAACATCTAAATATAAATCAGAATTTTTGGCGAATATGTCGCATGAATTAAGAACACCGTTAAATTCATTGTTGATCTTAGCACAGCAGTTATACGAAAATCATGAAGGCAATCTTTCATGAAAAACAGGTTCGTTATGCAAAAACAATTCATAGCTGTGGTGATGACCTGATCCAGCTGATCAATGATATTCTTGATCTTTCGAAGATCGAATCCGGTTATATTTCAACTGACTTTATCAATGTTCGATTTAACGAGATCACTTCATTTGTTGAAACAACATTCAAACATGTTTCTGAAAATAAGAACCTGCGCTTCAGTATTGAAATGGATGAAAATTTGCCGGCAAGCTTTGAAACAGATGTTCAGCGTTTGAACCAGATATTGAAGAACCTGCTTTCAAATGCATTTAAGTTCACAGAAAAAGGTGAAGTGAAGTTCAGGATATATGAAGCGAATCATAATTGGAAGACAGTCAACACCGAACCTTGATAATGCAAAACGTGTTGTTGCATTTGAAATTAAGGATACCGGTATTGGTATTTCAAAAGATAAACAAAATATCATCTTTGAAGCCTTCCAGCAGGCTGAAGGTTCAACAAGCCGCAAGTATGGAGGCACAGGTCTTGGGATTGTCTATCAGCCGCGGCCTTGCAGATTTGTTAGGCGGTATCAATAGAACTTGAAAGTGAAGCTGGTTCGGGAAGTACATTTACCTTGTTTCTGCCTATTGAATATAATCCTTCAGCACTTAAAAAAGAAAAACAAACAAGCCTTACCGTTACATGAATATAAGCTTGCGGAGACAAGCGACAATGTAACTATTCAATCAGTGCCCACTATTAAAGTAGCTGAAACAAAAGACCTTGAATCCTTGAACGAGATCATTAATGAATTGGGTGATGACAGGAATAATATTGCTCAGCACAGATAAGGTGGTGCTTGTGGTTGAAGATGATATCCGGTTTGCAAAGATCATGATTGAAAAAGCACATGAAGCAGGATCTAAAAGTGGTTGTTGCAACAAGCTTTGCAGAAGTGTTTGATCTCACCAATAAATTTAACCCAGTCGCCGTTACACTTGATGTGAAATTACCTGATGCAAGCGGCTGGCGCATACTTGATCTTTTTAAAAATGATCTCAACTTCCGTCATATTCCGGTTCATCTTATTTCGGGTGAAGAGAACCGGTTATTGGCAATGCAGCGCGGAGCAAGAAGTTTTCATTTAAAGCCATTAAAAACGGAAGCACTAACTCATTTGTTTGATGATATTATTGAGTTTTATGGCCAGGAAGCCTAAAAAGCTTTTACTTGTTGAAGACAATGAACTGGATTCATCACAGATAGCAAAAATTTTAGACAATGGAGATCTTATTGAAATTGAAATTATTGAATTCAGGCAAAAAAGCATTGGAGCTTATCAGAAACAACTGTGTATGATTGTTTAATAGTTGATTATATGTTACCTGATATAGTTCGGGACTGGATCTTATAACAGAAATAAATTCAATGAAGAAGATACAACTGACACCGGTTATTATTTATTCAGCTAAAGATTTTTCAGTAAAGGAAAGAACGAAGCTCAAACAATATGCAAACCGGATTTTATTGAAAGATGTAAATTCCCTTGATCTGTTTATTGGAAGAAACTGTTATGCTTTTGCATATTGATCATAAAGAACTTCTTCCTGAAAAAAGAAAAATGATAGATAATCTTCGCTCCAAAAAAGATGTATTAACGAATAAAAATGTACTGGTAGTGGATGATGATGTAAGAAATCTGTTTGCACTTACTACAGCATTTGAAAGATATAACATCAATACTATTACTGCAGAAAGCGGTAAAGAAGCAATGAATATCCTTAAGTGAAAACAATGAGGTTGATATCGTGCTTGATGGATATTATGATGCCTGAAATGGATGGCTATGAAACCACCCAGAAAATAAGAAGAGAGCATAAGAACAGCACCCTTGCCCATTATTGCAGTAACAGCAAAGGCAATGAAAGGTGACAGGGAAAAATGTATTGAGGCAGGTGCTTCAGATTATATAACCAAACCGTTAAAAATTGATCAGCTATTGTCGCTAATGAGAGTATGGTTATATAAATAAATAGAAGGAATGGTAAAAAACGACAAATGATCCGGTGAACAGATCTGAAATTAAAATTTTAGTGGTTGATGACAGGGAAGACAATCTCTTTTCTATTGAAACATTATTAGAGAAGGATAATTATACTATTGTTAAAGCAAACTCCGGGAGGGCAGCCCTTAAAATTTTATTAAACGAGCACGATTTTTCTCTTATCCTTATGGATGTTCAGATGCCCGACCTAAACGGATTTGAAACAGCAACGATCATATATGAACGCGATAAATTAAAAGAGATTCCCATTATCTTTATTACAGCCCATAATCAGGAGGAAGAACTATATTTTTAAAGGTTACCGTATGGGCGGGGTTGATTATATTTATAAGCCTATTAATCCTGAGTTATTAAGAGCTAAAGTTGAGTGTATTTGTAGAGTTATACCGTAAAAATTACCAGTTGGTTATTCATGAAAAAAAATTATTAACGGCCAACAAATTATTACAAAAAGAAATTGAAGAACGAAAAATATCTGAAGAAAAAATAAAGCTGCTAAATAAACAACTTACTGCCACGAATGCACACCTAGAAGCAGTTAATGAAGAGCTAGATCGCTTTGCCTATGTTGCCTCACATGATTTGCAGGAGCCTTTAAGAAAGATAATGGTTTTCAGTGATAAGATATTTCTGAAACAGAATAGTCCGGCCGAAGTAGAAAAGTATCTGAAAAAAATTGTGAGTTCCTCCCAAAGAATGCGATCACTTATAAACGATCTGTTGCAGTTTTCAAGACAGACAGTACGTTCGGATGATTTTATAAACACCGATCTCAATGTACTGGTCCGGGAAGCCATACTTGAGCTGGAAATAGAAATAGAAAAAAGTAATACCCGAATGAACATTGATAATTTGCCTGTAATTTGTGCGATACCGGCTTTAATACGACAACTGTTTTATAACCTGGTTAGCAATGCTATTAAATTCAGAAAAAAAGACGCAGTACCTGTTGTTACTATTTCCGCAGAAAAAATAAAAAATCTCTATAACGCAGACTGTTATAGAATATCTGTTTCTGACAATGGTATCGGATTTGATCCTGCCTGTGCAGATGATATATTTGTAATCTTTAAAAGGCTTCATAGCTACCATGAATTTGAGGGTTCAGGAGTTGGGCTATCCATTTGTAAAAAAATTGTAGACGTACACCATGGATTTATAAGGGCCACGGGTTACCCCGGCGAAGGCGCTACATTCATTATTGAATTACCGCAAGATCAGCCGCTGTCTTGATTAAAGATGGACAGAATGAGATATGCAGGATTCAATTATTATATAATGTGCAAAAAAAAGCAGTGCTTAAGCATATAGCCCTATGGGTTAGCCAGGTGATACAAGCATCTATGTAAAAGCGGTAATTTGAGAGTCTCTAAAATTCAAAAAAATGAATCAAACTCAAACTACCGCTGTACCAAAGTTATTCAATGGTATGGATGTTCACAAAAAAAGCTGGACAGCACATTTTAAAACCTATTTGTTTGATAATAAAACAATCACCATTCCTACCGATCCGGTAGTATTGATTAATTATGTAGAAAAACATTTTGACGGTCATCAAATAAGTTACCTGAAGAGTTTGATAATCCCAACTGGAGCCGCGATATGAAAACATGGATTACCAATCTCAAATGGAAATTTAGCAGTGGTGCAGAAACTATCAAAAGCCGCTTAAAGCAACTGGAATTTATGTGGTATGAAGAACTGCACATATCCATGAACTGAGGAGCTTATTGCCGTAAGCATTACAAAAAAGACTATTACCTCTATAAAAGTATACCCGGTATTGGAGGTATAACGGCATCGGGTATCCTAAGTGAACTGGGCGACATCAGGCGCTTTAACCGGCTGGACGAACTGGCCGCAATAGTGGGGTTAGTGCCGGGTATTTATCAAAGCAACTGGTAATCCACTTTACCATTCTCAAATTCTTGCTAATTGGCCTACTTTATTCTGTTATGATATTTTATGCCTTATGAAAACGAGATTGCCTTTATTTTTTGGGAAAATCAATAACTATTCCTAAGGTAATGCAATTCTATGCCTATACAAGAGGTGGCATCTACCTTGACAAAAGGCAAGAGAAATTTGAATCGCTACGACAAGCTTCTGAAACAATCAGAGTTAACCATGTTGCTGCAACAAATCATACCATGCAAGGCATTATTCAAGTTGTATTTAAAACATTAGCGAAATTCAAAAAAAAGTTTCGTTCAAATTCATTTAATTCAGCTTAAAATCACATCTTTATAATGCCCTTGATATATTAAAACTGGCTTGGTTACAACTTTGTTTACGGTATTTTTATAATTAATTGAAATCAAATAAAAAATTAGCCCTGTCGAGGCTACTAAAGTTAAATTATTAATATGCAACACTTTTCCTCTGAACTTTTACTTACATTTTTTAGTAAAAGATGTGTATGGTTTTCTTACCTGTTGATATAAAAAATCCCCGTGAATGCTCTTAAATGTTGAAGCATTCACGGGGATTTAAAATGATTTGAAAAAGGGCATACTTAAACAGGTTATTCTCCTTCTTTAACCTTCAACACATACGCTGGTATTAACCCATGCGCTTCTTTATGGGTTTCGATAACAGAAGCGGAATCCTTTGCTTGCGATAAACACATTACCACTCCTTGTTTTTCATCTACCCAGTAATTAATAAAGTTTACATCATGTTTTTTCTCCACTGCCAGATCTTTTTGATGTGCTGCTGCTACATCTTTGGCAGTTACATTTCCGGCACCGAGATAATGAACATCAAGAAAAAAATTCTTTTGTCCGCTTAATGTTGATGCAGTTCCATCCGTTACTTTATAAATGTATTGTGGCAACAATCCGTGCGCTTCTGCATGGGTTTTTCTAATGGCCGAAGAATCACTTGCGGATGAAAGGCAATACACTAACCCTTTATCTTCATCCACCCAATACTTTAGAAAGTGCACGCCATATTTGTTTTCAACAGCGAGGTCTTTTGCGTGCGCTTTTGCAACATCTTCGTATTTTACCTTACCGGGGCCAAGTTCATGGACGTCTATATAAAGATTTTTTCCGGCAACTGTTTCGGCTGATGTATCAGATCTTCCCTGGGCATTACTGCGAACAGTGCTAATGCTAAATGCTGTAAACACGAATAAGGCAAATAAAATTTTCATAATTAATAGTTTTTAAAATTTGATAAAAAGTTTGATTTCAGATGCAAAACAACTATCTATTTCAGGTTAGCATTTAAGTAGTTTATCCTAATTTAAAATAGCTATTCCCTATTTTGCAATAGAGTAATGCAGACGGGAGAAATGCCTGAATTTTCATATCGTTGTATACACAGAGCATGGGGATAGTAAATAAAAAGAGCAGCCATGAATGGTTGCCCTCGCTATCTTTTGCATGAATTTTATTGCCAGGTGTAATTTTGAAAAATCATTAATTATTTTTCAGCACATTTCCATACAAAGTGGGATATTGTTCAACGTTAAGGTCAATGTTGCCAAGCGGTTTAAACTCAACTTTACCCCGGGCGACTAAAGACGCATAGCTGCCACCACTTAAATAAACGGTGAGATTATCACATTCCATAACTCCGTCGTTATGTATTTTAGCATCATCCTGAAGATCTATCTCAGTAAGATCTTTGGCCGGAAGATAAATCGTGGGAGAAGTAAAGAAAATTCCAAATTTAGCAGTTACAAATAAAGTTCCGTTTACAACTTTAATGTCTACATTTTCGAGCGATTTAGCGTTACCCCTGATTACAGCCTGGGAAGTGGGCATATTTATAAAAACCACTGAAAGATTTTTACCTACTGAAACTTTATTATAATCCGAAATTACCGGGATAGTTTTAAAAGTTTCATCGACTCCTGATTTTGGATTCGCAATTGAAGAAATTGATGCGCATATTAATAATATGGCAATGATCGATTTTGTTTTCATTTTTTTGTTTTTTTAAGTTTAATATTTATTTTTAATTTTTATTTGATGCGCTTGTTGTTTTCCTCGTCTGTCAATTAATGTGTTAAGGCATTGCTCCAATAATCGAAGTTTGATACTTTTATTTCGAGTGCAAAACAACCTTCTATTATTGCTTTATCGTTTAAGAGGTTTTCCCTATTTTATAATTATCATATCCTCATTTTACAAATTGCAATATGGAGCTGATAGAAAGAGATGAATTTTTGGAATTACTGCAAACGCAATTCAAAAATATTGCGGACAGGTGAAGGCCATTGTGTTTTTGTAAGCGGCGAAGCAGGTATTGGTAAAACTTCTTTGGTTAAAGCGTTTTGTAAAGAGCATAAGGATGATTGTACTATTTACCAGGGTGCCTGCGATGCATTGTTTACTCCGCGTCCACTGGCGCCTTTATACGATATTATCTGGCAGGTAAACGGTAATCTGTGGCCAAACAGCAATACCATTGAAAAACGTACCGAATTGTTTGCTGCATTCTTTCGGGAACTGAATAATCAAAATCAAAAAACAATATATTGTATTTGAAGATATTCATTGGGCCGATGAAGCCACGCTTGATTTTATAAAATTTTTTGCAAGACGTATTACACAATTACCGTGTCTTTTTATTCTTACTTACCGCGATGATGAAACTGCTTTTCATTCTCCGTCAAGAAATGTTTTAGGGCAACTTCCTGCCGATAGTTTTACCCGGTTACACCTCACACCGCTGTCACGGGAAGCCGTTACAAACATGGCTGCAGATAAGGGTTACAATGGTGAAGATGTATATACCATTTCCGGCGGAAATCCATTTTATGTAAATGAAATTCTTGCGAGTTATAGCCCCGGTGTTCCTGATAATATTAAAGATGCAATACTTGCCGTGTACGATCGCCAGGAAGAAGGAACAAAGCATGCCTGGCAAATTTGTTCAGTGATTCCGGAAGGATTGGAGATTAACCGTTTCGCAAAAATTAAATCTTCATGGGATGAAGGAATGGATCATTGTTTTGCATTGAAGATAATTATCGTTAAAAATGACAGGGTCATTTTTAAACATGAACTGTACAGGAGAACGATTGAAGCATCGCTTTCGCCATTTAAACGTATTGAATTAAATAAAATAATACTCGATCTTTTTTTGCCTTCTTTTGAAGCAGAAGGAGAGATTGAGCGTATTGTGCAGTATGCAAAAAATTCAAATGAAAATAAACTGGTAGTTAAATATGCACCGCTTGCTGCACAAGCAGGCTGCCTGTGTAGGATGCACATATTGAAGCTTCAAAACTTTTTCTGACTGCAATTGAATATTCAGAAGGAAATGATGAAGACCTTCTTCTTGAATTGTATGAAGCTTATGCCTATGAATGTTATCTTACCAACCAGATTAAAGAAGCAATAATTTATACAGGCAAAGTCCTTAATATTTTGAAAGAAAAAGAAGATATTGAAAGAATCGGCAAAGTGCCTTCGTTTTTTGTCACGCTTATGGTGGCTTGATGGTAACAGAAAAAATGCTGAAAACTTTGCTGAGGAAGCAATTGATTTATTAGACGATCAGCCCTCTTCGCCTGCAAAGGCAATGGCATTTAGTAATATGTCGCAATTGAAAATGTTATTTGACCAATCTGCGGAATGTATAAACTGGGGAGAAAAAGCAATTGCAATTGCAAGAGAATTAAATGATGAAGAGGTTCTTTCTCATGCATTAAACAATGTTGGTTCCGTACAAATGAACATACCATCATTCAAACAACAAGGGGTTGAATGCTTTTAGAAGAAAGCCTTGCAATTGCTTTAAAAAATTCTTTTCATGAACATGCTGCCAGGGCTTATTCTAATTTGGGAAGCAATGCCGTGAAAATAAAAGATTATGCATTTGCAAAAAGAATATTAGATCAGGGTATTCACTATTGCGAAGAAAGAGACCTTGATTCATGGAGATTAAATATGCTATCGTTGAAGGCATATGTATGTCTGGAAACAGGTGATTGGAATGAGGCTTACAATATTGCAGATGAATCTTCTTAACAATGAAGACAAGCCTCGTGCTTTTAAAATAGGTGCTCTTATTGTAGTTAGGAACTATAAAAATGCGAAAAGGTGATGCCGATGCACTTGCCCTACTTGCTTCAGGCGAAAACAAAAGCTTTTGAAACGATGGAGCTGCAAAGAATTATTCCATCGCTTACAGCTTTATTAGAATATGAATGGCTAACGGGAAAAATCTTTATTGTAAACAAAGATCTGGAGAATATTAAAGATATGTATTGAACGGTCAATCGACATAGTTAGTAAGAGTGAGTTTGCATTTTGGTTGTGGAAAGTGAGAAAATATAAAATCGACTTACAAGAATTATATGAACCTTACAGACTTTTAAATTCCGGTAAAATAAAAAAGGCCGCTGAATTTTGGGAAAAAAAGGCTGCCCTTTCAAAGAAGCATTAGCTTTATTTGAAGGAGATGAAGATGATAAAAAAAATGCGCTTTCTATCTTTCAGCAATTAGGCGCTACTGCTGTATCAGAAAAAATAAAAATGGAAATGCGGGCTGTTGGCATTAAAGAAAATTCCAAGAGGTCTGAGAGAAAGTACGAGAAATAATCCAGCCCAGTTAACAAACCGTGAACTTGATGTTCTCCAGTTACTACAGAAAGGGAATCAGAATAAAGAAATTGCAGGGCAGCTTTTTATTTCTCCAAAAACAGCTGATCATCATATTTCCAGCATTTTCTTTAAGCTTGATGTAAACTCACGTGCCAAAGGCTGTTACAGAAGCAGTTCGCCTGGGCATTTTAAAATAGGGTAGCTTGCAGCTTAATTAGGTAAATACACCTATATGCTTTCAAAATTCTCAGAATAGCTTTATATTACACTAAAATTGTTCACATGAAAAAGTTTATTATTGAAAGAAATGTTCCTGGCGCAGGTAAGATGACTGCAGAGGAATTAGAGGCAATATCAAAAACTTCTGTTGCAGTTATATCCTTATTAGGCAAGCCTTATACCTGGATTCAATCTTTTGTTACCGAAGACAAAATTTATTGTATTCACGAGGCAGAAAACGAAGATGACATACGCGAACATGGAAAGTGCGGAAGCTTCCCGGTCGATAAAATTGAAGAAATAAAATCGATTATCAACCCAACGACAGTCAATACTCTGTACTAATTCTCAATCTGCTTACCCTGCTAAAATTTTTTTATTCCGCTTTGTATTCTAACGTTAGTGGAAATTATAATGGGCATTCTTCATCACAGTAGTAAGCGGAATAAATATCTATTAAATGACATTCAAACCAGGTTTTCCTACCAAACTACATCGTGACACAGCGGAGTTAATCAGAGATTATTTCCTGGCAACTTCCGGCGTGGACACCGTTTTAGTTGTGAACTCCTGTGCCAGGGGACAAGCAGTACCTGAAAGCGACCTTGACTTTGCGATATTGATGAAACCAGGCGCCACAATGGTCGAAATAACAAACATTGAAAAGTCGTGGCAAATTTATTTGGAAACAAAGCCTGCTTTTTTAAAATACAAACGGTCAAACCAATTCGCACATTTGCATCTTGACATAATTGATGGTAATTATAAACCAGCGAAGTTGGAAAAAGGAGGACCAATTGATTATTTCGAAATTGAAATTGGAAATCAAATTTGTTATGCTGCGCCTATGGATAATGCAGGTCAATATTTTAATGAATTACAGAGTAAATGGCTTCCATATTATAATGAAGAACTCAGGCTACATCGGCTGAAGATGTCACTAAATGCCTGCGAATATGACTTAGACCATATTCCCTTTTTTGTGAAAAGAGAACTATATTTCCAGGCATTCGACATACTCTGTAAAGCTTTCCAGGAGTATCTTCAAACGCTTTTTATTGCAAATAAAATTTATCCAATTGCCTACAACAAGTGGATTAAGGAACAAATTGTAAAATGGTTGAACATGCCGGATTTATATGCGAGGCTTCCTTCAATTCTTTCAATTAACAATATTGAAAGCAATGAAATAATTGAGAAAGCAGACATGCTTCGTGTGCTGGTAAATGATTTAAAAAATGAATAGTCATTTCTTCGTTTATACCATATCGTTATATTTTTGCTTAGCCATAGCGATTAAGCTATAAAGTGCAGTGATTCTAAATAAATATGAAAAGTATTTTTCAGACACAAAGATTATCAAAACCAATTAGCTACTATAAAACGCTAATTATTTATCCCTTCAATAGTAAAATAGGTAACCTGTCATACACAAAATAGGTAGTACCTCTGTTATCAAATAAGAAAAGTCATTGCAATTTTGTGATCATTATTCATCACTAAAATTATTGAAATGAAAAAATTTATTATTGAAAGAAACCTTCCGGGAACCTAAGTCCTGAAGAATTACAGGCCATGTCACAAACTTCTTGTGAAGTTGCAAACCAATTAAGTAAACCCTGTCACTGGATACAATTATTTGTTACGGATGATAAAATCTACTGCATACATATTGCAGAGAGCGAGGCGGTGGTTAGAGAACACGCCAGGCAGGGTAAGATTCCCATTAACACGGTGGCGGAAGTGAAGGCTGTAATAGATCCAACAACCGGTAATCCTTAAAACAATTTTTAAAAATCAATAATAAAAAAACCAATTAAAAATTAAATCATGAAAAGAATTTTTGTATCACTATCATTTATGCTGGCAGTTGGATTAACAACAGCATTTGCCGGCGAAAAAACTGATGTCAACAGTAAAATAAAAGAATCATTCCAAAAAGAATTTGTGGGAGCGGAGTTATTAAAATGGGATAAAGTAGAAAAGTATCAAAAAGCAACGTTTGTTTTTCACGACCATGCTGGTAATCGCTTATTTTGATGAAGACGGTGAATTATTAGGTTCTGCAAGGACTATTCTATTTAACGAACTCCCACTGGCCGTGGTTAAATCGTTTGAAAGAAAATTTTGCAGGAGATGATTTTATAGAAGTTGCTGAAATTTCTAGTATAGAGGGAACTTTTTATCGCAGTAACAGTGGAAACACAAAACAAACAATACCACGTTAAAATAAACACGAACGGTACTATTCTGAAGGTAGAGACGATTAAGTAATAAGCTGAGTGTAATTTAAATAGTTCTGTTTTCCCGGCAGAACCATTTAATTAAAAAGGATTAACAGATAACTCCCAAGGAAAAATTATAAGAATACGTTTTGCTCTTATTTAATGCAGGATTTACAAATAGCTGGTTTAGAGAAAATTTTTACATGAACTGACTTTCAAAATACCTGCGCGACCATAAACAAACATTGTACAAAAACCCGAAAATTATTTTAAAAATAAAATAAAATTTATGCCTGATCAAATACCCGTTGCATGTGCCGGCATTCAGATTGATATTGATAATATGCGAAGTGACCTTGCAGAATTTCAGGAAGAATTAAGAACCGATCCTGATATAAATAAACAACTTCTTGCAGATTGGATTAATAAATTAGGCCTGCAGATTGCGCAGGCGGAGGTTGAACTTGCGACCTGTATTGCAAACAACCCGCCACCACCACCGCCGCCGCCGCCTCCTCCTGCCGAATGTATGTATATTCAGTACAACATTGATAACATGAGAAATGATTTGGCAGAATTGCAGTTTACATTGGCACACGATGCTGATGTAAACAAGGAACTTTATGCGGAGGCAATCAACAAGCTGGGCTTGCAGATTGCGGAAGCAGAAAATGCCTTTCAATATTGCATTGACCATCCACCTAAGGCTGCCCCGAAGGCCACAATGCCCACAATTAACAGCGACACTACGCTTAAGCCTGTACAAAAAGTTATTTCATGGAGCCATCTCCAAAATAAGTTTGATGAGCTTTTGAATAACCGGACCGATCCGCCTATACTTGCTGCCCGTGTGCATAACCATGTTCATTTTAACAATAACGGTGATATAGATGATCAGCCTGCTACAGATATTACAATTTCAAAACTTGAAGCTGAGGTTGAAAATGGGGAGGTAATAGCTAAATATAGCAAAATTAAGACTATAGACCTGGGTTTACTGCCAGGTGGTTACTATATAGACGATTTAAACCTGGCTTTTATAAACGTTGCAGTTGATCCTTCTTTGCCCGAACCGATAAATGTGAAAATAGTTTTTGAATGCCAGGGAGCTGAAGAAATTAAGTCCACCATATTATTGGCTCCTAATTTTGATCTCATAGTATTAGAGGCTTCGTTTAAACTTTCTTTCGATGTATTGCGGACGCCGAAATCCGTACCGCCTGAATGTATCGGTATGCTGAGCGACCTCAATAATTTGCAAAGCGACCTGGAGGAACTAAAAAGAGATGTTGGAAATAATAATGTAAACCAGGTACTGCTTGCCGAAGGAATTAGAGAACTGGATTTGCAGATATTGCAGGCCAACAACGACCTTGCAACCTGTGTTACAACTTACGGCGGTCCAGATCCTAACGAGGTTGGCCGTTTGGATTTTTTATCATGGATAGGTAAAATAAGCCATCTTACAGATGATGCTTTAGACGAAGCTATAAAGCAATATATAATTATTCATGTAGATACAGGAGATCCCACCTTGGACGGAATTTTTCAGAAACAGGCACGATCTGCAGTTTATAACTCACTAAAGAATCCATCAATCGGTGCAGCATTGAGCAGTCTTGCAAGTAATTGGATACTTGGGGGAACCGGGGTATATGATGTAGAGTCAGTTGTAAATGACGGGCAAAATATTACCATAAATTATTTAGTTCCCGCAAATAAGTTGGATCCTTTTCCAGATAGTATGTTTAGGCCTACAGACTGGCCTTACTTTGATAACCCAAATCCAAATCCGGATATTGATTTTTCGATACCCCATAATCTCAGCAAAATTAATCACATAGTAGTTTTGACGATGGAAAATCGATCATTTGATCATATGCTGGGATATTTAAGTTTACCTGAAAGCGCCGGTGGGATGGGACGTACCGACGTAGATGGATTGAAGGGAATAGAGTCTAATTCTTTTGAAACAGACAATTATCCTGCCTTTGCTCATCACATTGGTGATACCGCATTTCCAAATGATCCAAATCATAGTTACGAGCCTGTATTCCGCCAAATAAATGCTGACCTGGATAGTGAAGGCAATGCTATACCGGGTACAGGTAAAATGGATGGCTTTGTAAAAAGCATGGTGCTTGATAAACTTATCGGAGGCCCCTTAGGAGCCATCATGGGATATCAGCCCGCTGCAAACGTACCGGTTTACGATGTCCTGGTACGGGATTTCGGTATCAGTGACCGCTGGTTCGCCTCGCATCCAGGCCCTACTTTTACGAACAGGTTTTACGAGTTGACGGGGCGACTAAATTTGGCGAGCGGATTGAATAAAGATACTCCCCCACTTCTTGAAAATACCTGGGAATTCAGCAACTCCAGTCCTTTAACACCTGTGTTTACCAAAACCATATTTGATCATTTAACCGAGCAAAATGTATCTTGGAAGTATTACGAACATGCTTATTGCTTTCTGCGGTTTTTCTCAAACTACACGTTTGATGATAAGAATGTTGTTGATGCAAATGATCCTGTAAAAGGGTTTTTTACCGATGCAAAGAACGGCACATTGCCTTCGGTATCATTCATCGATCCGCATTTTATTGAACTACCGCCTAATTCTAACTGTGATGGCCCGGTAGCCGATATAAAAGAAGGCCAGGCTCTGGTGCAAAAAATTGTGGAGGCAGTGGTTACAAGCCCTCAATTCAAACATACTTTGTTAATAATTACTTATGATGAACATGGCGGCTTTTATGATCATGTGCCGCCACCGGCAGCAGTTCCTTTTAGTAATGAATCTCCTGTTAAAACATATGGTGTACGTGTACCTGCATTGTTTGTTTCACCATGGGTGAAAGCAGGGTCGGTATTTGGTCATAATGGGACCGAAGAAATTGTTCACTTCGATCACACCTCCATTTTAAAAACAATAGCACGGCGTTTCATGAGTAAGAACCCACCTTATATGGGTGCACGCTATGCTGCGGCAAATGACTTAACGCCCATATTAAGTCAAGCTATCAGAAGGAGCCGGTTTTTACCATTTGTAGGATACAATCTTGTGTATATTCCCCCTGTAATGAGGCTGAATGCAGAAGGCGGTAATTCAACGGGCCTGATTACAGCACGATTCAATCCGGACCAGACAAATGATCAGAAATTTTCGTTTGAACAATATGAAGGTTTTGTATACATACGAACAAACTGCAGCAACTTATATTTAACCGTTGACATACCAGATAGCGGAAACACGATTCCTCCTGCTGATGGGTTTGGTATTAAGCAGGATGTAAAATATGAAGGCGCACAAGCATTGATTGATCCTGTTAAATTTAATATCAGTTATCAGTTATGGAAATTTACGCCGCTGGATGCAACCGAAGCAGGTAAAAACGCATTCATAATTACCAATGCCTTTTTTCCAACTCTGATTTTACGGCCACTGGATATTTCGCAAAACGCGACACCTATAATTCTGGGTAATAAGGCAACGGACTATCCTGCACCAAATACATGGGCGGTGAGTAGTCCACTTATCAATTAGTTGTAGCTAAGGTTGGATTCTCAAAGGCGAATAGTTCTAAACATCCGCCGCAATTTTTGACCGGATTCAAGGCGTAAAATGAAAGCAAACAAGACTGCAAAAAGGTTGTTCGTTTGTAAATTTTAAAATAGGGAATCTTTCATGCATAAATGGGTAATAATTCTGCTATCAATCATTGATAGTTACTGCAGTTTTGTAGTCATGTAATCGCTTCGCAAATTCTTTTTTAAAATAAAAAAAATGAATAAAATTTTAGGTATAATAGTTTTAGTCTTTACTTTTTCAAATTCCTTTTGCCAATGGACGAGGGTTGCTCAAGTGCCTGCTACTAATATCCCCAGTCTTTATCATAAAGACAACATTCTTTATGCCGGGGGTAAAAATGTAATTTATATCAGTAAAGACAAGGGCGTAACCTGGGATTCTACAAGCGCTATACCAGGCCTTTTTTTGGTTACCAGTATTATTGTTTATAAAAATGAAATATATGCTGCCGCTCCTCATAGGCATGTTGCAAAAAGCTCAGATGGCGGTATAACCTGGCAAAATATTGTAACGGTTAATGACACTTTGGATGTTTCTGATTTCTGTGAATTCAAAGGAGACCTGTATGCATCCACACTTGGAAATTCTGTTTATAAATTAGATCCCGTTTCCCAAAACAAATGGTTCCATTTTAACAATGGACTTGGAACTATAAGCTTAAATGCAAATGCCATCGCAGGTACCAGCACTACATTAATAGCCGGGGCGACGGCGAATGGACTGTACGATTACCTGGCACCTAATTCTACTACGTGGGAAGAACGGTTTCTTCTCGAACAGATTAGCCCAAATGAAGGAGTTTTCGATATAATTACGGTACATGATACTTTGTTTCTTACAGGTACAACCGGCATGTACTATATGAGTACAAATAATGGACAAAATTGGAACCTGTTTGGAAATAGGCTCAAAACGGCTAACACTACAATCGTAAATGCAAAGCAGGCATTGATTTCGTCAATACGTTTTTTTGCCGGCGGTAGTTTTTTTACAGTTTTTTTATATATCAAAAAAGATTCGCTTCAAAATCCATTTGTAGATTTTAGTATTGTGCCCAATCATTTTACATGGAAAATTGATATCCTTGGAGATAAGCTTTGGGATGCCAGTGACGAGGGGCTTTTTTTTATGCCGCTATCATTGTTGCCCGGAATATCTGCTGCTGATGACTCTTTAAATATTATACTTCCCGTAAATTTTATTTTATTCAATACAAAATGTGAAGGAAGCAAAACAATTTTATCATGGAAAACTGCACAGGAACAAAATAGCAGTCACTTCAATATTGAAAGAAGTGCGAACGGCATTACATGGACAGTGATTGGTAGTTTACCTGCAGCAAAAAACAGCGCTACTGAAAGAAGTTATTCTTTTACCGACAATAACCCTTTGCAAAATAATTATTATCGCATCGTAGAATATGATTTGGATGAAAAGCCGCAATACACTGATGTACTCCGGTCATCTTGTAATGCAACAGATATAATAACGCTACTGCCAAATCCTGTTCACGATATTGCATTTATCAATTTTACTACTGGCAAAGAATCACAGGTGATAATTAAAGTGCTTGATGCAAAAAGTGCATTGATGCAAATAAAAAAAGTAACTGCTATGAAGGGCAGCAACCGGTTTAGTATAGATGCAAGTTCGCTGGCAAGTGGTATCTATTCATTATCCATAAGCTGGAATAATGGACAAATGAATAAAGTCATTCAATTACTAAAAAATTAGAAATAATAAGAAGCGAATTCATTTAAAAATTTTAATCATAAATATGCTAATACTTATTGCCGGGCCATATAGAAGCGGAACCAACGACGATCCAATCATAATGCAGCAAAACCTGGATAGTCTTGAATTAATTGCATTACAATTATTTAGAAAAGGGCACATGCCAATGATTGGAGAATGGGTTGCTTTGCCATTAATTCATATGGCAGGTTCCACCAAGCCAGGCGATAAGATATGGAATGAAATACAATACCCGGTTGCACACAGGCTTCTTGAAAAATGCGATGCTGTCTTCCGCATTCCCGGCGCTTCCGAAGGTGCAGATGAAGATGTAAGAGTTGCAACTGAAAGAGGATTAAAAATTTATTACCATTTAGAGGATGTGCTGTATATTGATTCCGGCTCGGTTTGACGACTAAACGATTTTATGAACACATATATTCATTACAGCTTTAAAACGAACTTTACCTTATGGACAAATTGAAAATATCGACAGCACAATTCCAGAACAAAAGCGGTGATAAAGCCTATAATATCTCTGTTATCGAACAACTCGCCCAAAAAGCAGCAGAGGAAGGTTCCAATGTTATTGCGTTTCACGAGTGTTCTGTCACTGGCTACGCATTCGCAAGAAATCTTTCAAAAGAACAAATGCTTGACCTGGCAGAATTTATTCCTGATGGAGAAAGCATTTTGAAACTTATTGAAATTGCAAAGAAAAACAACATCATTGTATTGGCCGGGCTTTTTGAAAAAGATGAAAAAGATAATTTATTCAAAGCCCATGTTTGTGTGGACAAAAACGGTCTGGTTGCAAAGTATAGAAAGCTACATCCATTCATAAATCCATATTTGACTGCCGGAGACAGTTATTGCGTTTTTGAAATTCTATGGTTGGAAATGCGGGATTTTGATTTGTTACGACAATAACATTATTGAAAATGTAAGGGCTACAAAGCTTTTGGGAGCGGACATTATTTTTATGCCTCACGTAACTATGTGCACACCTTCTACCAGGCCAGGTGCGGGCTTCGTCGACCCCAAACTTTGGGATAACCGTGAAGCTGACCCAACTTCATTGCGATTAGAATTTGATGGAATGAAAGGCAGAGGCTGGTTGATGAAATGGTTGCCGGCAAGAGCTTATGACAATGGAATTTATGCAATTTTCTCAAACCCAATTGGAATGGATGATGACCAATTAAAAAATGGCTGTTCTATGATTGTTGACCCATTTGGAGATGTAATTGCAGAATGCCGTTCATTTGAAGATAGCTTTGTAACCGCAACTATTTCGCCCGAAAAACTTACTCAGTCAGGTGGCTACAGATATATAAAAGCAAGAAGACCTGAATTGTACAAAGACATCATTGGACAAAGCCATAAATCAGAACAAAAGGTAGTTTGGCTTAACGATGACAAAGCATAATAATTACTACCAATGATCGGTAATTTATTTAGAAAGGTTTTTGAACCCACAATAAAAAATTACAATGACGGAAAGAAAAAAGATATTAGCAATATCAGGCAGCACAAGACAACGCTCAACAAATCTTAATTTGATAAACGCAATGATTGACTTGTTTTCTGATAAGCTCGATATAAAATTATTTCACGGGATTTCCGCTCTCCCACATTTTAATCCTGATATTGATACAGAAGATCCACCAAAAACTGTTTTGGACTTTCGCAAACAATTGAATGACGCCGATGGTATTTTAATCTGTACGCCGGAATATGCAATGGGAGTTCCCGGCACCTTAAAAAATGCTATTGACTGGACAGTTTCTTCTATGGAATTTTCACATAAGCCTGTTGCATTGATTACAGCATCATCAAGCGGGCACAAAGCACATAGTTCATTATTAGAAACTTTAAGAGTTATTGAAGCAAATATTCCGGAAGGCTCACAACTTTTGATTTCATTTGCTCAAACAAAAGTAAAAGATGATAAAATAATTGATGCTGACACTTTGGAGCAGGTAAAAAAACTAATTACTTCTTTGATGAATACAATGATTGGAAAATAGTCGCAGGAATTCTGTTCTGAAAAATTACAGGTTTATAGTTAGAGATGTTCATTTTAAAATGCTCTTATAGTAACCGCTTGTTACCGTTGGACAAGTAATAAACACAACATGGTAAAATTAATATTGAATTTAAATCCTGAACCCGTGTACAAGTTAGATGCATTACAAGAAAACAACTACCCTGTTCTTCTGGAAATTTGGGAATCGTCAGTAAGAGCTACCCATCATTTTTTACGAGACGGTGATATTGATATATTCAAAAAAACAATTCGGGAGAATGAAATCTTTAGCCATGTTGCGTTAACCTGTGTTCGGGACACTCACGATAATATCGTCGGCTTTATGGGCACATCAGGCGATAGCCTGGAGATGCTCTTTATTAGCCCATCTGTTATGAAACAAGGCGTAGGTAAAATGCTCTTATTACATGCCATCAACAATTTGGGAGTAATCAAAGTTGAGGTGAATGAACAAAATATCAATGCAACAAAATTCTATGAGCACTTTGGTTTCAACGTAATTTCAAAGTCGGATCTTGATGGAATGGGGATGCCTTATCCTTTACTCCACATGGAGCGTAAATAAAAAAACCACTTGAGATTAAGAACAATATTCCGAAGCCCTTATCCAGCTATAATTTAAATTAGGGAATACCTTACAAATAAATGGGGAATACCTCTGTTATCATCCAGCAATAGTTATCACAATTTTGTAATCATTATTCACTATTTAAAAATCATTTGTATGAAAAAATTTGTTGTTGAAAGACATCTTCCGGGCGCTGGAAATCTTACGCCTGAAGAATTACAGGCAATCTCTCAAAAATCCTGCGAGGTTATTGGCGATTTGGGTAAACCATATCATTGGATACAATCATTTGTCACTGATGATAAAATTTATTGCATTCATATAGCAGAAAGTGAAGGGGTAATTCGTGAACATGCCAGGCTCGGTAAGTTTCCGATAAATACAGTCACCGAAGTGAAAGCCATTATAGATCCGTTAACCGCTAATTCCAAATAAGGAACAGAATCTAAAACCTAAAAGTGGTTGGCGAAGGTACCAACTATAGCGTAACGCCACTGAGCCCGTAATTTTTATTTTATTCAAATGAATTTAGCTTAATCCGGAATTACACATCGAACTATTGAGAAACCAGGATTTGTTTTTAAACCGTTTCTCTGAAACCAAAGCCCGGGCATAAAGGTTTTCTTTATGTCCGTGTGCTTTGAGTTATAAATGGAAGAACAATGAAAATATTTGAATTTATCCGAAGAATTTTTTGGAATGATAAAGACCATATTAATTTTTATTATGAAGCGGTAGCTGAAGGAATTAAGGCAGTCCTCGAAGAATTCGGAAACAGTATGGGGCTAGACGAAAAATTATAAGGATTATTTTTGCCTTTTTTATCAGTTGCCTGCATACATTTTATTACGTCATCTAAAGTTTCATCCGCAAAATGTTTTGAAAAGAAACATTTTTCTTTCTAAGAAAGAGCATTCTTAATTGTTTCTCTTCTATTAAAATGGGTAATGTTTTACCAATAAATAGGGAATAACTCTATTATAAAATAGGCAAAGTCTTTACAATTTTGTGCTCAACGTGCAGCGAAATGCCCTAAAGAAAAATAGCAACACTTTCACCTAAACAAATAACATTTCATGAATATCCAAACTCAGCAACACCATGACTTTATTAAAATGGTTGCCAACCGCCTGGCTGAAAAATTCATCCGCCCGTTATTTGAGTTCACTCACGAAAAAAACTATTCGGCGCATATTGGCGGCCTTGCGGAAATTCTTGACTGGGCCAGTGAGTTTTCTGAGCTGTATTATAACCATGTTATTGAGTGGGAAACTTTTCGACATAGCAGGTTTAATGTCTATAAGGCCGAAACATTAAGCGATTTTATTATCGCATTTGGTCAGGAAAGATTAAAAGTATTCTATGCGCAAAATGCAAATCCTTCCAATTATTTTTTTGAGAAATATTCCGCGGTGACAAAAAAAAATTATCATGAAGAATTTTATTATTCCCCGTAACCAGATTTCCGTTCTTAATTATATAATTTTTATTTGCGCATGTACAATTGGAATGTTGTTTCCTTTTAAAACTATCACAGGCCAGGGTTCACTAACGAGCCGTATGACAACAGTGCATAAGACATCCTCAAAAATAATTGCTGACGGAATTTTAAATGAAGAAGTATGGAAGCAAGCTGCTATTGCAGATAGTTTTATAAATAAATGGCCCACGGATGTTGGGAAGGCCAGGTTACAAACGGGAGTAAGCATTTATACGATGACCAGTTTTTATATTTTGCGATTACAGCCTACATGGCTGATAAACCGCCGGTGATACAATCTTGTTTTTAAAATCAGTTACTGGATCAATTAGCTTGAAATTTAGTGAGCATTGTTAAAGTGAATAAGTAATATTTAATGATGCATTAAAAAGTAAATACAGAAAAAAAAGATTTAAATATGTTTACGGAGAATTCAGAAACAACATTGCAAGTGGTTGATAGAACATTTCTGCCACAGGACTTGCGGCTTTGCCTCCCGACTTTTAAAGGATTCATTATTTTAAAACTGGAAGAGATCGTTTATTGCGAAGCCCAAAGAAGCTATACTATTTTTCACCTTGTTAGTAATAAAACAATTACAATTTCAAAACCTTTGTTTGATTACGATAAGTTACTTGAAGGCACTCCTTTTTTTCGTATTCATAAATCATTTCTAATAAATCTTCTTCACGCTAAAGAATATATACGCGGCGAAGGAGGAACTATAGTTATGAGCAATGGTGTTGATATAGAAGTGAGCCGGCGTAAGAAAGAGCAATTTCTTTCAAAGGTTAAAGAGTCTTTTCTTATTCACAATAAAAATTAATTGCGGTAATTGTAAAGCTCGCTTTATTTCGGTGGGCTAAAACTTTAATTAGAAACACGCTATAAGTTGCAAGGCTTAGCGCACCGGATTAAGTCAATCATAATCTTACATAAATTAAATAACAAAAAGTGAGTCACAGTCCTGAACAAAACAAAGCAATAGTTATACGCTTCAACAAAGAATGTATAGAGCAAGGTAACATGAATTCCTTTGAGGAATTATTAGCATCCAATGTTATTAATCATTCTGCGGCAAAGGGAATGCCCAACGGCCCGGAAAGCTTTTATTTTTTCTTAGTTAAAGTTTTAAGAAAAGGCTTTCCTGATTTAAAAGTAGAAATACTTGAGCAAACAGCCGAAAGAGACCTGGTAACCACAAGAAAGCAAATTACGGGAACACACACCGGCGAAATTTTTGGTATCAAGCCCAATGGCAAGCAGGTAGTGATAGATATAATTGATATGATACGCCTGGAAAAAGGGAAATATGTGGAGCATTGGGGACAAAGCAATTTTACGGACATCCTGAAGCAGCTTTCTGAAAAATAATTATAATGAAATCTTTACAGACCGTTTTATTTAAACGGCTTGTTTTGCAAATTGAATTTTTAATAAAAAAACGGCTCTCCAGTTGAGAGCCGTTATCGTTTTATATTTTATTGATTACTGTTTAATCAGATATCCAAAAATACCATCATTTTCATGGTCTGGCCCTGCCGTAAAATACAACCTCTTTGGATCGACGGTTGTAGCAGATGAAGGTGCGAATGAAAGTGCCCATAGCCCATCTATTACGATTGTTTGATTATGGCTTTGAAGTTGTCCTAAATACCTGGCGTCTTCGCTATATACATTGATACGGCCATCGCCAAAATTACCTACAAGTATAACCGGGTCTCCTGGATCATGGTTTACGTTATTATCACTACTGCCTGCATTCTCTTTAGCATTTGTTATCATATCCTTATTTTCCAAAAAGCTTCCGGGCGCTGCAGTTACACCCCATGGAATGTTGAGTGTGCCTTTTGATGCAAACCTTTTCACAAAAGAACCATCTGTATTGAATACACTTACGTATCCTTTACCGGCTCCCGCAATACCATGCCCTGCTGTGCTATCGTAAGTGCTTAGCTCGGCATACATTACAAAAAGATAATCGCCCACGGTCTGGATATTGTAAGGAGAATATGTATCGGGCAATTGAGGGTCTCTAAAAGACATTGGAACACGATGGAACGCGGTATCCCAAACGTCAATTTTCTTAGCGCCAAAGTTAGCACCGTAAATAAAATTATGGCCTGCATTTGCAGCAATGGCAAGGCCTGTGTAACTATTGCCTGCAGAGGCTCTCAGACGTTTTGCATTATTGCCGGAAGCGCCGTTCCAGCCAGAAAGAACACCATCAAAGCCGGTAAAAAGAAATGAAGAGGGCCCGTTAGATAAGTTAAACCCTTTGCCTCCGCTAAATACAATGCCGCAAGGCAGACCGCCAATTGTATCCGCAGGCGATGGTATGTTTACTGGAGTTCGCACGATAGCTCCTTCAGCGCTATAAAGTTCGCTCACATGGCCTCCGACGGAATTTACCCATGCTATACCATTTGGTGACCAGGCAATGCCAAAGGCATTTAGCAGAGTTGGATCAACAGTTACCGGTTGGTATTCCGGTGTATTAGCTACCAGGTTTACCTGCTTAAAATTTTTAAGATCATCCGGATGAACGGGGGCCTTGTGGCACCCAAATGAAATTACCAGTAAAGTGATTGCCAGCAATGAATACGCCTGAGGCCTCAAAATGAGGCGTGTTTGTTTTTTAGTTTTCATACTTGAAAATTTTTTGTTTTAATAATATAATGTATGGCAATGCGCTGCTTTTATGCAATGCTATTGCAGTTAAAAATTGATCAAAAAGGCAACTTCCTTGCGCACCGGATGCATTACCTAATGAAAGAATTCCAGTTGGAAGGAAGACAATAATCCAAAAAAACAATACTTCTTCGCTTGCGAGTTTGACTCATACTTCCTGAAATTGTTTTGCAAACCTACATGCTACCGTTTCGTTTGGATATTGCATTTTCCGAACGACGGATATCATCTTCCGAACGGCTATTGTCAAACTGATGAAACAGTCATAAATAAGAAACAGCAAATCTTCCATCGCCGGTCTATCGCTCTACCAATAGAAGTCAAGAGTAATAATTGAGAAGACACAGGTGAATTTTAAAATGGGGAATCGTTTCTGCTTAAATAGGGAATACATCTATTATCAAACAGGCAAAGTGTTTACAATTTTGTAATCACTTAAAATTATTATTTGAAATGGCAACTTTATCAGAACCTGTATTGATGAAAAGTATTTGGAGGTCTCCATCCAGTAAACGAAACCGCATCGAATCAATTGACATTTTGAGAGGCGTTGTTATGATCATAATGGCGCTCGATCACGTACGTGATTATTTTCACCGTGACGCATTTCTTTATGAGCCAACTGATCTTTCTCAAACAAGTGTTGTGTTATTCTTCACAAGATTTATAACGCATTATTGTGCCCCCGTATTTGTATTTCTTGCTGGCATTTCAGCTTCTCTTTACGGGCATAAAAAAAGTAAAAGGGAACTGAGCTTTTACCTTTTCACCAGGGGAATATGGCTGGTATTCGCAGAGCTTTTTATCATTTCACTTGCACTCACATTCAATCCAACTTACCCGATGGTTAATTTACAAGTGATCTGGGCAATAGGTATCAGCATGATTGTTTTGTCAGTCATGATTTTTATGAACAGGACATTCATTTTACTAATGGCTGTTTTACTAATTGCAGGTCATAATTTTTTAGATAAAGTGAATGTTTCGGGAAAAGGGTTTTCAGCTTTTATGTGGTGCTTTCTGCACAAACCGGGAGATTTTGTTTTCGGCCGCTTTACTGTTTTTATACACTATCCTGTAATACCCTGGATTGGCATAATTGCACTCGGGTATTATTTCGGTTCTTTATATGGGCACGGTTATGAGCCTGAAAAAAGAAAAAGAATATTGTTGTATGTTGGATCGGGAAGTATGGCTCTTTTTTTCCTGTTCCGATCTTTTAATATTTATGGTGATGCCGCTCGCTGGTCCCCTCAAAAAAATGTTCTTTTCACTGTATTATCATTTTTGAACGTTACCAAATATCCTCCATCTCTTCTGTATATACTTATAACGCTTGGGCCTGCAATGATCTTTCTGGCCCTTGCTGAAAAACCACTAAATACAGTTACAAAAAAAATTACCGTTTTTGGAAGAGTACCATTCTTCTACTATGTAGTTCATCGCTTTCTTATTCATCTTTTTGCAATGATTGGTGCCGGAATATCAGGATACAACCCGTCAGATATGATATTATCAACTACCATAAATCGTGTCACAGGATTAAAGGGCTATGGATTTAACCTGTTAATAGTTTATATCGCATGGGTCGCCCTGGTTATTTTCCTTTATCCCTTGTGTAAATGGTTTGATAATTATAAAAGAACCTATCAATCAAGCAGGAAATGGCTAAGCTATGTTTAGTATAACGCTGTGGGTTACACGAAATTCATCTTCAGAAACTAATGCAATCCGGCATAGCTATAAAAATTCAATGGTAGTTATTCTTAATTCAATGAGCAAAAATAAATTTTTGATGGTCTTTTTATTAGTAAGCTTTAGTATGCTTGGTTTTCAGCAATTAAGGCCGCAAACCAGTTTTCATGGAATAGTAAAAAACGTCAATAAAATTTTTTTACAATCTTCAAATATTAGTCTCTTAGGACCAGCAGGTACTGGTTTCGGCAAAAGCATTTTTTCGGATGTCCGTGATTATACAGATAAAAGCAATGCTGTTAATAATTTGCATTTTTCAGAAAGCAGAACTTCCATTTTAAACCGCCTCCTTCATCTTTCCGAAAGCAGTTTTAAAAATGAAAAATTTGTCACCACAAGTTTTTTATTACCCGTAAATGTAAACAGGCGGGGAAAACTCCACATACATATAAGTTATGATTCTCAGCTTAAGAAAGCGAATGGGCACGTACCCTTCCATTTGCACATTTCAGATTATAATATAAATGCAACCCGGACTTTCAAATTGTCGAAGAGTTTTTCTTTGAAACTATCCGGGCTCTATTCCTCAATCGGTTTTTTGCCAGCCTACTATTTATAAAATAGGGTATTCTTTAATAGTAAATAGGTGATACCTCTATTATCAAAGAGCAAAAGTATCACCAAATTTGCCAGACAATTATTTAATAAAAAAATTTGCCGCAACGCGTTCCCTTCAGCGAAATTATAAAATAGGGAATCTTCCTCACAAAAATAGGGAATATTCCTGTTATCGAACACCTACATTATTTCCAAATTTGCAATTACCATTTATAGTAGTTAAAAACTTCATGAGAAATGTACCCAGTAGAACCCCCGATTTATGTACGAACTAAAAGGGCAAGATTAATTGTCAAAAAAGGAATCGAAAACATCTGCTTTACCTCTTGAAGACATTGTTTTGATTTATACTCAGGATAAATTGGTTTACGTAATTGATATTCTTTCAAAAAAATATATTTCTGATAAAACACTGAGTGAACTTAGAGGAATCATTAGACAATAGAATTTTTTTTCGGGCAAATCGCCAATACATTGTTAGTATAAATTATATAAGAAGTTTTAAATCTTTTGAGAAAGTAAAATTGTTTCTTGGATTTATAATTCCCGAAATAAGTCATTCGATGATTATTAGCCAGGAAACAGCGCCGGTATTTAAACAATGGATGCGGGATGCTATAATATTATATTAAATTTGAATACGTAGTATTCACGGTTTTTGAAACGTTGACACGTTAAATCAGAAGAAAATCCTATTAACAAATTATCAGCTAAAAATTTTATGCCACAGTTGAAGAAATAATTGCTATTGGCTTATACAGGAAATTTTTCCTTTTGTTGCACTTACCGTTGCGCAGCCACTAGTCAGGATCTACTTTAAATGCGAGCAATTGGAAAGAAATGTTGAAGGGTTGTAAAAGAAATGAAAGATTAGCCCAGAAAGAATTATATCATAATTATTACGAACTATGCGATGTCGATTGCATTACGATACTCTTCAAGTTATGATAGCCAATAGAAATGATTAATGATGCTTTTTAAAAGTTTTTAGCAAGCATACAAACTTTTGAGCCTCGACATGAAAACACAGTTGCTTCTTTTACAGCTTGGTTAAAGAAAATACTGATTTATTCGTGTATTGACCACATAAGAAAATATAATAAAAAAGAAATGATAGGTCTTGTTGATACTGAACAAATAACAATGGCGGATCACTGCGAAACTGCCGAGCAGATGTTACAGCATAAAGAAATTATAACGAGCATACAGCACTTATCGCCCGCATACAAAGCAGTGTTTAATTTATATGTGATAGAAGGTTTCTCTCATGCAGAGATTGCAGAAAAATTAAATATTTCTGAAGGTGCATCAAAAAGTAATTTGCATAAGGCAAGACAAAATCTGCGGCATCTTTTGGAAGAAAGCAATGCCATAAATTATGCCGGGGCTTTATAACCGGGATAGTTTAAATACACACAAAAAAAATTAAAAATAATCGGACCGGAGGCAACTGTTGCCGAAAAATAAACGCTTTATAGAAAAAGAAATTCTTTAACAAAAAATCACTCTCACTAATCTGCCTTAACAGGCGGAATTTAATCTATCGACCCACAATCTAAAAAGTAAAAAAAATGAAAAAATTATTTACAACGGGCATTGTATTGTCCGGTTTAATACTTTTAATAAGCAGCTGTAGCAAAGATAAAAATGCAAATCCGGGTACTTCTTTGAATGATATTAACCTTGCAATGGATGCGGCACATGGAACATATATTACTAATAAGCAAGGACTTTCCTTGTATATGTTTGCCAATGATGCAGATGGCGCCAGTTCCTGCACGGGCGGTTGCGAAACCACATGGCCTCCATTTACTACAGACCTAAGCACGGCAAAATTGGGCGCAGGATTAACCTTAACCGACTTTGCAATGATTACTACTGCAAGTGGTAAAAAGCAGGTTACCTACAACGGATGGCCACTATATACTTATTCGCCCTCAGGCACTGATGGCTATGGCAATACTACTAACATACCTGAAGCAGCCGGCTCTACAAGGGGAGATGGCGTAAGTGGTATTTGGTTTATTGCAAAACCGGATTATACGATTATGCTTGCTGATAATCAACTGAAAGGATTAGACGGCAACGATTATAAAAGTGACTATTCTATCGGTGTTGGTAAAACCATTTATTTTACTAACGGTAAAGGTAGAACGATTTATACTTTTGCTGTTGACAGTTTCAACATCAATAAATTCACAAAACCCGATTTGTCTAACAACAATGTATTCCCTTTGTATGAAGAAGAAAAAATAGTTGTTCCTTCCATTTTAGATAAAACTTTATTTGGAAACATTACTGTTGCGGGAAGAAAACAGATGACTTACAAAGGCTGGCCTTTGTATCATTTCGGCCAGGATACTGTTCGGGGATTGAACCTGGCTGTAAGTTTTCCTGTTGCAGGTACGTGGCCCGTAGCTGTGAAGAATGTTCAGGATGCAAAGAAATAGTAGTAGCTTAAGTATGACTGATTAATCGAAGAGGCTTTCCCAAAAAGATTGCCTCTTTTTTATGCCTAGTCATCAAGCACGCTTATTTGAAAGCCAATAATCTTACTTACGTAGATAAATATAAAAACAGAGCGTTTAAACTCATCACAGCCTGACGAAAATCCGGTTCTCATTTTGTAAAAACTTTTTCTGAACATGTTAAAAATAGCGGAAGAACTAACAGAAAGAAAGCGATCAGCGATCGCTAAGGTACTTAATCGGTGAGACCTAATTCCAGAAGAAAATAAACTGATTAAGTTGCCCAAAGTTTAAGCCTTTTTACTAGAAAAATTGGAATCAATGTTTTACGGAATACGGTTTGTTTCACAAAAGGACAGATAAATTATTGAATATAAATATTGATTTAGTTCTGTCGAGGCTACTAGTCAATTCCTAAATAAATTTTAAACCCTCCTGCTCCAGCTTTTTATATTTATTATAATCAAACATATAATAAAAAGCGCCCCGTTTAGAAAACAATCTTTCTTTTTCATCAAGCTTCTTAAGAATATGCAGGGATAAAATTTTTCTTGAAAAATTGCGCTTATCAAAAGTATTTTCATAGATAGCTTCATACAGGTTTTGCAATTGCGGCAACGTAAACTTCTCAGGCAAAAGTTCAAATCCTATCGGGTGATTGGCTACCTTCTGGCGCAAATGTTCTTTGGCCATTACTATCATTTTTTTATGATCGAAAATCATTTTTGGTATATGCCTGATATCAAACCATTTTGCATTATGCTCTTTCATAAGTTCGATGGAATAATCGTCAATTTTTATTAAAGCAAAATAAGCAATGGAAATTACCCGCCCGGCAGGGTCACGATTTACTTCGCCAAAACTGTGCAATTGCTCAAGGTAAATATTGGCTAAGCCTGTAAGAACTTCGAGAATACGGAAGGCAGCGGCATCTAATGATTCTTCATTTTTTACAAATCCCCCCATTAATGACCAACTGTTCAACCCGGGCTCAAATCCTCTTTTAATTAATAATGCTTTTAAATTTTTTCCATCAAATCCAAGAATAATACAATCCACTGCTATAAGCATGCGGTCGTGCGCCTTGTATTCGCTAATTATACTCATAAAACTTTTATTATTACGTAATCTTAAAAAAGTAAAAGCAACTACCAGAACTTAACATAAAGCGCCCCAATAAGTAATAATGTGAGCACTATTAAAATAATTGTTTGAGGCCGTAGTTTAAACATACTCTTATCGAGTTCAAAAGCTTTCGGATTTATTTTTGGCCCTCCAAGGCTGATGGCAATCATCACAATCATGGTTATTGCAAATGATAGTCCCATACATATATGAAACGGAATAACGTAGATGTCTTTCCCTTCTCCATTGATAGTATGATATGCTGTGTATAAAAATGTATCATTTCCGAATAGCTGGGGAGCAAAATCATTAAAGAGAACGGATAACAAAAATCCCAAAATAACGCCTACAATTGCTGCAGCTCCTGTTGTTCTTTTCCAAAACATGCCCAAAAAAAACATAGCAAAAACACCAGGACTTATATACCCTGTATATTGTTGAATAAATGTAAACCCACCCTTGCCGCCTATACCCAGCAAATCACTCCAGGTAAATAAAACTGCAATTATCATCGCAACAAAAACCGTTACCCTTCCTACAATTACCTGCTTTCTTTCGTCAATTTGCTTACCTATATATTTTTTGTGAACATCCAGCGTATAAATTGTTGAGATGCTGTTTACTTTACCTGCCAGCGATGCAACGATTGCAGCGGTCAAAGCCGCTACAGACAAGCCTTTAAGGCCGGTGGGTAAAAATTCGAGAACCGCTGAATAAGCGCCATCTTTGCCGCCAACCAACCGGGGTAAATGCCCTTTGGAATACAAAACAAAGGCGGCAATGCCAGGCAACATCACAATAACCGGCATTAATAATTTCAGAAATCCGGCAAATAAAATTCCTGTGCGTGCAGTCTGCAAATCGGCGCCCAGCGCACGTTGTGTAATATATTGATTACATCCCCAATAATTTAAATTGATGATCCAAATACCTGCGAGGTAAGAAAGCACCCCGGGAAAAGTGATATATTTATCAATCTCATTTTGCGAAGACGAGGCCGTTGGTTTAGGAATAATCATATTAAAATGTTCCGGCGCATTATGAAGCAATGCTTTAAAACCTGCAATGGCATTGCTTCCTACGCCAAATTTTTCGCCGACTACTGTTAATGCAATATACGTGGTGACCAAGCCGCCAATTATTAATACTGCCACTTGTATCACATCTGTATAACCGATAACTTTCATTCCACCTAATGATATCACTAATGCAAAAATGGCAAGGCCAATCATTATAATATGAAGATTGCCACCGCCACTTATTCCATTAATAGCAACTGCTCCTAAATATAATATGGAAGTAAGATTTACAAACACATAAAGGAATAACCAGAAAACAGCCATGATTAAGGCAACTGTTTCATTATACCTTGTCTTCAAAAATTGCGGCATGGTATAAATCTTATTCTTAAGATAAACAGGGATGAACCAGACCGCCACAATAATTAAAGCGATAGCGGCAATCCATTCGTACGCAGCAACTGCAATACCGAGAAAAAATCCTTCACCACTCATGCCAATAAATTGTTCCGCAGAAATATTTGATGCAATCAATGATGCACCAATGGCCCACCAGGTTAATGTTCCTTCGGCAAGAAAGAATGCTTTAGCATCATGCTCATTTCTTTTTCGTTTATGGTAAACACTATAACCGTAGGCTGCTACAATTATAAAATAGACAATAAAAACGGCATAATCGGTAAAAGAAAAGTTTTGGTTCATAAAGCAATCGTTATTTGATTTTTAATATAAGAAGGTTAAGCCGGGTTATTAAGATGCAATTATAAATATCGCTAACTGCATTGATATATTTTCTATTTATTATTTAACTGATAATAAACTTCACTCCAGCGAAGTTCATTTTTAAGATTACGCAATTTTGTTTCTTTATCAATAAATATAGTTTCAATGCCGGCCATATCTGCAAAATCTTCCAAATGTTCCGAAGTTAGATTCTGGCTGAAACAGGTGTGATGGGCGCCACCTGCCAATATCCATGCTGCGCAACCTGTAGCCATATCGGGATAAGGTTTCCACAAAACTCTTGCAACCGGAAGTTTTGGGAGATCATGCTGCGGCGCTACCGCCTGCACTTCATTAATCAGTAATCTAAACCGGTTGCCCATATCAATCATGGAAGCATTTAATGCATCACCACCACTAACGTTGAAGACTAAACGAACAGGATCTGCCTTGCCACCGATACCTAATGGATGTATTTCGCACTTAGGTTTTGCATTAGCAATAGAAGGACAAATTTCCAACATGTGTGAGCCGAGTACCATTTCATTTTTGGGGTCGAAATGATAGGTATAATCTTCCATAAAAGAATTGCCTCCGTCCAATCCCGTTGCCATTACTTTCATAGCACGCACCAGCGCAGCAGTTTTCCAATCGCCCTCAGCTGCAAAGCCATAGCCATCAGCCATTATGCGCTGCGAAGCTATTCCGGGTAATTGAGACAAACCATGCAGGTCTTCAAACGTATCAGTAAACCCTTTGAAATTACCCTGCTTCAAAAATTTTCTAAGTCCAACTTCAATCTTAGCCGCTTCCTGCAAAGAGCTATAATCTTTTCCCGATTTTTTTAATGAAGATGATAAAATATATTCTTCGTTATAAGTATCACACATTTTATCAATCTCTCTTTTACTTACTCCATTTATCACGTTCACTAAATCGCCGACACCATGTGTGTTTACTGAATAACCAAATTGCAATTGTGCTTCTACTTTATCGCCTTCTGTAACTGCCACCTGGCGCATGTTATCGCCAAAGCGAACAAATTTTGCATCCTGCCAGTCGTGCCAGGCTGCTGCTGCACGGCTCCAAATATTTATACTATTTAAAACTTTTGCATCCTGCCAATGACCAACAATAACTTTTCTTCGTGTACGCATCCGCGTCATGATGAATCCAAATTCCCGATCGCCATGCGCACTTTGGTTCAGGTTCATAAAATCCATATCAATATCTTTCCAGGGAATATCACGATTGAATTGCGTATGTAAATGACACAACGGTTTTTGCAAAATTTTTAATCCGCCTATCCACATTTTTGCCGGAGAAAAAGTATGCATCCAGGCAATAATTCCGATACAGTTAATATTTGTATTGGCTTCCTGGCACAAAGCAAATATCTCTTCAGGAGTTTTTACTGTTGGTTTGTAAACAATCTTTAACGGAATTTTCGAATCATCATTAAATGCCTTTACAATAATCTTCGAATGTTCTGTAACTTTTTTTAAAGTTTCCTCACCATATAAATGCTGGCTTCCTGTTGCAAACCAAACCTCCTGTTTTTTAAAATCTTTCATTATTTTATTTTTAACCTCACCCCTGCCCCTCTCCAAAGGAGAAGGGATAGACCTTCACCCTAAAAGAGTTTTAGTAAAAGTCAGGTTGATTTAAAATTCACTTTATTTGTTGTTTTACTGGTAAAGCCTCACCCCTGGCCTTCTCGCAAGGAAGATGGGTTTTATCTTATTGAACTTCTAATCTTAACAATGCACAGCCGTGCGCATTTATCATTTGTTCGAATTTCTTTTTAAAAATTCCTATATCATTCTTTTTCCATAAATCCCTAATGGTTACTTTTCCTTTTATACCGAGTCGGGAAAAATAAATATTTACTTCATGTGCATCATCAGCAATATTAAATAAGGCAACATACACATCCTTACTGTCATGCCTATCCGAAGTCCAGACCATGCTGCTATCATTCTTATATAATTGCCTGGGATTTTCTCCTTTTTGATTGACAGCAAGTACTTCTTCATTGGTAATTAAATTGTTTTCAAGCTCCCTGTTTTCAGGAAGATTTCCTCCAAATATTAACGGCGATTTATAAATACACCAGAAACTCATGTGTGTGTATAATTCATCTTTAGTAAACCTGCTATAGCGCTCAGGGCCAACAGGGCCACGCTTCGATAATTTACCAATTTGCATCATGTCGCAATCAGGCCAATGACCGGCAGAGCCAATGCCTTCCCATGTTTTAGCGTAATCCAACATTTTTAAAAGTTGCTGCCAGTTATCCCAAAAATCATCCGCCATGCGCCACATATTTGCATACTTTTTTACATGGGATGAATCTTTAATTGGTGTTTCACCTGGAGATAAACTCAATATAATTGGCCTGCCGCAATTTTGAATTGCCTTATAATATCCTTCAATTTCAGCAGCTCTGTATGGCCGGGCTATATCATCTACTTTAATAAAATCAACATCCCAGTAAGCATATAATTTCAGAATAGAATTAAGATATTCCTGCGCACCGGGCTTCTGCATATTCAAGCCATACATATGATTCAGCCAGGGACAAATGGATGAAGTGTCTGCAATCATGTCTGCAGTAATTCCGTTTGTTCCTGAAACAGGAGTTTTGGCCCAAACCGCTTGCCGCGGAATTCCTCTCATAACGTGAATACCAAACTTTAATCCTAAAGAATGAATGTAATCGCTAAGAGGCTTAAACCCTTTTCCATTAAATGCTGAAGGAAATTTATTGACATCAGGCAAGAGTCTTCCATACTGATCCATGCTCAGCCAGGGAATGTACGAACCATCAGGAAGCCTGCTCTGGAAGGGATTGCCTACAGCACTTCCGGGAGGATTATCATAAGCCCATAAAAAATCTACAACTATATATTGCCAGCCAAATTGTTTTAAGTTTTTAGCCATGTAATCTGAATTGGCTTTTACTTCATCTTCGTGTACTGCTGAACCGTAGCAGTTGTAACTATTCCATCCCATTGGTGGCGCTGAAGCAAGATCATTTTGCTGCGCAAATAAATGAACATATGAAAAGAATATGACGGTTAATAAAAGATATGACTTCAATTTTTTTAACACGATATAACTTAGTTAGAACTTAAAAATTTACTTTACTTAAAAAACTTTCTATTCAGATGCAACAATATCAATATCCTTTATCTTTTCAGGAAACCACAATATCATTTCTCCTTTGCCTCTGTTGGCCCAGGAATAATATGGAATCGCCATAAAATTTTGATTTTTTGTTTGAACGGTTTCCCCGTTATTTTCTATAATCACCGCAGGAACGTTGGCTTTTAAAACTTCCATTCCATTTAAAAGACCGGGACTGTAAGAAGCCTGAAACGTTGTATTGACAGGCATTACAAGGTTAGCAGCTTTGCCGTTATTATCAACCCATTCGGCACAATACATAATGGGCCCACGCTGTAAAGCGACTTTACCTATATCATTTTTTACCTTTGCATTTGCAACCACTTTTCTCACTTCCATTGGCAGATTCACTTCTATTATGTCATTCTTTTTCCATTGTTTATTTAAAACCGCGTAACCGTTTTCAATTGAATAATCAACTTCTTTTCCATTGATAGTAATGATCACATTTTTATCAGAATTATTACTAAATGAATAAAGATCTGAAGGCATCGCTTCATTTCTTGCCCAACCGGGAATGCGTATCAACATTGAAAAATTGAAAGACGATTTTGGATTAACAGTAAATTTTAAATCACCATCCCAGGGATAATTATTTTGCTGAACGATACTTACCTCTTTGCCGTTAATTTTTAATGTAGTTGTTCCTGCAATAAAAAGATTTGCATACAATTTATCGTTTTGCTGCGCATATACATATCCCGGAATTGATGGCATAAGCCTTACAACATTCGTAGGACAGCAGGAGCAAGGGAACCAGCCCGAACGTGTTGCTTCCATATCAGGATGATTGAAACTATTTTTTATCTGCATGGCATTTGTATAAAAAAAAGATTTGCCATCAAGGCCCACGCCCGAGATAAAACCATTGTATAAAGTTTTTTCAAGCACATCAATATATTTTGAATCGCCATGCAAGAGAAACATCCTTTGGTTCCAGAATACTTGAGCTATAGCTGCGCAAGTTTCGTTATACGCTGTTGCATTGGGCAATTCATAATTATCTCCAAAGCGTTCACCATCGCCTATTGCGCCAACGCCACCCTGTACATACATTTTTTTAGAAACAACATTTTGCCAGACGGTATCTACAGAGCGCAACAATGCTGTATCGCCCGTGAGCGCCGCTACATCAGCCATTGCAGAATATAAATATCCTGCACGGACGGCATGGCCTTCGGCTTCTGTTTGTTCTGTAACGGGAATATTATCCTGCCAGTAAGAACCATTCTTCCATTCATCTTTGCTGGTCGAATCATAGCTTACATCGCGGCCTCTCTCTTCAATAAAATATTTCGCTGTGTTCAGGTATTCCTTTTTTCCGGTGATACGATAAAGTTTCACCAAACCCATTTCAACCACTTCATGCCCGGGAGCAGTATGTTGCTGACTGGGTGCAGGACCAAAAACCGAACAAACCAGGTCAGCATTTTTCAAGGCAATATTTAAAAGATTTTTTTTACCGGTTGCGATGTAATGCGCAGCAGCAGCTTCATACAAGTGACCGACATTGTATAATTCATGACTTAGCTTTCTTTCATTTACCCAACGTTCTGCGCCAGCCCATGCGTGCGGGTGTTGCGGATCAATTGTTCGTGCAGTATATAAATAACCATCGGGTTCCTGTGCTTTTGCAACAATAGCAATAAGAGAATCCATGTATGCCTCAAGTTTTGGATCGGGAAAAAGGCTTAATGAATACGAAGCGCCTTCCAGGGTTTTATAAATATCTGTATCATCAAAAGGATAGATGGTGCAGAACTTACCCGAATGGGTAGCCGCCATTACAAAATTATTTACGCGGCCTGTTTTTTCACATCGCTCAAACGATGCTGGTATCGTGACCAACGCATTGATTTTTATCCGCGGCAGCCAGAAGTTATCACTTAAATGCACCTGTGTAAAGGGAACCGCTTGTATCGGATAATCTTTATGCTGCGCATATAAACTATAGGCGTTGATTAACAGGAATGATAAAAATAATTTCTTCATAACAATACTTTCAAAATTTTATTATTCACTTTCAAGACTGCCCGTAATAACTATCAGGTCCATGTTTTCTTTCAAAATGTTTTTTTATCAATGCATCTTTTAATCTTAACGCATCTGCTTTAATTGATTCCGTTAAATAAGCCATCTTCGCAACTTCTTCCAGTACCGCACTGTTGTAAACTGCTTTAGCTGCCGTTTTGCCCCACGTAAAGGGCGCATGATTTCCAACAAGAATCATTTCCATTTCTTCATAACTTATATTTTTTTCTTTCAATGCATTGATAATCTGAAAGCCGGTTTGGTATTCGTAATTGCCTTGTATCATTTCATCACTCATAGGTGCAGCACATGGAATATCGTATGTTGTATGATCTGCATGCGTGGTTCCATAGATGGGAATGTCACGCTGGCTTTGTGCCCAGGCAGTTGCATAACTGGAATGCGTATGCGCAATTCCACCAATGGTTTCAAAATTTTTATATAACACGGCATGTGTTAACGTATCAGAAGAAGGACGTAACTCTCCTTCAATGGTTTTACCATCAAAATCAACAATCACCATTTTATCTGCAGAAAGTTCTTCATAAGGAACCCCGCTTGGTTTAATCGCGAAAACATTTTCATTCCTGTCCGCGGCGCTTACATTTCCAAATGTAAAAAGTACCAGGCCCAACTTTGGCAATTGCATGTTTGCTTCAAAGGCAGCCTGCCGTATGTATTCATATTTCTTCATAATTATCGGAGCGTTATCAATACTACACTCATCGGAGGTAAGTCAACTGATAACGTTTTACCATTATTTTTAAATGCAGAAAATTTTGCTTCCTTTACTTTATCCGGCTCTTCAAAAGTGTTTATGTCATTAAATTTTGAAGAGGTTATTATTTCGCCATCAATATTTTTGTATGCATTTGGTAATTCTGTACTGACAGTTATTTTATTTTTTGAATCAAGATTTACCAATGTAATATGAATGACACCATTACTATCTTTTGATGCCGATGCATTTACTGCAGGTATGCTTTCTCCATTAAAAACATATTGAGGACTGGTGAATTGCAGGGGAAGTAATGTTGCATCCTGGTGATATTTATACAGATCAAAAACATAATACGTCGGTGTAAGCAGCATTTTTTCTTTATTGGTAAGTACCAGCGACTGCAACACATTTACTGCTTGTGCAAGATTTGCCATTCGTACACGATCGCAGTGATTGTTAAAAATATTTAATGTTGATGCTGCTATCAAGGCATCACGCAAACTATTTTGCTGGTATAAAAAAGAAGGATTCGTTCCGGGCTCAGTATCTGTCCATATTCCCCATTCATCAACAGCCAATGCCTACTTTTTTTTGCGGATCATATTTATCCATAATAGCGCTGTGCTTATTAATGAGGTCTTCGATATGCAAACAACTTTTCAATCCTTTAAAATATTCGCTTTCATCGAAAGAAGTTGCAGAGCCTTTATGTTGCCAGTTATTTACAATGGTATAATAATGCATTGAAATTGCCCACATATCCCGATGGGAATATTTTTCATGCATACTTCTGTCCAGTTATAATCATCGCCATTAGAACCACTTGCAATTTTCTTTAATTGTGTACCGGGATAATTTTTACAAAACTCAGCATAACGTTTATATTGATTTGCATAAAACTCCGGTGTCATGTTTCCGCCGCAGCCCCAGCTTTCATTTCCAACACCCCAAAGTGAAACATTGTATGGCGCAGCATGCCCATTACTTCTTCGCAAATCAGCCAATGTACTTTTACCATTGTAATTTAAATATTCAAGCCAGTCTTCCATTTCATGCGGAGTACCGGTTCCAACATTTCCGGCAATGTATGGTTCACAACCAAGCAGACTGCAAAGCTTTAAAAATTCATCCGTGCCAAAACTGTTATCATCACTAACCATGCCCCACGTTGTATTTACGCGAACGGGCCTTTTACTGCGGTCGCCAATGCCATCACTCCAATGATATTGATCTGCAAAACAACCGCCAGGCCAGCGCAGGTCAGGTATATTTATTTTCTTCAAAGCATTCACTACATCAAGCCTTATACGATCGCTTTTAGGAACATTTAAATTTGAATCCACCCAAAATCCATCATAAATACACCGGCCCAAATCTTCCGCAAAATGACCATAAATATATTTGCTGATTTTTTGATGACCTGTATTCGATAAATTTATTTGCACAGTTTGTTGAGCAAAGGATGATGTGATCAAAATTACATTTAAGAAAAAGAGGAAAAAAAATTTCATTTTTGTTTGATTAATTAATTTAATTAATAATAATCAGAGCCGGCTGTTTCGCTTTCAATAAATTTTCCCAGCGCTTTATATCGTTCATATCTTTTTTTATATAACCCGACATTGTTTTTGTTTGGTTGATATTCTGCATCAAACCCCTGGCCCATTGCTTCCATTGCATCTTCCACTTTATCATAAATGCCTGCGGCAGTTGCGGCAAACATTGCAGCGCCTGCAGCGCAGGTTTGTTCTCATTTATGAATACGGATAGGCATCTCCATTACATCTGCCATCACCTGCATCACATAAGGAGATTTTCTTGCAACGCCACCCAAACCAATCAATCCTTTTACAGGAACTTCTTCATTATTAAACCTGTCAACAATAGCTTTTGCGCCAAAACAGGTTGCTTCAACAACCGCTTTAAAAATTCGGGGAGCATCTGTACCAAGGTTCAAATCTATGATAGCAGCTTTCAAGTTCCTGGTTGGCATCAGGTGTTCTTCTTCCATTGAACCAGTCAATGGCCAATTCATCATTTTCATTTAAAGGAAGCTTTGCAGCTTCATTGGAAAGTTGAACAATTAATTTCTCATGCAATTCTTTATATAATAAATCAGCCGTTGCTTCATTGATAACTTTAGAATTTTTTAAAATATTTTTAAATGAATTAGTAATTAAATTTCTGAACCATGCATACGTATCGCCAAAGGCAGATTGCCCTGCTTCCATACCCATCATACCGGGTATAACAGAGCCGGGAACCTGACCGCAGATACCTTTTACCAATTTATCTTTTACATCTTTCATGGTGCAACCAGCATATCGCAGGTTGATGTGCCCATTACTTTGCTTAGATGATAAGGTTCAATTTGTCCGCCAACTGCACCCATGTGCGCATCAAACGCTCCAACACCAATAATCACATCAGTTGATAATCCTAAACGTTCCGCCCATTCTTTTGAAAGATTGCCGGCAGGTTTATCAGAAGTGTATGTTTCGGTAAATAATCTTGAAGTAAAACCATCCAGCAACGGATCTAATGAGGTAAAGAATTCATTTGGCGGCAGGCCGCCAAATTCTGCAGACCATAATGCTTTATGACCTGCAGAACAAACGCCTCGCTTCATCTGGTGAATATCATTTCCGCCGGTCAAAAAAAATGGAATCCAGTCGCAATGTTCAACCAAGGAATAACATGCGTTTCTAACCGTTTCGTCTACACGTAATACATGCAACAGCTTTCTCCAAAACCATTCAGAAGAATAAATGCCACCAACATATTGCAGGTAATTAATTTCAAACTTTGTTGCATGCTCATTTAATTCTGCAGCTTCTTTTATAGAAGTATGGTCTTTCCATAAAACAAACATTGCATTGGGATTAGTTTCAAATTCCGGCAATAACGCTAACGGTGTTCCGTGTTTATCTACAGCAACAGGAGATGAACCGGTTGTATCAACAGATATTGCTTTTATATTTTCAGCAACAACTTTTCCGGCTTGCTTTAAACAATCTTTAATAGTTGTCTCAAGACCCTCAATATAATCCAGCGGATGTTGCCTGAATTGATTTTGATTTGGATTACAATACAGACCATCTTTCCATCGCGGATAATAAAATACTGATGAAGCAATTTCATTCCCATTTGCTGCATCTAATATAACAGAACGAACCGAGTCAGTTCCGTAATCAACTCCTATAACATATTTTTTTTCAGACATTGTACCAGGCAATCTTTTAGAGGTAACAAATTAAGAATATTTTTATAAGTGTCAAAATAACATTTATTAGTCATGCTTTTAGTTCTGATTAAAACATAAACATCAATTCACCTTTAGTTCTATTTCAGCGGATTTTAATCCAGCCGAAGAAACTTTTATTACAACCGTCCCCGGGCGTTTTTCTGATTTAATAATCACTAAACATTTACCTTGCCGGGCTTTCCGCTCAAGCAATTGATAGCTTTCCACGCTAATTGGATTCGCATTTCCAACTCCGGCTACAGTACCGGGGCCTTCTATTTCAAACGTTACTAAATTTTCTGCTTTGGGATTTCTATAACCTTTTTCATCTGTTAGCTCTAATCTGTTCTCTCGGCTCCTTGTGCTCCTCCCTTAAAGAAAAGCCATCCATCATCAAAAAGCGTGTTGCTGCTTTGAACAAATGTTTCTGACGAAAGAAAAAGCAAAAGGGAAAAAATAAAAAATCGTTTCATCGTTAAATTAGTTTCTACAATACAATATCGGGCGTGTATGTTTAAATCCATTCTTTTTATTTCTTCAATACTTTTCTTTTGCATTTAAAAAATTATCCGGTGTTACTTCTGTATAATCGTTTAGAAATGCAATAATATTTCCATAGTTTTCAAATTCTTCTTTGCCATGCATTGTTGTAAGCGCAACAACGTTCATTCCGGCATTTTGCGCAGCTTCCACTCCTTTTGGCGCATCTTCAAATACGATACAATTTCCGGGTGAAACATTTAATAATTCCGCACATTTGGCAAAAGTTTCAGGATGCGGTTTGCTGATGGCAACATCATCTGCGCTTACTACGGCCTTAAAGAAGTGACGAAGATGTAAATTATCTAAAACAAAATCTATATTGAAAGGTATAGCAGCAGACCCTACTGCCATTTGTATTTCCATGGCTTTGGCTTTTTCTAAAAATTCCTTTAGCCCATTTATAAGTGACAATTTAGGCAGGTAAGCTTGTTGGTATCTTTTTTCTTTTTCAATTGATAATTCTTTTATCTTCTCATTGGTAAAATGATTGTTTCCGAAAATTCTTACCAACAGCTCATCATTTTTTCCATACATTTCCGCTCTTACTTCGTCCCATGTAAGCCCTGCATTTAAGTCATGATTTAAAATATCATACCAGGCTTCTGCATGATAATGCATATCATCTATCATAGTTCCATTCAAATCAAAAATAAAAGCAGCCTCACCCCTCACCCCCTCTGCTTCGGAGAGGGACCATAACTTCTTTTTATCAAACATCAGCGTTGCTTTGCCATTGAGCATTAATTCAATTTTATCTTATACATAGTAACTGAATGATACTTTTCTCCGGGTTTTAAAATTGTTGAAGGAAAATTAGTTTTGTTGGGAGAATCAGGAAAATGTTGTGTTTCCAAACACAGTGCCGTGTGCTGTTTCAGCGGGGTTCCTCCACGATTAATAAATTTACCATCTAAAAAATTACCTGTATAAAATTGTAAGCCAGGTTCCGTAGTATAAACATCAAGCGTTCTTCCACTAACCGTGTCCGTTAGTTCCGCAACTTTCTGCAAAGAAGCGTCTTTTTTATTTAAAACCCAGTTATGGTCATAGCCACCTTTTACCTCGGTCAATATCTTTTCCAATCATTTTTGGAGAAGTAAAATCAAATGGTGTTCCTTTTACGGGTTTAATTTCGCCTGTAGGAATTAGGGTGCTGTCAACCGGAGTATAATTATCTGCGTCTATCATCAGAGAGTGATTTAAAATCGTATTACTTACATCGCCTGTTAAATTAAAATAACTATGATTGGTTAAATTAACAGGTGTTGGTTTATCTGTTTCCGCATTGTATTCAATCTTTAATTCATCATCATTAGTTAAAGTGTATTGTACGGTGACATTGAGATTACCGGGATAACCTTCTTCTCCATCTTTACTTAAATATTTTAATGTAAGAGAAGGCACACTACTATCAGGAACTGAAGCATCCCAGACTACTTTATCAAAACCTTTTAACCCGCCATGTAAAGAATTTTTTCCGTTATTGGCAGCAAGTTGATAAGTAACTCCATCCAATGTGAACTTCGCATCGCCAATCCTGTTTCCATAACGGCCTATTAAAGCGCCGAAGTAAGGCGGTTGCTGAAGATAAGGCTGCAAGCTGTCGAAGCCAATAATAATACTTGACTTTGTCCCATTCTTATCCGGAGTTACAAATGACGTAACCGCACCACCATAGTTAGTGATGGTTACCATATCTCCTTTATCGTTTTGCTAACGTGTAGAGATAAACATTTTTTCCATCAACGATGCCCCAGTCTTTTTTTGTCACGCCGGTTTTTACTAAACCGGTTTTATTCTCAGATGAGTTATTGCAGGAACTTGCCAAAATTATAACGACAACAACCGCAAAAAAAAGTTTTATAAATTTCATTCCTTTTTATTTTAAGTTTGTTTTTAATGAAAGAATTTTTAAATAAAAGATTATTGCTGTGCAAAGTAGTAAGTAATTCTTTAGACGCCACATGAAAAAACGTAAAATTTAATTTATGCATTTCTTAAAGTTATTTTTTAGTCGAAATTTCTTAAGGAACATACCTTAATATTTTAATTTTATTTACTTTGGCATCACAGAATTTTTAGAATATAATCATTTCCCATTCGTCTTTCTTAATCATAGAGAAGTGTGACAACTATAAAGGATAATGGAGGTAACTAAAATAACTAATAAAAAACCGGGCATACTCAGCCTTCTCAGGCCTTACCGCGGTATGGTGCTGTTGCTGATTTTATTTACACTTTTAAGCAATGGAATAAATTTATTGATACCAAAAATGATATCAAAAGGCATAGATGCTTTTAGTGCATGGAATATTTTTATATGAATCCGTTATCATAAAATTTTCCATAGCAGTTATCAGCATATTTATTTTTACTTACCTGCAAAGCATTCTTCAAACCTACGCTTCAGAAAAAGTGGCAAGAGACTTACGGACAAAACTTTCTGATAAAATATCCAAGCAAAGCGTTATGCTTTTATTGAGCAGGCAAATCCATCTAAACTATTAACCAATCTTACTGCTGATGTTGATTCAATAAAACTATTTATATCGCAGGCAATTGTTTCTATTATTTCTTCATTATTTATTATCATCGGCGCAAGTATTTTATTAATAACTATTAACTGGAAACTGGCTTTGTGTGTAATTGCTATTATTCCAATCATTGGTATTACATTTTTTGTTGTACTTAAAAAAAGTGCGTGCATTGTTTATACAAAGCCGGGCTGTTATAGACTGGCTGAATAAAGTGATTAATGAAAGTATTTTAGGCGCAGCCATTATTCGGGTGGTGAATTCGCAACAACCGGAATACAATAAATTTCTTGGAAGCTAATACCAAAGCAAGAGATTTTGGATTGACAGATTTTAAAACTTTTTGCAGGACTTATTCCTGTTATCACTTTCACCTCAAACATTGCAGCGTTAACCATACTTGCATTGGGTGGCCATTTTGTTATTAACGGAAGTATGAGCCTTGGAAATTTTGCTGCATTCAACAGTTATTTATCCATGCTCATTTTCCCAATACTTGATTATTGGTTTTATGAGCAATGTAATTGCGCAGGCTACTGCTTCTTATCAGCGCATCAGCAATGTTATTGAATACACCCGACGCTGCCTGAAACAGGAACTATTACAAAAGATTTAAAAGGTGATATTGAATTGCAAAATGTAAATGTTTTGTATGGACAAATTCCTGTATTGAAAGATATATCTTTTTCTGTTGAACCAGGTTCAAGGACTGCGATCATTGGACCGACCGCCGCAGGCAAAACACAATTGTTATACCTGCTTAACAGGATTAATAAAACAAACATCAGGCACCATAAAATTTGATGGCCATTCTATTGAAGAATATAACAGCGAAGCATTTCATAAACAGGTTGGCTTTGTTTTCCAGGACAGCATCATTTTTAATATGAGCATTCGGGAGAACATTGCATTCAGCGATACAGTAACGGATGAATCATTGGAGAAAGCAATTGAAACAGCAGAGTTAAAAGATTTTATTGAACAGCTTCCCGATAAATTAAATACAATTGTTTCAGAACGTGGTTCAAGTCTTTCAGGCGGACAAAAGCAACGCATTATGCTGGCACGTGCATTGGCATTGAATCCGAAAATATTATTGCTGGATGATTTTACATCACGGGTTGATAACAATACGGAAAAGAAAATACTAGAGAATATTCAAAAGAATTATCCCGGGTTAACTTTGATATCCGTTACACAAAAAATAAGCTACTGTTGAACATTATGACCAGATAATTTTATTGATGCAGGGCGAGATTCATTGCAGCAGGCAAACATGATGAATTAATACACACCAGCCCTGAATATGTGCAGATGATTAATTCACAAAAAAGCACCAGCAACTATGAATTACAATCTTAATGACATACTGATAAGAAGGAAAAAGTTTCAACTATGCTCGCGCTTAAAAGTTTGCTGCAATTGATATCGCATGAAAAGAAAAATTTGTTGGTTGCTACGCTTATCATCCTTTTGAATTCATACGCTTAACTTAGGTCGGCCCGTTGATTATTGGTTATACGATTGATCATGTATGTGCAGCACAAACAATATCATGGTGTGCTTGTATTTTCAGGCATTTTGCTTGCCATGTATTTGGTGGGTTTGTTTACAAGTTATTTTCAAACAAAACTGATGGGCAGCATTAGCCAGCGCATGTTGTTTACGTTGCGCAATACTATATTCAATAAACTGCAATCATTGCCTGTTGCATTCTTTAATGCAAATAAAGCCGGCGATCTTATTTCAAGGGTTAATAACGATACAGATAAGATCAACACTTTTTTCTCACAATCGTTAATGCAGTTTATCGGCAGCATTGCAACCATGATGGGTGCCGGAATTTTTCTTATTGTCTATTCATTTTAAACTTGGTGCAGCTGCACTTGTTCCCGGCAGTATTTATTTTGATTATTTACAAAACTGGTTTCGCCCTGGGTAAAGAAAAAAAATGCAGTGAATCTTAAAAGTGTTGGCGGAATGAGCGCCGAAATACAGGAAAGCCTTAATAATTTTAAAGTGATCATTGCTTTCAATCGTCGTGATTATTTCAGAAAACGATTTGCATGAAGCCAATCAGCAAAACTATAAAACTGCTATTGGTGCAGGATTAGCAAATAATATCTTTTTACCGGTGTATAGTTTGTTTTCAGGCTTTGCGCAATTAATTGTATTAGCTTATGGTATTTATCTTATTTCAACAGGAGAATTTTTCTATTGGCTTATTGGTAAGTTACCTAGCTTATGCCACTTATTTCTATAATCCTTTACGGCAACTCGCTCTTTATGGACGAGCTTCCAGGTGGCAATGGCAGGCTGGGACAGGATTACAAAAATTCTTATCGCTGAATACTGATCTTAGTAACCATTGATAATGTATAACAGAAACATCATCTGGTACCTGCCCTGGTAGAATTCAGGAATGTACATTTTAGCTATGATGAAGAGTAAGGAGATTTTGCATAATGTTTCATTGAAATTGGAAAAAGGAAAAACCTATGCTTTTGTTGGGCCGACAGGTGGTGGCAAAACAACAACAGCATCATTAATTGCACGTTTGTATGATGCTACAACCGGAACTGTTTTGCTTGACGGAAAAGATATCCGTTCTTATAAACCTGAAGAACGTTCCAAAAAAATCGGCTTCATTTTACAGGAACCTTTTTTATTTACCGGAACTGTAAAGGACAATATTTTATACGGCAATGAACGCATATAAAAATTATTCTGATGAACAGATGGAAAAGGTTATACAAGATGCGAACCTGGAAAGCTTATTAACCATTTTTGAAAATGGGCTTGCAAACAAAAGTTATCATCAGGCGGCGATAATATCAGTCTTGGACAAAAACAGTTGATTGCATTTATGCGTGCCGTATTACGCAATCCTGAAGTATTGATTTTGGATGAAGCCACTGCCAATATTGATACGATGACAGAACAATTACTGGAAGATATTTTGAAGAAACTTACCCAATACTACCACACGTATTATTATTGCGCATCGTTTAAACACTATTGAAAATGCTGATGAAATATTATTTTGTAAATGCAGGTGAAGTAATTCGTGCCGGTTCATTTAATGATGCCGTTGATAAACTGTTGCATAATAAAAGAGTTAGCTAAAATAAAGAAAGCAATTTTTTAAAATACGATTATTCCACCTAATTTCTCTTGATTTCAGTATTAATCCTCCTTAACAATAAGGTAATATTTCGTGTTGGGCATCAAAGCAATTTTTTTTTAAAACCCTTTGCAGTCAACACTTTACAAGAATTGACCCTACTTTTAAGATGAGGAATAATTGTATAAGTTGGTTTGTATGCCCTGTTCCATCGTGTTACTTTTACACTATGATTGTTTGAATGAAGAGAATAAATTTAATCTTTTAATCTAAAATTTCACTTTATGAAACAGACATTCAAAACAACAAAAATGATTACCATGGGTTTATTTACCCTTTGTACAATGGGATTAACCAATGCTACATTTGCGGGAGCAAAAACTGATTCTTCCGCGGAATTAAAGTTCATTGGAAAAATTAAAAACCAGCCCGTATTTCAACTTAGCCTGAATAATAACGAACCAGATTCTTATTATATCAGCATTAAAGATGCAAACAATAATGTTTTGTATTCTGAAAGAGTTAAGGGCGAAAACGTGTCAAGGAAATATCAATTGGATATTGATGCCGCAGATTTAAATGCTGCAAGCTTTGGCGTAAAGGTTGAAGTAACTTCAATAAAAACACACAAAACTGAGGTTTATAAAATAAGCTCTCACACAAATGTTACCGAAAATATTGAAGTAGCAAAGTTATAATGTACACGAGAAATTAAATCCCTATTAAAACTAAAACTGTAAGACTTGCCCGCAAAAGGCAGGTCTTTTATTTTTAAACATCCTGCGGTAAAAAAAATTTAGAAAAAATTTTGTTAGTAATGAATAATGAGTATTTTCGCACTCTCAAAAAAACAGGCCCTCCTGTAGAAACAAGACGGCCTTTACGATTGCTTGATATGAGAATCTTTAATTGTTTATGTTGCGCTGATGACACAGCTTGCAATAGGAAGAAAGGGATTGAAAATCTGCCTCATTAAATCCATTTATTTCGTTTAACCCCTTTTGTCAAACAAACATACATTGCGTTAATAAAACAAACCAATCAATTTATTGGTGATTCTATCATCTCCGAAGAGATTGTTTAATTTAAAATCCCTTTACTATCTTGCGTTTCAGCATAAATTTTTAATGATGCCCAACTTATTTTCTGATACATTATTTCAATTGGTTCATTCTCTGGAAAAATCTGAGAAAAGGCACTTTAAGCTGTATATTAAGAGAAGTTCCGCAAAAGAAGACTTAAAAATCATACGGCTTTTTGATGCTTTGGATAAACTTAATGACTATGATGAGAGACAACTTCTTAAAATATTAAGTGACATTACAAAACCACAATTATCTAATTTAAAAAATCATTTATATAAGCAATTACTTGCCAGTCTTCGCTTATTAAAAACCAATGATAATATAGATCTGAAGCTGAGTGAACATCTTGATAATGCCCGACTATTGTATAATAAAGGTCTTAAAATACAAAGCCTTCACATACTTGAAAAAGCTAAAGAACTCGCCCGGACTAACCAGAAAATGAATTTTCTTGTGCAGGTTATTTCACTGGAGAAAAAAATTGAAACCTTACATATTACAAGAAGCTCGCTCGAAAAAACTCAAACACTTGCAGAAGAAGCCCTCGACATTAGTGGCCATATAGATAGAGTTACCCGCTTATCTAACCTCGCATTATTGTTGTACAGGTGGTATGTAAAAAACGGTCATGCCCGTAATGAGCAGGATGAAGCAGGTATCCGTGAATTTTTTAAAGAACAAATACCTGCTGACCCTAATGCGATCCATGGCTTTTACGAAAAATTGTATTTATACCAAAGCTATACCTGGTACGCTTTTATACGACAGGACTTTTTAATGTACTACCGGTATAGTCAAAAATGGATCGATCTGTTTGGTGAAAATGAAGTGATGATTGCCGTGGAAACAGGTCATTATATAAAAGGAATGCACAACCTTCTTAATGCTCATTTTGATCTCAGGAATTTTAAGCAATTTGAAATTACTTTAAAACAATTTGAAGAGTTTGCGAAGACACCAATTGCTAATCAGCATGACAATTTCCGCACTCATACTTCTATTTATATTAACAGTGCGAGGCTTAACAAGTTTTTAATGCGGGGCGATTTTATTGAAGGCTTGCAAATTGTTCCTGAAGTAGTAGAAAAATTACGTGAATATGCTTTGTTTGTAGATAGCCATCGTATCCTGGTATTTAATTATAAAATAGCCACCTTATATTTTGGCTCTGGCGATTATGCCACGGCAATTGATTTTTTGCATAAAATCATAAATGATAGTCACTCGGGATTGCGAAATGATTTGCAATGTTATTCAAGATTGATGCATCTTCTTTGTCATTATGAATTAGGTAATGACGAAATATTGGATTCATTAATTAAATCAGTTTACCGCTTTATGGCGCGCATGAAAAATCTTACCGTTGTTGAAGAAGAAATATTTACCTTTTTGAGGCATTCAACTAAAATAAGGCCAAAGGAATTAATTCTTGAGCTTAAACAATTCCTGGAAAAAATTAAACACCTCGAAAAAAATCGTTTCGAAACACGATCATTCGCATATCTCGATATTATTTCATGGGTTGAAAGCAAAGTGTATGTAAGGCCTATGAGTGAAATTATCAGGAATAAATATTTGAAGAGCACGCACAGGTAGATCGTATTTCGTCAGTGAGTTTATTTTCAAAAATAACCCGGGACTTAATTTCTGTTTTTTACAGTAAGGTCAATGCTTTTATAAAATCCAAGGTCTTTATTTTTTAAATGTTTTACCCAAAAAACGATCTGCCCTGTGTGATAGGAGTAATGTTCTGTTACATGAATAATAATACCAATTCCGGATAAATTAAATCCCTGTACCAAATATATTTTACACAATGCATCTTCAGAAATATTCTTAATAATTTTATTTGCTTCTGTTATTGTGGTAATGAGCTTGCTTTCCAAATCAGATTTATTATAACCTTTTTTAGTTGAAAATTCTTTATCTCTTTCCCTGCTGTCTTTCGTGTTGCCAAGTGCTGAAATTATGTATTGCGTTATATTTCCGCATAAATGTAAAATTAGGTTAGCTATGCTATTTGAATTATTATTTGGAGTTTTCCAAACTTCTGTTTCATCGATCTCGTGTAAGCACTTTATAATTTTTTTGGTATTCTCTTCATTGCTATAAATAGATTGCATAATAAATTCTTTCACCAATTCATTTTCCATATCATTGTTTTTAAAGTTTAGATATTTTTTCTCCAATCCCAAACTACAATGTCCCATTCATCGCCATTTGGATCTTTATAACTATGTATTAATTCAAATCCTATTCTCGCATGCGCTTTTATTGAACGCATATTATTTTTATGAATTTCTGTAATTGCAAAATCATATTTATTTATAAAATGGTTTTTGTAAGCCGAATAGCAGTCATCCAATATACCTCTTCCCCTGTAACCATCAGCAATACATACCTGACCTACCACTATATAATGAAAAGATGAAATTTTTTTACCACCGTAATCAACTTTATCAAACGCTTCAAACATTGGAACCAAAACAGGAATATCAGTTCTTAATTCATTGGTCATAGCAAGCAGGTACCCAACAACTTTATCTCCATTTTTTGCAATAATACCTGCTTCTATATCATTCATCTTTTTTAGAATTTCAAAACTATGAACAACGGTAACGAAGCCCTGCGAAGCTATTTGCGAGGCCATGAGATTTTGAGCTAAATTAGATTTTTGAAGTTCTATAATCTGATGAATGTCCCTTTCCGATTTAGCCGATGTATACACAATCATTTATTTCTTTTGATCAATGAGAAATTTATCTCAAAGATCAATTAGTTGGACGCAAAAATCTTTAATAAAGTAATCTTTTTTAAATTAATTCTTAATAGAAAAATTAATCAGTGAATAAGAAGGCCGGACTTCTTATTTTCAGCTTAATTTATTTCATAAATAAATTTCTGAATACTTTTTAATTATTGTATTCTATAATTATAATTTCCATCGCCGGTACTTAAATCTAATGTTACAATAAATACTCCGGTTTGCGTTATAGGTATATTATTGGCGGCAGGCCAATTTGGTGCACCGGCAAAAACTAATTTACCGGCATTATCTACTTTATAGCTTATATCATAATTTCCGTTGCTGGTAAAAACAAAACTCTTTCCCGATGTCAGGGAGACGTTGTTTGCAATCCATTTGTTGGTTACAGGATCAAATATCATTGGTGTAGCCGAAGTGCTCCAGCTATTATCATCGCCGGAAATAAAGAAAGTTACCGGTGTAAAATTTAAAGTCAGTGCATTGATATCTGCATTCACTTTCATATAATTTGGCGCTGGTGTAAGCCAACAATTGCCACCACCAATGCCCAAAGTCGTTGAACTACCTCCCCATCCATACGATGTACCATCCGTTGAGGATATTAATACGAAAGCATCTCCGCCATAGCCATCCGCATTAGGTAGATTTAAATAACCCTCATATTTTCCATCATAGTTGGCTGAAGTGAGTAAATAACCATTTGTGCGAACAGTTGGTGTTTGCCACGAATTGCCTCCTTTAACTAACAATGCCGGATAAATTACTATCGCGTCATAAGGTGTAACGGTTACAGTTAAGGTGGAGTAAATACTAGGAACCCCTGTTGAGGCTGACGCACTTTTAACATCAGATTTTATGCGGACAACAACATCACTGGCTACGCCTGTTGGCAATCCCAATTGTGTAGCAACTAACGCATTAAAATCTGTACCCAAAAATGTTTTCTGAAGACTGTCGGATGTAATCAAAACAGTTTTTGCTTTTGACCACGGATTGGCACCACTTGTATCAGAAGGTACTGTAAACTGCAAAGCGTATCCTAATGGTACGTTTACTGCATAGTCAGGTTTTGACCATTTAAAAGTTATTACAGATGCAGAATCATTGGCGGCCGATAACACAACCTCGTTTGTTGAACTTGTAAATCCTTCAACTCCATTCGGCACTGTCAACACGTGCTTTAACTTCAGCCTTTTTGCACGAAGCAAAAAGCATAGTAATTAACCCTGTTACTAAAAGATCTCTGAATATATTTTTCATAATAGCCTATTTTAGTATTAATAATTATTATTGTTTTAATATCCCTGATTTTGGATTAAATTAGGATTAGATGATAAATCAGTAGAAGGCAACGGGAAAATATTGTATTTATCAGCAACTGCAGTTCCTCCGGCCACTCCTCCTTTCCATGCCCACAAATAGGTGCCCGTTGTAAATTCGCCAAACCGGATCAGGTCCGTTCTCCTGAAAGCTTCATAATAAAGTTCCCTTCCTCTTTCATCCAAAATAAAATCCAGTGTTAACTGGCTTTGAGTGATATTCCCTGAAGTGCTTCCGCCATAAGCCCGTGTACGCAATAAGTTAATATAATTAAGTGCTGTGCCTATATCTCCACCTGACCCGCCACGCAAAACTGCTTCAGCATATATTAGATAAATTTCGCCCAAACGAAACAGAGGGAAATCAATATCAGAGAAATTTCCCGCAGGATCAGCATGAGGTGCTGGGCCTCCGGACCTGGTGACATTACGGAACTTAAATGTAGAAAAACCATTGGCACCTATATAAAGACCTGTCATCTCAAGGGTTTGGCCAGTTTGCCAAAACTGGGCACGCTGATCAGTATTACCGCTATAATCCGAAAAAAGGTTCACGAAATTTTGTGTGCAGCGCAAACCTCCCCAATTACCGTTGGATCCTGAAACACTGCCTGGAATTGCTGCCGGCCCATGTACAAGATAGGTCGTTCCGCCGTACGTCTGAGTATTGGTACCGTCATAATTGATAGTAAAAATAAATTCATCCGTATTTAAATTATCATCTGCCAGTACCAATTCAGCATATTTTGGATGTAACGAATACCCAGTATTAATTATCTTATTGCAATATGTAATTGCGTCTGTAGATCTATCGACACCTGTATAAACCTTTGCGTTCAGGTATAACCTGGCAAGCAAAGCCCAGGCAGCAGCCTGATCCGCACGCCCGTATTCATTTTTACGAGGCTCTGCCAACAAAGAGTCGGCGCCTTTTAATTCAGATTCTATATATGTAAATAAATCTTTGCGTTGGATTTGTTTCGGTATTGCTGTGGCAATGGGTGTATTCTCATCAACAAAAGGCGGATTGGCATATAAATCCATTAAAACCCAATATTGGTAAGCTCTTAAAAAGCGGGCCTCTGCCCTGTAATTGCGAATGGTATCGGCACTTGCGCCGGAAATGCCTCTTCCACTTATGTCAGCATCTGTAGACTGCCTGATGAAATCATTGCATAATGTTATCTGGAAAAAACAGCGATAGTACAATCCATCGACAATTGCATTGATTGACGACCAACTCATCTCGTGCAGACCCTGTATACCTGCATCGTTTTGCCATGTCCATGCAGCTTCATCGGTTGTCAGTTCCTGCAGATTGAAGTACAAACGCAGAAAATCTGAATTGCCCTCATCTGAAATAATTTGAGGAGAAATGTCGGGATTGCCCGTGCCGCCAGTGTTACCAGTTAGTGCAAATGCCGCGTATACTTTCGCCAATGCCTGCTTGTAACCCCCTGGAGTATTATAGACTGCCTGGGCGGTTATATCATTGGTAGGAACCAAATCCAATTTTTTAGAACAGGAAGCAAGACTTACCAGGCCAACAGAGGCAAAAATTAATATTTTAAAATGATTCCTTTTCATATCTTTTTTTTGTTATTATAGTCAAATAAATAAAATTAAAAGCCAAGGTTTATACCCAGGGAATAAACCCGCGGCCTTGGATACAGATTATTATCAATTCCGGGATTTCCCCCTGTCTGTGCATTAGCGGCAATTTCAGGATCCAGCCCCGTATAGTTTGTAATAACGAATACATTTTGAATCGAAACATTTAATCTGAGATTCAAATTGCTTTTTGAGATTTTTCCTACATTATATCCAATATTAAAGTTATCCATCTTCAGGAAAGAAGCGTTTTGAATATAATAGTCGCTAAGCAATTGCTGAACATTCCCTCCTTTAAACTGGGTTTCCAGATAGTTGGTGGAAGCATTGTACAATACAGAATTGCCAAGAATCTGATTCAAGTTTCCGGTTTGGCTATATATATTATTATAATTATAATTTCCAAAGCTGGCACGCAATACGCAACCGGCATTCCATTTCTTATAAGTCAGGTTTGTGCTAAAGCCAAGAAAGACTTTTGGATCGGCAGACTTGCCTTTATATAGATCATTTTGATTGATGATGCCATCGCCGTTTTGGTCCACAAATACACCTTCAATCGGTTTACCGTTTTGATCATACACCTGCTGATACAAGTAAAAAGTATTCTTAGGACTTCCCACAGCATTAATAAACGCAAACTGACCACCAATACCTCCGGCAATATTTCCACTTGGAAAACCGATATAATTGGTATCATCTGGTAATACAGTGAGTTTGGTTATCTTGTTTTCATTATAGGTAATATTAAATGCTACATCCCAGCTAAAATTTTTGGTCAAAACAGGTTGTGCATTGATATTAAACTCGATGCCTTTATTTGTCATGTTTCCCACATTGGCGATGAAAAATGCAGAAAAATTTGTTCCGGCGGGTTGCGGTATATTGTTCAGAAGATCAGATGTTTTTTTCTCATATAGATCAATACTACCCGTAATCCGGTTATTTAGGAAGCCAAAATCCAACCCAATATTAGAAGTAGCAGTTTGCTCCCATTTTAAATTGGGATTAAATCCGCCCGGCCTGTATCCCTGGTAAAAATTATTTCCAAATTGATAAGAAGCGTTGGAATTACTTAGCGAATATGTAGCTAAATAGGCGTAGTTAGCAATGCCATCCTGCTGACCGGTAATTCCATAACCCAAACGTAATTTCAGATCTGATACTGTTTGGCTATTTCGGAGGAATGGCTCGTCTTTAATTTTCCATGCCAGAGCAATTGACGGAAAAACGCCTGCTTTTTGAGCGAACCGGGAAGATTCGTCTCGCCTCAAAGTAGCCGTTAATAGATACCGGTCTTCAAAAGTGTAGTTAAGTCGTCCGAAATAAGATATTAAAGTGTGTTCAGGTTTATCAAAAGGAAATGATGGGTCTGAATTAGGCACTTTTGAGCCATTTGCATAATAGCTTGCATAATTGTAAATAGTCGTTAGATAATTGTTGTAGGAATAACCTGCAATGGCATCTATCCTGCTTTTAATTGATGTCAAATCCTTTACATAATTTAAATAAAACTCAAACAAAGTATTATTCTTTTTTTGACTATAACTATTATTCTGCCCACCTGTTCCACCGGCAAGGTAGGCCGATGCGGCACTGTCGGAAACAAAGGTCTTGCCTTCTCCTTTAGCTATATCGTATCCGGCATTTAAATTGGCATGCAAATCAGGCAGAAAGTGGAATTTATAGTCTAATTGTATATTACCAATACTTCTTTTAGGTGTGGCCGTATTATATGTCTGGTTCAATAAACCAACCGGATTTCTTCCGGCAAGATTTACCAGACCAGTGGGAGTAGCCGGATCCAACCATTCATAATACCCGCCAAATCTGTCACTTTTTGTATTATGAACAGACTGTGTTGGGTCAAAAGTAATAGCACCTCCAATAGCCGAGGTATTGGCAAACCTTGTATTTTCAAGAGTTCCCATTACATTGATGTCAACTTTTAAATGTTTATTAAAAAAGGTAGGGTTTAATGCCAGGGATCCTGTTGTTTTTTTCAGGTTATCTGTTATTAATATCCCATCCTGATTCTGATAGCCTACAGACAGCCTGTATGGCAAATTTTTTATACCACCGCTTAAATTAATATTGTTATCAGTGCCTATTGCATTCTGATATATATAATCCTGCCAATTGGTATTGGTGGTTCCCATCATAGCTATTTGTGCCGGAGTGCCGTTTGCGTTCACTACAGAACGAAATTGATCAGCACTTAATACATCCACATGTTTCGTGACTGTAGAAACGGAGTTTATTGAACTGATATTTACTTTTAATGGACCGCTTTTACCTTTTTTTGTTGTTATAAGTATAACACCATTGGATGCTCTTGTTCCGTAAATAGCGGATGCAGATGCATCTTTTAAAACAGTGAATGTTTCTATATCATTAGGATCAATAAAGCTTAGCGGATTACCGGCTCCGGCGATTGCACCGGTTTGCCCCGGCACAACTTCGTTGTCCATAGGAATACCGTCTATAACTATCAACGGGTCATTACTTGCATTAAGAGAAGAACCTCCCCTGATTCGAATGGTGCTCCCCGAACCCGGCTGGCCACTGTTGGAAATAACAGAAACCCCGGGAATTTTACCGGCAATCATTTGTTCGGGAGTAGTAAAGGTCCCTTTTTGAAAATCTTTTTCATTAATGGTGGAAATAGAACCCGTCAGGTCTTTCTTCTTTACCGTTCCATAACCGATAACAACTATATCTGATAAGTTACCAAACGAAGCATTTAAAGAAATACTTAAATTGTCTTCCTGCCCCACTTCCATTTCCTTGGTAGTATAACCAACATGGGAAAGTACTAATATGTCTCCGGTAGCTGCCTTAATACTAAAACCTCCATTTTTACTGGTTAGGGTTGCAGAACCAGGATTATTCTTTACCACAATACTAACACCTGTTAATGGATTGTTGCTGGAATCAAATACTTTTCCGGTTATAGTTCTTTTTTGAGCACATAAGGTCGAGCTGATGATGAATCCAAAAATCACCATAGCAATTTGGAGCAATCGTTTTATCATTTTTCGCAGTTTTAGGTTTAGATGGTTTTGTAAATAAACCTGCTTATAAAGACAGTAAATGTATATGCAATGCTGCACTTCAAGTTATCTCAGCGTACATTCTTTTGATACTATTTGACAAATTTATAAGGTGAGAGGTCGGCGATTTAAATTAAGTTTACATTGCAATATTGAAGACATAACAAATCAATCTTTCTCATTCTACTATGCCCTTTTTCCTGAAATATTTGAGACCTTTTTTTTTCTCTTATTTTCTTTGCGTGCCATTTTTTTCATTTTGCCAGTCTCCCAATCTTAAATTTAAACATATCACAAATGAACAAGGCCTTTCGAACAGTACTATTGAAAGTATATTCCAGGATCACAGGGGATTTATTTGGTTTGGTACAAGAGATGGCCTAAACAGGTATGACGGCTATCAAATAGTTGTTTATCGTTTTGACCCAAAAGATAGTAACAGCATCAGCGATAATTATATTCGGAATATTTATGAGGACAAAAAAAACAATCTTTGGATTGGTACTTTAAACGGTCTCAACCGCTTTGATATTTCTACAAATACTTTTACCAGGTATAAGCACGATCCGCATGACCCAAAAAGCTTAAGTAACAATATTGTGAGTTGTATTTATGAAGATGATAAGGGAAATTTATGGATTAGCACATTTGGCGGAGGCATCAATCTTTTTAACATTCAACAGAATTCTTTTACTCATTACCGGCATGATGCCACTAATCCCAAAAGTCTTAGTGATGACCGGGTAAATTATTTATATGAAGACAAAGAGAATAATTTATGGGCAGGAACCGAGAATGGATTGAATCTTTTCAACAGGGAAACCGGAACTTTTAAAGCATTTCGTGGCACTCCGGATATAGATGATAGCAAAACAAATAAAGGTATAACTGTTATTAAACAGGATGCACAAGAAAATTTGTGGCTGGGTACTGAAGATGATGGATTGTTGGTTTTTAATTATCAGGAACGAACCTTTAAGCAATTAAAACATGAAGAAAAGAATTCTTCTTCTTTAGCAAGTAATCTTATCAGAAGCATCCTTGTAGATTCAAAAGGTAATGTATGGATTGGAAGTATAAATGGGGGACTTGATTTATTTAATTATACTACCAGTTCCTTTTCTCACTATCAAAATGATCCTGAAAATATATTTAGCTTATCTCAAAGAACGGTCTCTTCGCTGTTTGAAGACAACCAGGGAAATATGTGGGTAGGCACCCATCGCGGAGGAGTAAATTTATACATGCCCAATACCGATAAATTCAGACTTTATCGACAGGAGCCCGAGCAAAACAGCCTAAGCTATAATGACGTAACCGCTTTTTGTGAAGACAGATATGGAAATATCTGGATCGGAACAGATGGTGGCGGATTGAATTTACTCGATTCTAAAAAAAATACTTTTAAACATTACAAATACAATCCTTTCGATTCAAAATCCATAGGATCCAATGAAGTATTAAATGTTATGGAAGATAGTGAGGACAATTTATGGGTAGGAACATGGGGAGGAGGTTTAAATCTTTTAAAAAGGAATGACGGAAGTTTTACACGTTACAATAATAATCCCTTAGACAAAAATTCTATCAGCTCTAACTACATACAAAAGATATTTGAGGATAGAGATAAAAACCTTTGGATCGCCACCTATTATGGAGGACTCAATCTCTTTGACAGTAAAACAAAACAATTCTCACGATTTCTTAATGGCCAGAATGGAGGGATTATCCAGGGCAATAATATTGTTTCAATTAACCAGGACAGCAGTGGCAACATATGGTTTGGAACTGATGATGGCGGACTAAATTGTTACAAACCGGCAACAAAAATTGTTACTCATTATTTTGATAAAGAAGAAAAAATTCCAGATCTGCGGGTAATATTTATTGACAGTAAGGGAAGATTATGGATAGGGCAAACAGGACTGTATCTTTTCGATCCTTTGAAAAATTCTTTTACTGTCTATACAAACAAGGCGGGACTTGCCAATGAATTTATTAAAGGTATTACTGAAGATGACCAGGGAAATTTTTGGATTTCCACCTCCAACGGCCTTACTAAATTCAATCCCGGATAACTTTTCATTTAAAAAATATAATACCGCAGACGGGCTGCAGGGGTTGGAATTTGAAGCCAATTCTTTTTTAAAAACCCGTGCAGGAGAAATATTCTTCGGAGGCGTTGATGGATTCAACGCTTTTTATCCTGAAAATATTAAAGCTAATACTTTCGTGCCCCCTATTTATATAACAGATTTTCAGGTCTTCAACAAAAAAGTGAATATTGATGATAAAAAATCTCTGCTTACAAAGGACATAAGTTTTACTAAAAATATTGACCTCTCTTATAGACAATCAACATTTTCATTTGGCTTTGCGGCACTCAATTACACCTCTTCCGAAAACAATCAATACGCTTATAAACTCGAAGGCGTAGATAAAGATTGGAACTATGTAGGATCCGAACATAAGGCGTCCTATAACAATGTAATACCCGGAACATATACTTTTCGGGTGAAGGCATCTAACAATGACGGAGTTTGGAACGAAAACGGTCCTTCAATTATAATTACTGTTGAAACGCCGTTTTGGAATACATGGTGGTTTAAATTACTTATAGTATTATTCATTGCTTCAGGTATTATATGGTTTTATCAATTCCGCAGAAAACTTGAACTACGAAAAATAAATGAGCAAAAAAAAGAAGAAATGTACCAGGTGCAGTTACAATTTTTTACCAATATCTCTCACGAATTCCGTACCCCTCTTTCTCTTATATTAGGCCCGTTGGAAAAATTACAGGGCGAAAATCCAGGCTCTGCAGATAATCATTTTTACAAAGTAATTTACCGAAATGCAAACAGGCTATTAAATCTTATCAACGAATTGATGGACTTTAGAAAATCAGAATCCGGCGTGCTAAAACTTCGTGTAATGCCCGGCAATCTGAATCCTTTCTTACAGGAAATTTATGAAGAGTTCAGTGAACTTGCCGTTCAAAAAAATATAAAGTTTAATATGTGTGCTCCTGAAAGCATCACCGATGCATGGTTTGACCGGCAAATACTGGAAAAGATTGCGATCAACCTCGTCAGCAATTCTTTTAAATATACAGCTGATGGTGGTACCATCTCTGTAGAAATATTAGAATCACTAAATGATTTTACCCCTTCCTTTAAAAATGAACTGATTTTAAAAAATGATTTTCCTGCAAAAAAATATTTCTATTTACGCGTAGCGGATAATGGTATCGGCATTTCAAAAGAAAGTATTGCCCACCTTTTTGAAAGATATTATAAAATCACAGAATCTCATTTGGGTTCGGGTATAGGATTGGCTTTCGTAAAAAGCCTTACGCAACTCCACAAGGGAAATATCTTCGTTTACAGTGAACGTAACGTTGGTACTGAAATTATTATTGGCATACCCTCTGCAAGAGACGACTACGATAAAAACGAAAGATGGCTGCAAAATGAAAAGGCAATGGGGGCAAGACTTGAAAGCATTCATTTCAAATACGAACATTACTTTCCTTCATTGGAAGAAGAGGATAATTCAAAGCCAATGGAAAACGGCAACCAGGCGGCCTTCCCGCACATATTGCTGGTGGATGATAATGAAGAACTAAGAAATTTTATAAAAGAAAGCCTTAGCCCGCAATATCAAATTATTGAAGCAATCAATGGAATTGCAGGCCTGGAAAAAGCAAAGGAAGAATTTCCTGATCTTATTATAAGTGATGTAATGATGCCGGATATGGATGGAATAGAATTTTGCAGATTAATAAAAGAAGATATTGAAACCAGTCATATTCCTTTTATTATGCTGACGGCAAAAGATGCTTTAGAATCAAGAATACAGGGTGTAGGTTCAGGGGCGGATTTTTATTTTTCTAAACCAGTAAGTACAAAACTGCTGGAATTAACGATACGAAACATTGTGAGCCAAAGAAGGAAAATGAAAGAACGGTATTTTAAAGACCATTATTCAGAAGCAAAGGAATTGGTTCACTCGGTAAAGGATAAAGAATTTATTAATCAATTGGTTTCTATTATAAATTCCCATTTAACAAATCCGAATATGGATGTGGATTTTATTTGTACTGAAATGGGAATGAGCAGAACTAAATTATACCAAAAGATTAAGAATATTACGGGGCAATCAATAGGTGAATTGGTGAGAACTATCAGGTTAAAAAAAGCGGCTGAATTTATGACTCACGAAGATATTTCGTTATTGGATGTTATGTATAGCGTAGGAATACAAACCCAATCTTATTTTACCAAAGCCTTTAAAAAAGAATTTGGAAAAACGCCTTCGCAATTTTTGAAAGAGTTGAATAAATGAGATGTTTATTCCCCGGGTTGCTAACAAACTGGCATTATCAAAGAGATTTTTTTTATTTATTTTTTGTCTTAGTGGGAACACTTATTTATTTTCGATATATTCTTTACTGATCTCATCATACATTTACAGGTAGTTGTTGGCGTTACCATCTTTATCAAAGAAACTTTCCCAGGTGCTTAATGGTTCCCAGATGCAGGTGCCTTTGCCTTTGCCGTTGGGCACATCAAATGCAATTTGATTTACTTCCTGTTTTTTATGCGAGTATTCAACAACAATAACATCTTTGTTATAATGTTTTGATAAGTCTTCAAGATTGTATTGCAGATCATCCAAAGTGCCATGCCATCTTGGATAATAAGATAAACCAATTACATCAAAGGAACGCCGCGTTCAGTCATATTATCTAACCAGAAATCTTGCTTCATCATTTTGCCCGCCCAATGCAATATGCAGCATGATGGATGTTGAAGGATGAAACAGCTTTCACTGCATTGATGCCTGCATAAATTAATTGCGATAAACTATCCAGGTTGTTGATATATCCATCAGGCCATATCATTCCATGATTAATTTCATTACCCACCTGCACCATATCAGGTGCTGTGCTCTGATCTTTTAATTGCTGCATCACCATCTTTGTATAATCATAAACAGATTGTCTTCAACTGCGTAAAATTCTCACCTTCCCATGCTTTTGGTTTGTATTGTTTTCCCGGATCAGCCCAGTAATCGCTGTAATGAAAATCGAGTAAAAATTTCATGCCTGCTGCTTTAACACGCTTTGCCATTTCTTTTGTATGAGCCAGATCACAAAAACCTTTTTGCGGTGAATAACCACTATCGTTTTGCGGATCAACAAAAATTCTTAACCGTACATAATTAAAGCCATGATCTTTTAAGATTTGTATAGCATCTTTTTCAACACCATTATCAGAAAACTTTCATGCCTCTTGCTTCGAGTTCGAGGTAAGAAAGAAATATCAGCGCCAAGCATTTTATCAACCGGTGCTTAGGTGTGAACTTTGTTATTGGAAATGTATTATTTGCTTTGCAACATTATGCGGTGTGCCCGGTTGAATGGCAGCAATATCTGTTGCTCCGCTCCATTGCACATCATCTGCCTTTTGCTTCAAAATGTATCAATGATTTTGTTGTTCCTGATTGAACAATCACCTGGCATTTGCCATTGAATAAATGCCGCTGTGCAACAGTATCATCAAACTTATCCTGTTCATGGCTGCTGGGATCGCCATTGCCCACACCAATAATTTTTGCATCACCCTGCAATGAAAAATGAATAAGGTTATTTGCATCAGGAACTTCAACACCATTCTTATCAACCATACTTATGTTTATAACTGAACATCTTTTCCATCAGCAAGCATGGTTGTTTTATAAGGTGTAACAACAACATTAGCAGGTTATCGCTTGTTTCAACTTCTGTTATTAATTTTCTTCCGTTGCGATAACCAATTGCTGTTAATGTTCCGGGTTCATAATTTACGCTCCAGTTGTAAATGGCTGTTGCGCGGCATATCTTTTTTACCCAGACTTTTTCCATTTAAAAACAATTCAACATTATCTGCATTGCTGTTTACCCAAACATCAATTGGCTGGCCTTCTTTTGCCAGCCCAATTCCAGTGCGGAGAAATCTGTAATACATCTTTATCGCTCCACCAGATTTGATAGTAGTAAGAAATATTTTTAGGAAAACCGCACATATCCATCACACCAAAATGCGAATTGATATTTGGCCATTCATATACGGAGTTGGTTCGCCACGATAATCAAAGCCTGTCCATACAAAACCACCCATCCAATAATTATTATGCGGCGCACAATTTCCACCAGGTTTCTGCAGTGCTGCTCCACCATGGATGCGTTATATCTTCATCAGGAACATAACGCCTGAACAGTATCTTTTACATAAATGCCACGCGTGGTAACCGTGCTGCCCATTTCTGTTCCAATGATGGGTTGTGCTGGATGATCTTTATGATAATCGGCAACAAATATTTCCGGTAATTAAATCCACGAACAGGAATCACTTCATTCACGCCTTTAAATACATTAGGCACATCAGCAGCGTATGTGCATGTTCGTGTAGGGATCAAATTCTTTTTGTTTTGCAATAAATGTTTGTGCAATGCGTTTGCCATAACTGATGTTGTTTGAATTGCCAAATTCTTCATTGCCGATTGACCAAAGAAAAACAGAAGGATGATTGCGGTCACGCTTTATCATTCGTTCAAACTGGCTCATATATTCATCGCTGCTGTTAAGCAAACGTTGTTCTTCCAGTACCAGCATTCCTAAACTATCGCATGCATCCAACAATTCAGGTGTTGGTGCATTATGACTTGTTCGGTATGCATTAATGCCCATTTTTTTTAAAAGCGTATCCGGTAATATTGAAGGTAATCCGGCAAAGCAGAACCAACACCTGCATGATCCTGGTGATTACAGGTTCCATAAATTTTTACATATTTTCCATTCAGAAAAAAACCAGCTGTCGCATCAAAGCGTATGGTTCGTATACCAAACTTGCGTTTTACAATATCTAATATTTTATCACCCGATTTAACTACCGAAACAACGCGGTATAAATAAGGATCATCCAACGACCATAATGTTGGATCATTCATAATTATCTTTTGTGAAGGGTTCTTTGTCGTTTGCGTCAAGATATAATGGTTGTTCTTTTGTCTTTGCTAATTGTTTTCCATCACGATCAGTTATATAAGAATAAACCGTACAATTGGATGCAGACGGGTCTTGATTTTGAACGGTTGTTTCAATGTTTACATCGGCTTCTTTATTTTTTACATCGGAATAAACAAAAACACCTCCGTCTGCAATATGAATATTGTTATATTCATTCAGCCAAACATGACGATAAATACCTGCACCTTCATAAAACCATCCTTCATATTGGGTGGCATCAACACGGACCACCAAAACATTTTCTTTATCATAGCTTATAAAATCAGTTATATCATAAGAAGCGCCAATATAACCGCTTTTATTATTGCCCACATAAAAACCATTGACCCATATACTGGCATTTCGGAAGATACCATCAAACTGTATTTGAAAACGATGTCCGGAATCAGCAGATGAAACCTTGAAATGTTTGCGATACCAGCCAATGCTTGTTGCAGGAAATAATCCGCCAACCGGTTTATAACCATGAGCCATTACATCAAAACTTTTTACATCAGCGAAAGGCAATTCAACTGCCCAATCGTGGGGAACGTCAAGTGTTCTCCATGAGCTGTCGTTGAATCGCGGATCAATTGCTGTGCCCGCTCCATTACCTGATTTTGAAAAAATTGTTCTTGCGCTATAGTTGAAATCTTTATCTGGATCCGAAGCATTTCCAAAATGAAACTTCCAGCTCTTATCAATATTCAAGTGCCTATTGGGAGAAATTTGTCCATAGCAAAAGCTAAAAGATACTAACAAAGCAATAAGCAGGTTAAATGGTAACAATCGCATCGTTATTCTATTTTTAAATTTTTAACCGGCAACCCGGTTAAATGTGTTGCATTTTTTTAATGAAAAGCATTCAATGCACTGGTTGGCTTACCATTGTTATCAAACGCACCAAGCGTGTAGCCCTGCCAGTTATTATAGCTTTCGGGTTCCCAATAAAAGACGCCCAGACCCCGGCCATTCGTAACTGATTTTACCTTACTTATCAAATCGGTAAGAAACATATTACAGGCAGTCGCCTGGTCCCAACTCATACCAACTTCTACGACCATTACATCTTTATTATATCTTGAAACCATATCGTTCATATTGGCAAGGCATTGTGAATTTAAGGTTGACCAGTTGGAGGAAGTAGGATATAATGACATGCCAATAATGTCCCACTGAGCGCCATTATCTTTTAAGCCCGTCAAAAATCCAACGGAATAAACTGTTATCATAACCGTTGGATATATGAACAATTACCTTGATAGAAGTATCTACCGATTTAACTGCATTGTAACCTGCATTTATTAGCTGTGCGAAATTGCTCATATTTTTTGATGCCTGCCCATCCGGCCAAAGCATTCCGTCATTGGTTTCGTTACCCACCTGCACCCAGGCAGGTGTAACTCCAACTGATTTTAGCGTATCTAATACTGAAGTAGTATAATCTGCTAATGATTGTTTTAAGGTTGCAAAATCTTCATTTGCCCATGCAGCTGGCTTCGTTTGATGTCCGGGATCTGCCCATATATCGCTGTAGTGGAAATCAAGAAGTATTTTCATCCCCAGCGCTTTTGCCCGTAATGCTTTTGTAACTACATCTGCGGTATTGTTCCAGCCATCAACAGGGTGAACCCATACCCGCAACCTAATGGAATTCATTCCAAGTGCCTTTTAAAATCTGGTAACAATCCTTTTGCGTTCCCGTGCTGTCATAAAATTTTATCCCTGCAGCTTCCATTTGAGTTAGCCAACTTATGTCTGCACCTTTTGCTATGTGAATTGTATCCGAAGGAGGAGTTCCACCGCCCGGATTTGTATTTCCACCAGCAGGCGACTTTTTACAAGCCAGCAAGGTGCCTATACTTAAAATAAAAAGGACGTATGTTTTTCCGGTCATGTTTGTCACCAAGAATAATATCTTTTTAAAAAATTATTTTATTATCCAAAAAATTCACATTTATAAAATTAGGGCCGCCTTATTGAAAAAGGCGGCCTAATCCTCCGCCTGCTTTGCAATTTTTTATTATCAACATTAACACCTACCTGATATCGAGAATACAATTACAAAACATTTAGAATACAATCTTTGGACAGTGTCGCAGGGTATTGAGTTTATAAATTATAATCTAAGTAAAGCCTGTTTGATTTGTTATTTCAAATATAGAATGGATGTTGATGAATGGCTTATCCTGATGTTCTTATTTTTAGTACGATTAGTCTAATATCACTATTTAATAAATAATAAAACGCCAACCTTTGTAGAACAGGGAGTAAATAATTTGAAACAAAATATGTCAGGTTTTAAAAATCTATACCAGACCAGGTTTTTTTCTTCCTCTCATATTTTTCATAATTGAACTTATAAAGGCGGCCCGGCCTGTGCCTTACATTTTGCTCTTCTTCTCCCATATCTACCAGGAAATCCATCGCAAAAAATTTCTTACGGAAATTCCTTCTGTCAAGTTTAATATTCAAAATGGCTTCATATAGATTTTGAAGTTCTCTCAATGAAAACTTACTGGGTAGCAAGCTGAGCCCGAGCGGATGCTCCTGTACTCTTTTTTGCAACCACTGATAACATGCATCAAATATTTTTTGATGATCAAAGGCAAGGTCAGTTACATTTTCAACGTCATGCCAATGCAGTTCATTATCCAGGATTTTTAACTGGTGATGCTGTATATTTATCAGTGAACAATAAGCAACCGTAACAACTCTTCCTGCAGGATGCCGGTTTACTTCTCCAAATGTATGAACCTGCTCCAGGTAAACGTCGTTTATCCCTGTACGTTGTTTTAATATATGATAGGCAGCCGCATCAAGATCTTCAGCAGGTTTGATTAGATCGCCAAGTAAAGACCATTTACTTTGATATTTTTTTAAATCTGAACGAATCAGCAGAACCTTTAGCTTGTTATCATCAAATCCAAAAATTACACAATCAACCGATAAAGCGAGCCGGTTGATGCTTTGTACTTCTGATTGTATTTTTTTAAAAGTCTTAATCTTAATTTGTGGTTTATCTTTTGGCAATTCTGTTTCCATATTTTTAAACGATGTATAAATATTGATGAGTTATAATTTGGCAGGAAGTGGAATAAAAATCAATTGGTTTTTGCTGAGCGATGTGTACCGGATCTGAGATAAAAAATATCCCCTGATGCAAATACCTGGTGAAAGTTTTGCGACATACAAGAACCGAAGAGATGATTGTCATTTTCTTCATACCAGGCAATTTGTTGTGTAAAATACACACATTCTTCTAAACTTTTTAATCTATCAGGAAAAAAAGTTAATGTTGATTTTGTTTTTTAGAAATCAATTAAAATGAAAAAATTTTGTTTTTAGATAAAATACATAAGCGACTATTTTTATTTTTACAATAAATCTTTTCATGTACACGAAAGACCAAACAAAAGATTTGCAGATTGCAACCGGTAAACTATTAAAAAATGCAGGCACAATTGATGAATTAAGAAATGCCTTACGTTTTCATGAATACAGGTATTATATTTTAAACGATCCCCTCGTTTCAGATGTAGAATATGATAAACTTTACAAGGCATTAGAAAAACTGGAACAGGAAAATCCGTCTTTAATTAGTCCTGATTCTCCAACACAAAGGGTAGGAAATAGCCTCAATAAAGAATTTATAACTGTGCCGCACCTTGTGCCAATGCTAAGCCTGGAGAATAGTTATAATGCACAGGACCTGCTTGATTGGGATAAAAGAGTAAAAGGACTTGTGGGCACTGAAAAAATTATTTACAGCGTTGAGCCAAAATTTGATGGGGCAAGTATTTCTCTTATTTATGAAAATAACATGCTGATAAGAGGCGCTACACGTGGCGATGGAATTGCGGGAGATGATATTACTATTAATATTAAACAAATAGGTTCAATACCCTTATCCGCTAAATTTTCTGACTATGGAATTGAATTGATAGAAATACGCGGAGAGGTTCTTATGACGAAAGAAAATTTCAGGCAATACAATACTTCCCTGGCAGAAGAAGGATTGGCTCCGTTAGCTAATCCTCGAAATGCAGCGGCTGGTTCCCTGCGAATGAAAGATCCTGCTGCAGTAAGAAGAAGGAAACTGGAAGCTATACTATATCACATAAGTTATATTAAGCTGAATGAAAAAGGTATATCAAAAAATAAAAATCTTCTAACAACACACGCAGGATCTCTTCAAATGCTTGCTGAACTTGGCTTTAAAACACCCGTAAATGAAAAGAAAGTCTTGCCAGATATTGAACAGGTTGTTGATTTTTGCAAAGAGTTTGAAATAAAAAGGGATGAATTACCTTATGAAATTGATGGGATGGTAATAAAAGTAAATGAAATAGAATTACAGCAACAAACCGGTAGTACAACACATCATCCACGCTGGGCAATTGCCTATAAATTTAAAGCAAGGCAGGCGACATCAAAATTAATAAAAGTTGAATTCCAGGTTGGCCGTACAGGTTCTGTAACACCGGTTGCAAAGATAGAACCGGTACTTATCGGTGGTGTTACAGTTTCATCCGTATCCCTGTTTAATGCAGATATTATTGATGAAAAAGATTTGCGTATAGGCGATACCGTTATAGTAGAAAGGGCGGGCGATGTAATACCTTACATTGTAAAGCCTCTTAGCGAGTTAAGAAACGGAAAAGAAAAGAAAATTATATTTCCCTTACAGTGCCCTGTCTGTGGCGATCCGTTAGTGAAACCTGAAGGCGAAGCCGTATGGCGATGCATAAATATTAATTGTGAGGCACAGGTTGTTGAACGAATTATTCATTTTGTAAGTAAGGATGCAATGGATATTAAAAGCATGGGAGAAGCAAATGTCCGCAAATTTTATTCCCTTGGATTTCTTAAAAATATTCCGGGTATTTATTCCCTCGATTATGAAGAAATTTCAAAACTGGAAGGATTTGGGCAAAAATCTATAGACAACCTTCGCAACGCAATTGAGAGTTCGAAAAAACAAAGCTTGCATAGACTTATATTTGGACTTGGCATAAGATATGTAGGTGAAGCAACCGCAAAAACGTTAGGTAAAAGTGTTAAAAATATTTTTGAATTACAGCATTTTTCAATGAGCAATTACAGCAATTAAAAGATATCGGAAGTAAAGTAGGCGAAAGTATTTATGATTTTTTTCATAACGGTGATAATCTTAAAATGCTTACAACCCTTGCTGACATTGGCTTAAACATACAAGGCGATAAGGCTGAAACGAAAACCGGAATACTTTCAGGGCAAACATTTTTATTTACAGGAACTTTGCCTACCTTGAAAAGAAGCGATGCAGAAAAAATGGTTGAAGGGAATGGCGGGCAACTATTGTCAACCGTTAGTTCTAATTTGAATTACCTTGTGACAGGGGATTCAGCGGGAAGCAAACTTGATAAAGCAAAAAAAATAAAATCTGTCAAAATAATAAATGAACAGGAATTTTTAAATATGATCCAAACTTAGTTTTGTAACTTTATTTTAAACACTTTGTTATGATTAAAAAAATTAATGGTGAACAGTGGAAACAACTTCAGTTTAAAGGCTGGAAAATAATGAGAAAAAAATATGCCATATCATCACATGGCAGAGCAGCCAGCTATTATGAAGATATTCACAAAGACGGTAAAATACTGGAAGGATCTCTTACTTCCGGGTATAAAACCTTAAACCTTCATGTTGATGGTAGTAATGGCACTATTTATTTTCATCGGGAGGTCGCAAAACTTTTTGCCAAAAAAAGTTCTCCGAAATACAAATTTGTTATCCATGTCAATCATAATAAAACGGATAACAATGCTAAAAACCTGAAATGGGCATCTCAAAAAGATGTGAGTTTACATCAGCAAAAAAGCCCGGAAAAAATCGCATACAAAAAAGTGCAGAATTCAAGAACACATGGTTTAAAACTTAGTTTACCCCAGGTTAAAGCAATTAAAGTATTTATCGATAATCCCCGCCGCAAACTCACTTATAAGCAGATTGCAGATAAGTACAGTGTAAGTGAAATGACTATTTACAGAATTAAAAGTGGCGAGAATTGGAGTAACGTCAAATAAAATTTTATACAACATAAATCATATTCGGAGATCTTCTTCAATAAATGTTTCATTCTTCAACGGTAAGCTTTTTAAAAGAGCTTAAAAAGAATAATAACAAGCCCTGGTTTGATAGTCACAAGGCAAAATATCTTTCAGCAAAAACTGATTTCGAAAATTTTGTTGAACAAACTATTGCAGCAATTGCAGCATTTGATGATGATATAAAAGAGCTTCAGCCAAAAAACTGTACTTTTCGCATTAATCGTGATATAAGATTTTCAAAAGATAAAACTCCCTACAAAACTAATATGGGAGCATCCTTCAACAGAGGTGGAAAAAAATCAATATTTGCCGGTTATTATTTTCATTTGGAACCTGGCGGCAAAAGTTTTGTTGGTGGTGGACTTTGGATGCCTGAATCAGTTGCATTAAAAAAACTTAGACAGGAGATTGACTATTGTTTTCCCGAATTCAATAAAATTATTTCGAATCCTTCATTTCAAGAAACAATACGATGGCCTTGAAATGAACGAAGGACAAATGCTTGTGAACGTTCCAAAAGGATACGATAAAGAAAATCCTGCAGCTTCTTTTTTAAAAATGAAAAGCTTTGTCGCAACTAAAGCTATTCCCGATTCATTACTTACAACTCCCGGGCTTGCAAAAGAAACACAGCAGGCCTTTAAAGCCCTTATGCCTTTAGTAAAATTTATGAATCGTTCTATGGAATGAGGTTCAATAAAATCTACTTTAAACAGGTAAAATAAAACGGCCAGTGATAAAAATCACCGGCCTTGCTTACCTCTGAAACCACAAGAAAAAATTCTAATTTCTTCACAATGTCTTGAAGAGGATATTTATATATATCAACCTTGGTTAAAGCTATTGGGTTTGTGTGGGCGGTTTTAAATCCAGGAAAAGGAAATCAGGGAATGGGATTGCTAAATTAACAATTATTCGTTATAAAAAGAATTTTCCTCCTCCTAATTAGAATTTTTTTTTAATTCCGCGTCTGCGAGTCTTTTGATTTTTTTTATTTTATAGTTGTACCACCGCTTAGGAGAAGCCTTTTTCATAATGGTATCAATACTTCTCATACCAAATAGGTTCCAGGCTCCTTTTGCTTTTCCGCCAATTGAACTTTGTAAGGCGCGAAGACTCATGGCAAAGCCACTGTCAAGATATTCCATGTGGTGCCAGTAGCCTGCCGGCATAAATAAAGTGTCACCGTGCTCTAAAATCAATTCATATCCCCTGGCATATTTTAATGCGGGAAACTTTTCATAATCCGGATTTCCTGAACCTTGATTGTAGTTTGAAAAATCAGCAAGGCTCAATACTTCAAAAGGTTTGCGGTACAGCTTATGCTGTTCTTCATGACGAAATAATAAAACTTTTTTTCTTCCGGCAAATTGTGTGTGAAGAATATGAGAGAGGTCAATATCAAAATGCATGTGGGTTATAGATGTTTGACCTCCCGTAAATAACATCGGATATTTTTTTACATATCCTTTCATTAAATCTTCGGGCCATGTAAAATCCCGGATAAGTTGTGGCGCATGATCAAAAATATTAAAAAGAAAAATTCTCCATCCTGCCGGCCCCTTTCTTATCATATCCACATACTCTCCAAATGTTTTATAATCATCTGCCGTGTTTATCGGCGTATATGCATCACTTTTTACATTATTGTATAAACCTACTTTTTGCTCCCCAACTATTTCCTTAAAATAATCCCACGTCCACTTATCATATGCAGGCCATTTTTTTGCAAGCCCGGTAATTACCAAAGGTTTTTTGGGTATATAATAATTATTTTTAAAATCTTCGGGCGAAATGAATTCCACTTTATCAACCGGCTGTAATTCCATTAAAATAATTTGATTTGCAAAATTAATTATTCTTCATGCTTAATTTTCATGAAAAATAATAACTCTGTTATTTTTAAGAAAAAAATAAGTCCCCGCTTTTTTACTAAATTACTTTAAACTCAATTAAAAAAACTAATAAGTGTTAGTTTTGAAGAAAGGTCTGCATAAATGGGTAAAATACCGGCGGGTAAAAACGGGTCTAAAAAAGACGTAATAACACAGAAGGCTTCATTGCTTTTCAGGAAGAAAGGATTTACTGCTACATCGATGCGTGATATTGCTGAAGCAATAGGTGTAGAAGCTCCCAGCCTGTATAATCATATTGAATCAAAAAATGAACTATTGAGAGACATCTGTTTCAGAATTGGTAATTTATTTACAGACCACTTAAAAGAAGTTGAGCTTAGCTCCAAATCAAGCTTATCAAAAATTGAAAGTATTATCCGGTTTCATATCTCTATGATGATTAATGAATTCGAAAGTATATATATCTCCGACCATGAATGGAGACATTTACGCGAACCTTTTTTAAATGACTTTAAAAATCAGCGAAGAAACTACCGTTCACGCTTAGCCACCATTTTACAAAAAGGAATAACCCGCAGGGAAATAAATACTGTTGACCCTCATGTGGCAGTTCTTACAATCTTAGCATCGCTGAGTGGCATAGAGGGATGGCGAAGATCCGGCAAAAGGATAGATGCAAATTTGCTGGAAGAAAGTATGATTAAAATATTAATTGAAGGATTAAAAAATAAATAAAATTACAAAGTGGCGTTGCATTTTCACAAGCTAACGGTTAAAGATATTCGAAAAGAAACAAACGATTGCGTGTCCATTTCATTTGATATTCCTGTAGAACTAAAAACTGATTTCATTTTTAAGCAAGGCCAGAACATTACTATTAAATCACAAATAGCCGGCGAAGAAATAAGGCGGTCCTACTCGATTTGCAGCAGCCCGCTCGATAATGAATTAAGAGTTGCTGTGAAGAAAGTACATGGAGGTTCCTTTTCTTCATTTGCCAATCATGAATTAAAAAGGGGAGAGGTACTTGATGTGCTGCCTCCTACAGGGACTTTTTTTACTGAGGTGAATAGTATCAACAAAAAAAATTATGTTTTTTTTGCCGCAGGCAGTGGTATTACTCCTGTAATTTCTATAATAAAAACAATTCTTTTAACTGAGCCCAAAAGTTTTGTAACGCTCGTATACGGCAACAAAAATGTTTCCTCCATAATTTTTAAAGAAGATCTTGAGGCTTTAAAAGATAAATACCTGCGGCGTCTTAGCATTTATTATATTTTAAGCAGGGAAATAACCGATGCTAAAATTAATTATGGAAGAATAAACACAGAAAAATGTAACCAACTTTCAAAATTAATTGAGTTTACGTTTATTGATGAATTTTTTATTTGCGGCCCTGAAGAAATGATATTTGACGTAAAAGATTTTTTAGAAAAAAATAATATTGATAAAAGAAAAATTCATTTTGAATTATTTACAACACCAACAAGAAAAAACACAAAGATTTATACTGCCGTAAAAACAAAAGAAGATGATGGAAGTGAGGTGACCGTAAAGCTTGATGGTCGTAGTTTCAATTTTAATTTGGATTATAACAGCAATAATATTTTAGATGCTGCATTGGCCCAGGGCGCTGACTTACCGTTTGCATGTAAAGGCGGCGTTTGCACAACATGCCGGGCAAAACTTATTGAAGGTGAAATTGAAATGGAAGTAAATTATGGTCTGGAACCAGACGAAGTAAAAGCAGGATTTATTTTAACTTGTCAATCGCATCCGAGGAGTAAGAAAGTGGTTGTTGATTTTGACAGTAAATAAAACCATTCACTTATATTTTAACTAACAACTGTTAGTTTTTACAATTCTGAATTTGTAACTTTAACTCCAATTTTATTACAATGCATCCGGAAGAACTACAAAAAAATTTTGGCGATAAAATTTCAAAAGAAATTAAGATAGAACCCAGAGACTGGATGCCTGACGATTATCGCAAAACTTTAATAAGACAGATAAGCCAGCATGCACATAGCGAAATTGTAGGAATGCTTCCGGAGGCAAACTGGATAACCCGTGCACCATCTTTAAGACGCAAAGCAACTTTGCTCGCAAAGGTTCAGGATGAAGCAGGACATGGCTTGTATCTGTATTCAGCGGCAGAAACAATGGGAATAAGCAGGGAAGAAATGGTTGATCAGTTACTAAGTGGCAAAGCAAAATATTCATCCATTTTTAATTATCCAACATTAACCTGGGCCGATATCGGCGCCATTGGATGGCTGGTGGATGGCGCTGCAATTATGAACCAGGTTCCATTGTGCCGTGCTTCTTATGGCCCATACGCCCGTGCGATGATACGGATTTGTAAAGAAGAAAGTTTTCATCAAAGGCAGGGTTTTGAAATTTTATTGACTTTATGCAAAGGATCAAAGGAACAAAAAGAAATGGCACAGGATGCATTAAACAGGTGGTGGTGGCCAAGCCTCATGATGTTTGGACCAAACGATGATGCATCGCCTCATAGCGCCCAAAGCATGCAATGGAAAATAAAAAGATTCAGCAATGATGAATTGCGGCAAAAGTTTGTAGATATATGTAAGGAGCAAGCTGATATACTTGGCCTCTACTATTCCTGATGATAAGCTTAAATGGAACGAAGAAAGAAATCATTATGATTTTGGTGAAATAAACTGGAATGAATTTTATAATGTAATTAAAGGAAATGGCCCCTGCAATAAAGAGCGTTTAGCCGCAAGGGTTAGTGCGCATGAAAATGGTGAATGGGTAAGAGAGGCTTCGATAGCATATGCCGAAAAAAGAAAACAAAAATCTGTTTCTCAAAATAAACAAACATGAAATCAGACGAACCACTCTGGGAAATTTTTATAAGAAGCAAACAAGGCCTCGATCATAAACATGTCGGAAGCCTCCATGCTGCAGATGCTCAAATGGCAATAGAAAATGCGAGAGATGTTTATACAAGACGAATGGAAGGTGTAAGTATCTGGGTTGTAGAATCAAAAAATATTCATTCGTCCAATCCTGATGAAGCAACAAGTCTCTATGATCCGGCAAATGATAAAATTTATCGCCATCCTACTTTTTATAATTTGCCTGATGAGTTGAAACACATGTAATCCAACCTACATCCTCCATTCGGGAGGATTTGCAACATAACTATTATGAACAAAAGCTCAAATAATTTAAGCTCTGCAAAAGTCCCTCCCTTGGAGGGATTTAGGGAGGCTTATACGCTTCATCTTGCTGATAATAGTCTTATCATGGGGCATCGGTTAAGTGAGTGGACAGGACATGGTCCAATGTTGGAACAAGACATTGCTATAAGTAACATTGCATTGGATCTTATTGGGCAATCAAGAAACTTCTATCAATATGCTGCAACTTTAAAACAAGACCAAACAGAAGATACATTAGCTTATTTAAGAGATGCCCGTGAATTTAAAAATTTTTTAATTGCTGAAATACCCAACGGAGACTGGGCTAAGACAATATTGAAATTATTTTTCTTCAGCACTTACCAGTTTTATTTCTACCAGGCATTAATAAATTCAGCCGACAAACAATTAGCTGCCATAGCAGAAAAATCTTTAAAAGAGGTTACCTATCATGTTCGGTGGAGCAGCGAATGGGTTATACGTCTTGGAGATGGAACGGATGAAAGCAACAAAAGAATAAAATTAGCATTAGAAGAAATATGGCCTTATACCGGTGAAATGTTTGAACCTGCTGATTATGAAAATTCACTTTTAAATAATCATATAAGCATGAACGTTAGTGAAACAGAAAATGACTGGAAGAAAAAAGTAAAGGATGTATTGGCGGAGGCTACTTTGGAATATCCCGATGATAAAAATATATGGATGCAAACCGGAGGTAAAAATGGTATTCATTCGGAGCATCTCGGTTATATACTGGCTGAAATGCAATTTCTACAAAGAGCCTATCCGGGCTGCGAATGGTAGTATTGATATTATGGAAATAACTAAAGAAAATATTACAGCTCATAAAATCCTGGAATTGATGGAACATATCTATGATCCTGAGATTCCTGTATTGTCAATTATAGATTTGGGAATTATACGCGATATACAATTGAACAAAGATGACATTGAAGTTCTTGATTACACCAACATACAGTGGCTGTCCCGCAATGGATGTCAATTTCAATGAGTATAAGAATTGCTCTTTTACAAAACGGATTCAAAAAAATAAAAATTACACAGCAGCTTTCGCCCGCATGGACAACAGATTGGATGACAGAAAGTGGCAAAGAAAAATTAAAAGCCTACGGAATTGCTCCACCTGTTGGGAAAAGCTTTGATAAAAAATATTTAGAAGAATTAAAAATTGAATGCCCCAATTGTCATTCTCAACATACAAAACTTATAAGCCAGTTTGGGTCCACCGCATGCAAAGCATTATATCAATGCAACGAATGCCTGGAGCCTTTTGATTATTTTAAGTGCCATTAAAAATTACTATTTTTATAGAAACTTATATAGAATGACTGTTACAATAAATAAAAAAGAAAGGCTTGAGGCTGCCTTAGCAAAACTTGAAAAACTTGAAGAAAGTTCAAAAATAAGAAAATCAAAATCCTTTGCTGAGCTAAGCGGATCATTGGCCCATTTATTCAAAGGTGATCCTGTAAAGATTCAACGAAAACTTCGCAAGGAATGGGACAGATAATTGCGGACACCAATATTTTTATTTATTTATTGAAAAATGATTTACGCCTCGGCCAATTATTGGATAAAAAAATAATCTATATTTCCTATATTACAGAACTGGAGCTGCTTAGCTTTCCTAAAATTTCTTCAAATGAAATTGATATAATTAAAGAAACCATTGGTAACTGCAACGTTATTCATTATTCTGAAGATTTAAAGGACGATATTATTTTTTTAAGAAGAAAATATAATCTCAGAATTCCAGATGCAATAATTGCTGCTACTTCATTTGCATATTTTATCCCACTAATTACAGCAGATAAGAATTTTCGTAGAATTAAAGAAATTGATTCTTCCATTTATACAGTATCTTAAAATGCCTTCTATTCTTTTAGAAATAAAAAATAATATTGCATTCATCACGTTTAATCGTCCTGAAAAATATAATGCTTTCAATAGGGCAATGGCCTTGTCTTTTCAAAATGCTTTGGATGAATGTGAAAATAATAGTGAGGTAAGATGTATTTATATTACAGGCACCGGTAATGCTTTTTGCGCCGGCCAGGATTTATCAGAAATAACAGATATTAACGGCCCTAGAATGGAAAACATTTTGAAAGAGCATTATAATCCTATCGTTACTAAAATAAGAAATTTAAATAAGCCGGTGATGGCTGTTGTTAATGGAGTAGCTGCCGGTGCAGGCGCTAACATCGCTTTATGCTGCGATGTAGTGATAGCAACTCAATCAGCGTTCTTTATACAAGCCTTTAGTAAAATCGGATTGATACCAGATAATGGGGGAACATTTTTTTTACCACGCTTAATTGGCATGCAGAAAGCAAGTGCATTTATGATGCTCGGAGATAAAATTTCAGCACAGGAAGCAGAAAGAACAGGAATGATTTACAAATTTTTTCCTGAAAAAAGTTTTATTAAAGAAGCTGAAAAAATAGCGCTTATACTTGCACAGTTACCTACTAAAGGTCTCGCCTACACGAAACAGGCGCTTAACAAATCGATGGAAAATAAACTTGAACAGCAACTAAACACAGAAGACGAACTTCAGCAAAAAGCAGCACTTACAAAAGATTTTAAAGAAGGCGTGGCTGCTTTTTTACAAAAGAGGAAAGCTAATTTTACCGGAGAGTAAATGCGATTAAATTTAAAAAATGATAACAAAAGATGAATTAGCAGTTGATGTTGTCAATCAAATGATGAAGGATGATCTTTTCAGCCAGTGGCTTGGCATACAGATAATAGAAATAAAGGAAGGGTACAGTAAAATAAAAATGAAAGTAAGAAAAGAGATGATGAACGGACTTCATATCGTTCATGGTGGCATTGCATTTTCACTCGCTGATAGTTCATTTGCTTTCGCCTGCAATAGCCGAAACAATTTATCTGTAGCGTTAGATACATCGATTAATTTTTTAAAGCCCGTTCATGTGGATGATGAACTTATTGCGGAAGCAAAAGAAATGCATAATGGAAAATCAACAGGGCTTTACCAAATAACAATTACAAATCAGCACGATCATATTGTTGCATTGTTTAAAGGAACTTGTTTTAGAACTAATAAAAAACTTATATAACGGTGAGGGTCAATCGAAATTATTTCTTTTCCCAAATCAATTTTCATTTGTCGCTCCTTTTAAAATCAGCTATTTGCTATTGCCTATTCCGGTGAAGTCTCCAACAGCATCTACAAACCTCATCTTTTTCATAAAGTATTACAAAAACAATTCCTAAAAAAACTTTGCGACCTTTACAGCAATGGAAAAGACAAACTTTATTGATTATATAAGAATATTTTGCAAAAGCGGACATGGCGGTGCAGGCAGCAAACATTTTATGCGCAATAAACTCACTGCGTTTGGAGGCCCTGATGGTGGCGATGGCGGAAGAGGCGCTCATATTATTCTTCGTGGAAATAAAAATTTATGGACCTTATTACATCTTCGCTATTTTAAAAATGTATTAGCCGAAAATGGTGAGAATGGAAGTAAAAATAATTGTACGGGCCGTGATGGTAAGGATATTATTATTGAAGTCCCTTTGGGAACTATAGCAAAAGACGAAGCGACAGGAAAAGAAGAAGCAGAAATTTTAGAAGATGGACAGGAAATAATTTTAATGAAAGGTGGGCGGGGCGGTTTAGGCAATTCTCATTTTGCAACACCAACCAACCAGGCGCCGCAACATTCCCAACCAGGGGAAGAAGGGGAAGAAGCCTGGAAAATTTTGGAATTAAAAGTGCTTGCTGACGTAGGTTTGGTAGGTTTTCCCAACGCCGGAAAATCAACTTTATTATCAGTAATAACTGCGGCTAAGCCAAAGATTGCCAATTATGCATTTACCACCTTAACGCCACAACTCGGAATGGTTGAATACCGGGATCATAAAAGTTTTTGTGTTGCAGATCTTCCGGGAATTATTGAAGGAGCGGCAGAAGGAAAAGGGCTTGGTTTTAGATTCTTAAGACACATAGAACGTAATCCTGTTTTGCTTTTTGTCATTCCCGCTGATAGCAATGGACATCGCGAAGAATTTGAAATTTTAAAAAATGAATTAAGAGAGTACAATCCTGAATTGCTCGATAAAAAATTTGTAATTGCCATAAGCAAAAGTGATATGCTTGATGACGAATTAAAAGAAGCTATTGCGAAGGAATTACCGAACGATGTTTCTCATATTTTTATATCATCTATAGCTAACCAGGGACTCGTAAAATTAAAAGATATGTTATGGGCTGCATTAAATGAAAGTGAAATTATTTCTAAATGAATTTTTAAATATCGATTGCCTGTATATTAGTTTTAATTTTAAAATTAAAAGTAACAAACCCCAACTCTTTCAATGTTTAGCTAATGCATCATGCGTAAAATTTTATTTTTCATCAACCCAATTTCCGGTACCGGCAGCAAGTTGAGGCTGGAAAGAAAAATAATAAAAAAATGCCTGGAATATAATATTGGTTTTGAACTATTATCTACAGCAGAAGATGGTGATTATTTTTTTTTGACAGAAAAAATAAGGCAGGATAAAGTAACTGATGTTGTTATTTGTGGCGGCGATGGAACGTTGAGCCCTGTCATTTCTTCTTTATTAAATATTAAGATTAATATTGGAATTATACCAATGGGATCAGGCAACGGACTCGCCTTTACCGCGAAAATTCCACGATCGGCTGATAAGGCTCTTGAGATAATTTTTGCAGGAAAAACCAATTGCGTGGATGCCTTTTTAATTAATGGAAGACTTAGCTGTATGCTTTGCGGAATTGGACTTGATGCACAGGTTGCTTATGATTTCTCATTGCAAAAAAAAAGAGGATTGTCTACTTATATTAAGCAAACTTTTAAAAATTTTTTATCAGCTTCACCTTATCATTTTGAAATAAATATTCAAAACATGCAGTTTAAAACGGATGCTTTTTTTATTTGCATTGCCAACAGTAATCAATTTGGAAATAATTTCACCATTGCGCCTGCAGCAAGTTTAAACGATGGCTTACTTGATATAATTATAGTAAAAAAAATGAGTAAGCCAGGCATCGTATGGTCAGTGCTTAAACAAATGAAGGCCGGTAAAATAATTTCTTTTGAAGAAAAAAATTTTCATAAAAAAAACATCCTCTATTTTCAAACAGATAACCTTCAAATTATAAATCCCGAAATGGCTCCACTACACATTGACGGCGATCATACTACTACGCATAAAAAGTTTGATATTGAAATTCTCCCCTCGGCCTTTACCCTTATAACACCTTAATGTTTTAAAAACTTTTTAACTTCTTCAAAAGCTTCCACGTTATTTTTCCTCAATGCTGACGCAATCACTTCTTTTTTTTCCCTGGCTGTTAAGTGAAAGTTGAGTGTTGCACTCTTTTCCTCCATTTCAGGAATATACATAAAAGCTACCCTGTGAATAATACTATCAAGGTTTTGAGTATACGTAATTTCATCATCCTGAAAATAATCCTGCAACCTAAACCAATTAACCTGCAACATTGAAAAAGGTTTGGTAAGAATGTTTATGATACCTCCATTTTCGTAGGGAGTTGCCCAGCTGCCTTTTTGCATGGCCCGCACCTGTATAACCAAAACACCGCTGGTATTGGTATTTATCCAATCTTCAAAGACGTGTAAAAAACGCAAAGAGGTTTCCTCGCCATAATTATCACGGAGGCCCGCATCCATTACGTCTATTACGGGATGGGAAGGAAGCCATACACTCGGCAAAATATAGGGATAACTTGCATTCATTCTTAAAGCCGTGAGTAAACGAAGATTCATAGGATTTTCATTTTTAAACATGGCGGCAAAATCTACTGCGTCGGGGCCACTCATTTCTGTTGAGCTGTCAACAAATGTTGGCTGCATCATAAAACTAACGGGCTGTGTTGATACCATCATCTTCTTCAGATCTCTTGTTATTACCGAATTTAAAATCATCAGGGGTATATTCGCGCTTTTTTCATCTTCTTCATAGAAACCAATATTCTTATCAAGAAGCCCATGGGTATTATCATTTAATTTTTGCTCAAAGGCGTACCCACGGTCTTTAACGTAACGATAAGGCCCAACCGAAAATTTCTGCGCAGGGGAAAGAAGATCTCTTGCTATCATCGAAGAGAATATAGGGTTCAATAAATCTTTTGAAATATTATTGACATATCTTTTATCTTGAAGATTAATATTTTCTCCATTTGCTCTTAACCTTGTTAATTCTCTAAAGTAAGCTGCAGCCAGCATTCCGCCTGATGCTCCGCTCATAAGAACTGTTTTTTTCATGATAGTTCCATGGCTGATGCTGTCAAGCTCCTGCAAAATATTCATTGCAAACGTGGCGCTTCTTACTCCACCTCCACTAAAATTAAACACAATCATTAATGGTTTTTTATCTTCCTGTTTCGCTTTCCAGCGATCAAGAATACCAATCATATTATTTTTATCAGCTTCAATTTTTTCAGGAGTATTTAAGGCTTCCAAGCCCTTTAGAGAATAATCAGGCCTCACCGTATGGGTGTAATTAAGGCCAAAAGCTTTATTACGCGGGTCAATTATGTTGTACTCATAAAGAATATTAAGAACTATAAAAAGAAAAATAACAAATAAAATACTCCAGCTTCTCATGAAATATGAAAGCGCTCCTATAACAGCAATCAATAAAGCAAACAGTATGAGAATACTTGCAGCAGCGGGTACCTGGAAAATTTTATTATCCAGAAAAAACCCTAACATCATCATAAAAATAAAAGCAAGCACAATGGTTATTATCGCAGAAAAATGATGTCGCTTAAAAATTGTATCCAAAAACTCCTGGCTATAGTGGCCAACCTTTCTAGCTTTTCTAAACCGAAACCGGTTAGTTAAATAATAACCTGCAGGTAAACCAAAATTGGTTTCAGTTAAAGCATCTTCATGTCTTTCAAATTTTTTATTTTCATCAAAATCAATAAAGCCTGGTTTAAAGGTTCTTACAATTCTTCTATCTGCCGTAAAAAAGTAAGCAAATGAAAGTGCTATAACCAAAAAAAATCCCCCTATATAACCGGCTGTAATAGCAGCAAATTCTGCGAGAGGTATCAATTCCATATTTCTATCGAATGACAATGCCTCTAAAAAATAAAGAATTAAAAAACAGATAGGAATAATTGCATTATTAAGACAATATTTCAGGAATGGCTTGGAAGTAGTTGCCAAAAATCGAAATCGCTGACTATGCAAAATGAACGTGGTAATATTCCAGCTCATTATAAACATGCCTGTTGCAATGCCTGTGATGGCTGCACCTCCGGCATTTACATTTCCCAAATATTCCGGAGCAAGAAACAAGGCGTTTGCCCCGAATAATTTCAGAAAATTTCCGGTTATGGTTAAAAAAAGAATAAGCCAAAAAATAAGAAGCGCCTGCGATTTCCTGAAATGAAGAAGCAATAACTGTATAGGAAATGAATAATAAAAATTTTTTATGAATTTTCCCATAGAACCAAATTAATTCTCCTTTTTAGCCATTACTAATCTGCGATGACCTTACAATATATAACATAAAAATTATTGCCATTAAAAACAAAATAGCAACTAACTGATGGGCAACGCCAAACCATACGAGGTTATTGCTATATGGTGAAGTTATTACAGTAGTTATGCCCAGCACTACCTGTACCATAATAAAAATTAAAGGAATAATTTTTGTTTTATTAAATAATAAAGTTCCCTTAATTTTTATCGCTTTAAGAAACCAGATAAATACCGTTAGTAAAATAATATATGCTAACCCCCGGTGGATAAACTGTATGGTAATTTTATTATCTATAAAATTTCTCCAACCGGGTGATAAATCATTTATTGAAGGTGGCAACCATTCACCATTTATTTTCGGCCATGTAGGCGCTGCCAGTTGCGGCGTGTAAGCCTGCCATAAATGCTCCATAAATTAATTGCATAAAAAGAATGCACAATATTGTTACTGTAATTTTTTTCAAAGTTTTATTTATAGTTATTTGGTTTGCCTTAATGGATAAGCTAAGTGCAAACCATAAAGTGTAGCCCAATAATAACAGAGCTGCCATAAAATGAGTAGCCAATTCTATGTGGCCAACAAACATTCTTTCCGGAACAAGACCGCTTTTTACCATTATCCATCCGATAAGGCCCTGCATAATTCCTAAAAGAAATAATATTATAAAAGGAATGATCATTTCTTTTCTGAATTCCTTTTTTATAGAAAAATATATAAAGCCAATAATGAAAACCAGCGCCATCAATCTTGCCCAGGTACGATGAAACCATTCCCAAAAAAAAATAAATTTAAAATCGCTTAACGAAAAATTGCTGTTCATATAACGAAACTGGTCTGTATGTTTATACCGGTTGAATTCTTCCATCCATTGCGTAGTATTAAGTGGCGGCAAGATACCAGTGATTGGTTTCCATTCTGTAATACTCAATCCCGATTCAGTTAAACGTGTAATACCCCCCAATAAAATCTGAACCATCAACATGGTAACTCCCACAAAAAGCCATTTTGCAACATTGCCTGAAGCATTCTTTCTTAATTCAGCCATATCTATTTCTATTTTGCCGCAAAGTTAACCCTGCAAAAGCACAGAGGTCAAAACAATAATTTTTTAAAACTCAATGTTGAAAAAACAATATTATACTTTGCAAAACGTCTTTTATTTTTGAAAAAAATTGCTTCTTCCTTTTTATCATAATAAATTTTCTGAAGCCGGCCTGGATGAGGTTGGTCGTGGATGCTTTGCAGGACCCGTATATGCGGCCGCTGTTATACTGCCAAAAGATTTTTATCATCCGTTACTTAACGATTCAAAATTATTGAGCAGGGAAGAAAGAGAACAGCTTAGGCCAATAATAGAAAAGGAAAGCATAGCCTATTCGGTAGCATCTGTTGACAATGATGAAATTGACCGTATCAATATTTTGCAGGCCTCTTATAAAGCAATGCATCTTGCTTTAAATAAGTTAAAAAGTAAACCAGATGTTTTATTAGTTGATGGCAATCGTTTTAAAACTTACAAAAAAATGCCACATCATTGTATTATAAAAGGAGATGGTATATACGCATCTATTGCTGCTGCCAGCGTGCTTGCTAAAACTTACAGGGATGAATATATGATTCAATTACATACAAAATACGAGGTGTATTGCTGGCATAACAATAAAGGATATGGAACAGCAGAACATCGAAATGCTATTAAGGAGAATGGGTTGTGCCGCTATCATCGCAAGAGTTTTAATATTTACGCCGCGTCACTTACGATTGACGAGCCGGAACCTGATTTTTTAAGCTCTCCATTCACCTAATCCCTGTCTCAATACAGTCCATTCATCTGTGGTGCAATCAATTACTGTAGAGGGAATAATACCACCCATACCGCCATCAATTACATAATCTACCAGTTTTCCAAACTTTTCATAAATGATGGCAGGGTCAGTATATTCTTCAACCATATCTCCGGGAAGAGATGCGCTTAAAATAGGATTACCCAATATTTCAAGAATTGAGCTACATATAACGTTATCGGGTATACGAAGCCCAACTGTATCCTTTTTACTTTTCAAAAGTTTGGGTACTTCTTTACTTGCAGGAAGTATAAAAGTATATGGGCCTGGCAAATAATTTTTAAGCACACGGTATAGAGGTGTATCAATACTTTTGGTATAATCGCTCAGGTTGCTTAAATCTTTACAAATAAAAGAAAGCTTTGCCTTTTGAGGATCAATATTTTTTATTTTGCAAATACGCTCAATTGCTTTCGGATGGTATATATCGCAACCAAGTCCATAAATTGTATCTGTTGGATAAATAATGATTCCGCCACTTTTAAGGCAATCGGCAACCTGGGCAAGAAGACGTGGCTGCGGGTTTTGGGGATGAATGCTTAGTAACATATATTACTTTATTGCAAAGTTAATAACAGGCATGTTCTGAAATGAATAAAAATTATAGCGCCCAATTACTATACCAACTTCCAACATTAATCTTTTACATTTGCAGCGCTAAAACCAAAAATTAAAACTAGTAACCTGTTATGGCAATAATTACAGTAGGAACAATGGCATTTGATGCAATAGAAACACCTTTCGCTAAAATTGACAAAATTGTTGGAGGTTCCGCAACTTATGTTGCTTATGCAGCCAGTCAGTTCACAAAGCCAATTCAACAAATTTCTATCATTGGAAACGATTTTCCTGAAAATGAAATGACTGAACTTAAAAACAGGGGAGTGGAATTAACCGGCGTTGAAATTGTAAAAGATAAAAAATCTTTTTTCTGGAGCGGAAAATATCATCTGGATATGAACTCACGTGATACGCTTATTACAGATCTGAATGTATTGGCAGATTTTGATCCTAAAGTCCCTGATTCATACCAGGGCGCTGATTTCCTGATGCTCGGAAATTTGATGCCTTCCTTACAAATAAGCGTAATAAACCAGTTACAACAAAGACCAAAATTAATTGTACTCGATACCATGAATTTTTGGATGGAAAGTGCAATGGATGATTTGAGAAAAGTATTAACAATGGTTGATGTGTTGATGATAAACGATAGTGAGGCAAGGCAACTAAGCGGCGAATTTTCATTAGTAAAAGCTGCTAAAAAAGTTATGGAAATGGGGCCAAAATTCTTAATAATTAAAAAGGGCGAACATGGCGCTTTATTGTTCTATGAAAGTTATGTTTTTTTCGCACCCGCATTGCCGTTAGAAGAAGTTTTTGACCCAACCGGTGCGGGAGATACATTTGCCGGAGGCTTTATCGGTCATCTCGCTCACACAAAAGATATCAGTTTTGAAAATATGAAAACTGCTATTATTGTTGGTTCTGCAATGGCAAGTTTCTGTGTAGAGAAATTTGGACCGCAGCGATTAAAGGAAATTACAAAAAAAGATATCGATATCCGGTTACAAGAGTTTGTGCAACTGGTGAATTTTGATATTAACCTCGTTTAATTTTTCATTAAAAATTTTTATTGTGCTTGACCTGGTTATACTTTATTTTCTAACAAAAGAAATTGGAAAATTGGCCCATGATAAAGGACTTAAGTCTTCCACATGGAAAATATATACTGTAGTGGGATGGCTGCTGTTTGAGATTATTGGACTATTTATAGGTCTCATTATTTTCGGTAATGACAATCTTTTCTCCGCAATTCTCATAGCAATAGCTTTTGCAGTAACCAGCTACTTTATTATCAAATCAAAATTGAACAAATTACCTGATCAAAATTTTGATGACGATATCAATAATATTGGAAATAATTAAAAATATTCCTGGTTAGATATGTTAATACCTTCTTGCCAGTACAATCGTATTTTTAAATTGCTTTTTTGTTCCGGCCGTATTAAAAATTTCTGTGTAAATAATATAAATTCCCTGCGGTAGTTTTCTGCTCTTATCATCCAGGCCATCCCAACGATAGTAACCATTTATGCCGCCTAAAGCATTTTTCTCAAGATAGCGAACCTCGCGGCCGGAAGCATCAAATATCGTTATGTTGGTCACATAGCCCGGTGAAGGGAAACTATAATTGATCGTTGCAAAATCATCTGTACCGTCATTATCCGGAGAAAAAATTTCCGGCGCAACAGTGATATTACCTTGTACATTTTCGGTTAGCCTGTACTGTGAGTTCTTATAACCCGGGGGTTCCATAACCTGCGGAGGTAGCCGCGGAATGAAAATTACTTTGCACTGATGCGCCATCGTAATCTATCCGTTCCAACGAAACACCTTCAGTATTGGAAATTAAAGGAAACTGCCATTTATCAGAATAATCTACTTCATCAACAATATTGCCTTGTCCGTTTAAAATAATTACATCTCCTGCATCATCAGAAAAAGAAGGCATGCTGCTTACGGAAATAAAAGCATCCGGATTAGTTGTTATATATTGATTTTTTATGGCGACAGGATCTGATGTAACAACCATAAAATCTTTGGGAAACAATAAAATACTTTCAGCGCTTATTTGTTGTATACTGCTGATAACATTACTGCTGTTACGGTTGGCAATATACACATGGCTGAGATCAATAATTTTTTGAGACCGGTTATACAATTCTACATAATCGACACCTTCAGGTTTCGGATTGTAGAGAATTTCATTGATAATAATATCCAGGCTATCGGCATCCTGCGCAATACCAAATCTTGCCGTGTTATTTGAACCTATCAAATTCCCTTTACAGTCAGTAACATTTGCCGCTGTAACAGTGTACACAGATCCAATATTTATCGATGTGTTTAATACAATATTCACTTTATCAAAAACTGGTGAAACACCTGTAGCATTTACAACGGTAATCCCATTATCAATTGTATAATTGCTAACTGTAGCCGCCTTCGTACTATCTAACGGTTCATCATACACTAAAGTTATTGTTGTATTATTTAGTGCAAAGGCCCGTAAAAGTTTAGGTGCTGTTGCATCATCATTAGTTGCGTCTACCGAATTTTTTCTGCCTGGAGTGCCGCCGCTCGCATTGGTGCCTGCTTTCCAGTTGCTAATGCCGCTGCAGGGATTTTTTGTATCTATCATTTCCAGCGTCCAGCCTCCTTCTTTTTTAAGCTCATTCTGATACCATGCTGAAGTATATTCTACCGCGTGAATTGTTTTACCGTCTGAAGCATATAATGAAATAATGTCTCCATCATTATCGAGTGAAGGAAAGCCGGTAACACTAATCGTGTTTCCAAATGGAGCAAGCCCGATAACAGCCGAACCAGTACAAACAATTACAAAACTATCGGGTTGCAAAATAAAATCAGGCATTGCACCGGTTTGCCCTGTAGCATCAGCTAATTTCCATCCTTGTAAATCAATCGCAAATGCAGATGTATTTTTTAACTCAACCCACTCAGTGTTCGGTAATCCAACCTGTGGCGTTGGATCTGCCATTATTTCGTCAATTACAACATCGTATTGTTGTGGGGTATAAAAACTAAAGTTTGCAGTGCCATTACTTACAGCGTTTCCTGCAAGGTCTGAAACGCCATTTACATTTAGTACATATACAACACCGTTAGTTAGTATAGTTGTAAAGGTAAGATGTATTAATGATGGGTTTGCTGCATCCTGAATAGCAGTTACAGGATTTCCCAAACTATTGTTTGCAGAGTAGTTAGCTGCAAGCTGGCTGCTTACGATTTCTACAGGTTCATTAAACAAAACATCAACAGTAGTAGCGGAAATTGCGGTAGCAGACTGAATTACAGGAGGAGTAACATCAGGTTCATAGCTTTTTATTTCTATATCATCAAAGAAATGTTTTTGAAAAAAGCTTGCTGTGCTTTGTTTAATTAAAAAACCAAAAAAAGCCGAGGATGTATAAGTTGCATCTGTAACAGAACCTTCACTCATATAAGAATTGCCGGTTCCGCTTAAATCCCTGGAAAGGATCCATTGATTCGTGGCATCTCTGATCACTTTTATTTTCATAACATTATTACTATTATTCAATATGCCATCTGCACCGTCTATTATTTTAGTGATACCTCCGCCGTTATCTTTACGGTACAGGCATATTTCATCGTTTGTATTTCCAATGCGTACAAAATATCCGGTAGTAGTATTTAATGTTAAATCACCGGCAGAAGCTGTTAAATAAACATCAATATAATTAGCAGAAGAAGGATTAAAAGCTATTTGAATATACATCTCCCACTGAACAGATGTAGCAAGAGAATTTGGTGTACTCAGAAAATAATTGCTATTTGCAACTGTGTTGTTACTTTGCAATTGTAAAGATGAGTTCACAACAAAATCAGAAGTACCGCCTGACCAGGCCGGATTCGCAATAAAATCCCCGTCATTAAAGTTTTCTGAAAACTGAGCTTGTGTAAACTGGCTTGTGTATATTAATATACAAAAAAATGTAAAAATTTTTTTTGCCATAAGCAGCAGCTTTTTTTAAAGATAATCACTTTATAGATTTGCAGTGTTTAGAAATAATTAATTAAAACAATAAAATACAGAAAATGAAAATTGCCGTTGTAGGTGCCACCGGTTTGGTTGGAAGTAAAATGTTACAGGTTTTGGAGGAAAGAAATTTCCCGGTTTCAGAAATTATACCGGTGGCTTCTGAAAAATCTATAGGAAAAGAAATTACGTTTAAGAATAAAAAATATAAAGTAGTTTCTGCGGAAGACGCAATTGCGGCAAAACCTGCTATTGCGATATTCTCAGCGGGTGGCGGAACATCGCTCTCTTTGGCTCCTAAATTTGCTGAAGCGGGAATTACTGTAATTGATAATTCTTCTGCATGGCGGATGGATCCTTCAAAAAAATTAGTGGTTCCTGAAGTAAATGCAACTGTATTAACCAAAGAAGATAAAATAATTGCTAACCCTAATTGCTCTACCATTCAGATGGTGTTGGTTTTAAACCCGCTTCATAAAAAATATTCAATAAAAGAGTAGTGGTTTCCACTTACCAGAGTGTAACAGGCACCGGCGTGAAAGCTGTTCAGCAAATGATGAATGAAAGAGAAAATGTTGTATGGAGAAATGGCTTATAAATATCCAATTGATAAAAATGCTATTCCGCAAATAGATGTTTTTACTGATAATGGTTATACCAAAGAAGAAATGAAAATGGTGAATGAAACAAGAAAGATAATGGGTGATAATGATATTCAGCTAACGGCAACGTGTGTACGCATTCCTGTAATGGGTGGCCATAGCGAAAGTGTAAACATTGAGTTTGAAAATGATTTTGACCTGGATGAAGTAAAGAAAATATTATCTGCTGCCCCGGGAGTGGTTGTACAGGATGATATTGCTAATTTCGTTTACCCAATGCCGTTAACAGCTCATGAAAAAGATGAAACATTTGTGGGAAGAATACGAAGAGATGAATCTCAACCAAATACATTGAACTGCTGGATTGTAAGCGATAATCTTCGCAAAGGTGCTGCTACCAATGCTGTTCAGATTGCAGAATATTTATTGCAAAAACAAATAATCAGCTAAGAATTAAATTTAAGGCATTGGGCAGATTTCCTATGATAATTTGCTCAATGCTTCTTTCAATTTTTCTAGCATTTCAGGAATTTCTTCTTTCTTACAGGTACCGACACTCAAGCGATACCAATCAGAATTTTTTGAGGCACCGAATGCATAAAAGGGAACCACCGCTAATTTTGCTTCATTCAAAATATAGGAAGTAACGGCGGCTTGTGTGGAAAGTATTGCTCCATTGCCTGTTTTTTTCCCAACAAGAGCTATTTGTATAGTAAGATAAATAGCAGCCTGGGGTGCACAGGCATTTATAGTAAATCCTTCTGATTTTAAGTTTTGAAACCCTTCATAAATAAGTTGTAATCTTTCTTCAAGTTCACTTTTAAAGTGCAGAAGATGTTCATCAATTTCTTTATTCTGAAGTAAAAATTTTGCTGTGGCATGCTGTTCCGCCATCGGGCTCCATGCTCCAACGTGACTATTGATAGCCTTCATCTTTGCTAATACATTTTCCGGACCTAACGCCCAGCCTACACGAACTCCGGTTGCAGCAAATGCCTTGCTTATCCCATCTATAAAAATGGTATAAGATTTCATTTCGGGGCGTAAGCTAACGGGATTAAAATGTTTGGTATCGCCAAAAGTAAGTGTCCAATACATTTGATCATACATCACATACAACTTTTTTTCATCATCACCACGCCGTTCATTCTCTTCGAGAACCATGTCGCAAATTTTTTCCAATTCCTCTTTTTTAAAAACGGTACCTGTAGGGTTTAAGGGTGAACATAATGCAATAAGAACGGCATCTTCAAGATGTGGCTGGATATCTTCTGCTGTTGGCATAAAATTATTTTCCGCAGTAGTTTCTATTACCTCATGTTGTCCTTCTACAAAATGCACATAATGATTGTTGTTCCAGCTCGGAACGGAATAAATAACCTTATTATCCTTATCAACCAATGCACGGTATAGTGCATAAATAAGCGGCCTGCCACCTGCTGCAATAAGTATTTCTTTAGAATTGTAATCCAGCCCTTCTCTTTCTTTTATAAATGATGAAACGGATTCTCTTAAAGAAAGAATTCCATCTGCCGGAGGATATGTTGTGAACTTATTATGATAAGCATTAATTATTTCTTCTTCCAGTTTTTCGGGAATCGGGAAAATCGAAGAATCAAAATCACCGATTGTAAAATTGTAAATGATTTCGCCGCTTTTAATTTTTTCTTTTATATCAGCGCCCAGCTTTACAATTTCTGAACCAATAAGAGTTTCAGCGAGTCTACTTAAATTTCCGGCTGGATTGATACTTCTATCTTTTAATTTTTCTTTCAACTTTTCAAAAGGGTTTTAATAAATATACTTACAAATTTTTTAGAAAATCATCGATCCCTTGCATAATCTTTTTTGCCACCTGCATCCGGAAAGCCGGGTCAAGTATTTTCTTTTCATCCTCCTTATTGGATAGGAAAGCAACTTCTACAAGACAATTAGGATAATCTGTAGGCCCGCTTAATGAAAAATTAAAACTTCCTACATTTCCATACTCATGTAAGCCAATTTGTAACATGCTTTGCAAAATTGCAAGGCTCAAAGGCCTGAATCCAATATACCGTAATAAGTACTTACTCCCTGAACGGAATCTCTGTCAGAAGAATTTAAATGAATACTAATCAGCAAATCAGGATTTTGATGATGTAAAAATGAAATTCTTTCATACATGCTTAATGTTGTATCACTTTCTCTTGTCATCACAACTTTAGCCTTTTCCTGGAGGAGTTCATTTTTAAGATCCTTTGCAATAAGCAAGGTGTAATCTTTCTCCTTTATATTAGCGTTAGAAGCAGTGGCGCCCGTATTAGTTCCTCCATGGCCGGCATCTATTGCAATAGTTAAATCTTTTAATTTTAATGAAAGAGGTTGGCGTTTAACCCTGATAGTTAGTTTATTAAGTCTGTCATAAAAAATACTATAACCCCAGTGCTGATGATGTTTTAATTCAATAAACACCCGCATCACATCATCTTCAGGTTGTTCATACCATGTATTCTTTATTTCTTTAGCAGAATCTAATTGCGTAATCCAGTTGGTATTACTTGTTGCGCCAAAAATATCCACTACAATTCTTGAAGGATTAATTTCCATCCTGCTTGCATATGGCAACTTTTCATCAAGCTGAATGGTTATGTAATCACAAAGAGAGTCGCCGGAAACTTTCCAGCTATCCGTTAAATGTTGCAATGGAGTGATAACATCGGTATCCTTTATAACATTATCTTTATTAATCCAGGCGGAATGTAATTGTGAAAGCTGAACCTTATAATCTGTTTTAAAACTATCAATTACTTTTAAAAGAACATTGCTATCAAGGAAAGTCATTTTTGGCCCTCCAAGCCTGTCTTCGCCAATTCCATATTTTAAAAAAGGAAGCGAGTCTTTTGTTCTTACATAAAAAAAGTCAGGAGAGTTAGTTTGAGAATGCGCAAGAGAAAAATAAAAAATAAGAAATAATGCAAGAATTTTTTTCATGAAATGAAGTTAGAACATTAAACGAAAAAGCTTTGGATTTTGCCCAAAGCTCTTATTCAGATTGTAATTCTTCACTTCTTATATCGCATATTTTCCATCTTCAATTAGCTTATCAGCAATCAACCTTCTTGCATCTTTACTATTAAATGGTTCTGCTTTTGTAAATCTTTTTAAGCCAAGCAACATCATTTTTTGCTCATCACCATCAGCAAAAGCATTGATGGCTTCTTTAGCACATTTAGCCACTTTATCAACCGCATCATTCAGATAACATTGCATCATAGCTGCCTGGATTTTGATATTCTCTTCTCCATTTTTATCTACCGCTTTCATAATGCGAAGTAAAAAGCTTTCGGCAACAAAAGTTTCGATACACATATCTGCTATATTCATTATTATTTCCTGCTCATTGGTAAGATTGGTCATTAGCTTTTGCACAGCAGCACCCGCAACCATCAGTATACATTTTTTTAAATTAGAAATAATCTTCTGCTCTTTTGAAAAAGATCCACTTTCGTTATCTCCAAAATCAGGAATGCTCATTAATTCTTTTTGTACATTCATTGCAGGCCCCATCAGGTCAAGCTTTCCTTTCATTGCCCTCTTCAACATCATATCAACAGTAAGTAACCGGTTTATTTCATTAGTGCCTTCATATATGCGGTTAATACGGCTATCACGATAGCCTCTGCTTATATTATATTCATCGCTAAATCCGTTACCTCCATGAATCTGCACACCTTCGTCAACAACAAAATCAAGCACTTCACTTCCATGAACTTTTAAAATAGCACATTCGATTGCAAATTCTTCCGCGGCGCCTAACATTGCTTCGTTAAAGGCTTTCCCGGAAGCTAATAGTTCAGATTCTTTTTCATCAATCCATTTTGCTGTTCTGTATAAAGCGCTTTCATCAGCATAAATTTTAATAGCCATTTCTGCGAGCTTATGTTTTATGGCGCCAAAATTTGCTATCGGAGTTTTAAACTGCTCCCTGGTTTTTGCATATTGAATCGAGTCACTTAAGGCAAGTTTAGCTCCTCCTATGGCTGCCGCAGCTAATTTTAGCCTGCCTGATATTTAAAATATTAAAAGCAATAATGTGACCTTTTCCAATTTCACCCAATACATTTTCTACAGGCACTTTGCAATCCTGGAAATATAGCTGCACAGTAGAAGAACCTTTGATGCCCATTTTATGTTCTTCAGGACCGCGGGTAAATCCATCAAACTCACGCTCAACTATAAACGCAGTAAATTTATCACCATCAACTTTTGCAAACACAGTGTATACATCGGCAAAGCCGCCATTGGTAATCCAGCATTTCTGGCCGTTTAGTAAATAATATTTTCCATCAGCAGAAAGTGTTGCAGTTGTTTTAGCGCCTAATGCATCACTACCACTACCCGGCTCCGTTAGTCCATAAGAGCCCTTCCATTCACCCGTGGCTAATTTTGGTACATACTTCTTTTTTTGCTCTTCAGTACCAAAATATAAAATTGGCAGCGTACCGATACCTGCATGCGCACTCATTGCTACACTAAATGAATAGCCTCCGCCAAGGCCTTCACTTACTAAGGTAGAGGTTACAAAATCTTTTCCAAGGCCATTATATTCTTCCGGCACAGAAGCACCTAACAATCCCTGCTCACCGGCTTTATCCATAAGAGAAGGCATAAGTCCTGGTTCCATTTTATCAATTCTGTCTACAACAGGTAACACTTCGGTTTGTAAAAACTGGAGGCACATATCACGAACCATTATTTGTTCCTCCGAATAATCTTCAGGAGTAAATGTTTCAAAAACATTGCTTTGTTTTACCAGCCATTCGCCACCTTTTAAAAGCGAACTGTTTATTGTTGTATTCATGATTTTTATTTTTAGTAATTATTTATTTTTTACAAATTATTTAAAAGAGAATCGAGAGATTATCATATACTTTCTGTAAAACTTCTTTGGCGATATCGATCTGTCCGTTTGTTACTCCATCCAACGCTTCATTTAAAGTTTTATTTGCTACTAACATCGTTTTTTCCTGAAGGCTAAGGGCTTCCTTAGTTAAATAGATCAGGTTAATTCTCCTGTCATCTTTAGAAGGTACTCTTTTTACAAGCTTTTGTTTTTCCAGGTTGTCTACCAATCTTGTTATACTGGGCTTATCACGAAACGTAGCATCGCATAATTGTTGCTGGCTTTGGCCTTCCTGCTTCCATAAGTGATACAACACACTCCACTGCTCAATCGTTATTTCAATACCGGATTGCTTAAAGTTTTTTTGCAATCTTCTGGCAATGGCTGTGGAAGCTTTTCCGGTGATAAAGCTATAAAGTTCTCCTTTTTTAAATTGGTTGTTTGGCATATAGTTGTTTATGCAACTACACAAATCTAAATAATTCATTTGAATTCAAAAAAATTATTTTTGCCAATACTGTACAAAATTTTCGAATGATTTTATTGATCACATCTCTTTTATTATTACTTCCTTATGCAGCACTTATTATTTATTACAGGCAAAGCTGGTTAGAACTAAAACCGTATAACTATGAAAAAGAACCACAGAAAAACAGCACATTCATTTCTGTAATCATAGCTGCCAGGAATGAAGAAAAAAATATTGGCGCTTGTATTGATTCAATAATGAAGCAGACTTATCCAGCCGATTTGTTTGAGGTAATCGTTGCAGATGATCATTCAACTGATTCAACTGCGGCGATAGTAACTTCTTACAGTCAAACTAATATCAGGTTGATAAAACTTAGCGATTTTACTAATAACGAAAATCTAAATTCTTATAAAAAGAAAGCGATTGAAACGGCTATCAGTTTGGCAAAAGGAAATTTAATAGTAACTACAGATGCAGATTGTATGGTACCGCCGGAATGGTTGAAAACAATAGCTTCTTATTACGAAAATACCGGTTCGGTTTTTATTGCTGCTCCGGTGGCTTATATTGATTCTTTACGAAGCGGCACTGTATTTAAAAAACTTTTGAAAATCTTTCAGTCACTCGATTTTATGACATTGCAGGGAATAACCGGCGCATCTGTTTATAAAAAAATTCATGGTATGTGTAATGGAGCCAACCTTGCTTATGAAAAAAAAACTTTTCAGGAAGTTGGTGGTTTCAAAGGTATTGACAACATTGCAAGTGGTGATGATATGTTATTGATGCATAAAATTCAAAAAGTATATCCTGGTAAAATAGCCTATTTAAAATCAAATAACGTTATAGTGCAAACGCAACCCGCAGAAACTATAAAAGAATTTATAAACCAGCGGATTCGTTGGGCGAGCAAAGCAGACAGGTATCCTGACATCAAAATTACTACGGTACTTTTTTTAGTGTACTTTTTTAACGCATGGATTTGTTTTATGGCCGTTTACTCTATCTTTCATTTACAGGCCTTCTGTATTTTCTTTCTTATACTCATAGCAAAAGTAATTGTCGAACTTTTTTTTCTTTACCCTGTAGCCGGATTTTTTAAAAAACAAAAACTGTTGTGGTGGTTCATTCCATTTGAACCTCTTCACATAATTTATATTTTAATTGCGGGATGGTTGGGTAAATTTGGATCTTATACATGGAAGGAACGAAAGGTAAAATAAAGCACCAGTAATAATGGCCCAATCATTTTCTTTTTCTCAAAATGCATGGAAGCGGCTAAAAAAAAATAAAGGCGCTATGATCGGACTGTCAATCATTTGCCTCGCGGTTTTGCTTGGAATTTTTGCGTATTTCATTTCAACTGATTCAACTCCAAATGCGGACAGGCAAATTGTGGAAATACAGGCACGTAAACCCGGCTTCAAACAATTATTTTTAAAAGTTAAAAAAGAGAAGAAAATTTTATCAACCAATTTTTTTAACCAGTTACTTTTTGGAATAGAAGATAAATCTCTTTTCATTCCAATAAACAGCTTCAAAGAAACAACTGATTTGGTTATCATAGAAAAATATATTGATGAAGGCGTGCAGGAAAGGCAATCTTATTCAAAAAATATCTTGCCGGAGAAAAACTATATCGTTTCAAAAACATTCTGGTTGGGGACTGATAAATTTGGTCGTGATATTTTAAGCCGGCTAATTGTGGGAGTTCGGGTAAGCCTTGCCGTAGGGTTAATAACAGTTTTAATTTCATTAAGCATAGGAATTATTTTAGGAGCCGTTGCCGGATATTTTGGAGGAAGGACCGATACTATTATTATGTGGCTTATTAATGTAATATGGAGCATGCCTACTTTGCTACTGGTCTTCGGTATTACACTTTCCTTAGGTAAAGGCTTCTGGCAAATATTTATTGCTGTTGGCTTAACTATGTGGGTAAATGTTGCCAGAACGATAAGAGGCCAGGTGTTATCGTTGCGTGAGATGGAATACATACAAGCCGCAAAAGCTCTCGGGCTTAAAAATATGAGAATTATTATACGCCATATTTTGCCAAATGTATTAGGCCCGGTGATTGTAATTGCAGCATCCAATTTTGCAAGCGCTATAATTATTGAAGCCGGACTTAGTTTTTTGGGAGTAGGAGTACAACCTCCCACCCCCAGTTGGGGGCTGATGATAAAAGAAAACTACAACTTTATTATTACACATAATCCCGCCCTTGCATTAGCCCCGGGCATCGCTATTATGATATTAGTACTTGCATTTAATCTTCTGGGAAATGGTTTAAGAGATGCTCTTGATGTGAGAGGATAACTAAGTTAACTAACATCCTTGGCTACCAGAACGCTCCGGTTAAAACTTTCTTCGAGTGAAATAAGTGTTTCAGTACGTTCAATGCCTTTGATTTTTTGAAGTTCATCGTGCAATACAAATCTAAGCTGGTTGATATCTTTACAAACAATTTCAATGTACATACTGTAATTGCCGGTTGTATAATTAAGCCGGACAATCTCAGGAATTTTTTCCAGTTCTTTTGCAACAGCATCATACAGCGAGCTTTTTTCCAGAAAAATACCGACAAAGGCAGTGATATCATATCCTAATTGTTTTAAATTTACATTTAATTTTTTACCTTTAACAATACCAAACTCTTCTAGTTTTTTTATGCGGACATGTATCGTGCCACCGCTGACAAAGAGTTTTTTCCCAAGTTCGGCATAGGGCGTTTCGGCATTTTCCAACATCTCTTGTATAATTTGCAGATCGAGTTTGTCGAGATTTAACTTTGAAGCCATATTAAGTTTTATTTTAGAAAATATTTCATAAAAATACTACATTTTATTGAATTATTTCTATATTTATTACATTTTAATTTAAAATATTTTTTTTAATATGTCACTTATGTTAGATTTGCATCATAATAGTTCTTAAAAATTGTGGGGTGATGAAATTTTTGGCAGACATGCCCTCTTGTCTCGGGGGTGAGGATAACAGGATAAACATAGCATAGAGCCGTTCTGGTAGCAATATCGGAAGACGACCAGGGTCGACCACTGAACTTTGTGCTACGGCTAACTGCCTCGTGGAGGTTCGATCCCTCCCCCTACAGCTAAAAGCCTGTAAATTTATTTTTACAGGCTTTTTTATCAAATATTTCTCCACTTTATTACGCAGCCCCTGCCTTTATCTGGAATTGAATTTTACTTACCAATTCATTAACATCAAAAGGCTTTGCTATAAAATCATCGGCCTTACAAAATTTTTGAATATCGGTAAAATTAGTATGTGCTGAAAACATGATTACAGGAATATCTTTTGTCTTTGGATTTTCTTTTAATTTATTGCACACTTCAATTCCATCTATTCCGGAAAGAAAAACATCAAGCAAAATTAGCTGCGGACAAAAAACCTTAGCTTTTGGAACCACATCCTCGCCCCTGGGCAGTGCCATAACTTCGAAACCATATCTCTTTAGGACGGTTTGAACAACCCAGAGTATATCAGAATTGTCATCAACAATTAATATCTTATCCATAAGGTTTTCCACAGTACAATAATTAAACCAGTTCGCAACTTCTAAAATTTTTTGATTTCCAATATCAATTTTAGAATGAAAATTTTATTTCTTCAGCTCATTAAATTCCCCTTCCTCTTTGCTTTTCTATTAATATATCTTGAACTTTATATATTGTTTACTACTTAATTTCAAATAATTATTAAAAAAATTTGTTATGCCAAACACTCATTATTAAAAAATTGTTTTCAGAAATGCAAAAACAAAAAAACATTCAATCGCTACCGGAGCCACGGCCAACATTTCCCCAAGAGAAGGGGGAAGATATTCCGCACACGATGACTTATTAAAGGAAAAAACCTTCAGATAGTAAAAAATAAGCTTATTTTACAATCATGGCGTAGCACGATTGGAGCAAAACTGACATAGGTTCAACCTTCATAATTTGTCTTGAACAATATGGAAATGATGCGATATTATATGAAACCCACGCAAACGTTCCCTGATAGTGATTTCTAAAGTATAAAGAAGGCTGGGATGAATATTATGGGAACCATGGAAAAAATTTCCTGTTGGTTGTCCAATACAAAGTTCAGTAAAAATGTAACCGTTATATTCCCAATAACTCCTTCAGTCTGTAATACCCGGATTTACTTACAGGTAGTTTAGCACCCGTATTAAGTAAAACAATATGGCTGTCTTTTTCATAAGCATCAATACGGGTAATAAGTTGGGTGTTCACTATATAAGAACGATGCACTCTTACAAATTGATAAATGCCCAGTGATTGTTCAAAAAAATTCATGGTTCTTTTTTTCAGGAAGGATCCTTCTGTTGTTATTATTTTTACATAATCATCTGCCGCTTCCAGGTAATGAATTTGAGTAACCGGTATAATTTTTATTTTATTTCCGTCTTTAACCACAATACGGTTCTGTTGCCCGGGCGATTGGGCTGCTGTTTCAATTACAGATTGGGCTGAAGTGATGGAGGGTTTGCTCAAATGTTTTTGGATTGCTTTATCAAAACGATCTTTACTAAATGGCTTTTGCAGATAATCCATTGCATTTAATTCAAAAGCTTTTATTGCAAATTCATCGAAGGCTGTTGTAAAAATTACTGCAGGAGGTTTTTCAATAAGCTCAAGCATTTCAAAACCATTTATTTTAGGCATCTGAACGTCTAAAAAAATAAGTTCGGGTTCATATTGCATTATTGCTTTAATTCCTTCAAAGCCATCGCTGCATTCAGCAACTACAGTAATATCATTATACAATTGTAAATATTCTTTTACAATACTCCTTGCCAGCGGTTCATCATCAATAATTATAACCTTCATATTATTTGTGGTATAAGTATAGTTGTAATAAAATTGGTTTGTTCTTTCTGTGTTTTCAATAGATCGTGCCGTGCAAACAAAAGAAATAATCTTCTTTGAATAGATGATAATCCAAATCCCGTTCCTTTTAGTGGCTGCGATGTTTCAGGATCAAATGGATTTATCACCATTATTTTTAAGTAATTGTTTTCAGTAGTTGCTTCCAGCTTTATAAATACTTCACCTGTGGTATCATACAATCCAAATTTGATTGCATTTTCTACAACAGGTTGCAGCAATAAAGATGGCAATTTCATTAATAACACTTCGTCGGTATAAATTATTTCTGTTTGCAGGCGGTGTCCAAAGCGTACTTTTTCTATATCAAGATAAAGCCTGAGGTATTGTATTTCTTCCTCTAATGTGCTCCATTGCTGATCATCTTTCTTTAAAGTGCCACGTAAAAAATCACTTAACTGTTGTATCATATGCCGGGCCTTTTCCGGCTGAGTGCCGGTAAGTGCACTAATAGAATTTAAACTGTTGAATAAAAAATGAGGTTGCAATTGTTGCCTTAATTTAAATAACTCCGCTTCTCTTGCTAATCTTTCAGAATCGCTTTTTCTTTCATTCATTGTTTGTTGTTCTTCCTGCGTATACCAAAGCAATCCCATCATCGATATACAACCTATTAATAAAAATGAAATTCCAAATCTTATTCCATTAGATTGTGAGAGAGATTCTCGTGTAATGAGCGTCTCCTTTAAACAGGAACCATAACAATCCTCCTGCTAAAAAAGAACAGATGCCACTTAATACAAGACTAATAATTAATATATACCAGTATTTCTCCTGTCGTGGTAAATAAAACCGCATGTTGTTAAGTATCAACAGGCAACTTCCGGTAAGAAATAAATTATTTATAATTGCATCAACAATTATTTCTGTTTGGGTTAGTTTAAAATTTTTTAAAATACCGGTAAGTATAATAGAATAAATTACACTGATAATGGCCCAGTAAATTATGCCGGCAAAAAATATTGCTCTCCTTGATGTAATTGATTTGCTCAAGACTGTTTTAGTTTAACGGCAAACATTTATGCATACTATTTTCCAGAAGGTAAGATGCACGTTGCTTTGTAACTTTTATATACTTGTCTGCTTCGTCTTCTTCGCAAATACGCGAATACAATTCAGCGCCGTCAATAAGTTCTGTTAACGGATGTAATTCCGAAACATCAATAAATTTCCAATGAACAGGTTTCTGGATATTGTTTAAAAAATTATCCTCTTCGAGATGACCTGTCGTTCTGGCTTTTTGAAATGCATGCAAATCATCTTCAGCAAATATTAATCGCAATTGCTCATCAAACTGCGGAGTATGCGCTCCGTCACCGCAAATAATTCTGTAAACAAGTTTTGCAAGATACCATTTCATACAATTGATTTTATAAAATGAATAATGTAAGGTTTAAATAAAATTTATTGATTGTTAGTAATTGGTAATTTCTATACCACCAAATACACAGGTTCCATGAAGGATCACAATTTTCTCCGTATCTCTAACGGCATTTGTAACATTGCGCTTATCTTCTATGCCACCAAATACGGCAGTAACCTCATTCTTAACATCCCAGTTGGAAGGTACCAGTAATTTTGCCCCACCAAATACTGCATTAATTTCCAGCCTGGCTGGCTTTTGCAAATCCGCCTGCATTAGGTTTATTTCAGTGCCTCCCATAAAACAATTTATTTCTCCGCCTCTGAAATTTTTAGATAGAATGATTTTTTTTACACTTCCAAAGGCTGTATTAATTTCAACATACTCTGCGCTCTCATCTTTTATATTACTTTGTGTTCCTGCATAGTTACCTGAAGTTCCGGTAACCGGGTACTGTTTGTCATAATTCATCCAGCGCCGTTCTCTGTGGGATCTTCCACTCCAGGTATGTCCTGGTCTTAGAATATAAATAATACCAACACTTATAAGTATTGCAGGAACAATATAATTGTGAAAATTAAGTTCCGGGCTTGTTTGATCAATCAAAAAAACAGTTCCAACTATTATCATAACAAAAGCTCCCGGATTGTGAAACCTGCTTTTAATTCCTGTTAAAATACCAATGGCTATTAATAATACCGGCCATGTAAAAAACCAGCCAGGTATGGGAGCGCCCATTTTGTAACACAATAACAGGATACCTGCTACTAAAATAATAATCCCACTCCATATACGAGGTCTCTTCGATCCTCCAAATTGCTGTATATCGTTTTCATTTTGCTCCATAACTATTTTCATTTTTATATAACAAATGTATATATAGCCTGCTGCAATATAAAAGGCTATATAGGTATGTTTCTTTAAAAAGTCGGTAAACAAAAGATTTAAGAAGGTGAAATTTTATGATACCAATTATCATAACAATTCTGAGTATACATTTGTGACATGGCGCAAAAAAAATTACAAAGATTTGCTGACATAAAAACTTTTCCTAACGTACTCGAATATCCTGAAAACATTGCAGGCAAATGGAATGCATATTTTAAAAATGATTATCAAATTACGCTGGAACTTGCATGTGGCAAAGGAGAATATGCCATCGGTCTGGGAAAATTATATCCGCAAAAAAATTTTATTGGCGTAGATATAAAAGGAAACCGAATTTGGGTAGGCGCTAAATATGCGTTAGATCATAGCCTTAACAATGTTGTTTTTCTACGCACACAGATTCATAAAATAAATACTTACTTTATTAAGAATGAAGTAGACGAAATATGGATAACCTTTCCTGACCCGCAATTGAGAATATCAAAAGCAAATAAAAGGCTGACACATCCGCGATATTTGAGATTATATAAAAATATTTTGAAACCCAATGGTAACATTCATTTAAAAACAGATTCACCCGACTTATATAATTTTACAAAGACTGTTATTGAATTGTATAAGCTTACAGTAAATTTGGATATAGATGATGTGTATAAACAAGCACAGGTTTCCTCTGAATTAGATATTAAAACTCATTACGAAAATCTTGATATTGCAAAAAGTAAAAAAATTTTTTACCTATGTTTTTCTTTACCGGAAATTTTAATTGATGCGGATGATGAGCTTGACGATATTTTAAAAAACAAAAATGAAAAGCAGTGATGATGATTTTATAGAAGGAATACATTTTTATTATAACGAAAATAATTTTCTTGTATTTACTGAAAAATATCACCTGCAACGTGGTTATTGCTGCGGCAACGGCTGCAGGCATTGCCCTTACAATTATGAAAATGTATCAGAGCCGTTAAAAAGCAAATTAATTGATGACAGAAAAAATCTCAAAAAAAATAAAGAAAATTAATAAGAAGGAATCTCCCAGATCGACAACAAAACAATATAGTTTTTTTGAAGATGTCTACGCGGTAGTAAGACAAATACCCAAAGGAAGAGTTACTTCTTATGGAGCTATCGCTAATTACCTGGGCACCAAACTTTCGGCACGAATGGTTGGCTGGGCAATGAATGGGGCACATGGAGTAACTCCTAAAGTTCCGGCACATCGTGTTGTAAACCGCAATGGCATGTTGAGTGGCAAAGCACACTTTGGCACACCAACTCTTATGGAAGAATTATTGCAAAAAGAAAAAATAAAAATAGAAAAAGATACCGTTGTTGACTTTGAAAAATTATTCTGGGACCCTTATAAAGAATTAGGCCTTTAATTATTATTTCAATCATTGAAGGAAATATTTTCTCATGATTCAGGAAACGCCATAAAGAAGAAAAGCAATGGCAAGCAGTGCATGAAACCATCCTTTTTTTACTTTAATAGCGATGATGCATAATATAAAATGAACGGCATTCCTGATAGGATATTCCACGCCGAGATTTGCAAAATATTCTTTTCCTTTAAAAAGTGTAACAACCATATTTAAAAGAAAAGTAAAAGCAAGTAACCCGCAACGAGTATCATTGAATAAATGAAAGCCGACAGTTTGCGTCTACCCTTTAGAAAAGAAACTAATCGCTCGAAAATATTTGCAAATAAAACCGAAAAAATAAGTGCGAAAGTAAGAATACCAAAGAATATATGTAACACACCATACAAAGCAATCAACAAAGCCAATAATAAAAACAAAACCAAAATGGTTTCAATAAAATCCCTTGATGTGTTGCGGGCATTTTTATTATAATACTCTACTGGCGGCGTATCACAAAAATATATTTATTAAGCCTACCTTTCCGTATGTTCTTATTTTTGATTTTGCAGAAGCTGATTTAACAAAATGTAATGAGCGCTTTGTCCAAATATAAAAAAGTATTTATAAGGGGCGCTATAATACTGCTAACGATTATCATCTGCAGTATTGGCATCCTTTATTACCTGGTTGTTCATAAATTTAAAGAGAGCATTCAATATGTAGTTAATAAAGAATCAAATGGCAAATATGAATTTAAGGCTGATAAGGCTAACCTGTCTCTTTTTCAGAAAACAATTACCCTCACCAATGCGCATCTAATCTGCAGGGATACCATAAATGTTGATAAACATTATGATGTTACTATCCCTAACCTATATTTCTCTATAGCATCATTCAAAACTTTAATTCTTAATAAGAAACTCATTATTGATAGTCTTGCTATTACTGAACCCAACATCTATATTCATGTACATAAAGATGCTCCGGTAACATCTGAAGACCAGGCAGCGTTTCAAACCGCTGATATTTTAAATCTGCTTGAAAACACGTTAGCCCGTTTCAATGCACACCTGTTTAGCATACAGGACCTTTCCTTTACTTACGCTAAGGTAAATGGCCCTGCACCCTTACGCGGCGACCACATCAGCATTAAGGTGGTTAATTTTACAAAGGTTGATAATAACGATCTTCATATTCTTGGTTCGGATACCATCGCTGTTTCATTAGGCAAACAACATTGGATATTTCCTGATGGCATACACGAAGTAAGCTTTAGTAAATTTATTTTCTTAAGCCATATGCAACGCATAGAATTGGATTCGTTTATGTTCCGTCAAAAAGCAACTGCTTCCACGGCCGAAGTTCTTTTAGAAGGTGATAAATTTTTCTTTAATTCCAAACACTTTCCAACAATTTACCAAAAAGATGAATTAATAGTTGATACTTTGTTTACTTTAAATCCCGTGCTAACGATTATTGGACCTGGGGGAAATACAAAGGCCACAAAAGATACGGCAATTGAAGCACAGGCAGCCCATGAGCTTTTTAAATTCATTAATATAAAATTTATAGATGTAATCAATGGTGAATTTTATTTAAAAAACAGCTATGCTGACACATCTGGTAACGGGGTGCATAAAAGCAATGCCACTATCTACAACCTGGTAATTGATAATGAAAATAACAAGAGGCTAACTACTGACAGTATTAAAGTAAATTTAAAAAATATTGAAATTTATAGCCCGGACAGCCTTTCGAAATTAAGAATCAGGGATTTTACATTAATGGGAAAAAATGCCGTGTTTAATAATGTAGAATACCTGCCTTCAGAATATGATAGATATAAGCGGGGCATAACTTTTACTGCACCGGCGCTACAGCTTCAGGATATAGATTTTAGTGAATTAATGCATGAAAGGTTTAAAGCCGTAAGCGCAAAATTAACACAACCTTTTTTTCTGGTTTACAATAAAAATAAACCTGGCATTCCACAGGCAAGAGACAAACCTGTAAAGGGTGAAGAAAAAATGGCTTTATTTTTCAGGTCGCTTCATCAAATAAAGGAATTACTGGACGTAGAAAATTTCATTGTTGTCAACGGAAGTGCCAGCTATAAAATTGAAGGATTAAAACCCTTAAAACTCAGTGCCCAAAATCTTAATGCTACATTTCTCTTAAACAAACTCTTTGTAAGCGACTCTTTGATTGACGTAAAAAATTCGATTCCTGATTTTAGGATGGGTGTATTAAATTTATCTACCAAAAACTTACAGGTAAAAGTTTCCAATTACAAATTTGATAGCGCCACCCGCAGCAGTTTAGGCGATCAGTTGCTGATAACAACAGAAAACGGCACTACTCTGAAAGGAAAAGATATTTACTGGGAAGATTTTGATTGGGACGTTTATAAAAACACAAAAGACATACAAATTGACTATTTGCGCATAGGCGATTTAAAAATTAATACAACCTCAAAAGCGGACGTTGAGCGGAAGCCGGAAGCTCCGAAAGATTTGCCGGTACTGCGTTTAGCTAAACTGCAGATAAACAGATTATCGTTCAAAACGCAATCGTCAAAAAGCACTGTTTATCTTTATGGCAATGATTTAATTATAGAAAATATAAAATCAATAAGCCACTTCTTTGTATGGGACAATGCTAAAGTGCATCTCTATAATATCTCGTCAATAAGTAAAAACACTACCATTAGTATAAAAGATATTCCTTTTAATACCAATAAAGAAACATTAATTAAACAGGTGTATGTTGAATCGGATAACGGTCATGGTAAAACGAAAATAAGTGCTCCTTCTATTGATTTAAAAATGGATTTACGTTCAACCGATTTTTCTCAACTTGTTTTGCAAAACCTTGTCGCTGACAATGTCAGTGTACATTTATTTTCAACGCCTGTCATACCCGATAGCCCTCATGTCTCTAAAACGGCAAAGATGCCTGTAGCGCTGCTTTTACAAAATGCAAGCCTGAAACACCTTGCTGTGGAATACACAAAAGCGACGAAAAAAGATACTGCTGCCTTCCACACTGTGCTCAATATAAAAGCTACCGGCGTACAAACTTATAAAGACAGTAACCAACTACTTGCGTATAAGGATATTGAAGTAAACCTTGATAAAATTGCATTTAACAGGGAAACCCTACATATGAATCTGTCTAATTCTAAACTGCATTTATCAAACGGCTCCGCCGTAACAAATGCGGAACACAAATTAGCGCTTGCTTCTGCGATAAATTTTGGAACTAACGGTACAGACCTTCACTATGCAAAAGACAGCTCATCGATTTCTGTAAATAAATTTGACATTGCATTTAATGATAACAATTTTAAATTGAATCCCGGTCAAAAGCTATCCCTGCAAAAGCTACTTGCCAAAACCACCTTTAAAGGAGAAGGCTTTTCGTACGAAGGCAAAAAGGTAACTGTCGCAGTAAAAAGCTATTCGCTCGATCAATCCGGAAGAGCTTTTAGTATTACTCAATTCAATATCACTCCAAAGCTGAATCGCAAAGAATATTTCGATTCAGCTAAATGGCAAAATGATTACATACTGACAAAAGGAACCTCCTTAACTTTTAGCGGAATTACTTTCAACAACTCCGCTGACGATTCTATATTGCGCATTAAAAAGATAACGGCTGATGGCCTTGATCTGAATACTTCGAGAGATAAGACCATACCTTTTCAACATGGTATAAAAAAGCTTATGCCCACCGAACTTATCGATAACATAAAAATGCCTTTGCAAGTAGATACAATATTGCTCAGGAACGCTGATGTTACCTACAACGAATTTTCTGTCGGTACAAAAAAATGGAGTACTCTTCCTTTAACCGATATCAACGGTACTATTGTAAACATCAGTAATCAGCACAAGGCAAATGATTCTTTAAAAATAGCCGCATCCATAAAGCTACTTGGAAATGACCTGAGAAAGTTTACTTATTCAGAATCTTATCAGGATTCCTTATCAGGATTTACGGCAGAAGTTCAGGCATCTGATTTTAATCTTGCAAGCTTCTCTAAATTTTCCAAGCCATTGGCGGCAGTAGCTATCACAAAAGGCGTGGCCGATACCTTTTATTCCTCCTGGAAGGGAAATAAATATGCTGCCTATGGCACGATGAATTTTCAATACCACGACCTGAAAATAAAAATATACAGCAAAAAAGATACTTCTAAGCAAGGCCTCATACCTTCTTTTAAAACTTGGGTGGCCAACCTGGTGCTACCGTCCAAAAAAAGCAAATCATCCCTAATTTATTTTGAGCGCGACCAGGAAAAATTTGTCTTCAATTTTTGGATAAAAAGCCAGGTAAGCGGCGTTCTCAGCGCCATGGGTATTAAGAAGGATAAAAAGTATAAGGCGCAGTATGCGGCAAAGGCAGGGGAATTTTCATTACCTGAGCAGAAGTTTTGATTACTTAAGGTTAATTATAATAAGGTCTTATCATTAAATAAACTGCAACACCGGTTATTGCAACATAAAACCAAACAGGCCATGTAATTCTTGCAAGTTTCATATGCCTTCCGTAATCTGCCGTTAAAGCCCTGTATGCAGTAAATAAAATAAAAGGTAGAATAATTCCTGCTAGCGGAATATGAGTTATAAGAATAAAATAATAAACATACCGCATAGTTCCGGCCAGCGCTTTTTCATCTGCACTTAAAATACCATCATGATTGAGGTCGCCATATTTAGTATCGCCGGCTAATAAATGATGACAGATATAAGAAAGCAAAAAAAGCAATGAAAGAACAATTGCTGCAAGCATTAATTTTTTATGCAAAAAAAAATTCCCGGATTTTACTGCAAGCAAGGCTGCGATCAATAAAATAGCAACCATTGAATTGATAATTGCATTTAATGTAGCAAAAATATGTGGGTTAAAATTTAAATGAATATTCAATTTTACTTCCGCTAAAAATGCAACAGCCGCAAATACAATTATAGAAACTGTCCAGATTAATACTTTTGCTTTTTTATCGTTTCGTTGTAAGTCAGGCTCTGGTAATTTATTTGTAACTATTGCTTCCATTAATTCATTCTTATTAAAATGTATTTAGCTATTTTCAAAAAGGCTTTTAAGAAATTGTCCAAAAGTTCTTTTCTGATCTTTTTCAAGCATCAGCAAAGGAATGTCCCTTACTAATTTTTTTTGAGCCGTTGAATCAAATCCATTATACCATCCTCTTATAATTCTTTGCTTATCTAGAAGAAAAAAATCTTCTGTATGCACAAATGAAGTATCTACCGTTACATCTGCGATATTGGCTTTCATTTCATTAATAGCAAAATGGTAAATGCTATCCCGATTACCGGTAAGTATCCACCAGCTATCAGGATTCACATTAAATTTCTCAGCCCATTTTCTTAATTCAGGAACTGAATCATGAACAGGATCGACCGATATGGAAATGAATTGTACAATGGAATCATTATTGGTGAATGAGTTTTGTAATTTTTTCATAGCCTTTGCAAGTCGCGGACAAACAGAAGGGCAACGGGTAAAAAAGAAATCCAGCACAATAATTTTTCCTTTTAAATCTGCAAAGGAAACTTTTTTTCCAAATTGATTGGTAAGCTCAATATTATCTACATGATGCCATGCGGTATCATAAACTGTTTTGCCTCTTTTCTGCGATACGTATACGCTGTCGTAAAAATAACGGCCAGGCATTTGTGTGTCTCTTTTGCTATAATAATCTGCCAACAGGTATCCAACTGTCGGTAGTAGTATCGCTATCATTAAAGCAAGTAATGCTTTCCTGTTCATTGCTGGTCTCTTTCTAAAACAAAATTAGCCATCACACATTGGCGACAGCTAATAAATATTTTTTTAACTGATAATTCTTTGTATCAATTCTTTTCTCCTTCTTTCATAGCAGGAACGGGATGTTCCTGAACCTTTTGTATATATGGCCTGCTACCTGCGTCGGTATTACGTAAATTCCTGTAGCTATTGCCTTCGTATAAAAAAGTAAAGATAAACCATATAAAAAGTAACGCCGGTATTGCAAGCGACATAATAAGATTTCTTACTTCATCACCCAGGTGCATAAAAATTGAAATAATATAAAATGCTTTTGCTAATGTAAGAATTGTTATAACCCCTTTTAGAAATAAGATAAGTGTTTCGCTGGGATTAGCTTCCATATCAATATAATAAATGGATAATCCAAGTGCCAGTTCAATTATAGTAAGAACCAATAATATCCAGAAAGCTTTCCAGATTCTTTTTACCTGTGCTTCACCGTGACTATGATCAACTGCATGTGTTGTTGTAACTGAAGACATATAATTTCTTTAAATCTTTAATTAATATTTTGACTTTATATTTTTAATCAAATCAAATAAAAACAAAGGAATACAAAAACCCATACAAGGTCCACGAAATGCCAGTAAAGACCTGCTTTTTCAATCATTTCATAATGGCCACGTTTTTGAAAATCGCCCAATTTTGTTTTAATGAGCATCACCACGTTTATAATAACCCCGCTAAAAACGTGAAAGCCATGAAAACCTGTAATGCCAAAAAAATAACCGCCAAACGCAACAGGACCGGGAGTTGCAACCATCTCACCATTAAACATTACATGAGGGCCCCATGGATTATGACTTGTCGTTGTTCCCCAATATTGTATCACACCGTCCACCAAAACTTTGTGCCTGCTGGTGATAAGATGTGTCCATTCCCAGGCCTGGCAACTTAAAAATGCAAGCCCTCCGAGTATTGTTAATATCATCCATTTCTCAACTCCTTTTTTATTCATTTTGTGTCCTTCATGAACAGCCAATACCATTGTCACCGAACTGAAAATAAGAATGAAAGTCATCAGGCTCACAAATGCCAATGGAAGATTGGCCTCGCCCGTAAATGGAAATTTGTTGAAAACATAATTATGGTCAACCCATTCATTAAGACTAAAACGTATAGAGCCATAAGAAATTAAAAATGCACCAAAGGTGAAAGAGTCACTCATTAAAAAAAACCACATCATCAGCTTACCATAGCTAACATTATAAGGGCTTTTGCCGCCACTCCATAAACCTGATTTGGTTCTTGCCAGCGCTGTTTCCATTTATCAATTAGTTAAAAGGTTGTTACAAAAATAAATTAATTGTTTAATTATTATAGTGTTTTATTATTCCCATTTCTATATTAATCATTTCTTTTTTGTTATCTTATCATTGATAAAAATATTAATAAATATATCCATAAAAGATCCACAAAGTGCCAATAGGTATTGATAAGATCGACCGAAACAATATTGTAATTTTTAACCTTTACGCTGTATGCTTTTATTAAAACAACGATAAGCGCTATTATGCCTCCCACGACGTGTAATGCATGCAGGCCTACAATTATATATAAAAATGAAAATGAAACATTTCTGTTAAGCGTTACTCCACTCCTCCACAATTGAGTAAAACCCAGGTACTGCATGAAAACAAATGCAATTCCCAAGAGCAATGTAATGGCAAGCCAATGCCTGTATTGAATCATTGCCCTTTGTCTGAAATAATTGCGGCTAATGATGATCGTTATGCTGCTGAGAATAATTACGGCTGTTGAATACCAAAAAATTTTGGGTAAATCAAAAGTGACCCAATTGGCAAGATTACGTTTTATAATATATGCACTTGTAAATCCTGTAAACATCATTACAATACTTGCCAGTGCAATCCACAGAGTAAATTTGTGAGGATGTATTCTTTTCTTTTCCTGCTTCATCACAGCTATCATAAATTATAAGTTCTTTCTAAGTAATTTTTTTTATTAATTTTTTTAATCTTATTATATCGACCCTGTCATACTTTATCAAATAAAAGCGATAAAAAAACAATCACCAGGTAAAAATAAGAACCGAACATAACCCGTCTTGCAGCTTGCACATTCATTTTTATAAATAATCTTATACTTAAATAAACCATAGTAAGATTGCAAGCCAATAAAATCCACAAAGAAATATCTCCACTTATATGAAAATAAAAAGGCAACATTCCTACAGGTATCATCAGCATCGAATAAATTATTGATTGCAATGCCGTGAATTTTGTAGGACCTTCTCTGCCTGGTAATAATTTAAAACCTGCTTTTTCATAATCTGTATGTGCCACCCAGGCAATTGCCCAGAAATGTGGGAATTGCCATAAGAACTGTATTCCAAATAATGCCAGCCCCGCTGCGTCTATTTCGCCCGTTCCCGCAACCCATCCGATTAAACATGGTAATGCTCCGGGAAAAGCTCCTACCAACACAGATATTGAATTTATTTTTTTTAGCGGTGTATATACAAATGCGTATAAAAACAAACTGAATAAGCCAAGAACGGCGCTAAGCAAATTGAAATAATACCACATCAATAAAACACCTGCAATCCCGGTAAGAGCAGCAAAAATCCATGCTTCGCCCGGATCCATTCTTCCTGAAGCCACGGGCCTTCCAGCTGTTCGCTTCATCAATGCATCAGTATCTTTTTCCACTGTTTGATTGATAGCGTTTGCAGAACCTGTAATAAGCATACCCGCAATAAATAATAAAAGAACTGAAAGAAAATCAAACTGAATATTGGGAGCAAGAAGATAACAAACAACACAGCTAAATACTACTGTAAAGCTTAATGTAAATTTTATAAGCTGAAAGTAATCTTTCACTTTACTTGCCAGGGCAAAAGAAGCTGAGTCTGTAATACCTGTTGCCACATTATTCATCTATAAAAAATATTTGAAAAAGCCCTGAATGTTTCAGGGCATTTATTATTTATACATCTAATTTATTATAACATTGCCCTAATCAATGTCTGTGTTCATCTTCTCCTACCGGCTCTGTCTGCGGAATAAAGTCCCTTCCATCTTTGCCATAATCATAAGCCCAACGATGAACTTCAGGAATTTCTCCCGGCCAGTTTCCGTGCATATGTTTAATTGGTGTAGTCCATTCCAGCGTATTGGCTCCCCATGGGTTTTTAGTGGTCACCTTTCTTCCTTTAAAAATGGAATAGAAGAAATTAAAAATAAATAATAGTTGAACCGAAAATACTATTAAAGCAACCACACTTATAAACTCATTTAAACCACCAAACATTTTAAACGACTCCCAGCCACTAAAATCATAATAGCGCCGTGGCATACCCGCTAATCCTTCATAATGCATGGGCCAGAATATACAGTAGGCTCCGGCTATCGTTATCCAAAAATGGATATAAGCGAGTGTATTATTCATATATCGTCCATACATTTTAGGGTACCAGTGATAAATACCCGCAAACATTCCAAACATAGAAGCAACGCCCATTACCAAATGAAAGTGTGCAATTACAAAATAGGTATCGTGTAAATGAATATCTAAAGACGAATTACCCAGCCATATACCTGTTAGTCCACCTGAAATAAACAGGCTCACAAACCCAATAGCAAAAAGCATGGCCGGTGTAAAACGGATATTTCCCCGCCATAAAGTAGTAAGCCAGTTAAATACTTTAATAGCAGAAGGAACGGCTATGAGCAAAGTCAATAATACAAAGAAGGAACCCAGGAATGGATTTAGACCTGTTACAAACATGTGATGCGCCCAAACCATAAATGATAATGCGGCAATAGCAAAAAGCGAACCTACCATTGCCATATAACCAAATATCGGTTTCCTGGAATTGATTGATATAATTTCTGATGTCATTCCCATTGCAGGCAAGGCAATAATGTATACTTCAGGATGACCTAAGAACCAGAATAAATGCTGGAACAAAATAGGGCTTGCCACCTTCATTAGGAAGTATTTGCCCATTAACATAAATATCACTAAAGAAAAAGCTTGTTCCAAGATGCCGGTCAAATAATAATAATACGCAACCTGAGAGTAAAACAGGAAAAGACAAAACTCCCAAAACTGCTGTAAAGAAAAATGCCCAAATGGTGAGTGGCAGCCTCGTCATACTCATTCCTTTGGTACGCATATTTAGTATGGTTGAAATATAATTTAACCCGCCCAATAAGCTGTGAAACGATAAACAGGGCCATACCTAAAAGCCATAAATCCATTCCAATTTTAGCGCCATCCGATGCCTGCCCTAATGCACTCAAAGGCGGATATATTGTCCATCCTCCGCTGGCAGGACCTGTTTGCATAAACAAGGAAGAAAACATTACTATTGACGCTGAAAAGAAAAACCAATACGAAAGCATGTTTAAAAAGGGCGAAGCCATATCTCTGGCCCCTACCTGAAAGGGAATAAGAAAGTTAGAAAATGTTCCGCTCAAACCTGCTGTTAATACAAAAAATACAAGAATAGTTCCGTGCATTGTTACTAGAGCATAATAAAATTCCGGATCAATCTTTCCTCCTTTTCCCCAATGACCTAATAATATCTTCAAGAAAAGGAAAAGTCTGATCAGGATACCCAAGTTGCAAGCTGAAATACCACTGAAAATAAACCGCCAATAACAGCCCAAATTATTCCCGTAATAAGAAATTGTTTAGAGATCATTTTATGATCCTGGCTAAAAACATATTTAGTAATAAACGTTTCTTTATGGTGATGCACATGGGCTTCATGGCCCAGGTCATGCACTGCCAGCGGAATTTCATGGATAACTTCATCATTGTTCATAATAATCATATTTTGCAAAGCCCTTAGGCTAAATTTTATTTTTTAATATTCTGTGCAACAGTTTTTGAAGTGGAATCGTGAACTGCTACCTTATCGGATCCAAATCTGGAAAAGCTTTATAATATTCCGGTTTTTGACTTGCCATATAGGCATCAAACTCCTGTTGCGTTTCAACAATAATTACTCCACGCATGGTATAGTGGCCTTTTCCACATAATTGATCACATGCTAATTTCATAAGTAAAATCGGGATTATCCTGTTCTTACTTTCATTTGGGCAGTAGTGTAAATAGGAGTGAACCATAAAGTTGTAGGCGTGCCGGGAACTGCATCCATCTTCATACGAAAGTGCGGAAGACCAACATCATGTATTACATCCTGTGAATTAATTACCAGTTTAACAGGTTTGTTTACAACCACATGCATCGTGGTTGCTACGTGTATATCATCATGGCTTGCTGCGTCAGCCCAATCTACACCCAATGGATTCCCTTTTGCAGCATCAGTGAGTTTATAATTTTTTCTTCCAAGAATGCCATCTTTCCCGGGATATCTGTATTTCCCAACCAAATTGATGACCGGTAATTTCAACTAACTGTGAGCCTTTTGGTGCATCTGAAGTAAACTTAAACCAATACTTTAAACCAAATACCACTAAAACAGTTAGTACAATAGCCGGAATACCGGTCCAGATTAATTCAAGTTTATTACTATGAGTAAAATATAATGGCTTTCTTTTATCGCTTTCCTGGTATCTGAAAAGAAAACCAGAACAATAATATTTGGGTAATGCAAAAAAAACGATGCCGGTTACTGCAATGGTAATCCAAAGCATTGTATCAATGCTTTTTCCTTCTTCAGATGCTGCGCCATGTACAAATAAAGTTTTGGGATAATATAGCTTATTGCAATACCATACTCCAATAAGCCCTGCAATTAAGAAGGCAATCATAAAAAATCCATTTATCTTATTATTCTGCTTCCTGGATTTTTCTTCACCCTTTAAAATGCTTACATACTCACTGGCCTTTGATATCTGGAAAATGACCAGAAAAATCAGCACAATGATCGCTATCAAAAAAAAGTCAGTCATGATTCTTATTTTTTCCCAATATTGCCATTATTAAAGAAGGCTCAAAGGTACTTTTGATGTTTTTATTTCTATTATTATTTGCTTTTCAATTTTAAAACTACGTATGATGAACAATACTTTCTTTAAGAAACGGATCGATTCATTGGAGTCATTGGCACCTTTGATGCATACCTGCTTACTCCCCACATTATAAAACCAATAAACCCTAACGGAATTCCAATTTCAAACCAACTTAAGTGTGGATTGTCTTTCACTGTTCCAGGCATTACCATTAGATAAAAATCTATCCAGTGTCCGAAAATAAGTAGTACACACATAAACGTTACAATAGTATAGTTTCTTTTGGATGCCCTCTTCATAAATATCAGGAAAGGACATATAAAATTTAAGACCAGGTTTAAATAAAATAATCCTTCATAAGTTCCGTGAAAACGTGTTTTGAAATATACGGTTTCTTCAGGAATATTACCATACCAGATTAACATGAACTGATCGAACCACAAATAAGTCCAGAATATAGAAAAAGCAAACATAAACTTTCCTAAATCCTGCAAATGCTCTTGCGTGACAAATTCAAGCTGTCCTTGATTTTTAAAATAAATCACAAATATGGTAAGAAGCGCCATACCTGAAACAAAAGTGCTTCCAAACGTATACCAGCTAAACATAGTACTGTACCAATGTGCGTCTATACTCATAATCCATAGCCACGGAATTGTAGAACCAACTGATAAGCCAAATGACACAACGTAAAAAGCAGCCCAAAAGTAAATTTCTGTTCATCCATTTTTTGCCCGTTTCATAATCCATGGTTCCCATCCTATCACTTTCACGACTAAAGTCTCTTAATTTCTTACTTATTAATGACCAAAGCCCAATGAATAAAACGGAGGCGATCGAGTAAAATGTAGGATTTAAAAAGCTTGATTTTCCTTTAAGCACTTCATCATGATTCACTGCTTCTTTATCGAGCCAGGGATAAATATCGCTGCGATGACCAAATACGATACTAAATATAATCACTAATGTAAGAATTGCCATTAATGGCACCACTGATGAAATGGCTTCCGTAACCCTGCGAAAGGCTGTTTGCCAACCCGCCATTGCCAGAATACAAATAACAATAAAAAAAGTAGCTGTATTTACAAAGAAACATCCAGAACAAGCCATTTTGAAGCAATACTGCCCAAAAACGTGTGCTGTTTAAATTATCGCCGTGCGATCCGGCAGCTGGATTTAGAAAGATAACTCCTAATATTAAAGTAAGCAATCCTGCAATCATAAATCCGGCTGAAAACTTTTTATAAATTGCCGGTGTTACATACTGATTGTTCATTAAAAATTATTTTTAGAATTAAGCTTTATTTTTTTAAAGTCGCAGAATCTTTAACGGCGCTTGTTGACGTCGTGGTTGAATCTGTTGTGGTTGCTTCACTTCCTTTCACCTGTTGTGATTTTACATATTGTATTACCATCCATCTTTGGGTACGGGTTAACTGAGAGGCATAGCTTCCCATATTATTTTTACCATAGGTTACAGAATAAAACATAGTACCAACAGGCATATCCACATATTGCTTCAGCGTTAAATTTGCAACTGCCGGTATTTTTCCACCGGTCGATAAAGGACCTTGTGCATCTAATTTTGGTCCGTGACAAATGGCACAATTAATATTAAATAATCTTTGAGCTTCTCCCATTTGCACGGTGTCTAAAGGAGGTAAAGGATCTTTAACGTCTCGGCTTTGCGCATATCCTGCAGAATCTTTTGATAAGGTAAAAGGAAACAGGTCACCTCTTCTTATAGTTCCTTCAACAGGATAGGGAATATAATTTATATTCTCATCTTTTAAATTATTAGGAGCATAAGCTTCGTAAGCACGGCTATAAGTCATATCGGGCATATAAATTTTGCCAGGCTCACGCTTGCTATCACAACTTTCAAATACTGTTACCAGTGTTGCCATCAACAAAAAAGCAATAAGAATTTTTATTTTTTTCATACTTCAAAAATAATATCCAATCAATTTTATTTTAAAAAAATCTCCTGGCAACAATTACAAAGTTTATTAATATCCTACTTCTTCGTTTTATATAATTTTTGCTCTTTATCATACCTGCCAAACCACCATCCATCTTCAGCTTCCTGAACATTTATTTCAATAGCTCCATGTTTTGCAAGAAACTTTGAATTTCAGTTTCATTTGTTTTTGCAGTGCATTCAATTACCATTACAAAAAGATCATCTGTTGCCCTTGGATGAAAATGATGTTTTTTTACACCAGGCATCATTTTACACAACCAGCAAAATGTTAATACCATACCAACTGCAGAAATCAAAACGGTTAGCTCAAATGTAATAGGTATAAATGCAGGTAAAGGAAAATGTGGTTTACCTCCAATATTCAATGGCCAGTCTGTTGTAAATATCCAACCCATACCTCCTAACAGCAATAGTTGTTCCTGTCATTCCATAAATAAATCCTGCAGTATGTAAACTTGTTTCTCTTAACCCCAATGCATGATCAAGACCATGCACGGGAAATGGCGTATATACATCATGAATTTTATACCCTGCTCTCCTTACATTTTTTACTGCAGGAAATAAAACTTTTTCATCATCAAAACAACCAACTACAAATTTTTTTCTCATATAATTACCTCCCAAATTTCCCTGGAACAGGAATTATTTAAAGTACTTTTTATTAGAATATTTTTCATTTATTTAGAAAGTATTTTAATGTGCATGTTCAACTTCTTCAATATAAAATTTTTCCGAATCCATTCTTTCCGTTGCTGTCATTTTCTCTTTATAATTTTCTCCGCTGGTTTTTAATATCGCCTTTATTTCTGCAACAGCAATTACCGGGAAATATTTCGCAAAAAGAAAATAACAGGTAAAGAATAAACCAAATGTTCCGAGGTAAAATCCAATTTCCCAAATGGTCGGGCTATAATAAGTGCTCCATGAAGAAGGAAGATAATCTCTGTACAAAGAGGTAACGATAATTACAAAACGCTCAAACCACATACCTACATTCACTAATACCGCCATAAAAAAGGTTAACCTTAAATTTCTCCGCAATTTCTCTTGACCAGAATAGTTGTGGCGATACAACATTACAAAACATCATACCATAATATGCCCATCCATAAGGACTGAAAATATTAACCCGGTTTTGGCAAGAATGCCCACCATTCATATTGATTCTGGCTATACCATGCCATAAATAATTCGGTTAAATAAGCACAACCAACAATAGAACCGGTAAGTACAATTACTTTATTCATCGCCTCAATATGGCCAATCGTAATATAATCTTCGAGATGTAAAACTTTTCGTGGTAATAATCAACAGAGTTTGCACCATTGCAAATCCGGAAAAGATAGCACCGGCAACAAAGTATGGAGGAAAGATGGTTGTATGCCAGCCAGGAATTACTGATGTAGCAAAGTCAAAAGATACTATCGTATGTACTGATAATACCAGCGGAGTTGCCAGGCCTGCAAGAACAAGTGAAAGGCTTTCATGACGTTGCCAATGTTTCGTACTTCCTGTCCATCCAAACGAAGCAAGGCCGTAAAACATTTTTCGAAACTTGGTTTTGGCCCTGTCTCGAACGGTAGCAAAATCAGGCAACAAACCTGAGTACCAGAATAATAATGAAACGGTAAAATATGTTGATACCGCAAATACGTCCCACAATAAAGCGTGAATTAAAATTTGGCCAAACTGGACCGCGGCTATTGGGATAAGGCAATACAAAAAATCCAACCCATACACGACCCATGTGAAATATTGGAAATTGTCCCGCACACATTACAGCAAAAATTGTCATTGCTTCTGCAGCGCGGTTTACACCTGTTCTCCATCCTTGCCTGAACAACAAAAGAATTGCAGAAATAAGTGTTCCGGCATGACCGATACCAATCCACCAAACAAAGTTGGTAATATCCCAGCCCCAGCCAATAGTATGGTTGAGGTTCCATTGACCAATACCATACACCACTTCTCTATAAACAGAATACACACCGAAAAGCAGAAGACCTATAGCAATAGAAAATCCAATATACCAAAGCCTTCCGGGCTTAGCTTCAATAGGTCCAATAATATCTTCCGTTATTTGGTGATAATCTTTATCGCCATCAACCAAAGGCTCCCTTAGTTGCGATTCGTATTTTAATAATGACATATTCTATTTTAGCTTTTGCTACAGTTTGAATTCTGCGTTCTAAATTTATCGATCCATTAAAAATATTAACTTTCCCTTTCAGTTAAGTTTCCTACTTTCCTGTCTGTATTCCTAATCTTTTCAAGATAATTTACATTGGGTAAAGTATGTAATTCCTCGAAGCACATAAAATTTTCTTTCTGCTGTTCCCTGGCATCTTAGCTTTGAAATTTTACTGTCCTTATCATTTACATTTCCAAACACAATAGCATGCGTAGGACAAGCCTGCATACATGCTGTTTTTACTTCCTGATCTTTTAAAGGACTGATCTTCTTTTTTTGCATTTAATTTTCCTTCCTGGCAACGTTGTACACAAAAACTACATTTTTCCATTACACCTCTTGAGCGAACCGTTACATCAGGATTTAACACCATTCTTGCTAAATCTTCATTTAATTCATGTAGTTGCAGCAGAAATAATTCCTCTTTGATTATCAGGGAAACTATCTGCACCATTATAATCTGCCCAGTTAAAACGACGAACTTTATAAGGACAGTTATTTGCACAATATTTTGTACCGATACAACGGTTATAAGTCATTTGGTTAAGTCCTTCACTGCTATGATTGGTCGCAGATACAGGACAAACATTTTCGCACGGAGCATTATCACATTGCTGGCACAGTCATCGGCTGAAAAACAATATCAGGGTTTTCAGGATCGCCGGTAAAATACCTGTCAATACGAATCCATTGCATATCATGAAATCTTGACACTTCATATTTACCCACCGTAGAAATATTATTTTCAGCAACACAGGCTACGGTGCACGCAGAACACCCTATACAAGTGTTAAGATCAATACTCATTCCCCACTTAATGCCAGGCTTATCAAAAACGCCGTATAACGTACCATCCCGCTCATAATTTTCTCCAAATTTCTTTAATTCATTATCTACTTCTTCCTGCAATTCATTTGGCCTTGCAATAAAATTTGCAAGGGTTGTTTCTCTTACTACTGGCCGGCCTTCTGTAATTTGATGAACCTGCGTTTGAGCAATAGGGTAAGTATTTCCTGTTTTTTCTATTGTCACCGGAGCAGAATAACTAACAGTTGTACCATTAAAAACAGCAAGCGGATAAACATTTACTCCAACGCCATTTGCTGCGGGGCCAATGTATTCGGCAGTTTTTTCTTTGTTACTACTTTGTCTTCCATATCCTACAGCCATTGCAATTACCTGCGGGTGAATTCCCGGCATTATCAATATGGGAATTTCTATAGATTTTCCATTCGATGTAATTTTTATAACGGGCTTATGAATATTAACTTCATACTTATCCATATCACGCTGGTTGTATATATCTACGCCAAATAATGATTTTCCCATTTGGGGAGAAATCATTGCGTAGTTATCCCAGGTAGCTTTTGAAATGGGGTCACTTACTTCCTGCAGCCACGCATTATTGGCACGGTTGCCGGTTCCGAGCGATACCTTTTGATATAATACTAATTCAATATCGCTGCCTTTTATATTACCAATTTTAGAAGATGCATCTGAAACATTTCCGGAAAAGGTTCCACCTGACATAGTTATCGCCGAAATAGCGGCGGTTGTTTTTTGAGAGGCAGAATCTGATATTTCTTCTGCAGAGCTAACTCCTGCGGTTGCAGATGTTAACTCAGAAACATTGGCAAATGAAGGTTGGGTTTTCAATATAGAATTTTCCATCACTCCATCCTGCAAAAATTTGTCAAAATTATCAAGCCCTAACTTTTGATCATTAATCCAGTAATTTCTAAAATATGCTTCGTATTCATTTGCATTGCCTGTAAGTTTTAAAAGCGAAGTTTCAAACTGGCGTGTTTTAAATAAAGGATGAATAAGGGGCTGTATGATACTTACATAACCTGTTTGTTGTTCCGCATCCCCCCAGCATTCCAGCCAGTGATGAGAAGGAATTATATATTTACAGAGTTCCGTTGTTTCATCCATTTTTTCACTATAGGAAACAGTGAAAGGGCATTTTTTTATTCCGGTAATAAATTTATCGGCATCAAAATAACTATATGCAGGATTGGCGCCGTAAACCAGTAATGCACCAACATTTCCGGCATTAAGGTCTTCGGTAAGAGTAACCATATCTGCGTCTATTCCCTGGCGGTAGTTAACCGTAGAATTCCAGTCGATCGTGTTACCACCGGCTCCAATTGCTTCATTTATTGCATTTACAATTATTTGAATATTGAGATCGTTGCTTCCGCAAACAACCAGAGCTGCACCTTTATTGGCTAAAAGCTCTGCGCCCGCTTTTTTGATTCCCTCGGCTGCTTTTCCGGAAATACCGGAAGAAGTTCCGCCGCCTACTGCACCCAGAAGGGCAAGCGCTACTGCACCTGTTTCTGAAGGTTTATGTAAGTAGCGTTCATCAGCACTTGCGCCGGTAATACTATAATGGCTTTCAAACTGGTAGTGCTTACTCATGGCACGTTTCTCCACATCTATTCTGCGATTTTGAGAATATTGATTGGCAAAAACAATCGGGCTAAGCCATGTAGTTAAAAAATCTGCTCCAAGACTTACAATTACTTTTGCTTTTTCAAAGTGATACGAAGGAATTGCTTTCTTACCATAAGATGCCTGGTTGGCCAAAATCATTCCACTATAAGAAACCGCATCATATTGAACATGACGGCTTCCCGCATATTTTGCCAGAAATTCTGAAATAATTTGTTTGGTACTTGGTGATGTAATTGTTGATGTTAACAACACAACCGGTTTGCCCGCATTTGCAGTCATGCCATCGGCAATCATTTTATCAATTGCTTCGAACGTAGCTTCTTTACCATTTGCCTGTGGATAACGCAGACGTGTAGTATCGTATAAATCTAAAACCGAAGACTGACATTGCGCTGAGGTGCCACCGTTAGTAAGTAATGAGAGATCATTTCCTTCAATTTTTATTGGCCTTCCTTCTCTTTGTTTAACTACAACAGGAACAGCATCCCCATCATTTATATAAGTTGATGCATAATAATTGGAAACACCCGGAAGCATATCATCGGGCTTATGTAAATAAGGAATGGTTTTACGAACAGGCATTTCGCAACTTGCAGCAAGCACCGCCGCAGCCGTACTAAAACCCATGTACTTTAAAAAATCTCTGCGCGGAGTTTTAGCGTTGAAAATATTTTCATTGGTCAAATCTTCAAAAGGAAGCTCTTCTTTAAATTCATTTTTTAATTGCTGTTGCTCAGCTTTCTTCTGATTAAGCTCTTCGAAATTTTGCCAATAATTTTTATCACTCATTTATTTCTATTTGAAAAATTCTAAAAGTCAAAAAAACTGAAAGACTTTATATTATTTGCTTTGATTTTATATCCTGAACAAAAGTATTAATAATGACATTTCTGACATTCAGTACCACCGATTTTTTCAACCGTTACACTATCATATTTACCCTCTTTTATATCCTGGTGAAATTTTTCGTAAATGCTGTAAAATTTGTTACCATGGCCCAGGCTGTCATTAAACTGAACATTGGTTGTTCTGTGGCAATTAACACACCATCCCATACTTAGATCGGCAAATTGTTTTACTTCGCCCATACCCTGAATTTCGCCGTGGCATGTCTGGCAATGTACCTGACCTACCTTCACGTGTTGCGAATGGTTAAAATAAACGAAATCAGGAAGGTTATGTATTCTTACCCATTCAATCGGCTTGCCTGGTTTGTCGTATGTCTTGGTATCCGGATTCCATCCGGCATATTGGTATAGTTTCTGAATTTCTGCGTTGGCATTTACTGCACTTCCGTCTTCTCTTGTCAAAGGTTTTCCTCCATAATCTTTTACAGCCATGTGGCAGTTCATACAAACATTTACAGAAGGTATGTTTGCATGCTTACTATCCTGCGCCCCGCTATGGCAATACAAACAGCTTATCTGGTTATCACCGGCATGCACTTTATGCGAATAATAAATAGGCTGAACAGGCTGATAGCCCTGCATTCGGCCCAGGCCCATCGCCCCTTGTACCAAATAGTATCCTCCAAATAAAAAAAGGACAATTATTGCTAATAACAAATAGGCTTTATTGCGATAAAACGGAACCGGCGTGGCAGGTTTCAGTCCGTCTTTCTCATCAGTAAGTTTTTTAAGATTGCTATTTACCTGCAAAAGAACAAATCCTATAACGGCTAATATTAAAGTAAGAAGTCCGTACAAAATGGAGTTATCAGATTGCGGTTCCGTTACCGGGCCTTCCGGAGTTCCTCCAGGCTTTTGATATTTATCTGCCCAATCAAGTATGGCATCAATATCTTCGTTTTTCAAATCAGAAAATGTAGTCATTACCACGTTTCCAAATTCTGACTTCAATTTCATAGCATAGGGATCAGTATTTACCATGGTGGTGGTATTGTGAACCCATTTATATACCCAATCCTTAGAAGGCTCTCTTTCTCTTGCTCCTTTAAGCGCAGGTCCTACATAAGCCTCGAGTGGTTTGTGACAACTTTGACAGTTAGCTTTGAAGAGAGTTTCTCCATCTCCTGCGAACAAAAATTCCTGCGAAGAGATTAAAGTGATAAGAAAAAATGAAGCGGTTATTTTAAGAAAAATCCTGGTGAGTTGGTTCATACACTTGACCTGTCTTGATAATGGAAAAATTTCTTTGTTGGTTGCAAAAATAAGGCAGGATGTTGACAAAGTGTTAACATTTTCAATTTTTTTTTAGCCTTATCTGTTGGGCTTTTCAGAAGGTTTTCATAATGATTTTTAATAGTATGACATTTATATTTATAAAAGATTTGGTAATTTATAAACTATTTTAAATTTAAATAAATGCACCTTTGATATTTTGTTTAAACATGTTGCAAGTAATTCTAAAAAACTTATAAACAATATCTGGTTCAATTCTATAAAGTAGAGCGCTAAAATAAAAATCATATAGATTTATCCTGGATAAAATTTGTAGCCACGCATCAATGAAAAAAGAAATAAAACACGTTGCAATCTTTGCCTCCGGGGCAGGAAGCAATGCACTAAAAATTATAGCCTATTTTAAAAACTCAGCAACGATAACAATCAGTCTCGTTGTTTGTAATAATCCCAATGCCGGCGTTATAAAAATTGCAGCCAATTCAGGAATTTCGGTTTTATTAATAGAAAAGGAAGCTTTCGGGTTAACAGGTTATGTTCCGGAATTAAGAAAGCAAAAAATAGATTTTATTGTGCTCGCAGGATTTTTATGGAAAATCCCGGAAATATTAATTGAGGCTTTCCCACATAAGATTATCAACATTCATCCTGCATTATTACCTGCGTATGGTGGTAGGGGAATGTATGGAAACGCTGTGCACAACGCTGTTTTAACAGCCAAAGAAAAGCAGAGTGGTATTACTATACATTATGTTGATGAGAAATACGATCATGGAGAAATAATTTTTCAAAGTATATGCTCAGTTGATGAGCAGGATACCGTTGAAAGCCTTTCAGGAAAAATACACGATCTGGAACATAAGTTTTATGCAAAACAAATTGAAAAGCTGCTGACAAATATGGAGTAAGTTTTTTTGATTTTCTAAATCAGCGTTAAAAAAATATTGCTTTGCAATTTGATACAATCAATAATGTAATATTACGAATTATAAAAAATTTGAAAAGAATTCTACCATTCAGGCTTTTTCTCTCTGTTATATTATTTATATTATTACAGTCACTATATGATACAATGGCTTCAGGCCAAATTACTATTTCAGGAACTGTTTTTGATTCTACAAAGCTTTACGTAGTACCGGGTGTAAATGTCTCCAGCACTTCTGGTCTTGGAGCTATAACAGATTCTCTGGGAGCTTACCATATTGACGTATCTGGAAATGATTCAATCAGTTTTTCCTACAAAGGAAAATCCACAATAAAGTTTCCGGTAAAAACAATACCGGATTATACCACTTTTGATATTTCATTACGGATACGCATAAATGATAAGTATAAATTGTTGCAGGGAGTAACTGTTTTTACCAACACGTATCACCGGGATTCGTTGGAAAATCGAATGGAGTACTCAAAGATTTTTAATTATGAAAAGCCCGGTTTACAATCTTCTTTTGAGCCTGGTGGCGCTGCAGGCCTTGATATTGATGCGTTGATCAATATGTTTAATGCCAGGAAAAGAAAACAAAATCTTGCTTTCCAAAAAAGATTGGTTGAAGACGAGCAGGACAGGTATGTAAATTATCGCTTCAGCCCAAAGGTTATTCACAGAATTACAGGACTAAGCGGCGATACGCTTACACGTTATATAAAACTCTACACACCTTCTTACGAGTTTATAGTATCAAGCACCCTGACAGATTTTTATCAATACATTTTGAACACCTCCTATGCATTTAAAAAAGAAGAAGGTATTCAATAAGCGGGGTTTTAATTGGAATAATAAAGTTTTTAAGAATTACTTTTTAAAAAATCCACAGGCAAATTGCTTTATATATTTATGAACTTTAATTAAAACGGAAAATGACTTATCTTATGAAACGACCGTCAGCAGGGAGTTGTGGTTGATATCCATATTAATTTACTTACGGAATGTTTTGCCGGAAATATAAGTTTTAACAAACTAACGTAAAATCATAAACGAAATTTAAGAAATAAAGTGTTGTAAGAGCTCTGGGTTTTTTACTGCGTCAGGTTGCGTAAAATATAATAATTTACATCTGAACAACTACGGTCCGAAACTGTTATTCCCTGTATTTGTCTTTATAAGAAATAGATTTAAGCATGCTGAAAGGAACTATGTTACAATATTTTCACTGGTATCTTCCCGGTGATGGCAACCTCTGGAAACAAATAAAAAATGACGCACCTCGTCTTAAAGACCTCGGATTTACTGCAATATGGTTACCCCCTGCATTCAAGGCAGCCAATGGTGGATATAGTACCGGTTATGATGTGTATGATTTATATGATTTAGGAGAGTTTGATCAGAAGGGAACCGTGAGAACAAAATACGGAACCAAACAGGAATATATTGAAGCGCTTGACCGCCATTCGGGAAACCGGTATGCAGGCAATGGTAGATATTGTTTTAAATCACAAAGCAGGTGGCGATGAAATTGAAAAAATACAGGCTATAAAAGTAAATCCTGATAACAGGAATGAAGCCATCTCAGAACCTTTCGAAATAGAAGCCTACACAAAATTTACTTTTCCCGGAAGGCAAAAAAAATATTCAGCTTTTGAATGGAATTATATGTGTTTTACGGGTGTTGATTATGCATACAACCTTAGCGAAGACGGTATTTTCAGAATCATAAACAGTAACGGAGATGGATGGCAGGAAATGATTGATGATGAAAAAGGTAACTACGATTACCTCATGTATAACGATACTGATTTTAGAAATGCATCGGTAAGAGAAGAATTGGATCGTTGGGGAAAATGGTATTTCGACCAGGCCAACTTTGATGGAGTTCGACTTGATGCTGTTAAACATATTCCTCCTTTTTTTTACAATCAATGGTTGGATAATTTACGGCAAAGTACCGGTAAAGAAATTTTTGCTGTTGGAGAATATTGGGCTCCGGGTCAGTTGACTTTATTGTTAAGATATATAGAAGCAACACAGGGAAAAATGAGTCTTTTCGATTCTTCGCTTCACCATAACTTCCATACTGCATCACACATGGGAAACGATTATGATCTAACTAAAATTTTTCAGGATACATTGGTAAATATAATGCCGGATAAAGCCGTAACTGTTATAAGCAATCATGATACGCAACCCCTGCAGGCATTGGAAGCCCCTGTAGACCCCTGGTTTAAGCCGCTGGCTTATGCACTGATTCTTTTGCGTGATGAAGGTTATCCATGTATTTTCTATCCAGATTTATTTGGCGCCAATTATAAAGATTATGGAAAGGATGGTAATGAATATGACATCTGGATGCCCGGCGTTGAGAACATAGAACAATTGCTGCAGGCAAGAAGAGATTATGCTTATGGAAACCAAAGAGATTATTTTGATCATGCAAACTGTATTGGCTGGACGAGAGAAGGAAATAATGAACATAGTGGCTGTGCTGTGGTTCTTTCTAATGGTGATGCAGGAAATAAAACTATGGAAATTGGTAAAAGGTATGCTGGAAGAACATTCATTGATTTGCTTAAAAAAAATCCGGCTGAAGTAAAAATTAATAAAGATGGATGGGGAGAATTTTTTGCCCCGCCCGGTGGCGTGTCTGTATGGATTGAAGTTTTATAGTGATGACAACAACTACCCTGGCTTTTCAAAAAATTATTTATTGCTTCCAGAAATTATTTTCCCTATTGCTATCGGGCAACATTGCCGCAGGGTCAATAGTTACAGATTGTAAAGGTTGTGTTGTCGTAAAATGAATAGTATGCTTTGCGCTCTGCATCCATGTCTCAACCGGCAACTGCAAATTTTGCCTGTTTCCATCTTTTAAAACAATTTCAATGGTACACGGCATTGCCATTTTTTGAAGATTGAGAATAGTTATGTCGGCGCCATTTTTATAGTCATCATTTTTATAAGAAACTGATTGAACTGCAAGATCAAGTTGCCAGTTATTTTGAAACCATTCTCTCCAAAACCAGGTAAGATCTTCGCCTGATTCATTATCCATTGTTCTAAAAAAATCGTCAGGAGCCGGATGCTTATATGCCCAGTGTTCAATATATTTTTTAAACGCATAATCAAACCGGTCGTGCCCAAGTATTACTTCACGAAGTAAAACCAATCCAAAGGCAGGCTTAAAATATTCTACAGGATGCCTGTATTTTTCAGTAAAAATATCAGCACGCTCCATCATAGTGGGAGCTGTGGTGTCTTTTAACAATGAAATTATTTCGTCTGCAGGATTTCCTTTTTTTGGCGCATACTCACCATCACGCTTAGGTGCATATTCTCCCTTATTAAAATTATCTGCTGCATATACATCTATAAAAGTATTAAAGCCTTCATCCATAAAAGCATGGCGCCTTTCATTACTGCCCACAATCATTGGAAACCAGTTGTGGCCAATTTCATGAGCAGTTACCCAATATAGTTCGCCGTCCTTATCGTGCCAGCCATCAAAAACAATTCCGGGGTACTCCATTCCTCCGGCAGTACCGGCTTCATTAACTGCTACCGGCCAGGGATACACGAAATAATTTTCGGAAAAATATTCAATAGATTTTTTAAGATATTCTGTGGCTCTTCCCCAGGCATTCTCACCTGCGCTTTCAACCGGATACACTGACATAGCCAAAGATTTTTTACCCCCGGGTAAATTAACTTTTGCCGCATCCCACACGTAAGCTTTTGAAGCGCCAAAAGCAACATCTCTTGTGTTGTACATTTTAAAATGCCAGGCTTTTGTTCCTGTGCTTATACGGTGCGCTACTCTTTGATTTACTTCATCCACGGTTCTTATCATTATTGTTTGATCACTTTTCCTCGCCTGGGCCAATCTTTGTATTTGCTGATCAGAAAGAACTTCTTTTTCATTTTGCAATTCGCCGCTTCCCGCAACAATCATATCATTAGGAACCGTAATGGTATAATCAAAGTCTCCATACTCACAATAAAATTCACCACTTCCCAGAAAAGGTAAAGTGCTCCATCCTTCCAGGTTATCGTACACACACATACGCGGATACCATTGTGCTATTTCATAAATTTTGCCATTTTTTGTTTGCAGGTAATCCGTTCTGCCGCCAAAAAGAGGAATAGTATAATTATATTTAATGCCAATATCAATTTTTGTTTTTGGAGATAATTCCTTTGGCAAACAGATCTGCATTCGCGTATCATTCACCATATAATTCGCTTTAAGAGTTTCTCCTTTGTATGTAATTGTTATTGTTTCAATTTGGAAGCCTTCTGTGTGTTGCTTTGCGGAGAATGCGGAATAAAAATTAGACCGGGCATCTTCACGATAAGTGTTCTGGTCAAGCTCCAACCACAAGCATTCAAGAGAGTCAGGACTATTGTTAGTATAATGAATTATTTCATCGCAGCTCAACAAATTTTTTATAGTATCAATAGCGGCTTGAAGATTATAATCAGCTCTGTTTTGCCAATACTTTGCCCCTGGTGAACCATTGGCGGAACGATATTCATCTCCATTATTTGTATAAAAATTTTGAGCAAAAACTTCTTTTGGATTATATAGCGATTCAACTTTTGTTTGTTGCGCAAAAGAAAAAAAACAGGAAACCAAAAAGATAATTATGAAAGAAACTTTCTTGTAGTCCATGGACTTTATTTATTCAGGATAAAAATGTGAATTGCAAAGTAAAAGATTCAAAAAGAAAATTAAGAATAAACTTTACGGGATTCATTCAGGTAACACTAATATGATTATGAAAAACTGCTGCTGCTAATAGAAGATAATTTGTATTTGACTCTTCAGGAAAAAATAAGCTTTGTATAAAAGAATTATTACAGTAAAATTTTAAAGATTTATAAATCTTTTGCAGGAATTTTTTTAACACCGCCTTTTTTATCAGAAACAACAAGATAACCATCACGGGCTTTCTCTTCGGCAATAACTTTTTTTATGGCTTTATCCATTGCGGCTTTTAATTTTCTCGTGAGATCTTCTCTTGTTTTAGGTTCAAGTTCATTCTGTAATTTTGATATAGCTCAAAATTAAAATTTCAAATTTTCTTCAAGGCTTTTTGCAATTAACCAATTATATCTGGGGCTTGAGTTATCATAAACATACCAGTCATCAACTTCTACTGCATACTTTTTAAAATTTTCAATTCCTTTTTTATAACGCCTTTCTATAACCACTTCCGGAATATTATGTCCGCCCTTACTTACTCTTGCAGCAACACGACTTTTAGCTAATTGCACACTCTCTATCCAAATAAAAAAAGTATTATATCATATCCTTTCGTTTTTGCATCCTTAATAAAAGGCAGGTATGTTAAACCAGATAATGTTGTTTCAAAAGCAAAACTTTTATTTTCTTTTACTAATTGATATAACCTTTCAATCATTATTCTTGCCGCCTGAAATGTCACTCCCTCAAAATTAAATGGCGATAATCCACGTGCTATCTCGTCCGCATTTACAAACTCATATGTATTAAAAACATCCGGTAATAAAGTATACGCTGCCGTTGTTTTACCAGCCCCATTAGGACCTGCTATAATATAAATTGTCGGCATTAATAATTAATCAATTTCTGTATCATTTCATCCAATCTTGATTTGGCAAGAAAATTTTTTTCCAGTTCAGTATTAAAAGGAACGGGTGTATCAAGTGAAGCACAACGCATTACAGGTGCATCTAAAAATTCAAAACAATTTTGAGCTATCCATGCTGCAATTTCGCCGCCAATGCCGCCAATGAAAGTGTCTTCATGAAGTACCAAAGCTTTTCCGGTATTATTTACAGAAGTTCTTATTGCCTTATAATCCAATGGCAACAATGTTCTCAGATCGAGAATATCAATTGAAATTTCAGGGTGGGCATCTGCATATTCAATTGCCCATATACACTGCCATGCCATAAGTAATGATACTAACGTCATCGCCTGTTCGAACTTGTTTTGCTTTGCCAATTTCAATTTCATAATATTCTTCCGGCACATTACCGCTAATACTTCTGTACAAAGCTTTATGCTCAAAAAACAAAACCGGGTTAGGATCATTAATAGCCGCAATCAATAATCCTTTTGCATCATCAGGCGAGGAAGGATACACAACTTTTAAACCCGGCGTATGTACAAACCAGGCTTCATTACTTTGGCTGTGAAAAGGCCCTGCGCCAACACCGGCGCCTGTTGGCATGCGTATAACAACATCTGCATTTTGCCCCCAGCGATAATAGATTTTTGCAAGGTTATTTACTATTTGGTTAAAGCCAACAGTTACAAAATCAGCAAACTGCATTTCCATTACACTTTTAAAACCTTCAAGACTTAAACCCAAAGCCGCGCCAACAATTGCACTTTCGCACAAAGGTGTATTGCGTACTCGTTCTTTTCCAAATTCATTTACAAAACCTTCTGTTATTTTAAAAGCACCGCCATATTCAGCAATATCCTGTCCCATTAAAATTAGATTAGGATGTTTATGCATTGATTGCTTCAACCCTTCTCTTATTGCATCGATAAAACGAAGTTCTTTAGTTACAGAAAAGCTCTCCTTTTATATTTTCTGACAACATGCGGAAGCTGCATACACATCGCTCAACTCGTTTTCTGTATTAACGGATATATAATTCCTGGCTTCACTATCAAGCGAACTTTTTGTTATTTCTTCTTCAATCGCTTCTTTCAGTTCATCGCGTATATGCGCAAGCGTTAGATTGTCTAATATATTTTCTTCGACTAAGAAAACGTTCATAATTTTTCATCGGATCTTTTTCTTTCCATTCTTCAAACAATTCTTTTGGAACATATTTTACACCGCTGGCTTCTTCGTGCCCACGCATGCGAAACGTCATGCATTCAATTAAATATGGTTTTTGATTGTTGATACAATAATCGCGAACACCTTTTATCTGTATCATACACTGTCAAAATATTATTGCCATCAATTTGTACACCTTCCATTCCATAACCATTTGCTCGGTCAACCAAATTTTCACAACGATATTGTTCATTTACCGGTGTACTTAATCCATAGCCATTATTTTCAATTATAAAAATTACCGGCAGATCCCATACAGCAGCAACATTTAATGCTTCATGAAAATCGCCTTCACTTGTTCCGCCTTCACCTGTAAAAGCCAAGTGAAACTTTTTGTCTCTTCTTTTTAATTTATGCTGCCAAGTGCAACACCATCAGCAATTGCAAGCTGAGGACCAAGATGCGAGATCATTCCGCAGATATGATGTTCTTTGCTTCCAAAATGAAAACTACGTTCCGTCCTTTGCTGTAGCCATCTTCAGCGCCCTGCCATTGCTTAAACAATTTATGCAACGGCATATTTCGCGCTGTAAAAACACCAAGGTTTCTATGCAAAGGCATTATCCATTCATCCTGCTTGCAAGGCATACGTTGCGCCAACAGAAATAGCTTCCTGCCCAATGCCGCTAAACCATTTTGAAATTTTTCCCTGCCGCAAAAACAGCAGCATTTTTTCTTCTATCATGCGTGGATAAAGCAGCTTTTTATAAAGCTGAATCAATGTTTCTTCTGGAAGATCATTTCTCTGGAATTGCATATTGCAAATTTCAATTATTCAATTGTAAATAAAAAAGAGAAGAATCATTATTGATTTTTCTTTTCAAACCTTGATAAAGCAGAAGAAAGAACAGATAACAAAATACCAAAAATAAATGCCCACAAAAATCCATCAATATGAATACCCTCTACCAGTTTACCGGCAAGAAGAATTATTAAAACATTTATTACGAGAAGAAATATACCTAATGTAAGAATAGTTATGGGTAAAGTAAGAATAATGAGAATGGGTTTTAAAATCGCATTTAAAAAAGCAAGTACCAGCGAAAAGATTACTGCTGTAGTGTAAGAATCTATTTGAACGTGAGGCTTTAAAATCATTGATAAACCATAAGCTACTAGCGGCAGTAATAAGAAGGCGTATAATGAATTGCATATAATTTTTTATGAAAGCTAAATTAAATTACTACCAATTCAAAAAACGCTTCGGGCAATAAATATTTATTGGAAAGTTCTTTCAGTTCTTCTGCAGAAATATTTTTAATGGTGTTCATTGCATCATAAAAATAATTTTCATCCAGCCCATTTAAGATTAAACTTTTCCATCTTGCTATCACCTGGAAAGGGCCATCAATATCTCCAAGATTACCTCCCATCATATAATTTTTTACCAGCAACAATTCTTCTTCATCAATTAATTCTTCTCTGAGAATTTTCATTTCTTTATAAACTTCTTCAATGGTTGCTTCGCAAACATCTTTACCGGCTTCAGTACTTATTACCCATGCACTTTCATGAATATGATTTTGTAAGAAAACTATGAATGCCATAAGTATATCCTTTTTCTTCGCTGATATTGCTCATAAGCCTTGAGCCAAAAAATCCACCGAATAAATGTATTCAAGCACCATTGCTTTTTTAAAATCGGGATGATGCCTGTTAGGAAAAGGACGTGCCATGCGAATAGCTCCCTGCACTCCATTTAGAATCATTAGATATTCTTGATTTTTTTTGCGGATGACGCTTCTGTTTTATGGATAACAGGATAGGAATCTCTCATTTAAATCGAAGATCACCAAAAGATTGATTTAAAACATTTTCAAAATCTGCGAGGAAGTTTACCTGCAGCAAAAATTTTGCAATTTGCATTTAGATAATAATTTGTAAAAAAATTGACAAGGTCTTCTCTTGTTATAGCCTTAATATCTTCAACGTTACTTACTCTTCCATAAGGATGATTGCTCACCATATAGATATTCATCAATAAGCCTGTTGGCAACAAAATCACATTTTTTAAGATTTACCAGAAAGACGCTGGATACTATTTTGTTTAAATATTTCCAGTTCCTTTTCCGGGAAAACAGAATCTGTAATCATTTCTCTTAATAACCGGAAGCAATACTTTCAAATGCTTTGACAGACAATGAAGCGTTATCGTTGCTGTTTCATTATAACAACTGCGGTTTAAATAGGCGCCATAATATTCAAAATGCTCATTTATTTCAAAAGCATGTTTTATTAGTGTGTGCCATTTTTTAAAAGATAATTTGTAGTTGACGCCACTAGGTTTTTATTTTCAAAAAAATTACCTGCATTAAAAACCATTTCAATAACCGCAACTTCTTCCGTGCCATCATTAATATAATATACAGGCGCTCCGTTAGTAAGCGAAAATTTTGTGCATGGTTTTAATGTAAGATCAAATTCAACTGCGTCTTTTATGGGTGGTGCTATTGTTCTGTTTAACCCTGTTGCTATCTCTGCGGTTTCAATCATTTTTTTTGTTTTTAATAGGTGATAATAATTCGTACTTACCGGTCATTAATTGTCACTCATATAATACATCGTACTGCAATTGGTATCAATAAAAATATTGCAACATTCCTGCTCGAATTTCTTTTTCTGTTACTGCCTGGTATCATTGCCAGTTCCTTATTCATTAAATCTGCATCGCCCAATAATTCATAAGTCGCAAGACTGTTAGCCCTGTTCACAAGACTGATATCTTCAAAAGCCATCAGGCTTTCGGTTTTGTTTTTTACTTTTTGCAATTCTGTGCGATCTACCAGTTGCTTTTTCATTTTATCCAGTTCATTCATTTATCGCTTCATCCGCCTGCTTCATAGTTATTCCTTTTACCAGTTTTCCATCAATATAAAGAAGACCTGCATCGATACTTCCAAAATGAGAACACTGAATATTGCTAAAAAGCTGCTTCTCTTTAACGAGACTTTGAAATAACCGCGAAGATGCGCCACCACCCAATATTTCAGTAATCAGGTCTGCTACATAATATCGCTTATCAAGCCTTGGATAAATATGCCAGCATTTATATAACGCATCCAAAGGAACCGACGCTTTAACTTCAAGGTGGGCAGCGTTCAGTTTGACCTGGTTCCTGCGGAAGATTCCTGCATATATTTTTCACCGGCCGGAATATTTCCAAACCATTTTTCTGCGAGTCTTTTTACTTCAGCTATATTTACGTTACCCGCCACCGTTAGTATAGCATTTGCGGGACGTATAATGTTTAAAAAAGAAATCTTTTACATCCTGTAATTGTGCATTTTCAATATGACTTATTTCTTTACCGATCGTCATCCATTTATACGGATGAACTTTGTAAGCCAGTTCACGCATCTTTTGCCAAACATCGCCATAAGGCTTATTAATATAGTGTTCTTTAAATTCTTCCACTACCACTTTTCGTTGTACTCCAAGAGAATTTTCGTCAAACGCAAGAGATAACATCCGATCACTTTCCAGCCAGAAAGCCGTTTCAAGATTTTCTGCCGGAAGTTGCAAATAATAATTGGTGAGGTCATTTGTAGTGTAGGCATTGTTTTCTCCGCCGGCCATTTGAAGCGGTTCATCATAAGAAGGAATATTGAATGCTGCCTCCAAACATGAGATGCTCAAACAAGTGTGCAAAGCCTGTGCGATCGGGCGTCTTCATCTCTTGCGCCCACATCATATATAACATCCAGAACAGCCATAGGTGTGCTCTTATCTATATGAACAATTACCTTAAGTCCATTATCTAAAGTAAACTTTTCAAATTTTATCATGGCAGCAAATTTGCATCAAACCAATTCATTTTCCCAAAAAGAATTTGGAAAGTATTGCTAATAAATGCGACCAACTCTAAATGAGAATATTAACGGGACATTATTTCTCAATACAAGCATGGTTATTTTCTGTCCTACAACCTGCATCAGATTTTTATAAATATTAATATCGTTGCCGAAATTGGTGTTTATAGCAATGACAATATCATCTTTTTTTAGCCCTGCCCTGTAGGCGGGTGATTTATAAATTACGTCGTCTAAAAAAATTTTCCCTTCAACATAAAACATATTAATGCCTGTGTATGAGTAATCGAAATCCTCATTATAATGACTGTTGGGCAAAAGATGGATTTCTCGTTTTTCATAATTAAATATAACGTTAAACCTGCGCAGAATGTCGTTTCCAATAACGCCTCCCAGAAAAGGATAGGAAGTAGCATTAAATTCATCATCCAGTATATTCGTAGGAACTTTCCTGAATTTATAAGGTCCTATCTGAACTTCTTTGATTATTGTAAGTGACATCTGCTTTTTTCCCCCAAGGCCTTGTACCTGGATAGAAACGGGTTTCCTGTTTTTTTTTAAAACCTGGCTATCATTTTCAAATTGCTTGCTCATTAAAAAACAAAGTCCGGCTCCTGTATCCAAATAGAAATTTGCATTTACCGTTCTTGCATCTTTTATAGTCAGGGGCTGAATCGGCAAAGCCGTGAAAAGGGGATGCAATAAAAAACCATTTTTGGGATATTCAATTCTTCCAGGTCTATAGACTTCAATAAAAAGACTATCGTAATTTATTTTCACAATATACCTGCTCAAAAAACTATATCCAATAACTCCATCAATTTTTTCCCCATAGACACTACTGAGGATATCATAATTATTTATATAAAAATCGAGGCTATCAACTGTAAGACCGGGCAATATGAGTTTATTATTTTTAGTATAATCAACTTCTGTTGACCCTGCAATTCCATTAATTGTTTTTCCGGAAGGAACATGTGGAATACCAAATTCAACCGTGGTTGCCGAATCAAGTGAAATAGCTCCGCTGCCACTATCAAGAATAAAATTGAGCGGCACAGGAATTGTATCAAATTTTGCCTGCACAAGAATAACACCGCCTGTAAGTTGCCTGAAAGGAAATTTTGTAATTAATTGCGCAGGTTTTTCAATTGAAGCCTGGCTATAAGAAAAGCAAAAAAAGAATTCGAATATTATTAAAAGTAATCCTCTTATCATCGCAAACTGAAATTAAGTTATATGCTTGTATTTTTGTGTGTGAATTTACAAGCGGCAAAAAAAATTAATGTAAACGAAAAATTATGAATATTTCCACGCTTCTTCAAAAAGCAATGAGGTTTGAAAACCTTACAGTTGAAGAAGGCACCTTTTTATTTAATAATGCTGCATTATCACAATTGATGCTTGTTGCAAATGAGCTTCGAAAAATACAGGTTCCTTATAATAAAGTAACATGGATCATCGACCGGAATGTAAATACAACTAACGTATGCATTGCCAATTGCAAGTTCTGCAACTTCTATCGCATTCCAGGACACGAAGAAGCCTACATAACTGATATAGAAACTTATAAAAGAAAAATTGATGAAACCTTCCGCTATGGCGGTGAACAATTGTTGCTGCAGGGCGGACATCATCCTGAACTTGGACTTGAGTACTATGTTGATTTGTTCAAACAATTAAAAAAATTATATCCCAATTTAAAGCTGCATGCGCTCGGGCCCTCCGGAAATTGCGCATATAACAAAACTTTCAAAATCTACTCATCGTGAAGTTTTAATTGCATTGAAAGAAGCTGGGCTGGATTCCTTGCCAGGCCCCGGAGCCGAGATACTAACTGACAGGGTTAGACGCTTAATAAGCAAGGGCAAATGCGGAACACAGGAATGGCTGGACATAATGACCGAAGCGCATAAGTTGAACCTTACAACCTCGGCAACAATGATGTTTGGGCACGTGGAAACAGTACAGGAAAGGTTTGAACACTTAGTTCGCCTAAGGGAAGTGCAGGCCAAAAAACCGGAAGGTGCAAAAGGGTTTTTAGCGTTTATCCCATGGACCTTTCAGGATGTAGATACACTTTTAGCAAAAATAAGAGGTGTGCAAAATCTTACCACGCCTGAAGAATATATCAGGATGATTGCCATGAGCAGGATCATGTTGCCTAATGTAAAAAACATACAGGCAAGCTGGCTAACGGTTGGTAAGCAGGTTGCACAATTATGTCTTCATGCCGGCGCCAATGATTTTGGAAGTATCATGATAGAAGAAAATGTTGTAAGCGCTGCCGGCGCTCCGCACAGGTTTACCGCCAAAGGAATTCAGGATGCTATTAGAGAAGCAGGCTTTGAGCCACAACTCAGGAATCAACAATATGAATTCAGGGAAATGCCTCAATTAATGGAAGAACAGGTAATAGATTATTAATATTTTGACACAGTTTTTTAATTGCATTGCCACTCTTATAATCGTTTTATTTATTCAAGGTATTATCTGTATTTTACAATTTTATTTCTTTTCAATCTCTAAACATTTATCAAAATGAAGAAAATTTCGATTGCTTTTCTATTATGTTTCTCATTGCTTAAAGCAAGTGCTGATGAAGGAATGTGGCTTCCGATGTTGCTTGGCCAGCAGGTATATGATGACATGGTAAAGCATGGATTAAAACTTAGCAAAGAGCAACTCTATAGCATTAATCAGCCTTCAATAAAAGATGCTGTAATTATTTTTGGAGGAGGCTGCACCGGTGAGATCGTAAGCAACCAGGGATTGATATTTACAAATCATCATTGTGGTTATGGTGTTATCGCCGGATCAAGCACGGTTGAACACAATTATTTAAAAGACGGATTTTATGCTTATTCAAAAGACCAGGAAATTAAATCCGATCTCACGGTAACTTTCCTGGAAAGAATAGAAGATGTTACTGCCCAGGTGGAGAGCGAATTAAAAGGTTTAGACTATGCGGCAAGAGCTGCAAAAACTGCTGAAGTCTACAAAAAAATTACTGATAAGGTTTTAGATACGACTAATAGTATATCCGGAAAAGTTTACAGTATGTTCAAGGGCAATCAATACATCATGTACGTTTATAAAATTTATAAAGATATTCGCCTTGTTGGCGCGCCGCCTGAAAGTATCGGCAAGTTTGGTGGTGATACTGATAACTGGGAATGGCCCCGCCACACCTGTGATTATTCCATCTTCAGGGTTTATACAGCAAAAGACGGAAAGCCTGCTAAATATAGCGCTGACAATGTTCCTATGAAACCAAAATGGTTTTTACCTGTTTCTTTAAAAGGATATAAAGACGGAGATTACTCAATGATTTTCGGGTATCCTGGTGGCACTAACCGTTATGAAACTTCCTACGGCATAAAACTAAAAAACGAAATTGATAATCCTTCATTGGTTCGTCTTCGTGATGTTAGGTTGAAAGATATGTATGAACAAATGATAAAAGATCCTGCAGTAAAATTAAAGCTCGCAGAAAACTATTCTTCTGTTGCCAACTATTACAAATTTTTTGATGGGGAAACAAAGCAACTGGAAAAATATCATGTATATGAAAACAAACAAGCAGCGGAAAACAAATTTGCGCAATGGACAAAAGATAAAACTGAATATCAAAATGTACTAAGCGACTATGAAAAAAATTATGCGGCTTGGACGCCTTATGCTAAGGAACGTGTGTATACTATTGAAGGAATTTTAGGTTCCCCGCTTGTGGGTTATGCTTCGTCATTAATGTCGCTGGAAAAAGCGTTAACTGCCCAGGGAAAAACACAGGCCGATGTAAAAAAAGCATTGGACGCAGCAAACGAACAAAGAAAAACTTTTCTTGAAGAAGAAGATTTGCCAAGTGATAAAAAGATTGTGGCTGCAACTGCAATGATGTATTATACTGACGTTGACAAAAGCCAGCACCCGATTGGTTTCTATGAGGCCATAAAAGAAAAATTCGGTTCGCTGGATGATGAGGCAACTTATAAGGCCTGGGCCAATTCTGTGTTTGCTAATACCATGATTTTAGACTCTGCTAAGTGGGCGGCTTTTAATGCCAACCCCGATGCAGTCACTTTGCAAAACGATCCGGCTTTTGCTTATGCCTCCGCTTTTTTACAAAATTATATTCTCAAATACAGCAAGGCATATAGTGACTTTGTAGCTAAGAATAATGACCTTGGAAGATTGTACATGAAAGGCATTATGGAAATGAATCCTGATGCAGTTAAAAAAATGTATCCTGATGCTAATTTTAGTATGAGGGTAAGTTATGGTAATGTAAAAAGCTACAACCCACGTGATGCCGTTCACTACGATTATGAAACAACAGAAAAGGGAATCTTAGAAAAATATATTCCTGGTGATTATGAATTTGATTTGCCGGCAAATGAAATTAATTTATTAAAGAAGCATGATTTCGGGCAGTATATTGATAAAGCAAGAAATGATCTGGTAACTGATTTTATTACCACCAACGATATTACAGGAGGCAACTCAGGCTCGCCGGTTATGGATGGAAATGGAAATCTTATTGGCCTTGCGTTTGATGGTAATTACGAGGCCTTAAGCCATAAGATTCAGTTTGATAAAGACTTGAACAGAACTATTTGCGTTGATATCCGTTATGTACTTTGGTGCATTGATAAATTGGGCAATGCAAAAAATATTATTGATGAATTAAAACTCGTTCGTTAAAATAATTATATATGAGAAGGAAATGCGTTGTCTTATGGAGGCAGCGCATTTTTTTTTGCCTCGCCCCAACCTCTCTCCAAAGGAGAGGGACATTAACACCATAACAATTGGGTAGCTTTTTTATTTTACATTTATAAATGGCTTTACAAAATTTTACTCCTGAACAATCAATACAAAAAATAAAACAATACTGTGCTTACCAGGAAAGATGCCACGCAGAAGTAAAAGATAAATTGTATTCCTTCGGTTTGCACAGAAAAGAAGTTGATGAAATAATTGCCCGGTTGATACAGGAAAATTATTTGAATGAAGAACGCTTTGCCATTCATTATGCAGGTGGAAAATTCAGGATAAAGCATTGGGGGAAGAATAAAATAAAACAGGCGCTGAAACAAAAACAGGTAAGCGAATATTGTATTAAAAAAGCATTGAAAGAGATTAACGATACAGATTATATAAAAACTTTTGAGAAACTTGTTGAGCAAAAAATAAAAACTCTTAAAAGCGAAAAAAATATTTTTATAAAGAAAAAAAAGTTGCAGGATTTTTTATTAATGAAAGGATATGAAAGTGAGTTAGTGAATGAAGAAGTGAATAAGATTGGAAACAATAAAAGATCGCAATAATGATTTCATAGCTTCTTGCAATGCAATAATTATTTCGTAAATTCAATACAGTGATTTTTATGCAAAACAAGCCAAATATAGGTTCTCATTTACTTTGGGAATATGATCTTGAAACATTTCATTGGGATCGGTCCTGGAAGATTGTAATTGAAAGAGTAATACAACTCGGTAACCTTAAAGAGTGGCGGGAAATATACCATTTTTATGGCCCTGAAAAAATTCTTGCCACTGCAGACTGGTCCAAACAGCTTGACAAGCGGGATAAAAATTTTACCCATTTCTTCATTAATTCAGATCTATTAAATGCTGCATAAAAATCCTAAATTAATTGCAGCGAAAACTTTCAATCTCATTCAGCAATTACAGACATTGCCGGAATTAAGAGATTTTTATTTAGTTGGAGGTACTGCACTTGCCTTGAAATGGGCCATCGCAATTCTATTGACATCGATTTATTTTCTCAAAATGATTTCGATGAAAATTTTCTAATGGATTTTATCGGCAGGAATTATGTATTTGAAAAAAAATTTAGCAGAAAAAATACAATTATTGGTTTTGTAAATAACATCAAAGTTGATTTTATTACTCATCCACATAATTATGTAAAGCCGGTTATTACTGAAGAAGGTATTAGCTTTCTTTCCAAAGAAGATATTGCTGCTATGAAGCTGAATGCTATTAATAACAGCGGTCAGCGGTTGAAAGATTTTATTGATGTGTATTACCTGCTTCAATACTTTTCTGTAAATGATATGCTTGGTTTTTTTGAGATAAAATATCCCCATGTTAACCCGCTTATCCCACTAAAGGCGCTTAATTATTTTGACGATATTGATGAAAATATTGATCCTCCCAAACTTTTGAAACCCGTTACACTAAAGCAAATAAAACAACGCATAAATGATGCGGTACTGCATTCGGGAAAGATATTTGAATTGTAAATAGGTAGAACTGCATTTTTTTCGCTTATACATTTTAGTTATATTTTTACTTTCTGTAATAAACATTTTAAAAGAAAAACTTGGTGCAAATAAAACCAACCAATAACGTCAATGTTACCAAGTAAGCTCCCTAAGGAAAATATTCCTCTTTACAATAACTTTACATCATGTCTTCCCTCACACTCACGCTCATTCAAACCAATCTTCACTGGGAAGATAAAAAAGCAAATCTTGATATGCTTTCAAAAAAAATTGAAAGCATTCAAGGAAAAAACTGAAGTTATTATTCTTCCTGAAATGTTCAGCACTGGATTTAGCATGAACCCGAAGACACTTGCCGAAGATATGAATGGCGAAACCGTTCAATGGATGAAAAAAATTGCTTCTGAAAAAAAAGTAATTCTTACCGGAAGTATTATGATTAAAGACAAAGCTCCCTCTCCTTCGGAGAGGGCGGGGGGTGAGGCCTATTTTAACCGCCTTATCTGGATGTTACCAAACGGAGAATATGGAGTGTATGACAAAAGACATTTGTTTGCTTACGGTAACGAACACACGCATTTTAATGCAGGCAATAAAAGATTGATTGCTTCAGTGAAAGGATGGAAAATAAATTTACAGGTTTGTTATGACCTTCGCTTTCCTGTTTGGGCAAGGCAGGCCTCACCCCTAACCCCTCTCCAAAAGAGAGGGGAACTAAAATATCCTGAATATGATCTGCTGGTGTATGTTGCCAACTGGCCCGAACGAAGAATTCATGCATGGAAAACATTATTAACTGCAAGAGCTATAGAAAATCAGTGTTATGTGATTGGTGTAAACCGTGTGGGCGATGATGGCAACGGCATTTATCATAACGGCGAAAGTATGATTATCGATCCTCTGGGAGAAATACTTTACAATAAAAAAGATGAAGAGGATACTTATACCTGCACTTTACAAAAAGAAAAATTAATAGAAATAAGAAGCAAATTTCCTTTTCTTAATGATGCTGATTCGTTTAATATAAATATATGATATATGCTTACTGCTTATTCTGCAGATAAAATTTTTACTGGCCTGGAATGGAAAAATAATTCAGCGATAATTATTGAAAATGATTTTATTATAGATGTTGTTTCCCTAAACAATTTACCTGTTGATGTTACAGTAATACAACATGCGCCAATACTGGCTCCGGCGTTTATTGATATACAAATTTATGGAGCTTCTTCAAAATTATTTTCGGCCTATCCAACTACAGATACGTTATATGCAATGAAAGCGCATTGTAACAACGGAGGAACTAAATATTTTTTACCAACCATTGCAACCAATGCTTCAGAAGTATTTAAAAAAGGAATTGATGCCATGCATGCATATTTGAAAAGCGGCGGAGAAGGTATTACCGGTTTGCATATTGAAGGTCCCTGGATCAATAAAATTAAAAGAGGCGCTCATATTGAAAGTTTTATACATCCCCCGGAAATTAATGAAGTAAATGATTTGCTGAAATATGCAAATGGTGCAATTAAGATGATTACACTGGCTCCGGAAGTTTGTTCTAAAGACGTGATTGATTTAATAAAAAGCTATGGTGTTATTATTTCTGTTGGCCACAGTAATGCTTCCTATAATGATGCAACTAATATTTTTAAAGACATTCATCTTGCTACACACTTGTTCAATGCAATGAGCCCGCTGCATCATCGCGAACCTGGCTTACCTGCCGCCGTTATGCTGCATCCGGAAGTAATGGTAAGCGTTGTTGCAGATGGCTATCACGTAGATTTTAATATGATTCGCCTGGCAAAAAAATTAATGGGCGAAAGATTATTTTTAATAACAGATGCTGTTACAGAAACCACTGATGGCCCTTATCCGCATGAATTGAAAGGAGATAAATATGAATCAAACGGCATACTCAGCGGCTCTGCATTAACAATGATGAAAGCAGTAAAAAATTGTGTGGAGAATTGCGATATTCCTTTAGATGAAGCATTGAGAATGGCAAGCCTTTATCCGGCAAAAGTTTTAGGAATAGCACATGAGAAAGGAAAAATTGAAAAAGGATATCAGGCAGATTTGGTACTGATAGATGCACGGCTTAATGTTATCAATTGTATTTGAGTGCAATTAATCCTGTTTTTCATTAATCAACTTCTTTACATATTCCATTTTTGTGTCGACACCATTAACCACATCTTTATAAACCGGGCCAATGTAAACATCGGGAATTACACCAGTCCCTTTTACATCAATATGCTGGTATTGCACAATGCGAAAGAAAGGAAGCCGTACGTGCAACTTTGTAACGGGTAGTTTAATATCGGGAATAACAATACCGGAATTTCCATACCAGCCGCCGCCGGTTTCTTCACCGACAAGGATAATATTTTGTTGCCCTTTTACGGAATTGCAAAAAAGAGATGATGCAGAAAAAGTTAATCCGTTAGTTAGCACATACGCATCACCGTTATAATGGTTTTTATTTTTAGGCGTGAACGTATGCCGTTCCCAGAAACCAAAATGATAGTTACCATCTTTTTCTTTGTGCGTTAAAAACAAAAGCCCGATATTATTAAAAAACCCGGAAGTAATATGGCTCGTATAAGGGCTAAAATTTTTACTTTTTGAATAGGAGGTATCCGCCACTTTAAATGGCGTATTTCTTAAAAATTTTGTAAGTAACACATAGTTATTAATTTCTCCCCCGCCATTGGCACGTATGTCAATAACAAGATTTTGAATATTATTTTTGCGCAGCTTTCTGAAAGATCTTTTAAAAAAATTCTTTAAATGTCCTTTCGAAAAACTATTAATCGTCATCAATGCAAAAGTGGAATCAAATTGCAGCGCACGAATACTTTCGCGCCGGTTTGTTTTATCAAATTTTTTTTCGATTTTTAGTTCTTTTTTTATTTTATTTAGCGAGTCAACCGGCGGATTGAAATAAGGAATTGAAATATTTTTTTCTGCTCCGGTACTATCTATATATGCTACATCGTATGTTTTATACAATCCGAAAATATTGCGATGAAAGTAGGGAAAGCTTGTACCAAGCCTTACATAATTTACATTGTCGGAATAGCCATCTTCAACCATATAATCAAACATGATGCTGATAATATCGGCGCTTCTTATTCCATTAATTGAAGTAATAATAGTTCCCTTTTTTAATATAGAATCATTCTCATTGAGATTATAATTAACCACCATTGTATCGTTCCATATCTTTAAATACAACGGGAAAGATGGTATGTGCTTATTTCTTACAAATTTATTCCAGTCTTTGCTCATGCTAAAACTGGTGTGGCCACAATGAATGGTGGCGGTAAGCGGCGCCAGTATTTTCCAGCCAAATTGTAATTCAGTCATGGAATCCTTAATGGCTTTATAGCCTTCATTAAAAAAATAATCCATACTGTCTTTAGGCGTGTACCAGTATAAAGAAGGATGTTTTTTTTCTAAAATATTTCTGAGCAATGTGTAATCCTGTTGCAATTCTTCTCTTGAATATTTTTTGTTGGGGCTATAGTTTTTTGAAACCGAGCAGGAGTAGAAAAGAGTAACAATAAACAGGGTAGAATAAGGCCTCATGGTTTACAAAAATCCATATAAAAATTTTAATGTAACCGTAATAGTTTGATAAAAATATTTTCAGCGAACAATTAATTAAAAGCATTCCATCCCTGCGCCGTTAGCTTGTGAGTATTTCCGCCCTTTGTAATAAGAACACAACGTTCTTCTTCACTGGTTATATGTCCCACAATACTTATATCACCGTTTGAAACAATTTTATCATAATCTTTTTGATCAATTGTAAAAAGCAATTCATAATCCTCGCCGCCACTAAGTGCGCATGCTGTTGGATCTATCTCAAGCTTGTACGCAAACTGCTTTGCCATTTCATTCACCGGAATTTTTTCTTCATACAAAACACAACCCTTTTTACTTTGTTTACAAATATGTAATAATTCGCTGCTAAGGCCATCACTTATGTCAATCATAGAAGTAGGTTTAACTTTATCTGCGGCAAAAAAATCAATGATATCTTTTCTGGCTTCTGGTTTTAAAAAACGGCCGATAATATAATCCTGATTTTCCAGGTCAGGCTGAACACCTTTCGTTTCCAGGAAAACTTTTTTTTCTCGTTCTAATAAAGTTAACCCGAGAAATGCAGCGCCTAAGTCACCACTTACACAAATAAGATCTCCAACATTTGCGGTGCTCCTTTTCACATAATTATCAGGTGCCACTTCGCCAATTGCTGTCACGGAAATAATCAAACCTTTTTGGGAAGAAGTGGTATCTCCGCCAATCAGATCAACATTATACCGGTTACATGCAGCATACACTCCTTCATAAAAATCATCCAAAGCCTCAAGGCTAAAGCGATTGCTGAAAGCAATACTCATGGTTACCTGCTGTGGAGTTGCATTCATCGCATACACATCGCTTAAGTTTACAATCACGCTTTTATAACCCAAATGTTTTAATGGCGTGTACATTAAATCAAAATGAATTCCCTCTACCAGCATATCCGTAGTAACAACAAGCTGCTTTCCAAAATGATCAAGAACCGCAGCATCATCGCCTATGCTTAAAATAGTAGATGCATTTTTAATTTCATTATTTTTTGTGAGATGATCGATAAGACCAAACTCGCCGAGAGAAGATATTTCTGTTCGTTCCGCCATAGTTATTTTTTTATAAGACCTCACCCCAACCCCTCTCCTGGAGGAGAGGGAACTAACTTGTCAGCCAAAATCATTTTATGATTATACACTGCTTTAAAAATAAAACATCTAATTTTTGTGTTGAAATTTAACTTTTATTCCCTTTCACCCATTCAATCAACTCGTCGTGTATGATACCGTTAGTAGCAATTATTCCTGGCTGATATGGAGAATAAGTACCACCTTTTAAGTCGGTAACCTTTCCGCCCGGCTTCTTCAACAATTATAAAACCTGCAGCACTATCCCACGCATTTAACTGGTGTTCATAAAATCCATCAAAGCGGCCGGCCGCAACCCAGCAGAGATCTATGGCTGCGCTGCCAAGTCTTCTAACAGGAATTCCTCTTCGGATTAATCTTTCAAAAACCTGCAAAGGACCGTTAGGCTGATCTAAATAAGTATAAGGAAATCCGGTTACAAGACAACTTCTCAACACTTCCGTTTTATTACTTACCGAAATTTTTTTCTCATTCAACGTGGCGCCTTTTCCTTTTTCAGCAAAATAAAATTCTTTAAATATTGGGTTATAAACAGCGCCCATAAGCATTTTGCCATTTTGTTCGAGCCCGATGCTTACGCAACAAATAGGAATGCCATTGGCAAAATTAACGGTGCCGTCAATCGGATCAATAATCCATTTAAATTCACTATCAGTTATTTTTTCGGCGGTTTCTTCGCTCACAATTCCATGATCGGGAAAAGATTTTTTTATTACATTTTGAATGGCTTTGTCAGCAGCATGGTCTGCTTCAGTCACTAAATTATTAACACCTTCTTTGTTGCTTATAGTAAAGGTTCCTTCAAAGAATCGCATTAATTCATTCGCTCCGGCTTCGGTTGCGTTGATAAGAGTTTGTTTATACATTCCGCAAAGATTATAAATGTTTATTTATTTTGCGGGATTAATTGATTTATAATTTTCAGGCAATTTGACATTTAAATCCATTTAACTATTAACTAATCTTGCTCCTTTCAGTAATTATAGTAAACTATAACGTAAAATATTTTCTTGAATATTGTCTTTGCTCCGTTATAAAAGCAATGCAAAATATAGAGGGAGAAATATTTGTTGTCGATAATAATTCAACCGATGGAAGCAAAGATTTTTTTAATAACAAATTCCCGCAGGTAAATTTTACATGGAATACAAAAAACGAAGGTTTTTCAAAAGCTAATAATAAAATATTACAACAAGCTTCCGGAGATTATATTCTTTTCTTAAATCCCGATACTATTGTCTCTGAAGATTCCTGTGAAAAATGTATTTCTTTCATACAATCAAAAAATAACGCTATTGCCTGTGGTATAAAAATGATTGATGGATCAGGAAACTTTTTAAGTGAAAGCAAAAGAGCTTTTCCTTCGCCAATGACATCTTTATATAAGTTATCAGGACTTGCAAGGCTCTTTCCAAAATCAAAACTATTTTCAAAATATCATCTGGGATATCTTGATGAAAACATAAATCATGAAGTAGATGTTTTGGCGGGCGCATTTATGATGGTCCCAAAAAAAATAATAGATACAGTAGGTGGGTTCGACGAAAGTTTTTTTATGTATGGGGAAGATATTGATCTTAGCTTCCGGATACAAAAAGCCGGCTATAAAAACTTTTATTTTGCAGAAAGCAGCATTATTCACTTTAAAGGAGAAAGTACAAAAAAAGGAAGCTTTAATTATGTAAAAATGTTTTACAGGGCCATGAGCATTTTTGCAAAAAAACATTATGGTGGAACTAAAGCCGGGTTATTTAATTTTTTTATTCAGATCGCAATATTTAGTCGTGCAGTTATATCTGCCCTGGGGCGGTTTTTAAAATGGATGGGGCTTCCTGTTATTGATGCTGCATTAATTTTAATGAGTTTCTGGTTGATGAAATTTTTATGGAGTTCTTTTGTAAAAAAGGAGGTGAATTATTCGCCTAACATGCTTATTATCGCTTTTCCCGCCTTTACTTTACTTTTCCTCGTAGCCTCCTATTTTGCTGGTTTGTACGATAATGGATATAAGCAATCCAGGTTAAATAAATCCGCGGCAACCGCCATTTTGGTTCTGTTTGCCGCGTATTCCTTATTACCGGAAAGTCTTCGTTTTTCAAGAGGCATTCTATTTTTTGGATCACTGCTTGCCTTTTTATTAATGACTGTTATAAGAGGACTATTACTCGATGGGAGCATAATAGAAAAAGCCGCAGAAAACAACGAAATCAATCAAACCTTAATTGCAGGCACCCAATACGATTTTAATGAATTAAGCGACTTCCTGCTAAAAGCCGGTATGCATGAAAGAATATTAGGAAGAGTAGACCCGGATGAAACCAATAGTTCCAGATCAATTGGCGCATTCAAAAATCTTAGTGACCTTTTGAAATTGTATCCTGTTAAAGAAATTATTTTTTGCGAAAGAAATTTATCTTTTAAGAAAATTATAGAAGCAATGACGGAATTACCCGCGAATTTGCGAATAAAATTATTTGTAAGCGGTACAAATACTTTAATAGGAAGCGACAGTAAAAATGAACCTGGAAACTATATTTCAAAAGATACCATTTTTCGTTTAGCCCTTCCCGTTAACCAACGAAATAAAAACCTGGCAGATGTGATTATATCCCTCTTTTTTTTAATAAGCTTTCCCATTCATTTTCTAATTAAATCAAAACCCCTGTCTTTTTTTAAAAATGTTTTCTCGGTTTTATTCCTTAGAAAAACATGGATTGGATATGCTGTGTGCGAAAAAAATTTACCTCCCTTAAAGCAAGGGATTCTTACCACTACCGGGTTGCCTGCCCGTCTGAATACTCTTGCCGATGAAAGTTTGTATAATACCGATATCCTTTATGCAAAAAACTTTCACATTTTAAATGATATTAAAATGGTATGGCTGAATTATAAATTATTGTCCTGACGTGGATTTTATTTACCGCCAAAATAGTGAACTGTTACTATCAAATTATTTATAATTTATTTCCAACAAGTATTTCCGAAATTTGCACGCTAAACAAATTAATGAATGGCATATAATAATTACAGACCGTCTCAAAAAATTCCACCGGTAGTTTTAAATCTTATTATTATAAATGTTATTGTGTTTGTAGCACAATTGGTTTTTGACAGTACTCTGGGACTAACGGACATACTTGCATTATACCCATATAATAGCGGATTGTTTAAGCCATACCAGTTAGTGACACACATGTTTGCACATGGGGGGTTTTTACACATTCTATTTAACATGTATGCGTTATGGATATTTGGCTCTGTGCTTGAAAGAATGTGGGGGCCAAAAAAATTCCTGATATTTTATTTGGTTTGTGGCCTGGCAGCAGGTCTTACGCAAATGTTTTTTGTAACTACTGGTGCTGCTATTGGAGCTTCCGGTGCTATTATGGGTTTATTAGCTGCATTTGCTTATACTTTTCCAAATACCGAATTTTTTATACTTCCCTTCCCTTTTCCAATTAAGGCGAAATATATGGCCGCCATTTTTGCTGCCTTCGATATTTTCGGAGGTTTTGCCGGTGGTGATAATGTTGCCCACTTTGCTCACCTCGGCGGATTAGTTATGGGCCTGATTCTTGTAATTGTTTGGAATAAGACAGATAAAAAAAGGTTTTATTAAATTTTAAAGGGAAGAATTTTACTGGAAGGAATTTGGTAATTTTATATTGCTTTCCCTTATAAACATTTAAGAACGAAAATGGGAGAATCCGAAAGATATATTGACCGCCGCGTTAAAAAAATAGCCCTTGGTGAAGACAACAATGCCTTAGTGGCTCTTATTAGCATCAATGCAATCGGATTGGTTATTCCGGGTTTAATCAGGCTCATTTATATTCTTGTTGATTCGTCAAGCACTGTTTTTTCTACTCACATTTTGCCCTGGTTTATTTTGCCGGCAAAGCTTTTTAATCTTGCCAGGGCTCCATGGACTTTTTTGAGTTATATGTTTGTGCATACCCATATTATTGCTGCTTTTACCAATATGCTTTGGCTTTGGGCCTTCGGTTCTATTTTGCAGGATATGGCGGGTAATAAAAAAATAATTCCTATTTATTTATATGGCGGTATGGCAGGCGCTGTTGTTTATATAGCTGCAAACTATTCAATACCACAACTAAGACCTTTTATTAATTCCTCCTTTTTTGAGGGAGCCAACGCTTCCATTATGGCTGTGGCAATAGCAACAACTGCTCTTGCTCCTGACTACAGAATTTTCAGGATGTTAAATGGAGGTATTCCTCTTTGGGTACTTACTATTTTATTTGTAGTTATCGATTTTGCGGCAATAGGAACCGGAGCGCCGGCTGTTCATTTAGCGCATTTGGCCGGAGGTCTTGTTGGTTTCTTTTTTATTGTTGCTCTTCGCAAAGGCCATGATAGCGGGGCCTGGATGGTTAAGTTCTATAATTGGTTTCTTGATCTTTGTAATCCTGATAAAAAAATATTAACGCCCCAAAAAACAAAAGAGAAACTTTTTTATAAAACGGGGAATCAAAAACCTTTTGAGAAGCACCCAATTATTACCCAACAACGAATAGATGAAATCCTTGATAAGATAAATCAAAAAGGACTTCATTTATTATCAGAAGAAGAAAAAAATATTTTAAAAAGAGCGGGTGAAAGTGATTTTTAATAACTGTTTATTGTTTTCAACTATTCTTACTAAAGCGGTATAATGTAAATGGAGAAACCATTTCTACGAAGGTTTGCAAAAAAAATTTTTATTGTCTTAAACTGCATTACTGCACTAATATTTATCGCAGGTGCTTATGTAAAATATTTCAGCCCCGAAGGCTGGTGGTTTTTAGGGCTATTTACATTTATTCTTGCTTATCTATTAATTGCGCTTATCTTCTTTTTTATATTCTGGTTAGTTAAAAAATCCTTTTGGTGTTGTGTCTCACTCGGTACTGTTATATTTTGCTGGCAAGCTATTATGAATATTTTTCCGTTGAATTTTTCTTCAGCCTTTATTATTCAAAAAAAATCAGGAAGTATACGAGTAATGAGCTGGAATGTGGAACAGTTTAATGTTCTGCATCATAAAGACCATCCGGAAGTTAAGCAGGAAATGTTTGATCTTATTAATAAGTATGATCCGGATATTGCCTGTTTCCAGGAAGTGGTTGCGGGCGATAAAAAGAAAGGCATCAACTATTTTCCTGATATTAAAAAAGCGCTGCGATTCGTTGATTATTTTTATTCCTATAGTTTAAAAGATGACTTTGATAATGAACACCATTTCGGAAGAATTATTTTTTCGAAACTTCCCATTATTAATAAACAAACGGTGGTTAATTACCCCAACGATTACAACGCAACCTTTCAATATATTGATGTATTAAAAAACAATGATACAATTCGTGTTTTTAATATTCATTTACAATCATTAAAATTTACACAGGCAAATCTTAATTATCTTGATAATGCCGGCCTGCATAGTGATAGCAACATTACTGAATCAAAAAGTATTATTTCAAAAATAAAAGCCGGTTTCTTTAAAAGATCTATCCAGGCAAATTTTATTAAAGATGAGATTAATCACAGTCCTTATCCCGTAATTGTTTGTGGCGATTTTAATGATGTTCCTAACTCTTATGCATACGAAACCATTGGCGCCGGTCTTCAAAATGCTTTTGTGAAAAAAGGCTATGGATTTGCCAGAACTTTCAGCACCATATCTCCAACACTTCGTATCGACAATATTTTTGCCAATAAAGATTTTACTATAACACAATTTAAAAGAATTAATAAGCTACTAAGCGATCACTTTCCGATAATAGCAGATTTAATTCCCCTGAAAAACTCAAAATAATTTTTATCTTTGATTAAATGATTACAATTATTTCTTTCTCTTTTCGTAGTTGCTGCTATTGCCGGTAAGGCATACAATACCTTTGTACAATATCTTTATCAAAAAATTTTCTTTTCTAAATACCAGAAATTTTTATGCCGCTTAAATTATATAACTCTCTCACAAGGCAAAAAGAAATTTTCAAACCTATTACACCGCCTTTTGTAGGCATGTATGTTTGCGGGCCTACAGTAAGTGGGGAAAGCCATTTGGGCCATGCACGGCCTTACATAACTTTTGATGTGGTGCTGCGGTATCTCACTTATCTTGGATACAAAGTACGCTATGTACGAAACATAACTGATGCAGGGCACTTTGAAGAAGAAGGGAGAGAAGCAGAAGATAAAATATCGAAAAAAGCTTTACTTGAAAAAGTAGAGCCGATGGAACTGGTACAGAAATACACCAATCTTTTTCATTGGGCAATGAAACAATTCAATACCATTGATCCTAATATAGAACCAACAGCAACAGGGCACATTGTTGAGCAGATTAATATGATTGAAAAAATAATTGAAGATGGTTATGGCTATGTAGTAAATGGTTCTGTATATTTTGATGTTAAGAAATATGCTGAAACTCATAATTACGGAGAGCTAAGCGGTCGTATTATTGATGATCTTTTAGAAACAACAAGATTACTGGAAGGGCAGGATGAAAAAAGAGATAAGGCAGATTTTGCTTTATGGAAAGCTGCGCCACCGCAACACATTATGCGTTGGAAAAGCCCGTGGGGAGAGGGTTTCCCCGGATGGCATATTGAATGCTCTGCCATGGCTACAAAATATTTAGGTGCAAGATTTGATATTCATGGAGGCGGCATGGATCTTCAGTTTCCGCATCATGAAAGTGAAATAGCTCAAAGTTTTATATGCAATCATGTAGAGCCTGCAAAGTATTGGATGCATAATAACATGATTACTGTTAATGGTAAAAAAATGGGTAAGAGTTATAATAACCAGATCAAGCTTACCGAAATGTTTAGCGGTAATCATCCGTTATTAACGCAGGCTTTTACACCAATGACGATTCGGTTTTTTATTTTGCAAACACAATATAGAAGCACGCTCGATTTTAGCAGCGAAGCATTGGTTGCTGCAGAAAAGGGGTTAAAGAGATTGTGGGAAGCTTATGAGATTTTAAAAAAGCTTAACCCGGTTGATAATGATTCGCCTTCAGATATAGACCTGGACAAAAAAATAAATACACTCATGAATGAATTTGATGAGTTTATGAATGATGACTTCAATACGGCAAAAGTATTGGCCAATATGTTTGAAATTGTTCCGGTTATTAATTCCCTGAAAGATGGTCTTATAGAAAAGAAATCAATTTCTTCGTCTACACTTAACCGTATGAAGGAAGTTTTTACCATTTATTTAGAAAACATTCTTGGCCTTCAATCTCTTTCTCAAAATTCAGAAACCTTCAATGGCGTTATGCAATTATTGTCGGATATAAGAAAAGAGGCTAAATCAAAAAAAGACTTTTCTACCTCAGATAAAATAAGAAAACAGCTCGCAGAACTCGGTATTGAAATGAAGGATGAAAAGGATGGAACAATTAGCTGGAACGTTAGTTAAATACTTTGTAAAACTTTATGAAACACATTATTCACTTATCAAAAGATAAAAAACTTAAAGCGCTTATAGATGCGCAGCCTGCTTATGTTTTACAAAAAAGAAATAAAGTTTTCCTGCGTTTATGCGGTTCTATTTTAAGCCAGCAACTGAGTACAAAAGTGGCTGATGTTTTGTATAAACGATTCCTGAATTTATATGGAGGCAAAGAGCCTTCGGCAAAGCAAATTTTAGCAACACCTGCAACTGTTTTTCGAAGCATTGGTTTTTCAAATGCAAAGGCCTCCTATGTTCATAATGTTTGCCGTTTTTTTATAGAAAATAAAATAACCGATGCACGCTTACATAAAATGAGTAACGATGAAGTTCTTGAGTTGCTTACTCACATTAAAGGTGTTGGTAAGTGGACCGTTGAAATGATATTAATGTTTACGCTTGGAAGAGAAGACGTTTTTGCCCATGACGATCTCGGACTTAGGCAAAGTGTTATCAAATTATACAAGATAAAAGAAACGGAGAAAAAATTATTGAGAGAAAAAATTGAAAAGATATCTCTTAAATGGTCTCCATACCGTACTTACGCAAGCCGCTATTTGTGGGGATGGAAAGATGGAGAGTAAGGCCCCATGGCCTCCAGAGGAGGGTTCAGATGCAATTTCTTTTTACGATGAAGTCTTTTTGATTCAATAATACAAATATCTTTTTAATAAATTAGCAGCAATTACTTCTTTTTCACCAGTGGATTATTTAATCCATTTACAAGATTATCTACAACAACAAAATTGCGAAGCTTTGAAAAAAATTGTGTAAGCGTTTTACATCCGTAAGTACGCACGTCAAAGCTTGGATCGAGCTTTCTTAAATTAATTCCAAGTGTTGAAATATAAGCCTCGTTACTTTCATTAATGCTCATGTCGTAAGCCTTATTAATGAGCTTAATATTAATCGGCGCTTTTTCCACTTGTTTTTTTATTGCTTCTTTCTTTTCGGGTATTTCCGTTTTAGGTTCCAGGTTTTCAACATAAGTAAAAATTTCGCATGATTTTACAAAAGCATTCGGGGTTTTTTGTTCACCAATTCCCATAACAAAAATTCCATCTTCTCTTATTCGCTTGGCAAGCCCTGTATAATCACTATCGCTGGAAACAATACAAAATCCATCAACTAAATTATCATGTAAAATATCCATGGCATCAATAATTAATGCACTGTCCGTAGAGTTTTTACCCGTGGTGTATGAAAATTTTTGGATCGGGTTAAATGCCATTTCATTCAAAAGGCTTTTCCAGTGATTCATATGCTGTGTAGTCCAGTCTCCGTAAACCCTTCGAATAGTGACTTTGCCATATTTGGAAGCTTCTTCCAGGATAAGATCCATTATTTTAGCCTGGGCATTATCGCCATCAACCAGCAAAGCAATTTTTTGATTTTTAATATCCATAATAAATTTATTGTTACAAATTTATGCTTAAACTGCTACAAGGCTTTTTTATTGATTTTCCTTCCGGTCTTCTAAATAACAAACAAGATTATTTCAATTAAATTTACCTATCTTGATTTCATTAATACGAATCTTTTATCTTTGGCATTCTCAAATTTTTTTTATGAAGTTTATCGTTTCCTCAACACAGTTATTAAAACATCTGCAACAAATAAGCGGCGTAATAAATGCCAATACGGTTTTACCTATCCTGGAAGATTTTTTATTTGAAATAGAAAAAAATAAACTCACCGTTGTTGCAACAGATCTTGAAACTGTTATGAAAATACATATGGAGATAGAAGCGAAAGACAACGGCAAAGTTTGTATCCCTTCAAAAATATTATTAGACTCTCTTAAAAATATTCCTGAGCAGCCACTTACTTTTAATATTGATAAAAATTTCAGCGTTGAAATTACCAGCGATAATGGCAAGTATAAAGTGATGGGCGAAAACCCTGATAACTTCCCCAAAGAACCGGTTGCCGATACAACCAATGCTTTTACAATGCCTTCATCTGCCTTGGTTACCGCAATTAATAAATGTCTTTTTGCCGTTAGCAATGACGACCTGAGACCTGCTATGACAGGCGTTTTCTTTGAGCTTTCAGATAAAGGAATTACCTGTGTTGCAACAGATGCGCATCGTTTGGTACGCTTTACCAGGCTTGATGTTGTTTGCCCTAAAACAGATACTTTTATTGTTCCAAAAAAACCTTTAAACCTATTAAAAAATGCGTTGCCTTCTAATGATGATGGGCTGGAAATTTCATACAACAAAAATCATTTGTTTGTAAAACATGGCGGAACAGAGCTTGTGTGCCGCCTGATTGACGCAAGGTTTCCTGATTATAAAGTAGTAATTCCAACTGACAACCCATACAAGCTCACGGTTAATAAAAATGACTTTCAAAATGCATTAAGAAGAGTTAGTGTATTTAGTAATAAAAGTACCAACCAGGTTGCGCTCACTATTACCGGAAGTGAATTGCAACTTGCGGCGCAGGATGTTGATTTCAGTTTTGAAGGGAATGAACGCATGACTTGCCAATATGATGGCGAAGATCTTCAGATAGCTTTCAATGCTAAATTTTTAATTGAAATGTTGAATGCAGCAGATACTGATGAAATTATTATTGAATTAAGCACGCCTACAAAAGCAGGGATTATCAAGCCATCAGAGAAAGCAGAAGACGAAATTCTTCTAATGCTCGTAATGCCACTTATGCTTAACAGTTAGTTTTTACAAACACTTATATGGAATTAGTAACGGTAAGAACTTTTAGCAATTCTATTTCTGCAAATCTTTTACTATCTAAATTAAGAAACGGAGGAATTGAATGTTACCTGAAAGACGAGTACACGGTTACCATGGACCCTTTATTGACAAACGCGGTAGGCGGTATTAAGCTGGTAGTTAGAAAAGAAGATGCAACCGAAGTGTTTGAGTTATTAAAACATTTTGACAAAGATTTTCAAAGCAAGGCCGTTTGCCCAAAGTGCGGTTCGCATGATATTGAATTGGTCCCTAAAAGGAGCGCGGCTAATATGATCACTGCTATTTTAAGCTGGATATTTTCAAGTTATGCTGTATCCGCCGAAAACGTTTATAAGTGTAGCAACTGCGGCTATGAAAGTGAAACTTTGCCGGAATCCGTGGGCGCTGATGCCGGAACTTTTGAGCCGGAAAATTTGAACTAATCTTATCTGGCTTTTTGCTGGTTGTTGATAAAGTAAATAAATCTTTATGAAATCAATAGCACTTATCCCTGCCCGTTATGAAGCTACCCGTTTCCCGGGAAAGCTTATGCAATTGCTCGGCGATAAAACTGTTATAAGACATACTTATGAAAATACGGTGGATACTTTATTGTTTGATGAAGTAATTGTTGTTACAGACAGCATTATTATTTTTAATGAAATTGTAGAAAACGGCGGATATGCGATAATGAGCCGTGGAGAATTCGAAAGCGGGAGCGATCGTATTGCGCAGGCTGCAGCAGATATTGATGTTGATGTAATAATAAATGTTCAGGGTGACGAGCCATTTGTGAAAAAAGAACCTCTGAAGGATCTCTTGGATGTTTTTCAAAATGATGAACATCATTTTTTTGAAGTAGCCTCCCTGATGCATGAAATAAACGACGAAAATCTCATTAACGATTCTAAAACGGTTAAAGTTGTTGTAGATAAAAATCACCATGCGCTTTTATTCAGCCGCAGTGTTATTCCATTTAGAAGAGACAAAACTATAAGGCCGGTTTACTATAAACATGTTGGTATCTATGCTTATCGCAAAAATGCATTAATGAATTTTACAAAATGGAAAATAACACCGCTGGAAGCAAGTGAGAAACTCGAACAGCTTCGATATCTTGAAAATGGAATCAAAATTAAAATGGTGCTTACGAACGATTCTCCTGTCTCAATAGACACTCCTGAAGATTTGGAAAGAGCAAAAAAAATATTACGTTCTGCACGTTGATCCTGGCGATAAAATTTCTAATTTAATTGTATTATATATCTTAGGCAAAATTATTGTAGATTTCAAAACATAACTATTTATAATGCATGGTTCCTATCATTTAAAATATTGCTGCATTTTTGCATTGATCATATCTTTTTGCTGCAATGAAAATGATAAAATCAGTATTGAAAAATCTGCTTCCGTTTTTGACATAAAGCAGGCTGAGGCTTCTATAACACAAAGCAATGAGCGTTTTATGAAATCATTTAAAGCGGGTGATTCTATTGGAGTAGCCAATTGTTATACAACAGGCGCAAAGGCAATGGTCGCCAACGTACCCTCCGTTTCCGGAAGGGATAATATTACACACTTTATTAGTGAAACAATAAAAAAAGGGGTGAAAAATTTTAATCTCTCCACCACTAACATTTGGGGCGATAGCAGTGTTGTTGCAGAAGAGGGAACTTATAAATTATCTGACAGTTTAGGAAAACAGGTTGATAAAGGTAAGTATATAGTTCTCTGGAAACTGGAAGCGGGCAACTGGAAAATGTTTCGTGATATATGGACCACCGACCTTCCTGATTCGGTCTCAATAAAAAATTTAACGCCTGTTAAGTAAACTAACGGTTAATATTAAACGATTTTATTTTAATGCTTATTTCTTAATTGCAAATAAATTTCAATAATGAGGTCCAGAAAATATTTATCCCTGATTAAGTACCCGTTAGATCTTATGCGTACAAAAAAAGTGCTGCAGGTAAATCCGACAGCCCAACCTATTAGAAAAGATGTGGATGTAATAAAGGTTTGCGTATACGATTACAATAAAGACTATTTAATCGAAAAATATTTTAATGATCCTTCAGAAACTTACTCCTACCTCGAAACAAAAAATGTAAGTTGGATAAACATGGATGGGTTAAGAAAAAAAGATGTAGAAAATATCTGCGCCCGTTTTAATATTCATCCGCTTATTGCGGAAGATATTTTAAGTGTTGGGCAACGACCAAAGTTTGATGAAATAAACGGAATATTATTTTGCCTGTTAAGTATGCTCTATTTTAATGTGCAGGAAAGGTCTGTTGAAACAGAACAAATTAGTATTATTCTTGGAACAAACTTCGTTTTAAGTTTCCAGGAAGATGCTTCAAAAGATGTTTTTAATCCGTTGCGGGATAAACTTAGAATTGCCGGAAGCAAGGTGAGGCAAAACGGCGCTGATTTTCTTTTTTACTCTCTTATTGATATGATCGTGGATAATTATTTTATCGTGATGGAAATGCTGGGGGAAGAAATTGAAATACTCGAAGAAGATATCATCCGCCGGGCGGACACACGTTCTCTTGCACAAATAAATACCATCCGTAAAGAGATGATTGTATTAAAAAGAAATGTTTCCCCCGTAAGAGATCTTGTAAATGGAATTTTGCGCAGCGAGAACGATTTAATAGAAGAAAAAACCGAAAATTATTTTAAAGATGTTTATGATCATATTGTACAGGCCAATGACCTTGCTGAAAATTATCGCGATATGATGATTAACCTCCAGGACCTTTATCTTAGCAAGGTAAACTTAAAAATGAATGAGGTAATGAAGGTGATGGCTGTTGTAACCTGCCTGCTCGCTCCTGCAACCGTAATTGGTGGAATTTTTGGAATGAACTTCAGCAAAATTCCCTGGTTGCATAATGACTATGGTTTTTATATTGCCGTAGGACTAATGTTGCTCATTCCAGTTTGGATGATAATTATGTTCCGAAGAAAAGGGTGGTTTTAATTTCGTTTCTTGTATACAGGTACCGTACTGCAAGGTTCGCCATACATAATACTTTGCACAACAGGCAGTAAAATTTTTGTAATCTCTGCATATGCCGAAGGTGGAATTTCTTTTTCACCACAACCTTTCACCACCACCCTTTTCCCCTCAAAATCTTTTAGGTTGATTTTCAAAAGATTCTTTAACAGTAATACCTCGTTCATAAAAGATTCGTTTCCTACAACAACATCTTTGGCAACCGGCTGCAAATAAGTAACAGCAAGCATATACGCCCATAAAGGAATTATAGCATCTGCAGTACAGGTTATGTAGACATTTTTATTCTTGTAAACAGACCAATCCAATTTTTTTAATTTTTCTCTGTAGTCTTTTTCCTTTAAAATAAGTTCCATGAACAAATGGTCTTTCATGTCAAAAATCTTTGCTTCTCCTTCCGGATAAAATTTTTCAAGATCTATTGTTTCCAAAGAACTCTGAGCAACTTTATTTACAATTACTTCTTCCATAATTTTATTTATTAGTGTAAAGTTACGAACATCAATTATTAAAGCGTGGTAATTGCCATCGCTATGCCGGATAAAAATTTCCGTCTTTTGTTAAAAACAAAAGCCATCTTGCGGATGGCTTTGCTTACTATTATAAATTTAAATTTCTAAAAGAATTTACTTCTGTAATCTTTTATTGTCGCCATTTTCTTTAACGAGGTGAAAGATTGTCCGAGGGCCGATTGTACTGAACGGTTTCTTTCAGCGCTTTCCTGTTGGCTAATCATTTCGGCTGTAGGCGCGGCTTTTGAAGAAACGCTATTTACTTTTATTACAAAAACGCCGGTGTTGCCGCTTATCGGTGGAGAAACTTTTGATTGATATTCTTTATCAAAGGCAGCACCGGCAACTTTGGGTTCATTGCCTATGCCGTTAATTATTTGCGCATCAAATGTGAGTGTTGAGTCGGCGCCCGTAAATAAAACCTGCTGATTGTATGTCTTAGCTGCGGCCTCTAAACTGGAAGGATTGTTCAATTTCTTTTTTATTTCATCAGCCTTTTTCATATTTCTGATAACTGATTCTACCTGTGGCCTGGCAGTTTTTACATCAGGTGTGCCCTCTTTTATTATTCTATCTACAACAGCTACAACAAAATCATCTTTCATTGAAAAAGGTTCGGATACATCCCCTTCTTTTGCACCAAAAGCCCATTTTACAATTTGCCTTGCATCCTGCAATCCTCCTAACTGATAGTCATTTTCCTTAGTAACACCAGGAACAGAAATTTCCTGCAACCCGTTTTTAGCGACATATTTATCAAACGCTTCTTTGCCTCTTGCTTGTCCTGAAAGTTTATTGGCCGCTGCATTTGCATTATTTATTGTTTCATCGCTTGGCGTAATCTCTTTTGCCATATAAGCATTTTTATACGCTGTCCCTAAATTTTTCTTATCTAATATTTCAATATAATGCCAGCCGAATTGTGTTTTTACAACTTTTTTCGTTTCTCCCTTTTCGTTCAATAGAAAATCGCCAAATTCCTTTGCAAAACCATCGCCTTGAATTGTGGTGAGATCGAAGGTCATAACACCTTTGTCTTTATGTGCTGCCTGGTCCGTTGAATATTTTGCTTCCAGAGAATCAAAGTTCGCTCCTCCTTTAATAGCGGTTGCAATACTATCCGCTAATGTATGCGCAGTGCTGTCTGGCATTGTTGGCTGCCCCTGCTGATCGCTGGTCCCAATTAAAATGTGGCGGCACTCAATGCTATCCGGCATTATTTTAGTCGATATCTTTTTAGCAAGAACATAATTCTTGCCGTCAAGGTATGGACCGAAAACCTGTCCATCATTTAAAGAGATAATTGAATCTTTAAAAGGCATTTGAAGTTTTGATTTTGGAGTAAATCCATCAAAATAATTAATAGCAGAAGAGTTCCTTGCCAGGAATGAACTTACATTAGAATCTGATTGTAATTGTGGCTTTAAATCCTTCAATAAACTGTTTTGCTGCGGCGCTGTCTTTGCCGTTAGCTGCAGCACTAAACGAAACATAAGATATCACCCGGCCACCTTCTTGCTTAAATTTTATTTTATTTTTATTAAGATAACTTTCAACCTCATCGTCTGTTACTTTAACCGTGCTATCACTTATTAAACTATAAGAAACTGCCACATAAGAAATGTTGGCAAAATTATTTTTCTGCTCTTCCTCTTGTTTCGAAAGCCATTTAGGTATGTATATACTTGCGGCAATGAGAGATGTATACTTTGTATAGAGGCTATTCAGGCGCATTGGCTCAATCACCTGGGAAATGATTGCTTTTCTTTGATCTTCATTTTTATTTTTTTTTGCCTGTGCCCACCATTGCTGCGCCTGCCCAATATCATACTGCCCGGTTTCCTTATTAGTGAAGGCTTGTTTTAGTTGCTGTGGTGCATCATTACTAAACATAATGGAACTCATTTCTTTAGACGTAAAAGTAATACCTAGTTTATCAAATTGTTCAGTCAACAACTTTTTCAGCCACCATTTGATCCCATGTGTTTTGCTTTAGCTGGTTATTTTGAGATGATCCGTTATTTTGATATTGTTGTTCCATTAACTTAACATTATCATTAAAGTCCGACAACTCAATATTGTCGCCATTTACGCTACCAAGTGTTGTTGTATTTCCTTCGCCAAATAACTTTCCGGTACCACTCCTGGAATCCATCAATATAAATCCAATAAGGCTTAATGCAATGATTGCAATTACTATTACTGCTCCTCTCTCACGAATTGTCTGAATTATCGACATAATTTTATTCTATTAATTTTAAATGGACGGCAAAAATAGTGTAAAATAAGATAGGAACAAATTGTGGAAAACTCCTATAAAACAGGAGGTGTAAGGGATTGAGAGAAAAATAATTTTATAAATTCTTTTATTTTTTAATCACAATATTTTTATCAACAAAGCGTTGTGGGGAAATTTTATTCGCTGTTAACAAGCAGGTTTTTTTTAAAAGTTAATCTTTATAAAAAATTACAAGAACATGTTTTAAAAAATTACATCGCTAATAATAATAAAAGCAAACATTTTCCTCTATGCCTATTCACAAAATATTTGTAAAAATGTTCTCTTTTTTTATCCTCATTGTTTTTTATCTACTTATGTTTATAAATACGTTTTATATTGAAATAGTGTTAAAACCTGGTGTTAAGTAATTGTGCAATGAAGTGGATAAAACAGATGTTTTAATTTTGCATCAGCTTAAAAATATTTACTTTCCACAAATTCACACTCGTAATAGTAATAAGCTATTAAATAAATAATGTATTAATATTAAATACTATGGCAGATATACAACATTGACATCCGCGAAAAATAATTTAGAAAAAAAAGGTTTCCTGGATATTGATATTGATGTTAACTTAGACCTGTTTGCAGAAATTGAAAGATTAAAAAAAGAAAAAAATGCGATTATACTTGCTCACTATTACCAGGAACCCGATATACAGGATGTTGCAGATTTTATTGGCGATAGCCTTGGTCTTGCACAAAAAGCACAATCCACAGATGCTGATATAATTGTTTTTGCCGGTGTGCATTTTATGGCCGAAACTGCAAAGATTCTAAATCCAATTAAAAAAGTGCTGTTACCTGATTTAAAGGCAGGTTGTTCTTTAAGTGACTCAGCACCTCCTGAGCTTTTCAAAAAATTTAAGGATCAATACCCGGATCATCTTGTAATCACCTACATTAATTGTTCAGCAGGTATGAAGGCATTAAGTGATATTATCTGCACCTCATCTAATGCACAAGCTATAATTGAAAGCCTTCCAAAAGATCAGAAGATAATTTTTGCACCTGATAAAAACCTTGGCGCTTATTTAAAAAAGAAAACCGGCAGGGATATGGTTTTATGGAATGGTGCCTGTATGGTTCATGAAATTTTTAGCCTGGAAAAAATTACTAAACTTAAAATACGCCATCCAAAGGCAAAAGTAATTGCGCATCCTGAATGTGAGGAACCTGTATTAAGAATTGCAGATTATATAGGAAGCACCACCTGACTTTTAAAATATACAATTGACAATGATGCAAAGGAATTTATTGTTGCAACAGAAACAGGAATATTACACCAGATGCAAATAGAATCTCCCGGTAAAACTTTTATACCAGCACCACCGGATAATATGTGCGCCTGCAATGATTGTCCGTACATGAAACTAAATACGCTTGAAAAATTATATCTCTGTATGGAATATGAAGAGCCTCAAATTATAATGGATAAAAAATTATTAACAGCTTCAAAAAAGCCAATTGAAAGAATGCTTGAAATAAGCCATAGGTATGGTTTATAAGAAAATTATGCAGTAAACTTTAATAACCTTTCCACTGCATCTGATAAAGTGCTTTCTTTTTTTGCAAAGCAAAATCTCAACACTTTATCATCTTTATTTTTTTTATAAAATGAGGATAGAGGAATTGTTGCCACGCCAGCTTCTTGTGTGAGGCGGATAGCAAAATCATTTTCGTTTATATCGCTCAAAGTGGAATAATTATAAAGTTGAAAATAGCTGCCCTGGGAAGAGAGTGCTTTAAATTTTGTGTTCTTCATTAAAGTGTAAAAAAAGTCTCTTTTTTTCTGTAAAGAATTTGCTAAACCCAGGTATATATTTTTTTCCTTTAAAAAATCTGCAAGAGCAAATTGAACAGTAGAGTTGCAGCTAAAACAATTAAATTGATGAACCTTTCTAAACTCTTTCATTAGAAATTCAGGAGCAATACAATAACCTATTTTCCAACCGGTACAATTATATACTTTGCCAAAAGAAAAAGAAATAAAGCTTCGCTCAAAAAGGTCAGGATATTTTAAAATACTTTCATGTTGTAAACCATCAAAAACAATATGCTCATAAACTTCATCACTCATAATTAAAATTTTTGTACCCGAAACAATATTCTGTAACTGCAGCATATCATTTTTATCCAGAATATTACCGGTAGGATTATTCGGAGAATTAATTATAATCATTCTTGTTGCAGCGGTAATATTTTCTTTAACCAGATCCCAATTGATTTTGTAATCAGGATACGAGAGAGAAATTGTCACAGCTTTTGCACCATTAATTTCAATGTTAGGAATGTAGCTATCGTAAGCAGGTTCAAAAACAATTACTTCATCTCCTGGGCGCAAAACAGAAGTGAGGGCTGTATAAATTGCATAAGTAGCTCCCGGAGTTATGGTAATTTCAGTTTCAGGATTAATATTTTTATGATATAAAAATGAAATTTTTTCGGCTATGCTTTCCCGTAATGATGTGAGGCCGTTCATGTGAACGTATTGATTGTGGCCATCTTTCATCGCTTTATTTACAAGACTAATAAGAACGCCATTCATAGGAAAATCAGGAAAGCCCTGGCCTAGATTTATGGCGTTATGCTTTATAGCCAAAGAACTCATTACCGAAAATATAGTTTGGCCAGTATTGGGGAGTTTGCTTTTAACAAGGAGTTTATTCAAGAGTATATTTTTGATTAAGATTATTCAAAAGTATACAATCATTCCATCCATATGAAAGCCTGAGTTCTATAATACAAATTGTGTAACGTAAATCTTAAAGAACTAAAGATTTTTATCTCCTTTGTTTCGTTTTACTTCGGCAACATATTCCTTGATATGCTGCTCTTTTTCCTTTTTGCAAATCAACAAAACATCTTCAGTATCCACTATGATAAAGTCATCAAGGCCTTGTAAAAGTAAAAGTTTATCATTATGAGAATGAATAATATTTTTTGTAGAATCAAACAGTATTACGTTATCACCTGTAATAGCGTTATCCAGATGATCTTTTTCAAGATTTTCATAAGCACTACCCCATGTGCCGAGGTCGCTCCAGCCAAAGGCTGAAGGAATAACATAAACATTCTCTGCTTTTTCGAGTATCCCATAATCAATGGAAATGTTTACACATAAGGGATAAATTAAATCGATGGCAGCTTTCTCCCGGGAAGTGACCAGATCTTTTTTTGCACTATCGAAAATTTCATGTATTTCAGGCAGGTATTTTTCAAATGCCATTATAATACTTGATGTACGCCAAACAAATATCCCCGCATTCCATAAAAAATCCCCGCTAATTAAAAATTTTTTTGCCAGCTCAAAATCTGGTTTTTCCGTAAAAGTTTTTACTTTATAAATATTATCGCTAACGGCATATTGCTCGTGTTGGATATAACCATAGCCCGTGTTAGGAAAAAGCGGCTTTATCCCAAGTGTTATGAGCGCATTATTTTTTTCAGTAAACTCAAGCGCCTCTAGACAAACTTTTATAAAAGAAGTATCATCAAGAATCAGGTGATCTGCAGGCGCACAAATTAAATTACTTTTTGGGTTGAGCTGTTGAAGCTTATAAGAAATGTAAGCGACACAAGGGGCTGTGTTTTTTCTGGAAGGTTCGCATAAAATATTTTCAGGTTTTAATTGAGGTAATTGGGTTTCAACAATTTCTTTATATTGAGAAGAAGTTACTATAAAAATATTTTCGTTAGGAATAAACTGCGCAAATCTATCGTAGGTTGACTGAATTAGAGTTTTTCCAACATTTAATAAATCGAGGAATTGTTTAGGATAACCTACCCGGCTTACCGGCCAGAAGCGACTTCCTATACCACCAGCCATAATTGCGACGTAATTATTTTCGTTCATTTTTTAATATTAAATTATTCCTTCCCTGATCAGGTCGTGTAAATGCAAGATACCAACATAACGTTTATCGTCAACCACTATAAGCTGTGTTATATTTTTTTTGCGCATCATGTCAAGTGCATCAACAGCCAATCGCGTACTTTCAATTGTTTTTGGATGCGAGGTCATTATATCTTTTGCTTTTATTTTTGCGGTGACAAGATTTTTTTCAAGCATTCTTCTTAAATCGCCATCGGTTATAATACCTACGATATTTTTTTCATCGTCAACAATAACTGTTGCGCCTAAGCGCTTTTTGGTAATTTCTATTATGATTTCTTTTAAAAGGCTATTTTCTTTTACCGCAGGCTTTTCGTTGTTGATAATGAGGTCGCCTACACGCAGATATAGTTTTTTTCCCAATGTGCCGCCCGGGTGAAATTTTGCGAAATCCCCTGTGCTAAAGCCTTTTATTTCCATAAGACAAATTGCAATTGCATCGCCCATAACCATTTGAGCTGTTGTGCTGGTTGTGGGTGCAAGATTATTAGGACAGGCCTCTTCTTTAACGGTTGTATTTAGAATAATATCAGAAAACTTTGCCAGGTAGCTATCGATATTGCCACACATAGCAATAATAATATTTTTAAAGTTTTTAATCAATGGTACCAGAACTTTTATCTCAGGGCTATCACCACTTTTGCTAATGATCATTACGATATCATCTTGTTGTACCATGCCGATATCACCATGTATGGCATCTGCTGCGTGTAAAAAAACAGAAGGCGTGCCAGTGCTGTTGAGCGTTGCTACAATTTTTTGAGCAATAATGGCGCTTTTACCAATACCACTTACAACAAGCCTTCCCTGGCAATTGTTAATAGTGGTTATTGCCTTTTCAAAATTGTGATCTAGTAAATCTGAAAGACCACTGATAGAGCTTGCTTCCAGGGCAAATGTTTTTTTTGCGGTAGCGATGATTTTATTTTTCATTCCAACGATTACGAAAAATCTTCAATAAAGAAATTACAAATTTTATTACTAAAAAAAAGGCAAACCTACTTTAATTGGATGGTAGAGCAAAGTAAAATGATTTAACCAAACTAATATATTTCTTCGTATCTTAACCCTGATAAATTGTATAAAGAAAGGTTATATTAATTAATTCACCTTTTGTTGTATAAAATTAAAACGTCAAATTGGAGTAACTTTGGAATCCTTTAAAAAAACCTAAGTGAAGAAGAAAAGAAAATCATGCCTACAACTAAACTAAAGCCGAAAAGCCGTATTGTAAAAAAAACGTCTGAAAAAGATACCCTCAAAAAAGAATCTGAAAATCTCGTTAAACACCTTCAGCAACATTTTGGTTTCGATGCATTTAAATATCCGCAGGAAGAAATAATTAATAGTCTTTTATCAGGAAAAGACACTTTTGTAATTATGCCAACGGGAGGAGGAAAAAGTCTTTGTTACCAGCTGCCTGCAATAATTAGCAAGGGATGTGCAATAATTGTTTCTCCTCTTATTGCCCTTATGAAAAACCAGGTAGATCTGGTGAGAGGCTATAGCAGTACGGACCATATTGCCCATTTTTTGAACAGCACCCTAAACAAAGGCCAACAAAAAGCAGTAAAAGATGATCTTACTTCCGGTAAAACCAAAATGCTTTATGTAGCGCCAGAAACGCTTACTAAAGAAGAAAATGTTGAATTTTTTAAAGACCTGAAAATATCTTTTTTTGCAGTAGACGAAGCACATTGCATCAGCGAATGGGGTCATGATTTTAGGCCAGAATATAGAAGGCTTCGAGAGATAATGGATGAAATAGACAAGAAAATTCCTGTTATTGCCCTAACGGCAACAGCTACACCAAAAGTGCAAAGCGATATTGTAAAAAATCTTGGATTTCGTAATCCCAATATTTTTATTTCCTCTTTTAACAGGCCAAATCTTTACTATGAGGTTCAGCCAAAATTAAAAAAAGATCAGACGGTTAAAAGTATTGTGAAATTTATTTCGCAAAACATGGGTAAAAGCGGCATCATTTATACTCTTAATCGCAAGACCACCGAAGAGCTTGCGCAAATGCTAATGGCAAACGGAATAAAAGCGGTTGCCTATCATGCAGGACTTGATTCTAAGTTAAGAGCGGCCCGGCAAGACCAGTTTTTGAAAGAAGATGTGCAGGTAATTGTTGCGACTATTGCTTTTGGAATGGGAATTGACAAGCCTGATGTACGGTTTGTAATTCATTACAATATACCAAAATCAATTGAAAATTATTACCAGGAAACGGGCCGTGCAGGCCGGGATGGGCTGGAAGGGAAATGCATTCTATATTACTCGCATAAAGATGTCTCAAAATTAGAACATTTAATGCGTGATAAATCGTTAAGTGAAAGAGAAGTAGGCGCGCAATTAATTAATGAAACGGTTGCATATTCTGAAAGCGCAGTATGCAGGAGAAAAATATTATTGAATTATTTTGGAGAAGAATATGAAAACGATAATTGTGGCGGAATGTGTGATAATTGCAAAAGCCCTAAAGAACTGAAGGAAGCAAAAACAGAAACACTACTTGCATTAAAAATAATAAAATCGCTTGATGAGCGCTTTCCTATAACCTATGTTATTCCGGTAATTCTTGGTAAACCAAACCCTCAAATAAAAATGTACCGGCATGATGATTTGCAGGTATTTGGTAGCGGAAAGGAAAAAGATGAACATTTCTGGAATTCATTGATCAGACAAATGCTTTTGGGAAACCTTATTAAAAAAGATATTGAAGAATATGGTGTTTTAAAAATCACTCCGAAAGGAGAATCTTTTTTAAAAAAGCCAACATCATTTAAAATTGTCTTAAATAATATTTTTGAAGAGCAATGGAGATGATGAAGAAGAAGAAAACGGGAGTGAAACGATAGCCTCAGATGAAAAGCTGTTTGAATTATTAAAAGATCTTCGCCAGCAGGAAGCCAAAAAAAAAAACCTTCCCCCATTTGTTATTTTCCTTGAAAATAGCCTGCAGGATATGGCAAGTCTTTATCCGACAACATTAGAAGAACTTGAAAAATGCCAGGGCGTAAGCAAAGGAAAAGCTTTAAAATTTGGTAAGCCGTTTGTTGACCTGATTGCAAAATATGTTGAAGAAAATGATATTGAAAAGCCGGATGATTTTGTAATGAAAAGCGTTGTTAACAAGAACAGCAATAAAATTTTTATTATTCAAAATGTAGATAAAAAAATTCCACTCGAGACCATTGCTAAAAATAAGACATTAAAGATTGATGAGCTGCTGGAAGAAATGGAAACCATTGTTGCAAGCGGTACAAAGCTGAATCTTGATTATGCTATTGAAGATATGGTGGATGAATATGAACAGGAAGAAATAATTGATTATTTCAAAGGATGCCAGACATCCAGTCTTGATATTGCAAGAGAGGAACTTGCAGATGGTAATTATACCTTTGAACAATTAAAAATTATGCGTATAAAATTTTTATGCGAATATGGAAATTAATTTTTCAGAATACCTTTCAATTTTTGCAAACTATTGAAAAATGAATTTTTATTTCAAGTGAATATTTATATTTTTGCCGCCCGTTGGTGCGGTAGCTCAGTCGGTAGAGCAAAGGACTGAAAATCCTTGTGTCGGCGGTTCGATCCCGCCCCACACCACATTAGGGAAGTGTTTGTAAAAAAATACTTCCCTTTTATTTTATAGAGGAATAAAACTTTATTAACCGGGGCATCAAATTTTAGATACTAACGTACCTGGCTAATCGAAATTATCTTCCAAAGTCATCCTGAACCCGAACGATATCTTCTTCATCACTGGGATGCTCCGGATCAGTATGCTGCCAAATCTCCGCAATTATTCCCCAGGATTTAAGTCCAATAAGCCGGTGCCTTTCACCTTGTTGTAAGGAAATAAGCTCATTTACTCTTTTTGTTTCAAGAGGCCCTTCTTCGTCATTGTTGCTTCTTTTTATTCCGACTTCACCCCCAATAACTTTCCATATCTCTGAACGGCGATGATGGTATTGCCAACTCAGTCGATTACCTCCTTCAACTATTAATATTTTCGGACTCAGTTTACTCTTATTACTGTCATTGTTTTCAAAGATACCGGCAAAAAACTCTTTTTTAAATTGTAAAGCTTGTGATTCATCAATCACAAAAAAACCACCCCAGGGACGCTCTTCATCTATTTTTATAATTTTTAATCCTTTTTCTACTAATAATTTTTTTACTGAAGCAAAAACAACCACTTTCGAAGTATCATTGGTAAATACTAAATTCATACTAAATATTTATAACGGTTATGCGTAAACGCTATTTTCATTATTATCTTCCCATGTACACCATAAGCATTTGCACGTCACTTGGGTTTACGCCACTTATCCGGCTAGCCTGGCCGAGGGTCTGGGGCTTAATTTTATTAAACTTTTGCCTGGACTCATTTGAAAGAGAAACAATTTTATCATAATTAAAATTGTCAGGTATCACCTGATTTTCGAGCGTGCTCATCCTTTTAACTAACTCTTCTTCTTTTTCCAGATATGATTCATATTTAATCTCAATTTCGGCCTGTTCTATTGCTTCACCGGAAAAGGAGTTTGTAAGGCCTTTAAGGGCAGGAGAACAGTTACTTATTTCTTTTATACTTAAAGCGGGTCGTAGTAGCAATTGGGAAGCTTTAATTTTAGAATTCAGTAGAGAGGAAGATAATTCGGTCAAATAATTATTAATTTCATCCGGCTCCAATTTTACTTCTTCTAAAATCTGTAAAATCTTTGCGATTTCAGCTTTTTTATTAATAACCTTACTCATTCTTTCATCAGAAGCCAAACCAATCTTAAAACTTTTTTCAGTTAAGCGCAGATCTGCATTATCCTGCCGCAACAGCGTTCGATATTCAGCTCTGCTCGTAAACATCCTGTACGGCTCATCTGTGCCTTTATTGATTAAATCATCAATTAACACTCCTATATATGCCTCATTTCTTTTAAGAAAAAAGGGTTCCTCACTTATAACAGCCTGATGAGCATTAATACCAGCAATCAACCCCTGGCAGGCAGCTTCTTCATACCCTGTAGTTCCATTAATCTGCCCTGCAAAGAATAAGTTTTTAATTAGCTTAGTCTCAAGGCTAAGTTTTAATTGTGTAGGAGGAAAATAGTCATACTCTATTGCATATCCGGGTCTGAACATTTTGCAACTTTCAAAGCCTGTCACCTTTGTAAGTGCTTTATATTGAGTCTCTTCGGATAAAGAGGAAGAAAATCCATTTATATAAACTTCAATAGTATTCCATCCCTCCGGCTCCACAAAAAGCTGGTGCCTGTCTCTTTCAGCAAACCTGTTGATTTTATCTTCAATACTTGGACAATATCTTGGCCCCTGACCTTTTATCCTACCCTGAAACATAGGACTTTCATGAAAACCAGACTGTAATATTTTATGTACTTCACGATTTGTATAGGTAATCCAACAGCTTAGTTGTCTCTCTGGTTTTTTAGTATTTAAAAAAGAGAAGCCGGTTATTTCAGTATCTCCTTTTTGTTCTTCCATTTTTGAATAATCAAGGGAGCGTCCATCAATCCGGGGAGGTGTACCCGTTTTGAGACGATTACTTTCAAAACCCCATCCAATTAGTTGTTCCGTAATACCCGAAGAGGAATTTTCCGCCATTCTTCCACCTTTCAATTGTTTTTCTCCAATGTGAATTATTCCATTAAGAAAAGTCCCGTTTGTGAGGATGACAGATTTTGCACGAATTTCATGTCCTAAAGCTGTTTTTATCCCTTTAATTGAATCATTCTTTTTCAGCAAGCCAATTACAGAATCTTGGTAAAAATCCAGATTTGGCAAGCTTTCTAGTATTATTCTCCATTTTATGGAAAATTGCTGGCGATCACTCTGTGCCCTGGGACTCCACATGGCAGGGCCCTTACTTTTGTTAAGCATTCTGAATTGAATCATTGTTTCATCAGTAACAATACCAGAAAAGCCACCGAGAGCGTCAATTTCTCTAAGAATCTGCCCCTTTGCTATTCCTCCCATTGCAGGATTACAGCTCATTTGCCCCATATTTTGCATATTCATGGTAATAAGAAGCACTTTGCTTCCCAAATTGGCGGCAGCGGCAGCAGCTTCACAACCCGCGTGTCCGGCACCAACTATTATAATATCATATTCTGGAAACATTTGGCAAAATTACCCCATTTGAAATAAGCATGCAATTTGTTTCACGTGAAACGTTTCACGTGAAAATTATATTTAGAAAGATAAAAGTCTTCCTTTTGGCGCATCATTTTCTTTTCTTTAGGGAAATGATCAGAAAAACCGCATAAATGAAGAATGCCATGGATCATCACTCTATAAAGCTCTTGGGGATATTTCACATTTAGAAAAAGTGAATTTTCCTTAACCCTTTCCACACTAATATATATTTCCGAGACAACCGGGCTTAATTTATCGGATAGTGTAAATGTAATTATGTCAGTATAGGTATCATGATTTAGATATTTTTGATTAAGATCTAACAAAAAAATATCGTTGCAAAAAATATAGGTTACAGACTCAAATTCAACCCGTTCATTAGCAAACACTTCTTTAAGAAAATCTTTTAAATACCTTTTATTTTTAATTCCAGGTGAAATGCCGTTATCGTTAAATCTAATTGTTTTCAACTAATAGTATTTCTAAAATCGAAATAAAGTACAAAGGATGAATGATATATTTACCATCAGATTTTACTATGATGAATTTAGCGCAGATAAAAACGGGTACAAAAGTAAAAATTAAGTCATTTGAAAATGATGAAATTATTTTAAAACTAATGGAAATGGGCTGTCTTCCTGACGAAGAAATCACAGTTTGGAAAAAAGCACCATTCGGGGATCCTATCTATATTATGGTTTCGGGCTATTCTCTTAGTCTTCGACTTGATGAGGCAGAGAAAATTAACGTAGAGTTTTTATAATTTAAAAAATACCTTTTGACAGTTGGATTGTATTTTGGATCATTCAATCCCATTCACATTGGGCACCTCATAATAGCAAATCATATAGCAAGCAATACTTCATTGAACCAGGTTTGGTTTGTGATTTCTCCGCAAAACCCTTTAAAAAAAGAACGAACACTTTTAAATGAGCGACATCGTAAACACCTAATTGATCTTTGTATCGAGGGAGAAAAAAAACTTCGTACGAGTGATATTGAATTTAGACTTCCTAAACCATCATTCACAGTTGATACTATGGCTTATCTATCTGAAAAGTATCCACAAACTACATTTTCAATAATTATGGGCAGCGATAGTTTTACCAATATAAAAAGATGGAAAAATTATCAGCTACTTTTAAAAAATTACGAAATCTATATTTATGAAAGGCCTGGGTTTACAGTAAAAGAGAAACAGGGAGCCAGGCTTACAATACTTCAGGCGCCTTTACTCGAGATTTCGAGTACGCATGTCCGTGAGTTAATTCATTTAAAAAAATCAATTCGGTATCTGGTGCCCGATGTCGTGAAAGAAGAGATTGAAAGTCAACAGTACTATATCTGATGACTAAACTATCAATCCGAGAATAAGGCAACCCATTACAATATAAGGAGACCTGATTTTTGTAAAGTTTAGTAATAGAAAGGTGCCTATAATAACAAATATATTTACAAAACTAACCGTGTTTAGAGCCGTAATGGAAATATCCTTTAAAAGATAAAGAAAAGCTGCCCCCATTATGCCAACAACGACAGCATTAACTCCTTCAAGAGCCCTGAAAACAATGACATATTTTTTTAGATTGTGCCAAACGGGGTAAAAAAATAATACCAGTAAAGCACTTGGAAGAAAAATCCCAATACAACCAATAATACAACCGAGTAGTTGCATATATTTACCCATATCTTTCAGTACCATACCGCCTGTATAAGAAGCTACCGAAAAAACAGGGCCTGGTATTGCCCGAACTAATCCCCATCCGGTCAGATATTGCTCTTTCGTTAAATATTGCGTTTTTTTCCTTACCACATATTGTTCATACATCATTGGCATAAGAACATCGCCACCGCCAAAAACCAGGCTTCCAAATCGGTAAACATTTTCTGTAAGATTAAAAGCTCTTTTATCTTGCCAATCACGCCTGCGTGCTGTTTCACTTAAAAATCCAACTATTATAAAAAGAAGAACGAATAGCCAAATATTGGTCCATTTTATTTGTTTAGGCCTGATATTTTCTCTCTCAGGGATTCTTTTATCACTGAAGTTTGTAACCACACCGCCTAAAATAATAAGTATTGGAAATACCCATGGTGTTTTAAAGAGGAGATAAGTTGCAAGTAATCCTACCAGCATAATAAGAAATGTAATAGTGCTTTTAATTGATATTTTATACATTCTAAAAGCTGCAAAAGCAATGAAACCGACTGCCATTGGCTGCACATAAGAAAAAATATTCAGGTTGACATGGTAAGTATTTACATATTGTACAAGAAAAGAAAATGAGCCCATTAAAATACTGGCAGGTAAAATCCAAATTAAAAGTGTAAGGACCGCTAAGGGAACACCTCCCCTTTTGTAGCCTATTAATGTTATCGTTTGAGTAGATGTAGCACCTGGTAATAATTGACAAAAAGCTACATATTCCATTAACTCTTCTTTGGTAATATCCCTCCGTCTTTCCACAAAGGTTTTCATCATCATTCCGAAATGCCCCTGAGGTCCGCCAAAAGCAGAAATCGTATAAAAAAAGACAGCCTTTAGATAGGGAACATGCCTGAACAATACCATGTTTGAATTCAATAAACTGTAATTAATATATCACTACTGGTTACTATTAATAGAAATAATTTTATTTTTTTAGCCCAATTTCTCTTAATCTTTCATCAAGGTATTCACCGGCAGTAGTATCCTTATAAGCCTTTTCGTGTTTATTATCTACGCAGCCTTTAAGTGTTGCGAGGCTCATATCAGATTTTGGGTGAAGAAAAAAAGGAATTGAAAATCGGGAAGTATGCCATAACTCTCTTGGCGGATTTACTACACGATGAGTGGTGCTTTTTAATTTGTTATTTGTTAAGCGTTGTAACATGTCACCAACATTTACAACAATTTGATCAGGAAGAGAAGTTACATTTACCCATTCATTATTTTTGGTAAGAATTTGTAAGCCATCAGCAGAAGCACCAACAAGAAGGGTTATTAGATTAATATCCTCGTGCTGTTCAGCACGTATTGCACTTTTTGGTTCTGAAGTTATTGGCGGATAATGGATTGCCCGGACAATGGAATTACCTTCCTCTACAAAGTCGTCAAAATAATGTTCATTTAAATTCAGATACAGAGCAATAGCCTGTAATAAAGATTTTCCTGATTTTTCAAAAGCTCTATAGGCTTTAAAAAAAGTTTCATTAAATCCGGGAATATCATTAACTTTTACATTATCGGGATACTGCGATTTTAATTTATGATCACCAGGAACAACTTGTCCGTATTGAAAAAACTCTTTAAGGTCCGGAGCTTCGCTTCCCTTTGCATGTTCTTTACCGAAAGAAGTATAACCGCGCTGCCCGGCTAATTCAGGATCTTCAAACTTTTTTTTCCTTTCGGAAGGAAGGGAAAAAAATTGCTGAACATATTTATAAAGATCTGCAATCAGGTCTGCAGGAATGCCATGATTTTTTACGGCAACAAATCCGACATCCTCATACGCTTTCCCAAGTTGTTGAACAAAAGTTGATTTCTGTTCGGTAGTGCCATTTACAAAATCATTCAAGTCAACAACAGGAATTGTCATGTATAAATTATTTGAAAATTAGATTGTGAATGCAACTTGTATAGAACAAATTACAAAAAAACTTTGTATTCGCTATTGATATTTTATCAATCCCTTTTATGGCTGTATTCTATTTATTACAAAAGTATATAAGTTCCCCTACTTATAATTTAAAAGCAATAAAGACGAAGCTATTTCAATAAATATCTCACTGCTGACTAATCATCCTTTGGGGCCATTTTAAAAATTAAAAATCCGCATTCTTGGGAAATCTGGGAAAAGGAATAACATCACGTATATTAGTCATGCCCGTAACAAATTGAACTAAGCGCTCAAAACCAAGCCCAAAGCCAGCATGGGGGCACGAACCAAATCTTCTCGTATCCAAATACCAATAAAGTTCTTCAGCGGGAATGTGCATTTCTTTCATGCGTTCTTCCAGTTTATCAAATCGTTCTTCTCTTTGAGAGCCGCCAACAATTTCGCCAATTCCAGGAGCAAGAATATCCATTGCAGCCACCGTTTTTCCATCATCATTTTGTCGCATATAAAATGCTTTTATTTCTTTTGGATAGTTGATTAAAATTACCGGCTTTTTAAAATGTTTTTCAACTAAGTAACGTTCATGTTCACTTTGCAGATCAACACCCCATTTATCAATTAAAAACTGGAACTTCTTCTTCTTATTATAATGTGATTCTTTTAAAATTTCAATTGCTTCTGTATAAGTAATTCTTTCAAAATTATTATTAGTTACAAATTCAAGTTTCTCTATAAGCCCCAACTCATTTCTTTCAGTTTGTGGCTTTTGTTTTTCCTCTTCTAAAAGGCGTAATGCAAGAAAGTCAAGGTCTTCGCGATTGTTATCTAATGCATATTTAATAATGTACTTTATGAACTCTTCGGCAAGGTTCATATCATCTTCAAGATCGCTGAAAGCCATCTCAGGCTCAATCATCCAAAATTCAGCAAGGTGACGTGCCGTATTAGAATTTTCCGCACGAAAAGTTGGGCCAAAAGTATATACATCTGACAGTGCTAACGCTCCAAGTTCTGCCTCAAGTTGGCCACTAACAGTAAGGTTTGTGGCACGCCCAAAAAAATCTTCTTTATAATTTATAGATCCATCATCATTTTTTGAAGGGTCTAAAAGATCAAAATTTGTTACATGAAAGGTTTCACCCGCACCTTCTGCATCCGATGCGGTAATAATGGGTGTGTGTAAATAAACAAATCCTTTATCATTAAAAAACTTGTGAATAGCAAAAGCAAGCGAATGCCTGATACGAAAAACAGAGCCAAATGTATTTGTTCGAAATCGTAAATGAGCAATTTCCCTTAAAAATTCAAGGCTGTGTTTTTTGGGTTGCAAAGGAAATTTTTCCGCGTCGCTATCGCCAATTACTTCAATAGAATCAGCTTTTAGCTCAAATTTTTGACCTTTGCCTAAAGAGGGTAAAATTTTTCCTGTCACTTTCAAAGAAGCCCCGGTAGTAACTCTTTTTAAGAATGAATCGTCAAATTGGCCAAGTTCGGCAACAACCTGTAAATTATTATTAGTACTGCCATCATTTAAGGCAATAAATTGGTTGTTTCTGAATGTTCTAACCCAACCCATAACGGTTACATTGCGATTGGTCAAATCCGAAGTTAAAACATCCTTTATTCTTGTTCTGGTGTTAAACATTTCTTTATGAATTATTGCAAATATAAAATATCACCTAAAGCTTTCCCGAAGGAAAAATTTTAATTACAATCTCTATGAAAGTTAATTGATATAATTATTATGTAAAAACAAAAAAGGAGATTAGATTTAATAATATTTTCTTTTTTTGTAAATTTGGTGTATTATTGCATAAGAAAGCTGACTGTTACTTCTTTGCTACGGTCTTATCAGTATAAGTTTTAATTGAATCCATTCCATAATAAATCATCAAAATTTAGATTTGTAATTTTCAGGTTCGTTTGATAATTAATCTACACGCCTCTTTATGTATGACATTTTACAACTGAACGATATGCTCGTTCCGGAGTTACTCGATATAGCAGAACAAGAAAGTATTTCCAACGCAAAAACATTAGATAAACAAGAATTGATTTATAAAATTCTTGATAAACAAGCCGTAATGAATAATAGTGAAAAAACCCCCGCTGAACCAGAAAAGCCCAAGCGGAAAAGAATAATTAAAACAAAGTCAGAAGAAGTCTCTTCCGATGACCCTGTTAATTACCGATTCAACAAAAGAGATGAAGCCAAAGAAGATAGAGGAGAAAAAAAAGACTGTTAAAAAGCATAAAGAAGACTCTGAAGCTGGCGGCGAGATAGAACATCACAGGCGACCCAAGGAAGAATTATGCTGACCCAAAATCAATAGCACCTGGATTAGTAGAATTATTAAATGATGAAAACGAAGAAGAATTTCAGGAACCTCCTTTAAATAATGGCTATCAAAATCAACATAAAACCTATCAACAGAAAAAGGAGCCTGCTTTTAATATTGAATTTGACGGTGTAATATTAGCAGAAGGTGTTTTAGAAATGATGCCCGATGGTTATGGCTTTTTAAGAAGCAGTGATTATAACTATCTTTCTTCTCCCGATGATATTTATGTTTCTCCATCCCAAATAAAATTATTTGGATTGAAAACCGGTGATACGGTTTATGGTTCGGTTCGACCCCCAAAAGAAGGTGAGAAATATTTTGCTTTATTGAAAGTAGAAACAATAAATGGGAAGGGTCCCGAAGAAGTTCGTGACCGCGTTCCCTTCGACTACTTAACCCCACTCTTTCCTTTCGAGAAGCTGAATTTGTTTTTAACACCAAATAATCTTTCTACAAGAATTATCGATTTATTTACACCTATAGGAAAGGGACAAAGAGGACTCATTGTTGCCCAACCCAAAACCGGTAAAACAATGTTGCTTAAAGAAATTGCAAATGCAATCGCCGCAAATCATCCGGAATGTTATTTAATGATAGTGTTGGTAGATGAAAGACCAGAGGAAGTTACAGACATGGAACGGAGTGTAAAAGCGGAGGTAATTGCATCAACATTTGATGAGCCTGCTGAAAAGCATGTGAAAGTAAGTACAATGGCTTTGCAAAAAGCAAAAAGGCTTGTTGAATGTGGACATGATGTTGTGATTTTATTGGATAGTATTACCCGTTTGGCAAGAGCTCATAATACCGTAGCACCGGCAAGTGGAAAAGTATTATCCGGAGGTGTGGAAGCAAATGCTATGCAAAAGCCAAAACAATTTTTTGGCGCCGCCAGGAAAATTGAACACGGAGGATCCCTTACTATAATTGCCACTGCCTTAGTAGACACTGGAAGTAAAATGGATGAAGTTATTTTTGAAGAATTTAAAGGAACTGGTAACATGGAACTTCAACTCGACCGCAGGTTATCGAACCGTAGAATTTTCCCTGCTATTGATATTGTTGCTTCTTCTACACGGCGTGACGATCTTTTACTCGATAAGGAAGTTTTACAGCGCATGTGGGTATTGCGTAATCACATGGCAGATATGAATCCTGAAGAAGCTATTAATATTTTGATGAAAAATATGAAAGGCACAAAAGATAATATGGAATTTCTTACTTCCATGAATGGATAATAATATTTGGGTATAATTTTAAAAAACCACTGATAGCAGTGGTTTTTTTGTTTTGGTAATAGAATAATTTTGGATAAATGGCGATTGAGCAAACAGATATTGAAATATTTTTAAAACTTTCAAAAGACTTTCCGGTAATTGATGTAAGAAGCCCCGCAGAATTTTCACATGCCCATATTCCGGGTGCTTATACATTGCCTTTATTTACTGACGAACAAAGAAAAATCATAGGAACCGCATATAAGCGACAAAGCAGGCAGATAGCAGTAAAAATAGGGATTGGTTATTTTTCCGAAAGAATGAAAAATATCTTCGAAGAAACACAAGAATTAATAAAATCCTGGCAAGAAACAAATAATAAAGAAATCATTTCGAATAATAAACAAACTGTATTAGTCCATTGCTGGCGAGGGGGCATGCGAAGTGAAGCAGTTGCATGGTTATTGAATTTATTTGGCTATAAAATTTATACCCTAAAAGGAGGTTATAAATCTTTTCGTGGCTGGGTACTTGCTCAATTTGAAAAGGAATATAAAATAAAAATTCTTGGTGGTTACACCGGCTCAGGTAAAACAAGATTACTTCAGGAAATAAAGAAACAAGGGAATAATATAATTGACCTGGAAAGTATAGCCAATCATAAGGGCTCAGCTTTCGGCGCTTTAGGAGAAAAAAGTCAACCAGGTCAGGAAATGTTTGAAAATCTTCTTTCAATAGAATTGTATAAAGCAACATGGGAAGAAAATCAAAACATAACTAACGGAGGGTATTACACGAAAATGGCCAAAGATGAAATATGGATTGAGGATGAAAGCAGGCACATAGGAATAGCAGGTATTCCCAATGCTTTATGGAAACAAATGAGAGAAAGCCCATTATTTTTTCTTGATATTCCTTTTGAAGAAAGACTACAGCATATCATTTCTATCTACGGGCAATTTGGAAAAGAGGAGTTGGTGAATTGTATTCAGAGAATACAAAAAAGATTGGGAGGTCTTGAGACTAAAAAAGCCACAACATTTTTATATGAGAATAATTTGAGAGAATGCTTTTCAATCTTACTTTGCTATTATGATAAATTTTATGAAAAAAGTCTTCATAATCGTGAAAATATAGACGCAATATTAAATAAAATACCGTGTGCAACCGTTGATATAAATAATGCCCAGAACGTTTTGAGTTGAAATATGCGCAGTATTTATATTAATCCACTACTCTATGAAATTTTTATTGTTGATCTTTATTTTGCCTTTAAAGCTTTTTGCACAGGATGTCACAGGTGTATGGACAGGTACTCTTTATAATGATACTACAAAACAATTCCTGAAATACGAATTGGCAATTAGTGAGTATGATGGAAAACTGAGCGGTTATTCCCACACAATCTTTGTAATTGATAGTGTTGAAAATATAGGGGTAAAATCTATAAAAGTAAAAAAGTCTGGAGACAAATATTTTATAGAAGATGATAAATTAATTTATAATAATTACACCGAGCCGCCTGCCAAAGGGATAAAGACATATAGTGAATTGGTTCTATTACAAAACGATAGTTCAATGATATTGAGTGGACCATGGAAAACTAACACAAGAAAAGAATATGTGTCGATAACAGGAAATATTTTTCTTAAAAAGAAAAAGAAAATAGAACAAACGTTGATAATTCCAAAGCTGGAAAATCTAGGTCTCACTCACTCACTCTCTTTTATGACCTCTGAAAATCACCAAGCCGACGTGGCAATATTAAATAAACCTGTCAGCAATCCCAATGAATATAAAAATAATGAGAATAAGAATATAAAAAACGATTCCCAGGGCAACGTTAAAAACATTGAAGCACAAAAAAAAGAAATGAGCGGCGATTCTGTGACAGCAGAAGTTAAAAAGCCAAATACAAAAAACATAGAGTCAAATACTTCATCAATGAACAAGGATGTTACAGCCCGAAACGTACATCAAATACCAAAATCGAAACTTTCTGATACAATTTCGCATAGTAAGAATATTGAAACGATTAAACCCGGAAAAAAAGAAATTTCTAAAGCCGCGGCAGATATTTCTTCAAGAAAAATTGAAACAATACAAAACGTTGAAATTACAAGCGATAGTCTTTTACTAACCCTTTATGATAATGGAGAAATAGATGGCGATACTGTAAGTGTGTTGCTTAACAGTAAAGTTATAATGCCCATGCAGGGGTTTAACAGCCAATGGAATAAAGAAAACTATTTATCTTACACCCGAAATGGGTGATTCCATTATGTTGATCATGTATGCAGAAAATCTTGGAAGCATTCCTCCGAATACAGGTTTGCTCATAGTTTACGATGGAAATATAAGACATGAGATTCGGTTCACAGGTGATCTTCAAAAAAATTCTGCTATTATTTTGAGAAGGAAGAAAAAAAGTTAAATTAATAAACTGCGTTTAGGCATGTCCGATATATTGAGCACTAAAGAAAAAGAAAAAAAAATAATGCTCACTCAATATTCTCATGGTGCCGGTTGCGGTTGTAAAATTTCCCCCCAGGTTTTGGATAAAATATTGCATAGCAATTTTGCACTTCCCGATAATAAAAAATTACTTGTAGGAAATAATACAAAAGACGATGCCGCTGTCTATGATCTCGGCAATGGAACAGCATTAATAGCTACGACAGATTTTTTCATGCCTATTGTGGATGATCCTTTTGATTTTGGCAGAGTTGCAGCGGCAAATGCAATAAGCGATGTGTATGCCATGGGAGGCAAGCCTGTTTTGGCCATTGCAATTTTAGGATGGCCGGTAAACATATTATCACCGGAAGTCGCACAAAAGATTATCGAAGGGGCAAGAAGTATTTGTTTGGAAGCAGGAATATCCTTGGCTGGCGGACACAGCATTGACAGTCCTGAACCAATATTTGGCCTTGCAGTAAATGGACTCATAGCAACTGAAAATATAAAACAGAATAACCAAGCTAAAGTTGGTGACTTACTTTTTTTAACCAAACCCATTGGCGTTGGCATTTTAACTACAGCAGAGAAAAAAGGATTACTACTGCCGGAACACGACGGCATAGCCGCAAAGCAAATGATGCAATTAAATAAAATTGGAGAAATGTTAGGGAAAATTGAAGGTGTGCATGCAATGACCGATGTGACAGGATTTGGGTTATTGGGCCATTTGGTTGAGATGGCTGAAGGAAGCCAGGTAAGTGCGGAAATTTATTTTGATAAAATACCAATGATTATTTATTCTATAAAAAATTATGTTGATAACAATTGTATCCCGGGAGGCACAGTAAGGAACTGGGAAAGTTATGGAGAAAAAATAAGTTCAATTACTAATTTACAAAAAGCCATTTTAGCTGATCCGCAAACAAGTGGAGGATTATTAATTGCAGTAGATCCGCAGGCACTTTCTACGGTTCAAAATCTATTTATTTCTCACAGCTTAAATAAATTTATAAGCCCAATAGGGAAAATTATTACTAAGGCAGAAAAGGCAATTACTATAACTAAAAATGAATTTCTTGTGATTGATTTGAAATATTGATAGTCGTTTCTTACCGATATTACATAGGATAGGATTTAATTTACTCTCTTTAATCAGCTTCTGCCACCACTTCCTTAACTTCAGGTATCATACGCTTCATCATTCCTTCAATGCCTGCTTTTAAAGTAATCATTGAAGAAGGGCAACCACTGCAACTGCCCTGTAGCATCAAATTTACTTTGCCATCTTCATAACTTTTGAATTGTATAGCTCCGCCGTCCATCTCCACGGCAGGCTTTACATAATTTTCAAGTAATTCTTTAATGCGCTTTACAACATCTCCATCACTTAAGCTTACCTCATTTGAGTTCGCATTTTTTCTTGAGGCAATTTCTTCTTCATTAACTATACTTTTTCCTTCTTCAAGATATTCTTTTAAAAATTGTTTTATTGATGGAATAACATCCTGCCAGTCTTCTGTTTCATTTGTTTTCGTAAGCGTAACAAAGTTGCTGGCGATAAATACAGATTTTATAAAAGGAAAACTAAATAATTCCATAGCAAGAGGAGATGCAGTTGCATTCGTCTTCATCCTGAAAATCTATGCTTTTCCCGGGATATAAAAGTTTGTTGGCAACAAACTTCATTGTTTCCGGATTGGGCGTCATTTCAGTATATATACTTATAACGGGATTTCCTGTTTTAATCATATTAAAAAATATTAGGAGAACAAAGTTAATACATATTTAGGTTGAATAAGGGAGATGGATGTTAATCAAAGCCATTTAATCAACATTTTCCGCTTCACGAAAGTTGTTTTTGATTTTTAATCAACAATGCGCAACCTGGCATAATTCAACATGATTTTCTTTTCACCATTATACTCAAATTTTACCGTAGCTACAGGATTATGGGCAGCGCCTTCCATTTTTATTACTTCGCCGAAACCAAATTTTTGATGTTCTATTTTTTGTCCTTCTTGTAAATTACTGGTATCACTTGGCGTAAAGCCTTCAGTGGGTATATGCTCTTTTACTTTTACTACATTAGAGGTAATAAGATAGGCAGGCTTTTCGACTTCAGTTTTCGGATTTTGTTTTATCTGATTTCCATAACCAGTATGTGCTTTATTAAATGGATTCCAGTTATTGGTTTGATTGTTACGCATATTTCCACCGGCAAAGGCTCTGTCCAATCGTTCTTCCGGAAGTTCATCAATAAACCTGCTGGGATCATTTTGAGTAAGATTACCGAAACGATATCGAGTATTCGCATACGTTAGCCACAATCTTTTTTTTGCTCTTGTAACCGCCACATAAAATAATCTTCTTTCTTCTTCCAGCTCTTCTCGTGTATTAATTGACATGGCATTTGGAAATAAAGTTTCTTCAAGACCTCCAACAAAAACAACGGGAAATTCCAGGCCTTTCGCAGCATGAATGGTCATTAGTTTCACAACATCACTTTCGCCTTTATCATCATCTGCATCAGTTAATAAGGTTATTTGTTGAAGATAACTTCCGAGACTTTTATCAAGTAGCTCTCCATCTTCAGTTGGAGTTTCTGTAAATTCTTTTATTGAGTTAAGCAATTCCTGGATGTTCTCGTAGCGGGCAAGGCCTTCTGTTGTTTTATCATTAAAAAGTTCTTTTACCAATCCTGTGTTTTTGCCAACAAGAATGGAAAGGTCATACGCATTTTTTTTCTGCAATTCACTTTGAAACATTTTTATCATGATAACAAAGTTGTTGATCACTTCGAGTGTTGATGCCTTATAACCGAATTCCGATGCACGTTCCAGCACGTTCCACATGGAAATATTATTTTCATTAGCAAAAAGAACCGCTTTTTCTACACTTGTTTTACCAATGCCTCTCGCAGGAAAATTTATGATTCGTTTTAACGCCTCTTCATCGCCTGGATTTACAATAACTCTTAAATAACTCAGAAAATCTTTTATTTCTTTTCGTTGATAAAAACTAATGCCGCCATAAATTCTATAGGCAATATTCATTCGGCGCAGACTTTCTTCAAAGCTTCTGCTTTGTGCATTTGTTCTGTATAAAATCGCAAAGTCATTATTGCGATAATGATTGCGTAATTTTTGTTCCTGTATTGCATCAGCAACATATTTTCCTTCATCATTATCAGAAGCAGTGCGTACCAGTTTAATTTTTTCTCCTTCCTCATTACTCGTCCATAATTTTTTGGGAATCTGACCTTTGTTATTAGCAATTACATTATTTGCCACATGAAGTATACTTTGTGAACTTCTGTAATTCTGTTCAAGCATAACAATCTTAACCTCATCATAATCTTTTTGAAATTGCAAGATATTTTCAATGGTGGCTCCGCGAAAACTATAAATACTTTGAGCATCGTCGCCAACCACTGCAACATTTTCGTGCATAGCGCCCAATAAGTTTTATAATCTGGTATTGCGCTGTATTGGTATCCTGGTATTCATCAATCATAATATATTTAAACTTACGCTGATACTTACTTAAACTCTCAGGATGGGTTTTCAATAACAAATAAAATTTCAACAAAAGATCATCGAAATCCATTGCTCCGTTTTTAAAACAGCGTTTGCAATAAGCATCAAAAATCTGGCCGGTCATTGGCCGGTTAGCCCGCATATCTTCCTGTTGCAAACCGTAATCGTTTATATATTCTTCGGGGGTTATTAAAGCATTTTTTGCAGCAGAAATTCTATTATAAATTGTGTTGGGCTTATAGTGTTTATCATCAAGGCCCAATTCATTTACTACAGTTTTTACTACACTTTTTGCATCATCAGTATCATAAATAGTAAAGTTGCGGGGATAGCCAAGTTTTTCTGCTTCTGCCCGTAATATTCTTGCAAATACTGAATGAAAAGTGCCTATATAAATATTTCTTGCCTCATTATTTCCCAGAATTTTCTCCACCCGCTCCTTCATTTCAGCAGCAGCCTTGTTAGTAAATGTAAGAGCCAGAATGTTAAATGGATCCACTCCTGTTGCCAATAGATGCGCTATACGGGTAGTAAGCACTTTTGTTTTGCCGCTACCGGCACCAGCTACAATCATAATAGGGCCGTCCCGATGTAATACTGCTTCACGTTGCTGTTCATTTAATGCCTCTAAATATTCCTGCATAATACAAAGTTACTGAAACATAAAAGGTTTTGAAAATGCAATGAATAATTGAAAACGGTTTAAAAACAGGAAATGCCATTTATCCTAATTTTTTAAAAAGATATTTATTGTTTTTCAAATTTTTAATATATATAAATACGGGTTTACTTTCAAAAATTGTTACTTCAGATTCTTATTTACATGCTTCGCATTTTCCCTTAACGTTATATTAACGAAACCCGCTTCCACACTACATTACCGATGATAACAAAAAGCTTGTTTGCTCTTATGAGTACTTCTAATTTTATCGCCGATTCCTTAACCAATAAAAATAAAATTATGAAAAAGATCATTTTTGTATGCATTGCAATAATAGTTTCTGCAACAGCAGTTTTTGCCGCCCCAAATACTCTTGTTAACGAAAAAGTTTTAAAGGTTTTTCACGAAGCCTTTCCGGAGGTTAAACAACCGTCCTGGTATACCTTTGACAATTATTATGAAGTATATTTTACCAACCCGGATAATTCTTCGTGCCGGATTGATTATTCTCCTGACGGAATTGTATTGAGCACGTCAAGATATTATTCTGAAAAGGACCTTTCTCCTGCTATCAGAGCAAAAGTTTGTGAAAAATATCCGGGCAAAAAAATATTTGGAATTACTGAAGTCTCCAATAGTGAAAAAGTTTCATACAACATAGTTTTAGAGGATGAAAAAAACTGGTATAATATTGAGTCAGATGCAACAGGCATTATCAAGCTAAATAAAAAATTAGAAAAAGCTGAATAAGATTGTATTATATGTAAATTTGTAGTAATAGACACTCACCGGTGTCTATTTTTTTGTTTATACAATAAATTTTTATTTTGATTCGTTATATTTCTCTAATTCCTTTTTATGAATACTAAAGTTACCGGTAACCCTGTAGGTTTAATCCGCAATCTCATAAGAGTATTTTTCCAAAGATTAAACCAAAACCCAGAGTTTTATAATATCAAATATTATACAAAACCCAAGGGGAGAAATCATAACCAAAACAATTGGTAAAAGTAATTTTTGGTTGGGATAGAAATTTGATGTGCGGAATTTACGCGGTTAGGAATAGGGTGATTATGCTATTGCAAAACCAGGTATGATGTTTTTACTTTAAAGTCAGAAAATAAATACATTAATCCTTTTAAAATCAGTTTTATGAAAAATCAAGTTTACCAAAAGAAAACCGCCTTTTCTGTTTTTCTTAACACACTTTCAAAAAATTTTATTGCACTCTTTGAATCTGGAAATAAAAAAGAATTTCAAAGATTAAAAGATTTTATTACTTCTTAAATAATTTTAGCTAAAGAGGTATTCCACATCTTCTTTACTAAGGCTTTTTACAAAAGTCTGGTCATCAGAAATTAATTCTTTTGCAAGGGTACGCTTACGTTCCTGCAGTTGCAAAATTTTATCTTCAATTGTATCCTTGCAAATCATTCTATAGGCAAAAATGTTTTTGGTTTGTCCAATCCTGTGCGTACGATCTATAGCCTGTTGTTCTACGGCAGGGTTCCACCATGGATCAACAATATAAACGTAATCGGCAGCAGTTAAGTTAAGCCCAACGCCACCCGCCTTAAGAGAAATTAGGAAAACCCTGGAATTATCATTCGTTTGAAAATTTTGAATAGAACGTTCTCTTTCGTGAGGAGGAGTGCTTCCATCGAAATAATCGAATTCTATATTATTTTCTTTTAGTTTTTCCTTTATTAATGCGAGCATTCCAAGAAACTGAGAAAATACGAGAGCTTTATGTTCTCCGATATTTTCTGTTATTTCCCTTGTGAGTTCATCCAGTTTAATCGAATGATTGGGATATTTTTCTTCTTCATTAAGAATTGCAGGGCTATCGCATATTTGCCTTAATTTCATCAGGCCCTGCAAAATCGTAAGTTGAGATTTATCAATGCCCTCCCCTTCAATAACGCCCATAATCTTATCCCGGTAAACATTTCGATACGCATCATATACTTTTTTCTGTTCATCTTCCATCTCGCAAAAAAGTATGGTTTCTGTTTTTTCCGGAAGATCCTTAGCTACCTGTTCCTTTGTTCGTCGCAAAATAAAAGGGTATAAAAGTTTCCGCAAATGATCTTTTTGTTCCTGCTCTCCAAACTTATCAATTGGGGTTGAAAACTCATTTCGGAAAAATTCGACTGATCCTAAAAGACCAGGATTTAAAAAATTCATCTGTGCATATACATCAAAAGTATTATTCTGCAAAGGTGTACCACTCATGCATAATCTGTTTTTTGCTGTAAGAAGGCAAGCCGCTTTGGTAACTTTTGAAGAAGGATTTTTAATGGCTTGGGATTCATCAAGAATTACATAGTCAAATAATATCTTCATCATTAATTGAATATCGCTTCTTAGAGTTCCGTAAGTAGTAATAACAATATTATACTTTTCAAAATCTTCAGGTTTTCTTGTTCTCAGACTTCCATGATGTATACACCAGGTAAGGGATGGAGTAAATTTTTTAATTTCATTTTCCCAATTATAAATAAGGGTGGTCGGACATACTACAAGTGCCTTTAACTTACCATCTTCTTTTTGATAATGACTTAACATACTTAAAGCCTGAACAGTTTTCCCCAACCCCATATCATCGGCAAGAATGCCACCCCAACCAACAGAATTTAAATAATTAAGCCAGTTAAATCCTGAAACCTGGTAAGGCCGAAGTTTGTTTTGTAATTCCTGGGGAACTTCTGTCTCGGGGATACTTTTAAAATTTCTTAAACGTTCATATTTTTCATCTAATTCAAAAGAAAGTTCTTTCTCATCTCTTTTTTCATAAAGATCATCTATTACACTAAGATGAAATTTTGAGAGTCTTAACTTATTGTCTTTGCCATGACCAACCTTAAAAAGAAGAGAATATTTATTTATCCATTCATCCGGCAGAATACCAAGAGACCCGTCATTTAACTGTACGAAAGATTGTTTATTTGCTAATGCCTTTTTAATTTCTGAAATGCCAATTCGTTGCTCTCCAAAAGAGAGCTCAATTTTTGCGTCGAACCAATCAAGGCCGCTGCTTAGATGAATTTGTGTAGAGGGTTTTGCAGTGTTAAAACGGAAATTTTTTAATGCATTAAATCCAAACACTGGGATTTTCATTTCTTTCATAGCATCCCCAAACAGAAAAAACCAATTATTTTTAAGTACATCATTACCCTTCAAGACTAAGCTTCCATTTTCTTTAGTTGCAAACTGAGAATGTAGTCCTGATAGTTTATTGTGAAAATCCTGTTCAACTTCATTATTGCGGCGTACCATCAACACTTTGTCCTCTTCAGGAACAATAATAACTTCTTTATCCTCCGGTTTCACATTAAAGCCTTTGTAACTATAAATTGGTTGAAATAAGAGATAATCCCCCCTTTCTATCAGCATCAGACTTATTTCAGGATCCCCATCTTTAACCTCTTTGACCAAAGACTTGTCGAACGTTACTTTGTATTCTTTTGTGAGAGGCATTATTACTTCTTTTAAAAAAGACGGCCATTCTTTTTTGGGTATGTAAAGTGCCTTTTTGAACTTTTTAGCAATTAATGCATCTTCCATTTTCTTCCATAGGAATATTTCTTCATCGTACAAAAACAATAAAAAGTTATCCCATTGATTATCTGCCGCTTTTAGCAATTCATTGTTAATAATAACGGTGCTTTCCAAAATATAATCTTCGTTTTTGATGGTAACATCAAATTGAATGGAAGGGTGAATGAGTGAAGTAATGAAAGTTTGTAGACTATCTGTTTTAAATTTTTTTCCGGCAGGTAAATACAAAGTAATATTCGTTTCCTGAAATATCTTCTTAAGTTTAGGGTAAATATATTCAGTGATTAACATTTTAGTTTCTTCGGGAAGCTCTTCATCCTCCTGCTGAACAATATTTTCCCAAAAACCACTAAAAGGTGAATTGCGATTCAAATATCTGTTTATTTCTATCTGCTGTAATTTTCGGGCTTGCTGTATTAATTGCCTGTCACGTTCAGAAAATGTTTCTATATTAATGAATTTACTCAGATCCAATTTTTCAACATGACCAATAAATTTTTTTTCTTCATCATCATAATCACCATATACAGCATCAATAGAAAAAAAGGGAAATTTTTTTTGATTTGCATTAAAGACGATTGCTGCTCGTTTTTGCTTAAAAGCCACAGTGGTTGCTGTCTCTGGCGATTCCGCAATGGCTACTAATGACTTTGAATTATCTGCTACTACCGGAATTATTTTTTTAATAGATGGATCAAGGACTTTTAAAAAGGGCTTTCCCTCTTTATAAATGAATTCAAATTTACCTGAGAGTTCTTCATTTAAGCTATACCCATATAATTCTAATAGTTTATTTTTTTCTTTGTCCCAATTTCGAATGGTATCAAAATAGTGAGGACCATAAGAATTTAATAAATGAAGAAATAAAGCAATTTTATGTTTACACAAAGAATGAAGGACTTCGTCACATGAACAGGATGTATCAAAATTTCTTTCTTCATTTTTTTGAATAATTAAGAAAAATTTTTCTTCTTCAATATCAAGGCGTGCTTCTACTTTTTCATTTTTTGCATCAATATTTATTTTATTCGTCCTAAGCATTTCTTCTCCTGCATCATAATTATCCTGGCCAGCAAGCATTCTGATAGTTTTCAGGTCAATAAACTTCATCTTAACAATAGTATGCCTCTGATCGTATATTACGATGTTATCTGATGTAAGTAAATTTCTATCAATAAGATCTTGTAGCTGAAATAGGGCTGCGGCTTCATGACGGCATATGTCTCCTAAATTATATGGGCATGTGCATCTTACAGAAAGGATTTTCGGATCGTCATATTTTTGAATACTTACCTTATAAAAAGTGGAGTAGCTATCGTCCTTAACACGAAAGGTGACAGAATGCATTAGCTCATCCTGTTCGACAAGTTCAATATAACCGGAAGAGTGAATTTTTTTCCCCCGGCGAATTACTTCATCAGTTCCGGAATTATAAACATATTTGATTAAATGGGGTAGGGCCAAGATATGTTCTGTTTACAATTTCGCAGACATTGCTGCTGTTTACAGTTAAAAAAGGACAATTTGCAAAAGTATGAAAAATAAGTGGGTTGTGAATTTGAATAAAGTAATTTTTATAAAATTTAGTTTATTTACCCAGCACCAATCTCCCGGATTCATAAAGAACAAGCGCATTTGCGTTGTCTATTGTTAGGCAATAGCGAATATCTTTTTCTAATCCAAAACTCATCAGTCTTTGATAATGCGAAGCATTTTTTTCTTTTAAAAAGTCAAAAAGATTTTTTTTAGCCTCATTGTACAGGCTTTCTGCAATCTGACTGGCATCGCAGTTTTGTTGAAAATTATTTTTTACCCTGCTGATAACTGCGCCTGCAAACAAAGTATCTTCAATATTAACTCTGTCTTTCCAGGCTGCGCAGGCAAGAATAACATTTTTGTTTTGCTTTGCTAAATAATCACAAACCGAAGAAAGATTACAAAATGAACCTGTAATAATTGCCGGAGCGCCATCAGATAATGCCATGTGTAATAACCTGGTCCCATTTGTTGTTGTAAGAACCAGTGTTTTTCCTTTAATAAAATCAGGCTTATATTGAAAGGGAGTATTTCCGTATTTTAACCCTTCTGCAATTTTTCCATCTCGTTCCCCCGCGGTAATTACATCCATTTGTTTTCCGAGTTTGATGCATCCGGCAACACTATCTACAGGAATGACACTTTTTGCCCCGTTATAAAGCGCGGTAGCAATCGTTGAGGTTGCTCTCAAAATGTCAATGATTACCACAATACTGCTACTTACATCGTATAAATGCAATAAAGCAGGTGACAGGCAGGTACTAAGAGTAGGAAGTTTTTTTTCCAATTTCATTTATTTTATTGGCATTAAACGTCACTTACTCGAAGGGCATTTTAACCACTTTGGCAGTGAGTAGCTTATCCCTTATTTTTATATAAATTTGGGTATCAATTTTTGAATACGTTGTATCTACATATCCCATTGCTATTGACTTATTTAAAGAAGGCGATTGTGTGCCGCTGGTAATTCTTCCTATAGTTTTTCCTTCACTTTCTTTAATTTCATAATCATGCCTTGGTATTCCTTTTTCAATCATTTCAAACCCCACAAGCTTTTTAGAAATCCCTTCTTTTTTTTGGTTTTCCAAAATTTCCCTGGCTACAAAGTCCTTGGTGAATTTTGTTATCCACCCAAGCCCCGCTTCCAAAGGCGATGTGGTATCATCAATATCATTTCCATAAAGGCAGTATCCCATTTCCAGTCTCAATGTATCTCTTGCTGCCAGACCAATTGGCTTTAATCCCGCACGAGTTCCTTCTTCAAAAATCTTATCCCAAATAATATCAGCAGCTCCTTCTTTATTTTCAAAATAGATTTCGACGCCTCCTGCGCCGGTATACCCTGTAGCACTTATCAAAACATTATCAATTCCAGCAAATTTTCCCTTTACAAAAGTGTAATATTTCAAATTCATAATGTCAATTTCTGTAAGAGGCTGCAGTATTTTAGTTGCATTAGGGCCCTGAATTGCCAACAGGCAGGTTTGGTCAGAGATGTTATGGCATTCAACCTCTTCCTTATTGTTTTCCTGGATCCAGGACCAATCTTTTTCAATATTAGAAGCATTAACTACAAGCATATACACCTTGTTTTCTTCTATACAATAGACGATAAGATCATCAATTATTCCACCAGATTTATTTGTAAAACAACTATATTGAGCTTTCCCATTTGTTAGTTTCGAGGCATCATTGCTGGTAATCCTTTGGATAAGTTCAAGGGCGTTGTCTCCTTTTAAAATAAATTCTCCCATGTGACTAACATCAAAAATTCCGGCATTCTTTCTAACCGCTATGTGCTCATCATTAATGCCAGTATAACTTATGGGCATATTATACCCGGCAAATTCAGCCATTTTTGCTCCAAGCTCAATATGTTTTTTTGTAAATGGGGTATTCTTCATGAAAATTTTTAAGGTGAGCAAATTTATAGGAAAATAAAATTATCTTATTTTAGATTTTGGAACACCGGGAAATTATTTCGAGGAGAATAGAGACATTACAATAAAATTAAAGAGCCCCATGCATAACACATGAAGCCCTTTGCTTTCAACTTCAACCTTAAAAGATTTCTATTATATATGCATTACAAAATTGCATTCCTTACCGCGATTATGAATGTATGCTTCAACTGAAGCTCCATTTTTTTCATCGAGCTTTTCGATTTTTTGTTCAAGTTTTTCTTTGGCTTTGTTCAATGAATCTTTTAATCTGTTATCTTCTTTTTCTCTTTCCCTTCTTAATGAATCTAAAGAAGATTGTATTTTTTGCATTTGCATTTGTTTAGAATTACTTAATGAATCAATTTTATCATGTTGATTGTACCGGTAATTTTGATCTTGAGGAAATGTACCGGAGGGATTTTTGTCTTCATCATATTCGGAATTCCAGTTTCTGCGGGTATCATTTTCTTTGTTTGCAGGTATTCCATCTAATGTATACAAACCGTCTTCCTTCATTATGTAGGTTTCCCCATATTTATAATAATAATCTTCGTCATTATCCCAATCGTACCAATCATCATTATTCCACCAAGGACCTTCTATTCTTATCCTGTTATAACTCATATTTTTATTTATTTTGATACGGTGACCTACCGGAACATATACAATAACCTCCACACTTTGATTGCGGAATTTATCGGTTGTATTAATTGAAATTGCTCTGTCAGTAAGTAATAATGAATCACTTTGTGAAACATTAAAATTAATGTGTGATGCCAGCCTGTCAGCATTTGTTCTCGTATCGCTTTTGCACATTTTTATAAGGCCAACCTGGAAACTATCCGTTGGTGATTTTTCAACTTTAATTCTAACATTTCCTATGAAAACAGTATCATCATCAAAATTGGCAAAAGGTTCAAACCGGAACCAGCTATTACTTCTATAATATCTTTTATTATTCAATGAATTTACCTCCAGGCTTGAAACACCGGGATTTGTTAAAGATATTTTTTCTTCATTTATAGAGCTGGTTCTTCTGAAATCATTACCTAATAAACCGATTAAGGAAACAAAACAAATGATGCCCAGAAACCATAATCCTAAAAATGAAAAGCGTATCATCCGGTTTCGGCTTTTTATTCTGGCTATTCTCCGTATAATAAAAGTAATAACTCCCACAACCGGAACTCCTATAAAAAATATTAGTGTTCCCCAGGCAAGTACACTTTGCCAACCATCATTAAGTACAAAAGCTTTTAATGGAAATAATCCTATTGAAACAACAGCTATTGAAAATAAAGCGATAATAAGCGCAAACGCAATGCACCCCAAAACGAAATAAGCAAAAATCTTAAAAAGAGTAACTATAATATTTCCTAATGCACCACTGGTTTTTTTTGCTGCAAATTGCATATCCTGGCCCATTTGCCCGCTTTTTTCTCTTATGGTATTGCCTGCCTCCATACCCAATTTATTTACTCTTTCTTTTACTCCTTTCATTTCTTCCACTACGGAATTTTTAATAGAATTAAGATCCACTTTCTCTCCTTTCATTTCCAGCTTTTCTGATGTAGTAGTTGCTTCGGGTATCACAAGCCATAATATCACATAAATTATAAATGTGCCGGGGCTAAAAGAGAAACTAAGAAAATTTGGAAATGTGAGTGGTCCTAAATGTCCCCATCTGAAAAAGAAAGAAATAAACGGAATTAAAAAGATGGCTCTTGGAAGCCATGGGTTAACATTAAAATAGCTGCCCATACCACTACATATACCACCAAGAATTTTTCCATCAGGATTGCGATATAATCTTTTACGAACTCCATTTACAAGCATATTGCTTCCCGGAACAAAGATCCATAGCAGGAGATACAGAAAAAATCCAATTCCTGAAACAATAAATAATACTCTTACAATTACCGGATCAATGCCGAAGTAAGCTGCAATGCCACTACAAACACCTCCAAGTATTTTATGATTTTCATCACGATAAAGGCGTTTTCCAGCCCCTTTCCAGTTCCAGCTATCCTGAAAACGGGTCTCTTCTTTTTCACTATTACTTTTTTCTTTGCTTCCCGCATTAGCTTGTTGATCTCCACCTTCAGCATCTTCCAAATCCTGTGGCCGGCCCATATTTTTAATAATAGCATTTACGTCATCATCGGTAATACAAGTTGATCCTTTTTTCAAACGATCCTGGAACAATTCGCTGATACGGCTTTCTATATCATTTATAATTTCATCCCTTCCATCTTCATTTGCAAAATATTGGCGCAAGCTTTCTATATATTGTTTCAGCAATTCATAAGATGTTTCCTCAATAGGAACAACGGCTCCCTGGAAATTTATATTAATTACTTTTTTCATGACTATCTTTTTATTTTTTGTTGAAGTTGATTTGGGTTAATTTTTTTTACCGGTTATTTCCTCTACTGCATTGGCAAGTTCCAGCCAGGTACTTTCAAGTTCTTTGTAGAATTCGGCGCCTTTATCTGTTAGTGAAAAATATTTTCTTGGAGGACCACTATTGCTTTCCACCCATCTATAAGTAAGAAAGTCTGCATTTTTAAGCCTTGTAAGTAAAGGGTAAAGGGTTCCCTCCAGAATATTGAGATTGGCGGCTTTCATTTTATCAATAATATCACTCGGATAAGCTTCTCCTAATTTAATAATTGACAAAATGCAAAATTCCAAAACCCCTTTTCGCATTTGGCTTGCAGTATTATCTATATTCATTTTATAAATTTTTCTGACACAAAGATAGCATGATTTATAATACTATGCAATACATAATACCTTTTTTTTAAAGGTAGCAGTTATAAAACTGTTCCATATAATGAGTGTAAATCCAATAGTGGTATTGAGTTATAGAACTTTTCAGACATTGAAAAAGTAAATTATCAGTGGTAAAAAATAAGCGGATGAATGGCGGGAAAAAAGATATTAGAAGACTAAAGAAGAAGCCGATATCGTTCTTACTTAAAAAAATTATAAGTCACCCAACTCATTACATAAGCCAACCCGGTCATATAAGAAAGCATAATAAACGGCCATTTCCAGCTACGTGTTTCTCGTTTTACAATAGCCAGTGTACTCATGCATTGCATTGCCAATACATAAAAAATTAATAGAGATAAACCTGTGGCAAGTGTATACACCTTCGTTCCATCAGATCTGACTGCGGCTTTCATTTTTTGCCTAAGTGTGGCATTGTTTTCATCTTTTCCATCACCTACACTATACAGCGTTGCCATGGTGCCAACAAAAACTTCCCTTGCCGCAAATGAAGTGATAAGCGCAATACCGATTTTCCAATCATAACCCAATGGCCTGATGAGCGGTTCAATCGTTTTACCCAGAATACCTGCATAGGAGTTTTGAAGTAATTCAGTACGTTTTAATTTATCATACTCCATCGATTTAGCGGGCTGTTGAAGGCTGAGCAACGCATATTTTTCGGAAACATTTTTCATTTTTTGAGGCGGCCCATACGAACTTAAAACCCAAAGCAAAAGGCTTATCACCATAATAACTTTTCCGGCCTGGAATACAAAAACTTTTGCTTTTTCAATCATCGTATAAAACATATTTTTCCATCTTGGTTCCCTGTAAACAGGAAGTTCCAATATAAAAAAACTTCTCTCTTTACTTTTAATAAACCATTTCATTACATACGCAGAAAGAAGCGCCATAACCGTTCCGGTTAAATACATTAACATCATTACTATGCCTTGCAGACTAATAAATCCAAAATATATTTTATTGGGAATAACCAATGCAATTAATACTGTATAAACAGGAAGCCGTGCGCTACAACTCATCAATGGTGTACACATAATGGTTAGTAATCTTTCTTTTTTATTTTCAATGCTTCTTGCGCTCATAATAGCGGGAACAGCACAGGCAAGTCCACTTATCATGGGCATAACACTTTTGCCGTTCAGTCCGGCTTTTCGCATAACCCTGTCTGTTAGAAAGCTTATTCTTGCCATATAGCCGGTATCTTCCAATAAAGTAATTAAACCAAATAAGATCATAATTTGAGGAACAAAAACCAATATTCCGCTTAAACCGGCGAGAATACCATTTATAAAAAGATCACTGAACCAGCCTGTCGGTAAAAAATTTCCTAACCAACCTCCGGCTTTTGCAAAAGTCCATTCTATTCCATTCATAGGAAATTGGGCCAGCAAAAAAATACTTTGAAATAATAAAAAAAGTACGCCAAATAATATAAGATAACCCCAGGTGCGGTGCAATAAAATATCATCAAGCCTTTGCGTAAACAAGGTTTTTTGAAGTGGATCCGCCTCCACCACAGTTTGCTGCATAATATTTTTTATTTTGCCGTAGCGCTGTAATATTTCTTCTGCCTGTGTTTTTGAAGGATTAAATTTTGTTTCTACCTCAATATTTTCTATGGCATCCTGAACGGGTTGATCCAATGCAAATGATTCATGATTAATTAAATAATGAATAGCACGATAATCACTTATTTCAGGAAATATTTTTTGTACACTTTTGATAGCTTGCGGAGCAAAAGAAATTGCATTGATAAAATCACGTTCATGAATTCGGTTTATATTTTCTGCAGTTTGTTCAATAGCTTTTTTAAGTTGCACAATTCCCTTATTTTTTCTTGGATTTACAGGTATTACCAATATTCCTAATTCTCTTTCCAGCCCTGGTATATCTATTTCTATATTATTTTTCTTTGCAATATCCATCATTGTCAAAGCAACTACTACCGGTTTTTTGAGATCTATTATCTGTGAGCAAAAAAGAAGATTTCTCTTGAGATTAGAAGCATCTGCTATCAGGACTATAATATCAGCTTTTATATCTTTATCATCATCAAGCAAAACTTTATAAGAAACCCATTCGTCATTTCTTTTTGGATAAAGACTATAAGTACCGGGAAGGTCAATTATTTTTGCTGAAATTTTTTCGGAAATTTTGCTAATGCCTGTTTTTTTGTCAACGGTAACTCCGGGAAAATTTCCTACTTTTTGATTTAATCCGGTTAATGAATTAAACAATGAACTTTTCCCGCTATTAGGGTTTCCTACTAAGGCAATATGTAACTGGCTATTCAAATGATTATTTAATAATCGGTAAATTTAAAGTTAACTGATATGAGTACCTTACGAATTAAGAAAAGAGATTGAAAGCTTAATTTTTTTATCATTTACTTCACTGGTTTATTCATGTTATTTTTGTTGCAGAAAATTTATATTCAAAATGAAAAACATATTATTTTTTTTATTACTTCTTACGCAGGCCGTCTATCGGGCAAAGATTAAAAAAATCGGATAAAGTCATTATCGATAATCTTCACAATGAGATCGGCTACCTGGCAAGTGACAAGCTGGAAGGCCGAAGAACAGGGACTCCCGGTGAAAAACTGGCTTACGAATATTTAGCCGATCAGTTTAAAAAAATTGATTTAATACCAAAGGGAGATAATAATACATTTATTCAAAGCTTTGAAATAAATGAAGGAAAGGAAATTCTTCCATCTACTCAATTAACTATAAATAATAATGATCTTGTATCTGAAAAAGATTTTTTTCCTTTTATTTTTAGCGCTCAAGGCTCTGTTGAAGCAAATGCTTCTCCTTCGCTGCTTGAAAAAGGTATGCCGTGGTTTTGGGATATAAAAGATATTCTTGAAAAAAATAAAAATAATCCACACTTCGATATTGAAGAAGAAATAAAAAATAAGGCACTCGATTTTGCAGCTAAAGGAGCATCGGCAGTAATTATTTACAATTCTAATATTAAAGATGAAGATTTAAGTTTTGATGGAAAAGAAAAAATTCAATCAATAAAAATACCGGTAGTTTTTATTACCAAAGAAGCAACAAAAAAGTTTTTAAATGATAAGACTTCAAATTATGATATAACTCTTAAAGTTGCAATAGGAGACAAAAAAAGAACAGGTCATAACGTGAGCGGATTTATTAATAACGACGCTGCGTACACGATAATTATTGGCGCTCATTATGATCACCTGGGATATGGAGAAGATCATAATTCTTTGTGGTCCGGCACACCTGCCATTCATAACGGCGCGGACGATAATGCCAGCGGAACTGCTGCTGTTATTGAGCTTGCACGAATGCTTAAGAATAGCAAGCTTAAAAATAATAATTACCTTTTTATCTGTTTCTCCGGAGAAGAACTGGGCTTATTTGGCTCTAAATATTTTACCGAACATCCTACTATAGATATTAATTCAACAAACTATATGATTAATTCTGATATGGTTGGAAGATTAAATGACAGCACTCATACCATAACTATCGGAGGGTATGGAACTTCTCCAACATGGGGAAATATATTAGATGATAAAACAAAGGTCTTCAATGTAAAATTTGATTCAAGCGGAATAGGCCCAAGCGATCATACTTCTTTTTATTTAAAAAATATTCCTGTTTTATTTTTCTTCACAGGAATACATAAAGATTATCATAAGCCAACAGATGACGTCGATAAAATCAATTTTACCGGTGAACTTTATGTGATTAAATACATGTACCATGTAATTGAAGAAACCAATAAGCTTGGCAAACTTTCTTTTTTAAAAACCCGTGAACCAAAGATGGAGGGCAAACGATTTACGGTAACCTTAGGCATTATGCCTGATTATACTTTCAGCGGAGCCGGTGTTCGTGCGGATGGAATAATAGATGGAAAAATTGCCCAACATGCCGGTATGCAGACAGGTGATGTTATTGTAAAGCTTGGCGAAAATTCTGTTTCAGATTTAAACTCTTACATGAATGTTTTAAGTAAATATAAAAAGGGCGATTCGACAACAGTAACAATAACGAGGGGAAAAGATGAATTGACTTTTAATATAATTTTTTAACTCTGGAAATTATAGTTTCATAATGAAGCTTAAAATAGATAATGAGGTAATGGTTGATGAGTTTTTTGCAAACACCCGCTTGTTGGGTATTGTGGCGCCAATTGAGCAATACCGTTTCTGCTGGCATCTCAATCAAATGCTGAATTTTAATTTCAGAATCAATAATAATATAGAAATACAATTAAATAAAAAAGCACGGAAATATTTTTTTCCAATTTATGAATATGGCGAGCAAGGCGGAACTATAAAACATTATTTGTATAACAATGAAGATGATGGTGAATATTTATTGCCTGAACTTAAACATCTCGATTTCCTATGGCTTATTAAAGATGATATTATGCATGATGATGACCTGGGTTTGCTCAGCAGTTCAATAAGAACAATACCTTCTGTTCAGCTTATTACTGAACTAACGAATGAAAAAATTAAAAATAAACAGCACCTGATTTTTTAAATCTAAAAAAAATTTTATGTGGGAAGAAAAAAATAATTCGCTTTATAAAAAATTTGAATTCAAAAATTTTTCAGAAGCTTTTGCTTTTATGGCGCGGGTTGCTTTGGCTGCAGAAAAAATGGATCATCATCCGAAATGGACAAATGAATATAATAAAGTAGAAATTTGGTTGTCTTCCCATGATGCAGGAAATACGGTCACAGAAAGAGATCAAAAACTTTCGAAAATAATTGATGCGTTATAAGAAAATATATCCGAAAATAATCGCTTAAATCAATTGATGTTCCATCGCAAACTTCACAAGTGACGCTGTATTTTTTACATTTAATTTAGCCAATAAATTTTTGCGGTGGCTGTCAACTGTAAAGGAACTTACAAAAAGTTTAGTGGCAATTTCAGGATTAGTAAGTCCTTCAGCAATTAGTGCAAGTATTTCTTTTTCCCTTCTTGTTATTACAGGAATCTGAAGCGATTCATTTGTTTTGCGTAACGCCCGCCCCGCTTCAAAACTAAGATATGTTTTTCCCTTATTCACTTCACGAATCGCTTCCAGTAATTCTTCTTTATCAGCATTCTTAAGCACATAACCGCTGGCGCCGTTCTCCATCATTTTGGTAACATAACTGCCCTGGTTAAACGTACTTAATCCTAATACCATAAGTGCCGGGGTATTTTGTTTTTATTTCTTTGCACAGATCAATACCACTCATATCGGGCAGATTTATATCCATAAGAATTACATCAGCAGAATTATTTATAAAAAAGCCCAAACAGGATTGTGCAGTCATTGCATAACCGCATATTTCAATTCCTTTTTCATTACCAAGCAACGAACGCATTCCCTCCTGCACGAGAGGATGGTCGTCAACAATAAATACACGAATTAATTGATTAAACATATACTTCAATATTTACAGAAGTTCCTTTATTATCTTCTGAAACAATATCTAATTTTCCTTTGAGATAATTTACCCTGCTTTTAATATTTGCCCAACCAGAGCTTTTGCTTTTATCAAGGGTTTTTACATCAAATCCTTTACCATTATCCTCTACCGTTATACTAATTCTGTCGGCTTCGCGAATTAATTGAACCACAGCTTCAGTAGCTTTTGCATGTTTAAAAATATTATTCAACAGTTCCTGGACGATCCGGTATATAATAATTTCAATGGTATTATCTATCCTGTTTTCCATGCCGAAAGATTGATATTTTACAGCAAGTACCCCGGCGTTATTTATGTTGTCGCAATAATCTTTCAGCGCTTCATCTAATCCAAATTTTACAAGCGCTTCTGGCATCATGTTGTGCGCCACCCGCCGTAGTTCTTGTATAGACGTATCAAGCATATCAAGCGAACGTTCAAACACAATTGCATTTTCGTGATTGATTATTAAATTACTTTTCATATTCATAAGAGAGAATTTTACACCCGATAACATGCCTCCCAAACCATCGTGCAAGTCTTTTGCAAGCCGGTTCCGTTCTTCTTCCTGCCCTTGCAGCATTGAATCTACGGCCACCAATTGTTTATCCTTTTCAAGTTCCCGTATGTGTTGCTGATGCAGTTCATCTTGTTGCTTTGCTAATTGCTGACGATGACGAAAATTTCTATAACCCAAAAAACCAAGAACCAGTAAAGCAGCAACAGACGCTATTAAAAAATAATTTAAAGTTGATTTTTGTTTGATAGAAAGATTTTGTATTTGCTTATCTTTTTGGAGCCGGAGAATTTCTTTTTGTTTTTTTTCAGACTGATATTTCATATCCAGTTCATTTACTTTCTTTTTCAACTCTTCCTGGTTGGTTTTTACTGTTATCCCTACATATTTCTTTGAATAATCATAAGCATTTTTATAGTCACCTTTTTGTGCATAGATTAATGAAAGGAGGTTATATATCTGTATTTTTTCTGTTATAAAATCTTTCTCCTCAATTATTTTTAAAGCCCTTAAACCATATTGCTCTGCCTGTGCCGTCATTCCTGCAAAGTAAGAAGCATCCGCTATTCCCCTTAGATAGTTTGGCTGGCCAGCTACATCGTTTATTACCACTGCATTTTCATAAGCAATCTTGTAATATTTAATTGCATTAGGCCAATCCTTTATTGTCCAAAAAAGCATCCCGGTTTTACCATAGTATTCAATGTTTACAGATGGCTTGTTTAATGCAGTTACATAAGGTGAAGCTTTAAGAAAATACGCTTTTGCAGAATCCATCTGCTTGATCATTGAAAAATCAGAAGCAACAAAAATGTATGCAAATGAAATGGATTCGTTATCGCCGCCCTTTAAGTGGAAAGGAATGGCTTTTACATCGTACTCCAGGCCTTTATTATAATCTCCAAGGGTATAATATACTGTGGCAATATTATTATAGCAGGTACCTATCTTTATGTATTTTCGCGGATTGTCTGATTGTTCGTAAAGTTTAAGCGCCTCAAGAAAATACCGCATCGCCTCGTCATTTTTGCCCAAAGTTGAATAAGTGCTTCCCTTATCAGCCGTACATACAGCAATTTGCAACTTTGCCTCTTTCCTCGTATTTAAATTACCAGATTGTATAGCACTTTTATAGAAAAAAATTGCTGAATCGTCAAACAATAAAGACTTTTCATATTTGCCACGTTCTGTCTGGATATCGGAATTCGCCTCGTAATAATAAGCCAGGTTATATTTCCAGGGTTTGCCCGATAAAATAGTTGCGGCGCTTTGTAGTGAGCGGTCGCATTTTATGGTATCATAACCGTAGTAATTTGATGCAAGATCTATAAAAGCTAAGGACTTAACAGAATCATTTGCTGTCTTAACTATTTCATTAAGGCTATCGATGATTTTATTTTGTGAAAATATAATTGAAGGTAAAGCAATTATATTCACACATACCAGACAAACTTTTTTATAAAATGAAATCAGATACATGATTTTTCGCATAGACATATAAAGGTTACTATTCTCTTTCACAAAATCAAACATTCCAATCAAAATACCAGTTTCGGGTGATTCTTATTGATTCAGTAAATATCACTGTTTCGGGTGAGTGGTTGGTATTTTGTTACTGGTACATTTGAATGAGTAAATAATTCGATTGAACTTTTATCATTGCCCGAATCAGGTATTTGTAAAATGAAAAATTTAAAATGAAAAAAGTTCAATCAAACTAATTATTAAAAGACGATTGCACAAGATATTTTTTTATGACAGTAATATATTTTTTTACAAATGAATCTTTTAAACTTAGCACAATGCCTAAAAATTTACCATCTTTCTGCAAATCAATATTTGCGTTAGCATCACTTTTTCTTATTACATTAAAAGTAACATCACAACCTGCTATCACTTCGTTTACGCCGATCAGCGGTCCTGTTAGTACCAGCGTAACAATAACAGGTACAAACTTTAATGCTACTACAGCTAATAATATTGTATACTTTGGTGCGGTAAAAGCAACTGTTACGGCAGGTACAACTACCAGCTTAACTGTAACAGTGCCTGCCGGTGCGACTTATAAGCCCATATCAGTGCTTGATAATGTTACCCACCTAACCGGTTATTCATCAAAACCATTTATAACAACTTTTACTAATCCATTTGGTACAGGCATACCTGCAAGCTTTTATAAACCGAAGGTAGATTTTACAACGAACGGTACTCCTTATTCAGTTGCATATAGTGATGTTGATGGAGATGGCAAGCCCGATCTTGTAACTGCTAACCAGACTAATACCTCATCGGTACTTCGCAACACATCTACAATGGGGAATATTATTTCTACATCCTTTGCTGCCAAAGTGGATTTAGTGTCGGGAAATGTTCCTTACTCTGTTGCAACCGGTGATGTGGATGGTGATGGTAAGCCCGACATAGTAGTTGCTAATCAAAGCTCGGCGAGCGTATCGGTATTGCGCAATACTTCCGTTTCAGGCATTATCAGCGCGGATGTTAAAGTGGATTTTACTACAGGTTCTTCTTCTGTTTATGTTTCAATGGGTGACCTTGATGGCGATGGTAAGCCGGATATAGTAGTTGCTAATTCAGGTGTTAGTACAGTATCAGTACTTCGGAATACTTGCTCCATAGGTATAATTAGTTTTGCTGCTAAAGTTGATTTTCCGACAGGCACTACTCCTTATACTGTTTTTGTTGGTGATGTGGATGGCGATGGCAAACCCGACCTGGTAACTGCTAATCAAAACTCTGGTAACATTTCAGTACTGCGCAATACTTCCACCTCAGGGAGTATGAGCTTTGCGGCCAAAGTTGACTTTCCAGCAGGTAACGTTCCCCGCTCTGTTGCTATTGGTGATATAGATGGCGATGGCAAGCCAGACTTTGTAGTTGCAAATAATAATTCTAATAGTGTATCAGTACTGCGCAATACTTCCACTTCGGGTAGTATCAGTTTCGCCTCTAAAGTAGATTTTGCTATAGGAAAAAATACGTACTCTGTTGCAATCGGCGATCTGGATGGCGATGGCAAGCCAGACTTTGTTACAACCGATAATACAGCTCCTTATGGTATATCAGTACTGCGCAATACCTCTACTGTGGGCGCGATAAATGCTGACGCAAAAGTAGATTTTACTACCGCTACTAATCCCATTTCTGTTGCAATAGGCGATGTGGACGGAGATGGTATTCCTGAAATTTCTGTAGCTAATGCCGGTTCAAATTCAGTTTCGGTTTTTCAAATAAATCTTTCTGTAGCACCGGTTACACTTACAGATATTAGGGCATACCAACAAAATACAGGAGTAAAAATAGAATGGACAGCACAGCAGGAAATAAATATAGACAGGTATGAAATAGAAAGATCACAAAACGGCCAGCAGTTTATAAAAACAGGAAGTGTGAAAGCAACTGGTAACAGCAATGTTGCTATAAAGTATAATCTGTTTGATCCTAATCCCTTTAGTGGACTAAACTTTTACCGGATAAAAATAATTGAAGCAGGCAAAGAAACTTATAGCCAAATATTAAAAGTAAATATGAACAATGGTTCTAAAAATAATATAAACGTTTATCCCAATCCAATAAAAGGGAATGCAATCGGCTTGGAAATAAATCTACAGAAAGGAAATTATACTTTAATCGTAACCAACACATTCGGCCAGCAGGTAATGAATAAAAAAATAATTCATGCAGGTGGAGCGGCAACAGAAACAATTGAGGCATCAAGTCCACTTGCAGCAGGGGTTTATCAATTAAGTCTGATAGGCGAGGGAATTGATATTACAAGGCAGGTGATAAAGAATTAATTAGTCACTTTCAATTTAAAAAAAAATTACATGAAAATATTTATTACTGCTATTTTATTCCTGTTTTCTTGCCGGCTATCTTTTTGCCAATGGAGCACCAATCCTGCAATCAATAATGCTATCTGCACAAATTATTACCCGCAAAATTCTTTACGGATTATAAGTGACGGTAGCGGCGGTTCTATTATTGCGTGGATTGACTCCCGGTCTCAACCTAATTATACCATTTATGCACAAAGAATAAATAGTAATGGCATCAATCAGTGGACAGCCGATGGCGTTTTGGTTTCATCTTCTTCTATAAGTAGCTATGGACCGCCCGCAATGGTAAGCGATGGCAACGGAGGAGCAATTATTGTCTACGTTACCGGAAATGATATTTATGTACAGCACATCAATTCTGGCGGATTACTTCAATGGGGAACAAATGGTGTCACCATCTGCCTTTCTACTGCTTATACTGAGCAGCCACAGCTAACAAGTGATGGTAGTGGCGGTGCAATTATTGCATGGAGCGATACGCGGAATGATGTTGGTAATTCTAACACTGACATATACGGACAACGCATAAATTCAAGCGGAACAATTCAATGGCCATTTAATGGAATTGCAATTGCAAATACTTCAAATGGTGAAGCATCTCCTGTTATAACAGGTGATGGCAGCGGCGGAGCTATTATTGCATATAGCAATAGTGCAGGTGAAATTTATTCTCAAAAAATTAATGCAGCAGGAGCGATGCAATGGACAGCAAATGGCGTGCTGGTAAATTCAATCCCGGAAGGTAGCCTATATCCACAATTAATACCTGATGCGGGGGGAGTAATTATTTGCTGGGTTGACAGACGCAATGCGGGAACAGGCTGGGATATATACATACAAAAATTAAATGCCGGCGGATCAATACAATGGACAGCCAATGGACTTCCGGTTTGCATGGCAAATGGAAATCAAACGCAGCCACAATTAATTAATGACGCTGCCGGTGGCGCAATAGTTACCTGGGATGAACCTACTTCCGGAACTATTCCCAATCCAAATATTTATGCGCAGAGAGTTAGCGCAAGTGGAAGTGTTTTATGGTCGGCAAATGGTGTTGATGTTTGCCTCGCAGCTAGTGGCCAGCGTTTCCCTCAAATAATTTCTGACGGCAGCGGTGGAGCGGTTATAACCTGGCAGGATGCCAGAACTAATAATATTCAGGATATATATGCACAAAGAATTAATGCTAATGGGTTGTCCCTATGGACTAACGATGGGGTTGCTGTGAGCATAGCAACGTCTGTTCAGCGCTATCCTGTTATTATAAACGCTGATAGCGATGGAGCGATTATTGGCTGGACAGATCTCAGAAATGATCTTACCGGCCAGAGAGATGATATTTATGCACAACGATTAAACAACAATGGTACTCTTGGCGACATTCTTTTGCCTGTAACCCTTACAAATATTAAAGCCTTTCAAAAAAATACGGGCGTGCAGATTGAATGGACAGCGCAGCAGGCAAGCAACATAGACAGGTATGAAGTGGAGCGGTCGGCAAATGGCCGACAGTTTTCAATGTTGGGAAATGTTCATGTAACTGGCAACAGCAGTATTGCTATAAAATATAATTTGTTTGATCCATTTCCTTTTAGTGGAGTAAACTTTTACAGGATAAAAATAATTGAAGCAGGGAAAGAAACTTATAGTCAAATATTAAAAGTAAATATGAACAACGGTTCTAAAAATAATATAAACGTTTATCCCAATCCAATAAAAGGGAATGCAATCGGCTTGGAAATAAATCTACAGAAAGGAAATTATACTTTAATCGTAACCAACACATTCGGCCAGCAGGTAATGAATAAAAAAATAACGCATGCAGGTGGCGCAACAACTGAAACTTTGGAATTTTCAAAGGCGCTGGCAGCGGGAGTTTACCAGTTAAGGCTAACAGGCGAAGGGGTTGACATGACGCGGCAGATAATAAAAAATTAAGAGACAAATTTGCGCCAGGAGTCCTTTAGATATCCCTTACTCTCGCCATCGTTATGACTATAGGGAGAGAGAGTTGACACTTTGCAATCTTCCTTGCCATCCAAAAATTTTAGAACGAAAAAGGAAATAATTTTTGTACAAACATTTTATAAATCATTATCAATTTAAAAATAAAAAAATGAAAAAAGTAAATCTATTATTACTATTTATTATTCCCTGTTTGGTGCATGCTCAGGTGGGTATTAAGGCCGGGCTCAACTTTGCAAACGTAACAAACGCATCATCAATCAACAGCAGCCACAGCAGTGGTTTTATGGTAGCGGTTTTTTTGGCGCCGCCCGCAAAAGGAATTATCAGCTACAATACTGAAATTGGTTTTTCACGACAGGGTTATAATTATGCCACAAACGAAAATACAGGTAAGGTTACGCTCGATTACATTATGTTGCCACAATTAATGGGTATTAATATCAGCAAATTTTTTACATTGCAATTGGGCTTTCAAACTGCGTTTCTTTTGAATGCCAAAGCAGACAGCACCACAAGCCAATCATCTTCTAATCCTTATAGCTCGGTACTGGATTATTATAATAAATTTGATTATGGTATAGCGGCAGGGTTTGAAATACATCCGGTATCGGGCCTGGTAATTGGAGCACGATACAATCTTAGCCTTAGTGACTTGTATAAAAGTACTCCTGAAAATAGTGGAGGTGAAACTCCATCTTTTGTTCCGGCAGTAGATGTAAAGAACAACGTCGTACAACTTTTTGCCGGTTGGCGTTTCATAAAAAATAAAAAAGAAAAGAAATGAAAAAATATTTGCTTTTTTACCTGATGCATGTTGTTTGCAACAACCTGTTTGCAAAACATGTTGATAAAAAATATCCTGAGCCAGAGTTTAACAATGAAGGGTGTATCTTAATAAGGATAGTGTAAACGATTAGACGAAAATTAAGTTGCAAAAAAATTATTCAATTTTGCGAAGGGTCGAAAAGAACAGCTACAGGAATATCAGATACATCTTCTTTTCTTTCATTATTATATTCAACTATAAAATTATTAATGCCTTCTCCCATAATTATAAAAAGATATTTTTGCTGAATAAGCTCGAGCATGTTCAGAAAAAGAAAAATGGCGTGAATGCGATTTTCCGAAACATCAAATATTTTCTCAAAAGAAATAGCTTGTTCATTTTTAACTAAATCAAGCATATATTTTCTGCTTCCTTCCATGGTGTAATTATACTGAACAACGGTATGTACGGGCTGGTGACGCTTATCATGAAGCCGCGAAGCAACTCTTTCAAAAGCCTTCATAAGTTTAAATAAAGACACTGCCTGTATTTCAGTTCCTTCACCGGCCTCTTCACCAATTTTTGAAAGCTCTTCCTGTATATTGCCGCGTTTTGCCATTAGCATTCTCAATGCTTCCAGTTCGCTCATTTTAGCGGCGGCTTCTTTAAACCTTTTGTATTCAAGAATTTTATCTACCAATTCCTGCCGTGGATCTATTTCATTTCCTTCGGCATCCAATTCTTTTCTTGGTAAAAGCATTTTTGCCTTTATACGCATGAGCGTACTAATAAATAAAATAAACTCACTGCTCAACTCAATATTAAGCGATTCGCTTTTATGAATATACTCCAGGAATTCATTGGTAATTTTTGTAATAGGAATATTATAAATATCCAGCTCGTCCCTTTCAATAAAAAAAAGAAGGAGATCAAAAGGACCTTCAAACTGCGGTAATTTTATCTGGTATATTTCTGTATTCATCTTAAATTAAAAAAAATTCCTTTCGATTTATAAAGAGGAGCGAAAATACTATTTAAGTATTTACTTTTTTAAAAGATCTCTTATTTCAATCAAAAGTTGATCGGTAGAAGAAGGTGCAGCAGGAGCTTCATCTTTTTTCTTTTGGATAGAACTTAATGCCCTGATTAATGAAAAAATAACCAGCGCAATGACCAGGAAATTTATTACTGCTGCTAAAAATTTTCCGTAAGTTACCGCTCCCCATTTCAGTTGTGCGATATCTGCAATCCCCTCTTTTTCCAATACAGGCGTTAATATCAATGGGGTAATGATATCAGTTACCAGTGATGAAACTATGGCTCCGAATGCAGCCCCAATTATCACGGCAACTGCAAGGTCCATAACATTGCCTCTAATGGCAAAAGCTTTGAAATCTTTAATAAAACTCATAGTGTTTGTTTTTAATGATGATGAAGTTAAGACTACTTTTTTATTCCGGGGTACTGCATTTTTAATCCCGCCAAAGTATTTTTTAGTGTTGAAGCAATAACATATTCTTTGTACCAGTTCTGGTCGCTGGGCACAATCGTCCAGGGTATTTCGTTGCAATTTTCAAAGCAATCTTCATACATCTTCATGTAAATATCCCAGAGTTTTGCTTCTTCAAAATCATTTGCATTATACTTCCACATTTTTGCGGGTCTTTTATTCTTTCTGAAAGCCTTTCCTGTTGTTCTTCAGGAGATACATGCAAATAAAATTTAAGGATATGCGTATCATTATGATTTAGTAATAATTCTTCCAAGTCGTTGATAGCTTTCATTCTTTTCCTGGCAGTTTCGTCATCACACCATTTATGAACTCTGGTTATTAATATGTCTTCGTAATGACTGCGGTTAAAAATTTGTATCATTCCTTTAGCCGGTGCATGTAAATGAATACGCCATAAAAAATCATGACTTAGTTCTTCGGATGTTGGCGCCTTAAAGCTTTTTACATTTACACCCTGCGGGTTCATTGAAGTAAAAACATTTCTTATAACGCCATCTTTCCCGCTCGCATCCATACCCTGAATAACCACTAATATTGAATGCTGATTTTCGGCAAATAAAAGATTTTGCAAGCCATCTAATTCCTCAAGAATTTTTGCAGTTTTATCTTTGGTTTCCTGTTTATCAAATTCTTTTCCAGCCCTTGTGCTTATTTCTTTAAGATTTATATGACTCATTATATTTTTTTAAACAGGAATGATGTATAGAAATAATAAATTAAAGTAAGAAAATTTTTACGTACGTAAATTCATTTTGCACATAATGTGAGTCCGAAGGTAATAATTGAAGATTGGTTCCCAAATTTCATAAATGATGTTATACCAACTTTTATGATTGTTGATTTTGAAAAAACAGTATCATTTTGAATGGAGTAATTCTTTTCTCAATTCCCTGGCAGTTTTTGTGCTTCCGTCGTGGCTCCATCCCGGCGGCATTATAAGATATTTAATTTTTACAGTAAGCGGTATTTTTTTTCTCAGGTCAATTCCAATATTTTGCCATTCGTGAAAAATTATTTTACCAAGATGATATGGATTGTCCAATTGTTTAGTAAGTCCATATTTTACAGGATCTTCTTCTACTTCACTTTGAAATGTACCAAAAAACCTATCCCAGATTATTAATACCATTCCCATATTTCTGTCGAGGTAGCGGATATTACTTGCATGATGAACTCTATGATGAGAGGGGCTTACCAAAAAGGCCTCAAACCATCTCGGCATTTTATTGATATACTGCGTGTGAACCAATATTCCGTATATCTGCGTGAGTGAATACATAAATACAATATCTATTGGTTTAAAGCCCAATAAAACAAGTGGCAAGAAATAAATAAATCTGTATAAGGGCTGCAACACCGAGGACCGGAAACCCGTAGTTAAATTAAATTCTTCCGAGGAATGATGCGTTACATGCACAGCCCAAAAAATGCGGCAAAAGTGATCTATTCTATGTTCAATATAAAAGGCAAAGTCTTCTAAAATGAAAAGTAAAAACCAATACAAAAAGGGATTAAAAGAAAAATCTACAAAATGAAACTTATATATTGAAATAAGAATGAAAATATAAACGGCCCGGAATAAGAGATCAATACCACCATTGAGAATACATAAATAAATATTGATGAAAGTATCTTTAAGCGTATAATATTTTTTTAAATGCAGATGGCTTAATAAAATCTCCAGGCCAATTACAATAAGATATAATGGGGTGGTTATTAATATGAGTAATTGTTCTTTCAAAATTGAATTTCTCAAGTTTTTTTATACAGCCATAATCTCTTTTTCTTTTGCTTCCAGGTGTTTATCAATTAAAGAAATATAGTTATTGGTAATTTCCTGAATATCGCTCTCTCCGTCTTTTGCTTCATCTTCACTCATTCCATCTTTCTGTAATTTCTTAATTTGCTCAATAGCATCCCGGCGAATATTTCGTACAGCAATTTTTGCATGTTCGCCCTCCACATTGCTTCTTTTTACAAGTTCTCTTCTTCTTTCTTCAGTAAGTGGTGGCAGAAACAGGCGAATTATATTTCCATCATTTTGCGGGTTAATGCCAATATTAGCAGCAATAATTGCCCGCTCAATTGGCTGAAGCATATTTTTTTCCCAGGGTTGAATAGTAAGTGTTCGTGCGTCCATCACACTTAAGTTACCAACCTGGCCAATAGGAGTAGGATTACCATAATAATCAACTACTATTCCATCAAGCATAGTTGGAGTTGCCTTACCTGCACGAATTTTTATTAGCTCAGATTCGAAGTGATCAATCGCTTTTTTCATGGATATTCTGCTATCATCTAATATACCCGATAAGTCGTCTGCCATTTTATTTTAGGTTTATATAAAAATATCACACCGGGAGATGTGATGCTTAAAAAGTCATCAAAATTAATAAAATCAGGCTGATAAAAAAGTTAATACAGTTTAATTCTGTTCAACCGGTTCTCCCGCAAGCGTAAGTATTTTGTGAGATTTGAGGATAGGTTCTTTTTGACTATGACCTGGAAATGCAATTGGTTTTGCTTTTGTTTTGGGCCGGTTATAATAAATTACACTCACTATTGCTAAGGAAACGCCGGAGAGTGCAAGTATAACCATAGTGGTTCCGGTAAAACGAAGATAGTAGGCAAGCGCTATAAATATTATATTGCCGCTTACGCAGGTTAATGCAATCATTTTGTGGCTTAGTCCTAGTTCAAGAAGGAAATGATGGATATGGTTTCTGTCAGGACTAAAAGGCGATCTTCGGCTAATAATTCTGATAGTCACCACACGCAAAGTATCAAAAAGAGGAACAATTAAAATAGCGAAACCAATAGCAGGTGCTGATTGCAATGGCAATCCAAAGGATGGGTCTGCTGCAATTGCAATAAATTTTATAACAAAAACGGAGTTTAAAAGACCTATAAGTAATGAACCGGTATCTCCCATAAAAATTTTTGCCGGAGAAAAATTATAAATAAGAAAAGCAATAAGACTGCCCACAAGTGAAAAAGCCATAACCGCATACATTAGCTGTGATGTTGCAAGAAAATATGCTCCAAAAATTGAAGAGGTTAATAAACCCAGGCAACCGGCAAGTCCATCAACCCCGTCAATAAGATTGAACGAATTAGTAATTACCACAATTGTAAAAAGAGTAAGTAAAATACTTGCAGTATGAGGAATAGCATATAATCCTAAAAACCCATGCATATTGTTAATCTGAATTCCTCCAAATTTAATAATAATGCCCGCTGCAAAAAGTTGTCCGATGAATTTTTTAGAAGCAGAAAGTATTAAAATATCATCTTTTATTCCAAGAAAAAATATAACCATTATGGCCGCAACAAAATATTGAAAAACCGGTGGTACAGATGAAGGAACACCTAAAAGAGAAGCGACAATAAAACCGGCAAAAATTCCAAGGCCGCCCAGTGTAGGTATTACAGCTTTGTGCACCTTTCTTTCGTCAGGCTCATCGAAGAGCTTTTTATCTTTGGCAACTTCGATTATTACGGGTATTGAAAAAAATGTAATTAAAAACGCTAATCCTCCACTTAATAAGATATTATCCATGCCGCAATATTATAAATAAGCAATTCTGTTACAAAAATATAATTTAGTTTGAAGTAAAACTATATTATCAAAAAAACTAGATACCGGATGTCAGATACCGGGCTTGTGAAAAAAAATAAAGTTTAAAAATTATTGTTCCTTTTCAGTCTTTACTCTTACAGGATAACGCCGATAGCTATCTACTTATTACATTAAGGGATCGATAAAAGAAGAAATGCTATTCGCTTATTTTTTCATCAACAGCGCCTGCTACTAAACTGGCACTCACTTTATTAATAGGGTTTTTATTATTTTCCTCAAATATTTTTTGGTTATTTAATATATCAATACAGTTAAATATTGCTGCCCTGAACGAAGAAGGGTCTGCTTTATCTTTACCTGCTATATCAAAAGCTGTTCCATGATCCGGACTTGTACGAACGCCAGGTAATCCTGCAGTAAAATTTACTCCTTCTCCAAATGCAAGAGATTTAAAAGGAATTAATCCCTGGTCGTGATACATTGCTAATACGGCATCAAATTTATTGTATAAGCCCCTGGCAAAAAAAGCGTCTGCACTATAAGGACCCATTACCAGCATATTTCGTTGCTTCGATTCTTTAATAGCAGGTTTAATAACTTCTTGTTCTTCTGTACCGATTAAACCTTCATCGCCCGCATGAGGATTTAAAGCCAGGACTGCTATCTTAGGCTTTTCAATATTAAAATCTTTTTTTAGTGAAGCATGTAATATAGATAGTTTGCTTATAATATTTTCCCTGGTAATGTGAGCCGCGATTTCTTTCACAGGAAGATGTTCCGTAACTAATCCGATCTTTAAATTTTCGGCGGTGAGCAACATTAATACATCGCTTACACCAAAAAAATCTTTAAGAAAAGGTGTATGGCCTGTATATGAAAAATTAGCGCTTTGAACATTTTTTTTATGAAGGGGGGCGGTAACAAGTGCATTAATTTTCCCCTCTTTCAAAGCAGACGAAGCAATTTGTAGACTTTTTACCGCATATTGCCCGGCCGTCTCACTTAATGTTCCGGGATTAATAGCAACCTCTTCTTCCCAGCAATTAAAGACATTTACCTGGCGGATATTTAGTTTGTAAAAATCTTTAATACTGCTAAAACTAAAATTGATATCGCCTATACTTTTCCTGTAAAAATTAATTACTTTATTGCTGGCAAAAACTACCGGTGTACAAAAATCCAAAAAACGGTTATCTGAAAGTGATTTTAATATTAGCTCGGTGCCAATACCATTAAGATCGCCACAGGTAAATCCTATTATAGGTTTATTTTCTGATAAATTATTGCTCAAATTTATAAATTGAAATAGTTGGTGCAATTTAGGTAATTAAACGGTTGACCGCAATAACAGTGTTTATTCAGTATAACGAGCCGAACAGAAATATTAAATGAATTCATGACATTTAAAATTTATTTCCAACATAATTTTCTACCGGCATGCGATTGGAAATGCTGCGTGCCAGTGTCATTTCATCGGCATATTCGAGCTCGCCCCCAAATGCAATTCCACGGGCAATGGTAGTAATTTTTATTGGTTGCGTTTTCTCATGCAATTCTGCGGCTAATTTTTTGCTGATATAAAATATAGTGGTATCTCCCTGTATATTGGGACTTAAAGCAAAAATAATTTCTTCGGTTTTTTCTTCATTCACTCGTCTTAATGAGTGAATCAATCTGCAATTGATCTGGCCCAATGCCATCAAGAGGAGAAATAATGCCACCTAAAACATGATAAAGGCCATTATATTGTTGTGTACTTTCTATGGCAATTACATCACGAATATTTTCAACCACACAAATCATATGTTGCCTTCGTGATCTGTCTGCACAAATATTGCACAATTGTTTATCGGAAATATTATGGCAGCGGCTGCAAAAATTAATTTCTTCCCTCATTTTTACAATTGCTTCACTGAAATCTTTTACATCTTCAACATCTTTTTTAAGCAAATGAAGTACCAGCCTTAATGCAGTTTTTTTACCAATGCCCGGAAGTTTTGCAAATTCGTTTACCGCATTTTCCAAAAGAGTAGAAGAAAAAATCATTTATCAAAGATAATGTACAATATGTTATGTTTGGTGCGAGATGTTCTAATAGGAATTTGTGGAAATCAGATTAGCTCACCGCTCTGGCTATAATATAATATCCTTGTCATTTTCCCAATTGGCGCGAATATTTATTTTTTGTTTTATAGCGAATACTTTTTCCGGTTGCAATTTTAAATGATAATTTCCGGGATCCCAAACGCCGTTTTTATTGTCATCTTCAAGAATTCTTATTTCATAATCACCGGGATTAAAAAGCTTTATCATTCCATGTTGCTGAAGTTAATGGATAAGAATTTACAACCTCATTATTTGATACAAATTGCAAAACCGGGTTTTTAAATTTTTCAAGGTTTTTAAAATTAATTGTAATGACTTCCATAATCCTCTTCTTTTTTTGTTTTGAAATGAATCGTGTCTGATTTTAACAAGGCAAGACCTGTGGTATCTGTTGCAAAATCTTTCGAAATAATCAACCTGTAATCGAGTATTTCTAGTCCATTTATTTGTAATAGTTATTTTTTTTCCCGTTGTATCTATACTTACCATCGCTGATTTATATGGATTCAAAAGAGTATCGGTAAGCTCTATTTTAAGGCTGTCAAAATTTTTAAGTTTATGATTAAATTCCATCGTGAGCGGGGTAAGCAAATCCTGCCTGCCGTTCACAAGTGAAGTTGCATATTTTAATTTTTTTTCTGAAGCAGATGTAACTGTTGAAGAAGTTTTTGGCTTAGGCTTTTCCTGTTGATAAGCAAATAATTTTACAGGACTTGTACTATCATCTACTTTAATAGTACTATCTGCAAAAGCAAATAATTCATCATCATGATTGTAAACCTTTTGGCCACTTTCATCTTTTAGGGCATACACATTATAGATGCCTCCGGGCAGATTATGAAATATAAAATTACCTGAAGTATCTACCCTGCTTGTATACCTGGGTTTATGTTTTAATACGGCAGAATCATCAAGATCTTTATAGAGAAATACTAATAATGTAGAATCCGCTTTTCCTGTTTCTGCTAATTGAACGTTTCCCGAAAACTGAAGTGAATCAATATAATTCCCGGTAGAAAATATATATGAAAAATTTTTAAAAGGGTTGCCTTCATTTAGATCCTGCAATTGAGTTTCCCAAATCGAAACGATAGGTGGTATTAGGTTCCAGTGTATCCCGTATTTTAATGGTAACGGTTCTTAATTTATAATCTACATTAGGTGTAATTTTTGGAGTTGGGGAAACCAATAAATTTTCCTGTACTTTTTGAAGTTGCACATATTCGTCATAAGTAAGTGTAATATGATTACCCTTAAAATTAAGAGTTCCATTTGGTGGATTAGCATTTAAAAGTTTTGGAGGAATGGAATCTCTCGGGCCACCTGTTGGGGCACCTATTTGCGCACAACCACTTCCCATAATTGAAATTGTATAAATAGTGCAGCAGGCAACAATAACAAAATAAAAGATTCTTACAATTCATTTTTGAAAAAAAGCAAACATAATTGCTTTCGACGTGATAAAGCTTTTTCCACCTCCTAAAATAATTCTAAATCTCTTCTCCGGGCTCTTCTACCACTTCGTGCAATGCAACGGCCATATTATTGGTTTTTACAAACTCGCACCAATGGCAATCGGGTTTGCCGCAACCTGTATAAAAATCATGTTGCTGAATTTTATCCCATACTGTTTTTATTTGTTGCTTAACCGTTGTAATATCTTCGGGTTTGATGTAAATTTTTTCTTTCTGATAATCTTTCTTTTTATCAGGTTCTATAAAATCAAATTCACTGCTCACTGCATATCCAGTCGCGGTTATGATTATCCAATAAGTATTTTATAGAACACAGCCTGCCGCCAGTAATCGCCACCATTAGGTCATTTTTTCTTTGGCGGCTTTAATTTGTCTTTTGCTTTATCAGGATCGCCGGTTTTATAATCAACCACATTTACTTCTTTTCCAGTAAATTCAAGCTTATCTAATTTGCCTTTTAACGGAACACCATTCACTACAACATTTTTTATGTTTCTTTCGAGCGCAACAATTTTGTTCCAGCTATGTAAATATTTATCATAGTAATTGGATAAAACATCTTCACCATATTCCAGTCTTCTGTCAAATTGTTCTTTGGTAAAGCTTTCGCGATGGCGATGCATGTACCAGTTAAAATCTTTTATAAATTCTTCTTTAGCTGGAAAAACATTTTTATTGCTCCTGCATTTTTCTGAACAATTGTTCCAACGCATAATGCACTGAAGAACCAAATTCTGTTGCTTCATTTTTTGGCGAAGGAATGCGGATGAGATTTTTAAAATAAAATTCCAGTGGACATTTTAAATAATTGTTCAATGCTGTTACATTCATTACAAATCTTTCCAGCAAACTGTTGATATATTCTGTTTCAATTTTTTCAATTTCAGGCTTTGCATCATTTTGCAATTGCAAAATTTGAAATTCAGCCTGCATAGTTTCATCAATAAAAACTTTTTCAGTTTGCTAATTCATGATTGTCTAAAATTTCTGCAATAAACATGGAAGGCTCTAATTCTTTTCCATCATTTTTAAAAGCAGCAATAAGAAATAAATAAGATTTTGTTCTGCTCGTGTAAGCGCTACATAAAATAATCTTCTTAACTCTTCATCGGCAGCCGTCTTCGTTTACGTAGCAGAAGACGTCGAACATGTTATCAGGAAATTTATAACCACCACCAGGTTTACGTTTCTTTTCCCAAAAACTTGCATTACAGCCGGCAAAAAAAACATATTCAAACTCTAATCCTTTGCTGAACCATGTGCCGTTAATAAATTCACGCCTTTATCATTGCCGCTTACTTCATTAATGGCAAATGAAAGCTTCTCACTTTCCATCAAATCAAACAACTTTATCAATTGCTTCAGATCAAGATTAGGATTGCGATGCGTTTCTTCTTTTATAAAATCAAACAAACCTGTAAGCACCTGCAACAACCATATTTTTTCATCGCTTTTCATGATATAACTCAACACGCCTGCTTCACGAACAATACATTCAAACAAACTTTGTAACGTAACATTCGGTACTTTTGAAATCAGACTTTCCATTGCTTCACTGGCTTTCTTCAAGCCTTCATTCATGCCTTGTGTAAACAAATCACGAACTGGTTGCTTGCTTCTTTCGTACAATAATTTTCTTATGGAAGTTTTATCTTTCGTGAATTGTTTATCGGCCACTTCAATGCTTACTCTTGCAATTTCTATCGGCGGAATATTGAACCAGTCATAATGCAAAATTTCAAACAACAATTCATCGCCGCTGTAAGGAATATCATGTTCAAATGAAAGATATCTTAAAATCGAAATGATCTTTTTTGCAAAAGGAATGTTGAGAATATTCAAACTGCGTTTACTGTAATACGGAATCTTTTTCAGCTTAAAATATTGCGCCAATTCTTCACCGTATTTATTCTCTTTATAAATAATGCCAATCTTTTGCGGTGCAATACCTTCTGCTAAAATCTTGTTCAACTCTGTTGTGTAATGCCGATCATTTCCTGCCGTTGCGTTTCATATTGATGAATAATCGGCTTATGCGTAAGGTGTATTGATTTTTTCATTGGATGATAACAAGCTCTTTGCTTAATCCTTCAATCTGTTTTATTAAACGGTCATTGTTTTTATCAATAATGGTTTTTGATACATCCAGTATGCTTGTGTTGAACGATAATTATTGGTAAGCACCACCGTTAGCAGATCATTTTTATAACTGTTGGCAAAGCTCAGCATGTTCTCCACATTCGCTCCCTGGAAACGATAAATGCTCTGGTCATCATCACCCACTACAAACACATTCGGTTTATCCCAATAATTGATCAGCAGTTCAACCAAACGGTTTTGTGTACCGCTGGTATCCTGGTATTCATCCACCAAAATGTATAAGAACTGTTCCTGGTAACGCAACAACAAATTTGGATTTTCTTCAAATGCTTTTATCACCCAGTTGATCATGTCATCAAAATCATACAAATTGTTTTTGCGCATGAGCTGCTGAAAATTATCAAACTCATTTACTGCAGCACGCAATTTTTCCATGCGTTCTGTTTCTTCTTCAATCTTATCAGTTCGTACATCTCCTTTTTTAAAATTTCCTGTTGCACGTTTGGCAATGTATTCATCACGTGTCAGGCAGAGACGATTACATATGCATCAATTCTTTCATTAATAAATTCCGGCGTCCAGCCTTCACGTTTCATCGTGCTGAATAAATGATTGCAGATTGTTGATCTCGTAATACACATCACCGCGATATCTTTTCAGCAGATGATTTTTTGGAAATGAATCTATCAGTTGTTTGAATAAATCTATGCGTTGCAGATCAGAAACCGGATCAAGTGCATGTCTTTTCAAACAAGCCAAGGTTATCCTGTATCACATCATTACAAAAAGCATGAAACGTATAAATATTTACTTTGTATGCATCGGCACCAATGAAATCCAAGAATGCGTTTGCGCATGGCAATAACGCCGGCATCTGTATAAGTAAGGCAAAGAATATTTTGCGGCTGTGTATCTGTATCCAGCAAAATTTTTCCGATGCGTGCAGAGAGTATTTGCGTCTTTCCCGTACCCGGTCCTGCGATGACCATTACCGGGCCTTCAATGGTATCTACAGCATTTCTGTTGCTCTTGTTTAGACGGTTGTATTCTTTGTTGAATTTTTCTAATTGGTATTTGTTGCGGGGCATGGTGTAAAGATAAAATGTTTTAGTGTTCGGTTATTCAGTATCGTTTTATCTCATGAAATATCCAGGCAATAGTTGTCTTTCTTTTTAAGTAATTTTGATTCAGCAAGAAAATAGATATGATACGTACAACAATTATTCCCACCGATACGGACATGCATTTATCTATACCTGAAGATTACGTTGGTAAAGAAATTGAAGTGATGTATTATCCCGTTGACTAATTAACACAAACAAAAGTGTCGGCGAAAAAGATGGCTGACTTTAAACAAATACTTACTGTTGAAGAAGCAGACAATCTCCAGGAGTATGTAAAAAAATCAAGAGAAGAATGGAAGAGGGATTTTCTTTTATCCATGCCGGATGCGTAAAGTCGGCGGTGCTCACCACGTCAATGCCTTTTATTAATGCCCATTGATATAAAGTCTCTAAACAAGATTAGGGCTTGTAGCTCCGGCAAAATGGGAATGTGTGTGAAGATCAGCAATGAAAAGCATGGATTAAAATTACTAAAATAATTAGTATTATACAATAAAAATTTTAGAAAAACCTAACAGATTAATTCAAATAAATAAGTTTTGCATACAATTAAAAAATTAAAACAAATCATCATTGAGTTTGAAAAAATAAAACCTGCTAAACAGAATTTTTATCGAACCTATTTTAATTCATTATAACCAAATTTGATTTCGTTTGTTATTAATATTATGAGCAAAGTTTATACTTTACAAAAAGTACAGTTCATCCCTGAAGAATTGGAAAAGTATGGAACTTCTTTTCCTCACCCGAAAATTTAAAAAATATAACTCCAACACATCTCGGCTTTAAGGTTTTATCCGCAAGTCATGGTAATAAAATGTATGCCGGGCAAATAATTGAATATACTGTAAAACCTTTGCTGGGAATACCTTTGTATTGGATGACAGAAATCACTCACATGGAACCGATGAAATATTTTATTGATGAGCAACGTTTCGGGCCTTATTCGTTCTGGCATCACCAGCATCATTTCAAAGAAATAGACAATGGCGTCGAAATGACGGACATTGTTCATTATAAAATTCCTTTCTGGTTTTTTGGTGACATTGCTAATTCTTTAGTTGTAAAATCTCAATTGCGAAAAATATTTGACTACAGAAAAGAAGTGACCGAAAAATGTTTGTAAGGAATTAAAGCTCATTTATAAAAAACATGCCGAGTCAGTTTACAATTAGAGCGCAAATAAGTTAGTTCCTTCTCCTTTCGGAGAAGGTCGGGATGAGGCCGGGTAGGGATGAGGCTCCTTACCTTCCAAACATCTTATCCAGTTCATCTTTTTTAAACTCCAAAAAAACCGGTTTGCCATTAGGAGTTGTGTTGCAAATTTCACAGTCAAATAGCTCTTCAACTAAAGATGTAATTTCTTTCTTGTCAAGAAAAGTTCCGGCCTTTACTGATTGTTGCCAGGCCATTGAACGCAATAATTTTTCTCTTTTGCTAAAGCTAACGTCCATGCTGAAGTGCTTATATTGTTCCAGCATTTTTTCCAGGGCAACTTTTTCATTCCCATCTTTAACATCAGCAGGCGAACCCTGAATTACAAAAGTATTGTTACCAAAAGGCTCTACCTGGTAACCGAGCAAATTAAGATCGGCTAAAAGCTCATTCATTAAAACAGCATCTGCCGGAGTTATCTCAAGGGTTACAGGAAACAGGCTTCGCTGAACCGCAATAGGCTTGCCTTTCATTGCATTTACAAATCTTTCATATAAAATTCTTTCATGTGCATTTTGCTGATGAATTACAATAAAGCCATTTTCATTTTGTGCGATAATAAAAGACTTATGAACCTGTATAAATTCTTCCGAGGTTGGCTTTTTGTCTGGCTTTGACTGGTGTAGTTCTTTATGAAAAGATGAAAAATTATTTTCTTTCTGTTGAATCTCAACGTCTGTTAATTTATTTTCAGCTTTAGCATTAATTGCTTTTTTTACTTCAGGGAAGCTGGCATTCCAATATTCCAAATCGCTTTTATTATTGATAAAGTGCGCCTGGTTTTTTTGAGTGAAAGTGTTGTATAAAGATGAAGCAGTTGCAGTATTTTGTTTATCAGCTGTGAAAGGTTTACTAACAGCCTCACTGTGCTGGATAGACGCATCTAATTCAAAATCCAATGTTGGTGTTACGCTGTATTGCGCGAGTGAATGCTTTACAGCAGATTGGACAAATGCGTATACAATTTTTTCGTCTTCAAATTTTATTTCCTGCTTCGTTGGATGCACATTAATGTCGAGCCTTGAAGGATCAAGGTCAATAAACAAAGTGTACATGGGAAAACTGTCTTTTGCAATCATATCACTGAATGCATTCATAACAGCGTGATTGAGGTAAGCGCTTTTTATAAAACGGTTGTTTACAAAAAAATATTGGTCGCCTCTTGTTTTCTTTGCTGTCTCTGGCTTTCCAACGAATCCATAAATATTTAAATAGTCTGTTTCCTCTTTTACACTTACCAGTTTTGCATTATAATTATTTCCAAGTATTTGTATAATTCTTTGTTTTAATGATCCTCTTTCCAAATGAAAGACTTCCTGCCCGTTAGAAGTAAGTGAAAAAAATATACCTGGAAAGGCCATTGCCACACGAATAAACTCATCGACGATATGCCTTAATTCGGATGAATTACTTTTTAAAAAATTTCTCCTTGCAGGAACATTGAAGAATAAATTTTTCATTAAAATATTCGTGCCTTCATTTGTAGCAACGGGCTCCTGTGAAATCACTACGCTGTTCTCAATTTCGATATAGGTTCCAACATTTTCGCCATGTTTTTTTGTTTTTAATTCAACTTGCGCAACACCTGCAATACTTGCCAATGCTTCGCCCCGAAACCCCATGGTTTTAATGTGAAAGAGGTCATCAATATTTTTTATCTTAGAAGTAGCATGACGTTCAAAGCTCATCCTGGCATCGGTTTCACTCATCCCTTTGCCGTTGTCGATTACCTGTATTAAAGCTTTGCCGGCATCATTTACAAAAAGTTTTATTTCTGTGGCGCCTGCATCCACGGCATTTTCCAGTAATTCTTTTACTGCACTTGCGGGGCGTTGAATTACTTCGCCGGCAGCAATCTGGTTAGCAATGTTATCAGGTAATAAATTGATGATATCTGCCAAAATTCAAGTCTGTTTTAGGAGGCAAAATTAATGATTATTAACCGGGGGCTTCTAAGTGATATTATTATGTTGTAAAAAAAATTTTCTAACAGCATAATCGTTAACATAGAACCCCGACAAATCATTATTGTTTAACTTGTGCCGCACTTTAAAAACATTTTTCCCCTGATGAATAAATTTTTGCTTACTGTTTTTCTTCTTCTTACAATTTCTTCGGCCACATTTTCTCAAATACAAAAAAACTTTCAGGCCCAACATTGGGCTGATAGCGTTTTTAATTCTTTAACAGATGACCAGAGAATTGCGCAATTAATGGTACTGCGTGAGAGTAGCTTCACGAAAGATGGACCAGTGTTTTACGACTCCCTGATTGCCGATGCAATTACTAAATATAATATTGGCGGAATCTGCCTGTTCCAGGGTGGACCTGTTCAACAGGCAAATTTTATCAATTATTTTCAAAGCATTGCAAAAACTCCTTTGATGGTATGCATAGACGCAGAATGGGGATTGGGCATGCGACAGGATAGTGTTATTCCGCTCAATCATCAAATGATGCTCGGAGCGGTTAACGATATTTCTATTATCAGCGCTTATGGAAAATTAGTTGGTGAGCAATGCAGGCGTGAAGGTATCCAGGTGAATTTTGCACCTGTGGTTGATATTAATAATAATCCCAATAATCCTGTAATTAATGATCGGTCTTTTGGAGAAGATAAGTATAAAGTGGCTCAATACGGCGTTGCTTATATGCAGGCTATGCAAAATGAAAAAGTGCTGGCGTGTGCCAAACATTTTCCCGGACACGGCGATGTATCTGTTGATTCACACCTCGACCTTCCGGTTATAAATAAAAGTATGGCGCAACTGGATTCTTTGGAATTATATCCGTTTGAGCAAATGTTTAACGGCAGGCGTTGGCAGTGTTATGATTGCGCATTTATATATTCCCGCCATTGATACTACAGCTAATACTGCCACGTCTTTATCAAAGAAAAATGTGACAGGCTTATTGCGTGATAAACTTCATTACAAAGGACTCACCTTTACCGATGCATTAGGAATGAAAGGCGTTGCAAAATTTTTTCCTGGTGGCCAGATTGCCGCACAGTCGTTGATTGCAGGCAATGATATGCTTTGTCTTCCCGAAGATGTTCCTGATGCAATTGCAAAAATTAAAGAGGCAATCGACAGCAATAAATTAAGCTGGGACGATGTATATGCCAAATGTAAAAAAGTGCTTGAATATAAATATATCTATGGAGTAGCAAATGTTCAACCCGTAAATACTGAAAATCTAACTAATGATTTGAATGCAGGCGTAAACGACATGAAAAAATTAGTAGCAGAAAATGCAATTACTGTTTTAAGTAATAAGGATAAAATATTTTTCCCTTTATCTGCTTTTAATAAAGACATTGCTTATGTAGGCATTGGTATAGACAGCGCTAACGCATTTGCCCAAAGATTGAAAAATGATTACAATGCAGATGAATTCTTTTTTAATTACAAAGAGGATAGTGCAAGAATTCCCTCAACGGTTGAGTTAATAAAGAATCGTTATAAATATGTGGTAATAGGTATTCACGGCTACAAACGCTACCCTTCCGATAATTTTGGGATCAGCAGCTATGCATTAGCGTTAGTAAACCAGGTACAGCAAAATAATAAAACGATTATTTTCGACTTCGGCAATCCGTATGCAATTAAAAACTTCTGCAATGCTGATAATCTCATTGCATGTTACGAAGATGACTCAATAACGCAGCATGCCGCCGCCGATTTACTGGAAGGAAAAATTTTGGCAAAGGGAACCTTACCTGTAAGCGTATGCGAAAATTATAAATACGGAGCCGGAATTATTTCAACCGATAATTTGTTGCCGGTAACAGTTGCAGATAATGTCGGACTGAATGCTTCCAAGCTTTCGGTAATTGATAGCATTGCCAACAACGGAATTGCTGCAGGAGCTTATCCCGGTTGTGTTGTGTTGGTTGCTAAAGACGGAAAGATTGCTTATGAAAAGGCTTTCGGAAAATATAATTACGATACGCCGCAACCGGTAACGTTGAACTCCATTTATGATATGGCTTCTGTTACTAAAGTATGCGCTACGCTTCTTTCTGTAATGAAATTATACGATGAAGGAAAAATTAAATTAGATAAAACTCTGGGCGATTATTTGTCCTGGGTAAGAAAAAGCAACAAGGCTCATTTAAAAATAAAAAATATTTTATTGCACCAGGCCGGGCTCGTTGCTGACATTCCTTTTTATAAAGATGTGATAGATGCTGTTACCGGCGAACCATCACCAAGGGTTTTTTCTCATACGAAAAATGATTCGTTTAGCATAAGGGTTGCACAGGATTTATACCTGCGTAATGATTACAGGGATACGATGTACAAAAAAATTCTTAATAGTAAGTTAGGGCCGCCAAATAAATATGTGTATAGTGATAATGATTTTATTTTCCTTGGAAAGATTGTAGAAGCAATTTCCGGAATGACTTTGGATAAATATGCCGATAAATATTTTTATCAGCCGATGGGCCTTACTTCAACCGGGTTTTTACCACGGGAAAAATTCGATACGAACAGAGTAGCTCCAACCGAATATGAAAAACAATTTCGCATGCAGCATCTCCACGCAGATGTGCATGATCCTGGTTCTGCTATGTTTGGGGAAGTAGCCGGCCATGCTGGCTTGTTTAGTGATGTTGATAATCTTGCTGCGATTATGCAGATGTTACTGAACGGCGGTACGTTTAAGGGTAACCGTTACATCAACGAACAAACTATAAAGCTTTTTTCTGCTTATAACAGTACTGTCAGCAGGCGTGGCCTTGGTTTTGATAAGCCCTCAAAAGATAATGCTACCAGTAAAGACCCATACCCCTCAAAATTTGTTTCACCGCTGGCGATAGGCCACACGGGTTATACCGGCACTTGTGTATGGGCCGACCCCAAATATAATGTTGTATTTATCTTTTTAAGTAACCGTGTAAATCCTGATGGAGGCGAGAATTTAAAATTACTTCACATGAATGTGAGAGGAAAAATACAGGATACGATATATAAGGCAATGGAAAAGTAAGTAATGATTTATTTTTGCAATAGGTTGTGGATCCCACAAAGCATAAAGGACATAAAGTATTTTACCAGATGTATTTTTCTTCGTGTCCTTCGTGTCCCTGTCTATTGACAGGCAGTTTTGCGGAAAAATTTTTTTAAAAGAAACGATTGCATAATTAAAAAATCTTCTCATCATGGAATATCCTTTTCAAATTACATCTGCCGAACAATATAAAGAACAGTACCAAAAGAGCGTTGATGATCCTGAAGCATTCTGGGGCAATGTTGCAGAAAATTTTTACTGGCGAAAAAAATGGGATAAGGTTCTTGAATGGAATTTTAAAGAACCAAAAATTGAATGGTTCAGAGGAGCTAAGTTGAACATTACCGAAAACTGTATTGATCGTCATCTTAAAGAACTTGGTGAAAAACCTGCAATCATTTGGGAACCGAATAATCCTGAAGAAAGAACAAGAGTTGTAACCTATTCACGATTGCACAAAAGAGTTTGCCAGTTTGCACAGGTGCTGTTAAACAATGGCGTAAAAAAAGGCGACCGCGTTTGTATCTATATGGGAATGGTTCCTGAGCTGGCTTATGCAGTATTAGGTTGCGCAAGAATAGGAGCCATCCACAGTGTTATTTTCGGTGGATTTTCTGCCCAAAGTATTGCAGACCGTTTATATGATGCCAATGCAGAATTTATTGTAACATGCGATGGTGCTTATCGCGGCGGTAAGGCTATCCATTTAAAAAGCATCATTGATGATGCGTTGATTGGCAACCATACCGTGAAAAAAGTTATTGTTTATACAAGAACAAGAACCGCGGTTTCAATGATTAAAGGCAGGGATGTATGGTGGGAAGATGAAATGGAATATGCCCTATCCCAAATAGAAAAAAATAATGTGATTACCATGCCGGCAACTGAAATGGATGCTGAAGACCCGTTATTTATTTTATATACTTCCGGCTCGACAGGCAAGCCAAAGGGAGTAGTGCATACTACCGGGGGTTACATGGTTTGGACCACTTATACCTTCGTAAATGTATTTCAATATGAACCCGGCGATGTACATTTTTGCACCGCAGATATAGGCTGGATAACAGGGCATAGTTATATTGTTTATGGCCCTTTATGCGCAGGTGCTACAAGTGTAATGTTTGAAGGCATTCCAACCTGTCCGGATGCAGGAAGATTTTGGGATATTGTTGATAAATACAAAGTAAATATTTTATATACAGCGCCTACTGCCATAAGAAGTTTAATGAGTTACGGATTGGATCCGGTGAAAGAAAAAGATATGTCGTCATTAAAAGTATTAGGAACAGTAGGTGAACCCATAAATGAAGAAGCCTGGCATTGGTATGATGATAACATTGGAAAAAATAAATGCCCGGTTGTGGATACATGGTGGCAGACAGAAACCGGTGGAATTTTAATTTCGAATTTGGCTGGAGTTACACCTGCAAGGCCAAGCTGGGCTACATTACCCATGCCGGGTGTGCAACCGGTATTAGTAGATGAAAGCGGGAAAGAAATTACGACAACAGATGAGCGAGGTTTACTGAAAGGCAATTTATGTATAAAAGCTCCGTGGCCTGGTATATTGCGAACAACATGGGGTGATCATGACCGATGCCGTACCAATTATTTTTCCACTTACGAAAATTTGTATTTTACCGGTGATGGTGCATTGAAAGATAAAGAAGGAAACTATCGTATAACGGGCAGAGTAGACGACGTTTTGAATGTAAGCGGTCATCGCATAGGAACTGCTGAAGTTGAAAATGCAATTAACATGCATACCAATGTTATTGAAAGTGCAGTGGTGGGCTTCCCTCATCATATAAAAGGTCAGGGCATTTATGCCTTCGTCATCATCGAGAAAAATACACATGAAGATGACCGCTCAAAAAATGATATCCTGGAAACTGTTGCAAGAGTAATCGGGCCTATTGCGAAACCTGATAAAATACAATTTGTAAGTGGCCTTCCAAAAACAAGAAGTGGGAAAATAATGCGCCGGATACTTAGAAAAATTGCTGAAGGTGAAACGGAGAACCTGGGCGATACTACTACCTTGCTTGATCCTTCAATAGTAGATGAAATAAAGCAGCATAAAATTTAAATAATTTCGTGTAATATTTCGCGTTATACCCGGACATAAGTTTTTTTTACATAAAAATTCTAATGAAAAAGTTTTTCAAAATATTACTTTGGATATTTGTTATTTTTTTTATACTGATCAATTTTATCAGCGCAACCAACGCTTATAAGTTTACTCATTTTTATAATCCCGGAGAAGTTGTTATAACACCTGAAAACAAAAAGACAACCTGGGAACATATTAGTGATATAATTTTTGGGAAAAATTATATCAAGAAAAAAAATGTTGCTCTTCCGGATTCTTTTTCCACTGTAATCTTTACTACTAAAGACAATATAAAATTAGAAGGCTGGTACGGACAAGTGAATAATGCCAAAGGTTCCGTTGCTTTGTTTCATGGTTATGGTGATAACAAAACGAACATACTGATGGAAGGGAAGGCCTTTCTAAATATGGGTTACAATGTGTTGCTTATTGATTTCAGAGGCCATGGGAACAGTGGCGGCAACACTTGCACAATTGGTTACCGCGAGGCAGAAGAAGTAAAGCTGGGGTATAATTTTATAAAAGATAAAGGAGAAAAAAATATCGTGCTGTGGGGAATCTCAATGGGCGCTGCTGCCATAACACATGCTGTGGATGAATATAATCTTCAACCAACTAAAGTAATTTTAGAAATGCCTTTTGCAACAATGGAAAATGCAGTGGAAGGGCAAATAAGATTGATGCATTTGCCGGAAGAACCATTGTCAACGTTACTTACTTTTTGGGGAGGAATAGAACATGGCTTTTGGGCTTTTAAAGTGAATCCTGATAATTATGTAAAAGACATTCATTGCCCCGTGTTGTTGCAGGTAGGATTGAATGATATAAGGGTTACACCAAAAGAAAGAAAAGAAGTATTTGAAAATCTAAACCAGCCGAAACAATTGGTAATTTATAATAACAGCGGCCATGAATCTCTTTGTAAAAAAGAACATTTAAAATGGCTTGCAAGTGTTTCTGCTTTTCTTAACAGTTAATGCATGCATCCCAAAAATATTTCAATAAACGATTATGATTATTTTTTACCTGAAGAAAAAATTGCAATTTTTCCGTTACAAGAAAGAGATCAATCAAAATTGTTGATTTATAAAAATGGGAAATATCGAAGAAGATATTTACCTCAATATTGCTGATCATTTACCTCAAAAAAGTTTTCTTGTTTTTAATAATACAAAAGTTATCAATGCAAGAATTTTATTTGCGAAAGCAACGGGTGCAGTAATTGAAATTTTTTGTCTTGAACCTTATGAAACAATAAATGATTATGCAGTTGTTCTTCAGAAAAAAAAATCAGTGAGATGGAAATGTATGATTGGCGGTGCAGGAAAATGGAAAGAAAAATTTCTTGAAAAAAAATTTATAGTTAATGATGATGAAATAACATTGAAAGCAGAATTAATTGAAAAATTAAGTGATGCTTATGTTGTTGAATTAAGCTGGAATCCTGGCGAATACTCATTTGCAGAAATTATAGAACATGCAGGAAAAACTCCATTACCTCCTTACATAAAACGTGATGCTGACGAAATTGATGCTGAAAGATATCAAACCATTTATTCCCTGTATGAAGGTTCGGTTGCTGCGCCAACTGCGGGGTTGCATTTTACTCAAAGAATATTTACATCATTAAAAGAAAAAAATATTGATACAGGTTTTGTTACGCTGCATGTAGGCGCAGGAACTTTTAAGCCTGTAAAAAGTGAAACAATGCAAGGACATGAAATGCATGCCGAATGGATAGATGTATCAACCGGTTTTATTGAACAGCTTATTCAAAATATTCCGAAGGAAATTTTTTGCGTGGGAACAACTTCTTTAAGAACTGTTGAAAGCCTTTACTGGATGGGAGTTAAAACAATGTTACATAAAAATATTTCATTTGAAGATTTGGAAATAAAACAATGGGAAGTATATGAATGATAATATGATGAATACAAATATTACTCCAGAAATTGCATTACAGCTCATTGATTGAATTTTTTAGACAAATAAAAATATAAAAGATCTTTTTATGCAAACACAAATTATTATTGCTCCGGGTTATCAATTCAAAATTATAAATGGAATGATTACCAATTTTCATCAGCCTAAATCTACATTGCTATTATTAGTGGCTGCTATGGCAGGAAATAGAATGGAAAAATATTTATGAATATGCGCTTAAATAATAATTTTCGCTTTTTAAGTTATGGAGATGGATGTTTAATTTATTCAGATAAAAATGACGGCAAAGGCTAATCGAAGTTCCTACTCATTAATAGTAACAGGCGTGCCCACAGGAATATAACTATATAAATCTTTTGCTTCGGTATATTTTAAAGAAATACAACCGTCTGTCCAGTTTTGATAATAATCAACTGTCCATTCTTCATCGGGCCGCGTGGCATGTATGGCAATACCACCACCAATCCTGGCGCTGTGAGGTATAACGCCCTCAGCCTTTCTTTCCTTAAATCTTTCCTGGCTTTCCTGGGTAGGATAATCCAATAAAAGCTCAAAGCCCCATTTTGGGTTAATTTTTTTCAGAAGTACTTTAAATTTTCCATCTGGTGTTCTTTTATCTCCTTCCATATATTTATCACGAAGGTCGTTGCTTCCAAACACACAGGGATAAGTAGCATACCAGCCCTGGTCATCATACACCTTCAACTCATAATCCTTTTTGGAAATAATAATATAATAAGGATTATCTACCAGGTTTTTTCGTATACTTTTTCTTGCTGCTTCCGAATAATGACTATTCGCATTGCTTTCAGTTTTATTTCCTTTATACGGAATAAAAAAAATAAACATCAGCGAAATCATTACGGGGGAGAATAGGGATGGTTTACGGGTATTCATTTTAAGGAAAGCTTTACTCTGCAATATATTTCAAACGAAATATGGGGCAAAATTATTTTGCGCTCAATTAAATGATTTAACTTTTTTTTCAACAGTTGATTTCCGCAAGCGTATTAATCCCATTGTGCTTCTTCTTTTACCCTTTGCCTGTCAACTCTTTTGCTAATGAAAATACTTATTTCATAAAGTATAATCAGCGGCACGGCAACAATAGTTTGACTGGTCCAGTCGGGAGAAGGAGTTATTACGGCGGCAACAATTAATATCACCACGTAAGCATATTTGCGGTATACCTTCAAAAATTTAGGAGTAATAATTCCTAATTTTGAAAGAACGTATGCTAATACAGGTAGCTCAAAGGCAATTCCGCAGCCTAAAATAATATCGGTGAGTGTTTCTATAAAATCGTCAAGGGTAGGAAGATATTTGTAAACCCCTAATGTTCCCAATTGAAAATTGGCAAGAAAGTTAAAAGTAAAAGGAGCTAATAAATAATAACCGAATGCCGCGCCTGTAAAAAAACATAGGGAAACCCATCCTATACTTCCCCGGGCATATTTTAGTTCTTTAGTTGATAATGCCGGTTTTACAAAACGCCACAACTCCCAAAATAAATAAGGAAAAGCAATGATCAATGCTCCCATAAATGAAATAGAAATGGCAGACATAAACGGCCCGCTTACGGTACTTCCTAAAAGCGGGATATCTACAGGTGGCATGCAAAGTCCGTCACCTAGATGTAATCTATGCCCAAGATTACATAAGCCGGTATAGGTTATAAAGTCTTTACGTGCGGGAGCATAGATAATGTTATCGAAAACCCAATCAATTTTTAAAAAAATGACAACAGCTATTATTACCAATACAATTGCAGAGCGTACGATGTGCCAACGCAAAACTTCAAGATGATCAAGAAAGCTCATTTCAGTATCCTGCGTTTCGATACCCCGAAATTTTTTAAAAAATGCCTTTCTTTCAGAAGTTGTATTACTCAATGCAAAATTTATATTGTGAACTGCAAATATAAATCATGACAATGATTGAATATTTTCTTTACAAAAAGTTTACAGCTTTATTGCGCTTGTCAATTAGTGCATTGCTTCTGACAAATCAATTTTTTTCTTTTTATTTCCTTTCACCAATAATACAAATGGCACGCAGATCAAAAACGTTAAACCGATGTACCAAAACACATCCATATAAGATAAAACTGAAGCCTGTTTCATTACTCCGTAATCCATAAGCTGGTAAGTTTTCTGCAAGGCAACATTAGGTGTATTACCTTTCGCAATTATTGCCTGTTGCATACCTGCTACTCTTGATTGCACATTATAGCTTGTTACATCTAATTTAGATACCAGCTCTGCACGATGTACCATCATTTGCTGTGCCATAAATGTAGTTATGAGTGCAATTCCAAAGGAGCCACCTAGTTGACGCATCATTCCGGTAAAAGCTGCTCCTTCTCCAATTTCTCTTCCTTTCAATGTGCTTAATGAAAGTGTGGTTACAGGAATGAACAATAAAGCCATGGCAATACCACGCATAATAAGCATCCAGAAAAATGCCTCGCTGCTTGTATCGGGTGTAAGTATTTTATAACCCCACATGCAGAAAATAAAGAAAATAAACATTCCAATAGCAGCCATAAATTGTTGTTTGACGCCAGCTTGCAGCAATCTTCCAATAAAAGGCATCAGGACAGCGGTAGTAAGTGTAGCAGGTATCAAAAGTAAACCTGCTTGTGTGGCGGTCCATCCCAAAGTAGCCTGCGTGTATAATGGAATGATAAAAGTAGATCCATACAAACCAAAGCCCATTATAAAAGACAGGATGGTACCAACTCGCAGGTTTCCATTTTTTAAGACACGCAGATTCACCACAGGATTGTGATAAGTAAGCTCGCGCCATATAAAAAAGAATGCTCCCAGTACAGCTGTTACTGTAAAAAATATAATGAGTGAACTCGAAAACCAATCTTCATCATGTCCTTTTTCCAAAACAAATTGCAATGAACCCACAAACATTGCCAGAAAACCAATACCTGCCCAATCAACTTCCCTCACAGGAGTTTTGGCACTATACCGGGGGCTTCTTACAAACTGTAACGAAAGCAGTGTTGCGATAATCCCTAAAGGAATATTGATATAAAAAATAAAAGGCCAGCCTCCCTGAACATTATCGATGATCCAACCTCCTAATGGAGGGCCTAATGTTGGGCCAACAATTACTCCCATACCATATAATGCCTGAGCCATTCCTCTTTTTTCAGGCGGATAACTTTCAGTAATGATGGTCTGCGATGTAACTAACAAGGCGCCTCCACCCACGCCTTGTAAAAAACGAAATACAATAAGTTCATTGATCCCATTGGCATTACCACACAAAAAAGAGCAAATGGTAAATATAACGATAGAGGCAGCAAAATAATTTCTTCTGCCAAACTGCTGTGCCAGCCAACTGGTCATTGGTATGATAATCACATTACCGATAGCATACGATGTAATCACCCAACCTATTTCTGTAGTAGTGGCGCCGAGGTTCCCCTGCATATCTTTAATTGCCACGTTCACAATGGTTGTATCTACTATTTCAAGTAATGCGCAAACAATAGCTGTAATCGTAATGATTACTCTCCGTGAGCCATATTCGACTAATGAATTTTGTTGTGGAATCATTTCAATAACTTTTACATCAAATATTCTTAATTAAGATGTACATCTACATCCACGTTCATGCCTGCCTTAAGCCTGTTCAATAGTGTATCACTCTTGTTGGTAAATTCAATTTTTACAGGAAGGCGTTGAACTACTTTTACAAAATTTCCACTTGCATTATCGGGCGGTAACAATGCAAACTCCGCACCTGTAGCCGGAGAGAAAGAAGTAAGTGTTGCTTCAAAGTCATGTTTGGGAAAAGCATCTGCGTGAACAATAACTTTTTGACCAATCTGCATTTTCTTATATTGGGTTTCTTTAAAATTAGCTACCACCCATATGCTTGTATTATGAACAATACTGAATACAGGTTGGCCTGCCTGTAGAAATTGTCCTTGCTGTACATTTACCTTTGAAATTTTGCCGTCTCCGGCTGCAGTTACTATTGTATAAGATAAAGTGAGTTTTGCATCTTCAACCTCTACTTCACGTTGCTTTACTATCGATTCTGAAACGCCTATTTGCTCTGCGGTTGCATTGCTTTGCGAAGAAACAACGCTTGTTTGGGTTGATGCCTGGTTTTTCTGTTGTTGCAAAATCTGTAATTGTTTTTCTGCAGTTTCTTTTGCAGCAAGCGCCTGCTCATATTGTTGCTGTGTTATAGAATGATCCTGGATAAGATTAGCATAACGGTTATAATCCTGAGTAGTTCTTGTTACAGCAATTTGTGCAGCTGCTATCTGAGCATCTACGGTTGATACACTGGCCTTTGAACTTTCAATTCCGGTGCGTGCAGCACTGGTGGTAGCCCGTGCAACATTCACATTGCTCTTTGCCGTGGCAAGAGCAGCCTCTGCCTTGTCCAGGTTTAATTTGTAATCGCGATCATCTAATATTAACAGCGTATCACCTTTACGAACCGCCTGGTTATCTTTTACTCTTACTTCATTTACATATCCTGAAACCCGCGGAATCACCGGACTTATATCAGCTTGTATCTGTGCATCATCTGTTTCTTCATGATGTAAGGCATAAGTATATTTTGAAATACCAAACCATGCACCGAATCCGATCATTGCAATTAAAATAATCAGGAAAACTTTGCTGCGTTTTTTTGGTTCAGCAGCAACTTTGCCATTAGTTTCTTCCACGGGTGATGAATTACCCGGGATTATTTTTTCATTTTCTTTCGATTCCATAAAATTGATTTACGCTTTAATTTTTTTTATTGAGCAGATATTAAACCTGCTGTTTCAAGTAATATATCGTATGTCAATAACACGTCTGCTTTTGCAACTGCCAGATTTATTTTTGTTTGCAAAAGAGATACGTTTGCATCAAGTAAATCTGTTGTGGTTACAAGACTATTGATATATTTATTTTTTGTGATCCTGTAATTTTCCGTTGCCTGTTCTACCGCTCTTTCATATACCTCAATTTTCTTTTGGCTTAGCAATAAGTTTTCATAATCTGTATTTATCTCGAGTCGTATTGCATCATTAAGCTGATCCTGGTTGGCAGAAATTTCTCTTTCACGTGCCTGTGCCTGCACTATTTTACTTTTGGTTTTCCATAAAGATCCCACGTCATATTTGATGCCGACGCCTAAGGTTACGGCATTTGTTATGGAAAAAAGATGAGGAATATCTGCTGCAATATAACCAGCTGTTAATGCAACTGACGGTAGCATTTCCGCTTTAGTTGCTGCGATGCCTGTGGTTGCTGATTTTTCGCGAAATGAAAGCGCAAGAATATCTTTCCTGTTTTGCAAAGCAAGCTGCTCATAATCTTCTATAGTTTTAAAACTGATATTTTTATCGAAAGTTGAAGAATCAGTAATTAAAATTGTATTTTCCGGAATGCCAAGCATCAGGTTCATATTTACAATGGCAATATTCCTGTTATTTTCAGCATTCAAAACAGCCAGTTCAATATTGGAAGTTTGAAGTTGTGACTTTAATAAATCGTTCCGTGCCAACAAACCAGTTTGCTCAAGTCTTGATAAAACAGAATCACGCTGTAATGATTGCTGTAAGTTTTCTTTAAAAACATCTACTGTTACACCTGCTTTATAAAGGTTTATGTACGCCTGAATGGCATTTAAAATAACAGCCTCTTTATCATTTTGTGCATCCAGCAACACAGCTTCCTCCAGGTATTTGGCAGATTCAATTCCATAACGAATTCTTCCTCCTGAATAAATGGGAAGACTAACATTGAAAAGACCATATACTGCCTGGTTCGCAGAAGGGGAGCCACCACCAACGCCAGTAGCTATCCGAACCACCAAATGCTTTTGTTTTAATATTAAGGTTCGGGGTGGTAAATCTTAAATAACCCCCGGTAACACCGGCACTCGGAAGCTTATTGTCTTTTGCTTCCTGCAAAGCTCCGGTTGCCTGCTCTATCCGTGCCTCAGAAGCTTTTAACCGGTTACTGTTTTTAATACTTAAATCTATTGCTTCCTGCAAAGAAAGATTTTTAGTATTTGAAGTGTCCTGAGCACACGAAAGTAACGGCATTAAAAATGACGGTTGAAAAAATAATAGCTGATAAAAAATTCTTTACTTGTTTCACAAAATATATTTTAAAATTCTGTTCTTTGATTTATTTGGTTTTTAGCAAATGAGAACGTATTAATTGCTTTAAATGTTCACTTAATCTTTCTTTTAATTTTTTGCTTTGGTACGGATTAAAATCTTTACTTTTTTGTAACATTTTCCTGCACATGGTTTCGGAAGAAAGTAAATTATTAATAGTACCAATAATAGATGAGATGGTAAGTTCTATATCTACTTTTTTAAATTCTCCTGAATCAATTCCATCCTGTATAATTTTTTTTATGGAAATAAAGTTCTTCAGTAATATGTCAGAAATAGCTTCCTTTAATTCCGGCCTGCGCTCCAGCGAAAGTTCTCTGTGTAAAAGGTGATGAAATTGCGGACTCATAAACATTCTTTCAACATAACTGTCAATAATGGTATATACTTTTTCAATTTGAGACATACCTGAATTATTAACCAAATCTGCAAAAACTCCTTTTAAAAATGCTGCTTTATATTCTACAAGATCCCTGAATAATTTTTCTTTTGAGCCAAAGTAATAACTGATCATAGCAGGATTTACATTAGCTCCCGAAGCAATTTCACGTACTGACGTTCCCTCAAAACCCTTTTGTCCAAAGAGTTTCATTGCAGTTGATAATATTATTTCCCGTTTGTCCATTCTTTAATAAAGGACGCAAAGTTAAACACTTGTTTGAAATTAAACAAACGTTTAATTAATTTTTTTAAAATTTATTTTTTGAATATTCTTTTTAGCCCGATTTATAAAAGTTTAATCCTATAAAATAAAAAAGGTATTACCTAAAAATATCAGGCAATACCGTACAATAAATAATTTCCCTGCTAATTTATAAATTAGCTAAGCGTTGCTTCCATAGAAATATCTGCTTTTAATAATTTTGAAACAGGGCAATTGGCTCTGGCATCGTTTGCAGCCTCATTAAATTTTTCTTTGCTGATGTTCGGGATTTTTGCTGTAACGATAAGTTGAGACGTTGTAATAGTTCCCTTATCTATAGTAACGTAGCATTTGGTTTCAATTTCATCAGCAACAAATCCACTTTCCTGCAATACGTAACTTAGCTTCATCGTAAAGCAGCCTGCATGCGCTGCGGCAATAAGCTCTTCCGGGATTTGTGCCAACTCCATCTTCAAACCTTGATTTAGAGGAATATTGTGTTTTATTAAGTACAGTGCTTTGAGTACTTAATGTGCCCTTTCCTTCTTTGCCATTTCCCTGCCAAACGGCTGTTGCATTTCTGATCATTTATGTATTTTTATTTAGTAATTAATTTATTTGGTTTCTATAATCCTATTTTATAAATAAACATATTAGTTACCTGATTGTTTACGTGACTACAAAAACTATTCCGGGAACTCAGTTGAACTTACGCGTACCTTTCCTCTTCCGTTAATAATGTGCCAGCTTTTGAAATCCTGGGGGGCATCAAGGCCATCACCATCAATTATTTGAGAAGGAGTGCGTATCCTTACAGGTTTATCTGTATAAAATTCTCTCCCAACTTTTGATCTGTCCCAATATAGCTCATTACAATATAATGTATCGCCCTTTACATTAAAAACCACAACACTGTCTTTTAAAAAAACTTTGCTATCTGCTTCCATATATTTCCCATAATGCGCATCCAGCTTGCTTTCTATATGCAGGCTGTCATCATAAAAATCGGCATGTAAACTTTTTGTAAATTCTATATAAGGTGCCGATTCTTCATGGCGAAGCATGTAAGGAGCCATTAATTTTGCTTTGGTTTCAGCACCCAGACTGTAGACAATCTCAACCTGTTTTACTTCTTCGATACCTGTCTTTTTTTCGGTAAACTGGTTTAAATCCTGTAGTGAATTTTCGCAAGAGCCAATAAAAAAGCAGCCGGTTATAAAAGCAGCATTAATTAAAAATCTATGGAAAATATTATGAATCATTTTTCTTCAAAAAATATTAATTTTTTTGGGCTGCATGGAATACCTTTTTATTAAATAGTCGCTGCTTTATAAGTTTTGAAAGATTTCTTACTATAATAAAACTTTAATTTGTTTTACTCAAAGCAAACAATCCTTTAAAAATCAGATCTGGTTCAGTAAATATCCTGCTTTTAAGATGGGGAGCAAAATAGAATACGTCTCCACCGGTTAACAAAACATTAATATTATTAAACTTTTCTTTGTAGCTATTTATAATTCCATCAATCTCATTTGCCATTCCCATTAACACGCCACTTAAAATATTTGTATTGGTATCATAACCTATCAATGGAAAATTCCAATCTGCTTTCACAAGTGGAAGTTTAGCAGTAAAAACATTTAGTGATTTAAAACGCATTTCCATACCCGGTGAAATGCTTCCTCCAACAAAACTGTTATACTTGTTTATAAAATTGTAAGTAACGCATGAGCCAAGCCCGATAACCAGGTTATTTTTTCCTTTATAAAAATATACTGCAGCGGCGGCAAGCGCTAATCTGTCGGCGCCAATAGTTTCGGGTTTACCCACAGGTGTTGTGAAAGGTAAAATTGTTTTAGAACTTAATTTATGAAATGCAGTTTTTTCATCAAGGATATTTTCAATTTCAATATTATGATCGATAACCGAAGAAAGAATTGTTTTTTCGGGAGTATATTTTTTCAGCAATTCTTCAATGGTTAAATTGTTGCTGTCGGCTAAAGCAAATACTTCAACTAATTCATCATTTTTAAATACACCGCATTTAAGCCGCGTATTTCCAAAATCAAAACATAAAGTTGTATTCAAATGATTTTATTTTCAGCTTTGAAGAAGTGGAAATTATTATTCTCATTCTAAGAGATATTAAATCCACTGATGTTCTTAAAATGCCCGTTCAGTTTTATTTTTTCTTTCAGCAATTCCATTTCAGCAACAACCGGCAATACCTTTGCAAGATGACGTTTTAAATATTCCTGCCGTTGTAATTCATTGGTAAGTGAAAGAAATTCGTATTCCTCTTCGAGTGTAAGACCTGCATGATGGGCTACATCATAGCTACTCAACTGCTCTTCATCTTTATGAAAGGGTTTGTTAACCTTAAGAAGTTTATGTAATTCTTTTATGGCGGCAATTACCTTAGTCATCAGTAATTTTCTTCCGTGGCCTGTATTTACCAGGTAACTTACAATAGCGCCGCTGTACAATTTATCAGGCACTTCATTTATAATTTCCAAAATTCTGAAAACTTTTTGTCCTCTTGTTTTTATATCCATTTCACCGGTATCATACATTTTTGAAATCTCCACAATATCTACAAGAGTTCCTAACTCATGTACTTTATTTTTAATTACCACCGGCATTCCAAAAGGTTTCTTTTGATCGAAACATTCTTTAATAAGTTGCTTGTATTTTGGTTCAAAAATATGGAGATTTAAGTCTTCTCCAGGGTAAACGACAATGGATAAAGGAAATATTGGAACGAAATTGGTCATTTGCTAAACTTTTTTTGGGACTGCAAATTTACAACGAAAACCCGCATGTCTTTAGTTGTTACTAAAAAGTATCATTTGATTTAGAATTTTAAGTTATGATGAATCTGCTTAATTTTGACAACGTTTTGAAATCAATTCCTACAAACATATTAATAAGTCGCACAGATAGTATAGGTGATGTTGTTCTTGTGCTTCCTTTAGCAAAATATTTAAAGGAATTTTTCCCGACAATCAAGTTAGGCTTTTTGGGCAGAAATTATACGAAGCCGGTAATAGATGCATGTGAAAATATAGATGAGTTTATTGAGCTTCATGACTTCTTAAATAAAGAGATAAAAATTTGCGGTCAAAAACCTCAATGCATTCTTCACTTAAAGCCAGATAAAATAGTAGCTGAGCATGCAAAAAAAATAAAAATTCCCTTGCGTGTTGGAACAAGGAATCGCCCGTACCACTGGAATACGTGTAATAAATTAATAGCTCTTAGCAGAAAAAATTCTTATCAGCATGAAGCAATATTAAATCTTAAATTTCTTAATGCATTTGGAATAAAAAAAACATTTTCTTTGAAGGAAATTGGGGCGTCTTACGGGCTAACAAAAGTTGAGCGTTTGGAGCCATCTTTTAAAGAGTTGATTGATAAGAGTAAGTTTAACCTGATTGTACATCCAAAATCACGCGGTAATGCAAGAGAATGGCCACTTTCAAACTTTGCACATTTAATACATTCGCTGGATAAGAATCAATACAAAATTTTTATATCAGGAACTGAAAAGGAAGGAGAAATAATAAAAGATTTTTTGAGTAGAGTTAAAAATGAATGTGTTGATATTACCGGTAAAATGGAACTTTCCCAGTTTATTTCATTTATAAATGCCTGCGATGGGTTAATTGCTAATAGTACCGGTCCTATTCACTTAGCTGCCGCTTTAGGTAAACATGCTTTTGGAATTTATCCTCCAATGTGGCCGATAAATGCCGTAAGATGGGGGCCGGTAGGGAAAAATACACATGTATTTGTTATCGATAAAAAATGTAATGATTGCAGAAAAAATGTACTTGAATGTGAATGTATAAAACAAATCGAGCCATTATTAATAAAGGAGGAATTGGATAAAACAGTTAGAAAAAAAATTTATAAATTACCTGTTGAATGACCGGTTTTATTTCATTTATTTTTTACACCATGATTTGCCAATTACTATTATCCCGGCATTCTTGAAATATATTTTTCCATTTGTTTTACCTGGTCAACAATTTGAGGGGTTGTTGGTTTTAAAGCTTTTACTTTTCTGAAGTATTCTTTGGCGGCACGAAATTCACGTTTATTGATCATGATGGAAGACAACTGTAAGTAAGCTGCAGCCTCATTTTCCTTATCTGGCAATCCGGATCTTATTGCCTGCCTGATATAATTTTCCGCTTCGCGAATATTACCTTTCTGCATAGCCAACATTCCTAATTGTAATTTGTTGGCACCTTCGGCTTCTTTCATTGGCATTCCCAGCGTAAGACTTTTTTTCATGTGCTTCTCTGCATTTTCATAATCTTCGTTTACCATGGCTATGTTACCCTTCAATGTAAAATAAACAGAACGTACCGGTTTAATAAGCAAACCTGGGAAACCATATAGAATCAATGACTTTTTGGGCTCCTGCCATATCGCCACTTTCCATGTAGCCTTGTATCAATCGCATAGGACCAAAAAGAAAATGCCCGACTATTAAAACCAATGCAATAAAATATAAAATAAAAGATGGCCAAAATCCGGTAAGAATATTTACAACAACAGCAAGCACAAGAAAAAAAATACCCAGGTGTAACCTATATTTTATGATAACATTCAAAAACTTCATAAATTTTAATTTTAAATATTCTCTTTACACAAAATAAATTTAGAGATAGAATTTGTTAAACAGATTATTCAGATCAGCAAAAAAAGCTGTTTGATTATGGATAAGTAAGTATTTTAAAAGCAGCGCAAATATAGCATTAATTCAAATTACAAAACTGTTTGTTGGCACCCCAAATAGTTATCAAATAATGACTTGTTTCATAAGGTTATTCTGATACTAAAAAAGCATTGATGATGCGTACAGCTTTTAATAAAATATTGAGGGTGCCCACGCAAACCAAACCGGAAAAAGAGCCACTGGATAAAAAAGGAATAATTATTGAGACTAACGCTATGGAACAAACGCAGTTTTTAAAACATTAATTCTTCGGCCATTCAGAAATTATTCTTTAAACAGCCCCTTTACAAGCTGCCTGCCAAAGAAATATCCGCACACAGCCCCTATAATGCCACCTGTTATTAACCAGTTAACATTATTACCGGCTGCAAAAAATGCAATACCTGCGCCAAATAATAAAAAGAAAATGATTGCTACTGCAATAACGCGGTATTTTTTTATATCTTTTTTAATTTGCGGAACAGGAGGATGAGCAGGATGTTTTTTCTTTTTATGTTGCATGTTTTTAAATGATTCAATAATTTTTTATAAAAAATAAAAGTTGTCTTAAGACTTTTATGCAGATTAAACGCTGTTCATAATTTTAAAGGAAGTTAATTAAAATTAATTTTCTTTTTTTGCTGAAGCAGATGCTTTCGCAGAAACACAAGTCCTTTCATTTTTCATACTCACTTCACGGATTGGTTATTCTTTTATGTTTCCAACGCCTGTGTGACCACAGCCATACTTCGGGCTGCGCAATAATATCCCGTTCCAGTTTGCGTGTATGCATCTCCGATATTTCTCCTGCGGCTGTTGACCTTGGGTTTTCGCATAGTATTTCTGCATCTATTTCATAAAAGCCTCTTTTTATTCTTTTTAAGTGAGCATAAACTACAGGATAATTTATTTTGCGGGCTATCAATTCAGTTCCTCTAAATACCGGCGTGTCCTGGTTTAGAAACGTTGTCCAGTAAGCATTCTCAGGCGGGGGCGCCTGGTCCGAAACGAAGACAGTGGCGTTTACTTCTTCTTTGTTTGCCAGCATTTTACTGAAAGTATCTTTCATTGTTATCAGCCTGGCGCCAAACCTTGTCCGCATTTTGTACATCAGGGAGTTGAAATATTTATTGCTGATGGGGCGATATACCACCTGCAGTTGTTGTTTCATTTGTAAGCTGGAAGTACTGCCTGCCCACTCCCAGTTGCCCAGGTGGCCCATCACTAATATCATGCTCTGATTCTTTGCGGCAAAATCATCTGCTAAAGCTTTTGCTTTTGGTGTAAGGTAACAATGTTCGTTCATTGTCTCCTTGCTTATGGTAAGGGTTTTAAAAGTTTCAAGGAAAAGATCACATAAGTATTTGTAATACTTCCTGCCAATAGCTTTTATTTCTTTATCTGTTTTTTCAGGGAAAGATTTCCTGAGATTTTCAAACACTACTTTTTTACGATAACCTGAAACATAATATAAAAAGAAATAAAACACATCGGAAAGTGCATACATTACCCTAAAAGGAAGTATTGAGACCAGGTAAATAATAAGTAATTATAAATTTATGTGTATCTAAAATTAATATATTGGCACGAGGTAGTCAACTTTTAATAATTGTTCTCAAATTTCTTAAGATTTTCCACCAGCTAAATACGATGATCTTTAAATTTATTGAATAGTCACTTTCCTTACCTTATTAGAAGCATTATCCATTACATAAAGATTGCCGCCTGAATCAATTGCCATTCCCAAAGGATTGTCAAAGCCTGCGCCCAACCCTATGCCATCAACTGAAGCGCTATTGCCGTTTCCTGCAAGCGTCGCGACAAATCCTGCGGGAGTAATTATCCTTACAGTGCCAAAGGCATTATCCGTTACATATAGGTTACCGGAAAGATCGGCAACAATACCAACAGGAAAATTAAAACTTGCAGAAGTTCCGGCGCCGTCTGCTGAGCCGGGCTGCCCGGTTCCTGCAACTGTTGTTACAGTTCCATCTGCAGCAATTTTTCTAATATCATAATTAGTTTTTTCCGTAATAAATAAATTGTTAGCCCCATCTACAGCTATGGAAAGAGGAGTATTAAAAGTTGCCGAAAGTGCGGTACCATTTGCAGCACCTGAAGAGCCAGTGCCGGCAATAGTTGTTACTATTCGGCCGGGCGTTATTTTGCGTATTTTATTATTAGCTGCATCCGATACATAAATATTTCCATCGGCATCTGTTGCCAGGCCGAGCGGGTCATTAAAAGTAGCCGACGTATCCGCACCATCAAGTGAGCCTGGTTGTCCTGTGGGGCTTCCGGCAAAGGTGCTAACCGTACCATCCGGTGTTATTTTGCGAATGTTATCAGTTCCTATCTCCGATACATAAATATTATCGTTTTTATCAACCGTTATGCCGAATGGTAAATTAAAAGTGGCGATTAGCCGCAGTCCCATCATGGTTCCCCTGCGACACCCGTTCCTGCAATGGTTGTAACAGTTCCGTCAAATGCAATTTTTCTTATTTTGTTATTATAGGTGTCTGCTACATATAAATTTCCATTTGCGCCCATTGCGCAACCCCATTGACCATTAAAGCTGGCTGCAGCTCCGGCACCATCCGTCGAGCCTTGTGCTCCGCTTCCCGCAAGTGTGGTAGCAGATAAATTAATAATCCGGGTGTCAATACCGGAGGTTGCCGTATTTCCATTAACGGTTACAGAAATTTTACCGGTAACAGCATTAGTAAAAAACACGGTGAGTTGATTTGAAGAAGCGGAACTTACTGTGCCTGCAACGCCGTTAATCGCTACTGCATTTGCTGCGGCACTCGTACTGAAGTTAGAACCGTCAATAAGAATATGATACCCTATTCCTGCAACCGGATTTGATATTCCTGAAATGGACGGAGGGCCTGAAGGTGTTACTCCATTATCTTTTTTACAACCTGCAAGAATGAACACAAGGAAAATTAATAAATATACGCGTACTAGTAATGAACTTTTCATAGTGGTTTTTGTGAATAAAAGATAAAAATAAGAATTTTCAGATAGAGAGATTTATTGCACCTGGCCTTAATAACAAAACTTTATTAATACTTCTGAAAAAATAGCATAACCCGTAACCGTAATCACATAATTATGATGTTTTGCATTGAAGTAATCAGGTGCATATTTTTACAACAGAAAAAGATACGAGCCCGGGAAAGGAAATAAATTTGAGCAATAAGGCGCTAATACCCCTCATAAAAGTAGTTTTACTCACCCTTCTTAAAACCTACCGTAAAAACCACATTTTGTTGCTACCTTGTTGCTGAATCCTTGCTACCTTCTTGCTACCATGTTGCTAACCTTAGCAACATGCCTGCAACAAACCTGCAACATGGTAGCAAGGAATCAATAAGGAAATAGCAGGAAAACACCCGAAAAATACCTTACTTCGGCCTTGGTTTTGCGTAAAAATTTTCTTTTCATACATTCAAATCCTGGAATCTACGGGTCATTCGTGGAAGAAAAATATATTAGATTTGAAAGTGAAATACAATAGCAGAATATTTATACTTTTTTTCTAATGATTGCATTGCTTAATATATTTTCAGTCCTGTATGAAGAACTGATTGGCTTTCTCGGCATTGGCTCATTAATTGAAATGTATAAGTCGGGAGATTATAGTTCATTACATACTTTACAGGGTATTCAGGGCGCTATTGGCCCGGTAATTCCCTTTTTGCTTTTTATTGAAATTATAAGGGCAGCATTTTATAAACGATTTCGGGTAATTGATTATAAAGTGCAATTCTTCACTTATGTACTCAACAGCTTTATCGGGCGTTTTATTTCAATTGCTGCTGTTGCATTTTGCATTGGTCTTTTTGAAAAGCATGCCATTATTAAAACAACTTTTACCTGGTACTGGCTTATTTATGGTTATGTAGTTTGGGAACTTTCGCATTTTGTATATCATTACCTGGCTCATAAAGTTAGGCTGCTTTGGTGCTTACACTCTACGCACCATGCACCGGAAACCATGAATCTTTCAGTTACGTATGCTCATTTTTTTCTTGAAGCACCTTATGCTGATGTAATCAGGACTTCTATCTGCATCTTATTGGGTGTGAATCCTGCACTATTATTTTTTATTATGTTTATTGATGGCACATGGGGCGCATTTATTCATGTAGGAGAAAATATTTTAAAAAATGCACGGCTTGGTTTTTTGAATAATATAATTTTAACGCCATCTCACCATCGTGTTCATCATGCCCGCAATCCTTTTTATATGGACACTAATTTCTGCAACCTGTTAAATATATGGGATAAAGTTTTCGGAACTTATGTGAATGAAAAAAAAGAAATTCCAATTGAATATGGTATCACAAGGAAAATGAAACCGCATAATTTTCCTGACGTCTATTTTGGCGAGTTTGTGGCCTTGTTTCGTGATGTTAGAAAAGCGCCCGGATTTAAAAATAAATTTTTATACATAATAATGCCGCCTGGCTGGAGCCATACGGGGGAGCATAAAACTGCATACGTAGTGAGGAAAGAATACCTGGAAAAAGAAATGAAGAAGATTTAGTTAGGGTTAAATTAACCTGCCGCATTTTTTATTAAAAAAGGAAATATAGTCCAGCTAGAAAACAAATTATTACAGTGACAATAACTATTCTCAATTAATATTTCCATAAATAAAGCCATGCCAGGGGAAGATAATTAAAAAGCATTAATCCTATTACTGCTATAAGTATTGATACTGTAAAAAGTTTCACCCACAAAAAGCTTACCTGCACTTTAGAAAACACGCTAAAGCAAAACCAGAAATTATACAATAATGATAAAATGGTTTGCCATAAAAAAACTCCCGGGCTTATTATATTTATTCTAAAAATTGCACCAAGCGTAATATCACTTGCGAACAACATTGCCAGGTAGGTGCCTCCTCCATATAAAGAGAGAATGAAAGTTTCTACAAAATTAAACCGTGGCCTGGCGAGGATAAGATAAATAAGAAATGCAGATACTGTGAGAATTAAAATAATGAACGGGCTAAAATGAGTTCGTAACAGGACATTAGCCTGCTCTTTCGTATTCATGAGTGCAAGGCTTTTTTCAGATACATGATAATGATAATACCTGATGATGATATTATGTGCAAGGATATAAAGTCCTGTGCAGATAAATAAATAGCTTACCGGGGTTTGGTATTGTTTTCTTTTCCCTTTTAAAAAATTTAAAGAGGAGGTACCAGGGTTTATCAAAAAACTCCATATAGTATGTAAAAAGCCTTTTTCAAAATGCGTAAAGAAATGCAGCATTTCAGTCAATACTTCAGTAATAGTAAATCTTTTTACTTCAGCCTTCTGTCCGCAGGCAGAACAATATTTACCATCAAAGGAATTTCCGCAATTTAAACAGGTGATCACGGGAATCTTTTTAGTAAATATAAGCTTTGAAACACAAGAAAAAACATTCAAAAATTGGCCAAACTTATTTTACGAATAGCCGTACTGTTATGTTTTAAGATATTATAGAAATCATGAATTAATGCAAGCCGCTTTGAGCAACTATTTCTATAAATGGGTTTCACAATGAATGCTTTTATAATTTTATAATTAATATTGCGAAAACTATCATCTTTTAATGAATAAAATTCTGATTATAGATGATGAAGAAAAGCTAAGAAACTTATTAGCAAGGCTTATTAAACTGGAAGGCTTTTCAGTTACGGAGGCCGCTAATCTTAGGACTGGTTACAAAGCAATTGAAAAAGATGAACCTGAAGTAATTCTTTGCGATGTAAAATTGCCAGATGGTAACGGTATTGATTTTATTAAAGATGTAAAATCAAAACATCCCGGTATAGAAATAATTCTACTTACTGCTTATGGAAATATTCCTGATGGTATACGGGCTATGAAAAATGGCGCTTTTGATTATATTACAAAAGGCGATGATAACGATAAAGTAATTCCTTTATTAAACAAGGCTTTTGAAAAAGTTGAATTAAAAAAGAAGATAGCATCATTAGAAAAACAGGTAGGCAGGAAATATAATTTTGAAAGCATCATTGGCTCCTCTTCATCAATACTTGATGCAATTAATTTGGCAAAAAAAGTTGCGCCAACTGAAGCTACTGTTTTATTATTGGGTGAAACAGGAACAGGCAAAGAAGTATTTGCACAGGCTATTCACAATGCAAGCGTCAGGACCGGCCAGCCTTTCATGGCATTAAACTGTAGTGCGTTTACTAAAGAACTTTTAGAGAGTGAAATATTTGGTCACAAAGCAGGAGCATTTACAGGAGCCTTAAAAGATAAAAAAGGCTTGATAGAAGAGGCCAACTCGGGAACATTATTTTTAGATGAAATTGGCGAAATGCCTTTTGAATTGCAATCAAAATTATTGCGTGTGTTGGAAACCAGTGAGTTTATAAAAGTTGGCGATACAACAACAACTAAAGTAGATGTAAGATTTATTGCTGCAACTAACCGTGACCTGCAACAGGATGTAAAAGAATTAAAATTCAGGGAAGATCTTTTTTATCGCCTGAATGTATTCACCATTTCATTGCCGCCGCTTCGTGAAAGGAAAAAAGATATCCCTGCTTTAGCGCAGCTCTTTCTTAAAATTTTTTCCGCGAAAACAAATACTGCTGTTACAAGTATGAGCAAAGAATTTTCAGAACACCTGCAACAACACAATTGGAAAGGAAACATTCGTGAACTCAAAAACATAATAGAGAGAGCAGTAATATTGGCTAGCAGTTCTGAACTTACAATTGAAAATCTTCCTTTGGAACTCCAGGCAACTGGTAATTCTCAAAAAATAGCATCATCATTTGACCTTGCAAGTGTTGAAAAATTACACATTCAAAAAGTATTGTTGTACACAAAAGGAAATAAAACTGAAGCTGCACGATTATTGAATATTGGCCTTACTACTTTATACAGAAAGATTGAAGAATATAGTCTGTCATAATAATTAACCGTTTCATATTGACAAAACCCTTTCCGAAATGAAAGGGTTTTTTATTTATTGATAAATGCTGAAAAAAATGCCCAATCTTCTGAAAGGCTTACTCTCATTACATTTCACATCGTACATCACATACCGCACCTATCAGGGCACATACTTTGGCATACACAAGCAAACAAAAAAAATGCTCACTATTATTTTAATAATTGCAGCCCTTATATGCTTTGCAATATTTTTTAAATCAATTGATTTCTTTGATAAAATTTAAAACTATGATCGCACTATTTATTCTTTCAATACTGGTGTTTTTCTACCTCTGTTATGTACTTATTAAACCAGAAAAATTTTTAACTATGAACACGGAAATTTTAGGCGTTATTGCTATGTATATTATTATGGTGTTGCTGGCAATTCCTTTGGGAAGGTATATTGGCAAGGTTTATAATGGCGATAAAACATGGCTTGATTTTATTTTTAATCCTCTTGACAAATTATTTTTCAAAGCCGGTGGTATTAAACCGGAAAAGGAAATGACATGGCAACAAAGTATGGTTGCTTTACTGGTTATTAATTTAGTTTGGTTTCTGCTATCCATGTTTGTGCTAATGAACATGAGCTGGCTGCCGTTAAATCCTGATGGCAATCCATCTATGACCGCTGATCTTGCGTACAATACAACAGTGAGTTTTGTATCAAACACAAACCTGCAACATTATTCCGGCGAAAGTGGAGTTTCCTACTTGGGTCAATTATTATTGATGTTATTTCAATTTGTAAGTGCAGGCACAGGCATGGCAGCATGTGCGGTTGTATTTAAAGCGATGAAAGAAAAAAGTACAGACAACCTCGGCAATTTCTATAACTACTTTATAAAATCATGTACAAGGGTTTTATTACCTCTTTCAATTGTAGTTGCTATTATATTAATGTTCAATGGCACCCCTATGAACTTCAAGGGTAAGGATCAATTTATAAGCATGCAGGGAGATACGGTAAATGTGTCAAGCGGCCCCGCAGCAGCCATGGTCGCTATTAAACAATTAGGCACTAACGGTGGTGGATTCTTCGGTGTAAACAGCGCACATCCTTTTGAAAATCCCAACTACTTTACCAACATGGTAGAGACTGTATGTATTATTTTAATTCCAATCGCATTGGTCTTTGCTTTAGGCTATATGCTTAAAAGAAAAAGATTCGCCTGGATAGTATTTGGTGTAATGACATTAGGTTATTTACTGCTTCTGATTCCTTCGATCTATAATGAAATGCATGGCAACCCAGCCATCACTAAAATGGGCATACTTCAAAATCTTGGTAGTATGGAAGGTAAAGAAGTTCGCTTTGGACCTGCAGCATCTGCATATTGGGGTATTAGTACAACAGTAACATCTAACGGATCCGTAAACGCTATGCATGATAGCTTTACACCTTTAACAGGAATGTGTGCCATGCTTGGCATGATGATAAATTCATTTTATGGAGGGGTTGGAGTAGGTTTTTTAAATTTCTACATCTTCATCATAATTGCAGTTTTTATTAGTGGCTTAATGGTAGGAAGAACTCCGGAATTTATGGGCAAAAAAATTGAAGCCAAAGAAATGAAGATAGCGTCAATTATTGCCTTACTCCATCCGTTTTTAATTCTTGTTGGAACGGCTATTTCATCACACTTGTATGCTCACGATCCAACTACTTATGCGGGTTGGCTCAATAATCCCGGCTATCATGGCTTTAGCGAAATGCTGTATGAATTCACCTCTTCATCAGCCAACAACGGTAGTGGTTTCGAAGGCCTCGGGGACAATACACCTTTCTGGAATATAGCCTGCGGAACAGTAATGCTGCTTGCAAGATTTTTACCCATTATCGGGCCGGTTGCAATTGCAGGCATTCTTGCAAAAAAGAAGTATGTACCCGAAAGCGCAGGAACACTCAAAACAGATACATCCACATTCGGTATTATGGTATTTGCCGTAATATTTATCGTCGCTGCGTTGAGTTTCTTCCCGGCATTGGCTTTAGGCCCCATTGCAGAGTTCTTTGGAATGAGATAAATTTTATGAAATTGTCCACCAATGTGAGACGTCGCACACTTCATTAATAACAAATAAATGAACAATATGAACCACACAGACACAAAGCCGGAAAGTAACACAGAGAAAAACTTTGTAAGCTTAAGACCATTTTGTGTGCCATTGGTTCAATAAACTTTAAACCATGTCAGTACATAGAAGAGAACAAAGATTATTCGAGCATTCATTGGTGAATGAAGCGCTTAAACAATCATTCGTCAAACTTAATCCCCGAATCATGTTTCGCAACCCGGTAATGTTTACCGTGTGAAATAGGCACGGCGGTAATGCTGGCTGTTTGTATATGGATTTTCACCGGTGAAACAAACACAAGGCAGCCTGGCATACAATATAATTGTATTCGCCGTGCTTATTTGTAACATTATTGTTTGCAAATTTTGCTGAAGCAATTGCAGAAGCCAGAGGCAAGGCACAGGCAGATAGTCTTCGAAAAACAAGGGAAGATACACCTGCAAAAAAAGTATTTCCGTTGGTGAAATATATACCAATGAAATAAAAATTGTTCCTTCATCCCAATTAAAAAAAGGTGATATTTTTCTTTGCGAAGCAGGTGATATAATTCCAATGGACGGAGAAATAATTGAAGGTATTGCAACCATTGATGAAAGTGCTATTACCGGCGAAATCTGCTCCGGTAATTCGTGAAGCAGGAGGCGATAAAAGCTTCTGTAACAGGTGGTACAAAAGTTTTAAGCGATCAGAATTAAAGTGCGTGTAACTACCGAACCCGGCGAAAGCTTTTTAGATAAAATGATAGCATTGGTAGAAGGTGCATCACGGCAAAAAACACCCAATGAAATTGCATTGACAATTTTACTGGCAGGCTTTACATTAATCTTTATCATTGTTTGCATAACATTAAAACCTTTTGGTGATTATGCAAATACACCTATCACCATTGCAGCTTTTATTTCTTTTTTGTTTGTTTAATTCCAACAACAATTGGTGGCTTATTAAGCGCCATTGGTATTGCAGGAATGGACAGGGCTTTAAGAGCAAACGTAATTACCAAAAGCGGTAAAGCTGTTGAAACAGCCGGTGATATCGATACATTGTTATTAGATAAAACAGGAACCATAACTATTGGTAACCGCAAGGCAACAAATTTTTATCCTGCTAAACGGCGTTGACATAAATGAATTTATCGAAGCATGTGTATTAGTCATCATTGGCAGATGAAACACCGGAAGGAAAATCAATTATTGAACTATGCAGAATCTTGATAAAAATTCTTTCAGATACAACAGGAGCAAAATTTATTGAATTTACTGCAGAAACAAGAAGCAGCGGAATTGATTTGCCTAACGGTTCAAAAATTCGTAAAGGCGCATTTGATGCAATAAAAAATATAGTGGAAAAAGCAGGCAATAGTTTCCCGGTCGAAACTGATAATAAAGTAAAAGAAATTTCTGCGAATGGGGGAACACCTTGGTGGTAAGTGAAAATGAAAAAGTGTTAGGTGTTATTGAATTACAGGATATTATTAAACCCGGCATACAGGAACGTTTTGAACGTTTACGCAAAATGGGAGTAAAAACCGTAATGGTTACAGGCGATAATCCTTTAACTGCAAAGTTCATTGCAGAAAAAGCAGGTGTAGACGATTTTATTGCCGAAGCAAAGCCGGAAGATAAAATGAATTACATAAAAAAGGAACAGCAACGAAGGCAAGTTAGTTGCGATGATGGGTGATGGAACCAATGATGCACCAGCACTTGGCACAGGCTGATGTTGGTGTTGCAATGAACAGCGGAACCCCAGCTGCAAAAGAAGCAGGTAATATGGTTGATCTTGATAATGACCCAACCAAACTGATTGAAATGGTAGAAATAGGAAAACAATTATTAATGACAAGAGGAACACTTACAACATTTTCTATTGCAAATGATGTGGCAAAATATTTTGCAATTGTTCCTGCATTGTTTATTGTTTCTATTCCTGCATTGCAGGGTTTGAATATTATGCATTTACATAGTCCTGAAACTGCTATTTTATCAGCAGTAATTTTTAATGCGATTATTATTCCGTTACTTATTCCACTGGCATTGAAAGGTGTTGCATATAAGCCAATTGGTGCAAGTGCATTGCTAAGAAGAAATTTATTGATCTATGGTTTGGGCGGTATTATAGTTCCTTTCATTGGAATAAAATTACTTGATATGATTGTGAGGATTTGGTTTTAATATTTAGTTAAAGAAAAATTTATAAAATGAAACAACATATTCTTCCTGCATTAAAACTCACTCTTGTTTGTATTATGTATTTCTCAGGGTTATATACTTTGCTTATATTAGGCATTGCACAGGCTAGCGCCGAATAAAGGGCAAGGCGAAACAGTGTCAGTAAATAATAAAATAGTTGGGTACAAATAGAGGGCCAAAATTTTACTGATGATAAATATTTTAACAGCCGTCCATCAGCAGTGGATTACAATGCAGCTGGTTAAGCAGGTGCAAGCAATAAAGGGCCATCTAATCCGGATTATTTAAAAGACGGTACAGGACAGGATTGATACTTTTCTGGTACATAATCCTACTGTAAAAAAAGGTGATATTCCTTCTGAATTAATAACAGCATCCGGAAGCGGTGGATCCGGATATATCACTTGAAGGCGCGCTAATGTACAGGTGGCAAGAATTGCCAAAGCAAGAAATTTATCTGAAGAGGATATAACGGCATTGGTTAAACGCCAAATTCAAAAACCATTGCTTGGTTTATTTGGCCCCGAAAAAATAAATGTTTTGAAATTAAATATTGCATTAGATAAACTAAAATAATTATAACCGAAATTGTAAATAATTAAAAAGATTCAATTGCCTGAACAGGACGATAAAGACAAAAAAGTACAACAGTTCTTAGATCTGAATCATAATAGTACAAGAGGTAAGTTAAAGATATATATCGGCATGAGCGCCGGTGTTGGCAAAACTTATCGGATGTTGCAGGAAGCGCATGCATTGATTCAGCAATGGGATTAATCTTAAGATTGGTTATGTTGAAACACATAACAGAAAAGAAACAGAACTATTAACCGAAGGGTTACCGTTAATTCCGAGAAGAGAAGTTTTTTATAAAGGCAAAAGACTGGAAGAGTTGGATGTACAGGCTATTTTATTGCTTCATCCTGAAGTAGTGATTGTTGATGAGTTGGCTCACACAAATATTCCCGGAAGTAAAAATGAAAAACGCTGGCAGGATGTAATGGATATTTTAGATGCAGGCATTAATGTTATTACTGCTGTGAATATTCAGCATATTGAAAGCATTAATGAAGACGTAAAAGAAATTACCGGAATTGATGTTAAAGAACGAATACCGGATAAAATATTGCAGATGGCAGACGAAGTGGTAAACATTGATTTGACTGCAGATGAGTTAATATCACGTTTGAAAGAAGGAAAGATTTATGATCATACAAAAATGCAACAGGCATTGCAAAATTTCTTTCAGCCTGATAAAATATCTGCAATTTCGTGAACTGGCATTAAAAGAAGTAGCAGGCCAGGTTGAAAGAAAAGTGGATTACCAGATCACAGGAAAACAAAAGCTTTTCAAACACGAACGATTCTTGGCATGTATTTCTTCCAATCATGAAATAGCACAAAGAATAATTCGTAAAACAGCCAGGCTTGCTTCTTATTACAATAGCCATTGGTATGTTTTGTATGTACAAACCCCAAAAGAATCAGCCGATAAAATTCCATTAGCTACACAACGGCATTTAATTAATAATTTTAAGAACGCAACTGAATTTGGTGCAGAAATAATTCAAAAAAAAGAAGATAATATTGCATCGGCAATAATTGAAACTGTTAATGATAAAGGTATTACAACTATATGTCTTGGCAAGCCACATTTTAATCTTTTTCAGATAATTTTAAAAACAAGTGTATTTAACCAGTTGCTGAAAACACTTTCAAAAAATAATATTGATATTGTTATTTTTTCATGATGGCATTAAATGTAAAAAGTAAAATATGGCTTGGCACTTTGTTTCTTTTTCTGTTATTATTATTAACCGGCGGCATTGGTATTTACTATATGTTCAAAATAAAAAGTGAATCAAAAAATATTTTACAGGATAATTATGAAACACTTTCTTATTGCCATACTATGCAGCAGCATTTAATAAATTTAAGAGACAACTATGATGAATCAGTAAAACAATTTGAAGTGCTTTAATCAAACAGGAGCAAAATATAACAGAGCCGGGTGAGGACAAAGCAACTAATAATGTAAGAGTTCTATTTAACAAATTAAAAAAGGGTGATACAACAAAAAAAAATATGCAATCAATAGAGGAGGAACTGCAAGCAATACTTTCGCTGAACATGAGTGCCATTAAAATTAAAAATAACAAAGCGAAATACACTGCAGACAATGCTCTTACTTTTATTATTTCATTGGCAGGAATAGTTTTTCTTATTTCATTTACGTTCATCGTTAATTTTCCTTCAATAATAACAAAGCCTATCGATAGTTTAACAGATGCCATAAAAGAAATAGGGAATAAAAATTACAAACACCGCATTCACATTAGCAATAAAGACGAGTTCGGTCAATTAGCTGATTCATTTAATGAGATGGCAACAAGGCTTGAATATTTTGAAAACAGTAACATGAACAAATTAATGTTTGAAAAAAACCGTGCAGAGGCTGTTATCAATAGCTTAAAAGACCCCAGCATTGGTATTGATAAAAACAATATTGTTCTTTTTGCGAATTACCAGGCATTAAAATTATTGGGGTTACATACGGAAAATTTAATTGGTAAGCCGGTAAATGAAATCAGTATCAAAAATGACCTTTTTCGTTATTTGATAGAAAATCAAAATACAACTCCTTTTAAAATTGTAGTGGATAACAAAGAAAATTATTTTATAAAAGAAATAATTGAAGTAGAACAGGGCGATGCAAAAAATAAAGTAATTGTTTTAAAAAACATAACTTCCTTTAAAGAACTTGATGTTGCCAAAACAAACTTTATCGCAACTATTTCGCATGAACTAAAAACACCTTTGGCATCTTCTGATTTTAGTCTAAAGTTATTGGAAGATGAACGCATAAGTAAGCTTTCTGATGAACAAAAGGAATTGATAGGAAATCTTAAGCGGGATAACCAACGCATGCTTAAAATCTTAAGTGAGATTTTAAATTTATCTCAGGTTGAGACAGGGAGAATTCAATTAAATATAAAATCGGTAAACCCTTCGCAGATTATAGAAAATTCAATTCTTTCAATCTCCGGTAATGCAAAAGAAAAGGAAATTAAAATCATCAATACATCAGATGAAGAACTGCCTGCAATAGATGCGGATCCGGATAAAACAACCTGGGTGTTAAATAACTTTTTAACTAACGCTATTAAGTATTCATACATCAATAGTTCTGTGGAAGTAAGCGCCAGCCAGAAAAATGGCAATGTAATATTTTCCGTTACTGATCATGGCCCCGGTATCGATTCTTTATACATATCAAGATTATTTGAAAGATACTTCCAGGTACCAGGCTCAAAGGAAAAAGGAACGGGACTGGGACTTGCAATATCAAAAGAATTTATTGAAGCACAGGGAGGAAAAATTTGGGTAGAAAGTGAAATAGGGAAAGGCTCTTCTTTTATCTTTCAACTACCAATTAAATAAACAACCCGGAAAAAGTAACCTGAATTCTCAGTTGGTAGTCCCGACAGGAATCGAACCTGTATCAAAAGTTTAGGAAACTTCTATTCTATCCATTGAACTACGGGACCGGTGTCAATTTAAAGGATGGCAAAATTAACGGTTTCAGGCTAAAATTCCATTACACGTCAGCCGTTAAATTAGCAAGATTTCCATTATTGTCTTTTTCATTATAATTGATAGTGATCGTGGAATTATTTCCTCAGCGAACCTTTTATGTAACTTAGTATAACCTTGTAATAGTTGACCAACAAGGGTTTCATAAAAAGGCATAATACTTTCTATAATGATTATCTCACGAAATATTTACAAATTATGCGACCAATATGGACAGGTGCAATTGGCTTCGGCCTTGTAAACATCCCTGTAAAATTATATAGCGCAACAGAAAGCAGCAACCTGAACCTTGATATGCTTGATAAAAAAGATCATTCGCATATTAAATACCAGCGCATTAATGAAAAAACGGGTAAAGAAGTTGCCTGGGGAAGTATTGTGAAAGGATATAAATTGAACGATGAATATGTTGTGCTCGATGATAAAGATTTTGAAGCCGCCAGTGCTAAAAAAACAAAAACAATTGAGATATCAGATTTCGTAAAAGAGGAAGAGATCAGTAGTCTTTATTATGAAACTCCCTACTATCTTGAACCTGATAAATCAGGAACCAGGCCTTATGAATTGTTGCGGCAGGCTTTATTAAAAACAAAAAAAGTGGGTGTGGCGAGTTTTGTGATGAGAAGCAAAGAAAGCCTTGCTATATTAAGGCCTGATAAAGACGTAATAGTTTTAAATCGCATAAGGTTTGAAGAAGAAATAAGAACTACGGATGATTTAGTGCTTCCCAAAAACACCAGTGTTAAACCAGCTGAGCTTAAAATGGCTATAACACTCATTGATCAGCTTACTGCAAAGTTTGATATTTCAAAATATAAAGACACTTATAATGCCGAGCTTCTGAAATTAATAAAAGCAAAAGCAAGCGGTAAGAAAATTAAAGCTCCTCAAATGAAGGTGGTTCATAACAAAACAAAGGATTTAATGGAGCAGTTAAAAGCGAGCCTCGACGTAAAACGCAAAAAAGCATCTTAAACATGGCGCTTACACTTTACAATAAAAAAAGAAATTTTAAGCAAACATCTGAACCAGCGGGCTCTCCCGTTGTGACGGATAAAGTAAAGTCAAACTCAAAACTTTCATTTGTTATACAGAGGCATAAGGCCTCACGCCTTCATTACGATTTCAGGCTTGAGTTGGATGGTGTTCTTAAAAGCTGGGCTGTCCCCAAAGGACCATCACTTAACCCTAAAGATAAACGTTTAGCTATGATGGTTGAGGATCATCCTTATGATTATAAAAATTTTGCCGGAAATATTCCCGAAGGAAATTATGGGGCTGGCATTGTTGAGATATGGGATGAAGGAACTTATGCGGATATTGAAAATTCTGATACCAAAGCTGCTGAAAAAAATCTGCGTGCAGGCCTTAAATCCGGCGATCTTAAGTTTCAATTGTTTGGTAAAAAACTTAAAGGCGAATTCGCTTTGGTAAAATTAAAAAGTAAAGAAGATAATAGCTGGCTTTTAATAAAGCATCGGGACAAATATGCCGTAGATACCGAATATAACAGTGAAGCACAAACGCCAAAAAACTCGCCTATAAATAAATGGCTTGAAGAAAATAAAAAGCCTGCAGTGAAAAAAAAAAGTTCGTCCGGACTTCGATAACAGAAGGGAGAAAGCTTAGCCATTTTATAAAACCTATGCTTGCAAAGGAAACGGATGTTCCCTTTGACGATAAGGACTGGCTGTTTGAAATTAAATGGGATGGTTACCGGGCTATATGCGAAAAAAATAAAAATGACATTTTATTGTATTCCCGTAATGGTATTAGTTTTCTTTCATCATACCCAATTGTAGCAGATCAATTATTGCAAATTAAAGAAGATGTTGTAATAGACGGTGAAATTGCCGTTATAAACGATGCAGGTAAACCGGATTTTCAACTGTTGCAACATTATGGCGAAGATCCTGATCATTCTATCCAATATAACATTTTTGATTTATTAAAATTAAACGGGCATGACACAACGGGCCTTTCTTTACTTGAGACGAAAAGAATTGCTTCAAAAGATCATTCCTGCCAATGAAGTCATAAAATATTCAGATCATATCCTTGAAAAAGGGAAAGCCTTCTTTGAAGTTTCCAAAGAAAAAGGCCTGGAAGGTATTATGGCTAAAAAGGCAGATTCAAAATATTATCCCGGTAAAAGAACATCAGACTGGCTTAAAATTAAACATCACAAAACTCAGGAAGCTATCATTGCCGGTTATACGCAGCCATCTGGGGCACGAAAATATTTCGGCGCCTTAATTCTTGCTGTTAAGAACGGAAACAAACTAAAGTATATTGGCCACACCGGCGGCGGGTTTAATCAAAATTCTCTGAAAGAAATGTATGAAAAACTTCAACAGCTGGTTCAGGAAAAATCTCCTTTTAATGAAAAAATAAAAACTAATTCTCCGGTAACATGGATTAAGCCGGAGTTAATTTGCGAGGTAAAATTTGCTGAAATAACAGCCGATGGAAAATTAAGACAACCTATTTTTTTGCACCTCAGAAATGATAAAAATATCAATGAAGTAAATATGGCTAAAACAAAATTAATATCAAAAGTAAAAGATAAACCTTCTGAAACTGAAGAAGATTCAAATAAAGATGACGCCATCTTCGCCTTCGGAAATTCAAAAGTAAAAGCTACCCATCTTAATAAAATTTATTTTCCTGAAGATGGCGTAACCAAGGGAGATGTTATCAATTATTATATTTCTATGGCGGATTATATTCTTCCTTATTTAAAGGGACGTCCGGAATCGTTATTAAGAAATCCTAATGGTATTCACGATAAAGGATTTTTTCAAAAAGATGCAGCCGGAAATGTTCCTTCATATGTAAAAAGCAAAAAAATATTTTCTGAATCAAATCAAAAAGAAATTGATTACATCGTTTGCGACAATGAAGCGACATTGACTTATATGAATAACCTGGGTTGTATAGAAATTAATCCATGGCATTCAACCGTAAAATCGTTAAATAAACCAGATTACCTGATTATAGATATTGACCCTTCAGAAAAAAATACTTTTGAACAGGTAATAGATGCGGCTAACATTGTTAAAGAGGTTTTAGATAAGGCCGGGGCCGAATGCTTTTGCAAAACATCGGGTGCTTCAGGTTTACATGTGTACGTTCCCACCGAAAAAAAATATACCTATGAACAGGTAAAGGATTTTGCATATATCGTTTGCATGATGGCTCACGAAGAATTAAAGGATTCTACTACGCTTGAAAGAAATCTTCAAAAAAGGAGTAATAAAAAAATTTACATGGATTATTTACAAAACCGAAAGGGCCAAACAATTGCTTCTGTTTATAGCTTACGTCCAAAAGATGGAGCTACCGTATCAACACCATTGCTGTGGAAAGAAGTAAAAAAAGGATTATCTCCAAAGCAGTTTACAATTCATAATATTCAACAGCGTGTAGAAAAAAACGGAGATATTTTTAAAGGAGTTCTTGGGAAGGGCATTGACCTTAATAAATGTTTACAAAATATGGGAGTTTAAATAGAAATGATGCGTTTGAAAAGATTTTTTTTCTTCGGGGAATAGTGGCCTTCCTGGTCCTTACCGTTTTTTTTAGAAATAAAATTCGTAATGCCATATTGCAAAGCCGTTCCCAGCGCCTTTTTTACAATACCTGCAGATTTACCAACAACAAGTTTTCTTGAGAAATATCCTGCACCCAAACCTAATGCAATTTTAAAGAGATTGTGTTTTATTTCAGTAGATTCCTGAACTTCATGAATGGTGTGTTTTAATATATTAGCCGGCTTCAGGCTTTCAAGAATGGTATGAAATTCATCTTTCAAATTTTCTTCCAGTAAAAATTTTTTTCTTTCCAGTCTTTTTATCGCCATCTCCAGGTCAGAAACGTTATTAATTTTTCCGAAATTATCACGTGAAATTTCTGTATCATTCATGTGCTGATTTTTTAAAATCTTTTAATCCGTTAACTCTTCTACTAACTTATTGCTTATTTTACTCTTAATTAGTTTACCCCGCATCGAATATATTACAAGTCCGGTAATAAGATATATGCCTGCGACAATAAAAAAGCCCCCATAACCGCTCCCAACCCATCTTCCTATTAAAAGAGCGGCTCCGATAGTTATGCAAAGCACAACCGTACTAAAAAGAGCTATTAAAATAATCATTGTAACAACAGAAGACATAAAACCAGAAACCTTATTTATGCTTTTAAGCTTTAATAAGTCCAGCTGAACTTCTGCATATTCCTTTAATTTTTGAAACAACTCCTCCACATTCGTAGGATTACTTTCCATTTTTATCATATTACCGGGCCTGTAAATATTCAAGGTAAGAAATGTAAGAAGAATATTTTACGAATTCATAGCATTTCTTACATCGCTTTTCATAGCATTCGCTTTTTCTTTAGCCTGGCCTACCATGTCTTTTCCTTCAGAAACGTAACCAGATAATTTTTGTTTTGCAGCATCATACTTATCAGAAATTACATCTGCATATTCGTTGTATTTGTCTTTTACCGAGCCTGCCAAATCAGACCCTTTTTCCGCGATTTTTCTTCTTGTTTCTGTTCCTTTATCAGGCGCGAATAAAATACCTAATATAGCGCCGGCTGCGGCACCTGCTAAAACGCTGGCTAATACTTTTCCTGAGCCCATAGTTGTAAATTTTAATTTTTAAAAATAAATAATTCACTATACATACATAAAATATATTGCCAATAAAAATAAAGTTACAAAGAATCAGCTACAATATCGACCAGTAAAGGATTTCATTGAAGTTGATTATAAAAAATTATCCTGTCGGCGATATTAATATGAGTAAATTTTTTCCCATACTGCGAAGCATTTTGATGCATATACCTAATTAATACGCAAAAGTAAAAGTCTAAAATTGTTTATATATATGTGTATGATATGCTTGTTGAGGGTCTATTCTGGCATAGTATTTTAGATGCTTACAAATTAATCATGAAAATATTTAAAATGACAAATTCACAAAATGGAAAGAAGTTAGCTTCCAAGGAAGATAATTCTTTATTAAAAGATGATACATCAATGCTAGAAGAATTTTTTGTTGATGAATTGAAAGATATTTATTGGGCTGAAAAACATCTAGTGAAAGTATTACCCAAAATGCAAAAAGCAGCTACAACCCGGGAACTGAAAAATGCCATAAGTGAACATTTGGAAGTAACGAAAACTCACGTTACGAGGCTGGAGAATGTTTTTGAGTTATTGGATAAACCTCCCGAGGCAAAAAAATGTGAAGCGATGGCGGGTATTACAAAAGAAGGGGATGATATCTTAAGTGAAACAGAAGATGGCTCTATTACAAGAGATGTAGGAATTATACTGGCAGCCCAAAAAGTTGAGCATTATGAAATATCCACCTACGGCGGCCTTACTCAACTTGCAAAAACTTTAAATCTTAATAAGGTGGCTGACATTTTGTATAAAACTTTAGAAGAAGAAAAGGAAACGGATGAAAAGCTTACAAAGATTGCTGAGAATAATATAAATGTGGAAGCGGCCGGCGAAGTATTCTGATAGCATCTATAAATTATTATGATTTTATAGCCCATATAATAGCTTATAATCATTATAATTTTTAGGCCAGGCTGAGTTGATTCAACCTGGCTTTTTTTAATTATTAAATAATAAAAATTTAGCAACGCATTTTCAATCAAAAAATAAACATGAACAAATTTAATCTTCGCACAGTCTTGTTAGCAATGATGCTGATCGTTATTACTCTTAGTAGTTGCCAGGCTATAGCCGGAATTTTTAAAGCAGGTGTATGGTTTGGAGTTATAGGTGTTATTGTAATAATTGTTGTTATTTTCTGGCTTATTAGCAAAGCAGGAAAAAATAATAAAGGATAGCCTGCATTTCAACAGCTGCTATTCAATAATGCAAAGGTTATTTAAGTAGCATTAAATTGTCATTAAGTTGCTTTTTTATAAATACTTTTACATTTATAATTTATATAACACATATTTATTACACTCCTTGGTATTTCTAAGTTCCCATTTATTTGTAACTCTCACGCAGGATGATTAAAAATATTGTTGATAAAATTGCTGACCGTACTCGTTGGGGTTATCTCGGTGCGTTTATTATTTTACTTATCTCTTATATAGTTTCTTTTGTTTCTACCCAAAACGTTATGAAGCAATCAGCATTGGTAAATCATTCTAATGACGTAATTCATACCCTGGATAATGCTATTGGTTATGTTACACAGTGCGAATCTGCTGCACGTGGCTACATGCTTACCAATCACAGAGAACTTCTTCTTAAATACAACGACAGCCGCAATAATGCTGATTCGGCCTTAAAGAGTGTGAAAAATCTTACAAGAGATAATCCTTCCCAACAAAAGAATATAGACTCTCTCAATGTTCTTATTAATGATAAACTTTCATACGTAGAAAGTGCTATTGTAATTTTTGATTCAACCCATACCGTCACTAATAAACTTTTTGATGGAAGAAACCAGGGAATTAATAAAATGAATAAGATAGAAGATTTCACTCGTCAGGTTCAAAATGAAGAGCGACAGTTATGGCAGGAAAGAAACGTTCAATTAGCAAAATATTCTAATATTATTAAGGACTTCACAATTGTATCGCTTATTGCTGCCATCCTCTTAACATTTTATTCGATAGTTACCTTTAATAAAGAAAATAAGGCTAAACGTGAAGCCAGCCAAAAAGCAACTGCTTACCGCCAACAATTGGAATTAAGAGTGGATGAGCTTGCAGCTTTAAATATAGAACTGGAAGACTTAAGAAATATTGAAAAATTTGCGGTTACAGGCAGAATCTCCCGGACCATCGCCCATGAGGTGAGAAATCCATTAACCAATATCAATCTTGCCGCCGAGCAATTAAAAAATGAAATTCCCTCAAATGAAGATGTGGACATACTATTCAAAATGATTTCGAGAAACTCGAATAGAATAAATCAACTCATCAGCGATCTCCTTGATTCTACAAGAATTTCGGAACTCCAATATATAAAAGCATCCATCAACGATGTTCTGGATAGCAGCCTGGAGTTTGCTTCTGACAGAATTGAATTGAAGCAAATAATTGTTATGAAAGATTATGATAAAGATATTTGTCCTGTTTTAGTTGACCAGGAAAAAATAAAAATTGCTTTTTTAAATATTATTGTAAATGCCATTGAGGCTATGGATTACCACGGGACTCTTTGTCTCCGTACGGAAAGCCGGGATAACCGGTGTATCATTAAAATTACCGATACCGGCGGAGGTATGGCAAAAGAAGATGTAGGAAGGCTTTTTGAACCCTATTTTACCACAAAAGAAAAAGGTACGGGGCTCGGGCTTACTAATACACAAAATATTATTCTGGCGCATAATGCAAAAATTAATGTAGAAAGCCAGGCAGGGAAGGGAACAACATTTACAATCTCTTTCAATTTTGCATGAAAAAAATAGGATGGTAAGGTTATAATAGGAATAAAAAATTAAATATTAGTTTTTCGGTTCTGCTTTGATATTTTTTTTATTGAAATATTTTCTAGTCTTTTATAAAGCTTCGATTTTTTTGAATAAGTGGTTTCGTCTCCCATTAGCAAGCCCCAGGGTTTTAACTCTTCCACTTCATCACATATAATTTTAAGAAATGCAATGGTAGGTATAGAAAGAAAAAGACCGGAAATACCGGTTAAAGCTCCCCCTATTACTACTCCTAAAATTGAAATTAAAGCGTTTATACGTAACCGTGAGGCAACTATTCTGGGCATTAAGAAGTTTACATCTACGATGTGCACACTATAAAATATTACAATTATCCATATAATCTTGCTTGTGTCGTCTGTTGTAGTTAATGAAACCAATACTGTAAAGAGGGTAGCAGTAAACATTCCTATGTAAGGCACCAGATTTAATACTGCAGCCAGCACACCAAAAAAAACCGCATACTTAACCCCAAGTAATACAAGCCCTGTAGAATTTGCTGTGGCAACAATACTCATTTCAATTAAAATTCCAACCATATAGCTTCTTATCATGAGCTTTGTTTGGGAGAGAACATTTTTTATACCCGCAGCATGTTCTTTTTTGAAAATTGCAAATAAAAATTTACGGATATGATCTTTATAGAATAATAGAAGAAAAGTATAAATGGGCATTAGGATTAATAACATAAGGGCTTCTGTTATTGAAAAAAAGGTATTGCTTATATAACCGGTTCCGGTCGCCTTTAGCTTATCTGCCTGTTCGGTTAAATATTGATTTTGCTCTCTTAAAGAAATGTTCAGTTTTTCTTTTACCCAGTTTTGAAGCGAAATGAAGTGTTCATTTATATGTTGTTTTATAGAGGGAATATCCTGCATAAAACTGGCAATCTGGCTGCTAAGAAAATAAATGATGCCCGCAATAAAACCTATCGCCAAAATAATAGAGATGGCTATTGATATAACCCTAGAAAATTTATGGAACTCTAAAAAAGTTACTATGGGTAATAATAATACAGAAAGAAGACAAGCAAAAGCAAAGGGAATTAAAATATTTTGCGCAACATTAATAAAGTAACAAATAAAAAAAATAACCAGGAATTTAAAACCCAGTTTTACATACAAAGGTGATTGATTGTTTATTGTCATGATGATATGTAAAAAACCCTCACGCAAGTTAATGAATGAGGGTTTAGTTTTTTTAGGAAAGCGTCGAAGGATCTAATCTATCGAATAGCCGTTCCTTTGCTTTCCTGATTTACTGCTGATTTTTTGTTACAAATTTCTAATGGTAACATCAGCATGTTTTTGTATTTTCTTTAGGTTCCCGTCTTCTGTAAAATAATTTTAGGGTCGAAAATTAATCAGGCGGCGCCTCTGATAACTCGTAATAAGACTACAATAATTGCAATAACTAATAATATATGAATCAGGCCGCCGGTATAATAGCCGCCTAAAAAGCTAATTGCCCATATAATTACCAGAATAACCGCAATCACATACAATAGATTTCCCATGTTAAAAAAAATTAAGGTTAAAAAAAATTGATACTATGATGACTAATATAAAAGTTTGCCAAAAAATTATCTGCGATAAATAGGCGATTTTCCTAATAAACACCGGCATATTGTTTATTTTAAAAAATTAAAAATCCTTAGTTATGGGGAAATAGCTCTACGAAATGAGAAGAATCGATTTTATTTCAATATTATTATGATAAACTTCTTCATTAACTTTATAAACCTAACTAATATTAAATGTACGTTATGCCGGGTAGATTAAAAAATATTCTTTTATATATAAAACAGGTATTCAAAGAATTTTCTGCGGATAACATTTTAAAGTACAGTGCTTCACTGGCTTACTATACCGTATTTTCAATGGCCCCCCTTCTTGTAATCATATCAACGCTTTCGGGAATTTTCTTTGGAAAAGAAGCAGTAACCGGCGAAGTATATAATCAATTGAAAGGCCTTATAGGCAGCGCCGCGGCATTACAAATCCAGGAGATTATTAAAAATATTCATCTTACAGGAAATAATTTTTTCGCAAGTGTTATAAGTGTTATAGTGTTACTAATAGGAGCTACGAGTATTTTTGGTGAAGTGCAGGATTCACTTAACAAAATATGGGGTTTGAGAGTGAAGGCCAAAAAAAAATGGTGGAAGCTTATTTTAACGAGGCTTCTTTCTTTTTCGCTTATATTAAGCATTGGATTTATAATGATTGTTTCACTCATTTTAAATGCGGTTGTTTCTGCTTTTGGAAATTTTTTAAGCAAGTATATTCATCATTTTAGTGTCTATTTTATAGAAATTGCAGAGGCGATTCTTTCTTTTCTTGTAGCTGCATTTTTATTTTCGCTGATATTTAAATTATTACCTGATGCTAAAATAAGGTGGAAGGATGTATTTTTTGGAGGTTTTATAACAGCAGTATTTTTTACATTGGGCAAACAGGCAATCGGATTTTATTTGGGAAAAAGTAATCTGACTACGTTGTATGGTGCGGCCGGGTCCATTATTATTATTATGGTTTGGGTTTATTATAGTTCAATCATTTTATATTTTGGGGCTGAATGCACTAAGGTCTATGCGAATTTTTATGGTAAAAAAATTCAACCGAATGAATTCGCTGAATGGGTGGTGATTGAAGAAAAACAAGTATTACAACCACAACTTAAAAACAAAGATTTAAATTAACTTTGACAATTATTAAGTTTTAAAACTTTATGAAGAAAAAAATTCTTATTATAGACGATGATCTTGACATGTGTTCCCTGTTAAGCCGGTTTCTTACCAAAAAAGGATATGAAGCCGAAGTGGCCCTTAATGGAGTAAAAGGTCTTGCAAGATTTAATGAAGAACATTTTGATATTGTTCTTTGCGATTACAGACTTGGCGACCGGGATGGAAAGGAAATTTTGCTCAAAATAAAGGAAGCAAAACCGGAAACTATAGTTGTTATTATAACGGGCTATTCTGATATAAAGACTGCGGTAGATGTTATAAAAATGGGCGCTTTTGATTATATCACCAAGCCCCTCATTCCTGATGAAGTAATTAATGTAATTGAAAAGTCACTTGCAACACCTTCGAACGAGTCGATTACGCCATCAATAAATGCAAAAGCTGCAAAAAACAAGAAGCAATATGTAATATCCGCCAATAAAGAATTTTTAATTGGCCAGGATGGGGAAACGGCCCGGGTATATTCTCAAATTGAAATTGTGGCAGGTACTAACTATAGCATAATTTTATATGGTGAAAGCGGAACGGGTAAAGAAGTTATTGCCAAAACGATTCACGAATCAAGTAATAGAAAAAATAGGCCATTTGTCGCGATGGATTGCGGAACACTTTCAAAAGAGCTTGCAGGAAGTGAGCTTTTCGGCCATGTTAAAGGCGCTTTTACAGGCGCTGTTGCTGATAAAGATGGCCATTTTGAACTTGCTAACGGTGGCACCCTTTTTCTGGATGAAGTGGCTAATCTCTCTCCTGAGGTGCAGGCAGCTTTATTGCGCGTAATACAGGAAAGAAAATATAAAAGAGTGGGCGGTACAAAAGAGATGGATGTAGATGTAAGAATTATTGTTGCATCAAACGAAAACCTGCAGGAAGCATATAAAAGGGGAAAGTTTAGAGAAGATTTATATCATCGCTTCAATGAATTTTCTATTAACCTGCCGCCACTTCGTGAAAGAAAAGTTGATATCCCGTTATTTGCTGACTTCTTTCTGGATAAAACAAACCAGGAACTTGGCAAAAACATTGAAGGTTATGAAGATAATGTATCAGAAATGTTTCTGAATTATGACTGGCCGGGTAACCTTCGGGAATTCAGGAATGTTGTACGACGTGCCGTGCTGCTTACTTCATCTGGCAAAATAAATTCAAAGGTATTACCATGGGAAATTACAAACGCAGAAATTCAGCACAGGCCGCAGGAAATATTTGTAAAAAATGATTTAAAAGAGCCCATAAATTTAAAAGATCTGGATCTAAAAGATGCGGCTGCAAAAGCAGAGTATGACACCATAATGAATGTTCTTAAAGAAGTTAATTTTAATAAAACAAAAGCTGCAGAAATTTTAAAGATCGACCGCAAAACACTTTATAACAAGATAAAAATTTATCAATCGTTGTAAACCGCATTTTGGAGTTTAATTATTTTATAAAAGGGTATGGAATTTGTCTGTGAGTTATAAATAAACTTCACGAATAAATTTAAATATATGACAGAGGAGAAAATACCGATGACAACAGTGACGGCTGTCCTGGAAAAACTTCGCATTAAAAAGTTTGATAAAGAATTTTGTATGATGCCGGAAGGATTCACTCCCGGAAATAATAAATATTATAAACCGGAAGATTTAAAAATTATTCGTACGTATCGTTTTGAAGGAGAATCAGACCCTTCAGACTCTTCGGTGATTTATTTAATTGAAGCGAATGACGGCCTGATAGGCTATAGCCTTGATGCATACGGAGTATACAGTGATCACGGCGATGATGGCTATGATGATTTTATTAGAAAAATACCAGTCGAGGAAAGAGATGAACAGCAGATTTTTAACGACTGAAGTATGCAAAAGATTAATGTGATAATTGAAAATATAAGGATTGCCTCCCATTTTAATAAGGATTACTAACTTATTTCTACGCTATATTTGAAGCTTAATTTTTTATTTGAGTCTATCAGAGATTTTTCAGCAGTTTGTGTCGGACATGCAACAAACTTCGTTGCTGGAATACATTGCTGTTTTTTTTGGAATAGCAAGCGTATGGTATAGCCGCAAAGAAAATATTCTCGTCTACCCCATAGGGTTAGCCAATACTATTCCTTATGTGTTCATTAGTATAAATGGGAGCCTCTTTGGAGAAGCGTCCGTAAATTTTTATTACACAGTTATGAGTATTTATGGATGGATATTATGGGCAAAAAAGGATAGTCAAAAGAAGCAGGTAGTTTTTATTACATGGTCTGATAAAAAAGAATGGTTTCAGGAAATACTCTTTTTTGCATCTTTCTATATTACCTTTTTTAGTGCGCTCACTTATTTAAAAAAAGATTTCGCACCGGGGGCAATTCCCTGGGCAGATTCCTTCGCAAGCGCTACCGCTTTTACGGCTATGTGGCTAATGGCACGAAAAAAAGTGGAAAGCTGGTATTGGTGGATTGCTACTAACATAGCTTCTGTTCCCTTGTACTTTGTAAAGCATTATGTGTTTACAAGTGTTTATTATATAATCTTACTGGTAATGGCGTTTTGGGGATTAAGTGAATGGATAAAAAGAGCAAATAAAATCATCGTTGAAAAAGAAGAAGTACCTGAATGGAAACAATAAAAAAATTTGTAGTTATAGGTCCCGAGTCAACCGGCAAGAGTACTTTATGCGCCCAGCTTGCAGAATATTATGAAACAATTTGGGTACCTGAATACGCAAGAGAATATCTTGAAAAAAATGGCACTGATTATTCTTATGGCGATTTATTAATAATAGCAAAGGGACAAATTCAATCAGAAGATTCTTACAATTCCCGACTTGCAATTCTCAACTCCCAACTATTCGTTGACACCGATATGTATGTAATGAAAGTTTGGTGCGAATTTGTTTTTAATAAATGCCACAACTGGATATTAAATAGAATAGCGGAAAGAAAATATGATGGCTATTTACTTTGCAATGTAGACTTACCCTGGGTTAAAGACAATCTTAGAGAATATCCTGACCTGGAAACAAGAAATAAATTATATCATTTTTATAAAGATATCATGGTTAACCAGGCCGTTCCCTGGATTGAGGTAAATGGCAACTATGAAGAAAGGTTTGAAAGTGCAAAAAGCTTTATTGATAAAATAAGTTAGCATTAAAAATAATTATTTTAATAATGCTTCAATATCAGGATCAGCTTCAAGATTATTCATTTGCCTTAATATCCATGGATAACGGGAAGCAACATGCGCAGATAGTGGTTTTATCGTGTACCCTTTAGGGTTAGGGAGGCAGGCAGCGATGAGTGCAGCCTGTTTTCTTGACAAGTCAGTCGCCTGTTTTTTAAAGTAATGTTCTGATGCAGCTTCTACGCCAAAAATCCCATCCCCCATTTCAGCAATGTTCAGGTACATTTCAAGAATGCGCTTTTTACTCCAAAAAGTTTCAATCATAAATGTAAAATATACTTCAAGCCCTTTCCTAAAATAGCCTCCATGTTGCCAGAGAAAAACATTTTTTGCAACCTGTTGGCTTATGGTGCTTGCTCCTCTTAATGATTTACTTTTCTGATTATGCTTCATGGCCTTTTGTATGCTCTTAAAATCAAATCCGTTGTGATCGGGAAATAGCTGATCTTCACTTGCCATTACAGCCAGCTTCACATTAGAATTCATTTTAGCAAGACTTACATATTTTCTATGCAGTCCATGTCCATGAAGCAAACTTTCAATTTGTGTAATTGTAATTGGTGGATTTATCCACTTGCAAAACAAAATGTAAAACAGCGAAAACAAAAAAGCGAAAACAATCGTTTTTAAAAGTACTCGAAGAACCCTTCGTCCCAACCCTTTTTTATTTGTTTCTTTTGCCAAATAATAATTTTATTTCACTGAAATGTATTCCAGCGAATATTTTTTACCAAGTACTATTCCTTTGCCCGCGGATTTTATAAGGAGATAACCAATAACGGCGAGTAAAGCTGCTCCCCCGACGAGATAGGGGCTTGCATAATACTGGCTATTTGGTTTGCTAAATATCCAGGTGCCTAATCCAACTACTGTTATTAAAATTCCTCCGCCAAGTAAAACTGCACCTGAACCTGACCAATCGAATTTTTTATTTCTGTCTTTACCAAATCCGGTAATTTCTTTATAATTAACCGCAAATGGATAGGTGCCCAAAGTATCAAGCACATACACGCCAAGATTTGTAGGTACTTGTTTTACGTCATACTGAATTAGAAATAAAGAATCATGATTGATTTTTTGTATTACACCATTATAATATCCTGTTGAAGTAGTAAAAGTTATTTCAGTTTCCGGAAAAAAAGTTTGCAAAGTGCGACCCTTTTTTTTAAGAATAAGTAGATCTGAAGATTGGGCCTCAGTTAAAAAAAAAGAAAAAAATCCTATAGTTAATAACAAAAAAAATTTCATGGAGTATGGCGATTTTTTACAAAGAATAAAACACCGGTAAGTAATACGGTGCCAAAGATTAGCAAGATAAGTCCGGATATTTTATTAATTAATTTTATATTCTTTATAGTAAGTTTCGATCTGAGTTTGCCTGCAAGTGTTACTTTAGCTACATCCGCTGTCATATTAATTAATAATGTTGTGGTGAAAATAATAATGCGCTCTTTTATAGTATGTGTCACAGCAATTGCTGTAGCTGCTGTGAGCCAGAAGGCAATTACTGCCGGGTTTAAGGTATTGAGCAAAAATCCCTGGATAGCAATTCTAACGTGATCACTTGCTTTTAAAGGAGGTAATGAAACATCTTCAGGATGCAAGGGAACCTTTTTAAAAAAAAGGTAATAGACTCCCATTGCTATTAAAAAAAAACTTCCCGTAATACCAATGGGTTTTTTAAAATCAAGAAGACGTGTTACTAATTCTGAAAATACATTACTTAAGATTACCAATAAAAAATCACTAACCCAAACGCCTATAACAAAACTGAAGCCGCCTTCCCTTCCGTTATTGATACTTTGTTTTATAATTGTAAAAATTACAGGCCCAACAGAAATTACCAGTAACAGGCCCATTGCAAGACCTTTGAGTATTGCTTCAAGAACTTCTGCCATTTACCGGAGAAATATTTAATTTTTATAAAAGAAGGTTTATAAGACTATAATTAAAATTGCAACCTCTGTTTATACTGACGGTATAATTAATTAAAGGCGAAAATTAAACTTTTTCTCCTTTTAAAAACTTTTTCCAGTCTTCCAACATTTTTCCTTTCAGTACTCTTGGAAATTTGTGTTGACCGCCAACTTTGCCCTTTGCTTTCATAAAATTCATAAAAGTTTGTTCACTCAACACATCTACAAAAATTTCTTTAAGAGCATGTTTTCGTTCCACTTCGTAATCATCATTGAGGTCTTTAAGTTTTTCATCAATCATGATTTTTAACTTTTCCGAATTTACATTATCATTAGTAGAGATAAACCAGTGATGTGCAAAAAAATTACCATAAGGCACACCTGCAACAGTAAATTCTCCAATTGATATATTAAGTTCTTCACTTACCAATTTAATAGCCTGGTTCATATTATCAACACTCAGGTGCTCACCCACAAGACTTAAAAAATGCTTTGTGCGACCGGTAATAATAATTTCATTTTTCTCAATATCGACAAACTTAATAGTATCGCCAATCAGATAACGCCATGTGCCTGCATTAGTGCTTATAAGAATTGCATAATTTTTATTTTCTTCAACTTCATGAATCATTAATACTTCAGGATTAGCAACCATATTTCCTTCACTGTCAAAATTCTTATAATCAAAAGGAACAAATTCAAAAAAGATATTACTATTAAGGGCTAATCTCATCCCTTTTGCCTCCTGCCTGTTTTGATAAGCTAAAAAGCCTTCACTGGCAAGATACGTTTCGATATAAGTAATTGGCTTACCTAATAATTTGTTGAATCCTCTTTTATAAGGTTCAAGCGCAACGCCTCCGTGTACGTAAAATGCAAGATTAGGCCATATCTCATGAATGTTTTTAAGATTGTAACGTTCTATTACTTTTTCCATACAAAGCTGAACCCAGGCAGGCACTCCCACTAAAAAGGCAATATCCCATTCAGGAGCTTTTTCAACTATTTCATCTAATTTTTTTGACCAATCAGTATTCCTGGCAATTTTTTTTCCGGGCTTATACATTCCCTGGAACCAGAATGGAATATTTTTGGCTTGTATTCCACTAAGATCACCTGCATAATACGTTGCAGATTTTTGTAAATGAGTGCTGCCACCGAGCATAAGCCATCCTTTACCCACTGAGGATTTTGGCACGTTAGTATAGGTTGCGAGGCTTATAAGCTGACGAATACTCGTTAAGGTATTGGCCCTGATTAATTCTTTAGTTATAGGTATGTATTTGCTTGACGAATCACTGGTTCCACTGCTTAAAGCAAAAAATTTTATAATGCCCGGCCAACAAATATCCGGCTTACCATCAAGCGCCCGGTACCACCATTCATGAAAAATTTTACTATAATCATAAGTAGGTACAATCCTCTGAAAGACTTTGCCGGGATGCCGGCTTAAAAGAATTTCATCAAAAAGATATTTTTGGCCGAATTCTGTGAACCGGGATTTTCTCAATAATTTAATAAGCACTTTCAATTGCTGTCTCTTGGGAGAACTCACAGGTATGTTCAACGCTCTTGAAAGTGATTTTGGTAATTTGAATTCTATTAATGCCATTCAATTGGTGAGTTGAGACTTGCGACAAATTTAGTGAATACTACCTGCCAATGTAACATTAATTTACAAACGGCTCATCTCAGGCAAATATATTAAAAATCACCGCTTGATAAGTGAAAGTTGCCATCTGCTAAATGGAAGAAAATTATTAAAAAAAATTATCAAACTTAGCATTTGTAAAGAATCAATTTAAGTAAGCTTTGTCTCTGGTAAATGAAATTTAATAATAATGGGTTTTCTTAGAATATAAAAAAGTGTGTGTAGTTTTTAATCAGGAGGCTCCCGGGGTATTTTTACCGGGAGTTTTTTTATTCCAAAAAATCTTTTTTGTTTTTAAAGGCTGATCATTAAGATTTATCTTTATTTTTTTACTGGTAATTTTTTAAATAATTTATTCCGATAAAAAAATTACACTAATTTTATCGTAAATACTGTTAACCTATCTTTACAGTTGGTTATTGTTTTTCTTTTCCGGATATTGCCCTCAAATAAAAATTAAATTAGAATTCTTAATGTACAACCACATCTGGAAAAAATATCTACCCATAATTAGGATATTAATGAAAAAATCTGTTTCAGGAGGTCAGGTACTGGACCTTAATAGAGTGGATTTTGAGAGAGCAGGCACAGGTAGGAAAGCAGGATATAAATTTACCATTGAATTTACTGATGGAAAAGTTGGAAATGTAATCAGTGGCTCTGCACTGGCCATGAACCTCGCAGCAGTGATGTTAGAAGATGATGGAGCAAAACAAATTATCAGTGAAAATAATTACGAAATAAGTCTCAATACAAAATTCCAGTTGTCTATCAAAAATGTAAATACAGAAGAAGTCACCAAATCTTCATCAAAAAAAAGAGGAAAAGAAAGCGCTGAAGAAGCGCCTGAATAAATTTTCCTTCCGGCGTTCCATTTCGTTCCCGCGTTCATTACTACAGTACGAAAAGTGATTCAATAAAGTGAACAAATTATTTTGAAAAAGGTTATAAGAGTATGAAACCGCGATCGAAGAAATATTATCAGATGAGGAAACAGGCTGGCGGCGAAAAGAAAGGCTCAGTAAGTGAAGCGGGATACAATGAAGAAAATGAGATAACTTCAAAACAGGCTCCTAAGAAAAACCCAGCTCCTTCAAAGTTAAAAGATGATCCTTCTTCAGACACATTAGAACAACAAGGTAATATTTTACCAAATAAATAAAAGCTTCCAAGTACTTATTACTGCTTTACGGTATAATTTTTTCTTTCTTTGATTTCAATAAATGTCATGTTCATTTTTTAAAGAGATTATAAATCTTTAAAGAAGTGTATAAAGTAAATTTAAAAATTATGAAAATTAAATCTTTGGGAGCTCAGGGATTAGTGGCTTCTTCAATTGGCCTTGGCTGCATGGGCATGAGCGAATTCTATGGAGAAGCTAGTGATGCAGAATCTGTTAAAACGATTGAAAGGGCTTTTGAATTAGGAATTACTTTTTTTGATACTGCAGATGTTTACGGGCCTTTTAAAAACGAAGTTCTTGTTGGTAAAGCGATTAAATCTTTTAGAAATGAAATTACACTGGCAACAAAATTTGGAATCATTCGCGATCCGGCAAATCCGCAATCACGGGGCATTAATGGTAAACCCGAATATGTAAAAAGTGCTTGCGAGGCAAGCTTGAAAAGATTAAATGTAGAGGTAATTGATTTATATTATTTACATCGCAAAGATCCTGATACACCAATTGAGGATACTGTTGGTGCAATGGGAGAATTGGTGAAAGAAGGAAAAGTAAAAGCAATTGGGTTGAGTGAGGTAAATATTGAGACTTTATTAAAGGCTCACGAAATATATCCAATTACCGCATTGCAATCCGAATACAGTTTATGGAGTCGCGAACCGGAAGAAGAAATAATTCCGGCGTGCAGGGAAATGAAAATTGCGTTTGTTGCCTATAGTCCTTTAGGTCGTGGATTTTTATCCGGGCAAATAAAAAAGTTTGATGATTTTGAGGAAGGCGATTACCGGAGAATGTCCCCTCGTTTCCAGGGAGAAAATTTTAATAAAAATCTGGAACTCGTTCAAAGCCTCGAAACCATTGCAGCAAAAAAAGGATGCACTCCGTCTCAACTTGCGCTGGCATGGGTTTTAGCACAAGGTGATTTTATTTTTCCAATTCCGGGAACTAAAAGAATAAAATATGTGGAGGAAAATATCGGCGCTACCGATCTCATTTTATCAGATGAAGAATTAGATCAGCTTAATAAAATATTTCCTGAAAATGTAGCCGCAGGATTACGTTATCCGGAAGCAATGATGAAAAGCGTAAATCAATAGCCTAAAATTTAGATATTATTTTTTGTCTTTTATTATTTGCTTTTAGTCGAAGATTGCCGTTTAAAATTTATATATGCCTGAAGGACCTTCAATAATAATTGTAAAGGAAGAAGTACAGCCGTTTAAAGGAAAGAAAATAATAAAAGTTGAAGGAAATAGTAAGCTGGATATTCAAAGATTATCCGGAGAAAAAATAATTGATTTCAAAAGCTGGGGAAAGCATTTTTTAATATGTTTTAAAAACTTTACTGTTCGCATCCATTTTATGATGTTTGGAAGTTACCGGATAAACGAACAAAAAGAAATGGCGCCCCGTTTAAGATTAGTTTTTAAAAAAGGGGAACTTAATTTTTATACCTGTTCAGTTAAATTCATTGATGAAAATATTGATGATATTTATGATTGGACGTTCGGATGTAATGAATGATAGCTGGGATGTAAAAGCAGCCAGGAAAAAATTAATGCAATTTCCGGATGCCTTTGTTTGCGATGCCTTGCTTGATCAAAATATTTTTGCCGGCGTAGGAAATATTATTAAGAACGAAGTTTTATTTCGAATAGGCCTTCATCCGGAAAATAAAATTAAAGATATTCCTTCGGCAAAAATAAATGAGCTTATTAGGGAAGCCCGTAACTATAGTTTTGATTTCCTTAAATGGAAAAAAGATTTTGTTTTAAAGAAGCATTGGCTGGTTTATACAAAAAAATATTGCCCCGATTCCAATATTCCTGTTGTAAAAAAATATTGTGGCAAAACAAAACGCAGAACTTTTTTTTGTACTGACCGGCAGGTGTTGTATTGAAATAATAAAAAAGAAAAAATTAATTAGATCATTGTAAAGAATCCTTGCTTGGCACAGCTGTTGTTCTCTTAAAAAAAAATTTGAACAATGATTAGAAAATTAAAATCAGGAGAGTATCGGTTATATTCCAGGAAAACAGATCCTAAAACCAATAAAAGAAAAAATCTTGGAACGTTTAAAACAAGAGCTGCAGCTGAAAAACATGAACAGGAAATTCAATATTTTAAACGGCACTAAAATTTGTACATCGCTACAAATTATAAGTTGGTTGCAGAAAAAGTATCTCCCTGGGTTATGTCACCCGTGTCATAACCTTTTTTAAACCAGTACATTCTTTGGGCGGAAGTTCCATGAGTAAATGCATCTGGTGTTACGGTGCCCTGGGCTTCTTTTTGTAACCTGTCATCGCCGATAGCATTAGCGGCATTCAGCGCTTGTGCTATATCGTTAGGATCAATAACGTTTTTCATTTGCTGATCGTAATGCGCCCAAACTCCTGCATAAAAATCTGCCTGCAGTTCCAGTTTCACAGAATATTTATTGTACTCGGTCTCACTTAATTGTTGTTGCAGCCTTTGCATTTTTTGCGTTGTGCCCAAAAGATACTGAATATGGTGACCTACTTCGTGCGCAACAACATAAGCCATCGCAAAATCGCCGGTTACATCAAACCTTTGATTTAATTCCTGGGCAAACGAAAGATCTATATATACATCCTGGTCAACCGGGCAATAGAATGGACCGCTTTGAGAACTTGCAGTTCCGCAACCAGAAGTGGTTGCATCACGAAAAAGAACGAGGGTTGGTTTTGTATAAGTTTTTCCCATGTCACCAAAAATCTTGGCCCACACATCTTCAGTATCTTTTAATACAACCTTTACAAAGGAAGCCTCTCTGTCATCTGCAGCTTTTTGCTCAGCCGTCATTTCCTGCTGTTGAGGCTGTTGTTGTAAATCTTGTTGCAGTTGGTTCACATCTCCACCACCTAAAAGAAATTTTGCAAGTATAAAAATTACACCGATTATTCCTCCTCCAACAGCTACATGTCCTCCTGTAATGCCCCTGCGGTCATCTACGTTACCGCTTTCTTGTCTGCCCTGCCATTGCATAATTAATGATTTAAAAGTTAATAATAATTATGTACCAAATTTATTGAAAATCTTTTTTAGTAAGCATTACCCCACATCCTTTATAAAGTATATTATTGTATTTTATGTATACTCTATACTGATATAAATAGTCGCTCATTCCATCGCTGCAAAACCGGGGGAAAATAATAACGCTCCACATTGTTGTATCTGCTTTAAGTTTATAAATGATACTATCTCTGTTTATTAATGGTTTTTCAATCCGCGTAACTACAGGTTTTTTCCAACCTGCCATCTTAAATGAAATTGATTTTTCATAATTAATTTCAAGATTCCAGAAAGGTTCATTTCCAACTCCCGCAAAGTCTATGCCTTCTAAACGCTTTTTATTCCAAACAGGGTTATTCCGTGCAAGTGTCCTTTTAGTTAAAATGTAGTTTGATGAATTATTAACTGCAATGCCATTAATGGTAATAGTAAATAGTGTGTCTCCTTTTTTAATTAAATCTATAGCATTTTTATTGTTTTGGGTTAATTCAATTTTATGATTTCTCACGGCCCATATTCCTTCACTTATTTTTGGAGATTCATTTTTACTCCAGATCATTTGTTCTTCCTTAAAAGTTTTATCAGCATTAAATAAAATGGTTTGTTGTATTCCTTCACAATCTTTGCAAGGAAATGTTCCCTGGTAAGCACCCAAAGGCAGGCTATCTGCAAATGTCGAATTCATTATAGAATCCTTTACAATAACAGTATCCTGGATTTTAGCAGTATCTTTTAAAAAAACGATTTTTTTATTTTGAGAATCTTTACTATCGCAGGTAAATAAAATTATAGCAATAACCGTGAGGATAACGATAAATTTCATTTGCTAAATTTCGTATGAAAATAGAATAAAAAAACCGATTTTCTGAGACATTCAGTTTGAAAAGATAATTTTAAATAAGGGAATAGTTATATAGGAAAAAACTAAATTATTTGTCAAAAAATACTAAATAAATTAGTGTTAATAACTTATAATATATATTTTTGCACAACTAATATCTTTACAAATAAATAAATCTCAACCTAAAATTTTATGGCAAATACTGAAAAAAATACAGATAAAAATTCCGATAAACTTAAAGCGCTCAGACTTACGATTGATAAAATTGATAAGGATTTCGGAAAAGGAAGTGTGATGATGATGAATGAGCGTTCGACAGGAACCACAGGAAGTTATTTCAACGGGTTCCATCGGGCTTGATGTTGCACTAGGCATCGGCGGTTTACCAAAAGGAAGAGTAGTTGAAATTTATGGTCCTGAATCTTCCGGTAAAACAACATTGCAACACATGTAATTGCAGAAGCGCAAAAGAAAGGCGGTATGTGTGCTATTATTGATGCTGAACATGCCTTTGATAGCGCTTATGCACAAAAGTTAGGTGTTGACATTGATAACCTTTTAATAACCCAGCCTGATTATGGCGAACAGGGTTTGGAAATAGCAGACCGCTTAATTCTTTCAGGCGCATTGGATGTAGTGGTAATAGATTCTGTTGCTGCGCTTGTACCTAAAAGTGAGCTGGAAGGTGAAATGGGCGATAGCAAAATGGGTTTGCAGGCAAGGTTAATGAGCCAGGCTTTACGAAAACTTACGGCAACCATAAGCAAAACAAATTGCTGTTGCATTTTATTAACCAGTTGCGAGAAAAATCGGTGTGATGTTTGGAAATCCTGAAACAACAACCGGCGGTAATGCATTAAAATTTTATTGCTTCTGTTCGATTGGATATTCGCCGTATGGCACAAATAAAGGATGGTGATGAATCTATTGGAAACCGTGTAAAAGTAAAAGTGGTAAAAAATAAAGTAGCGCCTCCATTCCGCAGTGCAGAGTTTGATATTATTTTTGGAGAAGGCATTTCAAAAACAGGTGAAATTATAGATATGGGTGTTGAAATGAATATCATTCAAAAAAGCGGAAGCTGGTTTAGTTATGATACTACAAAACTTGGCCAGGGCCGGGATGCTGTAAAACAACTTCTAACGGATAACCCTGAACTTGCAGCAGAACTGGAAGGAAAAATAAGAACGAAAATTGCAGAAATGAATGCTGCATAATATTTGAGTGAATAATTTTTTGCGAGCCATCTTTTAAAGGTGGCTTTTTTTATTGTCTTAATTAAATGCGGGGAAATTTTATTTGTTCAGGCAACGCTTTATTACTAAACTGCATTTATACTTTTATAAATCATTATAACATAGTTGATTTTTACATGGATACATCAGAACTGATTAAGGAAGCTAGGCAAGGAAGTGCTGCCGCACAGAAATACCTGTTTGATCAGTTATCAGGAAAAATGCTGATGATATGCAAACGATATGTAAAAAGCCAGGAAGATTCGGAAGAGCTGATGCTTGATGGCTTTTATAAATTCTTTAAAAAAATATCTTATTTTAATTACCAGGGAGAAGCTGCATTATACACATGGCTTAAAAGAATTATGATAAATGAATGCCTGATGTTTCTGCGTAAAAAGAATGTATTCAACATTGTAACTGATGTAGAAGTTGAAGATGTTGCTTTGCAGGAAGAAGCGATTAATAATTTATCGGCAGATGAAATTTTTAAATTAATAGTTCAATTACCCGTTGGCTACCGTACTGTATTTAATCTTTACGTTATAGAAGGATTACCACATAAAGAGGTTGCAGCACTATTGAAAATTTCAGAAGGCACTTCGAAGTCACAATTAAGTAAAGCAAAAGTTTTATTACAAAAAATGTTATTACAAAACGATATGGATTATGATAAACGAAAGACCCAATAACAATATTAATTGGAAAAATAGACTGGAAGAATTGGAAAGTTCTGCAGATGGAACTTTTAATAAAGAAGCTGCATGGGAAAAGCTGCATACACGCTTACAATCGAAGCCACGAAATAAAAAAATAATATGGTATTGGCTTGCAGCCGCATGTTTATTTTTTGCATTATTCATGTTCTTCTTTTTATCAAACAAAAAAGAAAATGTTCTGGTAAAAAATAATGTTTTGCAAAAGAAAATTATTCCAACTCAATCTCAACATGTTCCGATAGTTACTAAAGATACATCCGCAGTGGTTTCTTCTTTAACAGCTAAAAACAAAAAAACTAATCAGTCAATTAAGGATATCGATAAAATAAATACTGTTATTAATCATAAAGCAATACAAATTGAAATTGTTCAAAATAAAAAAGAAGAGATCATTGCACACGAAATAGAAAATAATGCCGCAATGCCTGTGGATACTGTGATAAGCATTGCTGCTACTTTTCCGGAAAAGAAAAAATTAAAAGTGATTCATATAAATGAATTAAGCGATCCTGCCGCAGAAACTCCAAATGTTGCACGATCTTCTGAGCATTATTCTCTTGAATTTAAATTTATCAACCAGAAAGTTTATACAGAATCAACTGGCAATTCACACATCACTGGGTTTAATATTTTTAAAACGAAAAGCCCTCCATCAAACTAAGATAAAATGAAAAAAACAATTTGTGCACTGATGCTTTTAACGGGCATCACAGGAAATCTTTGCGCTCAATCGAACACAGATAAAGCATTTGAAATTCCTGAAAATATTATCATTACTAAGAGATATTATATTAATCTTGAAAAGGGAAATAAAATGCAGATTGAGTTGAGCGACTTTACTGATCTTGAAAGAGTAGCTAATATTGATTCGCTTCTCCAAATATTTTTGCAGGATATTGTTCCATTAAAAGATTCTCTCGCTGATCCGCTTACGGCAAAGCGTATAGATTATGTTACTGATGCGCAAGGAAGAAAAAAAATTCGCTTTCAGCAATCCCAGCCAAAAGGGGCCAGCTTCTTAATTGACAAGGGAGAATTAGCCTCATTAAGAACAGTACAGGATACCATTAATATAATCGGCATCATAACAAATCCTCCAAAGGCTATACAAAAAATCAGCCTGAGAAATCCGCGTTATTATCATTTCACTTTTTATCTTAACGATATTAATGAAATTAATAATTATATGAATGGAATGCTGGATGAAAAAATTAAAACAATTCAAGATCATAATAAAGGTAAATGGCCTATTGTTTTAGGCAGCGGTTTTCATTATATTAAAACTGATCCTTCCATTACAGCCGATAAGAGGGAAGGATCTACTTCAGGAGGTACAGGAGATTTTCTTGAAGCGAACATTAGCGTAAATGTGCAGAATTATAAAAACTATTTTGTTCCTTCATTTAGCCTGGGAGCAAAGCTTACATTCACCAATCGTGAACGTACTTTTAAATGGGAACCAGGATTATTCTGGGAGCCGCATTTTGTATTTGCAAAAGACAATCAGAATAAGTTGCATACTTATAGAAATGATTTTCTTACCCTTACCTACGGACAGGGAGGAACTAAAGATCATGATCCAAGAAAAGATTTTTCCTTCAGTGCTGTATTTTCAGTGGGCTACCTTATTTACAGGAACGGAGATTATTTTGATAAAAATACTTTTCGCCTTGGAGCAGGTAAAATTTCAATTAGGAAAGACAACTATTGAACCTTCAATGTATTTTAATAATTTATTTAAAGGAGTAACTCCTTGAATCCGAATCAGCCAATTCTTCTAATAAATAACACAACTTACTTCAATGTCAGCTCCGCTACACATTCAATATGATGTGTATGCGGAAACATATCAACAGGTTGTAATTTTTCAACTTTAAATTTTTCACTGAGCGATTGCAGGTCTCTTGCCTGTGTGGCTACATTGCAACTGACATAAACAATTTTTACAGGAGCAATTTCTATAATTTTTTGTACAAGTTTTGCGTGTAGGCCTGCCCGTGGTGGATCAACAATTACGACATCAGGCCTGCCGTGTAAACTAAAAAATTCATCATTACAAATTTCAATAACGTCACCGCAAAAAAATGAGGCGTGATTTAGATTATTGATGCCCGCATTTTCCTTTGCATCCTTTATCGCATCTTCAATTACATCAACGCCAATAATTTTTTTTGCACCATTACTTAAAAATATTCCAATGCTGCCTGTTCCGCAATACAAATCATACACAATTTCATTTCCATTTAATGCTGCAAAATCTTTTACAACATTATATAATTGTTCTGCCTGCTTGGTATTAGTTTGGAAGAAAGATTTTGGCGAAATTTTAAAATTAAAATCTCCGAGCTTTTCAATTATATATCCTTTGCCGGATACAATTTTTGTGTCAATATCATAAATGGTATCGTTCCATTTTGAATTTATGGTGTAAAGCAATGTTGTAATGGGAGGGACTTTTTCCAATAAATGGTTACAGATTTTTTCTCTTTCCGTTTTATCATCATAACCAAAAACAAGATTAATCATAAGTTCGCCGGTAGTGGAATTTCTTATAATTATATTTCGCAACCATCCTTTATGCTCTTTTATATCATAATAGCTATACCCGTTTGCAATTGAAAAATCACGGAGTAAATTGCGAACGGCATTATTTACATCATCCATTAACCAGCATTCATAAATATCAATTATTTTATCATATAACCGAGGAACATGATACCCTACTGCACCTCCGGGCCATGCATCATCCCGAAGCTCTTCTAATTGCTGTGGAGTTAAAAATTTTTTATTGCTGAAAGTGAATTCGAGTTTATTCCTGTAACGAATGATATTTTCTGAGCCAATGATTGGCAACATTACTATTTCACTAAGCTTTCCAATTCTTTTAAAAGCATCTGTTGCTTCCTGCTGTTTGTATTCCAATTGTTTTCGATAGGGAAGCATTTGCCATTTGCAACCGCCGCATATTCCGAAATGAACGCAAAAAGGCTCAACTCTTTCTTTGCTGAATTCATTTATTCTAATTGCTTTCCCTTCGGCCCAATCCTTTTTATTTTTAGTTATAAGAACATCTGCTACATCGCCGGGAACAGCGCCTTCAACAAAAATAACTTTGCCATCAATACGGCCGAGGGCTTTGCCTTCCGCGGCATAACCGGTAACCAGCAAATTTTCCAATGTAAATTTTTTCCGTTTCAATTTTGTAAAAATACTTTATTGAGTGATGGTTAATTGCTTTACTCTAAAATGTTAAGTATTTTGCATGAGTTTTAGTTTTTAATCAATTTGAATATTTTTGTGCCCTATTCCAAACAATGAAAATAATTTTTAGCCTGATTCTTTTTCTTGCACTATTCTCAACTTCCATTGCGCAGGGTTTTAAAGTTACTTTGCAGGCATCTCAATACAAAGACGGTTTAGCCTACCTTACTTATTATTACGGAAAAAATATTAATATAGAAGATTCAGCGCTCATTAATGAAAAAGGAATTGCTTTATTTGAAAGAAACGAAAAACTTCTTCCCGGTGTTTATTCTATTGTGTTTCCGGGAAAAAATAAATTATTCGATTTCCTCGTCGATACAGAACAGGTAATTTCCGTCAAGGCTGATACAACTGACCTTATAAATAAAACAATTGTAACCGGTTCAGAAGAAAATATCCTCTTTCAGCAATATCAAAAATTTGTAGCCTCGAAAGGTGGTAATTTGCAAAAAGAGATAGATGCCTATAAGACCTCAACAACTAAAAGCGACAGTCTTTTGCATGAAAAAAATTACAATGATCTTAATAAAGAACTAAATGATTACAGGGAGGGAATTATAAAAGATCATCCAGAATCCATGCTGGCTTCTTTGCTAACCAGTATGCGGGAACCAAAAATATTAATCCCAAAGCCGGTCACAAGACACGATTCATTAAGTAATTATGATTATTATAAAAAACATTATTGGGACGGAATTACGTTTATGGATGACCGTATCATACGCACGCCGTTTTTTTTACCAAAGCTGGAAAGATACTTTAGAGAAGTTGTTTCTCCGGCACCTGATTCAATTATTAAAGAATCAGATCATTTATTGCTGAGGGCAAGAACTGCTCCCGAAATGTATAAGTTTTTATTAAACTGGCTTACTGATGAATACATTAATCCAAAATATATGGGCCAGGATGCAGTATTCGTTCACCTGTTTGAGCAATATCATTCTAAGGGAGTTTCATCCTGGCTGAATGAAAAGCAATTGACCGCAATTTCTAACAGGGCTTACATGCTTATGTCGAACCTTATCGGAGAACAGGCGGCTAATTTGGAAATGGTTGATTCTGCAGGTAAGCCAAGGACATTGTATGAGGTAAATGCCCCTTATATCATAATTTGTTTTTGGGATCCCACGTGTAGCCATTGTCGGGAAGAAGTTCCGAAAATGGATTCTTTATACAATGCCAAATGGAAAAAAGAGGGAGTAAAAATGTATGGCGTACTTACGGAAACCAAAGAATTTACCAAATGGAGAGAATTTATTAATAAGTACAATTTGCAAAGCTGGATAAACGTTTATCAAACCGGGGAACAGAAGAAAATTGATGATGATGCAAAAAAGCCATCTTATAAACAGTTGTACGATGTGACCCAAACACCTACTTTATATTTGCTGGACAGGGACAAACGTATTATCGCCAAAAAATTAACCTGGCAACAATTGGATGATGTGCTTCAAATGAAAATTAATAATAAACCTCTTAATAATAATAAGCTGAAAAATAAATTTCTTTGATTAAAAATTGATTTTAATTAAAAATCATTAAGACCCCAATCCAAAATTCTGTATGATGAAAAAACTCTTATTGTCTGTTGCATTTTTCTTTTTCCTTTCAATTACTTATTGCCAGACGCTTTTTACCTACGGAAGTCATCCTGTAAGTAAAAATGAATTTCTTCGTGCCTATAATAAAAACAAAACTGCTGCTACCGATAAAGAACAGGCGATGAAAGATTACCTTGATCTTTATATTAAATTTAAACTAAAAGTACAGGCTGCTAAAGATATGCATCTTGATACGCTTCCATCAATGCAATCTGATCTTCAGAATTTCAGAACCCAGATTGAAAACAATTATCTACAGGACGATAAAGAAGTAAACATTTTGGTTAATGAGGCATTTGCGCATAGTCAAAAAGATATTCATACCCAACATTTTTATGTTTCTATTAATGATAAAATGACGCCGGCAGACACCCTGAAATTGTATAAGGCAATTAATGAGGCGTATGATGAATTAAAAAAAGGAAGTAAAGATTACGAGGGAATTCTTTCTGAAATAAAGGAAAAAATTGCACCGGTGCAGGGAAATGATTTGGGCTGGGTTACTGTATTTACACTGCCCTATGAATATGAAAATATTGTATACAGCTTACAACCAGGCCAGGTGAGCAAACCATATCGATCCAAAAAAGGATGGCATATTTTTAAAAATGAAGAAGAAAGGCCTGCTGCTGGAAAAATTAAAGTTGCCCAGATTTTATTGGCAGTTCCTGCGGGTAATATTAATATGAGAGACCATGCAAAGCAATTATCAGATTCCATTTATATGGCTTTAAAATCGGGAGCTGACTTTGGTGAACTTGCCAAACAGTATAGTAATGACAGAAGAACTTATATGAATGGTGGACTAATGCCCGAGTTTGGTGTGGCCACTTATGATGGCGCTTTCGAGAAAGTCGCTTTTTCATTAAAAAATGACAGCGATATTTCCGAACCATTTCAAACAGAATTTGGATATCATATTATTAAACGTATTTCACGGTTACCGGTACCCGAAAATAAAAACGATGAGGCTTATATGGCTGCTCTTAAGCAAGAGGTGCTTGGTGATGCCCGTATAGCATTGGCAAAAGAAAAATTTTTAAAAGAAGTATTGCAGAAAACAGGGTATAAAAAGAATACCGCCATAAACGAAAAAGATCTCTGGAAAATAACAGACACTTTTGCAATTGCAAATAAAAAAATTGCATCGGGCAACGTAAATGAGAATACCATTTTGTTTTCGTTTAACAATGCAAAAGTGAAAGTAGGAGACTGGATGCAATATGTAAGAAATGTAAATAACACCTATGCTGCCCATGCGACACTAACGCATGCCGAACTTTATAAAAATTATGTTTCGGTGGCAGCCTTGGAAAATTATAAAAACAGGCTGGAAAATTTTAATCCTGAATTTAAATACCAGTTACAGGAATTTAAAGATGGCAATATGCTTTTTGAAGTTATGGAAAGAAAAGTTTGGTCTAAGGCCTCTGCAGATAGTGTTGGGCTGGAAAGATATTATAATGATCATAAAACAAATTACAAATGGAATGCAAGCGCAGATGCAGTTTTATTTTCATGTGCCAATGAAACTGCTGCTAAAAGTGCAATAGACGAAATTAAGAAAGGAAAAGCCTGGAAAGACATTATAAAAGATAATACACAGGTGCAGGCGGACTCGGGCAGGTATGAATTAAGCCAGATTCCTGTAAAAGAAAAAATAAACTTTGCTCCCGGCCTTATAACGGATCCTGTAATAAACAAGGGCGATGGAACTTCAATATTTTCATTAATTATTAAAACATATCCTGAAAACCAGCAACGCAGTTTTGCAGATGCCCGCGGATTAGTTATTAATGATTATCAAAATTTTCTTGAAAAAAAATGGATTGAGGAATTGAAGAAAAAATATCCTGTTACCATAAATGAAAAAGTCTTTCAGTCAATCCCGCAATAATCTTCTATTCTTTAATTGGTAAATTATTAAACAAGTTCTTTTACCACATTGGCAATCACGTGAGGCTTTCCTAATGTGTAATAATGTAAAACAGGTACCCCAATCTTTTTCAATTCTTTTGATTGTGCCAGTAACCATTCGGTGCCAACAATTTCCACTTCAGTATCGGTTTTACATTTAAGAATTTCATTGCTGAGTTCTGTTGGAATATCTACATGAAAAGTGCGTGGCAAAACAGAAAGTTGTTTTTTTGAGGTTATGGGTTTTAACCCAGGTATAATCGGTATTTCTATGCCTGCTTCCCTGCATTTTTTTACAAATTCAAAATATTTTTTATTATCAAAAAACATTTGCGTAGTAATATAATCTGCACCGGCATCTACTTTTAATTTCAGGTAGCGAAGGTCACTTTCAAGATTTGGCGCCTCAAAATGTTTTTCAGGATATCCCGCAACACCAATGCAAAATTTTGTTTTATATCCATCTCTTATATCTTCTTCCAGGTAAATTCCGTTGTTGAGATTAACAGCCTGTTTTAATAAATCCAGCGCATAAGCATGCCCGTTTTTTTCAGGCTCAAATATCGTTTCATTTTTTGCAGCATCACCCCGTAATACCAAAACATTATCAATTCCTAAAAAAGCAAGATCAATTAATGCATTTTCGGTTTCCTGTAAATTAAAACCACCGCATATTAAATGCGGTACCGCATCAATTTTGTAATGATTCATTATTGCGGCACAAATGCCTACAGTTCCGGGCCTTTTTCTAACTTCAATTTTTTCAAACGTGCCATCAGCTTTCTTTTTAAATACCTGTTCGCTGCGATGGTAAGTTACATTTATAAATGAAGGTTTAAATTCCATTAAAGGGTCCAGATGATTATAAATGGATTCAATTGTTTTGCCCTTTAACGGTGGTAATATCTCAAAAGATACTGCGCTGCTGCCATTTGCTTCTTTTATGTGATCAGTTACTTTCATTTCTTAAAAATAGATGCAAACATAAACTCAAAAAGCCAATAGTCAAAAAGTCGATATTCAATAATAAAGAGATGAAAATTACTCAATGAAAAATGACTAAGAACTCAATAGTTCATAAGTATAGCTCATTGCATATTTAACACTGTGTATTGAGTAAAAAAGATGTTAGCAAAGTTTTAATATTCATTCACTTATTTTTGTTCAAATTAAATCTGTTTGAGCCAGACAATATACGCTAAGGATCTTACTAAAAATTACGGTAAAAGAACGGTTAACAATAAAGTCTCTTTCGAGGTGGCCCAGGGTGAAATTGTGGGTCTTCTCGGACCTAACGGTGCCGGTAAGACGACCTCATTTTACCAGGTGGTAGGATTGGTAAAGCCTGATGAGGGTAATGTATTTCTGAACGATATTGACATAACAAATCTACCCATGTATAAAAGGGCAAAAATGGGGCTGGGATATTTACCCCAGGAAGCCAGCGTTTTTAGAAAGCTTACGGTAGAAGATAATATTTCAGCAATTCTTGAAATGACCAAACTTTCAAAAAAGGAGCAAAAAGAAAGGCTGGAAACATTGCTTATAGAATTTAATCTGGCCCATGTACGTAAAAGTAATGGAGATGTATTGAGTGGCGGAGAAAGAAGGCGTACAGAAATTGCACGTGCATTGGCTGTGGATCCAAAATTTATTTTATTGGATGAACCTTTTGCAGGCATTGATCCAATAGCAGTGGAGGATATACAAACAATTGTTACAAGATTGAAATATAAAAATATCGGGATACTTATTACCGATCATAATGTAAATGAAACACTATCAATTTGCGATAGGGCCTATTTACTGATTGAAGGAAAAATATTCAAACACGGTACTGCCGAAGAACTTGCCAAAGACGAACATGTGCGTCGTCTTTACCTGGGAAGAAATTTTGAACTTAAAAGAAAGGACTATTTGCATACAGATGCTATGAAATAATTGTAAATTGTTATGTGGTTTTCGTCTGTTACGAACGCTTATATAAAATCATTCAGTAACCAGCCATTACTTTTATCTTTATAAAACTAACTAACAAAAGTTTACATGAAACTGTTGAGTCCTGCCATATCACGATTAGCAAGGACTTCGTCTTTGGCGGCATTCAAAATTGGATTAGCTTATCCTGTAGCTGCACAACGAAATGTTCTGCAACATCTGGTAACGCAGGCACAATACACAGAGTTTGGCAGCAAATATTATTTTTCAAAATTGTTTACCATAAAGGATTTTAAAAAACGTGTTCCTATTCATGAGTATGACGACATAAAACCTTACATTTATGAGAATGATGGATGGCGAAGAAAATGTTTTATGGAATACACCTATTAATTGGTTTGCAAAAAGCAGCGGTACTACATCGGAAAAAAGTAAATTCATTCCAATCAGTGAAGAAACTTTGAAGGATACTCATTTCAAAGGCGTCTAAAGATGTGCTTACTAATTATTATAAAAATTTTCCTGACAGTGATTTACTTACCGGTAAAAGCCTTGTGGTAGGTGGCAGTCACCAGGTAAATACCATAAATGAAGAAATACAATACGGTGATCTTAAGTGCTGTATCTGATGCAGAATACACCCTTTTGGGGACATTGGATACGAACACCTGATCTCACTATTGCACTGCTTGATGAATGGGAAAATAAAATTGAACAGCTTGCACGAAATACCATTAATGAAAATGTTACTTCACTTGCAGGAGTTCCTACATGGACGATTATTTTAATAAAACGTATTTTGGAAATTTCCGGTAAGAAAACATTAAAAGAAGTATGGCCCAACCTGGAATTATATATTCATGGTGGCGTTTCGTTTATCGCCTTACCGTGAGCAATTGCAAAAACTGTTGGGAGCGTCCTATTAATTATCTTGAAATGTACAATGCAAGTGAAGGTTTTTTTGCTGCGCAGAATATGCCTGACGATGATGGAATGTTGCTCTTTGCAGATCATGGAATTTTTTATGAATTTATGCCGGTAGAAGAATATGGAAAGCCAAATCCAAAAACTTTCGGTCTTAACCAGGTAGTGTTGAATAAAAATTATGCACTTGGTAATAAGTACCAATGGCGGCCTTTGGAGGTATCTTGTGGGCGATACCATTCAGTTTACTTCCATTACGGCCTTTTAAAATAAAAGTTACCGGAAGATTAAAGCATTATATGAATGCATTTGGCGAAGAAGTAATTGTAGAAAATAGCGGATAGAGCAATTGCAATAGCATCAGAAAAAACGAATGCTATTGTTAACGATTATACCGCAGCGCCGGTTTTTTTTAGTGAAAATGAAAATGGCGCACATGAATGGCTGATAGAATTTGAAAAAGCTCCTGCCGATATAAACGAATTTATTTTTGAACTGGACATCGCATTAAAATCTGTAAATAGCGATTACGAAGCAAAACGTTACAAAAATATTGCTTTAAGAATGCCTCTTGTTCATATTTTAGAGACCGGAACATTTAAAGAATGGCTTAAACAAAAAGGAAAGCTTGGCGGCCAACATAAAGTTCCCAGGCTAAGCAATGAAAGAAATTTAATTGAAGAAATTATAGGCATGGTGAATGCGTGATTAATAAGCTTAGTTGTAGTATTTTAAAAAATTTATTTTCACCGGAGAACAGATTTTACTTATGAAATTATTAGAAAATAAAGTTGCTATTGTAACCGGGGGCAGTCGCGGTATTGGAGAAGCTATTGTATTAAAACTTGCCGAAAGCGGCGCTCATGTTGCTTTTACGTATTTAAGCAGTGATGAAAAAGCTAAACAGCTTGAAGAAAAAATAAAAACTTTTGGTGTAAATGCAAAGGCATATAAAAGCAATGCAGGTATTTATGAACAATGCGAAACAATGGTAAATGATGTAGTAAAAGAATTTGGAACTGTTGATATATGTGTAAATAATGCCGGAATTTCAAAAGATAATTTATTGCTGCGCATGACACAGGAACAATGGGATGATGTAATGACTACGAATCTTAAAAGTGTTTTCAATATGACGAAGCAGGTGATTCGCCCGATGATGAAATCGAAAAAGGGGAGCATTATAAATATGAGCTCTATCATTGGCATTCGTGGAAATGCAGGCCAGAGCAGTTATGCAGCAAGCAAAGCAGGTATTATTGGGTTTACAAAATCAATTGCTGCAGAATTGGGCAGCCGAAATATAAGATGCAACGCAATTGCTCCCGGCTTTATTGAAACAGATATGACGCATTATTTAAAAGAAGGCGAAGCTGCAAAATCTTTTCTTGATAAAATACCATTGGGAAGATTTGGAAGTGCAGAAGAGATTGCAAACGTTACACTGTTTCTTGCAAGCGATATGAGTTCTTATGTAACAGGACAGGTAATAAGCACTTGTGGCGGTTTAAACATGTAATTATTTAAATCGGATTTGATAATAAAATCTCACCATATTCATTTCTCCAATTTTATTTTATGACTTCATACGAAAAACTTCTTTTCAAAAATAAAACATGGGCACAGAAGCAAATTGAAAATGATCCTAAATTTTTTAAAAGATTATCTTCTTTACAAACACCGGAATTTTTGTGGATCGGCTGCAGTGACAGCAGGGTTCCTGCGGATAAAATTACGGGTACTCAACCCGGTGAAATATTTGTACATCGCAATATTGCTAACATGGTGGTACATACTGATGTAAATCTGTTAAGTGTATTGGATTATGCTGTGAATCATTTAAAAGTAAATCACGTAATTGTTTGCGGGCATTATGGTTGCGGAGGTATTAAAGCCGCAATGACCAATCATGATTATAAATATGTACTTAATATGTGGCTGCGAAATATTAAAGATGTATATAGATTACACCGGGAAGAATTATTAGAAATTACTGATGAAGAGAAACGGACAGACAGGCTTGTAGAGCTGAATGTAAAAGAACAGGTAATGCATCTTGCCAAAACTTCTATTATACAACGGTCATGGTTAAACGAAAAACGACCTCAGTTACATGGTTGGGTATATGGGTTAAAAGATGGATTAATAAACCCTGTTTTTGAAATGAACGCGGGTACCCATATTGATCCTTTGTATGAGTATGATGATTTATAGGATATAAATTTCCCGGGTAAAGTTGCTTATTTCTTAATTCTGAGTTTTGCAATTGCATTTTTTGTGTAGTCACTGAGCACTAATTTGCCACTTATTGCAGCTCTTTCATGTAAGAGTGTATCCCAATGTTCTGTCCCATTCCAGAATATTTTTTTCATCTCTTTCATAGCTTCCGGATTAGAATGGGCAAGTACATTTGAAAGTCTGTATATGGATTCATCCATATTTTGAACAGATTCATGAACTTCGGCGAATAATCCTTTCTTTTTTGCCCAGTCTGCATTTCTCCATAGCGATGCATCAATAGCAAGTTGGCTGAAGGCAGAAGTTCCGATTTTTCTTTCAACCACGGGACCTACAACAAAAGGACCGATGCCAATAGATAATTCGCTCAATTTTATATCTGCTTCTTTTATTGCAATAGCATAATCGCATGCAGCAATCAGGCCTACAGCGCCTCCTACTGATTTACCATGAATTCGGCCAATAATAAGTTTACTGCATTTGCGCATTGCATTAATTACATTTGCGAATCCTTCGAAGAAACGCAAACCTTCCTTTTCATTTTGAATTGCTACGAGCTCATCAAAACTTGCTCCGGCGCAAAATGCGCCATCTCCGGCGCTGCGTAGCACTAAAACTTTTGTATCGTGCGTTCCTGTGTAATGAATTTCCTGTGTTAATTCATCAAGAATTTTTGCGGGTAATGAATTGCTTTGTGGATGAAAAAATTCGATGGTCGTAATTCCGTGTTCCGTGTGAGATTTTACATATCCGTTATCTGGCATATTTTAATTTGATTTATCGGCGAATGCTGGTCACAAAGTTATAATCATTTTTAGTTCCTGATTCTTAATTTCTGATTTTAAACGAGAGTAAATATAACAGTCGGGTTAATTTTTCCTTTTTATCATGGTTAATATTGTTGCCACACCAATTATAGGATCTTCTGTTTCATCCAAAATTTCTACATACCATTTTACAATTCCTCTCGGTATGTCACTTCCTTTTATAAAAGGTATGTCAGGGTTTATTTCTTTCAGCTCCTGTTGAATTTTTTCTTTGCATGTAAACCGTACATAAATTTCATTGCCGGGATACACCGGTTTTGTAAAACGCAATTCATCAATCCCGTAGTTCAACAGAACCGGATTTTTTTCGTAGCTGTCAACAAACAATCCTGCCGCAGCGCTCATTATAAGATAGCCATGTGCTACCTGTTGTTCAAACATGGTATCATCAAAATTGGTTGTTTTAATGTGCGCATAAAAATGATCGCCACTTAAATCAGCAAATTTGTCAATATCTTCAGAAGTGATTTTTCTTTTAGCAGTTATCAACTGATCACCGATTTTTAAATCTTCAAAATATTTTTTAAAAGGATGAATTGATTCAACATTTCCCTTTGCATTCGGTTGATAAACATTTGTTATTGCCGTAAGCATTGTTGGAGAACCTTGCACGGCTACCCTTTGCATGTAATGTTTTATTCCACGTAATCCTCCCATTTCTTCACCACCGCCGGCACGTCCCGGGCCGCCATGAACAAGCATTGGTAATGGAGAACCATGGCCCGTACTTTCCTTTGCATCCTCGCTGTTCAGCACCAAAATCCTTCCATGAAAAGTGCCTGCACCCAACACATAATCTTTTGCAAATTGTTTACTTGAAGTAACGACAGAACTGCATAAAGAGCCTTTACCTTTTTTTGCAAGAGCAATTGCTTCGTCAATGTTTTTATAAGGCATTATTGTGCTAACGGGTCCAAAAGCTTCTATGTTGTGAGGTTCTTCCGACGTAAAAGGTTTTTCATTCATCAATAATAATGGACTGATAAATGCGCCTTTGTTTATATCAGCATCAATCAATTCAACACTGTCGAGGCTGCCATAAATTATTTGCGAAGATGCCAATAATTTTTGTACCTGTTCTTTTACTTCTTCTCTCTGCGATTGCCCGGCGAGCGCACCCATTCTTACTTTTTCATTTTCAGGATTGCCAATAGTTGTTTGCGATAGTGATTTGCTGATGGCTTTCCATACATCTTCCATTTTATTTTCAGGAACAAAAATTCTTCTGATAGCAGTGCATTTCTGTCCTGCCTTTGATGTTATTTCTTTTCTTATTTCTTTAATAAAAATATCCCAATCAGGCATTTCAGGTGAAACATCATCACCAAGAACAATGCAATTCAAGGAATCTGCTTCGAGATTGAAGGGAACATTTTCATTAAGAATATTTGGATTGGCTTTTAATTGCAAACCTGTAGACGCAGAGCCTGTGAAAGTTATTACATCCTGTGATGTTGCATGGTCCAGCATATCACCGGCGCTTCCGCATATTAGTTGAAGGGCGCCTTCCGGCAAAATTTTTGAAGCGATAATTTCACGTACAACCATCTCCGTTAGATAGCAGGTAACAGAAGCTGGTTTTACAACCGCAGCTACACCTGCCAGTAAGTTCACTGCAATTTTTTCCAGCATGCCCCATACAGGAAAATTAAAAGCGTTGATATGAATAGCAACTCCTTCTTTGGGAAGTAAAATATGCTGTCCAGCAAAAGTGCCTTCTTTACTTAGCCTATATTATCTCCATCAAGGGTAAATACTTCATCCGGTAATTTTCGTCTAAGTGAAGCGTTAGAAAAAAGATTTCCGATTCCCCCCTCAATATCAACCCAGCTATCGGCACGTGTTGCTCCGGTTTTATAACTAAGTGTATAAAATTTTTCTTTATGTTCCAGGAGGTGCAAAGCCAAAGCTTTCAACATTCGCCCTCTTTCATGGAAAGTCATTTTACGAAGGGCATAACTTCCTTTTGTTCTTCCGTAATTTAATATGGATGCAAAGTCTAATCCTTTGGTTGTTGCTGTGGCAATCACGTTACTATTTACTGCATTATACAACTGCTGGCCCTCTCCGTCTCCTTCAATCCAATGACCTGTTATATAATTGCCTAATTTATTCATAGTAATTTATTCTCAAAATTAACTATACTTACCTGATGAAAATAAAAGTAAAATTTCAATATGAAAATTGAAAAGAGGTTTTACGCCAAACCAAATTGTTTTAAATGATGCAGCGCATGCTTATGTAACAATTGAATGTTCATATTATAGTCGAGTTCTCCAAAGAATGGATTGCGGGTTTTTATCTCCGGATGTTTTTCAAAAATCTCAAAAAAGAAGTCAAGCTCTTTTTGTAATTTATTTATGGCGGATCCTATATCAGGTTTTCTAAGTTTAAATCCTTCTTCAGGAATGAGGGGATTTTTAATGTTTTCTTTAAAAGGTTGTTCACTCATTAAAAAATCCCTTGACTTTTGTAACCTTTCACCCTCATTTAAAAGAGGTAAAATCAATTTCCCGTTGGCGTTTTTTACCGCATCTGCAAAATGTTCAATCATTTGTTGTGCATTCATAATTCCCCAGTTCCCTTTTTCATTTCCCTTTAATTCTTTCAATCTGGCTATTAGATCTTTCTTCAAAAAAATTTCTTTTGCACTAATCATGTCAAAAATTTAGAACAAATAAAAAACAACTAATTTTTTTTTAGCCGGGAATCAATTTCTTTTGTCAGGATATTAAAGATATTCTCTACACTTCCTTCGCCCTTTACCAGTATTACTTTGTTTTGTTTTTTATAATAATCCGCAACCGGTGAAGTTTTTTTGTGATATTCCTGTATTCGTGTTCTTATTACCTGCTCATTACTATCATCCGGTCTGCCACTTGTTTCACCTCGTTTCACCAGGCGCTTTACCAGTTCCCGTTCTGAGACATCTAACGCAAGCATTACATTAATAGAATAATTTTTTTGTTCAAGTAAATTATCTAACGCTTCAGCCTGATTTGAAGTCCGTGGAAAGCCATCGAATAAAAATCCCACTGCATCAGGATTGGAATCCAATGCAGAACTTATCATTCCGATTACAACCTCATCCGGAACCAGTTGGCCTTTGTCCATAAATTTTTTTGCTTCCAAGCCTAAAGGAGTCTTTTTTGCAATTTCACTTCTTAATAAGTCGCCGGTTGAAAGATGTTTAAGATTGTATTTAGCAATCAGTTTTTCTGACTGTGTACCCTTCCCACTGCCTGGCGGCCCAAATAAAATAAGATTGAACATATTTGCTTACATCCTTGTGAAGTTCAAATATAATGGATGGAGTTTAAAATTCCTTATTCGTATTTATTATTGTTTTAAACTATAGCTGTGAAATATAAACTTTATTGAAAATTGTTAAAACATAACTGATTATTTTCAACAGCTTAAAATGCATGTAACTTTATACAATTGTTTTTAAAAAATATCAATTATGGATACTTATAAAAAAAATCCTGTTTATTCTAAGAGTGATGATAAACCGGTTGAAATAAGTAACGAGGAATGGAAAAATATTTTACCAAAAGAGGTTTATCATATTGCCCGCGAGAAAGGGACGGAGCGGCCTTTTACTGGGAGCTATAATAAGCATGATGAAATTGGAACATACTATTGTGCTGTATGTGGAAATCCTCTTTTCAAAAGTGATGGTAAGTTTAACAGCAGTTGCGGATGGCCAAGTTTTTTTGAACCAATAACCAAAGACAGTATTATTTATTTGCCGGATAACAGTTATGGAATGAAAAGAACCGAAGTTGAATGTGGCAGATGTAAATCCCATCTTGGGCATGTGTTTGAAGATGGGCCACCACCAACAGGATTACGGTACTGTATTAATTCTGTTGTTCTTGATTTTGAAAAAAAGGAAGAGTAGTTTCAAACTAATTACGTCCTACAAATAATCTTCGTAATAGTGCAACTATTAATGTAAAAATTGCAGAGCCAATTACTGCCCATATAACAGGAAAGGGTTTGCCATCTACAGTAATTTCAAAAAAATGGGGTAACCCCATTTTTGCGGCAACCCACAAGCCCACATATGCGCCGATAAAACCCACAATAATAGAAACAAAACAACCACCAAGATCGTATCCGGCAAGAGACTGGCCAATTCCCCCACAGACGGCTGCAATTAATAAAAGAATTAAAAAACCGAAAAGTGTCATTATTAAATTTTTTATTGCCTAAAATAGGAAGAAATTTATACTGATGCAAATTATTATTTTGATTCACTCAAATCCTTTGCTGCATCTTCATCAAGAAACCAATATAGCTCACCGTTGACAGGTTTAATAATTTGCGCAGGTAATTCAAATGGAACATATTTTCCTTCTATAACTTTTTTTAAAATTGTTGATTTTTTCTTGCCGTCAATCATGAATACAATATTTGAAGAACGGTTAACGATTGAAGGCATCAGGGTAATACGATACATTTTTTGTGCTTCATTATAAACCTCGTTTACCCAATTTTTATTTTCATCATTAACAAGTGGCGAATTTGGAAATATTGAAAGCGTATGGCCATCATCACCCATGCCTAGTAATATAAGATCAAAACTATTATTAGTGTTATCAAATAAGTGATGCAACATTTTTTCATATTCTTTAGCGGCAAAGGAAGGCTCAATATCTGTACGCATTACATGTACTTGTTGATGAGGTATGTCAAGATGATCAATCAATAATTCATAAGCTATTTTTGCATTATTTCTTTCGTCTTTAAATGGCACGCACCTTTCATCACCCCAAAAAATTTGAATTCTATTCCAGTTAATCTTTTCTTTATATTCCGGGGAAGCTAATTTTTCAAAAAGAATTTTTGGAGTATTACCACCTGAAAGTACTAATGTGAAATACTCCTGGGTTTGTAAGGTAAATTTTATCAAATCACATATCCATAGGGCCAGTTGTTCTGTCAGTTGTTCTTTGTTTTTATAGATATGAAATTTCATTTTGTTTTTCTTTTAGCAGGAGCGGCATTTATCCAATTGTGCCCGTCTCTTGCAATAAGTGCTTCTGCGTCTTCAGGCCCCCAGGAATCGGGAGAGTAGTTTGGAAAATCAAGAGGCTTACGTGCGTGCCACACATCAATTATTGGCATTACTACTTCCCATGCCGCTTCTACCTGGTCTGCCCGCATGAATAGAGTTGCATCCCCTTCCATTACATCGTATAAAAGCGTCTCATAAGCTTCCGGTTCTTCGCCATCATATTCATCTTTATAATTAAATATCATATCAACAGGGCTAAGTATCATTGCTTGTCCCGGCCGCTTTGCCTGGAAGCGAAGGCCAATATCCATTTCAGGAGCAATGCTGATAGTAAGCCTGTTGGGACGCCATGTTTCTGCTGCTTCTTTAGGAAACGCATAAGCAGGTGCAGGTTTAAATTGTATGCTTAACACAGTTGTTTTTTCATGAAGATATTTACCGGTGCGAACATAGAATGGAACGCCCTGCCAGCGCCAGTTATCAATAAAAAATTTTATAGCGGCAAAAGTTTCTGTATTGGATTCAGGTGATACGTCCTTTTCCTCCCGATAGCCAACTACTTTTTCGGCATGCATCCAGCCTGCTGCATATTGTCCCCGTGCAGCATAATTCTGAACTTCTTCTTTTGAAATTCTACGCAGTGCGTTTAAAACATCTACTTTTTTATTTCTTATTTCATTGGCATCAAAAGAAACCGGAGCCTCCATTCCAATCATGCAGAGTAATTGTAAAATATGGTTTTGAATCATATCTCTTAAGGCTCCTGAATTTTCGTAATAGCCGCCGCGTCCCTCTACGCCAACTGTTTCAGACGCAGTTATCTGTACGTGGTCAATATAATTGCGGTTCCAGATTGGCTCAAATAAAGCATTTGCAAAACGCAAGGCCAATATATTCTGCACAGTTTCTTTGCCGAGATAATGATCAATACGAAATATTTGTTCTTCAGTAAAATACTCGGCCAGCATTTTATTCATGCCCTTTGCACTTTCCAAATCGTGCCCAAAAGGTTTTTCGACTACTATGCGTGTGCATTTTGTATCGTGGCAAATATCAAGTTTGCCCAGGTTTTTTACAATGGCAGGAACTAGTTGTGGAGCTACTGCCATATAAAAAATAATATTGGGATGTACACCAAATTTAGTGTCAGTGTCTTTTGCAATTTTCGCAATTTTCGAATAATCCTTATCGTTAGTTACATCCATTGCAACATAGCTGATGTGTTTTGAAAATTTTTCCCATTGTTCATCCGAATCTTTTCTCCGGGAGAAATTGTCAATTCCTTCTTTTAATCGTTTTTCATATTCTCCGGCAGGATATTCAGAACGGGCAATGCCAACGATACTAAAATTATCGGGCATAGCTTCGTCCATATATAAATTAAATAAGGCAGGATTCAATTTTCTATAATTTAAATCTCCGCTGCCACCGAAAATAAAAACAAGCATGGGAGATATTTTTTTATAATCTAACATTGAGGTATTTTCTTTAATCTAAATTTTTTGTTGAAACTATTTCTGGTTTTATTTCCCATTCTGTATGAAAAATTCCGTCTTCATCAATTCGCTGGTAAGTATGTGCCCCAAAGAAATCACGTTGTGCCTGTATTAAATTAGTAGGCAACAGGTTTCTGCGATAGGCATTGTAATAATTAAGAGATGACATAAAACCTGACAAAGGATAATTATTTAATGCAGCTAATAGATATAATTTTTTGAAGACTGCTTTCCTTCTGTTTTAGAAGTTCAGCAATATTTTTATCAAGCATTAAGTTCTTTAGGCCGGCATTTTGATAGGCAGTTTTAAAATGATCTAATAACGCAGAGCGTATAATGCATCCTCCTCTCCAGACACTAACTACTTCTGGTAAAGGAATTTCCATTTTTAATTGTATAGATGCCTTGCTAAGCATTGCAAGACCTTGCGCATAACTTATTATAGTAGCAACATAAAAAGCATTCTTCAAAAGGTTAATAAACTCTTCTTTTGATGTTTCTATTTTTCGTAAGGAAGTTTTGTACAAAGAGGCAGCTTCCTTTCTTTCATCAATAAGAGAAGAAAGATTTCTCATCATAACTGCAGAATCTATGGTTGGTATTGGCATGGGTAAATCCAGGCCTTCTTCTGAAGTCCATTGGCCGGTACCTTTTGCGCCGGCTTTATCAAGAATCATATCAACCAAATATGCATTTTTTGTTTTTTCATCTTTCTTTTCAAAAATTGTTGCAGTAATCTCGAGTAAAAATGATTTTAACTCATCACTATCCCAACTATTAAAAACTTCATGCAATTCGTCATTTGACAAAGAGAGACCATTATGCATTAGGTCATAACATTCGCTTATAAGTTGCATTATCGCATACTCGATACCGTTATGAACCATTTTTACATAATGACCAGCTGCATCACGACCTAAATAACCCACACAGGGTGCACCATCTACTTTTGCCGCAACAGCTTTTAATATTGGTTCAACTTCTTTGTATGCTTCCTCATCTCCGCCGGGCATAATACTCGGGCCTTTTCTTGCTCCTTCTTCGCCTCCTGAAATACCAATACCCATAAAGTGAAAACCTTTATCCCTAAGGTCAACTATTCTTTTTAAAGTATCAGTATAATGAGAGTTGCCTCCATCAATAATAATATCACCACTTTGCAGTAAAGGTAAAAGATCTGCAATAACGCTATCTACAGGTTTGCCTGCGGGTACAAGCATCATAATTTTTCTTGGAATTTTTAATGTATCAATCATTTCCTGCAACCTGTTTACTCCTTTTACAATAGTTTTTTTTGAAGCAGAAGATTCAAAGAGGCTTGTTTTATCAGGATTTTTATCATAGCCAATTACTGAAAATCCATGATCTGCCATATTAAGTAAAAGATTACTGCCCATTACGCCTAAACCAATCATGCCAAAGTCATATTTTATATCACTCATAGAATAACATTAGGGCATAAAATTAGCGAAATTGAATTTGTGTGTAATGAATGCTTATAACTTTGATCTGATATTTCACATTTGGAAAATAAACTATTTCGACATTTTAAAAATTCATTATTATTCTTATCAGCAGCTATGTATTAACTTTGGCAAATAATTTTGTTGATATGAATGAAACCACCACAACGCCTCCAATAATTTTAACTGCAAAAGATTTTGTCACTGACCAGGAAGTACGATGGTGTCCTGGCTGTGGTGATTATTCTATACTTGCACAAGTACAAAAATTAATGCCCACACTTGGCATTCCCAGGGAAAATATAGTTATCGTATCTGGAATTGGCTGCAGCAGTCGTTTTCCGTATTATATGAACACTTATGGAATGCATAGCATTCACGGAAGGGCAACAGCGATAGCAAGTGGACTTAAAGCAAGCAGGCCTGAGTTAAGTGTGTGGATTGTAAGTGGCGATGGTGATTGTTTAAGTATTGGAGGAAATCATACCATTCACTTATTAAGAAGAAATTTTGATGTTAATCTCCTTCTTTTTAATAATGAAATTTACGGGCTTACCAAAGGACAATACTCTCCAACAAGTGAACAAAGTAAAATAACAAAAAGTACTCCGTTTGGAAGTATTGATCATCCTTTTAATCCATCAGCATTAGCATTAGGCGCAGATGCTACCTTTGTAGCACGCAGTATGGATAGAGATCCTAAACATTTGCAGGCTATGATTCTAAGAGCACATGCTCATAAAGGCTCATCCTTCCTCGAGATTTATCAGAACTGTAATATTTTTAATGATGGGGCTTTTGAAGTATTTACCGAAAAGAAATCGAAGCCGGAAGAAGCATTATTTCTTGAACAGGGTAAACCACTACTTTTTGGAGCAGGAAATAATAAGGGGATTAAACTGGATGGCCTCAAACCGGTTGTTGTTGAAATGAATAATGGCATAAGTGAAAACGACTTATGGATACATGACGAAAACGATTTTCATAAAGCACAGATCCTTACAAGATTGTTTGATAATCCGCAAAATGATGGGCATCTTCCGAGACCTTTTGGGGTTTTTTACCAGCATGAAAGAGCCTGTTACGAAGATGTAATGGCAATGCAAATTGAAGAAGCCATTTCAACAAAGGGAAAAGGAGATCTGGATAAAATATTAAAAGGAAGGGAAACCTGGTTGATAAATTAGGCGATTAGAGCAACTTCTAATTTTTATTATTTAAAAAAATAAACGGCTTTAATTCTTTAAGGCTAATTGTTTGACGAATGGTTTTTTCATCAGAACTGATTTTGTATTTGTTCAGGTTGATGACTTCATGAGCCACAATCAAATTATCAATTCTTTCTACTGAATAAAGCAATTCGTGAAGCATTTCTACTTCATGTTCGATTGATTGGGGGTTCATTAATTCTTCTTTGAACAATACCAAAAGATCCCGGTTAAATTTGTTCATTTTGGTTTTTGGTTTTTTATAGTCTAATATCCTACCATTCCTTGCTTATTAGGACAACCACATTTGTTTTTTTTTGAAGAGTTGCAGCTTACAACAAAAATAGCAATCATAATAAATAATACAAGCAGGACTTTGTTTACGATTTTCATAAAATATGTGTGTAAATTAAACTATTTTTATAAATAATTATTGCAAAATTTTGATAAATGGCAACAATTTTAACAATAGGCTTCAAAGGCCAATAATACTGATTACTCCCTTAGACTGGGGTTTAGGGCATGCAACCCGCTGTATTCCAATAATAAATGAATTAATTTGTCAGGATTGTGAAGTACTGATTGCAGCTTCAGGAAATAGTTTTTTTTTGCTAAAAAAAGAATTCCCATCGGTAGAAATTTTCGATATCGGAGGCTACAAAATCAGGTTTAGCCGTAACAAAAAATGGCTGCTTCTTAAGTTAGTTTTACAACTTCCTGCAATAATTTTTTCAATTTGGAAAGAAAAATTATGGATGAGAAAAATTACCAGGGAATATCAAATAAACGCAATTATTTCAGATAATCGTTTTGGAATGTATACCAAGAAAATCCCTTCCGTTTATATATCTCATCAACTTTTAATAAAAACAGGAAACATTTTTCTTGAAAAGATTGCTCAAAAACTACATTATTATTTTATAAAAAAATATAATTATTGTTGGATTCCTGACTCCAAAGAAAATGGTTTAGCCGGTCAATTATCTCACCCAAAAAATACCCCCTCAAATATTGAATATATTGGGCCTTTGTCAAGATTTGAACCATTGAAGGATCTTCCTGAAAAGTATGAGGTTTTAATCTCAATTTCAGGCCCCGAGCCTCAAAGAATTATTTTTGAAAAAAAAATTCTTTTTCAATTACAGCATTTCAATAAAAGAGTATTATTCGTGAGAGGGTTGCCTCTTGAAAAAGAAAGCCTGAAGACGGATAATGAATTGATTGAAATTGAAAATCATCTTCCCGCAAATGAATTAAATAAAGCTTTTGAGCAATCAAAAATAATTATAAGCAGAAGCGGATATACAACTGTTATGGATTTAGTAAAACTTTCTAAAAATGCAATTTTGATTCCTACGCCTGGCCAAACTGAACAGGAATATCTTGCAGACTATCTTATGAAAAAAAAATATTTCTATTCTGTTAAGCAGGAGGAATTTGTCTTAAACGATGTGCTTAAAAAAGCGTCGGATTTTAAATTTAAAAATATTCAATCTTCGATGAATGATTATAAAAAAGTAGTATACGAATTTGTGTTGTCGCTCAAATCAGGCAATTTTGCAACTCAATAAATTATTTTGGATCAAAAAATAAAAGCGCACCTTGGGCTTATTGGAACAAATCTTTTTTTTGCAACTAATTATAGCATAATAAAATATTTTACAAGCCATCGTTATGCAGGCCCTTTTGGACTAAATATTATCAGGATTGGTGTAAGTCTTATTTTGTTCTGGATCTTATTTATTTTTAATCCGGATAAAAAAGGAATTCAAAAAAAAGAAATTATTCCTTTATTACTTTGTGCCTTGACAGCAATTGCTCTAAATCAAATGCTTTTTATTAAAGGGTTATCACTCACTTTTCCTATTCATGCCTCATTGCTCACCTTAATAACTCCCATAATGATTACGATTATTGCAGCAAGGATATTAAAAGAAAAACTGACGACTGAAAAAATAACCGGACTTATTATGGGTGCATCCGGTGCAATATTATTGATTGCATCAAGAGAGCCAACCGCTCCCGGCGAAAATATTATTTTGGGAGATTTTCTTATACTCTTAAGTGCAATGGCCTATACATTTTATTTTATACTCGTAAAACCATTTATGAATAAATATTCTGCAATTCACGTTATGAGGTGGGTTTTTACTTTTGGATTTTTTTTGATACTGCCATTATGCACTAAAGAATTTTCAAAAATTACCTGGAATATTTTTACGCTAAAAGACTGGATTTTTTTATTTATTATAACTGTGCCGGGGACCTTTCTTGCTTATATTTTTAATGTATACGGAATTAAAAAATTAAGCGCATCCATTGCCGGCGCCTATATTTATTCTCAGCCGGTTTTTGCCGTTGCCATTGCAATGATATTTCTTAAAGAACAATTATCTTTTTATAAAATAGTGGCTGCCGCTTTAATTTTTGCAGGAGTGTTTTTTTCAAATAGAAAAATTGAAGATTCACCCAAAATTGCATCTGGAATAAACGCAAACTAATTTGAAATTTCAGCGATTTTTTGGATAATCGAAGAATAAGAATTCTTTATCTGAATTTTTGAAATCAGCCCAGTTTTTTGTTTTTATTTTAAAGGCATATACCCCACAGGTAGGCATATCATAAACAGGAGAACATTCAAGAGAATTTATAAAATCCGTAATTCCAGGATTGTGTGCAAATAAAGCGACCGTATCGTCTTTGTTATTTAACTTTTGAACCACCTCATAAAAGTTATTTATTGACGCTTCATATAAGGCATCTATTACTGCTAATTTTTTTTCTTTCGCGCCAAATTCATGCATAAAAATTTCTGCAGTTTTTTTTGCACGCGTGGCCGGGCTTGAAACAAAAAGGTTTATTTCTATCTTTTTATCCTTTGTTTTTTTTGCCATTAGAGGTGCATCATATTTACCTCTTTCATTTAAAGGTCTTTCAAAATCGGTAAGTACTGCATTATCCCAACTACTTTTTGCATGCCGTATAAGAAGTAGTGTTTTCATTGTTAAACAAAGACTGAATTTTAATTAATATCCTCTTATATTTTTTCCCTCCATATAATTTAAGAATGCATTATTCACAACGCGATTTCCTCCGGGGGTTGGATAATTACCCGTAAAATACCAGTCGCCAAGATTAGTAGGACAGCTATCATGCAGATCTTCTATAGTTTGATAAATTACATCTACCGGCACTGTAATTTCTTCAGGGGTAATTAACTGGGCAATTTTTTTTGAAATCTCTTCAACAGTAAAAGGTTTATAAATATGTCTTACAATATTTTCACAACTAAGCCGGTTATTTCTTTTAAGATCATAGCATTTTTCCACGAGATCAGCTAATAAAGATTCCATTTTTCTTTCTTTAATCAATTCCATAGCAGCCTTAAAGGCAACAAATTCACCTAATTTGCTCATATCAATTCCATAACAATCCGGATATCTTATTTGCGGAGCAGATGAAACTACAATAATTCTTTTTGGTTCAAGCCTTGAAAGCATACGGATAATGCTTTCGCGCAAAGTAGTTCCTCTTACAATTGAATCGTCGATAACAACAAGAGTGTCTTCATTTTTTCTTACCGTGCCATACGTAATATCATATACATGTTGTACCATTTCATTACGGCTGGTATCTGCGGTAATAAATGTACGAAGCTTTACGTCTTTAATGGCTATTTTTTCAACCCTCACTTTACGATTAACCATGGCCGTTAGTTTCTCTTCATCAAAGCCTGCCTGTCCGGCAGGCAGGTCTTTCCCCAACTTAGAATTCTTTCAACTTTTGTTTTGTTCAGGTAATCTTCTGCGCCTTTAAGCAGGCCATAAAAAGCAATTTCAGCAGTGTTAGGTATAAAAGAAAAAATAGTGTTTTTAAGATCGTAATTAATTGCCTTAAGAACCCCTTCGCTCAAGTGGTAACCTAAAGCAATTCTTTCTCTGTAGATTTTTTCATCACTTCCGCGGGAAAAATATATTCTTTCAAAACTGCAGGCTTTCCTTTCTTTTGGTTCAAGTATTTGTTCAATTGAATAATTGCCGTCATGGCTGGCAATTAATGCACAACCCGGCATTAATTCCTTCACTTCATTTTCACCAACATTAAAAGCAGTACGAATAGCAGCCCGTTCGCTCGCGGCAACAATTACTTCATCATTGGCAAAATAATAACAAGGGCGTATGCCATTTGCATCTCTTACGACAAATCCAATACCACTACCGGTAAGGCCTCCAAATGTAAAACCTCCGTCAAAAAGAGCAACTGATTTTTTCAAAACTGATACTATATCTACTGAATCAGGAGAAGCTTCATCTGCTTTTACCAGGAAATGATGAATTACATCCATCATAGCTCCTAAATCACTTTGCCTGTCAAGTTCATCCGGGTGACTGTTTATCAGTGAAAATAACTCTTCCTTATTTACCAAGTTGAAATTGCCTGCCAAAGCAAGGTTGCGGGCAGGTATTGTATTACGCTTAATAAAGGGATGACAAAACTGAACATTGTTTTTTCCCTGAGTTCCATAGCGTAGATGGCCGAGCAGGAGTTCACCTAAAAAATCAATATGACCTTTCATGAGCCCTGGGTGCTGATCTATTTCTGGATGATATTTTTGAATTTCATTTATCTGTTCTCCAATTTGCGAGAAAATATCAGCAATCGCCTGGTTGGCACAACTTCTTTTACGATGAAGAAACGGATACCCCGGTTCAGTGTTCAACTTTACTACGGCAACCCCAGCGCCATCCTGGCCGCGGTTGTGTTGCTTTTCCATCAATAAATACAGCTTGTTAAGCCCGTAGAGTACAGTACCATATTTTTGACGGTAAAATGAAAAGGGCTTTCGTAATCTCATAAATGCAAGTCCGCATTCATGTTTTATTTCATCGCTCATTTATAGGAATGAAGCGCAAAATTAAGATATTATAAAACAGTGCCAAAGAATCGAAATAATTGTTTTGTTATTTTTTACTTTTCAAAAAAAGTAGGTAAATTTTAATAAGCTCTTTAGATTTTAGAAACTTATTTCTGCACAGTCGGTGAGTTGGTCTCCCACCTTTGCATTTCAGGACAAGCCTTATACTCATCCGAAATATTTACATAAAAAGATGGAATTTTTTTAGCAAACCATTTTTCAAGTGCGTCATTTTTCTTTTCTTCCAAAGCTCTTTGAGCTACTTTATCATAATCATCCTTCAGGTTCTCCCTGTGAGGTTCCGTCCTTGTTAAAATGTCAACTATCCGCACCGCTTTTTTCCCCCTGTCATCAACAAATTCAGTTGGTTGTGAAAATTCTCCAACTTTAAGATCTTTTAACATCACAACCATATCTTTATCTAGCTGGTCAATATTTAAATAAGTACTTCCATCTCTTGAAGGGATTATGCCACCTGTAAACTTGCTGTTTTCATCCTCACTATATCTTGACACAGCCGTGCCAAAATCAATTGTTCCGGCTATCAGCTTAGAACGTATAGTATCTAATTTTGCCCTGGCTTCATTTACTTCAATTGAACTTATCTGCGGAATTTTTAAAATGTGGCGAATAACCGCATCATCCCCATTTCTGCTAACCATTTGAATAATATGATAACCAAATCTTGTCTTAAATACATTGGATATCTGTCCATCTTTTAAGCTGAATGCTTTTGCAAGAAATATTGGATCCCATGTCTTTTCATTTCTATTAATGTCATATCTTCCGCCGTTATCTTTGCTTCCAGGATCGTCGGTGTATAGGGAAGCTAGTATTTCAAATTTTTTAGTTCCGTCTTCAACTTCTTTTTTATACTCTTTCAATTGATCTACCGCATAAGTTTCAAGGTCCCGGCTCGGCTTCGGATAAATTACAATTTCTCCTACTTCCAATTCTGACTCATAAAAGTGCAAGCTGTCTTTTGGAATAGAATCATAATATTCTTTAACTTCATTGGGAGTGATTCTTATATCTGCAACAATTTTATCACGTTCGCCTTGTGCTAATTTTTGTTCTTTAAAAGTTTGTCTGAAATCCTCTTTAAGTTGAAAAAGAGATTTTCCGGCTATTTGTTCGACAACTTCCTTGGATCCATATTGACTGACAAAATATCGTATTTTATTATCAATATCGGCATCTATGTCTTCATCAGATACCGGGATAGAATCTATTTCTGCCTGTAATACCAGGGCTTTAAGGCCAAGCGCCTGTTCAAGTAAAAGACATTTACCGTTTGCCGGTATGTCAATATTTTGACGTTGCATATCAGAAATGCTGTTATCAATTTCACTTTTAAGTACGATCTTATCTCCAACTGTAGCAATTATTTTATCAGCTATTACTTTTTTAGTTTGGGCAAATAAACTATACACGGCAAGAAGCAAACAAAATGTAAATAAACTTTTCTTCATCAGTAAATAAATTCTATTAGTTCAATGAATATACTTTGGTAACGAGCTGACATTAACTATTACCAAAAATACACAGGTTAAGGGAGTGATTTTTTTTTGAAAAGTTAAATGTTGGTGCAGTTTTGTTAAAGAAAAAATCTAAGCAGTCTATAAAGTTCTTTTTACTTCAACTTCTTCAAAGGCTTCAATCATGTCTCCGGGTCTGGTATCGCTGTAATTTTTAATGCTTACGCCGCACTCCATATTTGTAGTTACTTCTTTCACATCATCTTTAAAGCGCTTGAGGCTTCCGAGCTCGCCGGTAAATATAATAATACCATCGCGAACTAAACGGATACGGTTATTGCGGGCAATTTTACCTTCAATAACTATACATCCGGCAACACTCACCTTATCAAACTTATAAGTTTCTTTAATTTCCAGAATACCAAGAATTTTTTCCTGAATTTTTGGTTCTAACATACCTTCCATTGCACTCTTAACCTCATCAATAGCATCGTAGATGATGGAGTAAGTTTTTATTTCCACACCTTCATGGTCCGCAAGTTTTGAAGCTTGTAAAGCGGGACGTACATTAAATCCTATTATTACTGCATCTGATGCGGTAGCAAGCAATACGTCACTTTCAGTAATTTGTCCAACACCTTTATGAACCACACTTACGACAATTTCTTCAGTGCTTAATTTTTGTAATGAATCACTTAAAGCTTCCACGGATCCATCCACGTCGGCACGGATAATTAAATTGAGTTCTTTGAAATTACCAAGTGCAAGCCTGCGACCAATTTCATCGAGTGTGATATGCTTCTTGGCCCGAATACCTTGCTCACGTAAAATTTGTGCCCTTCTATTTGCCGTTTCTTTTGCTTCAGACTCGTCATTATAAAATTTGAAAGTTTCACCAGCTTGAGGAGCACCGTTTAATCCCAAAATTAAAACAGGTGTTGAAGGAGGAGCAGTCTCCGTCCGCTGATTACGCTCATTAAACATTGCTTTTACTCTTCCATAATTTTGTCCGGATACAATAAGGTCTCCTTGTTTTAAGGTGCCATTTTGCACTAAAATAGTAGCAACATAACCGCGACCTTTATCAAGTGAAGCTTCAATAACGGTACCACTGGCGCCTTTATCAGGATTTGCTTTAAGGTCAAGCAAATCAGATTCGAGTAAAATTTTATCGAGCAATGCATCTACATGTAAACCCTGCTTCGCACTTATTTCCTGGCTTTGATATTTGCCACCCCAATCTTCTACCAGGATATTCATTGCCGAAAGCTGTTCCTTAATTTTTTCGGGATTAGCTCCGTCCTTGTCAATTTTATTAAATGCAAATATCATTGGCACATTTGCAGCCTGTGCATGAGAAATTGCTTCTTTAGTTTGTGGCATCACTGCATCATCTGCGGCAATAACAATAACAGCAATATCAGTAACCTTTGCACCACGGGCACGCATAGCCGTAAATGCTTCGTGGCCGGGAGTATCTAAAAAAGTAATGGTTCTTTCATTTTTAAGGGTAACCTCATAGGCTCCTATATGTTGTGTTATTCCGCCTGCTTCACCGGCAATAACATTGGCCTGACGTATATAATCAAGCAAAGAAGTTTTACCATGGTCAACGTGACCCATAATAGTTACAATCGGTGACCGCGTTTCCAAATCCTCTTCTTTATCACCCTCTTCTTCCTCTTCGAACTCTGCTTCATCATCAATTCCTATAAATTCAACTTCATAATTAAATTCACCGGCAACCAATTCAATTACATCTGCTTCAAGCCGCTGGTTGATCGAAACCATAATGCCGAGACTCATACATTTACTAATAACGTCTGCAAAACTTACATCCATAAGGTTTGCAAATTCGCTCACTGAAATAAATTCTGTTACCTGCAATTTATTATCTGCCACTTCTTCGCCTACGTTTTCAGCAGCCTCTTCTCTTTTTGCTTTACGATATTTTGCTTTCAGGCTTTTTCCTCTTCCTCCTGCCCCGGCAAGCTTGGCTTGTGTTTCTTTTATTTTATCCTGAATTTCTTTTTGATCAATTTCTTTTTCTTCACGACGGGATGGTGGAGGAGCGTTCCTGTTAAATCTTCCGGGAGGCCTTGGAGATTGAGGACGTTGAAAATTCGGGTGTGTATTTTGGTTAGGCTGTTGTTTTTTCTCGACTACTATACGTTTGCGTTTGCGCCTTTCATCAACAGGCTTTGGCCTGGTTTCACTATTAGTGGGCAACTCAATTTTGCCCAATATTTTGGGACCTTCAATTTTCGAAGCCTTAATATTTGTAATTACCACAGGCTCATCTTTTACTGGTTCCGGCGTAATAGTTTCCGCTGAAGAAATATCTTCTTTCTCAGATTTTTTAGTTACTTTTTTATTTGAAGTTGGTTCTTTTGCGGGAGCTTCTTTTTTTGATGCCGCTTTTCCCGCAGACTTTTGAGGCCGTGTTGAAGAATCTATAGTACTAAGGTCAATTTTATCAATAATCTTGGGTTGCTGCACTTCCGGGGCTTCAATCTTTGTAACCTCAGGTTTTGGTTGCTCAACAACTTCCTCAACTTTTGGGATTTCCCGTTTTTCCGCAGCAACCTCTTCAGATTTAGTTGCTTCTGGTTTAGTTTCATTATGGTGAATTACTTCCTTTGCCTTGACCGGTTCTTTTTTATTGAAAGAAAGATCCTGCTCATCTCTTCTTTTTTTAAAATCTGTAACGGCATTTTTTGGAAGATCTATTTGCTCAGCTTTTTGTTTGGCAGCTTTATCAGGACTAAATTCCACCTGTAGTACCCGATACATTTCTTCAGAAATTTTGGAATTGGGCTTTAGATCATCTTCTCCAAAACCTTTGGACACAAGAAAGTCTACCAAGGTATCTTTACCTATATTAAATTCTTTGGCTGCTGCCATTACCCGTGGTGTATTTACTTCTGCCATTAAATTTCCTTGTCTTCTTTTTTTAGATAGAGAAGATTGTTTTATGATTAAAATTATGTTTTAAATAAGCAAATTCCTTTTTTGAATTAAAATAAAAAAGCTTATTCAGTTTCAAATTCTTCCTTTAAAATCTTTTTCACTTCTGTGATAGTTTCCTTTTCAAGATCAGTTCTGCGTTCCAACTCTTCATCAGATAATTGCAAAACACTCTTTGCGGTATCGCAGCCAATTTTTTTAAGTTCATCAATGATCCATGATTCAATTTCATCTGAAAATTCATCAAGGTCCACATCATATTCTTCTACCTCACCTTCATTATCTCTAAACACATCCAGTTCCAGCCCGGTAAGTTCACAGGCAAGTTTAATATTAACTCCTCTGCGCCCAATTGCTAGCGAAACCTGGTCTGGCTTTAAATATACATTTGCATGTTTTGCTTCAAGATCTACATCCATGCTGGTAATTTTAGCCGGTGTAAGAGAACGTTGTATTAAAAGCTGAATGTTATTGGTCCAGTTTATTACATCAATATTTTCATTTTTCAGCTCACGAACGATGCCATGTATACGACTTCCTTTCATTCCTACACATGCGCCTACCGGATCAATGCGGTCATCAAAACTTTCTACAGCAACTTTTGCTCTTTCTCCCGGGTCTCTTACAATTTTTCTTATTACAATAAGGCCATCAAATATTTCAGGTACTTCAATTTCTAGCAATTTGGCTAGAAACGAAGTATCAGTTCTGGAAACAATAATTACTGCCTGGCTGTTTTTTAGTTCTACTTTTTTTACAACGGCACGTATCGTTTCTCCTTTTTTGAAATAATCAGAAGGAATTTGTTCAGACTTTGGAAGCAGCATTTCATTACCTTCTTCGTCCAGTAATAAAATTTCTTTTTTCCAAACCTGGTAAACTTCACCATTTATAATTTCTCCAATCCTGTCTTCATATTTTTTTATAAGAATATTCTTTTTAAGGTCGTTAATACGACTGGCCAGTGTTTGTTTACCTGCAAGAATAGCTCTTCTTCCAAATTCTTTTTGAATATCTACTTCCTCATACAATTCTTCACCTACCTGGTAATCGGGTTCAATTTTAATCGCGTCTTTGTATTCAATTTCGGTAAGCGTATTGTAAAGGTCATCATCATCAACAATGGTTCTTCTTCGAAAAATTTCAAGGTCACCTTTTTGATCGTTTACGATTACATCAAAATTTTCATCTGATCCATATTTTTTGCGGATCAATGTTTTAAAAACATCTTCCATAACCTTCATCAGTGTTGGCCTGTCTATGTTTTCTGCGTCTTTGAATTCCTGGAAGGATTCAATCAAATTAATACTTGCCATGTATGTTTTTTTAAAAAGTTATCAGCACTTTTGTATACTTTATCTGATTAAATAATATTGTTGTTGTTTTATCCCGATTGCTATCAGGAGCTTTATTTCCCTTACCTGTCTTTTCTTCTATAATTATTTCATCATCGCTTACACTTAAAAGCTTGCCTTCGGCTTTAGCGCCGTCATTCAATAAAACTTCCACCTTTCTGCCAATATTCTTTTTGTATTGGCGAAAAAGTTTTAAAGGTTCATCTACTCCGGGGGAAGAAACTTCCAGTGAAAAATTTCCATCAGGAAATAAGCCCGATTCCTCAATATATTTATAAAGAGCTTTATTTAATAAAGTACATTTTTCAATGGTTATACCTTTATCATCATCCAGGAAAATCGTAATATCGTTTGCAGGTGACATTTTTATTTCAACTGGGAAAGTAGTTCCCGATTGTAAAGTTATTCCTGCAACAAAATCTTCTATGTTTTTTAAAGGGTTTATTCCGCTCATTCTAAAATTCACAAATTTTCAAAAAAAGAAGAAGGGAACGTTTTCGTTCCCTTCAATTATTCTTTTGTCGCTGCAAATATACGTCAAATAACAAATACTTACCAAATTATGTTAAAGTAAAATTTTTAGAATCCTGTTAAAAGATTTAATATATATTTTTGCATGATGAATATTTTTAGAATCGCGGCAGAACTCTTCTTACTTTATATTTTATATAAACTGATATTTGAATTTATAATACCGGTTTATCAATCAACTCAAAAAATCAGGAAGCAATTTGGCGAAATGCAAAATAAAATGCAACAGGATATGAATGCTGCTAACACAAAAAATGCCGCTCCATACCAGGAATCAAAAGTTAAAAGAGACGGTGATTATATTGATTTTGAAGAGGTAAAATAGAATTACAAAGACAAATTTTCAATATACATTCCGGGTGATAGCAAAATACTCCGCATTCCTAAAACATTTGCGGCTTCTATATTTTGAACAGAATCATCTACAAAAAGTGTGTTTCCGGCAGTAAGATTATTCTCTTTTAATACAAACTCATAAATATCTGCATTTGGTTTTCTCAATCCTATTTCACAGGAATAATACACTTTATCAAAATACCCGGCAAAGGGCTTATCTCTTTTTTTGTTGTGATATATTTTTGTAAGTTCAGGTAGGTGAATATGATTGGTATTACTGAGTAAAAACAATTTATATTTTGATTTAAGTGAGTCAAGAAATCGTATGCTTTCTTCACGGAAGTCGAGTAACATGGCATTCCATGCTGCTGTGATTTCATTATCTGGTAAGTCAACTCCGCTGCGGTTTTTAATTTCTTTATAGAAATTAGCTTCAGAAATTTTTCCCATTTCAAGATCACTGAACAAATCATCAGCATTAGCCTGGGAATACATGTCGTGAAAGTTTTTTATTCCGGCTTTTTCAAAGGCTTCACGGGTTAAATTATAATCAATATTTAGTATTACTCCCCCGAGGTCAAAAATTATTGCGTCCGTGCTTTGCATACATCAAAGAAAATTATTTCTTTTCACTTGGCGAATTTTTCTATTTTTGCACTCCTGAATTTTTACCGCTTGCGGTATCGGGCCTATAGCTCAGTTGGTTAGAGCACCTGACTCATAATCAGGTGGTCCCTGGTTCGAGCCCAGGTGGGCCCACTTAATAAGGATAAGGGTTTCAAGCGATTGGAACCTTTTTTATTTTCTGCTATGTGATGCAAATGTGATTGGATTGTTGGCAAATGTGATTGCAGATAGTATTAAATTGTGGTAATTATGGAAGATGAAATTTTAGGATTAGCGTATTCTATTGTTCAATCCGATTTAAACAGATTAAAAAATTCTAAAGAGCCAATCGGCGGAATAAACTAACATGGCTATCAAATCCAATGGTACTACCGGGGCTAAAAGCCTCCACTGTTGATTCAACAATATCCTTCCCATCCATCTGCATTTCAAAATTCAAATAACCTACTCACCAAATGTGCTTTTACATTGGGATGGATTTTAATATTATCTCTATGTTTGAATAAAATCTCAGGGTGTAGATATAATTCATTTTATTTTTTAATTATATCTCCACTTTATAGAAAAATAACTTCATACTAATTGAGTTGTCTTTTTACTATGTTTTATTAGTGCACTATTTCTTTTTTATGTTGTTCTCAATAGCCTTATGGTTTAACCTTTCTTTAACCATGTAACAAATACATTTGCGAACTTAACCAGACTTTATGATGAAAATTGTGTTTATAATTTTTACCTGTTTCTTTTTTTCTTATGCTTTTTCACAGGATTCAACCAAAGCAACTTCTTCTGATAAAAAAAAATTTACACTCCCCAACAGGCCTAACGATCATTTATTAATTCAATTTTCATACGATAGCTGGTCCGGAATGCCCGATAGTATTAAAAGCCACAAGAAAGGATTTCCAAGAGGCTTTAATGCATACTTTATGCTCGATCGGCCATTTAAAACCTCACCTAAATTCAGTATTGGTTTAGGTGTTGGAGTAAGCACAAGCAATATATACTTTGAAAGAATAAACATTGATCTGAAATCCAATTCAATTCGTTTGCCTTTTACTTCACTCGACTCTTCAAATCATTTTAAGAAATACAAAATAGCTACGGCTTTTCTTGAAGTTCCTTTGGAATTCAGGTATTCATCAAAACCGTCTGAGCCAAATAAGAGTTTCAAAGTTGCATTGGGCGGACGGGTAGGAGCATTAGTGAATGTGCATACAAAAGGGAAAACGCTGCAGGATAAAAATGATCGTACTATTAATGAGTACCTGGAGAAAGAAAATAGTAAGCGGTTTATTAATGGAACAAGGTTTATGGCTACTGCCCGGGTAGGCTATGGTATTTTCTCCGTTTTCGGAGCATATCAAATTAATAGTATTTTGAAAGATGCGGCGGGTCCTGCGATGCATTTGTACCAGGTAGGCCTTACACTCAGTGGTCTTTAAATTCTTTCTTATCTTTTAATAATTTCAAAAGTTATATTTAAGACGGTTCAGAAAATCGTTTGTTATTTTTGCTGATAAATATTTCATTTGATAGAAAAAAAAATAAAAAGCGAATCAGCCATTGATGTAGTTCTGGTAGGTGTTATTAAGCAAGACGAAAGAGAAGAAACAGAAAATGAATATCTCGAAGAACTTAAATTTTTAGCGGAGACTGCCGGTGCCAATACCATTAAAATTTTTACGCAAAAACTCGCCCATCCTGACAGCCGCACATTTGTTGGAAAAGGAAAGCTGGAAGAAATTAAAAAATATATTTCAAGGAAAAATGTTGAGCTCGTAATTTTCGATGACGAACTTACCGGATCGCAAATTACCAATATAGAAAAAGAACTTCAGATTACCACAATTGACAGGAGCGATCTTATTCTCGACATATTTGCTTCACGTGCAAAAACAGCCCAGGCTAAGGTGCAGGTAGAATTAGCCCAATATCAATATATTTTGCCAAGACTCAAAGGCATGTGGAAACATCTCGAAAGGCAGGGAGGAGGAATCGGAAGCCGTGGACCCGGGGAAACAGAAATTGAAACGGACCGGCGTATTGTAAAAGATAAAATAAGCCTCTTACGTAAACGGCTATCCGAAATAGATAAGCAGGCATTTACACAACGAAAAGAAAGAGGTGAATTTATAAGGGTTGCTCTTGTTGGCTATACCAATGTTGGCAAATCAACCATCATGAATCTCCTAAGCAAGAGCGATGTTTTCGCAGAAAATAAATTGTTTGCAACTCTCGATACAACAACAAGAAAAGTTGTTCTCGGGCATACGCCGTTTCTTCTAAGCGATACCGTAGGATTTATACGAAAACTTCCCCACCATCTTATTGAAAGTTTCAAAAGTACTTTAGATGAAGTGAGAGAGACAGATATTTTATTACATGTGGTTGATATTTCTCATCCAAAATTTGAAGAGCAACTTGCGGTAGTAAATAAAACTTTGCATGAACTAAAAAGTGATGATAAGCCTGTGATTATTGTGTTCAATAAAATGGACGAATATGAAAAAATAACGTTTGATGAATGGCTTGAGCCTGAAGTAAAACAGGAATTACTCCAGGAATTAAAAGATAAATGGCAGTTACAAACAGAAGGCAATTGTGTTTTTATTTCGGCCACAGAAAAAATTAATATTGCTGAATTGAGGCAAACGGTTTTAAATAATGTCAGAAAAATGTACCAGGTAAGATATCCGTATAAAGCCGAATTTTTTTATTAAGTAGCATTAAACTTTTATTTACTCCAGGATTATATGTTGATGTATGCATACAAAAAAGTACAAGTGGTATAAAATTGCTGAGGCAGATACGGAACTACAATTTGGTAAAAATAATATTATGGAAATTGAGGTTAGAGATAAAATTATTTGCATTGCGAAAACAGTAAAAGGTATTGTTGCATGCGCTGCAAAATGCCCTCATGCAGGTGGCGATATGTCACAAGGGTTTTTAGACAAAGACGGAAACATTGTTTGTCCGGTACATCGATATGCTTTCAATTTTGATAATGGTAGGGATGTAACCGGTGAAGGATATTATTTAAAAATTTATCCCGTTGAAGTAAATGATGCTGGTATTTTTTTGGGAATAGAAGAAGGGGGTATTTTTAGCTGGTTAAAATAGTTTGAAATCAATTTTTGTAACATATTAAAAATGGCTATTTTTGCCACCCGTTTTAAGAATTTGTTTCTGAAATGGATATTCCTCCTTAGCTCAGTTGGTTAGAGCATCTGACTGTTAATCAGAGGGTCTCAGGTTCAAGTCCTGAAGGGGGAGCTTAAATAATCAGGCGACTATGAAAGTTATTCATAGTCGCTTTTTCTTTTACACCAAATGTAACCTTAATCTTGTTTGATATATTTGGTAGTTTTTTGCCGTAATATGAGTTCTTCCGGAAGGTAATGAATACTTTAGCTAAAATATTAACAGACACATGATAAACTTTTCTTCGACTGCTACCGGTAAAACCATTACTTGTTTATTTTTATCAGCATTTGTTTTATTTAAAATGAATTGTCTCTTTGCTCAAACTATTTCAGCAAAATGGATAGATAAAAATTTAAAGGAATCAGTACAGCAATATAAAGTATTGGCAAAAAATGTTCCTGAAGGAGTAATGCCTGAAACTTTTCAAAACGATAGTATTAAAACATGTAATTCTTCAAGCTGGATAGCAGGTTTTTATTCCGGGACTTTATTATATCTCTATGAAGCAACCCACGATACCGCTTTATATAATGAAGCGCTTAAAAAAATAGTATTGATGAATAATGAGCAATACAATACTGACAACACACGATTTAGGCTTTATGATGTATTGCAGTTATGGAAATCTTTATCAGGTTACTCATGATAATAAATACAAAGAAATTTTATTGAACTCAGCACGTTCTTTAGCAACCCGCTTCAATCCTGTTGTTGGCTGTATAAGGTCCTGGGGCAAATCTGATGATACAGCAGAGTTCAGAGTGATTATAGATAATATGATGAATCTTGAATTACTGATGTGGGCAACAGAAGCTTCCGGCGATTCTTCATTTTATAAAATTGCTGTAACACATGCCAACACTACAATAAAAAATCACTTCAGGCAAAACTACAGTTCTTATCATGTAGTTGTTTATAACCCAATAACAGGAGATGTTATAAAAAAACAAACAGCCCAGGGTGCTGCTGATGAATCAGCATGGGCGAGAGGACAATCATGGGGATTGTATGGTTACACAATAATGTATCGTTATACAAAAGATAAAAAATATTTAAACCAGGCACAACATATTGCAGAATTTATTTTAAATAATCCTAATCTTCCTGCAGACAAAATTCCTTATTGGGATTATAATGCGTCGGGAATTCCGAATGCAGATAGAGATGCATCTGCAGCAGCTATTATGGCTTCTGCATTAATTGAGCTTTCAGGTTATAGTGACAATGATCTATCAAAAAAATATTTAAATACCGCTGCTACGATATTGCAAACACTTTCTTCTGCAGAATATAAAGCCGTTGTTGGCACGAATGGCGGATTTCTTTTAAAGCACAGCATTGCAAATATGAATACCAATACGGAAGTAGATGTGCCTTTGCCCTATGCCGATTATTATTATGTTGAAGCGTTGTTGCGGATTAAGGAATATTAAAGTAGTACAATTACACTTTTTTGAATGTTACAATTAAATTCGATAGCATGTATAAAATGGAACAAACGTGGCGCTGGTTCGGTCCGCCGGATCCTGTCACTTTAAGTGATGTAAAGCAAACAGGCGCAACAGGTGTGGTAAGTGCATTACATCACATTCCTCATGGGGAAATATGGACAATAGATGAAATAAATAAACGAAAAGATGAAATAAAAAAGGCCGGACTCAAATGGTCGGTTGTAGAAAGTATAACAGTGCATGAAAGTATAAAAACAAGAAGCGGAAATTTTAAAGAATATATCGAAAAATATAAAACTTCAATACGCAATGTTGCTGAATGTGGCATTCCTGTTATCACTTATAATTTTATGCCGGTAAATGATTGGACACGGACTTCATTAAATTATAAAATGCCTGATGGTTCATTGGCGCTTTATTTTAACTGGGTTGACCTGGCCGTATTTGATATTTATATTTTGAAAAGAAAAGATGCGATCGATTCTTATTCGCCGGACATACTGCAAAAAGCCGAAGAACGATATAAAAATTATTCTGCCGATGAATTAGAAGCTTTGGCAGGAGTAGTAATGTTTGGTATACCAGGTGAAAAAAAAGTATCAACCAACGACATGTTGCAAAAGCTGGAATTGTATAATGATATTGATGCAACAACTTTACGCGAAAACCTTTGCTATTTTCAAAAAGAGATAACCGAAGTTGCTGAAGAATGCGGCGTAAAGCTTGCAATTCATCCGGATGATCCGCCATTTCCTATTCTCGGTTTGCCAAGAATTGCCAGCACAGTAGAAGATTTTGAATATTTTTTAAATAAAGTTAATAGCACCTCTAATGGAGTTTGCTTCTGTACAGGTTCCTTGGGAGCTTCCAAAACCAATAACCTAACGGAAATGGTTAAACGCATTGGAGAAAAAATTCATTTTATTCATTTACGAAATGTTACAAAAGATGAAGTAGGTAATTTTTATGAAGCCGATCATCTTGGTGGCGATAATGATATGGCTGCTATTGTAAAAGAGTTGCTATTGCTGCAACAGAAAATTAAAACATCAATTCCCTTTCGCCCGGATCACGGGCACCAGATGCTGGATGATCTAAATAAAAATACAAACCCCGGTTATTCGGCAATAGGAAGATTGAGAGGCCTTGCAGAATTAAGAGGGCTTGAAATAGGAATTTTAAATTTATTAGAAGAATGATTTAAAACAGAATTTTTCTTTAAAAAAACACTTGTATCAAAACTTATGAAAAAATTATTTTCTATTTTCCTACTGATAGTAGCAGGCAATCATTTAATTGCTCAAAAAGGTTTATGGCAAAGAGTGCCTGGAAGAATCGCCACAAAATGGGCAGACAGTGTGAATTCTTTAAATGTATTACCAGAATATCCGCGGCCTCAAATGCAACGTGAGCAATGGACAAACCTTAACGGCCTTTGGCAATATTCTATCAAACCGAAATCAGATGAAAATATTCCTACTACATTCCAGGGAAAAATTTTAGTTCCGTTTGCTATAGAATCTTCTTTATCCGGCGTTGGAAAAAATGTGGGTAAGGATAGCATTCTTTGGTACCAGAGAACAATTGATATTCCTGAAAAAAGAAAAGGGAAAAAAATATTGCTTCATTTTGGTGCGGTAGACTGGCGAAGCGATGTATTTGTAAATGGTAAGAAAGTTGGAACACATGAAGGAGGATATGATCCTTTTACATTCGATATCACCGGTTTCCTTAATAAAAGTTCGCAGCAACAATTATCCGTTCGTGTCTGGGATCCTACGGATGACGGGCCACAGCCGCGTGGCAAGCAGGTGATACATCCGGAAGGTATTTGGTACACATCTGTTACAGGGATCTGGCAAACTGTCTGGATGGAGATTGTTCCTGAAACTTATATCGTATCAACCCGGCAAACACCAGATGTTGACAACCAAAAAATAACAGTAAGCGCTTCAGTTCAAAATCTTCAGCCTGGCGATAAAATAAATATATCCGCATGGAATGGAAATGAAAAAATTGCGGAAGGTAACAGTGCGGATACTTCGCAAACTTTAATAATTAATAACCCCGATGCCTGGTCTCCTACTCATCCTTTTTTATATGACCTGAAGCTAACGGTGATGCGTAAAGGTAAAATAATTGATGAAGTAAAAAGCTATTTCGCTATGCGCAAAATATCTGTAGCGCCAGATGAAAATGGTATTAAAAAAATGATGCTCAATAATAAATTTCTATTTGAGTTTGGTCCGTTAGATCAGGGCTGGTGGCCCGATGGATTATATACAGCGCCAACAGACGCTGCAATGAAATTTGATATTGCAACAATAAAGGAAATGGGTTTTAATATGATCCGGAAACATATTAAAGTAGAACCAGCACGATGGTATTATTACTGCGATAAGTTGGGTATGCTTGTATGGCAGGATATGCCCAGTGGTGATTTAGGAAATCATTGGGAACCTCATCCCGGTGTTTTAGGAAATCAAACAGATAAGGAACGTACACCTGAAAGTGAAGGTTATTACCGTAAAGAATGGAATGCCATTATGGAAACTTTATATAATTTCCCATGCATTGTTGTATGGACGCCATTTAATGAAGCATGGGGCCAATTTAAAACTGTTGATATAGCAAACATTACCAAACAAAAAGATCCTTCCAGGTTAGTGAATAGCGCCAGCGGAGGTAATTATTATAATGCAGGAGATATATTAGACCTGCATAATTATCCGGATCCTGCAATGCCGAGACCGGAAATTTTTGGCGCAAAGGAAGCGCTTGTATTAGGAGAATTTGGAGGCTTGGGTTTACCGGTTGACGGGCATACCTGGCAACAAAAAAACTGGGGTTATCAAAGTTTTAAAACTTCAGACAGTTTATTTGAAAGATATAGCTCACTCATAAACAGACTCGAAGAATTAATCGGGAAAGGCCTTTCAGCTGCAGTGTATACACAAACAACAGATGTGGAGGGCGAAGTAAATGGTTTTATGACTTACGATAGAAAAATTATGAAAATGCCTTTGGATAAATTGAAAAAAGTTAATCAAAAATTATATCAGGTAAAGGAATGATGTCTCTTAAAAATGATTGCAAATTATTTTCCAATGCATCGGCAAGAATATGTTTTAACTAATAGTGTTTGATCCAAAATAACTATGTAAAACTTTCGGCAGAATTATTTCGTTGTCAATTTGATTGTTCTCGAGTAGCGCCGCAACTATTCTCGGCAATGCTAATGAAGAGCCATTTAAAGTATGTACTAATTGTGTTTTATTGTCAGAATTACTGCCGGCAGACAAGGCAGGCTTAAAACGTATTTTCATTCTGTTACTTTGAAAAGATTCAAAGTTACTGACAGAGCTTACTTCAAGCCATTTTTTTTGCGCAGCGCTGTACACTTCAAAATCGTAAGTAAGCGCAGAAGCAAAACTCATATCGCCACCGCATAAACGAAGAATGCGGTAAGGCAATTCTAAATTTTGTAAAAGCTTTTCAACATGCAAAACCATTTCTTCCAAGACTTCATAACTTTTTTCGGGATGAACTAACTGCACTATTTCAACTTTATCAAACTGGTGTACACGGTTTAATCCGCGTACATCTTTTCCATAGCTTCCGGCTTCTCTTCTAAAGCAGGGAGTGTAGGCAGTCATTTTTAAAGGCAGTTCATTTTCTTTTACAATTTCATCGCGATAAATATTAGTAACAGGAACTTCAGCGGTAGGAATAAGATATAACTTATCTTCATTTGCAAAATACATCTGTCCTTCTTTATCCGGCAATTGTCCCGTTCCATATGCGCTGGTTTCATTTACCATTAAAGGCGGTTCATATTCTACATAGCCGGCTTCTGTATTATAATTTAAAAAATATTGAACCAGGGAGCGTTGCAATTTTGCGCCTTTATTTTTATAAAAAGGAAAACCGCTTCCCGTTACTTTATTGCCTAATTCAAAATTAATAAGGTCATATTTTTTTGCAAGATCCCAATGTGGTAAAGCATGTTCATTTAATGTTGGCTTTTGTCCACCTTCTCTTACAATTTCATTCTCTTCCGGTGTTTTTCCTTTGGGAACAGAACTGTGAGGAAGGTTTGGTAATTTTATTAATTCATCCTGAAGCTCTTTTTCAATAGCAGGTAGTTTTTCTGTAACGGGTTGTAAAAAAGATTTTAAAGAGCTAACTTCTAATTTCTTTTCTTCAGCAACTCCTTTTTTTCCGGCTGCTATTAACTGGCCTATTTCTTTAGAAGTTGAATTTATTTTTGCCTGCCTTTCTTCAAATTCAAGTTGTAATTTTTTTCTTTCATCTTCTAATACAATAATTTTTTCAACAACAGACATCTCGGCAAAATTTTTTACCGCGAGCTTTTTCTTTACTAATTCCGGGTTATTCAGAATAAACGCTACCTGTAACATCTATAAATTTTTTGCGAAAATAGCTTATTTGACTTTATACGTTGCAGTATAAGTCATGAGGATTCATTTTAAAACAAAGATGGTAAATACAATTAATTTTGCAAGTACTATGAATACAAATGACGATCTGCAAATACGTTGGTGGAAGCTTGAAGAAAAATTCATGAATAAGTTTGGTAAAAAACCGGATGTAGAAGCCGTATTATTTTTAATAGGAATACAGGAAGTAAGAAATCTTAAGAAAAAATTTTCCAAAGAGCAGAAGCAAGACCTAATGCATGTTGCCGTATGTTCCTTACTTTCACAAAGTGGTTATTATAAGATAGATAGCCATGACGATGATGGCTGGCCCCATTTTAAACAATTAAAAGAATTGCCACAATACAATATGATAGAACAGGAAAATTTTCTTAAAGATCATATATTACTTTACTTTGAAGAGGTTAATAACTCTTTCTGACTTTATAAATTATGATGAGAAAAATATTTTATGCAACGATCTTACTTTTTATTATATCATGTTCGGCAACAAAAAAATCATCAGTTAAAGAAGCATCTCTAAAAAAAGTGATGATTACTACGGATTATGGTAATATTGTTTTAGAGCTTTACAATAAGACACCATTGCATCGCGATAATTTTATAAAATTAGTGAAGCAACATTTTTTTGATAGTCTTTTATTTCATCGTGTTATTAAAGGATTTATGATACAAGGCGGAGATCCTGAAAGCAAACATGCCAAACAAGGAGTGTTGTTAGGTGAAGGTTCTTTAAAATATACCATTGCTGCAGAGTTTGATACTTCTCTTTTTCACAAAAAAGGAGCATTAGCAGCTGCAAGAGAAAGTGATGCAGATAATCCGCAAAAAAGAAGCAGCTCATGCCAGTTTTATATTGTTGAAGGCACACCGGTTACGGATGCACAGATGGACAAAATTGAAGCGAAACTTCATATAAAAATTCCCGAAAATCATCGTGAGGTTTATCGAACTTTAGGCGGAACTCCTTTTCTCGATATGAATTATACAGTCTTTGGCCAGGTAGTTAGTGGCCTTGATGTAATTGATAAAATTGCCAGTGAGCCGGTGGATGAAAATAACAGGCCATTGAAAAATATAAGAATGAAAATAACTTTAATAAAATGATTCATTAGGAAAATATTAATTTGCGGACCATTAAATAATAATAACAAAAAATAAATATGAACTTTCCCGAAAACCTTCGTTATACAAAAGATCATGAATGGGTATTACTTGATGGAGATATTGCCATTATCGGTATTACAGAATATGCCCAACATGAACTTGGTGATATTGTATATGTTGAAATAGAAACCAAAGGAAAGACACTTGCAGCAGAAGCAATCTTTGGAACTATTGAAGCTGTGAAAACTGTAAGCGATTTATTTCTTCCGGTTTCAGGAACTATTACTGAATTGAATCCTCTTCTTGAATCAGAACCGGAAAAAGTAAATACAGACCCTTATGGCGATGGCTGGATGATCAAAATGAAAGTAGATAATCCTGATGATGTGAACAAGCTTATGGATGCGGCAGCATACGGGAAAGTAGTTGCTTAAAATATTTTAAAACCGAATGCAAAAAATTTCAATTAAAAAATTTCTGCCAGGCATTGCCTGGTTTTTTATTGTACTGGTTCTTACTACATTGCCGGGAAGTGATATACCAAAGGCAAAGTGGCTTGAAAAAATTTATTTTGATAAATGGGTGCATATTGGAATGTTTGGCGGACTTACATTTTTATTTTGTTGGCCTTTTAATAAATCAGCTTTTACCAGCCGGCAACGACTTTATTATTTTTTGAAAATTGCTATGGCTGTCAGCATTTGGGGCTTAGCTATAGAATTTATACAAAGATTTTATATTGTTGGAAGAAGTTTTGACCTTCTTGACTGGGCTGCTGATAGCTTTGGTGCGCTGATAGCATTATTATTTTGCAAAAAATGGTTTATTAAGACTTCCAATGAAACTGAATCATAAATTCGCACTCTTTTACATCATTCTTGCAGCCTAAATTTTAAATTAATACATTTGCCTTATGGAAAACGTTGAAAACATGGAATACAATACTACCCGTAATCATCTCGAGATAAGAGAATACGGTCGCCACATACAAAAAATGGTGGAGTATGTTCTAACTCTTGAAGACAAGGAAAAGCGCCAAAAAAATGCTTATGCTCTTATTGAATTAATGGGTTTTTTAAATCCTCATTTAAAAAATGTAGAAGATTTTCGCCATAAGTTATGGGATCATCTTTTTTTAATTAGCGATTTTAAATTAGATGTAGAAAGCCCATACCCGATACCAACGCGGGAAACTTTAAAAGCGAAGCCGGAGCAATTAGCGTATCCGAAAAGATATCCAAAATACAATCATCTTGGAAAAAATATCGAAATAGTTATTGATAAAGCATTGAAGGAGGAAGATAGTGAGAAGCGCCAAGGATTTGCCAATTCTATTGCTTATTATATGAAGCTTACTTACAGTAACTGGCATAAGGAACTGGTTCATGATGATAATATACAAACGGAACTTAGCTCTATTACAAAAGGTGAATTGGAATTTAACAACCGTCCTTTTATAAAACACCGGGTTGACAATAATCGCGAAGAATTTGTAAGCAATGTAGGCAAGTACCGTAAAAATTTTGGTGGCCGCAACAATCGCAATAACCAGGGAAGAGATAACCAGGGAGGGGGAAGAGATAATCGTAATAACAATCGTAATAAATATTCTAAAAAAAGATATTAAGCTACTTTTTATTAAATAAAAATAAGTTTGCAGCCCCGGCCTTCATATATTGCCGGGGTTTTATTTTTGTTTCGCTAAAGAAAAATAAATTGTAATGGGTTCATTCGAAGTTACAGGTGGAAAAAAATTAAAGGGTGAAATAATACCCCAGGGCGCCAAAAACGAGGCGTTGCAGGTAATTTCTGCAGTGTTGCTTACCGGTGAAAAAGTAACTATCCATAATATTCCTGATATCATTGATGTAAATCTGCAAATTGAATTGCTGGAAGGATTGGGCGTAATAATAGAAAGAATTAACAGGCATAGCTGCACGTTTGATGCGTCGAATATAAATATGGATTACCTGGCTTCACCTGCTTTTAGAAAAATGACCGGGCGTCTACGCGGCAGCGTTATGTTGGCAGGGCCCATGTTGGCGAGATTTAAAAAAGCGTATGTTCCAAAACCAGGAGGTGATAAAATTGGCCGCAGAAGGTTAGACACACATATCGTGGGCTTTCAAAAACTGGGCGCTCAATTTGACTATGACGATGATGCATCTTTTTTTCTTTTATATGCGTCGCATCTTAAAGGAACTGATATGCTGCTTGATGAACCCAGCGTTACCGGAACAGCAAATATTATCATGGCAGCCGTTATGGCTGAAGGAAAAACAACTATTTACAATGCAGCATGCGAACCATACGTACAACAGCTTTGTAAAATGCTGAACAGCATGGGAGCAAAAATTTCAGGTATAGCAAGTAACATGCTTACGATTAAAGGGGTTAAAGAATTACACGGCACCACACATTCCATTCTTCCGGATATGATTGAAGTAGGTTCCTTTATTGGCCTTGCAGCAATGACTCAAAGTGATATTGTTATAAAGAATGCAGGCGTCAATTATTTAGGAATTATACCCGAAAAATTTCAACAGCTTGGAATTAAAATGAATTTTTCAGGTGATGACATTCATATACCTGCACAGGAAATTTATGAAGTTCAGACATATTTAGATGGATCGGTTCTTACTATTTCAGATCATCCATGGCCTGGCTTTACGCCTGACTTGTTGAGTATAGTTTTAGTAGTAGCCACACAGGCTAAAGGTAGTGTGCTCATACATCAGAAGATGTTTGAAAGCCGTTTATTTTTTGTAGATAAAATTATTGAAATGGGAGCACGCATAGTTTTGTGCGATCCACATCGGGCTGTGGTAATTGGTATTGAAAGAAAATACCAGTTAAAAGGAATACAAATGAGCAGTCCTGATATAAGAGCAGGAGTAGCTCTGCTCATTGCCGCTTTAAGTGCAGATGGAAAAAGTGTTATTCAAAATATTGAACAAATTGACAGGGGTTATCAGAATATTGATGAGAGATTGCGAAAGTTAGGGGCAGAGATTATAAGGCAATAAACAAGAAAGCATTTATTAATTTTCATGGATAAAAAATATAATAAACTTATTTTGATTACAGCTCCTTCCGGTGCGGGTAAAACTTCCATTGTAAAATATTTAATGGCCAAATTTCCGCAGCTTGCATTCTCAGTTTCTGCTACAACAAGAAAGGCAAGAAAAAATGAAAAGGATGGCACAGATTATTATTTTATTTCAGAAAATGAATTCAGGGAAAAAATTCACCATAAGGAATTTCTTGAATGGGAAATGGTATATGAAGGAAAATATTATGGAACATTAAAAACAGAAATTGAAAGAATATGGCTATTAAATAAAGTTCCGGTACTTGATATAGATGTTCAGGGAGCTATTCATGTGCAACAGCAATATCCTGTGAATACAATAGCTGTTTTTATACAACCTCCTTCTGTCGAAGAATTGAAGAACCGCCTGCGTGGCCGTGGTTCAGAGACTGAAGAATCCCTGCAGGCACGTTTAAATAAATCTTCTTATGAAATGACGTTTAAAAATCATTTTGAAAATGTAATTATTAATAAAGATTTTAAAACTGCATGTGCTGAAGCAGAAAATATTGTTCTGGCTTTTCTGAATAAAGAATAACTTACAACAAGTGTTCATTTCCTCCGTAAGGAGTCCTTCGGACAATTTTATATTTTTGTAATATGGACTGGATATCAATTATTGCAATTGTTGTTTCATTAATACTGATTGGTTTTTTTGCAGGAATAGAAATTGCTTTTGTTTCCGCAAATAAACTATCAATAGAATTAAGAAAAAAGCAGGGGACTTACCCTGGCAGAACCTGGGCTGCCTTTATGGAAAAGCCTACCCGTTTTATTGGTACCAGTCTGGTTGCATTAAATATTTTAACGGTTATATATGGGCTGCTCTGGAGTGATATACTTAATAGCGTTTGGAAATATTGGGGGATCAACAATCCTTTTATAAGACTCAGTGTTGAAACAATTATTTCCACGATATTACTTTTATTCTTTGAATTTATTTTCAAAGCTTTTTTTCGTGCAGCTAATAATGAGGTTACAGGAAGCAGTATCATTACTTTTATTGTAAAATTTTTTTATTCCCTTTTTTCCGTGGTGGCTTCTATGTTTGTATACGTTGCTGAATGGATGCTTAAATATATTTTTAATGTAAAACTACAGAACAGGAGTGAGGCTTTTACTAAAATTGACCTGGAACATTTTATTCAGCAACGAAAGATGAATGATGCTGACGATAATGAAGAAATGAATAATGAGTTATTCGAAAACGTATTATCGCTGTCGGATGTAAAAGTAAGAGAATGTCTTATCCCAAGAAAAGAAATCGAATCAATTAATATTAATACATCGCTGCCCGAAGTGAAGGCCCGCTTTATAGAAAGCAGATTAAGTAAGCTGGTCGTGTACGAAAATAATATTGATAATATTCTGGGTTATGTTCACCAGCTTGAAATGTTTAGAAATCCTCAAAGCCTTCGATCTATATTGCTTCCGATACCGACTATTCCTGAAAGTATGAGAGCAACTGATCTTATCGACAAGTTCAGCAAAGAACATAAAAGTATCGCATGGGTAATTGATGAATTTGGCGGAACAGCCGGCATAGTAACTATGGAAGATTTGTTGGAAGAAATTTTTGGGGATATTAATGATGAGCATGATGTTAAAGATGAATTTATCGATAAGCAAATTTCAACCAATGAATATATTTTAAGCGGAAGACTTGAACTTGATTATCTTATTGATAAGTATAAAATGGAATTCAGAAAGAATGAAGAAACGGAAACTCTCTCAGGATACATTATTAGCCAACACGAATCTATACCACGGCAAAAAGACCGGATTATTATTGATGACTACCAATTTGATATATTAAGTGTAAGCGAAACCCGCATTGAAACCGTAAAGCTTAAAATATTTAGGTAAATATTTATTCCTAATTATCTTATTCACTCATCAATATTTATATTTTCAGAAAGATTCTCTAACTGTAATTTAAAAATTTATCTCTTTAATGGTTATTGCAGTTAATACAAAAATTACAGGAAACGATGAGCCGGAATCAAGCGACAATTTTATTTTTGAAACCTTTAGCAGAATCGTACCACTGCATCCTGAGCATACTTTTATTTTAGTTTCAGAAACTCCATTAAGTGATTTGTTTATTCATTTTGAAAATGTAATAAATGTTTCCATCGGTCAGCAGAAAAAAAATCCTGCACTTTGGTATCTGTGGTACAATATCAAAATTCCCGTAGTTCTAAAAAAATACAAAGCCGATATTTTTGTAAGCTTTGGAATAGGATCGAATGCTACCAAAATACCGCAATGTCTTATCGTTCCTGGCCTTACTTTCATTTATCAGCCATTTATTTATAAAAAAAGTAATTTATTATTTTATAAAACTTTTGTATCAAGAAGCATAAAAAAATCTAAAGTAGTTATAACTGTTTCAGAATTTTGCAAATTAGAAATTATTAAACAATACAAAACTGATATTAATAAAATACAAGTTGTTTATAAAGGCATCAATGAAAATTTTATAGAAATCGGTTATCAAGAAAAAGAAGAAATAAAAATAAAATATGCTGATGGAAATGAATATTTTATTTATCTGGGAGAAATCGGATCCAATAAAAATCTGTTGAATTTATTAAAAGCTTTTTCTGCTTTTAAAAAAAGACAAAAAAGCAATATGCAATTACTAATTACAGGAAAGCAGGGTTGGAAATATGAAGAGTTCGCTGAAAGCCTCCGCTTGTTCAGGTTTAAAGAGGAAGTAAAAATTTTTAAAGATATTTCTCAGAACAATGTTGCCAGTATAACAGCGTCAGCTTATGCTATGGTATATCCGTCGCTCTATGAAAATTTTGCTACTCAACCATTGCTGGCAATGAAATGTGGTGTTCCTGTAATAGCTTCTTCAGTAAGCGCTATACCTGAAATATGTGGTGACGCTGCTTTGTATGCAGATACTGAAAATTTTAAAGAGATTGCTGTTAAAATGATGTCGCTCTTCAGAGATGAAAATTTAAGAAAGCAGGTAATTGAAAAAGGAAAAATTCAGGCCCAAAAATTTAATTGGGATATTACATCAGATCTTCTTTGGAAAAACATTAATAAGATTATAAAATAGATATTTTTAAATTGATTTATAAACATCAGTTTTATTGAAACCTTCAATAGTATTAATTTGCATGCTCTTATGACAGAATCAAATATTAATATCACCGTTCAGCTTGATAAAGAAAAAGTTCCTCAGCAAATATCATGGACTGCAACAGGAAGTACAGCAGATTCTCCGCAGAAAGCAAAAGCGATGTTTGTTGCGTTTTGGGATGCTATTGATAAATCCGCATTACGAATAGACTTATGGACAAAAGATATGATGATAGATGAAATGGCTGATTTTTATTTCCAGGTTTTCACTACAATGGCAGATACTTTTCAGAGAGCAACCAAACACGATTTATTAAGTAATGATATAAAAACATTTGCACGGGAATTTCATAAAAAATTTATGGAAATTGAAAAGGAAAAGAATAAATAAAACATTTATAAAAAAATTAAATTGAATATAAAATGAGCTTAGAAGAAAAAGTAATGACCGATTTAAAAACGGCAATGCTTGCTAAGGATGAAAAATCTTTACGGTCTTTACGTGCTATTAAAGCTGCTATTATTAATCTTAAAACTTCAGAGGGTTTTGGAGGGGAAATAAAAGAAGAAGATGAAATAAAAATGCTTCAAAAATTAGTAAAACAACGTAAAGAGTCTTTGGAAATTTATGAAAAGCAAAATCGAAATGATCTTGCAGAAAAAGAGAAAGAAGAAATAGAAGTAATAGAAAAATTTTTGCCAAAGCAAATGAGTGAAGAAGAACTGAAAGAGGTTATTACCTCAATCATAAAGGAAACAGGAGCAACATCTCAGGCGGATATGGGTAAAGTGATGGGAATGGCAAACAAACAACTTGGCGGCAAAGCAGATGGTAAAACTATCGCAGCAATTGTAAAAGAAATTCTTGCATCAAAATAATTGATACCTATAATTCGAACAATAAGATGATTTATTCAATAGCATGCTGTTTTGTAAATGAAATGATTTATGCTAATTGATATTGCATTTATATTGGTAATGATTCTTGCTGTATTTAAAGGATTGAGTAAGGGATTTATTGTTGGTATTTTTTCTTTATTAGCTTTTATAATTGGGCTTGCCGCTGCACTTAAACTTTCTGCAGTAGTTGCTTCCTATCTAAATAAAAATGTTATATCTGCTACAAAATGGTTACCTGTTATTTCATTTCTTTTGGTTTTTATTGTGGTAATTTTACTGGTGGGTTTAGGAGCAAGGCTTATTAAAAAAACTATTGATTTTGCCATGCTTGGCTGGCTCGACAGACTTGGAGGCATAGTTTTGTATATTATTATTTATATTATAATATTCAGCGTAATCTTATTTTTTGCCGAAAAGATTTTGTTGTTAAAGGCTAATGTAATCGGGAGTTCTTTAGCCTATAAATATGTATCTCCATGGGGACCTGTAGTGATTGATAATCTCGGGAAAATCATACCTTTTTTTAAAGATATGTTTTTGCAATTAGAAAATTTTTTTGAAGGCCTGGCACAAAAATCGGTTTAGTTAAATTATGAAGAAATATTATTTCAGTATTTTTTTGCATAGAAACATTTATTTTAGCGTTATATAGCTTAATGTAAAACCACAAATTCGCAGATTGCATCAATGGAATATAAAATTCAACAAGACGGGAAGTTTAAATTTATTGAAGAGGGAGAAGGGGAACCGCTTGTCTTATTGCATGGGTTGTTTGGTGCTTTAAGCAATTTTGAACATCTTATTGAATATTTCAAAAAGATAAATAAGGTTATTGTACCCATACTTCCCCTTTTTGAACTTGACCTGCTGCATACAACAGTAGGGGGGTTGCAAAAATTTGTTTTTAAATTTATTGAAACCAGGGGTTATAAAAATATTCACTTATTGGGTAATTCGTTGGGTGGCCATGTTGCACTTGTTTATATTTTGAAACATCCTGAACGTATAAAATCGTTGATACTAACCGGTAGTTCCGGCCTTTTTGAAAATGGGATGGGTGACAGTTACCCAAAACGCGGCGACAAAGAATACATTCGTAAAAAAACACAGCTCACTTTTTATGATCCTGCTATGGCAACGGAGGAATTGGTAAATGAATGTTTTGAAATAACCAATAACAGGATTAAAGTAATCAAAATAATTTCGCTGGCTAAATCCGCCATTCGTAATAATCTCGGTGAAGAAATCAGCCAGATAAAACAACCTACCTGTTTAATCTGGGGTAATAACGATACCATTACGCCTCCTTTTGTTGCGAAAGAATTTCACAAACTTATTCCCAATAGTGAACTTTACTTTATTGATAAATGCGGTCACGCACCGATGATGGAAGTTCCCGATGAATTTAATAAAATTCTAAGCGGCTTTATTTCAAAATTAAAAATGCCTGCTGCAACAGTTCACTGATTTTTTTTGTCTTTAAACAAATACTTTTTAATTTTCTAATATTTCAATTAAATAGCTATCATGTTAGCACAGGAACTTATTAATAACATTTTACCACAACTACAATTAACTGATACGGTCTCAAAGGCTTTGCAATTAATGAGTGATTTTAAAATGACACACCTTCCTGTTGTATCAGACGACAAATATCTTGGAATGATAAGTGAGGATGATTTATTGGATGAAGAAAATAAAAAAAATACGATTGAGTTTTTTCAAAATGATTTCATTCCCATTTCTGTTATTTACAACAAACATTTTTTAAATGCAGTTACGGTAAGTAATCAGTATCAAACAAATGTTATTCCTGTAGTTACTGAAACCAATGAGTTTATGGGAACTATTGCAGGCCAGGAGCTTCTTGCAGCCTTGGGAAATTTTTCAGGTGCCAATGAAATCGGGGCGGTTATTGTACTCGAAATGGAACGTTCCCGTTTTTCAATTTCCGAAATAAACAGGATTGTTGAAAGTGATGGAGCGGTTATTCTTCATTTGAATATTACAATTAAGCCGGATAGCGCTTTGCTGCAGGTTACCCTTCACCTAAACAAGAGAGAAATATCTGTTATTATTGCCGCTTTTGAAAGATATGAATATTCAGTCTCTTATTATTCCGGCGAAGAATTATTTGAAAATGAAATTGATAATAATTACAGGCATTTAATGAATTACCTTGATATTTAGAAATACGGTATTTCTTTAATTCCCCTTAAATCAAGCTATTGGTCATTTTAAAAATAAACCTGGGTTTAAATATTTTAAAGTCCCTCCACAATCTCTTCATAAAAATTTATCAATTGCAGATTTCTGCAAAGACGCAATTATTTAACTTTTTCAGGAAGCCTTTTATAATTTCCGGAATTGATAAATTATTGCCACCCTTCCCAAGACACAGCAATAGGAATATGTTTGGCGCAAAGCTTATTCCTTCAAATTATTTTGCTGTTGACGAACCTGCGCAGATTGTCCGATACAATTTCGTTAAGCCTGATTCTTGCAATATCAATCCTTCTAAAATTGAAACAGCTATAACACCAAAACAAAGGCATTCTACCTGTACATTTGTATGACCAATGTTACGAAATGGAATCTATAATGTTCATTGCAAAAAAATACAACTCATGTTTATCACCTATAATGTAGGTCGAACAAAATTTCGAAACGATCTACAAAAATATATTACAGATAAAGGTATGGGAACATTAATTCATTATCCTATTCCTCCACATTTGCAATTGGCTTATCAGCAACCGGGCTTTAAAAAAAGTGATTTTCCAATTGCAGAAGAGGGAGCTGATACATGTTTGAGTTTAGTACTTTGGCCTTGCATGCTAAAAAATCAGGTTGAAAGAATAACATCTTTAATAAAAAAGTTTTATAAATAATTATGAAACAATTTTTATTAAAGATTTATATATTAATACGGTTTAAATTTTTAAATTTTATACTTCCGAATTTAAAGGGGCTAAAATCTGGAAGATTAGTTTATTCCACCTTGCCAGACTGCCAACAAAAAACTTTATTTACAGGTGCAGGAACTGTAAATATTGGAAGTCATTGCCAATTTGGGTATGTATATGGAGGATTCCACAAAAAAGGATGTATTGAATTGCAACCAAGATATAAAGATGCTCAAATTAAAATTGGAAATAATGTTGGTACCAATAATAATATTTTTATTTGCGCTGCATTATTAATTGAAATCGGGGACAATACATCTGATAGGGCAAAATGTAACAATTATGGATTTTGAAGCTCATAATGTTCATCCAGATAAACGACGGGAATTAGGAGCAATAGGGCCAATAAAAATAGGAAATAACGTTTGGATCGGGAATAATGTTATCATCCTCAAAAATACAAACATTGGCGATAATACTATTGTAGCTGCCGGAGCGGTAGTTTCAGGAGTAATTCCATCAAACGCAGTGATAGGTGGTATTCCGGCTAAAGTGATAAAATATTTATGAATCTAATAAAGACCAGTTTTTATACATCCTTATCTACGGCAATTACTTTTTTGAGCGGTTTTATAGTTGTAAAAATAGTAGCATTGAAAATTGGCCCGGAGGGAATTGCTTTTGTAGGGCAGTTTCAAAATACGACTGCTATACTATCAATGCTGGCAACTGCTGCGATTTCTACCGGAGTTGTTAAATATCTTTCTGAACATAAGGATAATGCTGCAAAAAGCAGGCAGATTATTAATACCTCATTCTTAATTGTTTTCTTTAGTTCTTTGGTTATTTCTTTATTTGTAATGGCCACCAGTGGTTATTTATCAGAGGCTTCCTTTAGAACAAAAGATTTCTGGATAGTGTATTTTTTGTTTGGATTATTTATAATCACTATCTCTTACAATAGTTTGTTTTCGGGAATTTTAAATGGGTTAAAAGAAATCAGGAAACTTACTATTGTAAATATTATTTCATCATTGATAGGTGTGTTTCTCACCGTAATTTTCGCTTATACCCTGGGCATTAAAGGTGTATTGATTGCAAGTACCATTACTGCCATCATTATTTTCTTTATTAACATTCATATTTTTAATAAGTTGGGAATTAGATGGAGACCTGATTTTAAATCATGGGATAAACCAGTTGTTAAAATGCTTACAGGTTTTTCATTAATGGCAATTGCAAGTGGTTTTATACTTCCCTCAATGCAAATATTAGTAAGGAATAGGATCATTAGTGAATTTTCAATAGCAGATGCCGGATATTGGCAGGCAGTTACAAAAATTTCTGACTATTACCTGGGATTTATTACGACTGTCCTGGCAGTTTACTACATGCCAAGACTTTCAGAAATACAAAATAAGATTGAATTGAGGCATGAAATAATAAAAGGGTATAAAATCATTTTGCCGGTCGTAGGTGCCATTGCATTTTTAATATGGCTATTTAAAGGGTTGGTTATTCATATTTTATTTACACCACAATTTTTGCCAATGAAACCTTTGTTTGCTTATCAATTACTTGGAGATTTTTTTAAAATTGGAAGCTGGTTACTGGGCTATTTACTGATAGCAAAGGCTATGATTAAAATGTATATTATAACCGAAGTTTTATTTGCGACATCGTACGTTACATTGTCTTATTTTTTTATGGCTCATTTCGGAATAATTGGAGCAACTTATTCGTTTTGCATTAATTATGGGCTGTATTGGATTTTTATGGGGATTTTTATTAGAAAAAAAATAAACTCTGTATAGACAAAACAAAAATATTCATGTATGTAAGCTTCAGCACAATGTATCGCGTATTATTACGTTAATTAAGTCAAATTCAAAATTAATTCATTGAGCTTATATCCTTCTTCCAATGAGTGAAAAGCCATTAGTAAGTATTCTGCTTTTAAGTATGAATCATGAACTGTTTATCCAACAGTGCATTCAGAGCCTTAAAGATCAAACCTATAAAAACATCGAAGTTGTTTATTTAGATAATGCATCTTCGGATGCTACATTTAATCTCGGCAAAAAATTACTGGAAGAATCTGGTCTTCAATATAAAATATTCTATAATAAAGAATCGCAAAGTATTTCAAAGAATTTAAATTTCCTTCTTGCCAATTCTTCAGGTAAATACATTTCTCCTTTATCGACGGACGATTGGTTTGCCCCGCAAAATATTGAAAAAAAGGTTTCTTTTTTTTTGAATAATCCAGATACAGGATCTGTGTTCTCTAATGGATGGTTCTATTATCAAAATGATCATACATGTTTACTTAATGATTCCTCAACGTTTAAAAGAGGTCATTTATATAGGGAAGTATTAAATAATCCGGATTGTGTATTTTATGTTGGAATGATGTATAGTCGGGAAATATTTGAAAAAGTAGGTGGTTGGGATGAACAGTTAATGATTGAAGATATAGATATATACGTTCGTATTAGTATGGTAGCAGATATAAATTATATAAATGAACCTCTCACATATTACAGAAGAACTTCTGCGTCTGTATCAAAAAATAGAAAGTTTATGCTGGAGGGCTATTATCAGTATTATGAAAAATATAAGACAGCTAAATGGATCAATATGAAACGTTGGTTAGCAGAAAGACACCGCCTTTTTGCCACAGATTGTATTGATAATATGAAAAATAAAGAGGCAACTGTATTTTTATTTAAGGCAATAAAAATTAATCCCCTTAGTCTCAAACACTTTAGAACAATATTCTATTTAATAAGGCAATCTTTTTAGCAAGTAAACCATAACAACATTTTTTATTTAAAAATGGAAAAAATTGATATCTCAATAATTATCGCTACCCGTAACAGGAAAAAAATTCTGTGGGAGACAGTAGAAAAAGCCACTATTGCTATAAAAAATAAAAATGCAGAAATAATTGTGGTTAACGATGGTGATTTGCCTCTGGTAGTTCCGTCTCAATTTTTGCATAAGATAATTTATTTTGATAATCCTAAACGAGGTGTTTCATCTGCACGAAACTTTGGCACAATCAAAGCCAGGGGAACTATCTTTTTTTTTGTTGATGATGATATGTGGATCAATAGCGAAGTTATAGACTGGATTAATTTGTTCGTAATTGAGAAAAAAAATTCTAATGCAGTTTATAATATTAACTGGGAATATCCCCCAACGCTTAACAAAAAATTATATAATACCAAAATAGGTAAGTACATTCTAAAAGGGAATTATAATACGATGTGGGGACGGATGCATCACAAAGGAAAGAAGCCGGTTAAATCAATATGCTTATTCAGTTCCATTGCAAGTTGTTCATTAGTGATAAGTAACAGGATATTTAATAAAATTGGAGGTTATAACGAACAAATGATTTTCCAGGGAGAGGATATAGATTTAACCAATAAACTCAACTCCATGCAAATTCCTATATATTGTGTATTTAATGTTACTTTATTTCATAACCACCAGGATAGACTTGAAATTAAATCGTTCTTAAAAAGAGATGCCGATGGGTTTAATTCCGAATTTAAAGCTATAAAACATGGCTTCATTAAACCGCCCGATGATCTTAAATATAATGGAATAAAGAAATTGATCTTTGAGCTTTTTATAATCACTGAAAGAGGCTGGATTTTATTGCTAAAGATTATTCCCAACACTAAGTGGTTTACCCCGTTTTGTAATAAACTAATAGGATATTTAGCGTCATTACAACGATATAAAGAATGGAAAAAAATGTCTCTGGTTCATTCTCAGGCAGTTCATTAAAATGAAAAAAACGATTCTATATATTATTGATTCGCTCGAAAGAGGTGGCGCAGAAGTGATGCTGGTATCCGCTCTTAAAGAAACATATGAATTTTATAATATTATAATTGTTACACTTTTACCCGAAAATGTTTTTACAAAAGAAGAATTAATTTATGATAAAATATTTTGCCTTAACCTGCGAAATAAAAACAATATTTTTTCCTCAGTAAAAAAGTTAAAAAAAATTATTCAGGAAAATAATGTAACTATTGTTCATTCTAATTTATACTGGAGTGTTATTGTGTCAAGACTGGCCTGCGGTAAAAAGATACCCCATGTTTTTAGCCTGGCAACAATAATGACAACAGGTATATACCGGCATAAATGGTATAGCGGCTATACAAGACTGTTAGATCAATTAACTTATAAAAAAAATCAATATTTAATTTCACCCTCCGGAGAAGTTCTTGAAGATTTTGACAATTCTATCGGCATAAAAGGGAAGGCCAAAATATTATACAATTTTGTGAATGATGATTTTTTCAAAAATGAAATTGAATATAAAATATCCTTACAAAAAATAAAGTTTGTAGCTGTTGGAAATCTTAAAGATGTAAAAAATTATCAATTGATAATAGATGCTTTTAAACTTTTAAAGAATCATGATATTTCAATAGATATTTATGGCGAAGGACCTGACCGTGATTATCTTCAAAAACAAATTTGTGAGTTTGATTTACCCATAAAATTAATGGGACTGCAAAGCAAAATTTATGAAATACTTCCTCTCTACAACGGATTTGTAATGTGTTCTCTTGTGGAAGGATTTGGAATTTCAGCGGCAGAAGCCATGGCAATTGGAATACCCCTTTTATTATCAGATATAAAAACACTTCGTGAAATTTCACATGGAAATGCAATATTTTTTGACCCATGTAATCCTCAAAGTTTTAAAGATGCCATTATAAAAGTTATCAATGGAGAATACGATCTGGAATTAATGTCTGAAACCGGAAAGAGAATTTCGAAAGGAAATTATACAAAAGAAAAATATTTGAAAGGGCTTTTGAAAGTTTATGATGAAGTTTTAGAATAAAAGTCTATTGACTCAACTAAGTAATTATACAATTTATTAAAATTATGTGCGGCATTGCGGGATATATTTCTTTAAAAAATTCAATAAATCCTTTTGATCTGAAAAAGGCTTCTGGCTTAATGCAATACCGTGGCCCAAATGCTGAAGGATTTTATTTTATTGAAGATGAAAGACTCGGATTAAGCCACAGGCGGTTATCTATTTTAGACCTTTCCACGTCAGCAGATCAGCCAATGTTTTCTTCAGATGGAAGATACGTCATCTCATACAATGGCGAAGTTTATAATTTTAACGAATTAAAACTTCAACTTAAAAATAAAGGGGCTTCTTTAAAAACAACTTCTGATACTGAAGTAATATTAGAATTATTTGCAGAGCAAGGCGTCGGTTGTTTTAAAAATTTTAATGGAATGTTTGCTTTAGCAATTTATGATCTGCAAGAAAAGCAATTAACATTATGCAGAGATCACGCCGGTATAAAACCTTTGTTTATATATTATGATGAAACTAATTTCATTTTCGCATCGGAATTGAAAGTTATTAAAGCAATAAATAAAAATCAATTATCCATAAATAAAAGCGCCATACCTTATTTTTTACACCTTGGATATATACCGCACCCGATTACAATTTATAATGATGTAGAAAAATTTCCGGCAGCGAATTATTTGCATATTGATTTAAACGTTAAAAGCTTCGCCAGCATAAATTCCGGTATTACACCATTCTGGAATCTTGAATCTGCTATTGAAAAAAAATCAATTACGGATGAAGGAACCGCAAAAAAAACATTAACCGGTTTGTTATTCGATTCTGTAGAAAAACAATTAATTAGCGATGTGCCTATTGGCACTTTTTTAAGCGGAGGTATTGATAGCAGCCTTGTAACTGCAATAGCCACTAAAGTAAGTAATAAAAAAATAAATTCATTCAGTATAGCAATTGATGATGGAAGATTTAATGAATCGAAATATGCAAAGCAGGTGGCCACGCATTTAGAAACGCAACATCATGAATTCAGCGTTAAAGAAAAGGAAGTGCTTGAATTGATTGATTGTATCTTACCTCTCTATGATGAACCTTTTGCAGATTCCTCCGCTTTGCCAACAATGATGGTAAGCCGGCTTGCAAAAAAACACGTAACCGTGGCGCTCAGCGGTGACGGAGGGGATGAATTATTTATGGGCTATGGCATGTATGTGTGGGCGAAACGGCTTTCAGAAAATTGGGTATCGCCCGCCAGGAAAGGGCTATCTGCTGCTTCAAAATTAATGAATGATCGATACAAACGTGCAGGCAACTTGTTTGATTATAGCGATAAAAAAAATATTAAGAGTCACATCTTTTCACAGGAACAATATTTTTTTAAAGAAAAGGAATTGGATGATATTTTGATAAATGAAAAATTCGATTTTGAAAAAATAAATTCAAACAAAGCTTTTGCAAGGAAATTAAAAGAAGAAGAACAGCAATCCGCCTGGGATTTTAATTATTACCTGCCCGATGATCTTCTTGTAAAAGTTGACAGGGCTTCTATGCATTATTCATTAGAAACAAGAGTCCCTTTACTTGACTATAGAATTGTTGAATTTGCGTTTAACCTTAGCAGTGAGTTAAGGATGAAAAACAAAGTAATGAAGTATCTCTTAAAAGAAATATTGTATGATTATGTGCCCCGGCAAATTTTTGAAAGGCCAAAGCAAGGTTTTAGTATCCCGTTAAACAAATGGCTAAAAACCGATCTCAATTATTTGTTAGAAAAATACACTTCCAGTGAAATAATTGAACGCTACAATCTTTTACACTATCCTATAGTTGAAAAATTAAGAAAGGAATATAAAAGAGGATCTGACCATCTATTTAACAGGCTTTGGGTAATAATAATATTGCATTGGTGGCTTGAGGAAAGTAATATATAATATGGCAGAAAAAAAAAATATACTTTTTATTTCTTACGATGGAATGACCGATCCACTTGGCCAAAGCCAGGTTATTCCTTATTTGGCAGGCCTTACAAAATATGGTTATCAGTTTACTATATTAAGTTGTGAAAAGCCTGAAAAATTTGCTTTGCATAAAGAATACGTTAAAAAAATATTAGAACCATATCAAATAAAGTGGGTTCCAATAATGTATCATAAAAAGCCCCCGGTGTTATCATCAGTATACGATGTAATGATTTTGAAAAGAAAAGCAAAGCAATTACATTCCATTGAGAAATTTGACATGGTGCATACAAGACCCGGTATTCCGGGATTAATCGGGGTGTGGATGAAAAAAAAGTTAGGCGTTAAATTTCTGCATGACATAAGGGAATTTTATGCTGACAGCAGGATTGAAGGTGGAATGTGGAATTACAATAATTTTTTTTATAGAAAAATTTATAATTATTTCAAAATAAAAGAGGAAGAAGAAATTAAGATCAGCGATGGAATAGTATGTCTTACTTTCGCAGCCGAAAAAATTATAAAACAATTATCATATTTTAAAAAAGAAATTATTCTTGAGGTAATACCCTGCAGCGTAGATATGGATCTTTTTAATCCAGAGAAAATAAATAATCAACAAAAAGAGGTTTTAAGGAATGAATTAAAAATCAAGGAAAGCGATTTTATTATTAGTTATCTCGGCTCTATAGGAGGTTGGTATCTTACGGATGAGATGATGCAATTCTGCAAAGCCGTATCCGATAAAATCTCTAATGCCAGGTTTCTATTTATATCGCCGCATGACCCCACAATGATTTTGGAAACAGCCAATAAATTCGGAATCGAAAAAGATAAAATAATTGTAAAAAATGCCCAGCGCCATGAAGTTCCTCTTTTTCTTTCTTTCAGTAATTTTTCTATCTTTTTTATTAAGTCGTGCTTTTCCAAGAAATCTTCTTCGCCAACCAAGCATGGCGAAATAATGGCCATGGGTATTCCTGTTATTACAAATTCAGGCGTAGGTGATGTTGAGTCGATTGTTGAAAAATTCAATTCAGGAATTATTGTTGAAAATTTAAGCAAAGACAATTATGTTAATTATCCTGGAATATTAAATGCCGCCAATTTTGATTCAAAAAAAATCAGGGAAGCTGCCGAAAAATTCTACTCACTGGAAAATGCTGTTCAGAAATATTTAAAAGTCTATAATTACGTTCTAAGATAAATCATTAAATTTTTGACTATTAAAATAAAATTATGTCATCAAGGTTTTTAATTGTTGGGGCGGGCTTTTCCGGAGCTGTATTGGCGCGTGAATTGGTTGGAAAAATTGATTGCAGCATCGAAGTTTGGGACGAAAGAAATCATATTGGAGGGAATTGTTTTACTGAGAGAGATAAGGAAACTAATATAATGGTTCATAAATATGGCCCCCATATTTTTAATACTGACAAAAAGGAAATATGGCAATATGTAAATTCATTTACCGAATTCAGGCCATATGTGCACCGTGTAAAAGCGATGCATAACGGTAAAGTGTACCCGCTACCTGTGAATCTCCAAACCTTAAATCAATTCTTTAATAAAACCTTTTCTCCTCAAACGGCAAAAGAATTTCTGGAAACATTGGGAGATAAAAATATTTCTGAGCCTCAAAATTTTGAAGAGCAGGCCCATTATTTTATTGGCAAAGAATTGTATAAAGCTTTTTTTTATGGGTATACTAAAAAACAATGGGGTTGCGAACCCACGGAATTGCCCGCTTCAATTTTAAAAAGAATTCCCGTCAGATTTAACTACGACGACAACTATCATAATAACATTTTTACGGGAATCCCTGTAGAAGGTTATACTGATTTGATTGAAAAATTATTGGCACACCCATCTATAAAATTGCATCTAAAGAAAAAATTCTATTCCGGAGAATCCTTCAATGAGTACGATCACATATTTTATACCGGCCCAATTGATGCTTATTTTAATTTTGAATTCGGAAGACTTGGATATAGAACCGTCACCTTTGAATCATCAATTCATCAGGGCGATTACCAGGGTGTCACCCAAATGAATTATTGCGATGAAAATATACCCTTTACGCGTATTACAGAACATAAACATTTTACCCCGTGGGAACAACACGCAAAAACAATAATATTTAAGGAATTTAGCAAGGAAACCGACGAGAAAGATATTCCATATTATCCTAAAAGGTTGAAAACTGACAAAGTACTTCTTGATAAATACAGGGCTAAAGCAAATTCTCTTAAGAATGTTTCTTTCCTGGGAAGATTGGCTACTTATCGTTATATGGATATGCATCATGTAATAGGAGAAGCACTGGATTTTTCCAGGGTATTTTTTGCCGCTTTTCTATCAAATAAGACACTCCCGGTTTTCCCAAATATAGAAACCTGAGTTTATTAGAAATCTCTTTTTTTTACAATAACTTTTCGTTCAATAGCGTTAGGTATTAGTTATCGGGTATTTTTTGAAAACTAAAATTCCAAACACTATGGAAAAGGTCATTGCTGTAGTAGTAACATATAACAGGAAGAAGTTGCTATCGGAGTGTATTATGGCATTAAGAAACCAAACCAGGCATGTAGATCAGATTCTTGTAGTCAACAATGGAAGTAACGACAACACTGAAAACTGGCTTCAGGAACAAACTGATATTGAATTTGTCACACAAAGCAATATAGGTTCCGGTGGTGGGTTTAATACTGGTATTAAATTAGCCTATGAAAAAGGGCTTGATTGGATATGGTTGATGGATGATGATGGATTTCCGAAGGAAGATGCTCTCGAAAAACTTTTAGAAGAGGATAACAAAGAATTGTGTTTACGCAATTGTGCAGTTATTAGTAAAGAGGATAAAAAAAGTTTTGTCTGGAAAACCGGTAATTATTCCAGTATTGAAGAAGTAAAATGTCCGGTTATTAAAAATTTTGCCCACCCATTTAATGGAACATTGCTTCACAAAAAAATAATTGAAAAAGTAGGTTTGCCAAGGAAAGAACTTTTCATATGGGGAGATGAAACCGAATATTTGTATCGCATTATTGGCAAAAATAAAATACCTTATTATACAAAAGCGGATAGTATTCATTACCATCCTGCTTCTGCTTTCTCATATAAAAATGACTGGAGCTTAGCAACTAATTGGAAAATGTATTTTTATATACGTAACCGGTTTTTTATTTTAAGATCTAAATTCAGTAAAAGTTTTGCGGTCGCCATAATCATGTACTTAGGTTTTCTAATGGCTTTTGCGGCAACAATAATTGTTTTTCAAAAAACAAATAAATTCAAAAAACTTGGGTTTATTTTGTGGCCCATGGCGGACGCCTTTACTAATAATTTTGAAGCAACTCCATCTTTTATTCTACAAAAAATTTCAACTTCTTCATCTTATAGGCCTGGTAATTATTTTTTTAACCAGATAAGAAGTGTAAGAAGCTTCATTATCCCTTACTCTTCAGGTATAGGTAAATTGAAAAAAGCATAATAAAATCTTGATTTCAAAAACTTTGAAAATCTTATACGGGAATGGGTTACGGTGACTTGATATTATTTCCTGTTTTTCTTATAATAATGAGTCTTTTTTTTAAAGCTCTCAGAAACACTTATACAGATCCACTTCTAAAAAAATATCACCGGCAGGGATTTTGGATAAAAATATTGGGTTGCATTGCCTTCTTTATGTACAGTGTGTATCTCTCCCCCGGCGATTCTACCGGGTTATATCAAAAAGAAGGCAATAATATTTATTACCTTATTCTTCATGATCCCGGGCCGGATAGAATGGCTTTTTCAAAAGGGGAAATATTTTGATGAATCATTTTTAAAAGATCGTTATAATACCGGTTATTTTAGATCGGAAGCCAATTTCATGGTAGTGCGGCTTGTTGCACTTTTGTCTTTTATTACAGCCGGGAGATATGCGGTAATAAGTCTTCTGTTTGCATGTATTGCATTTTCAGGAGTATGGAAACTTTTCCTTTTTTTTTATGAGCAATATCCACACATGCATAAAAAGTTTGCAATCGCAATATTGTTTTTTCCAACCTTTGTTTTCTGGAGCGGCGGCATTTTAAAAGATACATTATGCATTGCTTCTCTTGGCTGGGTAACCTATGCTCTGTATGAATTATTGTATCGGAAAAAGAGAATAATAAAAAACTCAATTGTTTTATTTGTATTTGGATACATGCTCGCGATTCTTAAAGTATACATTCTCATTTCTTATGTTCCTTTTTTTGTTCTCTTTATCGTTCTTAAGAATATGCAGGGAATAAAAAATAAATTCTTTAAATATTTATTAGCGCCCGTGCTAATATTTATTTGCATGTTTGGATTTACACAGGTTTTAAATTCTTTTGATCAGGAGTTAGGAGCATACGCCGTGGAAGACATTACTGCAAGCATTCAGCATCTTAATGGTTCAATAAAAGCGATGGATGGAAATGAAACAGCTGATTCAAATTTTGATCTTGGCGTTGAATTTGACGGCACTTTTAGAGGCCTTATTAAACTTGCACCCATTGCTGTTTTCACAACCTATTTCCGGCCTTTTCTCTGGGAATCCCATAAGGCTTCACAACTCCTCGCTTCTTTGGAAAGTTGTATTCTATTATTTTTCACCATATACATAATTTTCAAGAGCGGGCTGGTATCTTTTATAAAAATGGTATTAGGCGATCCGCTTATTATGTATTGCTTTCTGTTTTCGTTTGTATTCGCCATGTTTGTAGGAGCAAGCACCTTAAATTTTGGGACTTTAGTAAGGTATAAAATTCCATGTCTTCCTTTTTATACTATTTCTTTATTTCTTATTTATGAAAAAGTAAAAGAAAAATCCGCAAGGAAATCCGCAAAAATTTCCAATTCGCTTATAGATGTTGAAATTCCGTTATACCAGGTTGCTACATGATACGATCATTTTTCATTTGATGCTTTGCGTTTTCTATTCACAAATTTTAAGATTATTTTGCACGACATAAAATTCAGGAATACTAATGTGTGGAATTGCAGGAACTATTAACTCCAACTTTTCTTATGAAAATGTAATCAAAATAATGGGCCACCGCGGGCCGGACGAACACAATGGGTATATCAACGGGAATGTAAATTTTTTTCACCTAAGACTTTCTATTCTTGATATTTCCGGCGGCAAACAGCCAATGCATCTTGGCGACAAATACACTATCATTTTTAATGGCGAAATTTATAATCATTACGAAATACGCAGGCACTTTAAGTTAGAAGGTAACACTTCTTCAGATACCGAAACACTATTGTTATTATATGAAAGATTTGGAACACAATTCGTGCAATACCTTGACGGAATGTTTGCTTTTGTTATTCATGATAAAATAAAAAACGAACTTTTTATAGCAAGAGACCGTTCAGGGAAAAAACCATTTTATTATTATCATCATGAAAATAAATTTGTTTTTGCAAGCGAACTCAACTGTCTTAAGAGTATGGTTACACTTGAAATAAAAAACGAAAATTTTTATCAGTATTTAAGATTTGGTTCTTTCTACCGGCAATTCACACCCTACAAAAATGTGACAGAACTAACAGCGGGAAGCTTTTTAATTGTTGATTGCAATACATTAACCATTTCACAAACAAGATGGTGGAATATTGCTGATTTTTATGCAAAACAAAATAGTGATTCTATTGAAGAAGCTTTGCAAAAAACGGATGACTATCTTCATAAAGCTGTTAAAAGAAGAATAGACTCAAGCGATCTTGAGGTAGGTTGTTTCTTAAGCGGTGGAATTGACAGCGGGATTATAACTTCAATAGCAAGTGAATATAATAATAAGCTTAAAACCTTTACAGTTTCATTTGATGGAGAATATGACGAAGCACCACTTGCAAAATTGGTAGCCGAAAAATATAAAACAAAACATACCGAAATTAAAATTTCATTTTCAAATTTAAAAAGCGATTTAGAAAAGATTTTATACAATTACGGAGAGCCTTTTTTTGACAGTTCAGCAATACCGAGTTATTATGTAAGCATGGAAGCTAAAAAATATGTAACAGTCATTCTTAATGGGGATGGCGCTGACGAACTTTTCGGTGGTTACAGGCGCTATGTTCCGTTTGCCCGTTATGACTTTTTTAAGAAAAATTACTTTGTAAAAAAAGGCGCTTTATTTTTTAAAAGTACTTTACGTCATCCAAAAACTAAAAGATCTGCGTATGACTACCTTTATCGCCTGGCGTCCCTGGCATCAAAATCTAATTTAGAAATTTATCTTTCGGCAGGGGTTGATATTTTTGAAGATTATGAAAAGTATATTTTGGATCCCGGGTTTGATTATTTGCAACCCATCAAAGGAGATTTTGATAAAATTGCCAACAGTAATTTATCTGGGTTAAAAAAAATTATGAACCTTGATTTTGATAATAATCTGTTTAGTGACCTTCTTGTTAAAATGGATATTGCAACGATGGCAAATTCGCAGGAAGGAAGAAGCGCATTTCTATCAAAAGAATTATTGGAATATGTTCCATCACTTCGTGATTCTTATAAAATAAATGGAAAAACTACCAAATACCTTTTAAGAAAGCTGGCAGTAAAATATCTTCCGCCCACTTTAATTAATCAGCCAAAAAGAGGTTTTGAAATACCATTAAAAAACTGGGTTGACAACGAGTTGAAAGAAATTGTTTCTGATTACCTGAACTCTTCACAATGTTTTTATAAAAATTTTGTTCAGCAAAATTTTGTTCAGAATCTGCTTTCAAAAAAAATTAATATCTCCGCTGAAAAAAGAGCCAAAATTTTGTGGACCTTACTATCAATGGAAATCTGGTTTAAAAAAGTTTATCAATGATAAGTACTGAATTGAAGGGAATGAAAATAGCAGTTATTGAAAACGGTCTTTTCTCAACTTACACAATGAGAGAAACTCTTATGATGCGCCTTTTGAAGGATGGCTGCGATGTTTATATACTTACACATACCAACAGCTTTGTAACGCAAGTTGAAAAAACGGGACTTAAAGTAATAAATATAGGCTCGGGAAATCTTAATCCTATAAAAGTTTTCCAATATATATATAATCTTCGCAGTACTCTTAAGAAAATTAAGCCTGATGTATGTCTTACATTTAGCATAAGACCTGCAATTTGGGGCAACCTGATTACCCGCCAATTAAAAATTCCTACAATTACAAACATTACAGGTGTAGGACCATTATTCATAAGCAAAAATATTGTTTATCGTACGGCCCGCACTTTATACAGGAATGCCCTAAGTAAAACAAAAAAAGTATTTTTTCAGAACTATGATGATATGAATCTTTTTATTGAGAGTGGATTTGTAAAAAGCTCAATTGCGGAAAGAATCCCAGGCTCAGGAATCGATTATAATAAATTCAGCCCATTGATTTTGCAGGAAAAAGATCCTGATACATTTATATTTTTATTTATTGGAAGGCTTATAAAAGACAAGGGCATTTTTGAATATATTAATGCAGCAAGAAGTATCAGGAAAAAGTTTCCTAATGCGATTTTTAATGTAATAGGTCCATTTTGGACGCAGAATCTTAAAAAAAATACGATTACACGCACTCAATTACAAAACTGGATTGATGAAGGTGTAATAGATTACCTGGGTGAAAAAAAAGACGTACGAAAATTTATTGCTGAGGCAGATTGTATTGTTCTTCCATCTTACCGTGAAGGAACTTCAAATACATTACTTGAGGCAGCCAGTATGGAAAAACCAGCTATTACTACCAATACAACCGGTTGTAAAGAAATTGTTTCCGATAACGAAACCGGTTTTCTTTGTAAGGTAAAAGATGAGCTTGACCTGGCTGATAAAATGGAAAAAATGATTTTGCTCTTTCCTGAAAAAAGAAAAGAAATGGGAAAAAAAGCAAGGCAGAAAATTATTAAGGAGTACGATAAACAAATTGTTATTGAGGCATATCTGGAGGCAATTAAAGAAGCAGTTAATTGAAAAAAATCCGCTTCAAAATTTTAAATATTTACTATAAACCTCTTTTTTTAAACTTCCCGGTCAATTAATTGTAATAGTTTAAGTAGATATTATGCTCTTTACAATAAAAGATATTGAAAACCTATCTGGTATAAAGGCCCATACTATCCGTATTTGGGAACAACGTTATACCTTTCTTAAGCCAAAACGTTCCAATACTAATATAAGATTTTACACAAATGATGAGCTTAGAATTATTCTCAACATTGCGCTTCTTAATAAACATGGTTATAAGATTTCTCACATAAGTAAAATGAGCCATGAAGCAATTTTTGACAATGTACTTTCTCTTACAGATGCACAAGCAAAAGCAGGTGTTGTAGTAAATGAGCTTATTGAATGTATGATAGAGTTTAATATTGAAACTTTTGAAGATATTCTCAATAATTGCATCAGCACTTTCGGGATTGAAAAAACCATAGTTCAAATTATATATCCCTTTCTCGAGAAAGTTGGAATTTTATGGCTTACCAACCATATAAATCCTGCACAGGAGCGCTTAGTGAGTAATATTATACGACAAAAAATAATTGTAGGAATTGATTCCATTTCAATAAAAAAGACCTCTTCGACAAAAGTCTGTCTTTTTCTTCATGAACATGAATATCACGAACTTTCACTGCTGTTCGTAGCGTTTCTTTTAAAGAAAAAAGGAATACCTGTTATATATCTTGGAGCAAACATTCCATTTAAAGAATTAAAAACTGTAGTGGCTGCTAAAAAGCCTGATTACTTATATACTCACGTTACTACAGGTGGCCCATCCTTTAATTTTGAAAAATTTCTTTCTACACTAAATAAAGATTTTCGAATGCTTTCTATCATAATTTCGGGACGGCTTACCGCTACTTACGTAAAAAAAATTCCTCGAAAAATCACTTTTAAAAAATCCCTGCCCGAAGTCAAAGAATTTATCGGTACTCTTTAATACTTAGACATAAAATAAAAATGTTTGGCACCTATTTTGTGAAATTTTTATTTTTCAATAATTAAACAAAAAAAATTATTTTTTATTTTTTTTGTTTAACTTTAGTAATATAAATGTTAAACATTATTTATGTCAACCGTGGAATTTACACAGTTAATTTTAGTTAATTCAACGTTTTTAAATCCGTTTGCGATTAACCTTACAAGAGATAAGGAAAGTGCAAAAGATCTGGTTCAGGAAACGATGTATAAGGCCTTTGCTAACCATGAAAAATACATCACCGGCACAAATATTAAAGCCTGGCTTTACACCATCATGCGTAATATTTTTATAAACGATTACAGAAAAAAACTCAAACAAAATGTAATTTTTGACGGTACGCCAAATGACTTTTTATTAGATTATAATCAATCTGCCATTTCAAATCTCGCGGAGAGCAAACTAAGATTAAAAGAAATTCAATCAGCAGTTTACCATCTACCCTCTATTTTTAAAGAGCCTTTTTTACTATATTTTGATGGCTATAAATATCATGAAATTGCTGATATTCTGCATGAACCGTTAGGTACAATTAAAAGCAGAATTCATTTTGCCAGGACGCTCCTTAAAAAAAAGATAAGCAGGTTTTAATCTTTATAAAAAATTAGAAAAGCAAACTCCGATAGGCTTACCTTTTGCGTCAATTTTAAAAATTTGAAAAAAGCAATCATTATAGGCAGTGGCTTTTCGGGATTATCAACTGCAACGTTTTTAGCAAAATATGGTTGGGACGTAACTGTTATTGAAAAACATAACATTGCCGGTGGCAGAGCAAGGCAATTTACAGATGAAGGATTTGTCTTTGATATGGGGCCAAGCTGGTATTGGATGCCGGATGTGTTTGAAAGATACTTCCAGTGCTTTGGTAAAAAACGCTCAGATTATTATTCTTTAAAAAGGCTTGATCCTTCTTATAAAGTTTTTTGGAAAGATGAGTCAATAGATATTCCTGCAGACTATGAACAATTGAAAAAATTGTTTGAAAAAGCAGAACAGGGAAGTGCAAAAAAACTGGATCAATATCTTAAACAGGCGGCATATAAATATGATGTGGGAATTAATAAGCTTGTTCAAAAACCCGGGCAGTCATGGAACGAATTTTTAGATTGGGATGTTATAAAAGGATTATTTAAACTTGAAGTTTTTTCTTCAATAAAAGATCATATTTATAAGTATTTTAAAAATCCAAAACTAAGACAGTTATTAGAGTTTCCTGTTTTGTTTTTAGGAGCTTTACCAGGGGATACACCTGCTCTTTATAGCTTAATGAATTTTGCTGACATTAAGGGTGGCACATGGTATCCTGAAAATGGTATGTATAGTATTGTCGATGCCATGCACACCCTGGCAAAAGAATTAGGAGTAAAATTTAATTTTAATGAAAATGTTATAGCCATTAATACTGTTGAAAATTATACTACAGGAATTAAAAGTGAAATTTTTGCCAACGGTCAACCATTAATAAAAGAATATGAAGCCGATGTTATAATTGCTACGGCCGATTATCATTTTGTTGAAACCAAACTACTGCCATTGCACTTGAGAACTTATGATGAAACGTATTGGAATAAAAGAGTTTTGGCTCCCTCGTGTCTGTTATACTATGTTGGATTAAAGAAAAAAATTAAAAATATTACTCATCATTCATTATTTTTTGATGTTGATTTTGAAAAGCATGCTAATGAAATTTATGTTACAAAAGAATGGCCCACTGAACCGCTGTTTTACGTAAGCGCTACGTCGGCTACTGATAATAATGTTGCACCTGCCGGATGCGAAAACTTGTTTTTTCTTATTCCTGTTGCAGCAGGACTAATGAACGATACAGAATCGCTGCGGGAAGAATATTTTGAAAAAATTATTCGGCGTTTTGAATACCACAGTCGTGAAGAAGTTAATAATTATATCATTTATAAAAAAACTTTTGGCCCTTCGGATTTCATAAATGAGTATAATGCATTTAAAGGAAATGCTTATGGTTTGGCTAATACGTTGTGGCAGACTGCTGTCTTAAAACCGTCATGCAAAAGTAAAAAAATAAAAAATCTTTTTTATGCGGGTCAGCTAACGGTGCCGGGGCCGGGGGTTCCTCCATCACTCATAAGTGGCGAGGTGGTAGCCAAAGAAGTAATTAAACATTTTAATTCTTAAATTGTATTTTATTAAAACTATTGTAACACAAATACCCGGCTTATGATGAAATTATTTCATGAAGTAAGTTTTGAATGCAGCAAGCTTACTACAAATAAATACAGTACTTCTTTTGGTAGTGCGATACGGATTTTGCATAAGGACTTACAAAAACCTATTTACAACATTTACGGCTTCGTTCGGTTTGCTGACGAAATCGTAGACACATTTCATGAATATAATAAAGAGCAACTTCTCAACGAATTTAAAATTGAAACATATAAGGCGATTGAAAGAAAGATAAGTCTCAATCCGATTCTTCACAGTTTCCAGATAACTGTAAATGAATATAAAATTGACATAACACTTATAGACGCATTTTTTAAAAGCATGGAGTATGATCTTCACAAAAATATTTATGATGCTAATTGTTACCAGGAATATATTTATGGAAGTGCTGAAGTTGTAGGCCTCATGTGCTTAAAAATTTTTTGTGAAAAAGATCACTTAAAATATGAAAAATTAATGCCTTATGCACAGTCGCTTGGAGCCGCATTTCAAAAAGTAAATTTTTTAAGGGATGTAAAATCTGATTACCAACAATTAGAAAGAACTTATTTTCCTAATATTGATTTTAAAAATTTTACTTCCAATTGTAAAAAAAATATTGAAGCAGAGATAATGACAGATTTTACAAATGCTTATAAAGGAGTTATACAATTACCACTTAAAGCAAGATTTGGAGTTTACGTTGCCTACAAATATTATCTTTCCCTGTTTAAAAAAATTAAACGCACACATGCGGAAAAAATTCTTGATTGTAGAATAAGAATTCCCAATTATTACAAAGTTCTTATTGTTATGAGAGCAAGCGTAAAAAATCAGCTTAAGCTTATTCAATAAATTTCTTAAAGCAATAAATATTTTGATTGAGGTTATATTAGTTGACGATAATGATGTGCAAAAAGGAGTTATGGAAAAAATAGAAGCACATAAGCAAGGGCTGCTGCACAGAGCTTTCAGCATTTTTATTTTTAATAGTAACGGTGAATTTCTTTTGCAGCAAAGAGCTCTGGGAAAATATCATAACGGGGGTCTCTGGACTAATACCTGCTGCAGTCATCCGCTTCCCGGTGAAGATATCTTAAATGCTGCATACAGAAGGCTTTCAGAGGAAATGGGATTTACTACAACACTTTCTCCATTATTTAAGTTTATTTATAATGCAAAGTTTGATAATGGACTAACTGAACACGAATTCGACCATGTTTTCACAGGAATTTACGACGGAGAAATTAACGCTGATAAAACAGAAGTAAGTGATTATTGTTATAAAAATTTAAGTGAAATCAATGAGTCGTTACAAACGCATCCACAAAAATATACAGAATGGTTTAAGATTGCGTTACCTCGTATTAAAATGTTTTATGAAGAGGACTTTAATAAAGTATGATTTCGATATTGGACTTATTTTAAAAAATATGAGCATTTTAAAATCTTACTTTTGTAATTAAATGCAGGCACTTTTTTTTATATTATTTATGCTGGCTACTTTCTTAACAATGGAAGGAGTAACCTGGCTTACGCACAAATATGTAATGCATGGATTTTTATGGTATTTACATGAAGACCATCACAAAAAAGGACCTGGATTTTTTGAAAAAAATGATGCTTTTTTTCTTATATTTTCTATTCCGAGTATTCTTTGTATTTTATTTGGGACATTTGATAATAAATTCTGGCTGGCGGCTATAGGCACTGGTATTGCCCTATATGGTTTAGCGTATTTCATTGTTCACGATGTAATAATTCATCAACGCGTTAAACTTTTTACACGAAGTAATAATTTATATGTAAGAAGCATAAGATGGGCGCATAAAATGCACCATAAGCATTTGGAAAGAGAAGATGGTGAAAGTTTCGGAATGCTAATGGTTGCAAAAAAATATTGGGACAAAGTGAGAGCTGATAAAAAAAGAGTTGCAGAAAATAAAACTATAGCTAATACTTCATCTGCGGTTTCATGATTATTGATTTATTTTTCATAAATATTTTCTTCTTTCAATTTCTTTTCCTGCTGCTAACGAATTAATTTATCTTCAATCATATAAGATTATTAATTGCTAAACATGCAGGCAAATAAGTACGATTATATTTTTCTTGGTGCTGGTTGTGCCTCTTTAAGCATAATTATGAGAATGATCAGCTCAAACAAATTTTTAGAAAAAAGTATTCTTGTTATTGACAGGCAAGCTAAAACAAAAAATGATCGTACCTGGTGTTTTTGGGAAAAGGAACCCGGTTTTTTTGAAAATATCGTTTACCGAAAATGGAATGAAGTTTTTTTTAAAACCACGGGAACCGATGCTATCCCTTTAGAGATGGGAAACTATCAATATAAAATGATAAGAGGAATTGATTTTTATGAAACATGTTTTTCAAAAATAAGACTTCAGAAAAATATCGATATTATTTATGGTGAAATTTTATTTGAAGAAGCCAATAATAAAGTAATTGGAATAAAGCTGGATAATGAATTACTGTCTTATAACATGCATACCATAATCTTTAATTCTCTCTATATTCCCGCAAACAGGGAGAAACATAAATTTTATCTTTTGCAGCATTTTAAAGGTTGGATTATAGAAACCAAAACTGATGTATTTAATCCTGTTCAGGCAACACTTATGGATTTCAGAGTAGCACAAAAATATGGAACTACTTTCGTATATGTTTTACCGTTATCTTCTACCAAAGCCTTAGTTGAATATACTTTATTTAGTGAAAATGTTTTATGCGATTATAAATACAATGATGAACTTAAATTATACATAGAAAATTTTTTAGCGCCCGGCAATTATACAATTGCCGAAGAAGAATTTGGCATTATACCGATGACAAACGAAAATTTTCCTTATTTTAGAAGCGGTATGTACTTCATTGGAACGGCGGGCGGGCAAACAAAAGCGTCAACGGGATATACATTCAAATTCATACAAAAGCAGGCAGATGAAATAGTAGCGGAATTAACTTTGAAAAGCAATCTTTTAAAAAGGAAAAAATTAAAAAAAAGATTTCTCTTTTATGATAGTACCCTGTTGCATATTCTTTCAAAAAAATTATTAGAAGGAAAAACCATTTTCTCAATTCTTTTTAAAAAAAATAAAGCTTCTGCTATTTTTAAATTTCTTGATAATGAAAGCAGCTTGAGAGAAGAAATAAAATTACTGAACTCTCTTCCCAAAAAGATATTTATAAAAGCAGGATTTTCAGAGCTTATTAAAATGATAATAAGGAAATAAGTTAAATGTTTAAACGTTTGATTCAGATTATAGTCATACACATGGTTTTTTCTATTTTTGCCCAGATATAAATATTTATGACCTCTCAAACAGATGACCGGGAGCTTTTACAAAGTTTCAAAGAGCCTGCAACCAGGGAAAAGGCTTTTACGGATATTATAAAAAAATACCAGGAAAAACTTTATTGGCATATACGAAGAATGATCGTTGACCACGAGGATACAAATGATGTATTGCAAAATATGTTTATTAAGGTTTGGAAGGGACTTGAAAATTTTAGGGAAGACAGCCAGCTTTATACATGGTTGTATCGCATAGCAACCAATGAATCTCTTACATTTTTGAGCCAGCAGAAGAAAAGAAGTTTAGTTTCGTTGAGTGATGTAGAAACCGGTTTGAGTAATAAACTGAAAAGCGATTCAAACTTTGATGCCAATAAGCTTGAATGGAAACTGCAGTTGGGTATCCAAAATTTGCCTGAAAAACAAAGACTTGTTTTTAACTTAAGATATTATGATGAAATGCCTTATGAAGAAATGAGCAGAATACTCGATACCAGTGAAGGTGCGCTGAAAGCCAGCTATCATCACGCTGCAAAAAAAATTGAAGAATTTATCCTTAATAATTAAACCTAATACTTTTAAATTAGTCTCATAAGCCGAATGAAGAATTCTCCGGAAATATTAAACGAATTAATAACAATCAGCCCGCTGTTGGCAGGTCTTGATAAGATTAATCTACTTAGTGTGCCGCAGGGATATTTTGAAGAACTGCAATTCAGAATAGCAAACTATGTAATACTCAATAATACTACTGTTGTAGAAAATATTAATAAGAGAAATCTTCAGAAGGTTCCAGCTGGATATTTTAATACTTTAAGCGACTTAATTCTTGCAAAAGTTAAGGCAGCTACTTCTGAAAATGCCGGGGAAGAAATACGCAATCTTTCTTCATTGTTATATAGTTTAAAAGATAAGAACGTATTTACAGTTCCTGAAAATTATTTTGATAATCTAAGCGATTCAATTTTATACAATACGGGAGATGCTGAAAATGCAGAAGCAGAATTACGCATTCTTTCACCCATGTTATATAGTTTAAAAGGTGAAAATGTATTTACAGTTCCAGTTGGATATTTTGAATCTCTTACTGAAAGTGTTACTCAAAAATTAATGCCGGTTCCTGCTAAAGTTATCTCCATGAAAAAAAGAGCTTCATGGCTTAAATATGTAGCTGCAGCAGTTGTTGCTGGCATTATTACCATAACGTCTCTTCAGGTATTCAAAGACACATCTCACAACAATTCTTCGGTGTATGCATCTCTTCCTGCTTATTTTAATGCTTCATTTCAATATAAAACTGAGGCAGAGTTAAATGCAGGAATTGCAAAATTAGATGATGCTGATATTGCTAAATATCTTGAGAAGAATGGGAATGTTATGGATAATGAATTACTCATTAATAATACAGATGTAAGCGAAATGCCCAGTCCTGCTGATTATTTAATTGATGATAATACATTGAATGAGTACCTGGATAAAATAGATAATAATAACGTTAGCAACTAACTCCTTACGATGAAAAAATATTTACTCATATTGTTGTTTGTAATTTCCTGGCGGTTTTTCAGTACTTAAAGCCCAGGTGCCTGATGAAGAAATAAGAGCGGAAAAAATTCAATCTTTAAAAATTGCTTTCATTACTCAGAAATTACAACTCACTCCTGATGAAGCTCAAAAATTCTGGCCTGTTTATAATCAGTATGATAAGGAAGTACACAGTATTGAATCGGATAACGATCCAAATCATCCACCTTAGATAAAGAGGAAAAATTATTAGATACCAGGAAAAAATATTTAGGCTCTTTTCAAAAAATTTTGGGGCAGGATAAGACAAACAGGCTCTTTAATGCAGAAAAAGATTTTCGTGGCCTTTTAATCCGACGGCTTCAAAACCGCAACCCGCAACGGTTTAACCAGCTTCACAAGTAAATTTAAAATACTTACAGAATTAAAATAAAATCATAATTGGAGAAACTAAAATTTCTCCTATTTTTGTAACTAGGTGTTTTTCATAGGTTAGCAACGGCCAGCCCTTTTTAGGGCAGGCCTTTTTTATAAATTATTATTCAAATTTGTACAGAGGGATATTTAATATCATGATAAAAAAGAAAAGTCCATTTTTCTTTTTCTCCCAATTGCCACCACTTGCTTCTTAATTCCATTGCCTTTGCTCCGTCATAATCATACTTTGCTTTAAACCGGTTTTTCATTTGCTGTAATTGCGGAGCTACATCACCTCCAAAAAACACTTTTTCGTTATCATCATTAATTAAAAAAACCTGGTGATAAGGGACTGTGCGCTCCTGTCATTTCATAATGAATATATTCGTCTATGGTACCGTTACCTTCTAAAAACTGTAATTGCTTATTTCCATTCAAGGCATAAAAAATCTTCAGTAATATAAGACGGAGAATTCTTTTTGAAATGCAAAATTCCATTCCTCTTTATTAATATAATAAGTTGCATTTTCAAAACTTAAATTTTTTTTATCCGGCATTGCTATTCCTCCTGAATGATCTTTGTGCAGATGAGAAAGAAGAACTTTAGTTATATCTGAAGAACTTATTCCGTGCAAAGCAAGATTTTTATGTATTTGTAATACATTATGTTCGTCTGCAAAGCCAAGCCCCGTATCTAACAAAAGAATATCTTTTGACGTAACAAGGGCAAATGGTTGAATTTCTACTAAAAGGCTTCCTTTTGTTCTCTGCTGTAAATCATCCTTATCAAGCTGAAAAGGAACAAACTTTTTTGTTTGATCAACTGTAAAAGCAGCCTTCACTTAAAGGAATAATCTTCATAAATTTTAAATAATTATTTATTAGCCAGGAATTATTTTAGCATAAATCATCGTAAAACCATTTGCCTGTCTGCATCGAGGCGAACTAAAATAAAAATTAATATGGTAAATGTTAGCAAAGAAGACCCGCCATAACTCATTAATGGCAACGTAATACCAATAACGGGCGCCAGGCCAACGGTCATACAAATATTTATAGTAACGTGAAAAAATAAAATAGCCGCAACACTATATGCGTACACACGGCTAAAAGTGCTTCTTTGCCTTTCTGCAAGAAATACAATTCTTAATATGAATAATAAATATAAAATAATAACAAAACTGCTACCGAGAAATCCAAAGTTTTCTCCAACGCTTGTAAAAATAAAATCGGTATGTTGTTCCGGGACAAAATCTCCTTGTGTTTGTGTTCCTTTCAAAAATCCTTTACCGAAAACTCCTCCGGAGCCAATAGCGATTTTTGATTGCTTCACATTATAATTTTCTTTTGCCTTTTTTAATTCCTTTGTTTTTAATTCACTCTTATCATTTTGTTCATTCATCTTTTTTGCATCAGCATTATCATCCGGAACATAGTCTACACCAAAAGTATTCAGGATTCTTTCTACCTGGTAAGGATGCAAAACATGCTTAAAAATATATGGAACGGCAAATCTTTGAATGCTTATGCATAACATCCAAACACCAAGTATTACAACAAGGATACTTTTATCCCGCTTAATACTTTTTCCAAAAATGAAAACGGATAAAGCTGCAATTACTGTAAGGATAATTGCCAATGTATTTTTTTCAACTAAAATAGTGGCTACTACAAGTATTGCAAATGAAAAGCCAATGATGAGATATATTGCCGGCAACCCTTCCCGATACATGGGAATAAGAAAAGAAAAATATACCAAAGCAAGCCCGGTTTCATTTTGCAGAATTGAAAATGCTGCAGGAGTTAGTATAATGGCTGCTGCAATAAGTTGTGATCTGGGTTTATCAAAATTTGTTTCAGTTCTTGATAAATATTTGGAAAGTGCAAGTGCTGTAAAAATTTTACAGGTTTCTACGGGCTGAAGGTTGAAGAATCCTAACGGAATCCATGACTTTGAACCATTGATATCTTTACCGACAACAAATGTTGCTATCATAAGAAAAATACCCAGCACATAACTTATATTAGCGGTGGCTGTAAAGAACTTACTATCGGTTAATAAAATAATAACAGCCATTACTGCTGAGATCCCCAGAAATAATATTTGCCTTGAATAATTTTTTTTCAGCCCTGTTATATTCTGAAGGATGTTTTCATTAGTATGATACTCCACTGAAAAAATACAAAGAATGCCGATACATACTAAAATTATATAAAACCATATGGTTACCCAATCAATTCCTTTTGATATGATGGCCTGGTTACTCATTGAACGCTAAAATCAATTTTATTTTACTTTTTGGGAAGTATCTTGTTTCTTTTGTCTTTCAGGCAAAGTAGCTTCCATGTTCTGTTTCAAAACTTCCTTACTTTTTTTGGAAGGTAATGTATCCGTTATTAAATTATCCGTGTCAGCGGATTTTTTTGATTTATAAAGCATATCAGAATCTTCATCATCATCTTCATCAATTCCTGAAGTGTCTTTCGCATTTTTAACAAGACCCTTTTCAACATTATCAGAATTATTTTTTGCATTTCGTAACGAATCACGAAGACGGATAGCTTCATAAATCCTTGCGGGCATCAGGTTTAAAGCGGCAAGAGTTTCTATTTTTGCTTTTCTGTCCGGCTCGGGAATGGAATCTTTTAAATATTGCTCAATCATAAGACTTGCAATTGGCGCTGACGAGTTGGCTCCGAATCCGGCATTCTCACATATAACGGCTATGGCTATACGAGGATTTTCTCTCGGTGCAAAAGCTGCAAAAAAAGCGTGCGATTTTTGCTTTACTCCTTTATAATAATTTTCAACAGTTCCTGTTTTACCGCAAACAATAATGCCGGGTACTTTAGCTGCAGCGCCTGTTCCCGTTTCCATTACTCCCTGCATACCATCATGCACGGCGTTAAATATAGTATCAGGTATAGAAAGAGGGTGGTGTTTTACTTTAAACGAATCGAGCAAACCATACGTATCTCCTCCTTCAATAGAATCAACAAGATGCGGAGTAATATACCATCCCTTATTTGCGAGGTAAGCCATTTCGTTTGCAACTTGTAAGGGCGTAACGTTTACTTCGCCTTGACCGATGCTAACGGATCTAAAAGTGCAAAAATTCCAGTGACCATCTCCATATATTTTGTTATACGTTTTGGGGGTTGGAATCAGCCCTCCTTTTTCGGTAGGAATATCAATTCCTAATTTATGGCCAAGCCCAAAAGCGTGCATATAATTATCCCAAACTTTAAGACTGCTATCAACAGAACCATATGCCGGGTTATTAATGGCTTTTTGCATGACATTGGCAAAATAAGTATTACACGAAACTGCAATAGCGCCTTTTAAACTAAAATTTCCAGGATCCAAACATCCCATTGGTTTACCGCATCCATAAAATGCGCCTGTACATAAAAATCTTGTTGAAGTGGTAATAACGCCTTCCTGGAGGCCAATTAATGCCTGTAGGGTTTTAAAGGTGGAACCGGGAGAATAATAAGCATTCACGGTTCTGTTAATCATCGGCAAACGCGGATCCAAGAGCAATTCTGCAAAATGATTTTTTCTTTCCGCTCCTGCTAAAAGTCCCGGGTCGTAAGTGGGGCTACTTACCATTGCAAGAACTCCACCCGTTTTGGGATCAATTGCAACGATTGCTCCAATTTTATTTTGCATTAAATGTTCACCCATCATTTGTAAATTAATATCTAATGAAAGATGTAAGCTTTTTCCTTGAATTGCTGCGGTATCAAATTTCCCTTTATCAAGCCGGTCTGTCAACCTGTTTTTATTATCTCTTTTCCAAAACTCAATCCCTCTTTGTCCCATTAATACTTTTTCATAGCTACGTTCCAAACCTGTTCTGCCGGCATAGTCGCCAATCTGGTATCCGTCACTTTCATGGTTTTTAATAAATGAGGAATCCACTTCCGACAAATAACCTAAAATATTACCACCTGCGTCGAAAGGATAGTCACGTACCGGTCGTTCCTGTAGATAAAAAGCAGGAACGAATTTGTACATACTTTCGTTAATCTTTGCAATTTTTTCAGGTGGAAGTAAAGGCTCAAAAACGGAAGCCCTGTAACTCCTGTTTTTGATAATAGAGTTTATAATTCTTTTCTTAAATTCTGCGGTATCAATATCAAGAATATGACATAGTGCAATCGTATCTAAACCCATTCCTTTCAATTTAGAAGGAGTTACCATAAGATCGTAGATGGTTGTATTTCTTAAAATCGCCTTGCCATGGCGATCATACAAAATTCCCCTGTCGGGATAGATAACTTTACGAAATTTTCCCTGCTCATCTGCCATTACAGAATATTTTGTATTTAAAATCTGTAAGTCTAAGAGGCGTAAAATAATGACCAATGCCGTTAAGACGAACATGATTATAATTATATTTTTACGGGATTGGTTGAAGGCGGACACAGACTTAGAATGATTTAGACGAGTTGGAAAGTATAGAACGGAATTTACTGCAAAAATAATACGTCTATACTGTATTAGTTTTAAATCTTTGCTTTCTAACAAATAATAATTCCGTTAATAAAATTAATAGCAGGCTAATTGCAGAAGAGAGCAGCGTTTTCAAAATAAAATAAAAAAAGCCACCGGTTTGCAAAGCCAGCAGAAAGAAAAGTAAAGAATGATGTACCACCGTTAAAATTGTAACATAAGTAAAATAAGGAGTGAATCCCATGCTTTTAATGGAAGGCTCATTATAATTACTTTCAGCGCCTTCCTGTGAAATAAGCAGATTTATTAAAAAAGGACGCAGATAGGCAATCAGGATACAGGGAGCGGTATGAAGTCCATAAGTTTTCGTAAAGCAATCGAGACAGAAACCAATTGCAAATGCAAGAAGCATCAATGTTCGCCTGCCCATTTTAAAAGGAAGCCAAAGAATAAATAAAAAATAAATATAAGGAGTAACGAGATGATGCAAAGGCGGAATCTGGTTAAGTATAAAAACCTGTACGAGTATAAAAAGTAAAAACCGGATAATATTTTTTAATACATTACTCATTGGTTTTTTTTACACTCTTTAAGAGTTGTTGAGGTTCATCTTTTTGAAGATTATTAATAATATTTGCATACTGCAGATTATAAAAATTAGCGGCAGTTTTTACTTTAATAATATAAGTGCTGCTTGTTTTATCATTTACAACTTCCTGCACTGTGCCTATGAGAAGACCAAAAGGAAATTTATCAGAATAGCCACTTGTAATTACAGAATCTCCTTTGGCAACTTTTACATCTTTTGTAATATCTTTTAACAGAACAACATTTGTTTGCAAACCGTCCCAGATAACACTTCCTGTCTCCCCGCTTTTTTTAAGCTTGGCGCTGATATTGCTTTGACGATGTAGCAAGCTCATTACTACCGAATAATTTTTACTTACATCCACTACACTTCCAATAACATTGTTAGTAATATCAGTTACTCCAAGATCTGCACTTACGCCCTGTTGCGAACCCCTGTGAAGCTGGATATAGTTATTTGGCTGGCTAACAGAATTACCCACCACTTTTGCCGGGAGGTATAAATATTTTCTTTGGTGAAAAAGCGTATCAACCTGTATTGTATCAATGGCAAGCTTACTTACCGTATCAGCCATGTCATAATCCTGCTTTAGTTTATTATACAAGCTGGTATTAGCTTTTACAAGAGAGTCATTGGTTTTTTTAAGTTGAAAATAATATTCAACATCATTGTATTGCTGGTTTATTTTACCGGTGATTTCTCCGGCAGCAGCAGAGTAAACTGTATGCTGGTATTTATTGTAATTAAAAAGCATAAACAATGATATGCTCATCAGCAACAAAAAGAAAATGAAATTAAAATAGATGCGGATAAAAAGAAAAATATTGCGCATAAAAGACTTTTCTATCCTGCCTTAGCAAGAAATTTCAAAAGTTTATTTTAAAGATACATTACTCTTATAGATTATTTAAAAATCCTTTATAAAGATAAATAGTGAAGGTCTATCTCATTACAAAAGGATAGCGGTCGTAATGTTTTAATGCAAGTCCTGTTCCTCTCACTACACTTTTCAGCGGATCATCTGCAATATGAACAGGCAGTTTTATTTTTGCGGCAAGCCTTTTATCCAATCCTCTGAGCAAAGCGCCACCACCGGTTAAATATAAACCTCTACGATAAATATCTGAAGCCAGTTCAGGCGGTGTTGTTTCCAAAGCTTTTAAAATTGCTTCTTCAATTTTAAAAATAGATTTATCCAAAGCTTCTGCAATTTCCTGGTAACTTACCATTATTTGTTTTGGAATACCGGTTACAAGGTCGCGTCCATTTACCGGCATATCTTCAGGCGGATTGTCAAGATCTTTCATTGCAGCACCAATCTGTATTTTTATTTGTTCGGCAGTACGTTCACCAATAAGAAGACTATGATAACGGCGAAGTGCTTCCATTATATCGGCAGTAAATTCATCGCCGGCAATACGAATGCTTTGATCGCAAACAATACCTGCCAGTGCAATTACAGTAATACCTGTTGTGCCACCGCCAATATCAATGATCATATTACCTACCGGTTCTTCTACATCAATACCAATGCCCAAAGCAGCGGCCATTGGCTCATGCATAAGATATACTTCTTTAGCGCCTGCCTGTTCAGCACTGTCGCTTACCGCACGTTTTTCTACTTCTGTTATGCTGCTAGGAATACAGATCATCATTCGCCAACTTGGCGGAAACAATGGTTTTTTAGGATAGATCATTTTGATCATTTCCCTTATCATCAGTTCAGCTGCATTAAAATCTGCTATCACACCATCTTTCAACGGGCGAACTGTTCGGATACTTTCATGTGTTTTTTCATGCATCATTAATGCCTTCTTACCTACTGCCAATATATTTTTTGGATTGTTTCGGTCTAATGCAACAATAGAAGGTTCATTTACCACTACTTCATCGTTATGAATTATCAGGGTATTTGCAGTGCCAAGGTCAATGGCAATTTCCTGTGTAAAAAAATTAAAAAGTCCCATGTTTTAATTAGTTATTGAAAAATTATTAATGCTGCAAAGTTGTAGGAAATAATTTGAATTAACAATTGTAAACCGATTTAGATTTTACAATTTCTAAATTAAAAAAATTTGAAAACAATTTCTCTAATAAACGCATAATTGCAGGACTTTATGCGAAATTTAAAACTTTAATGAAAAGATGATTTATAAACCAAAAACTGCATAAGCAAAACCGGGTTTTATTATAAACTTGAAAGCCACATGGAATATTTCTTACCTGATAAATTCATATCCTATATCTTTCCTGTAATAGATACCTTCAAAATGTATTTGATTTAATATTTCTTTTGAAAGCTCAATCGCTTCTGCGAGCGAGTCTGCAAGAGAAGAAACTGCGAGTACCCTTCCACCGTTAGTTACAACATACTCTTTTTCCTGTTTTGTTCCGGCATGAAAAACTATTACTCCCCCATTCGAATCAAGGTGTTTTATAGCATCGGGATTTTCCAGATATCCAAAATCTATTGCAAAGCCTTTTTTATATGACGCCGGATATCCCTCACTTACGGCAACAATGGTTGCAGCCGCTTTTTCATCAATAACAATTTCTTCTTCATCTAGTTTTTGTTTTTCTGTTGCTATAAGTAGTTTTACGAGATCATTTTTAAGGCGCAATAAAACTACTTCTGTTTCCGGGTCTCCCATACGGCAATTGTATTCAATTACCAATGGTTCATCATTAACCTTTATAAGTCCAAAAAATATAAACCCTTTATAGTCTATTTTCTCTTCACGCAATCCTGCTATTGTTGGTTTAATTACCTGTTCCGTAACTTTATTCATAAAAATTTCTGAAGCAAATGGAACAGGGCTCACAGCTCCCATGCCACCGGTGTTTGGGCCCTTATCTCCTTCCAGTACTTTTTTATAATCTTTTGCTTCGGGCAATAGCAGGTAGCCGTTACCGTCAGTAAGAATAAAAACACTTAATTCTATACCATCCAAATATTGCTCTACCACTACTTTTCTACCTGCATCTCCAAATTTTGATTTTTGAATTATAAGTTCATATTCACTCATAGCCTCTACGGGATGATTACAAATAACAACTCCTTTTCCACCCGCGAGTCCATCTGCTTTTAATACAACAGGCATTTTATGGTTTTTAATATACTCAAGCCCATCCTCATAAGAAGCTGCATCAAACTCTCTGTAGTAAGCGGTTGGAATATTATGGCGCAGCATAAACGCTTTTGCAAAAGCCTTACTGCCTTCGAGTTTGGCGCCTTCCGCGGAAGGTCCTGTTACAATTATATGTTTAAGCTCTTTATCTTTTTTAAAAAAATCATAGATGCCTTTTACCAATGGCTCTTCAGGACCCACAACAATTAGATCAATTTTTTTATTGATGCATGTTTTTTTTATAGATTCAAAATCGGTTACAGCGATATCAATATTTTCTCCATATTGCGCTGTGCCGGCGTTACCGGGCGCTATAAACAATTGTGTACACAATTCGCTTTGGCTGATCTTCCAGCAGAAAGTATGTGCCCTTCCACCTGATCCAAGAATAAGTATTTTCAAAAGAGAAAGATTTTTAGATTAATTCAATTAGAGTGCGCAAGTTATGAATTACAATTTTTAATTCATTGCCGTTTGTAAAGATTTAATGCTTTCTCATTTATTTTTTTTGAAATGAATTTTCAATTTAAAATTTATCTGTACTTTACAAAGTATTAAAACTGCCTGTTAATTTTTAAAACTAAAACTATGCAAGACGAGATGATTGCTGCAAATACCGGTGAAATAAAAGGTAACCATCCGCGCGGATTATATGTATTATTTTTTACAGAAATGTGGGAACGGTTTGGCTATTATTTAATGATAGGCATTTTTTTGCTTTATCTTACTGATACAACAGGACATGGTGGCCGTGGTTTGGATAATGTAGCTGCAATAAGTATTGTGGGAACTTATGTAGCGCTTATTTATTTAACTCCATTTATTGGCGGTTTAATTGCAGATCGGTATTTAGGTTATGCAAAATCAATTTTTCTTGGTGGAGCTTTACTGGCCCTTGGCTATTTTTTAATTGCAATGAATGGAAGTGATGTTGTAATGTATAGTGGATTATTTTGCGCCATAATTGGAAATGGTTTTTTTAAACCAAACATCAGCACTTTATTAGGTAATATTTATAACAGGCCCGATCTAAGACCAAAGAAAGATGTTGCTTATAATATCTTTTATATGGGAATAAATATTGGCGCATTTGTTTGCAATTTTGTTGCTGCATTTCTTCGTAATAATTATACATGGGGCTGGGCTTTTTCCGCTGCAGGCTTTGGAATGGTATTAGGATTGATCTGGTTTGCATTTGGTTTGAAACATGTAAAACATGCAGATGTTATGAAGCCCATACAAAAGGAAGATATGCCCATTTCAAAAATAGGTTTATATGTTTTTTTACCGGCATTAATTGCGGGTGCAATTGGTTGGTTTATTCCCGGAAATATATTGGGCTCTGATTCCAATGATGCTTTCATTTTTGCTTGCGTTCCTATAATTATTTTCTATTTCAGTTTATGGTATAATGCAAAAGGATTTGATAAAAAACGTATCAGCACCTTGCTAATATTGTTTGGTGTTTCAATTATCTTCTGGAATATCTATAATCAAAACTCAACTGCGTTAACTATTTGGGCTCAAACTTATACTGACCGTGAAGCACCTAAAGTTATTCAGCCGGCGTTAAAACCTTTTGGATTTTTGGAAACAGTAAATACACAACCAACAGAAGTTCCAGTTGTTGATGACCAGTTTCGTGCGCAGGCCGATGCAAAAGGAAAGGTTATGACAAAGCAGGGAACTGATCTTTATTTTCAGAATCTGCCAAAAGATAAATATCCACCGCCCGGGCAAGATCTAAAATTAATATCAACAGAAATATATCAATCCATAAATCCATTTTGGATAATTGTTTTAACGCCATTAATTGTTGGCTTTTTTGGGTTTCTAAAAGCAAGAGGTAAAGAATTATCAACACCAAGTAAGTTTGCATGGGGAACTATTGATTGCAGGCTTATCTTCAGTGGTAATGGTAGTTGCTTGTCTGTCAACAAATATATATCAGGATAAAGTTTCAAGCTGGTGGATATTCTCCAGCTATGGAGTTTTTACCATAAGCGAATTATTTGTAAGCCCCGTTGGTTTATCGCTTACCTCAAAAGTGGCTCCGCGAAGATTAACCGCTTTAATGATGGGCGGCTGGTTTATAACAACTTCTTTAGGCGGAAAAATATCAGGCATACTCGCAGGTTTCTGGGATAAGTTTGATAATAAAGCCATATTCTTTTTAATAAGTGTCGTTGCTGCATTAATTGCGGGCATTTTACTTTTTCCTTTGGCCAAGCGTTTAAATAAAGTTGTGGTTGAAGCTTCAGCTATGGATGATTAACGTGTTTCTTCATACTAACTTATTCCGTTCGCAAACTCTTTGCCGGATTGGATACTGCCGCCCTTACCGAATGGAACATGGCAGTTAGCACAGCGGTAAGCACAATCAAAAGCGCAGATACAATAAATGGAATTACTGATAAGCCCGGGTTGTAAGAAAACAACTTTAGCCAGTTGTTCATAAAGTAATAAGCTATCGGAAACGCCACTGCGGCGGCAATCAATGCGAGCCATAGATAATTACGCGTAATCATATTAACGATCTGTGGTATACTTGCGCCCATAACTCTTCGTATACTTATCTCTTTTTGTTTTTGCTGTGTTGTAAATGCTGTAAGGCCAAGCAGGCCGAGACACGTAATGATAATAGTGAGGATGGAAAAAGCAGCGAAGATTTTTCCGCGCTTTTGGTCAGCGATGTATTGCGAATTAAAATCTTCATCCAAAAATTTATATTCAAAGGGTAAGTTGGGAAAATATTTTTTCCAGGTATTGCCTACCTGTGCAATAGAGGTAGTCATATTGCCTGTATTCATTTTTAACTGGATTACGTTACTGTTGGGGCCATAAAACAAAAGAAGCGGAACAATAGCATTGTATAATGATTTCTGGTTAAAATCTTTTACAACTCCTATAACTTCTAAATAATTGCTGGAAGTATCACCCGGAAATTTCACTCGTTTACCAATTGCATCATCTCCCCATCCAAAATGTTTTATCATAGCCTCATTAACCATAATACTGTGCAGTGTATCTGAAAGGCCTGAAAAATTACGCCCCCTGGCAACAGGAATATTTAAAGTTGGAAGAAAATTTTCGTCTATGCCGTAACACTCGACCGCTTTATCAACATAGCCGTTTTTAGTTTGCACCGAAAAAAGATTCAGGTCAATGTTGGCTGCACCAGGATAAGAGTTTCCTGTACCAACCCTCTTAACTCCTGCAAGACTTCTGAATTCATTGACCATAGCATTTATTTTGCTTCTCTCATCTTGTCCGGTGTTTACGGTTACTGTCATCACCTGGCTTTTATTAAATCCAAGATCTTTCTTTTGCAGGTACGAAAGCTGTGAATACACTACCCAGGTACAAATGAGCATGATCATGGAAATTGAAAACTGCAATACTACCAGGGTACGCCGCAGGTTCACATTGCCTGACGCCTTTGACAGTGCTCCTTTTAATATACTTACCGGCTGAAAAGATGAAAGATAAAATGCAGGATAGCTGCCGCCAACCAGTCCTGTAAACAAACCAATGCCCAGCAATAAAAGAATATTATATGGCTGAAACAAAGTATGAATTGTAAATGCTTTACCTGATAAAGAATTAAAAGCAGGTAATAATGCCATTACCAGCAATACACTTAACAATACCGATATCAAAGCGGTAAGAACAGATTCGTTTAAGAACTGCAGCACCAGTTGTTTTTTTGTAGAGCCTGTTACTTTGCGTATGCCGATTTCTTTTGCTCTCCGGGCTGACCTTGCTGTAGTAAGATTCATATAATTAATAGAAGCAATCAGCATCATAAAAAAAGCTACAGCAGAAAATATCCAGATATACGACATGCTTCCCAACTCTTCAGGCTCATGCTCCAGTTTCGAATGCAAATGGATAGATGTAACAGGTTGTATGTCGTATTGCATCTTTATATTGAACTGGGCAAAGAGTGCTTCTACATATTTATGATATAAGCCCGTTAATTTCTTATCAAACGCAACAGCATTGGTTCCCGGCTTTAACAATACATAAGTAAAGTTGTTGAAGTTCCCCCAGTTCTCTCCTCCATTAAAGTTTTTTGGTAACGTTGACCACGATATAAGCATATCAAACCGCAGGTGCGAATTTTGCGGCACATCTTCTATAACTCCTGTTACTTTATATAAATCGTACACTGTACGAAGTGTTTTACCAAGAGCTGGTTTATTCTTCCCGAAATATTTTTCAGCAAGTGACTTTGTGAGTACAATACTATTGGGCTCATTCAAGGCGTGTAAGGCATCACCCTCCACAAAGGGATAAGTAAAAATGTTGAAGATGGTGCTGTCAGCATAGTACACCTTTGTTTCATAAAAATTATTATTACCCTGTTTAAACAAAGTTCTTTCCCTGCTCATAAATCTTCCTGATTCTTCCACCTCCGGGTAATCTTTTTTTAATGTAGCTGCAAGAGGCGCCTGTGTTAACGTCCAGTTAGTATTTTTATCTTTCTCCTGTATATAAGTAACGACCCGGTAAATGCGGTCTTCCTTTTTATTAAAGCGGTCATAGCTAAGCTCATCTTTCACATAAAAAATTAAAAACAGGCTGAAAGTAATACCTATCGTAAGCCCAAGTATGTTGAGCAGGCTGTACCATTTATCTTTTTTAAAATTGCGCAAAGCAACCTGAAATAAATTTTTTATCATGGCGACGAGTTTATACTATTAAATAACTTCTTAGGTGATAGTTATCGGAAGTAAGGTTTTAATCGTTTAACGGCAGTCGTTAATTTTTGTTACATCGCTCAACTATCAATGTAACACTAATATAATACAGCCATTTCCCGGCTAAAGCAGCTTTTTGATGAGTGGTTCTTTTAGCGTATAGAAAGAGTAATTGAATTGGTGGCGAACTAACGGCAGGGAATTCAGAAAAGGAAAATATTTTGTAAGAAAGGAAGAAACAAAACCACGAAGTGATATTTAATTCATTGCATAATTATTTGAATGATTTCAATTATGAATTGGCTGATGTCTTTCCCCGCTTATAGCGCAAGGAATCCCCACAAAAAAAGCCCGCAATTTGCAGGCTTAATAATTTAAATTCCAGGGTACTCGTTTACATTAGGATACTTGGATCAATACGGGCTGTTTTGTCAGAGATCAATGGTTATTTAAAGGTATCGGATAAAAAAAACAAGAAGTTGACTGATATCAGATTTTAATAATTCTTCAATTGGATATTTGGATAACGGAACTTTTCTAAGGATTTGGATATTTTGATTAATGTTCTTAAACACCAATCAACTTCTGATACAAAGATATATAGCCTCTACTCCTATGCCAGAGCATTACTGCCCGATTATCCATGTATTGAAATTACGGTGATTGTAGTATAAATACGAGTTGGAAAATTCGCAAACTACGTGTGCTTAAAACGGGACAAAACTTAATGCTTAAAATGCCTTAGCCCTGTTATCACCATCACCAGATTATTTGCCTTACAATACTCAATTGAATCTTTATCTCTTATAGAACCGCCTGGTTGTATGAATGCAGTTACTCCTGCTTCATGTGCAATCTTCACACAATCGTCAAAAGGAAAGAAAGCATCGCTCGCAACAACAGAATTTTTCAAATCAAAATTGAATTGAGCGGCTTTTGCAACAGCCTGCCGCAAAGCATCTACACGGGATGTTTGACCGCAACCTTTTCCGATCAGTTGTTTATCTTTTATAATTGCGATTGCATTACTTTTTAGATGTTTGCACACAAGGTTGGCAAAAATTAAATTGTCTTTTTCTTCCACTGAAGAATTTCTTCCGCCCTCTTCTTTCCATTCGGCAAAATTTCCTTTATCAAAATCCTGTGATATAACTCCGTTTAAAACCGTCTTAGACATTTGTTTTGGTTCAACAATATTTTTTGTTTTTAAAAGAATTCTATTCTTTTTTGATTTAAGAATTTCTAAAGCCTCTTCATTAAATGCCGGCGCTATCAAAACTTCAAAAAATAATGAATTTAAAGTATCAGCTGTTTTCGGGTCAACTTCACCGTTAGTAATCAAAACGCCACCAAAAGCGCTTTCAGGATCGCCGGATAATGCTGCATTAAATCCTTCATTCACATTTTCCCGCCGGGCAATACCGCAAACATTAGTATGTTTTATTATGGCAAAAGTGATTACATGATTATCTTCTTTTAAAGGAAATTCATTAATAATTTGTATCGCTGAATCTACATCTATCAAATTATTATAGGAAAGTTCTTTGCCATGCAGCTGATCAAAAACTTCATCAAGCTTCCCGGCAAAGGAAGCCTGTTGATGTGGGTTTTCCCCGTATCGTAATGTCTTTTTCTCAGTAACAAATGGATTCAAAAAAGATGTTTGATTAAAATAATTTGATATCGCTATATCATATCCGGAACAAACATCGAATGCTTTGGCAGCAAATTTTTTTCTCTCTTCCAAAGAAGTTTCAGCATTGTTTTGTGATAGTAATTTTTCGAGATCATCATAATTGCTTTTATCGGCTATAACTAAAACATTAGCGAAATTTTTTGCAGCGGCTCTTAACATAGAAGGTCCACCTACATCAATTTTTTCTATAATTGTTTTTTCATCCGTTGTAGATTTTACTGTTTCTTCAAAAGGGTATAAATCAACAATTACCAAATCAATCTCCGGAATATTGTACTTTTTCATTTCCTGCAAATCACTTTCTACATCTCTTCTTCCAAGAATGCCACCAAATACCGACGGATGAAGGGTTTTAACTCTTCCACCCAATATTGAGGGATGGCCGGTAAGTGATTCAACTGCGATACAGGGAACGCCTGATTCTTCAATAAACTTTTGTGTGCCCCCGGTACTATAAATGGTAATATTTTTTTCTTTTAAAAGTTGAACGATATTTTCCAATCCATTTTTATAATAAACAGAAATGAGAGCAGATTGTATTTTTTTTTGCATGAGATGCGGAAAAATTGAGCTTTATAAATCAGTTATAAATGCACCCTGTTCAGGAACGGAGTGAAAGCGCAAATGTAATTCTTCACAATCTTTTTTCCATTTCTCAATTTTCCACAAAGGATTGGAGGCATCAAAAATATAAACTCCACAGTTAAAAATGGCTGCCAGCTTAGGTATAAAGAGTTTAGGATTTTTTGATATTATAATGTAATCAACATTTATCTTTTCTGGTAAAGCGATATAAACTATTTCGGAGTCTATCATTAAAATTCTTTTTCCATAAATGCCAAAAAAGTTTTCCCGATGAAATAAAAAGATGCTATCAGATTTATTTTTTGAAACCATCAAAGAAATACGGGTGGGTTGTAAATGAAAATTTTTCAACAAGCCATCTGCTATTAAATCGCTGTCTCCAAAAAATTGATATGTATTTCCATTAATAAAATCAATTGCTTTATGAGATGGCACATCGTAAACAATTAGTTTTCTCTGGCTTGAAAAATTCCATTTGGCTAACGCGATAATTGCAAAAAATATCGTTGCTGGGAAAAGAGCAAATTTAAAAGCAAGTAAATCTTTTTTTATAAGTCCGTAAACAGAGAGGATAATGATTGAGTACAAAATGAAAGTTTCTGTTACTGTTATTGAAATTCCGTCCCACAATGAAAACGGAATGGAATTGACAAAGAATACAATATGATTCAATAACCAGATTGATGCGGTAATCATTTTACCCAGGTACAAAGCCACAAATGAAAGCTTTGAGATTAATATTAGAAAAATGCATGCATAAAGGGTAAATATGGCAAGTGGAATTGCAAGGATGTTGGTAAGGATGAACAACAAAGGCATTTGATGAAAATAATACAGGCAAACAGGAAACGTAAAAAGTTGGGCAGATAAGGAAACAGAAGCAATCTTCCAGACTTCATTTAAAATTTTATTTTGAATATAAAACCAACCATAAATATACTTTTGTGTGGTAACGATACCTGTGACAGCTAAATATGAAAGTTGAAATCCGGCATCCCAAAGTGAGTAGGGATTAATGCAAAGAATTATAAAAGCTGAGACTGAAAGTGAATTATAAACCGAGGTATTTTTATCAATAATCTTGCCTATGGCTATCACACTAAACATAACAACTGCGCGTAATACAGGAGGAGATGCTCCGGTTAATAAAGCAAAAAACCACAACAGCGATACTATAATAAAAAGCCGGAATGCTTTTGATTTTTTTAAGAAAGGAATTTTGCCGGTTATCCAGAATAGTAACCCATATATTAGCCCAAGATGCAAACCTGCTATAACAATTAAATGAATAACGCCTGCGTTACTATAAGCCTGTACCAAATCTTTATCCAGGTCAACTTTATAGCCTATTACTAACGCATTAGCAATAGAGGCTTCATTTTTTCCTTTTATATACTTATCTAAAACATTTACTACATAACGTTGCGTAGTAAAAATGGTTTTCCAATAAAGAGAAGTATTATTGCCACTAAGCAAAATCCATTCATTTTTTTTAAGATAACATTGATGATAAATTTGCTGAAAGGCACAATAGCGTTCATAGTTAAACGCGGCAGGATTTCCTGAATTCTTTATTCGCTGCAATTCCTTTTTAATAATAATTCTGTCGCCATAAACGATTTCATTTGAAATTGAATCTTTTGAAAGATAAATTAATAATTTTCCTGAAGTATTATAAACATTCCCCTTCTTAATAATTGCATTCACAGTTGCAAGTGCTTTGTAAGATTTATTTTTTTCAACCGGTGGTTCATTTATGGTTGCAATAATATAAGAGCTGCTGTCATATTTTTTACCGTACCAATCCCCATGATGGCGGGCATCTTTATTCCAGGTAAGAAAAAATCCGGCATTTATAATAAAGGCTGTAATAATAATTCCATTTATAGGCTGTAGCTTAAACCGGTATACCAAAGGCAATATATTGAATACAAGAAAGGTAGAAAGTAAGACAATAGCTGTGGTAAGTATGATATTAATCTCAAATTTTAAATAATATTCTGCTATAATGCCGACTATAACGGGCAACAGTAAACGCAGAAATGGCGCCTTCTTCCAGATAAATATTTTATAGAACTTTCCCATTTACATGGTTGTTGATTGTGAAAGGAAATGAATAGAATGTATTCAGAATAAAAGGAAGGTAGCCTTCTGAGAAAGAAAATCAATTAGAGTATTTAAAAGTACAACATTAAATTAGGTTGATAAATATTCTTTATGTGGAATATGGAGAAATATTTATTGGGAATATCATGGGGATGGGAGAACGTTCAGGCAGAACTTAAATCTGAGCATTAAGTCAGTGTGGCATACATTTTATTTAATCTAAAACTTCATAAGCCATAAAAGATTTTGATTTGTTTTTCATTTTTATATTCTCAACAGGGTTACAATTAAACGACTCTTTTACTTTTGCCCATGAATCTTCTGAAATTAGTATCTGGCCTGCTTTTGCTGCATCCTGCAGGCGTTGTGCCGTGTTTACTACATCACCAATAACTGTATAATCCAGTCGGCGGAGTTTTGCCGAACCTATATTTCCGGAAATCATTTCGCCACTATCTATGCCCACAGAAACCATTGGATGAAATGTTGATACTTCTGATTGTTTGCCCGATTCTTCTATATTCTTTCGAACGGCGAGGCTGGCATCAATAGCCCTGTCTAAATGAAAATCTCCCTTAAATACAGCTAATATTGCATCACCAATAAATTTGTCAACATAACCATCCTGTGTAATAATTTCCTTCACCATAATATCGAAATATTTATTAAGCAGTTTTACTACAACATCGGCAGGTTCTTTCTCGGTAATTGCAGTAAAGCCAGAAATATCAATAAAAGCAACAGTGGCTTCTAATGTTTCATTGGCCATTAATTGTGTTTCAAATTCGCGGCCGTTCATAAAATTCAATACGGTTTTATCAACATACATTTTAAGAATATTGTTCTCCTTTATGGCATTAAGCGTTTTATGCATTTGCGTAACATAGTCAAGCGTCTTTTGAATTGTGATACCGAGATCAAGGAAGTTAACCGGTTTACAAACAAAGTCGAATGCTCCCCGGTTCATAGCAGTCCGTATGTTTTCCATATCACCATAGGCAGACACAATTACTGCCTTTGTAAGAAGATTTAGTTCGTTCAACTTTGTTAGTAGAGTAAGGCCATCCATTTCAGGCATATTGATATCACTTAATAAAATATCAATTTCGCCATCGTCCTGAAGTTTTTTAAGCGCTTCATTTCCGTTTTCAGCAAAAATGAACTGGTAAGTATTCTCCCTAATTTCTTTCCGAAACTTTTGCTTAATAAGCACTTCAAGATCCGCTTCATCATCAGCAACTAAAATCTTTGCCATTAAATTTGGGATTTAATTTTTAGTTTTTCCTTTAATAAAATAAAATCAACGGGTTTGGTAAGAAATTCATCCGCTCCCAGCTTCATTGCCTGTTCATAATTTTCTGTGTCGCCGTATGCTGTTATCATCATTACAACCGGCGGCGGGTTTTCATACTTTTCTTTTATATGCTTCAACAATTCAAGCCCGCTCATTCCGGGCATATTAATATCAGAAAGTATCAGCACAGCTTCGTGGTCCATCCGGGAAAGATAGGTAAGCGCATCTTCTCCCGAAGATGCAAAAGCAAATTGAACTTTCCCATCGCGAATCTCTTTACGAAAACGCTGTTGAAATAAAGTTTCCATATCCTTTTCATCATCTACAACTAAAATTTTCATATTTCTTTTTTATCTTTTAATAAATTTAATACGTATAATTTATCGTGGCAAGCGTATGATGAATTCAGTACCCTCGCCTTCCCTGGTTTCTGCTTTCAATTCTCCTCCATGCGCTTTTATAATATCATAACTTAAAGATAAGCCTAAACCTGTTCCAACTCCCGCAGGCTTAGTAGTAAAGAAAGGCTGGAATATTTTATCCAATACTTTTTGCGGAATGCCTTCACCATTATCTTTCACTTTTATTTGAACTCCATCAGTCATTTTCCTGGTACTTACAATAACTGTAGGTTCATAATCCTGACCAAGCTGTTTTCTTTTTTCAGTTACTGAATAAAAAGCATTGGTAATTAAGTTGAGGATTACTCTTCCTACATCTTGCGGTACTATATTTATTTTACCAATGCTTTCGTCAAAATCTGTCTGCATGGTTGCATTGAAAGATTTATCCTTCGCTCTCAATCCATGATATGCCAATCGTAAATATTCGTCAGCCAACTGGTTAATATTGGTTAGCTCTTTTTGTCCATTGCTGCTGCGGCTATGTTGCAACATGCCTTTTACAATACCGTCGGCACGCTTGCCATGAAAATTTATTTTTTCCTGGTTACTCCTTATGTCATCAGTAATTTTTTCAATGGTCAATTTTTCTGAAGGCGGAATATTTATTTTATTCAGTTCTTCCTTCAACTCATCTGTTAATTCAATATTAACCTCAGAAAAGTTATTTACAAAATTTAAGGGATTTTGTATTTCATGAGCTATGCCTGCCGTTAGTTCCCCAAGTGAAGCCATTTTTTCTGATTGGATAAGTTGAGATTGAGTTGCTTTAAGATTTTCTAAGGATTGTTTTAGCTGGTTGGTGCGATGCTCCACCCTTTCTTCTAATATACGGTTTTCTTTTTTTAGCTTACGGGAACGATATACAATATAAGCTCTCAAAATGCCAAGAGCCAATAAGCCAAGCAAAGTATAAGCCCACCATGTTTGGTACCAGGGCGGCGTAATGATAAATTTAAATTCTGCTGGCTCCCCCCATTTTCCACTAATGCCCTTACTGCTTACTTTAAAAGTATATTTTCCGGGAGGTAGATTTAAATAGTTTTCTGTATAAGAATTAGTAGTAACAGCACTCCAGTTTTTATCAATTCCTTCCAAAAAATAGGTATAAAAAGTTGTATCAGACCTTCCTAAATTTGCCTGCGTAAAATGAAACTGTAAATAATTTTTGCTGTGTGGAATGGTGAGATTAAGGGGCAAATTGTAAGGACCGGATACGCTATCCCAGGCATATTGATCTAAATGGGTCAAATGTTCCGGCAGTTTACCTACATAAAAAGTATCTATGGTCCAAAGGGTATCTTTTTCTCCTACGTTATTGTGGTTGATAAAATATTGAGGCTGCGTCATTATGTTCATTTCTGTAACATAAGTAGAGACCGAATCATCGCTGGCTTTAATATTATGAATGATTGTAATGCCATTGTCGCCCCAGAGATATTCACCTTTCGCAGTGATGCAATCGGTGGACCATGAGTTGGTTTCTTTTATTAAATTCTGAGATTTATCTAAAAGTGATATTTGCCATTGCCGGACGACGAATCGCCTGGTGCCGGTGCAGTTATTATATTGACTTTATTGTTAGTACCAGCAACTACACTTCCATTATATTCCAATAGCGACAGCATGGTATTGTTTGATAAGCCCTGCTTTGTAGTGATATTAGTAAGAGTATTATTTTTTGTGTCTGCTATGTAAATGCCTTTGTCTGTTCCTATCCACATACGGCCGTATTCATCTTCCAGCATCATACGATTGCATACATCTTTTAAGCCCGGTTGATTGTTTAAATATTTTACAGTTCCTTTTAGCGGATCAATTATATCAATACCATTTGTATTGGTGGCAAGCCATATCAATCCATCTTTATCCTGTTTTACATCCTGAATATTATTATCGTTTAATCCGCCCGAAGCATCGGTATGAAGCGTAATATTTTTTGCCGAATCAACCATATCAATACCATTGCTTGGACCCGTAAGCCAAATATTGCCGGAGTTATCGCTGAAGGCAACATAGATAGTATCGCTAACAAGGCCTTCTTTCTTACCTGCTCTTAATATAGTTTTATTAACAGGATCAATTATATTAAAACCTCCATCTGTGGCAACCACCATGTTTCCATTCTTTTTCCAATATGATTGAACGAAATTATCACTAAGGCCATTTGATTTATCTAATAAATGCATGGTAGTTCTTTGCGGATTCACGATATAAATTCCCTTTTGTGTAGCCACCCAAAGATTTCCTACAGCGTCTTCCATCAAGCTGATTATTGAAGTGGTACCCAATGGGTGAACCGTTGCTCCATGCTGATCTATAATATTTAATCCCTGTGAGGAAGCATTTAATACAGATGCTATCCATAACCTGTTATACCTATCAGGTGAAACATCGGTTACTATATCTGAACTTAATCCATCATTTTTATTAATATACCGGATCTTTTCTTCTGCGATATTTGCCAACTCAACGCCATTTAATGTATTTCTCCACAGGTAACCTTTATTGTCAAAATGTAGACCAAGTGTATAGTTTTTTTTAAATCCCTGTAACTGATTGTAATGTTTTATAGTTCCATTTTTTACATCAACTTCATCCAGGCCACCAATTTCCCCCACCCAGATATGACCTGCTTTATCCATTGCCATCGCTGTTACGGAATCTGTACTTAAACCATTTATCTTTTTAAGATATTTTATTTTTCCTGATGAATTATCAATAATATCCACGCCTCCGGAGTAAGTGGTAATCCAAATATTTTTATTACTATCCTGTAATATTTGAAAAGCTGAAGAATCGGAAAGTCCTTGTTTTTTGCCAATGTTTTTATACGTCAAAGCAACCGGATCTATAATGCTTACCGCTTTATCTATCATATTGTAAACCCAGATATTCCCCTTATCGTCTAAGGTCATCTTATCAAGATTTTGCTGAAAAAAGCCTATTTTTTTTGAATAGCCAATAGTGCCATTATGCATATTTATTACCCCGATACTTTTGCCTTTTACAAACCAAATATTATTGGCATTATCTTCAATGATACCAACCTCGGGGCTGGCTGTAGATGAGCCCTGGATAAATGTTTGAATATTTTCGCCGTCGTACCGAAACAATCCCTCACTGCTGCCTATCCATAGAAAACCGTCATGATCCCGGAATAAAGTTGTAATTAATTTTCCCTGCATACCTTGTGCCTGCCCAAAATCAGAAATAGAAAGTGCTTTTCCTTTTTGGAGTGCTGGCGTTCCTGCTTTAATAGTTGCAATTGGTCCCAGAAGGGAAGTTTTTATTTCCAAAGACTGTGAAGGTAAACTACCCAGGTCCAGGGAAGCATCTGGTAAATTATTGAAATCAAAATGAACTTCTTCAGGCGGTTGGGCAAAGGACTTAAAGCCGCTTGAATCATAAGGGATGGCTGGCAATGCATCAATGTCTAACTTTTGCATTACCGGTGTTATACCTTCTTTTTTTGCGGTATCCCATTTTAATTTTTTAGCCTCGCTAAACACAAGTGGCACCGCTATCGGTTGCACATAGCCCAGCTCTTTTTCAGGAAAAGAGACATCACCTGAGTTATTGCAGGAGAAAAAAAACATCGTTGCAAAAAGTATTGCAATTAACCTAAAAAACGAAATCGGGGTTTTAGCCATTGAGTTTTAAGCATTTGTTATGGAGCATTTAAAGATAATAAAATATTGAACGCAGTACATCTATTGCCTGAACTATGATTTAGCAATGACTGGAATTTGATCTTTCTTTTCCTAAAATACTATGAACGAGGTAGTAGGATAATAAATTCACTTCCTTCTCCTTCTTTTGTTTTTACTTTTATTTCTCCGCTATGTGCTTTAATAATATCATAGCTTAAACTCAATCCTAATCCCGTTCCCTGACCTGTTGGTTTCGTTGTAAAGAATGGCTGAAAGATTTTGTCAAAAATGTTTTGAGGAATACCATTACCGTTATCCTTAACCGTTAGTTGAATAAAATTATTTATCTTTTTAGTGCTTACTGAAATCGTGGGTTCATAACCTGCCTGTCCGACAGACAGGTTGTTAGTTGTTTGTTTAGCTCTTTCATTGACTGCATAAAAAGCATTTGTAATAAGATTAAGAATAGCTCTTCCAACATCCTGCGGAATGATATTTATTTTTTGAAGGGAAGTATCAAAATCTGTTTTCATAGTGGCATTAAAAGATTTGTCTTTTGCCCGTAAACCATGATAGGCTAATCGAAGATATTCGTCAGTCAGCGCATTTATATCTGTTAGTTCATTCTGTCCGCCACTATTTCGACTGTGCTGCAACATTCCCTTTACAATGGCATCTGCCCGCTTACCGTGAAATATTATTTTCTCTTCATTTTCTTTAATATCATTAGCAATACCAGCAACCAGCTCAAAATTTCCTTTACTAATTTCCTCTTTTAATTCTTCAATCAATTCTGCATTTACCTCTGAAAAATTATTTACAAAGTTTAAAGGGTTTTGAATTTCATGGGCAATCCCTGCAGTAAGTTCTCCAAGCGAAGCCATTTTTTCTGATTGAATAAGCTGGGATTGAGTGGCTTTAAGCTCATGTAACGTGCTTTCTACCTGTTCCTTTTGCTGTCTTAGTTCGGAGGTTCTTTCGGCTACTATTTTTTCCAGTTCTTCTTTCCGGGTAGTCATCCATTTTTTTTGTTCTTCTTCCTGATGGGTTTTTTCCTGTTCCCGCTTTAAGGCTTTTTGTTGCTTATTGGAAACTACTATCATGGCAATCATCCATACTATTGAAAAGATGATAGCTATGTCAAAATAAGTATCAACTAATTTGTATTGCTGTGCACTGATAATTTTAAACAAATCGGAAGCGAATGATAAAATGGCAAATGGCAACAAGGCAAACATTAAAGTACGCGTCGCTGTAAATTCTTTTCTAAGCAGCGCTATTGAGATGACGCCAATCAAGAGAGCATGCCATATCCACTTTGTAACGTAGTCGATATGAAATGCCAGTTCGGCAACAAAAAGGATAGCAATACCATATAATAAATAGGTAATAGGACGATTCCATTTAGCGGTTGAGTTGCTATTACGTAATATTCGTTGCACGCTTCGCAGAAGGAAAAAAGCAATAAATGGTTCCGGCGACATAAAGATTATTTACTTAAAATTACTTCGAATGCAATAATAAACATACTCAGGAAAAAAATGCGCAGGCAATTCAACAATAAAGTTGATGCATAAATTGTTTAATTCTAAAAGAGCCCATCTTTTATTTATCAATCATTTCTACTACTCCCGACCAATTTTCGGGTATTCCTTTGTGAAAATACCTTTTGGAATGATCGAGAAAAAATTGAGTGGTAAAATCATCAGGATTTATAAGCATTATTGATTCGAATGATTTTATTGCCTTGTCGAATGATTTATTCAGGTAATGAAAAATTCCCTCATCAAAGGAAGAAAGTGTTTTTTTCTTTTTATCTGCCTGTTCTTCGCTATCGCAATCAAAACATTCGTAAATGCCAATGGACGAATTTTTTCCTTTTACCTGGACTTTTCCGAGATAGCGCAGTTGGAAAATATCTTTATTTTTTATTTGGCGTACGGTAATTTCGCTAAGCAGAATAGTTGCTTTATAGTGCTTGGTAAGGCTTTCAATTCGTGAGGATGTATTTACAGTATCAGAAATTGTCGTTGCGTCTAAGCGGTCTTTGTCTCCCGTTATGCCCATTATCAAAGGACCTGTGTGCATACCAATTCCCATTTTTATCAAAGGCAAATTTTTAGTTTTTTGCAACGCATTAAACTCTCTGATGTTCATTTGCATTTCAATTGCCGCAGCGAGGCTTTGATCTACACTTTCGGGAAATAACGCCATAATAGCATCACCTAGGTATTGATTAATAAAACCGCCATGTTTTCGTATAATGGGCCCCATGCGTTCATTATAAGAACTTACAAATTGAAAGTTTTCTTCGGGAGTCATTTTTTCTGATAAGGATGTATAATCCCTTATATCTGTAAAAAGAACGGTTACTATTTTTTGAACCTGGTCACCCAGTTTTACATCTGTAATTACATTATGCCCAAGCGAACCAATGAATTCATAAGGAACAAATTTTGCAGTTACCTCATAAATACGTCGCAGCGCTTCTTCTCTTTCATGTGCTTCCCTGATATTTTTTTCATATAGCAAAGCGCTTTCAATTGCGGCCGAAGATTGCAAAGCGAGTGTGGTAAGAAATTTAAGATCTGAAGCTGCATATTGCATTGCAGTATTTCCTGCAAGAATAATAGCTCCCATAATCCTGTGTTTTACTTTTAACGCTGCATATACAATTGATTGAACTTCCGATGATATAATTCCGGATTCTTTTAAAACTGTAAGATCACTCAGGATTTCTGATTGACCGCTCAGTCCAATTTTGAGTAACACATCGGCATTCACGGATAAGTTTTCTTTATTGAACAAATTCTCTCCAGCCATTGCAGGAATTTGCAATTGGTTTGTGTTCTCATCCCATAATACAACTACCCCGCTAACTGAATTAATGAGATGCATAGCCTGCTCAACGGCTATTTGTGCAATGGCGGCAGGGTCTATAGCTTGTGCCAGTTTATCAGAAAAATTAAACACCATATTTACTTCCTGGTAAAGTACCAGCACTTCGCTACCCAGGTTTTTTCTTTCAAACTCTTTTTTTGCCAATAAGGTAAGAAGGTCAGCTATATGAACCGCTTTTTCATCACCTTTTACCCAGCCGATAATTTCATCATTAACATTTACAGGATGTTGATAAGTAGAAAGTATATCGTTATTGCCACACAACAACTGTTGCCTTTCATCCTCAATACTTATATGGGCGCTCATTTGTTCAATTAATGAAAGCACCAACAAACTGGCCTCATTTTTTTTTGATAGAATACTTTTGAGCGTTACCCTTGTCATAGTTTAAAAAAATAAATTGCTGATTATGTTATTTTAAACCCAGTACTTGTCGTGCTTTATTTAAAATTGCTTCAGGATCAAATGGCTTGGTCATATAAACATCTGCGCCTACTTCTTGTCCTTTTTGTCTGTCTAATTCCTGCCCCTTTGCAGTAAGTAAAACAATAAAAACTTCATCCAGGAGAAGTTCTTTTTTTACTTTTCTGCATACTTCCATCCCATTCATTTTCGGCATCATTACATCAAGAAAAACTAATTGCGGTTTTTCTTTTTGAATTATCCCAAGAGCAATTTCACCATTTTCTGCTGTTAAAAATTCTACCCCTTCTTCTTCCAACTCTTCCAGGGTTTGCTCAATCAGCATTCTTATGTGTGGTTCATCATCTACAATTAAAATTTTCTGTTCCATTAAATCTTTTAGTTTTAAATTTTATAATGCTTACTGGTAAATTAAAAACAATACATTCTCCAATCCTTTTTCGAAACGTAACGATTGAACGATTTCATTTTTGTCTGATAAAATTGAATTAAGAATGATAATATCCGGTTGTGTTGAAATTGCTTTTTTAACCAATTCTTTTCCATCTGATTCTACAACTATGTATCCTTTTGTCTGCAAAACTTCTGTTAAAGAGCGTACGGCAGAAGTATCTTCATCAACTACCATTACCTTTTTCTTCGATTTACCCTGTTCTAATAAACTACCTACCTCTTCAAATAATTTTTCGGTATCTATGGGTTTTGTAAGGTAACGGTCCACTCCTATTCGAAAACCCCTTGCTTTATCCTGAACAATGGATAAAATAATAATAGGTATATCCATTGTATCGGGATCGTTCTTTAATATTGCTGCTACATCAAAGCCGTTTATTTCCGGCATCATTACGTCAAGAATAATCAGGTCGGGACGATTTTTGCGAATACTTTCAAGCGCCATTTTCCCGTCGTTTGCCTGTTCAATAATATAGCCTGCATCACTCAACTCCTGGTCCAGCAATGATCTTATGGAATCATCGTCATCAACAACCAGAATAGTTGCATTTTTCCCGACCATTTTTAATTTTGAAAAATCCATTTGCGCTTTCAATTGCCTGACCAAATCATCAAGGTGAATGGGTTTCTTTTGTGATTTAGTTTTTGCAGCAGTAAATGGTATTGCAAAAGAAAAAACACTTCCTTTCCCAACTTTACTTTCTACCCATATTCTACCGCCATGATGTTCTACAATTTCTTTACAAATCGGAAGGCCTAAGCCGGTTCCTTTAGGCTTATCCGTTAGTGTATCTCCTCCAACCTGTTTGAACTGTTCAAATACGGCTCCAAAATCTTCCGGAGCAATACCAATACCTGTATCGCTTATACTTACAATTACTTCATGGCCTTTTTTATATACATGACATGTAACAGAACCTTTATCGGTAAACTTCACAGCATTAGAAAAAAGATTAATCACCACCTGAATCAGTTTATCTGTATCGCCGGTAATTACGGGAAGGTCAGTGTCTACTTTTTTAATCAGCTTTACAGGTTTTTGATCGAAAAGTGAAGTTGTTGCTGCTATTGCTCTTTCAGTAACATCAGCCAGGGATACATCTTCCTGGTTCCATTCCATTTTACCGGCCTCAATTTTTGCAAGATCAAGCACATCGTTAATCAGGTGTGTGAGCCTTTCGCCTTCAGATATAACCACTTTTAAATTTTCTGTAATCTGGTCAATTGTTTTTGATGTTTTTGGATCAGTTTTATCTAAAGCAGTAAAAATCTTGTCTTCCAGTCTCTTCCTGATAATTTTAGCGAAACCTAATACTGAGGTGAGAGGTGTACGTAATTCATGGCTAACCGTAGAAAGAAAGGCGCTCTTGGCTTCATTAGCCTTTTCCGCATTTTTAGTGGCAAATTCTGCTTCCATTTTAGCCTGTTCCACTTCTTCAAATAGCTGTGCATTTTTCAATGCAACACCAACGGAAGAAGCAATTGTGGAAAGTAATCGTAAGATCATTTTCATTAAAGCGGTTTTCCTGCTCAGTGCTTTGTACACTTAATACACCGATCATTTCATCGCCAACCGGAATAGGCACTCCGAGATAGGACGCTGCAGGAATTCCTATCCTCTGTAACCCCAATTGGTCTGTTTGTTCGTCAAGGCTTTTATTGATTAATAGTGGCTCCCCGGTTAAAATAATATTTGATGTAAGTCCCTCACCCAATTGCATAGGTGCCATATTGTCCCCAGACTGGTAAGGGAAATAAATGATGTTTGATTTTTTGTTCAATAAAGCCAGGTAAACAATATTAGCATTAAATAATTCTTTTAGTTGATCGCCTACCAATTGTATCAAATCTGTAGGATTTAACTGGGAGGCCAATGCCTTGCTGATACTGTTTACAGTACTTAATTCTGTAGCTCTTTGTTTTGCATCTCCAAGAAGACGGGTAGTTTCATCAAAAAGACGGGCATTCTCAATGGCCACACTCATGCTATTAGTAACGGTAGTAAGTAATCTCAAATCCGCTTCATTGAATGCATTTTCTTTATCCACATTTTGCAAGCTGAGTGAACCCTTTACTTCATCACCCACAATCATAGGTACGAATATGGCGGATTTTGGAGGCTTGCCATGCGAAACTCCCGCACCTCCATATTGCTTTGCCGTTTCAATATAATTTTCATTAATAAGAAATGGCTTTTTAGTAAGGATGAGTTGCTTATTCGCCCATATTAATGGCCGCTTTTCATTCTTTAACTTTACTCCCTTTTCAATTGCATACTGCCAAAGTTCAAACCCGGTTTCCACATCAAATGTACGAATGACCATAGTTTGGGTTTCGGGAAATAAACTACATATTCTGTCTCCTACAAGATTAAAAATAGTTTGTGTATTCATTTCTCTTACAAGCCCTTCCTGCACACTATTGATAACTCCCAATTCATTCGTACGCTGTTCTGTTTCTTTAAGCAACCGGGCAGTTTCATCAAAGAGGCGGGCACTTTTTAATGCCACGCTCATGCTGTTTACAAGGGTCGATAATAAACTTACTTCTGATTGTGGAAATGCGTTCTCTTTATCCAGGTTCTGAAGACTTATTACCCCGTTTACTTTACCACCTGCCATTAATGGGGCCATTACCAAAGATTTTGCTGCTTGCCCAACAATTACCTGGTTATCGTGAATTAATCTATGTTTATACATATCACTATTAATCACCAACATCTGACCGGTATCAATCACATGTTTTCTGAAGCCAAAAGGTTCACGCTTTGACATAAGAGTTCTATCGCCCTTTTCATAAGCGTATCTGTCTTCTATAAGATTGGTTTCGGCATCATAAGTGGTGATATCAATTACCTGTGCGTTAAAAACCTCCCTTATTTTCTCACCTACCAGGCTATAGATAGCTTCTACATCCATTTTAGCTACCAGGCTTTCCTGTACGCTTGTAATTACCGCCAGCTCTGCATTTCTTTGTTCCGTTTCTTTAAGTAGTCGCGTGGTTTCATCAAATAAACGGGCACTCTCAAGAGCAACACTCATACTATTAGTAAGCGTAGTAAGAAGGCTTACATCTGAATCTGAAAATGCATATTCCTGGTCAACGTTTTGTAAACTGATAATTCCCTTTACTTTCCCATCTGCAATCATTGGCACATAAATCTGGGATTTGGGAACTTCGCCTATTATTATTTCATTACCGAACTCGCGCATGGCCTGCTCTACATTTTCATTGTGAACCAGCAAGCTACCTGTTTGAATAACATGCTTTCTGAAACCTGTTGGTTTTCTTTCTCCAACCAAAGTTCTGTCGCCTTTTTCATAAGAGTACTTATCAACTAATACATTTCTATTATGATCGTAAACAACAATATCAATAACCTGTGCATTAAATATTTCCCGGATTTTTTCCCCTACCAGTTCATATATTCCTGCCATGTCCATCTTGGCGACAAGGCTTTCCTGTACGCTATTAATTACAGCAAGTTCAGCATTGCGCTGTTCTGTCTCTTTTAATAAACGATTGGTTTCATCAAATAGGCGAGCACTTTTTAATGCAACACTCATACTGTTGGCAAGAGTAGTTAACAGGTTCACATCTGAATCGGAAAATGCATGTTCATGATCGAGATTTTGTAAGCTGATAATGCCGGTTATTTCTGATCCGGTCATCATTGGTACAAAAACTACCGATTTGGGCTGTTCTCCAATAGTTACATAACTATCGTGTTCTTTACTTTTTTCGTCTAACTTTTCATTAATAAGCAACACATGGGGTGCGTCTATAACAAGCTTTCTGAAACCCACTGGCTCTCTGGCTCTCAATAAAGTTCTATCGCCTTTTTCAAAAGAATACCTATCTTCTATCAGGTTGTTCTTTTTATCATAAGTAACAATATCTATGATTTGTGCATTGAAAATATTCCTGATCTTTTCTCCTACAAGGTCATAAATTGCCTGCATATCCATTTGCGCTACGAGACCTTCCTGTACACTGTTGATTACGGCAAGCTCAGAAGTTCGTTGTTCAGTTTCCTTTAGCAGTCGGGTGGTTTCGTCAAATAATCTTGCATTTTCAAGCGCAACACTCATGCTATTAGAAAGTGTTTGAAGTAAGCGCATATCTGAGTTACTGAAAGCATTTTCATGATCAAGGTTTTGGAGCGAAATAATACCTTTTACTTCCCGGCCAACTATCATTGGTACGAATAATACTGATTTTGGGTATTCTCCCATAACTACCCCTGGGTTTGAATATTCTGCGTTGGCTCTTATGATATTTTTATTAATTAAAAGAGGTTGGGAAGTTTCAACTACATGTTTTCGAAAACCAACAAGCGGCCGTGGCTCTTCATAAAACCGTTCGCCTCTTTCAATTACGTAATGCGGATAAATGAGCAGATCAGAAGAATTATATGTAACAATGTCTACCACCTGAGCATCAAAAATGGTTTGAATTTTGTCTCCAACCAAATCGTAAATTGCCTGCATATCCAGCTTGGAAGAAAGTCCCTCCTGAACGCTGTTGATAATTGCCAACTCTGCATTTTGCTGTTCGGTCTCTTTCAGCAACCTGTTAGTTTCATCAAAAAGACGGGCGCTTTCCAGCGCTACACTCATGCTATTGGCAAGCGTAGTAAGGAGACTTACATCTGATTCAGAAAATGCGTGTTCATGATCCAGATTTTGAAGACTGATAATGCCTTTTACTTTTCCATCAGATATCATAGGTACATAAATCTGTGATTTCGGCATATCACCTATCAGGATTTCATTACCAAATTCACGCATTGCTTTCTCTACATTTTCGTTGTGCAGGAGCAGATTACCGGTTTTAATTACATGCTTTCTAAATCCGTTTGGTTGCCTTTCCCCAAGTAATGTTCTGTCGCCTTTTTCATAAGCATACTGGTCAGCAATTACATTTTTTACAGCATCATAAGTAACAATATCAATAACCTGTGCGCCAAATATCTCCCTTATTTTTTCTCCTATCAACTCATAAATGCCCGCCATATCGAGTTTGGCAACAAGGCTTTCTTGCACGCTGTTGATCACTGCGAGCTCCGCATTTCGTTGTTCTGTTTCTTTAAGTAAGCGAGCTGTTTCATCAAAAAGATTTGCACTTTTTAGCGCCACGCTCATGCTGTTGGCAAGCGTCATTAAAAGGTTTACAGCAGATTTTGAAAATGCATTTTCATGATCAAGATTTTGTAAACTGATTATACCAGTTACTTCGCCACCGGTTATCATGGGTACAAAGACGGCTGATTTCGGTTGTTCTCCAATCGTTACGTAACTCTCATATTTTTTGCTATTCTCTGCCATATTTTTATTGATAACCATTACTTGCCTGGTTTCAATAATATGTTTCCTGAAGCCTAAAGGTTCTCTCGGCCCGATTAAGGTTGTATCGCCTTTTTCATAGGCATAGCGATCCTCTATGATATTTTTCCTGCTATCATAAGTTACAATGTCAATAATCTGTGCCTGGAAAATATCACGAATTTTTTCTCCCACAAGAGTGTACATTGATTGGATATCCATTTGCGCTACCAGCCCTTCCTGTACGCTGTTGATTACAGCAAGTTCGGCAGTACGTTCTTCCGTTTCTTTCAGCAGGCGATTGGTTTCATCAAAGAGCCTTGCATTTTCTAAAGCTACGCTCATGGCTGCTACTACGGTTTGAAGTAGCCTGACTTCAGAATCGCTGAAAGCATTTTCTTTTTCATAATTGCAGATGGTAACCATACCCACTGCTTTTTTTGCAACAATAATCGGTACGGCAAGAAGAGATTTCTCTACTTGTGTGCCCGGGAGCGTTACAGAACCTAATTGAGCCATTCTCTCTTCCAGCTTTTCATTAATAAGCAGTGTTTGGCTTGTCTCGAAAACATGTTTGGACATTCCCATCATAGGCGTAGGAGCTACTTTGATAAGTTCTCCTCTATCCCGCATGTATGGATAAAAAACCTGGTTAGTTTCCGGAGAAAATAAACGAATGTCAATGTCGAGGGTTTTCATAACCTCGCTCAGCTTATTGCCTGCGAGTTCATATATAGCTTGCATATTCAATTCTTTTGCAAGCGCTTCCTGTATACTGTTAATTATAGAAAGTTCGGCGGTGCGTTGTTCGGTCTCCTTCAGGAGCCTGGCAGTTTCATCGAATAAGCGGGCATTTTCCAAAGCTACGCTCATGCTATTGGACAAGGTTTCAAGCAATTTCACATCCGATTCACGAAAGGCATTTTCTCTATCAACGTTTTGGAGGCTTACATACCCGTTAACTTTATCGCCTACTTTCAAAGGCATGAAAAGCATTGATTTAGGCATTTCAGTTCCGGGTACTACTCTCAATCCATATTTAGCTATGGCATTTGAAATATCTTTATTAACAAGAATGTTTTGCCCGGTCTCTATTAAATGTTGTCTTATCTTATCAAAATTCCGGCTATTGGGTAGTGAGGTTTCTCCCTTTTCGAAATGATAATTAAATTTCTCCACTTTATTTTCATGATCAAATGTTGCTATTATTACAATCTGAGAATTAAATAATTTTTGTACCCGCTCCCCAACAACATTATAAATACCCTGCATATCTATTTGGCTTACAAGGGCTTCCTGCACACTGTTTATAACTGCAAGTTCAGCAACACGCTGGCTTAATTGCGATGTTCTTTCTTCTACTGTCTTTTCCAGTTCTGCATGCTTTTCTTTTAACTTCCTGGTTCGCCAGTTGATTAAAGCATAAATAATAAAGATAGCGCCTAGAGTATATAAAAGATAAGCCCACCATGTGCTGTACCATGGCGGAAGAATTATAAATGAATAAATTGCTTCTTCACTTGATTTCTGGTAAATATTTTTCGCACGTACATGAAAATGATAATCTGCCGGGAGGTAAGTTTGTGTATTCTTTATAGTAGTTATTATCAAAATCAGACCAATTTTTCTCAAATCCCTCCAGCCATGTTTGGTATTGGGTTTTATCTTCCTGCTCAAAAAACGGAGCTGCATATTGAAAGCGAAGCGTATTGTTTTTGTTATCTATTTCTGCAACCTGATCTTTTGCGGGGTCAGGATCAAGAATATTTGTACCTGCAGTAACGTGCCTTAATAAAGTTTGAAAAAGGTATGTGCTGTCCCCCGCCATTTTCTCATCATACCGGACCAGCCCGTCAGTTGTGCAAATCCATGTTATTCCATTTTTTTCAGAGAGAATAGTAGAGAATGTTCTGTCAGATAATGGTTGAAGCACTTTGGTTACTTTGTAGCCTCCATCAGAACGAGGTATTGCGAGTCTTGTTTCTTTACCAAGCCTTACCCAAACCCGGCTCAGGCTATCCTGAAAAACAAACCCGTCGTCGTTACCTCCCCCATGATTAAAAATACCAAAAGTGGTATCATTTACAAACCGGCGCTGTTGGTTATTAAAACTATAAACGCCAGAATCATGCAGAAAAAAAGCTTTTTGTTTTGTTCGGAAAACAGCACCAGCTGCATTTTTTAAACCATTTTCAGAGCCAAATTTTTCTACTCTTGTTTTTGCCAATTGCAATTGACTCTTTTCATCAAAAGTGAATCTTAACCTGAATACAATATTATTTTGAGTACCTGCCCAAACTGTACCTTCGTTATCACCAGCAAAGGTCCAAACCTGGTCAGTAATACCTGGAATAAGTCCGGTAAATACCCATGATCCATCTCCCTCTAAAGAATTTTTATTTTTTTGAAAAACTGTTATACCACTTGCTGAGCCTCCTAATAACAAATCTGGACGGCCAGGTGGAATATACAGGCTATTCAAGGTTAGGTTACCGCTTAAAGAAGATTGTATTAAAGAAGTCTTTTCTCCTCTAATAACAAAAAGCCCGTCGCCGGCAATTAATAACTCATTGCCTTCCGGCAATAAAGAAAATATCTGGTTTTGAGGAACTGTTTTATTAAGCTCAAAAATTCCCTTGGAGTTATTGTATTTCAACAATCCATTTGTAGTGCCAACATATAATGAACCATTATACCTTGCCACTGATAGCACTGAAGTGCTTATACCTGACTGCAGTGTAAATTGGGTTAGAGGAGATCCCATTTCGACCCGTGATATACCATTGTCAAGTGCCAACCAGAGTGTTCCATCTTTACTCACATAAACAGCATACACTGATTCATCTTGTAACCCAACCGCCCTGTTTATTTTTCTTATTAACTTTCCATTTGGGTCTATTATTACCAGCCCTGCTCCAGTGGATGATAAGGCGAAATTGCCATTTTTTAACCGAATCCCTTTATATAATACCAGGCCTGATTTTATCATCGGGTCCGCTTCCGTTTTGAAAGGGCTGAATGTATTACCATCAAAAAGATACAGACCGCTATAGAACATTCCAAAAAGATATTTCTTTTTTCCACCGTCTTGTTTTTCACCAGGAGAAGTATAGGGTAACATTACCTGTACTCTTTCTTTTCCGAGAAACTCGCTGCCTGGAATTAATACCAGTGAATCATCTGCCATTTTATAAAGTCCCAATCCCTGCTGATGAACATAATAAGTATCGTCAGGATAAAACGCATACATAAACATAGTCCGGGGCTTCCAGGCCTTTACTTTCCAGTTTTCTTCACCATTTGATTCAACCTGTTGTAATCTTATGATTTCTTCACGTGACTGAAAATAAATTCCTCTGTCAGAAATATTTATGGTCCATACATCAAAGAAATGCCTGGCTTCTTGTGGCACATATTTCAATAATGATATAGCGATTGTTTGCCCCAGGCTATCGTTTTTGAGGTACCCAAAATCTCCATAGGCTCCATAGTATATGGTACCGTGCTTATCCTTAGCAAAAGATCTCACTAACGTGGAAGTATTGGCAGAAGGAAAACTAACACGCTCCCATTTCACGCCATCATATACTATAATACCACCCTGAACGCCAAAATACATCAGGCCGGTACTGTCATCAATTACTGCCCACGTTTGGGGATTCGCATTATAGTCTTTTGGGTAATAATTTTTAATGAAAGGGAGGCCTATTTCTGACTCATTTTGAGCAGAAGATATGTAGCAATTTGCGATAAGTAAAATACTAAGCAAACATTTATAACAAGTAGAGGCTTTTTTTCTTATGACGCAGGTTTTGTTTTTAAGCATACTTATGTAATGGTTATTTAAATGGCCGGCATTTCTCAGTACTTAAATGCAGTAGTCCCCCTAAGGGGTAGATCAGCAATTTTTTATATTGCTGGTAAATATAAAATTCTTTTTTAAAAAACAGGATTAAAATGGCTAAAACTATTTCTACAAAAAAATACCTATGAAAGAAATTTTTTTGAAGGATTTTTAAAATCAACAGGAGGATAATGTTCTAATTATATTTTTGATTCAATTCTAAATTAACTAAATTTTCCGTTTATTTCATTGGCATTATATGTCAAATTCTTTTTAGCTGACACCTGCCAATGGGCGTCTATTTTTATGGTGATATTGCATAGTATTTATCTTAATCATATTAACATTTCCTTCTCAGGAATACGAAGAATAAAGTCATCCTATTCATAGCAACATTTTTAAACAATTAAAAATTACAATTATGAAAAAGATTTTTACACTATTATTTTCTGTAGGTGCTTTTGCAACATCATTTGCACAAACCGGTCATCAGACTAATGATAAAAGAAATGATCGGTATGTAACAGTAAAATCAAACAATTATAAAAAATTTGATAGTCATCGCGATAATATTTATACTTTTTCTGCAAAAGAAAAGGATATGGAGATTGCAAAAATCAACAATGATTTTAATTTTAAAGTAAAATCAATTATTAGTAATCGTCGTATTAAAAAACATGAAAAGAAATTGTTGATTCAAAAAGCCCAATCAGAAAAAGAACAGCAAATCCAGGCAGTGAACCTTAAGTTCAATAGTAAATTTGATACTTCCTTTAATGAACATGTAAAACAATATGATAACCACATGCATTGATCTTCCTGAATATTTGAAAAGATAAAGAGTCCGCTTGCGGGCTTTTTTTGTAAATGACATTTTCGTTTATGCATATCAAATAATAAAAGCTAGTTTTTACACAGCAATCTTCAGCAGAACGTTGCAATATTTTATTATTTCCTTTACTTAATCTGCGTCTATCCTTAACATTTTTTATTGAGTGTATTAACATTTCATTTTTTAACCCCGGCAATAAAATACTATCTGATATTAAAAGAAACATTTTTAAACAATTAAAACTTTAAACAATGAAAACAATTAAACAACTTCAAAAGTTTTTTGACTCACCGTTTTGGAACTTTACTGCCCCTTCAAATTTTGGATGGGTTTATAATAGTTAAACCACGTCTGCTATCAGTAACAAACTTGTAAAACAAATTAAATAAGCAACCATGAAACAGATTTTTACATTTTTATTTTGCGTTGGAACTTTTACAACTTCATTTGCTCAATATCATCCAGGCACCAGAGATGATAATAATTATTCTTACAATCAAAATAATCATTTTGGAGGAAATTTTTCCCCAAAGGATAGAGAATTTCAGATTGAAAAAATAAACCGTTATTTTAATTTTAAGATAGAGTCAATTGAAAATAATTGGAGTCTCAGGCATCATCAAAAAAAAGTAGCTATCCGTAATCTTGAAAAAGAAAGAGCGAGGCAAATACAAATTGTAAATGCAAGATTTTCCCATTGGAAAAGTGACTATGATAATCACTGGTATAGCAGGTAAGAACATTTTAGACTTCTGATTCCAACTATTAAGTCCCCGCACTTGCGGGGCTTTTTATTTTCTTTACAATAAGGATGTTATCTGGAAGCCATTTCCAATATGTATTACAAGAATAAAAAAATTAGCGGCTCATATTTGTTCATCTTTGCATCATCTTTGACAATTAAATGCCCTAGATAAAAATTTGGATTTACTTTTGAAAGTAACTAAGCATCTATGTATTTTAAAAAATCGCGGAGATATTTGATTTCAAAAAAAGTAGACAGTTTTTTTATTGATTTAAATAACGCATTACAATTTGTATTGCGTTTTTTTAAAGAGGTATTTAAACCACCTTATGAAGTTAAAGAGATTATAAGACAATGCTTCCAGGTTGGCTATAAATCCCTTTTCCTGATTACATTAACGGGCTTTATAACGGGGCTTGTTTTTACTAAACAATCACGGCCTTCTTTATCCGAATTCGGCGCCGCATCATGGCTACCTTCCCTTGTTGCTATAGCAATTGTTAGAGCGTTAGCCCCGTTAGTAACGGCTTTAATTGCTGCAGGAAAAGTAGGTTCTAACATTGGCGCCGAGTTAGGTTCAATGAAGGTGACCGAACAGATAGATGCTATGGAAGTTTCCGCGGTTAATCCATTTAAATTTTTAGTTGTCAGCAGGGTTTTAGCAACTACACTTATGGTGCCTATGTTAATGTGTTATACAGGATGTGTTGCTATGTTGGGTGCTTATTTAAATGTTCATCAAAGTGAATTGACCAGTTTTATTTCATTCTTCCAGGCGGCATTCGAAAAAATTTCTTTTCTTGATATTTTCGCTTCTCTAATAAAAAGTATCGTATACGGATTTACAATTGGAATAGTCGGTTGTTATAAAGGATTTCATGCCAGTAACGGAACAGAAGGCGTTGGCAAAGCTGCTAATTCTTCTGTAGTGCTTTCCATGTTTCTCATATTTATTGAAGAAATTTTAATCGTACAAATAACCAACAGTTTTAGGTAATAAATGGGAGTTGAAAATAAAAATATAGGAGATGACGATTTAATGATTTCTATAAAAAATTTATATAAGTCATTTGGTGATAATCACGTGTTGCAGGGAATAAATCTGGATGTGTTTGGAAAGGAAAATGCAGTAGTACTTGGAAGATCGGGAACCGGCAAATCTGTACTTATAAAAATCATTTGCGGTTTATTAAAGCCAGACAGTGGCTTAGTCAATGTTTTAGGTAAGGAAGTAGATAAATTGAATGATAAAGAATTAAGAGAGCTTCGCTTACAGGTAGGATTTTCTTTTCAAAACAGCGCCTTATATGATAGCATGACGGTAAGAGAAAATCTTGCCTTTCCGTTAGTGAGAAATGCAAGACATTTATCAAAAAAAGAAGTGACAAACGAAATTGAGTCTGTATTAAATGACGTAGGTTTATCACAAACAATAAATCAAATGCCTTCAGAACTTTCAGGTGGGCAAAGAAAAAGAGTCGGTATCGCACGTACTTTAATTTTGCGGCCCCAAATAATGTTATATGATGAACCAACATCAGGCCTTGACCCTATTACAAGTATTGAAATTAATAACCTCATTAATTTAGTAAGACATAAATTTAATACAACATCTATTATTATTACTCACGATCTTACCTGTGCGAAATCTACCGGCGATAAAATTGCCATGTTATTTGATGGAAAGTTTATAAAGCAAGGTACTTTTGATGAAGTTTTTAACACAGATGATGAAAGAATACAAAATTTTTATAATTATAATTTTATTAATCAGTAATGAAATGGTTTACGATATAATAAATTCATTTGCTAAAAAAATAAAAATATTCAGATGAAATCTACCGGCAGTACAAGAGCAATTATAGTAGGAATATTCGTTTTCCTTGGTCTGGCTATTTTTATTATAACCGTACTCACACTTGGCTCTCAACATAAAACTTTTGAAAAATCAATTATTGTAAAAGCTTTTTTTGGTAATGTAAACGGACTACAAAAAGGAAACAATGTTTGGTATTCCGGAGTAAAAGTAGGCACGATAAGAAATGTAAATCTTCGGCAAAACGGCCAGGTAGAAGTAGAAATGAGCATTGAAGAAGTATCTGTAAAATTTATTCCCAAAGATGTAAAGGCAAAATTAAGTTCGGATGGTTTAATTGGTAACAAAATAATTGAAATATATGGAGGTACTCCCGCCGGCGCAAAAATTGAAGCGGGCGATGTTGTTAGTAGTGATGCTTTATTAAGTACTGATGCGATGATGGGTACTCTCTCAAAAAATAACGATAATATTTTAGCAATAACCAATGATTTTAAACTGATCGCCAGCCGTATCGCCGATGGTAAAGGTTCCCTGGGAAAATTATTAACTGATGAAACAATGATTAACCAGTTAAATGCAACAACAAATATTTTAAAGCGTGCAACTGAAAACCTGGAAAAGCTTTCTGTAAACGTATCAGATTATACTGCTAAGCTTAACAATAAGGGCTCTCTCGCAAATGATCTTGTAACCGACACCGTTATATTCAGCAAATTAAGAGCTACCGTTTCCCAGCTTCAAAATGTTGCTGACTCATCGCTGGGTGTTATCGCTAATTTTAAAACCACCGGGAATATTATCAATACAGGCTTGAGCAATAAAAATACACCTGCAGGAATGCTACTGAATGACGAACAATCTGCAGATCAAATAAAAATTATCTTACAAAATTTACAATCTGCCACTAAAAAATTAGATGAAGATCTTGAAGCCGCTCAGCATAATTTTTTATTACGTGGATATTTTAAAAACAAAGCAAAACATGACAAAGAAAATTCCAAAATAATTCTGGATACCGTAGTAACTAACTAATGATTTTTTTAGGAGGCAAATCGAATGCTTTGGCTTCATGCTCAAAATGACCTTTATGAGATCCATCGCAAAACGGTTTGGTTTGCGAAAGGCCGCAACGACAAATTGAAACAAATTCTCTCCCTCCAAGCCCATAAACACTTCCCTCTATATCTACTATTTCGAAATCGCCTTCTATTTTTAATGAACCGTTGCTCTTTACTGTAATTTTTGTTGTAGCCATTTTTAATATTATAATTATTTTCAAAAATACTGAAATTAATTCCATGGGTTTTTGGAATAAAGAATAAAACTTAAATCGCAAGAATAAATTATATTCATATACTTAAATTTTTAGTTGTTGACCAGGTTTTTAAAATACACCCTCCGAGTAATTGCAATAATATTGGGAATTTTATTTCTTTTATACATCATTGTTTTCATTTATGTTTCCGTCAATAAAAAATCTATTATAAAAGAAGTTACCGAAGAGATTGGGAAAAAAATAAATGGAAATGTTTCTATTGGTGATGTTGAGTTAAGTTTCTTTAGAAGTTTCCCCAAAGCTGCTGTTTTGCTACATAAAGTTTTAGTTACTGATACTATGTTTGCGAAACATCATCACCCGTTTTTCCAGGCAGATGAAGTGTATGCGCAATTAAGTATTATAAATCTTATCGAAAAAAAATCTGCTGTTAACGGAATTAAAATAAAAAGAGCTTCAGTTTATTTATACACTGACACAAGCGGATACTCGAATACTTATTTATTAAAGCCAAAAAGTAATTCGTTGCCTGCCAGCAATAAAACCACTCCGCAAAAAAATCAATTAAAATCAGTTGTGCTTGATGATGTACGAATAACTGTTGATGACAGAAGCAAAGAAAAATTATATGATGGGGTTGTTAATAATCTAAAAGTAAAATTGGATGATGAAGATAACGAAACTCTTTTTTCAGCAAAAATGAATATACTGGTTAACAGTCTTGCATTTAATTTATCAAACGGAAGTTTTATAAAAGGGAAAAAGTTTGAAGGAGAGTTTGATTTCAGGCTTGATAAAAAATTGCAACAATTACAATTTGATAGTATTAATATAAAGTTAGATGAACAACCATTTAATATAACGGCAAGGTTCGATCTTGCCAAGCCAGATCCGCAATTCAGCCTTAGCATTCATACACGAAAATTATTTTATGATTTTGGAAAGACATTGCTGACTGCAAAAATTGATTCTGCAATATCTATTGTAGAGGTGGATAAAAAATTAGATGCAGATGCTACTATCAACGGGCCACTAAATGGCGGGGATCCTTTAATAATGGCAAATTGGAATGTTACTCATTCAAATTTAATAACACCTTTTCTTAATTTTGATGATGCATCCTTTATTGGTTATTATACTAATGAGGTTATTGCAGGCCAGCCGAGGCGTGATCCTAATTCTAAAATAAACATCAGTAATTTTTCTGCAATATGGAAAGGCCTTCAGGTTTCATCCAACAATATTGAAATACTTAATTTATACGAGCCACTATTAACCTGCGATCTTGTTTCAAATTTTCCTCTTACAAAATTGAACGATCTTATTGGAAGCAATTCTATTCAGTTGCAATCGGGCGATGGTTCTATAAACATAACCTATAAAGGGCCAATAGAAAAAAATAATAATAATACTAATTCTTTTATAAATGGGGTTGTATCATTTAAAAATGGAAATGTATTATATGCACCAAGAAATGTGCAGCTTAAAAATGTAAATGGCAAACTTGAATTTAAAAATTCTGATGTACAGATTGAAAATCTTCAATGCGAAGTACTTAGCAATAAAATAACTATGGATGGTGAGGCCAAAAATTTGCTTACTCTTATTAATACACAACCCAACAAGGCTGTCATTAATTGGAATGTTTATGCACCATCTTTAAACCTTGCTTCTTTTATTTATTTATTAAAAGCGGGAACAAAAGTTTCGCATACGTCTTCAGGGAATAACATAAATAAAATTTCTGAAGATATAGACGATGTATTAGAGAAAGGAATTTTACATGTGAATCTGAAAACGCCGAGACTTATATACAAAAAATTTCAGGCCGATAATGTAATTGCAGATGTTACTTTACTGGAGAACAGGTATGAGATTAATAATGTAAGCATGGAGCATGCAGGCGGACATATTAGTTTTAAAGGTTCTGTTGTTACTTATAAAGATAAGTATCACCAGACAAAAGTTAATGCTTTATTAGATAATGTAGATGTAAATAAAATATTTATTGCATTCAATAATTTCGGGCAAAACGGGATAGAAGCTAAAAACCTGGAAGGGAAACTAACGGCGGAAGTAAACGCAGTTGTGGCCCTTGATGATGAAGGAAAAACTTATCCGAATAGTATGGATGGCCTTGTATATTTTTCTTTAAAAAACGGGGCGCTTATTGATTTTGAACCTGTAAAAAAATTACAGTCATTTATATTCAAGAAAAGAGATTTTGATAATATACATTTTGCGGAATTAAAGGACAGCTTAGAAATAAAGAATCAGGAGATTAAGATCAACAGAATGGAAATTCAATCAAATGTTTTATCAATGTATGTAGAAGGTATTTATAGTATGAAAGGAAATACTGATATGCTAATGCAAATTCCGCTTAGCAATCTTAAAAACAGAAGTGCAGATTATAAACTTGTGAATGAAGGGCTTGATAAAAAAGCCGGTCCCAGCCTATATATCAGGGGAAGGCCCGGAGCAGATGGAAACATTCAGTTTAAACCGGAAGTTTTTCATTTATTTGAAAAATCAAAAGACAAATAGAAAGAAGGTAAGGATTTATGTGACCTATTTTATTTTGCTTTTATAGATTCAGCTTCTGTAAAATTAATTCAATGAAAAATATTTTTGCTTTGATGGGACATGAAAAACGAATTCAATAAATTGTTGATGATTTTTTATAAATCTTTTTCAAATGAAATAAAAGAAACGGTAATATTTTAAGAAAACAATTTGTATCTTAATTACATTTGATTAATAATTTTTTTATGAAAAAATATTACGTTATTAAATATTGCATCTTATTATTGGTAATCGTTTCCTGCAAAAATGCTTCTACACAAACCCCCGAAAACTGGACCAGTAAGCAACTTACAGAACCTTCTGTTTTAGCAACAATTCTTAAAGAAAAGAAGGACGTGCCTGTAATATTTAGTGTGGGTCCTGGGGCTATCATTCCCAATTCCATCGATATTGGAATGGTAAAGGATGAAAAGAACCTTGCTAAATTTCAGGAACAAATAAGTAAGCTTCCCAAATCAACTAATATTCTAATTTACTGCGGCTGTTGCCCGTTTGAACATTGTCCAAATGTACGTCCGGCAATTGCTTTATTGCAAAGTATGCAATTTACTAATTACCACCTTCTCGATTTACCAAATAATATTAAAACAGATTGGATTGCTAAGGGATATCCAACTAAAGGAGAATAATTACTGTTCTGATTTTTATGTAGTCTCCTATCGGAATCAGGATTTGTAAGAATGCATTTAAAATGTGATAATAGCTTAATATTTCAATAAACTTCCTAATAAGTGATCGATAGATGTTACCACTTTACGGCGCTTCTTCCAGGAATTGATTATTGAATTATGAAATCAGGCTTAAATATTGACGTAAAAATTTTGCTCGTAAAATTGTACTTACCAATAATTTTTTTTATATTGAGTGTAAAGCTTGATATCATGAAAAATTTAATCTTCTGTTGTATAGTAGTATTTACTACTGTCGGCTGTGCTCCCGCTGTAAAAGAAACTCCGAAAATGCCTGGTGCTTATTTTATGACATCACAAACAGTTAATGATGGCCAAAAGGATACGAAATATACAGATCTAAAGCAACTTAAAATTTATACGGATAGCATGATGATGTATGCGCAGGTAAATCCCGGGGATTCTGTTTCAGGATTTGGCGTTGGATTTTATACAGCAGATACAGGAACTGTAATTGAAAATAATATTTATAGTGCAAGAGACACAATAGTTAATGCACCGGCAACTTATACTTTAAATATTAAAATTATCCCTAACGGTTATACGCAAGTGATTCCTGAAATAGTTATCAATTCTCAAAAATCAAAGCTTACTGAAGAATATCAGTCAGTTGGTAAAGCGCAAAAATCGCCTTTGGATGGTGCATGGAAAGAAACAAATTCTTATACGTTGAAAGGAAATGATACCACAAAAAATAACAGAACACAATACAAAGCCTTTTATGCAGGCTACTTTATGTTTGGCCAAACTATAAAAGACTCCGCTTCCAAAAATCATACTGGTATAGGGTTTGGAACCTTTGAAATGAATGGTGATAATCAAATAAAAGAAACAGACCTCAACTCAACTTATTCGATTATAGCCGGAAATTCTTTTAATGTAGATATTGAAATGAATGGTGCGGATAATTACAAGCAAACAATTTCCTACCCTGATGGATCAAAAAGCATTGAATTTTATGAAAGGCTAAAGAAATAAACAGTTCCTTTGAATGTTTTTATTTTCCTTAACCTTGATTCTTTTACTTTTAAGGTTCATAGAAAAGAACCAAATGAAAATTTTTATTATTTCATTGTGCCTGTTTTGCGGATTTTCCTCCAGTGCACAAAAGTATTATGAGTTTGAGGATACACGCCGAAAAAATGAATCCTTTGCAAGATTTCCAAAGAATGAAATAAGGTCTGATGCCGCTACTTTCACATTATCAGGTATTGATGAAGCTGTTGGAAAAGATGAGTTACAAAAAATTCCATTTACCAACTTTGGGACTGACTTTATGAATTTTGCGGGCGATAATATTAAGGCTAATATTAAACTTTTGCCCTTTGATAAAAGCAAACATAAACTGGATTACGACGAAAAATATTTAATAAGAATCGACAGGAAGTCGTACTACGGAGATTATGGAAATATTCCTAAAACATACATTGGAAATATTAAGTTAATTATAGGCAATGACAGTATTGCTATACCTGCTGCGGCCTATGGTGACCTTTACAATCTGAACCTAACGTATACGGATAAAGGAACTTTAAGATCACGAAATGGAATTTATAAATCGAAAGACGGGCACAGAATTTATTTATATGTTTTTTGCAAAGATGCAACCGGCAGCTACGAAGTAACCTGGATTATTCAGGATGATAAATATATGAGAAGGATACTTGATTACGGATTTATGTAATGATGTATTTAATGCTCCTGGTAAAGTTGGAATGGTTTTAGATAGGCAATTATATTATGCCTGATAAAGCATCTGTTCTTTACCTAAGCAGGTTCGGAATAATTTCAGCAGTTTTATATTGCTTTCCGGTAATTTTATTTTTAAAAGACAGGCGATATGCTGATACATGGCTTCTATATCTTGGAAGCGTTATATTTCTAATCTGCATTTTTGCTTTTGGAATTGTTTATGGAGGTAAAAAGAATGTGCAGAACTCAAAAAAATATAATGGCTTTGTAGTTACTATTTTAGGAGTTATTTTTTCGTGTATCCTGATTCTTTTGTTGGCTTTTATATTAGCCCCCGGGGTTTTTGGAATTGGATCTGCTAATGATGTATTGCAACAAACACCCGCAGCAATTACAAAAAAGAATGAGCATGGCCTTTTGTTTATGATGCTGGCCGATGCAGCCATTGTTAATTTTTGTGTGGGAACTTTTGCCGCAGTAATGACCAGAAGCAAAAACGAAGAAAAAAAACTTCCTCCGAATGAATAAAAAACAGGTAGATTTATTTTATTATTTTCCCTAAATTATTTTAAAATTTAATTTTTTACAATGAACAAATTAGTAAGGGCACTAATTGCAGGTTGGGGTGCAAAGAAAATAGGAGGAGGATGTGTAAGTACGATTATTGTATTTATAATTATTTATTATGCATTAGGCACTTGTAATTCACATCCTGTGCAAACCGTTCCTCAAAAAAATTCGAGCATTCAATCTCCAGAAAATAAAACAGGGGATATTTATTTTTTGCAAAAGAAACAGAGCATATTCCATTATGTTTAAATCTTAAAAATAGTTTATGTCAGAAAAAAAGTCTTCTTTGGAAAAAAAAGTTGATAAAGATCCCGTAGCTCAGGCTCACGAGCAGGCAGAAAAGGATATTGAAAAAGATCCTGATTTAAATTTAAAACCCAAACCAGGTGATGATCTTGATGAAGGTGAATTGGCAAACTTTGAAACAAAGGATTAATTATCGTATGGTGATATTGAAGTTATCCTAATTTTAATTTTTTCCTATTAGAAATTAGTTATGAGATTTTCTTAATCTGTTGTTTTAATAAATTACTCCCCCATATTTTATTTAATTTACTTTTTGCAAAAGAAGGTGATGATAATTTAGTTTCGAATAGTTCTTTCAATTCACACACATTTCCTGCATATGCCCATCCCTTAATAGCCGCATGCCAAACCTGAGTTTCTTTATTTACTGATTGTAGTTTTAATTGATCAATTGTAAACGGACCAGATTCGCAATCTCCCTCCTTAATAAAATAAGTAGTCATAAAAATTATTTGTATCGCAAGCAGAATATTTTTATACAACGCGGAATCGGATAACATTATTTCCCGAATAAGCATTCCTATTCTGTAGTTTATTAGAAAACGGAATAAATGTTTTAATTATGCCGTTAAAAGTTGTATTAAATTTCAAAACTTTTTCTTCCTTAATTTTGTTTTCTGTATAAATAGTTTAAAAATGAATATTAAGTTTTTATCGTTGGGACTAATTCCAGTTTTAATGCTGGTTATTTCCTGTAATTCGCAAAATAGTACTGTTGAAACTGCTGCAACTAAGGATTCCACTGTTATGAAACCAGTAGCTATAAAGGAGGACCGCGTTACATACAGTATTGCCGGTAAAAATTATGATGGTTATGTCAGTTATGATTCTAACCAGGTTGGTAAAAGACCAGGAGTGTTGGTGGTTCCTGAATGGTGGGGCCTAACGGATTATCCGCGCATGCGTGCAAAAGAATTAGCTGCATTGGGCTATATAGCAATGGCAGTCGATATGTATGGGGATGGTAAAATTGCCCCTGATCCTACAACTGCAATGGAATTGGCAACACCTTATTATAAAGATCCATCGTTGGCAAAAACAGTACTTGATGTTGTAATTAATAAATTAAAAACTTATCCTGAAACTGATACTTCAAAAATGGCAGCTATAGGATATTGTTATGGTGGGTTTATAGTTTTAAACGCGGTGAAACTTGGAGCGAATCTGGAAGGTGCGGTAAGTTTTCATGGAGATCTTTCTGGCGTTGCTCCTGATAAAAACCTAGTCAAAGCAAAAATATTAATATGCCATGGAGATTCAGATCAATTTGTAAATCCGGAAGTCGCAGGTTTTAAAAAATCTATGGACTCAGCAAAAATTGATTATACTTTCAAATCATATCCTAATGCTACTCACGCATTCACCAATCCTGCTTCTGACGAAAACGGCAAAAAATTTAATATGCCTATTAAGTATAATGCAGCAGCAGATACCACTTCATGGAATGACATGAAAGAATTTTTTAAGAAGATATTTTAATCCCTTTTTCATATCTATAGAACATCAAACTTTTTCACACTTTAAAAAATTTATGATAAAAGGCTTGTATTTGTTAAATTCTAGAGCTACTTTTACATCCGGAACGAAATAAAAAATCTCTCCCTTCCCTATATCCCCTGAAATACAATAATCACTTTTGCCTGAATTTTATTAATCTTTAATTTCAAATTATATTATTCAATTCCTTCGAATTTCGCGCTTTTTAATTTGTTGAGATTTGAAAACTTCATAAAATATCAACTTAAATTCAGTTCGCGATATTCCTGATAAACCGCACGGTTTAGATTTCATAAGTTTTCTACGCGAGAATTTTGTAACTCACCGCCGATCGCCGCTATCCTTTAAAAGCCATGAATCAATTTAAATTGGCACGCGATTTAGTATTAAAAGTTAAAGGATAACAAATACAAAATTTTACCTCATAAAAAAGTGACGTATGGAAAATTTTTACACCGCCTACACAAAAGTTGTACAGAATACAACATTCTATTTTGTAAAAAAGTATATAACATTTCCTGAGTATGAAAATGTTCCGGGAATATTGGAAAGCTATGGTATGCATGCCGATTTTAACCGTGCATGCGAAATAGCTGCGATTAATGATAAAGAAGTTCGCAATAATTTATTTGCAGATATGCAGAATGATGAGAACAGCGCCAAGATTATTCATATGAATATTACGAAAGGCTTAAGTGCTGCTCAATAATATTTAGAATTTCTTTTGGATTTTTAATTATTTTGCCAAAGTTTGGGATTGTATATTGAGTTATACAGTCCCTTTTTTATTGATTATTTCGCATAATTTATTGTAACTGCTAAATTATTTTATTCGTATTGTTAGCTTTATAAAAAATTAAAATTAAACCAATTCTGTATTTATTTGTCTTAACATGAATACTAATATATTTTATATTATTTTATGATGATGAATGAAATACCATGCCTCTATCCAGTAACCAATTAAAAAATCAGCATTTGCTTTGGCGGGCAGCATTTGGGCCAATGGCTGAAAATGTTAATGAACTATCCGAAGTTTCACAGAAGGATTTATATAACTTGCTGGTAAAAACTTCTTCAAAAAGACCCCAGGAATTTAATATTGCCAGCAACCTTTTTGATGGGTTTGTAAAAGGAGTACAAGATGTTGGCATGATGCAAAAGCTTTCCCAGGATCAAAAAAAATGCTGCGCAAACAATCAATCGATGATCTAAAAAACTTAAATCTTACCTGGCTTGGTGAGATGATAAATAGTGAAGCCCAATTGCGGGAAAAGATGAGTCTCTTCTGGCATGGACATTTTGCATGCCGCGTTATAAATATTTATTTCCAGCAGCAGCTTTTAAATATAATTCGGGAAAATGCGTTGGGAAATTTTGGAGACCTTCTCCGTGAAGTATCCAAAAGCCCCGCCATGCTTTCCTTTCTCAATAATCAGCAAAATAAAAAGCAGCATCCTAATGAAAATTTTGCAAGGGAAGTAATGGAACTTTTTACAATGGGACGTGGTAATTATACTGAAGAAGATGTAAAAGAGGGCGCGAGGGCATTTACAGGATGGGGATTTAATTTGCAAGGTGAGTTTGTAAACAGGCCCTTTGCACACGATACCGGTAAAAAAGTTTTTTTAGGTAAAACAGGAAACTTTGATGGAGATGATATCATTGATATTTTATTAGAAAAAAAACAGACAGCAAAATTCATAACACAAAAGATTTATAGATACTTTGTAAATGACACGCCTGATGCGGCGAAAATTGAAATACTCGCAAATAGTTTTTATCAAAGTAATTATGATATAAAAAAGCTATTAAGTGATATACATACAGGCGATTGGTTTTATGATGATAAAAATATTGGAACACATATTAAATCACCAGTAGAATTGCTTGTTGGTATACGCCGTTTAATTCCAATGGAAATTGATAAGCCCCAGTTGCAATTGCTGTTTCAAAGAGCATTGGGACAAATACTATTTTATCCTCCAAACGTAGCAGGATGGCCCGGTGGCAAAAACTGGATAGACAGCAGCGCCTTAATGTTACGAATGAGAATTCCGCAAATACTTACTAATGCCGATGACTTTACAGTAACGCCAAAAGATGATGATGACACCATGATGGGAATGGAAGGAGTTGACAAAATTGAAAAAGCAAAACAGGTAAATTCTACGATAGACTGGAATGCTGTAATAAAAGTTTTTGATAAAACAGCAAAGGAAAATCTTATGCAGAAAATAAGTGATGTTGTGCTGCAAACACAAAGTAAAATAAGTAAAGATATTCTTGATAGATACGTTGACAAAGATGCCAGGGAATCTTATATAAAAACAACGATGGTTGAATTAATGAGTACACCGGAATACCAGTTATGCTGAAGGAGGTAATTTTTTAATTTTAATTTTTTGCAATGTTATTCAAACGAAAAGAATTTTTGCAGATAGGTTCGCTGGCTACTGCATCTTTAATGCTTCCAAAATTTTTGAAAGCGTTTGATGGTAAAACAATTGTTCCTCCCGGCAACAAAGTGTTAGTAGTATTGCAATTCAGTGGTGGCAATGATGGACTCAATACGGTCATCCCTATACGAAACGATATTTACTATAAATCCCGTCCTAAACTGGGAATTGAAAAAGATAAGGCTTTATTGCTTACTGATGAAGCCGGTATTAACCCGGCTCTACCTGAATTTAAAGAATTATTTGATGAGGGCAGTTTGGGAATTATGAACAGTGTTGGTTACCCTAATCCTGACCGTTCTCATTTTCGCAGTATGGACATTTGGCAAAGCGCAAGCGATAGCGACAAATATGTGTACACCGGTTGGCTCGGCCGTTATCTCGATGCCCAATGTAATGGCTGCTCTAAACCAACGCAGGCCCTTGAAGTGGACGATATTTTAAGCCTTGCTTTAAAGGGCGAAAATAATAAAGGACTTGCTGTTAAAGATCCAAAACGCTTGTATAATACAAGCCATGAAAAATATTTTAAAGAAATTAATGCCGCCCACGAAAATGGTGAAGAAACAGTTGATTATTTATATAAAACTTTAAGCGAAACATTAAGCAGCGCTGATTATATTTTTCAACAAAGCAAATTGCATCCATCGTCTCAAATTTATCCATCTACAGAGACGGGAAAGAATTTAAAAACTATTTCATCACTTATTATGAGTGATATCAATACCAAAGTTTATTACCTGAGCCTTGGAAGCTTCGATACACACGTGAACCAGGAGAATCAGCAGAAAAGATTATTTACAGAATTGAATGATGCCATCAGCGCATTTGTAAAAGATTTAAAAGATAACAATCGTTTTCAGGATGTAATGATTATGACCTTTAGCGAATTTGGAAGGAGGGTTGCGCAAAATGCAAGCGGGGGAACTGACCATGGCACTGCCAATAATATGTTTTTTATAGGAGGTGCGTTAAAACAAAAAGGATTGATAAATGCAATGCCTGATCTTAATGATTTAAATGAAGGCGACCTGGTACATAATGTTGATTTTAAAAATGTTTATGCAACAGTATTACGTAAATGGTTAGACGCAGATGATAAAGGAATTCTTGGGAAGCAATATGAGTATATGAATTTTATCTAAGAGTTACTTATAAATCTATATGAACTGAATTTACTTTCTTTCCAAAAAATATTGCTGAGTGTTTATCAAAATCTTTAACTGAATCTGTAGTGTAAAATTGAATTTGGCCAGTCTTGCTACATTTTTTTTCAATTTCAGGATGACGAAACAAATAATTTTTCAAACTCTCTGCTACAATTTCTCCCTGCGAAACCAATTGTATATTTCCGGGAATATATTTTTTTATTTTTTCTTCAAGTAATGGGTAATGTGTGCAGGCGAGTAAAATAGTGTCTATTTCAGCGGATTTATCTAATAGTTCATCCACATCTTTTTTAATGAAATAATCTGCTCCTTCAGATAAATATTCATTGTTTTCAACAAGCGGAACCCAAAGCGGGCAGGCATGTTGGAATACATTTATTTCGAAAAAGAATTTTTCTATCTCTAGCGGGTACGACATAGATTCCACAGTGCCATTTGTTCCAAGTACCCCAATTTGATTTGTTTTTGAATAATTGCCTATCACTTCTGCGCTGGGTCTTATAACCCCAAGCACTCTTTTGCTATCACCAAGTTTTGGAAGATCTTTCTGCTGAATAGATCTTAAAGCCTTTGCCGATGCTGTATTGCATGCAAGAATTATTAAAGGGCAATCTTTTTGAAATAACCATTGTACCGATTGTAACGTATACTCATACACCGTATCAAAAGATCTGTTGCCGTAAGGCGCCCGTGCATTATCCCCAAAATATATATAATCATAAGCTGGCAGCTTTTCAACTATTGCTTTTAAAACAGTTAATCCTCCATAACCTGAATCAAAAACGCCAATTGGTGATAAAGCATTCATGGTACAAAAATAAACAAGCCATCCTGTTTAATGGATGGCTTGCATAAATTATTCAATTATTTTAATTTTTGGGAAGAGAAGGAGCAGTGGTGGTTGGTTCTTTTAAACCGAGCTTCTTTCTTACTAACGGGCCAATATCGCTGGTGGGAGGCATATAAATTAAAGCCTCTCTCGGAAATATATAAGTGAACCCATTTTCTTTAGCTACCTCTTCAATAGCTCCCTGCAATTTCTTTTGTATTGGTAAAGAAAGTTCCTGGCGTTTTTGCTCAAACTGATTTTGAATCTTTTGATCCATTCCGCTTATATCAGATACCTGCTTTTGAAGATCTGTTCTTTTTACTTCTTTTAAGCTCGGACTCATAGTTGCCGAATCTTTATAAAATTTCTGCACTGCATCTTGTAAGGCAGTCTTCTGGTCATCTGCATTCTTATAAAGGGATTGCTGGTATTCATCCAATTGTTGCTGAATAGCAGCAGCCTCGGGCATTAATTGTATAATTTCATCAGCGCTTATGTAGCCAATTTTTGGAGTGGTTTGAGCATTGGAAGTCTTATAAAATCCAGATAATAATCCTGTTGAAATTAAAACGACTGTAACGAACTTTTTCATTTTTGTTTTTGATATTTGTTTTTAATAAAGTATTTAAAATTGTGTTTTAAGCTGCATCATTCAAGCGCTTTCGCATTTATTTAACACCCAATTCTTTGAGTACATCATCGCTTTTGTCAAGTTTTGGGTCGGCAAATATAACGGTAATTCCTTCACTTTTGTCCAAAATAAAATCATATAATTTTGCAACAGCAAGTTTCTGAACTGCGTTGTAAACTCTGTCCTGTATTGGTTTTATCAATTCCTGGCGTTTTTTAAAAATATCGCCTTCGTAACCAAACCTTTTTCTCTGGAGATCTTTAAGCGCTTTATCTGCATTAAATAATTCGTCCTCTCTTTTTTTCTTAAGGTCATCACTGAGCATTACCTGTTCCGCATCATAATCTTTATACATTTTATCAAGTGCTGCAGATTTCTGATCAATCTCCTGTTGCCATTGTGCACTAAACTGATCTAACTTTTCCTGGGCGGCCTTATATTCCGGAAGTTTTTCAAGAATGTATTTTGAATCAATAACTGCATATCGCTGAGCATACAATCCGGAACTCAATACAACGAATGATAATAATATAAAAAGTTTTTTTTTCATAAAGAACAATTTATTGCTTTTTGCTATTCAGGCTCCTGGCCCAACATAAATGTAAATTTAGCTGCTCCTTTTATTCCTGATGATCCAGGAGTTAACCTATCTAAGCCAACACCATAATCAAATCCGAGTAAACCAAACATTGGCAGGAAGAAACGCATACCCACACCAACTGATCTGCGCAATTTAAAAGGATTGTAATCTTTAAAACTATACCATCCGTTTGCTGCTTCAAAAAAAGTTTCTCCATAAATCGTACTACTTGCACTGGTACTAAACGGATACCTCATTTCAAGTGTATATTTATTAAAAATAGTAAAAAAGTTACTTGCAGAACTAATATCAGGATTAACTTTTGGGTTTGAATTATCATATATGGGATACCCTCTGTGCGAAATAATTTCATAACCCAACAATCCATAATTGTTACTCAAACCCGCATCCCCCAATTGAAATCGTTCAAATGGTGAAGTAATTGTTTTCTGAGTATAGCGACCAAGGAAACCAAATTTAGCAGAAGCTTTTAAAACAAACTGCTTGTTTTTATCTGGTCCCCGGCCTTGACCAATTGGTACAAACCATTCTGCATTAAAACGTTCTTTATGAAATTCTACTAAGTCGTATACATGTTCCGCGGCTTGGTTTTTATAAAACTCTGCACTCTTGAAAAAAGAGTATGGAGGAGTAAACTGACCACTCAACATAAAATTGGATCCACTGGTAGGGAATATTGGATTAGGCCCTGCAGAATTACGTGCTAATGTTATTTTAAAACTGACATTTTTGGAAATCCCATTCGTTAAACCAGGGAAAATATTATAATTTTTAAGTTTATAACGTGTAAAATCAATTTGATAGACAAGTGAAAAATAATCATCGGGCCATTTCAATTGCTTGCCAAGCGCAAAACTAAAGCCTGTAGTTTTTATATAGGAAGAATCGCTATAAGAACGATCATACCCACCTGTACGCGGGTTATATGCATTTGCATATTTAGTATCATAATAGCTTACAGTAAATGAATTTCTTTTTTTGCCACCAAACCACGGTTCTGTAAATGAAAAATTGTAAGACCGGAATTGCTTCCCGTTACTTTGAGCCCTTAAGCTTAGTTTTTGGCCGTCGCCGCTTGGTAAAGGATCCCAACTTTTTTTATTAAAAATATTGTAAATAGAAAAATTATTGAAGGTAACCCCTAATGTTCCTGTTAAACCTATTCCACCTCCAAAACCTGCAGAAAGCTCCAATTGATCAGACGATTTTTCTTCAAGTCCCCAGGTTATATCTACTGTTCCGTCATCCGTATTGGGTACAATACCCGGATTTATTTTTTCAGGGTTAAAATATCCAAGTTGTGAAAGTTCTCTTTGTGTTCTTATTATCAGTTCACGACTGAATTTATCTCCTGGAACGGTACGCAGTTCACGACGTATTACATAATCTTTAGTCTTATCGTTTCCGGTAATATTTACTTTACCGATAGTTGCCTGTGGACCCTCCACTATACGTATTTCATGATCAATAGTATCGTTATAAACAGCAGTTTCAACTGGTGTTATTCTGAAAAATAAATAACCATCATCCTGGTACAGGCTACTGATATCTCCTCCTTCCGCTGAGGGCTGCGTTCCTAATTTCTTATTAAGCGTTTCAGCATTATAAATATCTCCTTTTTTTATACCCAATAATAATGAGAGTATTGAATCAGAGTATTTTGTATTCCCTTTCCACGTTATATTTCCAAAATAATAACGGTTGCCTTCGTTAAGTTTAAGGGCAACATCCAGATGTCCATTATCACTGTAAGTAGTATCGTCAGCTATTACAGCGTCCCGAAAACCTATTGAATTATAATAGTTCAAAAGACTTTGCTTGTCTTCCTGGTATTTTTTATCATTAAATTTTGAAGAACTCAATTTGAAACGAATATATGGATCAAGGAGGTCTTTTGTTTTAGAGGGAATTAAATAACCGTTAGTACGCAAATATTCATTAAAGGTTATTTTATTGGTTCTGCCGGAATCATAAACATTTCCTAAAGTGGTAGGAAACAAAGTGATCCTGCTCATTTCCTTCGTGCCTTTCATTTGTTTTTTTAGCTTAAGTGCACTCGCAGATTCGTTGCCCGCAAAGTAAATATCTTTAATACGAACTTTCGCATTTTTATCAACTACAAATATTATGTTTACAGAATTTGCAGCATTCGGGTCTTTTGTTTCATTTACCTTCACATCTACATTTCTAAAACCCTTATCTATATAAAATTTCTTTATTATATTTATCGCAGTTGTCTTAAGGTTTTCGGTAACACGTGTTACTTTGCCCTTTGCAAGTCCAAGTTTTGGAGTAAGATCATCAGCTTCACTTTTGCTAACACCTTTAAATTTAAAAGTAGTAAGGCTTGGCCTGTCTGTAATATTTATTTCAACAGATAGTTTATCATCCACAAGATCGGTAAAATATATTTGCACATCTGAAACAAGATTTTGCTTCCACAAATTGGAAATTGCTTTGGAAAAATTATCTCCGCCTGGTATCGTTACTTTATCACCGACTGCAAGTCCTGAAATAGAAATAATAAGGTTTGGATCAAACGTTGTTCCCGTTACTTTAATATCTGAAATTATATATTGCTTTGGTGATTTCGCATTGAAAATATTTTCAAGAGGAACGTTTACTGAAACAGGAACCGAATCATTCACAACCTGTGAGGTGGCATTTGTTTTGGCAGTAACAATTACAACTACTAAGAATAAAATCTTGTAGATTTTAGGCATCAAATCAATTTTTATAAGGCGGCAAGATAAAATCAATTAATTAAAAGTATTTGTTAAATCACCCCTTTGATAAGGGTTTGAGGATATAGGAAATGGCGGATTGGAGCGATTATAATTGTAGAATAAATTATTTAAAGTTGTTCGGTTGTTTTACCAAATCTTCTTTCACGGTTTTGAAAATCGAATATCGCTTCATATAAATTCTCTTTTCTGAAGTCAGGCCATAGCGTATTGGTAAAATATAATTCGCTATATGCAAGTTGGTACAGTAAAAAATTACTGATTCGGTATTCTCCGCTTGTTCTAATCATTAATTCAGGATCAGGAAAATCGGCGGTGCATAAGTGCTGATTAAAAACAGTACTATCAATATTATCCGGATCAAGTTTTTTATTTTTAACTTCAACACTTATACTCTTTACTGCTTCAATAATTTCCCAGCGGCTGCTATAACTTAATGCCATTATAAGGTTGAGACCTGTATTTACTTTTGTGGCATCACATGCTTCTTCAAGTTCTTTTCTTGCTGAATCGGGCAACATTTTTATATTACCAATTACATGTAACCTGATATTATTTTTATTAAGCGTGGAAACTTCTGTTTTATAGTTTGTACAAGCAATTCCATTAAACCGGTTACTTCATCTTTTGGCCTGTCCCAGTTTTCGGTACTAAAAGCATATAGAGTAAGATATTCTATTCCTAATTCGGCACATCCTTCAACAATATTTCGTACACTTTCTACTCCGCTATAATGGCCAAATAATCTGTCTTCTCCTTTTTCTTTCGCCCATCTTCCGTTGCCATCCATAATTATGGCAATATGCTTTGGCAGCTTTTCAGAAATTAATTTCTCTTTATGGCTCATATTGTTTTAAAATAACCAAGTCAGGCGAAAGGATGCCTGACTTGGGTGGCAAAAATAAGGAAATACAATTATACTGAGTTTTTTAAAAAGTGATTAAGTCAATTGCTCATCAATTAATGATCGAATGGTTTATCGGCCATAAAAAAAATCGCTGAATATTATGAGATGCTAACGTGCAGAAGGGCAACGATAAGAGGTAATATTAAATGAAATTCCTATTTCAGCTATTGCATATTGATCTTTTTGTTTGCTGAATCCGCGCTGGCGGCCCTCGACCCCAATAGGAGTTCCTAATTCATAAGACCTGTCCTGCAATTTTGCTGCAACTGAAGAAGCTGGAAATTTATCTATGCCTACATAAGTCGTGCTAACGTCATCAATGTAATCCGTAGTAGTAAAACGATGGGCAATTTCAAATGAAACATTTACTTTATCACTTATTGCATATTTTACTCCAAGGCCAATTGGTACACAAATAGCCATAGTGCCATAAGCTTTTCTTCCATTGTAAAAAGTTTCGCCTTCAGTATTTAATGGCCTTAAATAATATTTTTGACCGCCTAAATAAGCGTATGGGTCATAACTAAAAACTCCTACTCCAAGAGTTACATAAGGAGTAAAACTATACTGCGGGTCTGTCGGGATAAATTTGAAAAAATTAAAATCTCCTCTTAATGCAATTTCAAAAATATTGGTATTGAAACTAAGATTTCTGCTACGTTGATAAGCATTTTGGCTGTATTGATCGCTATAGCCAAGTTCCGCGAAATGTGCTGATAAGCGAATGCCCAGGTAATTACTAAATTGTTTTCTATAAAAAGCACCTAATGCAATTTTAGGACGGTTAAATGCAGCCCTGTTATTGAGGTCTCCAAAATAGTGGGCCACACCCGCAGTTATACCATATTCTCCTTCCTGAACGGCTTCATATTGTGCGCTGACTTTAATATTGAACGCAGTAACAATTATAGCAATTACAAAAATTTTTTTCATAATAGGTGCAAGATAAGTGTAATAAACCCAGTTGGTAAAACGAAGAAACACTCTTTTAATTATATATGCAAGTTAAAAATTTGCCATTAATTTCTTTTATCTAGACCCCAGGATAATTTGTTGCGTAATGTTTGCAAAAAATTATTTTCATTAAGACGTACCAGGTTAACACTAAAAGTTTCTTTACGTATAGCCAGTAAAACTTCTTTTGTAACTATTTCCCTTCGGCTGTCCAATGTGCATAAAAAACCATCTGTTCGTCCTTCTACTTCAAAAGAAAGAATAGTATTATCCGGTACCACCAATGGCCTTATATTTAAATTATGCGGCGAAACCGGGGTAATAACAAAACTGGCAGATTCAGGAAAAACAACCGGTCCGTTACAACTCAATGAATAACCGGTAGAACCAGTCGGAGTAGATACAATAAGGCCATCGGCCCAGTAAGTATTTAAAAATTCACCATTTAGGTAAGTATGAATTTTAATCATAGGCGAAGTATCTTTCTTATGAATTGTAAATTCATTTAGCGCATATGCGACACCGTTAAACAAAGGCATATTAGCATCAAGATGAAGCAAAGTTCTTTTATCTGGCATAAAAGTTCTCTGCACCAAAGCCTTAACAGCAATGTGCATCTCATCTCTTCCAATACTTGCAAGGAATCCAAGACGACCATAATTAATTCCTAATACAGGAATTCCCTTGTCCCCCACAAAAGTTACTGCGTCAAGAAGAGTTCCGTCTCCTCCGAGGCTTATCAGGAAGTCAATATCTTCGAGGTCCTCAGGGCTATTAAAGGTTGAATATTTATTTGAAATATCAATTGAAGAATAAAACTGGTTAAAAAAATTCTGAAAAACAACGGGCTCAATTTTATAGCGGGATAATTCAGCAAACAATAACCTGATACCTTCCTGCTGCTCGGCTTCCAATCCCCGGCTATAAATTGCTATACGCATAATTTTTTAATAAATAGCTTTATAAAAGAAGGCTAACTATGTAAAAATAAATCCTTTTGGCTTAACTGGTTTAAACTGTATTCAAACTTAACTTAAATTATAAAGTTTAAAAATGTTTATTCCAAAGCTTACTGATAAAAACTATAATTTGCAATGTTTCCTTAAACTCCCTGAGAAAGATTTTGCAATTCCATTACTCAAAAAATCATGGAATTCGATAATGGTTATTTTTGCTTTTGATAACTATTCAGCAGAACCTAAAGAGAAGAATTCACGTTCTGCTGTTTAATAGC
>CAWBII010000002.1:0-90196 GCA_963788795.1 uncultured Chitinophagaceae bacterium
AGGGACCAGTTGAAATTGGTTGCAGTAAAGATTTTCTGAAATGGTTAACTGATCCGGAATTAAATGGAGGCGGCGCTATTACTGACTTTGGCTGTTATGGAACCAACCTGGTTACTTATCTTATGAAAGGAGAACGTCCCTTGTCTGTAACCGCGGTTACGCTACAAATAAAACCAGATATTTATCCAAAGGTTGATGATGACGCCACTATTATAATTACTTATCCGCATGCCCAGGCAATAATTCAGGCATCGTGGAACTGGCCTTTTGGAAGAAAAGACATGGAAGTATATGGAAAGACGGGCTATATTATAACAAGGGATAACATGAACATGCGTATTAAAACAAACGAAAAATCTCCGAGCAATTGCTCACCATTGATCCTTCGAAAGCTATTGCACAAAACCCATTTTCATTTCTGGCTTCGGTAGTGAGAGGCAATTACAAACGAACTCCCGGAGATCCTTCTTCCTTAGACATTAATCTTATTGCAATGGAAATTCTTGATGCTGCAGTAAGGTCTTCAAAAGAAGGGAAAACAATTTATTTAAAATGAGGCCTGTAATTATGTGTAACCTTAACTGTTATATTCAGCGTTAAAGAACATAACTATATGCAAAATGGTTATAACAGGTAAAGTTTATGGCGCCAAAAGAGTAAGTTTATTCAATTTTTTGAAATATACTTATCAAAAAAAGATCAATAGAAAACACTTACTTCATCAACAGTTTTTTTCTTCAATACAGGCACAATGCAATCATGGCTGCATAACCAACTGGAACAATAAGAATGGTTTTTCATTTTCAGGCCTGTTCAAAACTTTCGATAAAAAGTTCATGGGGTTTGGGGTATGCGTGAGCGTTACCAAACCTGCGGCATGAATGGCTGTAATTAAAAACCCGGTCGCAATGCCAGTGCTTTCGAGCACATAATAATTGTTTCTTTTTTTTCCGTCGCTGTCTGTATCGTATGATTTTTTAAATACAATAATCAACCACGGCGCAATTTCCAGGAAGGATTTTTTCCAATCGGTTTGCAAAGGTGCCAAATCATTTAACCAGGCTGCAGGCATTCTTCCATGATAACTTTCATATTCTTCTTTTTCTGCCGCATCACGAATTTGTTTTTTGAGATGTGCATCCTTCACTGCGCAAAGTTTACGGTTGTTTATTAGCTCCTGACGGCGCTGTGTTAGCAGCAGAAATAACGTTTCTTACAACTATTTCCGAAATGGTTTATCACTGAAATAACGGATGCTTCTGCGTTTCAGCATACTATTTAAAAACTTCTTTGAATTAATAAGAGATTGTTCTGCCGAAATTTCCTCCCGTTTATATTGCATAAAAGGATACCCGTTAATAATTTTTGTTGTATTCATTCGTATGCTGTTTACCTATTCAATGTGTGATGACAGTAAATGTTTATATCCGGGCTGAGATATTAAAGTATTGCTGGTTTATTAGTGCATTGTCTCATTCCAGGAGGATATAGCAGCTATTGAGAATCTATAAAGAGGGGAAAACGAATGGTGATAAAATGGTATTCTCCTGCAGTCCTGTGTTCTGATTTATTTTCGAAGGTAATAATGGGCTTTTATTTGCCTGTTCAAAAAAGTTCCTTTGGAGCGTGCAGCCTTCATTGACTGGTAAACGGTTTCAGGCACGTCTTTATATTCATAAATTATTCCGGAAATAAAAACAATTCTAAGTATAGCTGAAGCACTGTTGTAATCAAAACTTTTAATGACTGAAGAAGGCATAAAAAAATTAATTAGGATATTAGTAGGCTGAAATCATTTAAAAAAAGACGCCCCGGTGTTAACGGAGCGCCTTAAGATGTGATTTAGTTAAGCTGGTGTGCTTTTTCTTTTTATCAGAGGAAGAATGAGAATTACTCTTTTTGGTTTCATTGGATGTTGAACTATATTCCCTCGCTACTTTAATATTGTTTTGTACATCATTTACACCTGATATATCTTCAGCAATATCTTCAGCAAGTCTTTTAGACTTTTTATCTTTTACGGAGCCTGACAAAGTCACTTCACCGTTCTGTACTTTTATCTCAATATCGGTCGCATCAATGTCGCCATGATAACTTAGTTGGTCATTAATATCTTCCTGTATTCTTTGATCTGAACGTTTGTAACCCTTTGGTCCCTTTCCACGATGTTGATTGGAACCGCTACCACCTGATGACCTGTCTGAATCATTCCAATCATTTCTTTTATAGTCAGAGTTCCAACTGCCAGAACCCGTAGAGCGGTTACGATCATAATTCCAATCATCATTGTTATTGCCATAATCACGATAACCGGTATTTCCTCTCCGATAATTTGAGTTGTAACCGGAATCTCCGGTGTTCCAATCGTCTGAATTGTTAGTGCCCCTGCTTCTGTAGTCATAGTCCTGATCTTCGTTTGATGATCCGGACGATGTTCTGCCTGACTGATCGTTTCTGTAGGATTGATTGCCATAATTGCCCCTGCTGCGATCATCTGAATCATAATCTCTAAAATCATTTTCGTTTCCGAAAGACGAAGAACGGTAAGCGCCCCGACCCTGTTGATTACTGTTATAATCCTGGCCGCGAAGTTTTCCATAATCGTCAGAACCTCGTCCGCTACTCCGCTCGCCACGGGATTCATAACTGTCATTATCATTATCAAAATTGTTCCGTAGGTTATTCCCATAAGAACCATAATTACGATCGCGATAATCATTATCACGATACTGATTTCTGCCTTGATTTCGATTGTTGTTTTTCATGGTAAAATTTTTTTATTATTAAGCAAATCGCTGTTCTATATAAAACAAATTTTATGCCTTCTCTATTGAATTGATCGTTGCATTCAGTTTTGTGGAATGTACTCCACGCCTGAATAAAAATGGAAAATAAAACGACACACGTTCTACAAATCATCGGTTTTTATTTTTAATTCTGAATGGTATGTTGATGCATTAAAAAACTTAAGCACTAATTTTTAAATTTTACCATATTATGGCACATATCAAAAATATCAATCGTTCAAATGATTGTTATCTTTAACGGTCTTGTATGTAAAAAACCATAACTTATTTAATGGACACAAAAATCATCCTCCTTTCAAAAAGAAAAAAAACCGTTTTATCTAGATTAATGATTGCCACTTTAATTGAAGCTTACGCAAAACAAAACCATAAAATACCCTACGGCCCTGCAGATATAAAAAAAGGATCTTTCGGAGCTTTAATTAAAAAGGACCTTATTACCTACCAGGAAATAATTATAAAAAATCACACCCAATCTTCATGGCAGGTAACGTCAAAAGGGATCGATATTTTAAAGTCGTTGGGTGTTGATATAGATTCCTGAAATAATAAATTTTTTTAAGTTGATTCCTTTTCCAAGCACGCCTTTAAAAATATCTCCCTGCTCCTGCATTCATTGCACTGCATTAGAATAGTAAAGCCCTTCGTGTGGCTTGGCTGAAACCTGTGAGGTTTTGAAAACCTCACAGGTTTAGGTTTTGCAGCTCTTTTAAATATTCAATCATAAGTTGCTGGTTACTTTCATGAAAATCAACAAAGGCCTTTTTTCCACCAAACCAGTCCAATAGTTCTTCTCTTTGCAGCAAAGTTGGTTTTTCGCTTAGTAACTCATATACGAAGAATAAGGGTATTTTTTAAAATCGTTATACAAGCCGTGTTTTTGAATATTGCTATGTATATAATAAATAATTTCCAGGAAATATTTTTCGTCACTAATCAACTTTCTTCCGAAACTCTCCTTGGAACAAACTGCTCGTTCGCTCAAAAGTTTTATTGATGCTTTTGGCATAGCATTAAAGCAATTGCTGAAAGCTTTACTTATTTTAGCTACTGATTTGTCTTCCTTTATATAAACAAGAAAATGAAAATGATTGGGTTGAAGGCTATAGCAGAATGTGAGGCTTATGGGTTGGATATGCTTTTTCCATAGCTTTAAAAAATATGCATAGTTTTTTGGCTCTCTAAAAATATTTTCCTTATTATTTCCCCGGTTATAAATGTGATAATAGCACCCGGGTTGAAGCGAATCTTTATACATGAAGGTTTTATCCACCAATGTAATGCTATTTTTCTATTAAAACCTCACAGGTTACATAAAGATGGATGCATGTCCTGCTCACCAAAAACAGATTCAGCTTTTTTTAATGCCTGTTTTAGATTGATTCCTTTGCCCATCACGCCTTTAAAAATATCGCCCTGCTCCTTCATTCGTTCAACTGCATTAAATATGGTAAAGTCTCACTGTAATCCTTTTTTTACTTCATCCCAATGCAAAGGCATGCAAACAGTAGCATCCGGCTTTGGGCGCAATGAATAAGGCGCGGCAAACGTGGCCTGTGGACGGTTCTGCAAAAAATCAAGATATAATTTTCCATTCCTGTTTTTTACAATGCGCTCAATGCTTGTAAATTCGGGAATGCTGCTTGAACAATTGTTACCAGTACTCTTGCAAATTCTTTACTTTGTTCATAAGTATATTTTGCACCAAGCGGAATATAAATATGCATGCCCGTTGCGCCTGAAGTTTTGCAATAGCACGGCACCAATTGCATCAAGCACTTCTTTAATTGTTTGCGCTGCAATATCACCTGGTCAAAAGTTGTTTTAGCAGATGGGTCAAGATCAATAATACACCAGTCGGGATTATCCGGCTTTTGTATCGGCTGCTCCAGGGATGCATTTCCAGGCCACCCAGCGATGCAATCAAAAGAAGGCTTGCCTCGTTGGTGCATACCAAAAAATTACGCTTGCCGCCCCGCTCGCTGCTGTAGGGAAATTCTTTAACCCAGTCCGGCACTTTGCCTGTTACATCTTTTTGATAAAATGATTTTCCATTAATACCGTTCGGATAACTTATCAGTGTTTGCGGCCGGTCTTTCATATAAGGCAACATGAAAGGTGCAACGTGGTAATAATAATTTATTACATCGCGTTTGGTAACTTTCCTTTTTGGAAAATAAATTTTATTAAGATTATTAAAAGTGATGTTATGCCCGTTAATATTTTTTGTTTGCGATTTTTCTGTTGGATTCAATAGTGTTTTGCGTTCAATATTCACAGAAGCTTTCAAAAGCCTCTCCGTAAGTTTTTTCGTAGCTGCGGCAGCAGTTTTGTTTTTTATTGCAATCACTTTTTTTTCTTTTTTTCCATGGGTTTTTATGGATGATACAATTTCATCTGTATGTTTTTCTTTTTCTCTTACTACTTCCTTTGCATTTTTATCTTTACGCATTCCTTCAAAAGAAGGATGGCGCATAACACCATCGCTGGTCATTTCTGCATAGCACACTTCGCAAATCAATTTTGGTTTAAACCATGTTGCTGTGGCTTTGGGAGGATTTGGGCCTGAATCGTGAAGGCTTATTAACATCAGGCTCAAACTAAAAAGGACTTTCTTTAGTAACGAGTGGTTTAAATTGCTGCATCAGTTCCTTTTGCAGCTTATCAGAAAAGCCTGTTCCTATTTTGCCTGTATATTGAAGCTGCCATTTTCATTACCCCTACCAGTAATGCACTAAAAAATTTACTGCTTCCTCATTATTTGTAAATCCTCCAATAACAACTTCCTGTCTTTTACCTGTTTTAATTTTAAGCCACTCTTTCGTTCGCTGACCGGGATAATATTTGCTGTCTGCTTTTTTTGCGATAATACCTTCCAGGTTAATTTTTTTGCGGCCTCAAAAAATTCGTAGCACCTGCATCAAAGCTTTCGCTTATGCGGATATTACCTGCAGCGGGTGCTATACTTTTTCAATCTTTCTTCTTTCTGTAAGCGGCAGCTGCGTCAGATTATAACCATTAAGCCATAATACATCAAAAAGATAATATACCAGTTCTCCATCTGCTTCACTTCGCCAGTTTTGAAGATCGCCAAAGTTTGAAATGCCTTTATCATTTACAACAATTATTTCTCCATCTAGCACTGCATTTATTTTCCATTGTTTTAATGCATCATATACCGCATAAAATTTTTCATTAAAAGATTTATTGTTGCGCGATTGCATTTCTACTTCACCTTTATTCAGGTAAGCAATTGCACGGTAACCATCCCACTTTATTTCATATAGCCAACCGTCTTCATCAAAAGGTTTATCAACTAGCGTTGCCAGCATTGGCTTTATGTTTTTGGGTATTGTGTTCTTTTTTCTTACCGGAGATGATGGCATGTCTTTATTATTTGCGGGTATGCTATAGTGATATGTTTTCTAAAAGCGTAAGTCCTTAAAATCGTGCCATCAATGGGCGATAGTATTTAGAGATATGCAGAAGAGGATAAAATTACCTGTCTAAATACTTTTTTGTGATATTCTCAAGATCGCTAATATTAAAAGGTTTGGCAAGATAATCATTGACTCCTGCTTGCCTGGCAAGTTCCATTGCATTGTTATTAGCGTAAAGTAGATTACAGGAATATGTTTTATTGCTTCACATGATTTTGTCTGTTGCGTAGCTATTATGCCATTTACATCCGGAAGCCAGTTATCCATAAAAATAACATCGGGCATAAAGGCACTTACCTGCTCCAAAATATTATTAGAATTAGCAGATGTAATAATTTGGTAGCTTTTTTCTTAAAGTACAGGACTAGACAGTTCCAGGAGATCATGGCTATCATCAAATATTTGTATTTTTTTACCGGGCATAGGACGATTGGTTTTTTGATAATGAATTAATATAAGTTGCCATATTATCTAGGGTAATATTGCCATTTTAAAAATATATATATAGGGCTTGTATATTTTATGTTTTGGATACCCTGGGAATTTCTCTGATCGGGCGATTTTTATCTTCACTTTTGATACCATTCTTCCGCTTTTCTCCTAAATTATTTGGGGCCGTGTGGCAGGATTTGTCTTGCTCCTACGGTTACGCCTTCACGTTATCTTTTAAAAGCATTTTTATTTTCTTCTCAAACAGCGGAATGTCAAAGGGCTTTTCAATACAATCATCAACAGGTAAATTTTTATCTACAGGCGGCGAGGTATACCCCGTCATTAAAAGCATCGGGATATCTTCAAACTCCTTCTGAGATTTTATACTTCTTACAACAGCGTGTTGCAGAATATCTATAATTATCAGTGCGGGAGCAAATACTTTCATTAACCTAACAGCTTCATTAGAGTTACCGGTAAACTTTACTTCATATCCCTTTTTTTCCAGCCAGCTTTTCAAAAGATTCATGGTATCGAAATCGTTATTAACTACGAGGATTTTTTTCATAAGGTTTATGAAAAATGAATCAACAGCTATGCCATATTATTATTACCTGCGGGGAATAGAAAAATAAAACGTGGAACCCCGTCCTTCCTCACTTTCTGCCCACACTTTTCCCCGATGTGCACCTATTATCTGCCGGCATAAAAACAACCCCAGTCCTATGCCTTCGAGGTTTTTTGTTTTTTCTGCCCTGAAAAAGCGGTCAAAAATATAAGGTAGTTGTTGGGATGATATACCTAATCCCTTATCTTTTACTGACACAATAATATTATCATCATCGTATGACATATTAAGAAATACTTCTTTACTGCCATCAGAATATTTAATTCCATTACTTAAATAATTGGTAACAACCTGTATCAGCCGGTATCTGTCGCCTTTAGCATCAATATTACCCACGCCGGTAACTACAATATTATAGGAAGAATGCAAACCTTCTATGGTTTCAATTGCTTCTTTTATCATTTCTTCAAAATTGAAAGTGGAAATATCAAGCTTGAAATTTCCGGAGTTTATTTTAGCTGCGTCGTATAATTCACCAATAAGTTTGTTAAGCCGCATTACATTATTTTTGCTTCGCCGCAACAAATCGTCTATCGATTCAGTGTCGTTTTCTTTTATTAATTCTCCCAATAACTCATTACATAAAACGAGGTTTGCCAAAGGGTTTCTAAGTTCATGCGCTACAAACCCGATCACATCTTCCCGCTCTCTTTCCAGATCTTTATGAATCGTAATATCATGCATAATGATAATTAGCTTTAAGTCTTCATTACTATATGTCATTAAATTACAGCTTACATCAAAAACTTTTTTCACCTTCGATTCCAATACTATTTCTACCGGGTAATTGTTGAAACCTTTGTTGGATATACACGTTTCCTCAATATGTTGAAGCAACCCGCCTTCTAACACATTAGACCTGTTAATAACATCCTTCAAATTAAGTGGAGTTCCTGCATTCAGACTAATATTAAAAATGGAGTTGAAGGATTTATTAGTATTTAAAATATTTAAGTGTGCGTCTGATACAACAACGGCATCTTCAATAGACATCAGAATTTTTTCATTGAGCTCGCCTAACTGTCTGAACTGCTCTTCCGATTTCTTTTGCAGATTTATATCCTGGATAACTTTTAAAATTCCTTTATTTTCTTTTTCATTTTTTACAAGAATTGATTCGCCTGAAACCCATGTGATGCTTTTATCTTTCCTTACTAAATAATTATTGTCAGAACTTTGGCCGGTGTTTAATACTTTTTGAATTTCAAATTCCGGTTTTCCATTCTTCAGATCCTCCTCTGTGAAAAGCATTGAAAAGTATTTTCCAATAATGTCATCCTGCCTATAGCCGAAACAATTTTCAAATGCCTTATTTACGGATATTATTATTCCTTTTTCATCCAGAAGCAAAATGCAGTTTTCAACCGTATTTGAAAAAAGGGAATCAAAATATTTAAATGAATTATCCAATGATTGAATAGTATTCTCCATTAAGAGTGTAAACTTTTATAGTTGAATAAATACGGCCATATGTAAGTTATAACACATATTTAAGTAACCTTTATAAAATTTCAATTTTTTAAAAAACTTTTTTAAAACCCTGAGTCTTTACCTAATTATTTTATAAAAAATCCCTAAAAGCAATTGCTGAAAATAAGCAGGAATTTACGCTTGCTTCTCTTTCCAAAAATGGTGTTGACGAATTTATTCCCTAATGCAGGTATGTATGTAACATGTTTGCAAAAACTATGTTTTTTAATTTGAGCAAAATTAAATCAATAGAAGTAAATAATCTATTGTTTAGTTTTTGCTTTATCATCGCTTTGAGCTGCTTGTTGAAAACTTTCATTTTCATGCACCACTTCCACCGTTTTAGCAATAACAGCATAATCATCCGGCATTATATGGCCGCCATATTTTATTGCAAATGCTTTGGTAAATTCCGCACCGAAATACAAGATTACCGATGAGTAATAAATCCAGACTAATAAAACTACCAACGACCCTGCTGTTCCGTAAGTGCTTCCTACATTAGCTTTGGTTATATAAAATGAAATTGCAAATTTTCCGAACATAAAAAGAATAGCAGTAGCAATAGCTCCCGCTGCTACATCTTTCCATTTTATTTTAGCATCGGGCAATACTTTAAAAATCACTCCAAATAAAACCGCGATTATCCCAAAGTTCAAAATGAGATCGACTATATAAAAAAGGGTAACTGTCAGCGAATGAAAATAAACCTGAAGCCTTCGGCTCAATGCTTCAATGAGTGCTGAAACGCTTAAGGTAACCAACAATAAAAACCCAAGACTTGCTATTACTCCGAACGATAATAACCTGTTTTTAATAAAAAGCCAGATGGCAGATTTCGGCTTGGTTTTTATTTGCCAGATTAAATTGATGGAATCCTGCATTTCGCTAAACATTGAAGTAGCGCCAATTGCTAAAGCTATAGTGCCAATAATCGCCGCAATTTTACCTTTACCCGCTATCGCTGCATTTTTTATTATTTCCTGTAATTGAATAGCAGCATCATGACCCACGAAACCCTCGATCTGGCTATATATATTTCCCTCAACTGCGTCTTTGCCAAAAAAGAAACTGCACAAAAAAACGATCATTATTAATAAGGGTCCAACTGAAAATACGGTATAATACGCCAGGGCCGCACTTAGCTTAAGTATCCTGTCATTAGAAAAACCCTTAAAAGATTCTTTTAATACGCTCCATATACCCTTAAAAGTAAGTTTCATTATTTATTTTTTCTCCTGGCGGCGTCAAATAAATTATTCTTCACAGGTTCCGCTCATTATTTATCAATATCTTTTATTGAATTGTTTATTTGACAAATAAACTTAACAAAAATAATTTAAATGAAAATTTTGTTTATTAAATATCAGGTTCACGATTTTAATCGCTTGTACATACGATTACATTCGATCTTTATGGATATCTTCGTTATTTATAAAAATCATCATTTACATCAGGGTAAATCTTTGGCACAGGTTCCTGCCTGGAAAACATTTGCACCTTTCATAGCCAACGAGATGATGGATGGAGCAAGATTGTAACAACACGATAGTATTAGTTGTAAATGTTGTTAGCATTAAATGAAGGTAACCATAAACGATAGCTTTTAATTTTCAGAATATTTGTTCTTTAAAATACCTGCACCAATAAATGCAACTGCAAATGCCGTGAGCAAAGCCCACTTATGTTTCTTTGTGAATAATATCGGGCTTCCATGCATGGTATCTTTTGTAAACGGGCCGTGTGCGCCATGGTCGCCGGCAATAGGTTCCCATAAATTGTTTTGCCGCTCGGGATCTTTTGGCTCTTTTGTTTGTTGCCCGCTATAACCTGTTTTGCCCAAATATTTATCTAAGTAACCCGGCACCAATTTATTACCAAGAATAGTTTTATAGGTTGGATAACCATAAAAAACTTCTCTTTCATTGTGCCTTGCTGCATATAAAACTGCGTTAGCAGCGGCTTCCGGCTGATAGATGGTTCCCATGGGCTTTGGTTTATTGGGCAAATAACTTTTTACAAAACCAAATTGTGTAGTATTCATTGCCGGCATCTGCACCATAGATAATTGCACCTTACTTTTATCATGATACAGTTCTGACCTTAATGATTCAAAGAAACCATGAATTCCATGCTTGGCTCCGCAATAAGCAGATTGCAAAGGAATGCCACGATAGGCAAGTGCAGAGCCAATCAAAATAATTTTTCCTTTATTGCGTGGCAACATTTTTTTTAATGCAGACATAGTTCCATACACCTGTCCGAGATAAGTAACATCGGTTACTCTTTTAAATTCGTCTGCCGTCATTTTTTTTAATGGCCCGAAAACACTTGTCATTGCATTGTTTATCCATACATCTATCGGCCCTAACTTTTCTTCAATAAGATCGGCAGCTTTATCAAAGTCTTCAGCGTTGCTTACATCCATCGGAATAACCAATGCTTCTCCTCCATCATTTTCAACTTCTCTTTTAGCGCCATTTAATCCATCTTCACCTCTTGCAATCAAAGCTACTTTAGCTCCCTGTTTTGCAAAAGCTCTTACAATGGATCGTCCCAAGCCTGCAGAGGCGCCCGTTACCACCACTACTTTATCCTTAAAATCTTTTTTCATAATTATTATATTTATTGCTTTTATCAATTACATTTCTTCTTTTATTTTACTTTTTATCAGCCACCAGTTTACAGGGCAGGCCGTAATAAATCCTAACAGCATTCCTATCTGAATCATACACCAGAACAATGGATCTGTTGCCTCAAACCTGCGGTGAAAAATTAAAAAAACTGAAATAGTCATCCAGCCATACATGCCTACCTGCCAGCTGGTGAGCGATAACGTATCTGTTTTTAAAGCAGCAACAATTGCCTTGCCGGGAGAAAGATTTTTCATGGGCTTAACTGCATAATACTGAAAGATGATGCCAATAAGAAAAGCGATGATATAATCAACAACCCACCCGCCATATAACTTACTTCCGAAAACAGCGAACGGAAAAATCAATAGACCGAATTCGGCAATAAAATCTTTTAAAGTACAACCGCTGCCGCAGTGCAAAGTACCCGCTACAACGCTTTGCCAGAAAGGTTTATTTTTCGTGTGCTCTCCGCCGTTATGATACATATTTTCTTTATATTTCTTTAAAGATTTTCTGCCAATTGTATAACAAGCAAGCAAAGCGACTGGCCCGGCATATAAGCCCGTAACAGGCCACACAATATTCATGATACACATTTTTTGAGCATTGCCGGCAAGTAAATCAATTACCATAATTAATAAACAAAGTCCGCCTGCTATAAGTGATGCAATGGCTATGGATTGTAAGATGTTCAATTATTTATTTTATCATTATTTATTTTTATTGAAAAAGTTTTATTCTCCCATTTTGCCATCTCTTTCCAGAAAAAAGTAAACTGTATTTCTTTTGCCTTCTTTTTTTTGGAGAAGATATCTGCTGAATATATGGAAAGTGCAATGTGCCTGGTTGCAGTGATGTGTGTAGTTTTCCAGTCATCGTCAGTCCAGTGCACATCCGCATTTGCTTCGAGCTGTATGCGCAATTTCTTTGTTGCCTCAATACTTTCAAACTGGTATTTAAAATTCCAGGTGGTGTAAAGAGAAATATTTTTTTTCTTTAGATATCGTTCCTGTGTTTGCAGTGGCATATCAAAAACTTTTTTACCAGCAATGGAAGCGCAAAGCTTTACATACTCTGCATGAGCCCACGTTAGCGGCATTGCCGAGCCGGAATGTTCACCAAAAAATAATTCCTTTTCGGGTATATCATCAGTATCCCAAATCTGTTCAGAAAGAAATCCATTATTCGAGAAGGCATCCATTGCTTTTAGTAACTTTTTTGCTCCGGCAATATTTCCTGCAGCAACTTCATAATGCGCCCTTTCGCCGGTAAGTAATGGCCACGCCCGTCCAATGCCTGTTCCATCATAAGGTTCTCCATCTGCATGTTCGCCATATCCATCATTATTATAACGGTGCCAGCATGGCCCGTTGGGTGTTTCAACTTTTAGTTCTTCATCAATAACTTTAATAGTATTTAAAATTTTAGGATCGTCCGGCGCACGCAGGCCAAATCGTACTAACGCAAATGCATCAACGCTCACCAGTTCTGATAACAGTGTTTGGCCTTCATCTCCCTTATGATTTTTAAGATCAATAAAGTTTCCGCCTAATTCCTCCGCAGATATATTATAAAAGGGATTGATTCTTATGTAATAGCCGTCAACATTAGCTTTCCTGGCAAGTGTTGTCCCGGTTATGTACGTCCATTTTTCAATATTGCTGTTCCACTCATCGGCCATTTCACGACAATAATTTGCAAGGGCTTTTTCATTATTTATATCAGCCATATCAGCGGCTGCAAGCATAGCCGCAACAGAAACTGCAATGGTAAAAGGCGAAAAACCCTTTTGCTCTTCCCACCTGTCTTGCTCGGTATAAGGCGCATTCATTAATAAAAAGGCAATCGCTTTTTTTAAACCCGGCCAATACCTTATTAGTCTTTTTTTATCAAGAATTTTGTCACGATAGCAACGGTCAATAATCACCATGGGAAATGCTGTCTGGTCTATTTGCAAACCTTTCCAGTGTGGTGTGCCTTCCAGCCACATGTTCTGCGGCCAGCTTCCATCTTTTTTTTGAGTGGACATTAAATAATTAACTATCCGCAGTGTATCAGCAAATGCATCAAGAGCAAGAAAGCCGCCGGCACTTTCTGCCAAATCTCTTGGCCATACCACATGATAGCCACCGGCATCCTTATCTCCTTTTGTTTCTCCCCAGGGAATAGAAAGGCTGGCGATGATACCACCCGGAAAAGTTCTTGCCTCGTGCAGGCGCATAACGGTTGCGCTTATACGATAATTTTTTGCAGAAAGATGCTTTAACTCTTTTATCCATGTTTTCCAGCCATCTATGTACCACTTCTTTAAGAAATCAAATCCATCCAGGATGCTGCTATAGGCATGGTTTGAAGCTTCCTGAACATTTTTACCAAATCCGATTGATAAAGCAAATTCCGTGTTTTCACTTATGTCGATTTCAGCGGTTAAAGCTACATTTCCATTATATGCCTCTGAATATTCCCACTTCATTTCTTTATGTTTTTTTAAATCACGCCAACCATCGGAATGACCAACGAAACCCACAGAACGTTTCAGCCATTTTGCAGAGCAGGCAAGGGCAAGAAATAAAGTATCGTTTTGCGCATACAACATAGACACCCCGTTATATTCTCCCAGCCACGCAGAGTTGTTATTACCCTGGTCATTTAAATGTGGTGCTAATAAAACATACAGATGATAAGTGTCAGCTGATTTTTTTGTAACCTTAAAATTTGTTTTTTGAATAACACTGTTGCGAAAAGGATCTGCAATAATTTCTTTGGTTATCTCAAATCTTTTTTCATGGCAGGTATTTTTAATGATGTAAGCAGGTATCCCATCTTCTATCATTTTTTCATTATGATCGCAATCCCTTTTTTCTTCTGAAAAAAAATCAGTTCCGTTAGTTACAAGCAATCCCATATCTCTTACACAAGCAATGTCTTCCCGGGGAAAATATATTTCATTAACAATGCCATGGCTTAGGGTAAAAGCCACTTGCGACGCTGTGTTCAGCGCTTTACCAATACCCGATTTAGAACTGGAAGTCCATTTAGGTTTTATACCGGGAGCTCCGGGCGCTGATGAATTATGCCGCATTAATTTTTTTTAATTTAAATGGTTGAATGGATTTTTTTTATTATGCTATCAAATACCAAACCACTTACGGCAGTGTAAACTGCATGATGAAACAGATTCATTGCGAGCTTTAAGGTTTTGCGTTTATTTATAGGAGGAGCAACATTAAACATCGGTTCAACCAGTACTACCATTGATGATATGATACCAAAATGAATAGCGGTAGCAGCAAAATTTTTTATACCTGCAGAAGATAAAAAGCTTCTGATGATGCCATTTGCAGAGCCATAAGAATAAGTTATGACATTTACAAAACCTGGTTCTTTATCTTTTGAAGGATAATAATGAAATATTTTTTTTGCAATTGCTACGATCGCTTCATCATGTTTATTGCCGGAAATCTTTTCTGTTATTTTTTTGGAAAAATTCATTGCTGCAGTGCCTGCCAAACCCGCCAACAAACCTGCGCCAACACTTGCTAACAATATTTTTGAATGATAAGAATTCTTCTCCAAAAATTTATTTTTTACGTTTTGTAATAACCGTTTTTGTGATTAACAAGGCCATTATACCCAGCGTTACTCCTGCAACCAATCCTCTTTTTAATTTTTGTTTTGACGTTGCTTTTAATTTATTTTTTTCCAGATAATCTTTTTCAAAGTTGGGTTCAAAATATGTTTTATTCTGCAAGGCTATATCCAATACCTGCGCAAGATGGAGGCCTTTGCGGTCTGTCTCCTGTTCTATTTGTTCGCGGCAACTAAAGCCGTCTGCAATAATGAAACCGTTAGAATCAAAACTTCTTACCGCAGGTAATAAAACTCTTTCACCCGCTGCGATAGATACATCATAATGGTCGCCTTTTTCATAACCAAAATAACCGGCCATGCCGCAACAGCCTGAATCTAAAACTTCATAATCTAATCCTGTTTTTTTAAGCAAACTCTTTTCACAATCTAATTTCATGATTGCCTTATGATGGCAATGCCCTTGCATGATGGCTTTATTATTTATTTGCGGTACTTCAAAATCATGCGCTTGTTTTTCTAAAAATTCTGCTAACGTAAACACTTGTTTTTTTAACCGTTTTGCATCTTCATTGTTGGGAAATAAATTGCAAAGCTCATCTCTGAAAACCGCTACACAACTGGGTTCTAAGCCAACGATGGGAGTTCCTTCTATTATATCATCTTTTAAAGTATGTAATATATCTATCAGCATTTTCTTTGCCTGGTTTAGCATACCAAAGTCATATAATGGCCTGCCGCAACAAAGAATTTTTTTAGGAATTATAACCTGGTAACCTGCAGCTTCCAACACATTCACGCCTGCAACTAATGTTTCAGGTAAGAAAAAATTATTGAATGTATCAGCCCAAATAATAACCCGCTTAGGACTATTGATATCACCTTCTGCCTTCTGCCTTTTACCTTTTTCCCTTGTCTTAAACCAATCTCTGAAAGTTCTTTCTGCAAATTTTGGCATAGAACGTTTTTGTGTAACGCCTGCAATGGCTTTTGCCATAGAACCCAATACCGGCGCATGTGTAAGGAAATTTACAATGCCCGGCATTTTCGAGGCAAGCCTGCTCCACCAATAAATCCAGCCAAATGCATAAGCCGTTCTTGGGCGTAATCTTCCTTCATAATAATGCGATAAAAATTCTGATTTATACGTGGCCATGTCAACGTTTACGGGACAGTCGGCTTTGCAACCTTTGCAGGCAAGACATAAGTCCAGTGATTCTTTTACTTCTTTATTTTTCCAACCTTCTTTTAATACATCGCCTTCCATCATTTCAAAAAGCATGCGTGCTCTTCCTCGTGTGCTGTGTTCTTCTTCACGGGTAACCATGTAGCTTGGACACATGGTTCCTTCTTCGTGCCGGCGACAGTCGCCAACACCAACACATAAGTTAGCGACTTCAGCAAAATTGTTATGCTCCTCAGGAAATTGGAAATGCGTTTTAAGATCCGGAGGATTGTAAGTAGTTCCGGTACGAAGATTATTTGTTTGTCCATACGTATCCACAATTTTTCCGGGATTCATTTTCCATTGCGGATCCCAGATAGTTTTGAATTCATGAAACGCCTGCATAATTTCTTTACCAAACATAATTTCGAGCAAGTCGCCACTTGCCTGGCCATCACCATGTTCACCAGAGTTAGAACCACCGTAACTTACAGCGAGATGCGAAGCTTCCACCGTGAATTGTTTGTACTTTGCAATTCCATCTTCTGTTTCCAAATCAAACCCTATACGACAATGAATACAACCCTGCCCAAAGTGCCCATATAAAGAAGGATTATAATCATACTTTGTAAACAATGTACGAAGATCTTTTAAATAATCACCGATCTTTTCCGGAGGACATGCAGAGTCTTCCCAACCGGGATGCATCGTGGTTAAACCCGGCACTCCTGCAGTTGCACCAAGCCCCGATTCTCTTATTTCCCATAGCATTTTTTCCTGTTTCTCATCATCAAATAAGCTCATCGTTGGAACGGTATCGTCTTTCTTTAATTCTTCCATTAAGTCTTTTGCTTTTTGATCGGATTCTTCTTTTGTATCACCACCAAATTCAACCAGCAACCATGCTTCACCTTTCGGCAACAAAGGAATGTCCTGTACATTTAAACCTATTCTTTTCATGTATTCAATCAATAAATGATCAATGCCTTCAAGACCTATTGGTTTATGCGGTAAAATTTCAGTAACAGCATGACCGGCTTCAGGTAAAGTTTGATAACCTAACACAACCAGTGATTGTTCTTTCGGCGCTTTAAGTAAATTGCAATGTTGCTTCAACAATGGTAACACATGTGCTTTCAGTACCCACTAATGCAGCAGCAACATTAAAACCATTTTCAGGCAACAGTTCGTCAAATTATAACCTGAAACACGACGTGGAATTTTTGGATAATTTTTCACGAATTAAGTCAGCATATTTATCGCGTAGATCTCTCAGCTTTTTATAAATTTCACCTCTTCTTCCGCCTTCTTTAATAATATTTTCAAGCTCTTCATCTGATGTTTTTCCTACTTTCAATTTCAAACCATCATAAGTAACAATCGTAAGCGTTTCAACATTATCAGATGTTCTTGCACCGCCACCTTCAATACTGCGCCATTACAGAATGCACGCCGCATGAATTATTTCCCAGCATGCCACCAATAGTGCAATGCGAATGTGTTGCAGGATCAGGACCAAAGGTCAATCCAATTTTTTTCTCCGTGGCGTGACGTACTTCATCCAACACAATACCGGGCTGCACACTCACTAATTTTTTTTCTTTATCAATGTATAAAATTTGATTGAAGTATTTTGACATATCCATTACAACGGCAACATTACAGCACTGACCTGCGAGGCTTGTTCCGCCACCACGTGACAATATTGGCGCTTTATATTTTCTGCAGATAGCTTATGGTTTGAATAATATCATTTTCATTTTTTGGAAATACAACACCAATAGGAATTTGCCGATAATTGGATGCATCAGTTGCATACAAGAGCACGGCTGCCTTTATCAAATCTTACTTCACCTTCTATATGCTTCAACTCTTCTTCAAGGACTTGTCAACATCTACATGCATTGCATATTTTGTTTGAAATCGTGTGGCCAGGTTTTCATGATCGTTATTATTGTGTTGGCGATTTCCATTTCCGTTATACTTTGCATTAATATCTTTTGCTTTTATTTTTTTTATTTTTTTATCTTCTGCATCATGGTTAAATATTTAAGTTTGACCTCACCTCAACCCCTCTCCAAAGGAGAGGGGCATTATCTGTTCGTTAGTATATTTTATATTCAAGCATATCTTTTTCTTTTAAGGTTAAACCAATTCCGGACTTGACAAATCAGGATAAACCATTTCCATTTTTTGGAGAAGTAACTCCATCAAAAAACATATTTTCTATTCGGACATGATCATGAAAATATTCAGCGATATAAAAATGAAGGCAATGCAAGTGCAGCATGCAAATGCAATGCCGGCGCACAATGTGATGAGAATGGAATTTGATAGGCTTCTGCCATATAACCTGCTTTCATGAAATAGATAATGCCACCGCAACGTGTTGCATCAGCCTGTAAAATATCTACTGCATTTGCTTTTAGCATCTGATAAAATAAGGAAGATTGTAACCGTATTCACCTGCTGCAATATTTACTTCTAAGGCTGACATGTTCGCGAATAAATTGCAAGCCTTCAAGGTTATCAGAAGTAACCGGTTCTTCAAACCAGCTTACATTATATTCTTTAAATTGATATGATTTTTCAATTGCCTGTTTAACAGTATAAGCTCCGTTAGCATCAACAAATAATTCTGCATTTTTACCAATTGCATCTCGTGCATCTTTTACTCGTTCAACATCTTTTTCGGGATGTGTTCCAATTTTAATTTTTACATGCTGTAATGCCTTCATCAACCCACCCATTTAACTGTTGCTGCAGTTTGTTTTTTATTGTAAGATGTGAAGCCGCCGCTTCCATAAATCAAGCATGCTATCTTTTGCCTTTCCCAATAAATTACAAAGCGGAAGCATTCAAGAATTTTTGCCTTTAAATCCCATAATGCATTATCCACGGCAGATACAGCCATCATCGCAATACCTGTTTGCCATCGTTGCGAATTGCAGCAATCATTTTGTATTGAGGTAATGAATATCAAATTCATTGCATTTTCAACAACAATTTTCTTTAAGACTTTATCAATTACTATACCGCTGCAGCTTCATGTGCATAGGTATAACCAATGCCTGTTTTACCAGCAGCAGTTATTTCAACTAATACCAATGTCGTGCTGTTCCATTCTATGGTTCCATCTGCTTCCGGAGATGCTGTGGGAATTTTATAAGCGCTTATATAAGTCCTTTAATCAGGTATGACATCTGCATAACCGTTTCATCAGATCCTTTCATTAATGAGGCAAATAAATTTTCAACTACATCTTTATACGTTTGCTTTATCATTTCCCATGAATTGGCATCACCTTTAGCCATAGATGAGACAGTAAATGCTTTCATTTGTTTGAAAGTGATATGCGGCGGCAGAGGTGGCACATTCGGATCGGTGTAAGCACATCAAGCACCACAGGTTTTTGTGCATGCCAATGCTTGTTCAATTGCAGTATTAATTTCATCTTCTTTTTCAACTGCGTATACCTTCAAAGCCAAGCATCTCTTGCATATTCAGCATAAGGAAATTCAGGCACATCCTGCGATGCCTCAAATTTTGTATCGCCTTCCATTACACGTTGCTCCCAGCTTACCTATTCAGATCGCGGTTGTTTAACACAACAATCATCAAAGCGCTGATCTTTCCATCGTTTTCTATAATTTGCTATTGTTATCATTCCATTAATGCCCAGCATTTGCATAGCGCCATCGCCCACAAGCGCAATTGGCATTCTATCAGGATAAGCAAATTTTGCTGCAATAGCATAAGGAACACCCGGGCACATTGTTGCAAGGTTGCCTGACAATGAAGCTTTCATGCCTTTACGAATTTTTATATCGCGTGCAAACCAACTTGCAGATGAACCGGAATCAGCAGATAAAATACAATTGTCAGGAAGGCGGGATGATAGTTCCCAAAATACACGTTGCGGATTTATTGGGTTGGCACTATTCATGGCACGTGCTTCCACTACTCTTCCACCATTCTTCAACTTCTTTTTCAATTTTTTCGTGCCAGCTTCTGTCTTCTTTTCTTTTCAATAACGGTAGCAATGCTTGCAGATGTTTCTTGACTGTCGCCCTGCAGGTTTAATTCAGTTGGATAACGTATGCCCAAGCATTCTTCCATCGATATCAATTTGAATGGCTTTTGCCTGTCCTTCTTTCGGCAAAAATTCTGAATAGGGAAACTTGTGAACCAATCATTAACAACGTATCACATTCCATCATCAAATCATAACTTGGCTTTGTTCCTAACAAACCAATGGAACCCGTTACATAAGGAATATCATCAGGCAACACTGCTTTACCCAACAATGCTTTTGCAACACCTGCGCCCAATAGTTTCGGCAACTTCCATTACTTCATCGGCTGCATTAAAAGCGCCTGCACCAACAAGCATTGCAACTTTTTTTCCTTCATTTAAAATATCTGCAGCTCTTTGCAAATCGCTAAATTGCAGGCACAATTTCGGCGTCTGCATAAGCCAAACCTGAATGCACTGATTCCATGCATGTCGTGCAGGCTCTTCATATTTTTCAATTCCTGCACATCATTCGGAATAATAATGCAGGTAACAGTTCTGTTTGATTTTTGCAATGCGAATGGCACGATCAATCAAATGTCCTTATCTGTGAAGGTTCCGACCACATGTGTGCACATATTCATGCGCAACATCTTTAAACAATGAAATCAAATCAACTTCCTGCTGATAATCGCCACCCAGCGACTGCACGCGCCTGCTGGCCAACAATAGCAACAACCGGCTGATGATCCATCTTCGCATCATACAAACCATTTAGTAAATGAATAGCGCCAGGACCCGATGTTGCCATACACACACCTACTTCACCGGTAAATTTTGCATGGCCACATGCCATGAATGCAGCATTTTCTTCATGCTTGTTTGTATAAAATCAATCTTATCTTTTGCACGATCTAATGCACCCATAATACCATTAATGCCATCGCCGGGATAACCAAATATTCTTGTAATATCCCATTCAATGCAAACGCTCAACAAGAAAATCACCAACTGTTTTGCTCATAATTATATTATGTTTAAAAAATTAAGAATTGTTAAAGAGAGAAGTGATAATACGAGTTCAAAAGTCCTGCCATTTACAAATGAGCAGTTAGTAGAAGGTAAATGATCCAGCAATTAAAGTTATATGAAGGATAAAAATATTCATTGGCAGCAGCTGGGCTTACATGTTTTAATGCTATCGTTTGTATGATGCAGCGGCTCAAAAATTTTCTAACAACCAACGTGATTTAATCGAACATCAATATTACACTTTCATGATAATATAAGAATTAAGAATTTAAAATCAGCCCTTATTATATTGATGTTATGTGTGTAAAAAAATCCTCATCAGTAAGCTTTTATGTAGAATTTTTTCAAATAAAAAATTTCAGATATTTTTTTATTTTAAAAATGCAATAAAAATTTTATAGCTATAATTTAGAGAGAAATACAAAGCTTAAGTTATCAATATAAAGTTTAAACGATTGATAATATTTTTTAATTATTAAAGTGCCCATTTTTTTATAAGATGGCACGCAGTTTATGTTATTAAATTATGATAAAAATCATTAAAACCTAAAAAACACAAAATGAAATCTACATCAAAATCAACTCAAAACGGAAACAAATCAAAGCAGGAAAATAATAAATCTGCCAACAAATCCGCTTCAGATAATGAAACTCCAGAACAGGGTTTTCGGGATTTATTTGAAGATGAATTAAAGGATATTTATTGGGCAGAAAAGGCGCTGACAAAAGCAATTCCCAAAATGATTAAAAACACAACCACACAGGAACTTGCGGACGCATTGCAGGATCATCTTGAAGTTACCAAAGGTCATGTTGACCGCCTGGAAGAAGTCTTCCAGATATTAGGAAAAGCTGCAAGAGCAAAAAAATGTGAAGCCATGGACGGATTAATTAAAGAGGCAGAAGAAATTATGGAAGATACTCCTGAAGGAATTGTTAGAGATGCAGGCATTATATCAGCCGGGCAAAAAGTGGAACATTATGAAATTGCCAGTTACGGTACTTTATGCGCCTTTGCAAAAACTTTAGGAGAGGATGATGTAGCCTCATTATTACAACAAACTTTAGATGAAGAAAAAGAAGCTGATCAAACATTAAGCGAGATTGCAGAATCTTCAGTTAATATGGAAGCAGCATCAAATAGTTAATTGGGCCTATGACTACTACCTTAATATAAAAAGGACCTTGCCTGATAGTAAGGTCCTTTAGTTTGATTTTATTTTCCCATAGTTAAATAAAAAAAGTATATGAATGAGCAAAATAAAACAGATGGCTCAGGCCCAGCATCAGCTACCTTAACAAAGCCTGCCAAAGTTTTGGAAGATCCGAAAAACAAATATCCAAAACCTCCATTTAAGAGCCAATCCCAGCCTTGGCCAGGATTGACTGGTAAAATGGTTCCTGTTCCGGACCACGGCGAAAAAAGCTATAAAGGCTCCGGTCGCTTAAACGGTCGTAAGGCACTTATTACAGGAGGCGATTCAGGTATGGGCCGTGCTGCTGCTATTGCATACGCAAGAGAGGGTGCGGATATAGTTATAAATTATCTTCCGGCAGAAGAAGAGGATGCAGAAGAGGTAATTGATTTAATTAAGAATGCTGGTCGAGAAGCATTTGCCATTCCCGGTGACATTAGAGATGAAGCATTCTGCAAAAAACTCGTGGATGAAGCTTTCAAAAGCCTTGGAGGTCTCGATATAATAATTAATAATGCAGCCCGGCAACAAACGCATGAATCTATTCTTGATATTTCCACTGAGCAATTCGACTGGACAATGAAGACCAATATCTATGCGCCGTTTTGGATTATTAAAGCGGCATTGCCCTATCTGAAACCGGGCTCAGTAATTATAGGAACAACTTCTGAGCAAGCCTACGATCCTTCTCCGGACCTATATGATTATGCCCAAACAAAGGCCGCCACAATGAATTATGTAAAATCTCTTGCCAAACAATTAGGTCCCAAGGGCATTAGAGTAAATGGAGTGGCTCCCGGCCCTATATGGACACCATTGCAGGTGAGTGGCGGTGCTACACAGGAGAAACTACAAAAATTCGGTGAGCATTCTCCACTCGGCAGACCGGGCCAGCCTGCAGAACTTGCCTCAATATATGTTCAGCTTGCTTCTAATGATGCAAGCTATGCCAATGGCCAGGTGTATGGATCTTCAGGAGGAGACGGCCAACCATAGTTTTTTCCTGCTTTTTGCGTATCAGCTGACGTTTTATTAAAAATGTTAGCTGGTATTGCATTATTTGCAAAAACTAACGCTTATGATTAAACGAAATAATATTTCTATTAATTTTTTTATTGGGAGAAGAAGTTTTTTACTAATTAGCCTGTTCTTCCATATTCTTTTTTTCCCTTGTTGAATTTCTTCTAAGGTAAAAAATGAGCAGGACTGCCGCAATCATTATACCGCACGCTCCAAGAAATATAATTGTTCCCATAATTACTTTTGTTTAATATGGTTAAAAAATCTTTCAGGAAAATAATTTACAAATACCGTGCTTAAATCAAGCGATTGCGGCGCTTCGGATTGCTCCTGGGTTTTTTCAATCATTAATATTGTGCATGACATACACTTTGTTTTTTGGTCAATTCACAAAATGACAAAACTTATTTGAAAAACTGTGGTGAAAATGTTGAATCGTATAGATAATATTTGTAAGTTACTTTTTTGCTTTGGTTACCTCTGCCATCCGGGCTCTTCTTTCTTTTTTAAATTTATGATAATTTTCTGCTTCATCAATAGAATGTGACTTTAACAGAGATCCCTCCTCCTGCGCAATAGTCTTTAACCTGGTATAATATTTTTTTATAGCTTTCAGTTCTTCCTCTGTCATATCTTCTACATCAACCAGCCTGTTACTTGCGAATTCATTGGCTGCAACAATTTCGTTGAGCTTTAATTGTACGGCCATAGATTCTTTGTTTTGCGATTTCTGTATAAGGAAAACCATCAGAAAAGTAATTATGGTAGTTCCTGTGTTTATAACAAGTTGCCATGTTTGAGAATAATGAAAGACCGGTCCTGTGGCAGCCCATACAATTACCAATGCAAAAGCAATGAGTATTGCGCCGGTACTTCCTGTGAGAATGGTAACCTTATTGGCAAACCTTTCAAAGAAGCTTTCTTTTTTTTTATTTTTCATGTTAAGTTTTAATTTATAAACGTTTATTTAAATTTATTTTTATTTAAAAATATTGATTAAATATAAAGATGCCTTTAAATATTTGGTGCAAATCACAAGCCGGTTTATTCTCATTTTTATTTTATTAAAACACTTTATTTTTAATGCATGCAAAACAATAATTTAAAATCACAATTTCTATTAAGAGACGATATTGTCTATTTAAGCTTCGGCGGTTACGGCGCCTGTCCCCGGCCTGTTTTTGAAAGATACCAGCAATACCAGTTGGAGCTGGAACAGGAACCGACGCAGTTTATTACCATTAACGGTTTGGAATATTTAAAGCAATCGAGAGAAGCGTTGGCGGATTATTTAAATTGCCATGAAGATGATGTAGTATATGTTACGAACCCGTCGTATGGGGTAAATATTGTTGCCAAAAGCCTTCCACTTAAAGAGGGTGATGAAGTGCTTACTACTAATCTCGAATATGGCGCCTGCGACAAAACATGGACTTATTACTGCAATAAAAAAGGAGCAAAATATGTAAAGCAAAAAATAAAATTTCCTTTGCAAAGCAAAGAAGATTTTATTGAGCAGTTTTTTAAAGGCCTTACTTCAAAAACAAAACTTATTTTTCTTAGCCAGTTAACCAGCACTACCGGCTTACGGTTACCCGTAGAGGAAATTTGCGCCATAGCAAAACAAAAAGGCCTTTTAACTTTTGTAGACGGAGCACATGCGCCGGGCCAGGTGCCGGTTAACTTGAGCACGCTCCAGGCAGATTTTTATACAGGCGCCTGCCACAAATGGATGCTTACTCCCAAGGGAAGTTCTTTTTTATACGTTACCAAAGAGTTACAAAGTATGCTCGATCCGTTATTGATAAGTTGGGGCTATAATAGCATCAAACCTTCGCATTCACAATTTTTAGATTATCATCAAATGCAGGGAACAAGGGATTTCTCGGCTTTCTTAGCTATACCAGCTGCCATTAATTTTATGAAAGAAAATAACTGGACTGCTGTGGCTGAAAATTGCAGAATGATTACAAGAGCCAATGCAGACCGCTTTCATAAATTATTACGTGCCGAACCGTTGCATAATAGTAAGGAAGATTTTATTTTTCAATTGTGCAGCATACTTATTAAAACGAAACAGCCTGAGCAACTTCAACGTCTTTTGTTTACAAAATATAATATTGAAATTCCTGTAATGCAGCATGAGGACATGATATTGCTGCGATACTCTATACAGGCTTTTAATACACAGGAAGACCTTGATGCGTTGTACCATGCAGTGGAAGATATTATAGAAACTACCGGTTTAATAGAAATGTAAAAGAAGAGCGTACGTGAATCGCCTTACTTTTTTAATATCTTTCCTTTTTGAAGTTTACTTATCAGGTCAGCCGTGTACGTTTTACTAAAATCTTTTAAGGAAGAAGGATTGAGTATTTGCGATTGCACTGACCACATAATTTCTCCTGATGCTGCATCGTATAAATTAGTCTGCATCAGGTAATTTTTATCGTTTGTATAATAGCTGGGTTGAGAAACCAAAGGCGCCCAGTAAGTATAATAACCAAAGTAACTCCCACTCCAGGTATAGTCCGGCATTTGCGCATAAGCTGTAGTGCCGGGAGTATAACCAATATTTTCCCCTTTTTTTAATAAGGAAGAAATAAGCACTGCATCACAGCCGCTTTCTTTTACTTTAAATACGAGACTATCCTTTTCGGGAACTTTGGGATCTTTGAGTGAACCAGGCATTACATCAACACTTTTTACCGCCTTAAATCCTTTCTTCATTGCCGCGGCTGCTAAACCACTTTCCAATTTTACTCTCGCTTCTATATCGGCAGTCATTACTACAATAAACAGGCTGCTGTACGTTTTGTCTGTTGCTCTGTCTTTGTTAACCCATACACCCTCAGGTAGCTTAGATGAGGTACATGCATTTAAAAAGATAGCGAGAATAATCACTGATGCCAGGATATTTCTTTTCATTTAATTAAAGTTTATTTTACCGGTCAAATATAAATCAATTACAATCTATTTAAAGAAGTGTATAAATATTTAAAATAAGCTTTAATGCAAACTCTGCTTACCATTTAAGTGATGAAAAAAATATCAGGTGAATACATATACATACACATCTAACTGTTACGATTAAACGAAAATGTAAATTTTATCTGCATTTCTTCATTGAGTTAGCACCAGGTATATAAATAGATTACCTTCATTATAACAATCCCGTTTTACCATTAACATGTCGAATAATTGCATCATCTTGTTTAAGTATAAAAAGAAACTGTTTAATGTTTTATTAATACTTACTGCAATTTTTTTTATTACTACAGGAACATCCTTCCAACAAAAACAAACGTACCGGCTTCCTAATGTAATACTCATAGTAGCGGACGATCTCGGTTACAGCGATCTTTCCTCTTATGGCAATAGATATATTCAAACACCTAATATAGATAACCTCGGTAAGGATGGCATTCGTTTTACGCAGGCGTATGTATCGGCGCCTATTTGCGCACCTTCACGTGCAGGAATACTAACGGGCCGTTACCAGGAAAGATTTGGAAGTGAATTTATGCCCTACGACCAGTTTGATCCTGAGTTTATGAAAAATTTTCGCCATCATTATGCCGCAATCAGAAAGAAAACGCCGGGATTAAAAAATCTTAATATCCATTTATTCATCAATCGCAATAATTTTAATGATGGGTTACCTGTTTCTGAATTAACCATTGCTCAACTTTTAAAACAAAAAGGTTATGCTACCGGCCTTGTGGGCAAATGGAATGTAGGCGTTGGTGATGGATTTTACCCGTACCAAAAAGGATATGATTACAGTTATTATTTTGAAGGCGCTTTAACCCGTTATGTAGATGATCCTGTTGATACAAGCAGGTATATTAATCAGCATCTGCCCTGGTCTTTTTCTGAACCAACTGCATGGACGCCCCGTTATGGAAGTACTGACATTCGTGAAGGAAGTAGTATAGTAAAAGATACAGGATACCTCACTTTTTCTTTTGCCAATAAAGCTGTGAACTTTATTGAGCGCAATAAAAACAATCCTTTTTTTCTTACACTTACTTTTAATGCCCCACACGATCCTTTCCAGGTTCCTAAAGAATATTTTAACCGCATAAAGGGCGTTACTGACACGGTTAAGCGTGTTTATTATGGAATGATTGAAGCGCTTGATTACGCAGTTGGACAGGTGATGCAAAAATTGCAGAATGAGGGCCTTGATAAAAATACATTGGTTATTTTTTTAAGTGACAATGGCGGCGCTACTTACACAAGAGCTACTGATAATGCTCCTTTGCGTGGTGGCAAATGCACCCATTTCGATGGAGGATTATTGGTTCCTTTTTTCATAAAATATCCAGGCGCTATACATTCAAATACAGTATATGATGCACCCATTAGCTCACTCGATATATTTACCACTATTGCTGCAGCATCGCAGGCTGCTTTGCCGCAAGGTCGCATTTACGATGGCGTTAATCTTTTGCCTTACCTGCAGGGCAAACCCGATAGTTTACCACACAATATCTTTTATTGGAGAAATGGTTATTCACAAGCCATTCGTAAAGGAAACTGGAAACTGTATATTAATGAGAAAAGTAAAAAAACTTTTCTCTTCAACCTTGGAACTGACCGGGAAGAATTGCATGACTTATCCGCCCGCAACCCTGCTATCGTTAAGGAATTATTGAACGAGTTAAAGCAATGGGAACAAACACAATTTATACAACCACGCTGGAGGAGCGACGCTGATTTGCTGATTGATGTTAATGGAGAAAAATTTTATTTCCCAATATGAATTAGTCGCAGAAAATGATTCACAGTATTTATGTTAATTTATATTAAAATAAAATCATGCACTAAATGTGGACTTGTTTTTGTTAGTTACAGGTCCTGAAACGAAATTGTTTCGGAAAGTTCTAAATTATTTTTAAAATGAAATCAATAACATTACTCTTCTTTTTTGCATCCGTTTTCTTTATTTCTAATACTGCACATGCACAGGTGGTTAATATTCCTGATATATCAAAGACGAGTTTCAGCGAGAAATATCCAAAAGCTACCGATGTAGATTGGTCTAATGATGTTACAGCGTACAAAGCAAAGTTTACATTGAATGATCACCACTACACAGCCCATTATTCAATAGACGGAAGCTGGAGCTATACCGAAAAGGACCTTAGCTTATCGGAGTTTCCGCAAGAAGTGCAAACATCATTAAAAAAGAGCCGGTTTTCTGACTGGAAAGTATTATCAAGCGCTTACCTGGAAAACAGTAAAGATCAAAAACTATATAGAGTGCAGGTAAAAAATGGCCTGGAGAAGCAATATGTTTTTTATGATAGTGACGGAAAGGAAGTAAAGTCAAATCTTACACTTTAACTTGGTGTTGCCATGTTGGCGATAAATTAAATATAATTTTCGTTTTCTATATATGCATGCCGAGTTCCTTTGTAAAAGACCCGGATGGAACTTAATTGGTTTTTGCAGCAAGCATAAAGCCCCATACAGCAAATGCGAAACAACTCACTCCGGGAACAAGGAATAACATATTCCAATATGGAGTTGTAAGAATTGAAGATATAATCGCAATTGTCACCAGCAGTGCCACAACTGCTGTTGCCCTTAATATGTTACGGCTTACTGTTTCACGGGAAAGTGCAAAAAGCAACACACTAATTGCGATGATATCAAAACCATCATGTCGCCATATGTGGTTAGAATAAATTGTTACTGCACTGATTCCGGTTTCGGTTTGAAACATATTCATAAGTGCCGGATAGAAAGTTGTTATCATGCCGAATACAAACCAGAAAGCAGCCATTGCAATGAAATAAAGTTTTTGTCAGGTTGGGTTTATCGTTTTCCATATCGTTTGATTTTTGTCTAGTGGTTAAATTATAAGGTGAAGATAATTTTTTTTGCCTTTGCTGGTCTCCCGCTTCCAAATTAAAAAATTTTCCGCAACAATAAGGAGGTCGCCGATGTTGGGTGTTTTGTGCTGATGGTTTTGTAGCCATGACTATCACTAACATCGGATCGCCGGCCGTGTCCTGCCAAGCTTCAAAGCTCAGAAGAGAAACACGGCCTGGGATTAAACACTCGCAACGGCATAAAGTCAAATCTTACACTTTAACTAGCCTATTGCCAAACCTACTGGTTGTGCGTTCGTGCTTCTTTATTCTGTGTCATTTTCTTTTTTTAAAATTTCTATCGTATGGGGAATTCCGGCTTTAAAGCTGGTCAACTTATTATTATAATTTATTAACACCCCGGAGGTAAAGAATAACTGGTTCCCGTATTCCATTAACAAGTTTTCATTATTCTTTGCTAATCTAACAGGCGCTTTCATCATGAGACTATCTAAATTCCTTCTTGTAACGCCTTTAATATATTTTAAATAGAATATTTGGTTATTTAGTTTTATAATTTCATTTAGCGCAATGTTTTTAAAAAAATCCCCTTGCGATTCAATGTCTTCTGCACCTTCAGTATATTTAATAATTTCATCGGCAGATATTTTATTGGATATTAATCTCATCCCTCCTGAATTTTTTAATTGAGAAATTGTTCTTTTGGTTAATGCTACGTTCGCGTCATTCATGGTATACTTTGCCATCAAAATATACATTCTTTTAATAGTATTGTCATTGTAAGGTGGGTTATCAAATAAGACCGACAAACTATCTAAACCTAGTTGTTGTTTTGTAGTGAATTCAAGAGTAGAATTAATTTTTGTTGAGTCAGCTATAATATCTTCTATCATAGACCTGACATATTGGTTCCCTTTTTCTTTTTCAAGCCGATGTTCTAAAAAGTTTTGTGCTAAAAAACCACAGAAGACAGCAAAAAAGAGCATCAGAAATTCCCAGGCATACGACTTCCAGCCTTTCTTTTCTTCGTGATGTGCATGATGATGTACTTCCATATTTCCAGTTTCTTGACTTGAATTAATAGTCTCCTTTTCTTTTGTAGAAATAATTTCGTCAGAAGTACTTTCCGATGTATTTGTCTGTGTTTCTAAATGTTGTTCGTCGGTATTATCTGTCATTTATTGTCAGTTAATTTATTTCTTGAGACTTCACTCTCCTGCCGTGTTTCCCGCTCTGGCCTTTGGCCTTGCGGGACATGGCTGTGCAGATTCACAAATCGTTCATCAAATATACTCCTTGTTTTTCCTGTATTATAAAATCTCGCTGAACGGATCGCAGGCCGTGCCCTGTTAAGCTTCAAAGCCCGGAAGAGAGACGCGGCCTGGGATTGAAAATTGAAAGCTGGTGTAAAAGCCGGCTTTTTATATTCGGCAAAATTACCTAAGACCTTATTTATTTTAAAATGCTGCATTAATATTTTAATTTATTATTGAGTTATGATAATGTGCTGTTAAACAACAACAAATACTATTATTTTAATTTTATTATAATTCTATTTGTATGCTAAAACCCAAATAACATGAGAGCAAAAATTTTTACTACTATCGCAATTTTATTTACCGTTGTTACAGCAAATGCACAAATTAATAAAGGAGGTATCTTCCTGGGCGGAAGTTTTAATTATAATGATTCCAAACTTGAATATGCTGATCCCTCTTACACTAACTACAAAAATGAACAGGCAGAGGTAACTATTCAAATTGGCAAAATTATAAAAGACAATACGGTGATAGGTGTTATTGCATCCTACAATTACACCAGATATTCCCCCTATCCTGTTACGGATAGCGATTTTGTTAAATACAATATATACAGCGCAGGTGTTTTTTACAGAAAATATAAAAAGCTGTTGAAAAATTTTTATTTTTTTGGCGAGGCTGATGGATTATATACTCATGAAAATATTGAACAGAAAAATTCGTCTGTTTCGTCTGATACAAAATCCAAATCTAATGGGGGTGTTATTTCTTTTGTTCCCGGAGTAGCATATGCCATGGGTAAAAAAATGCACATTGAATTGCTGATGCCCAATTTAGTATCAATTTCCTATTCTCATTTTACATCGACTACTCTGCAGGGAAACCCACAGGTTGAAGCTAATGGAAAGGGGCATTCTTTTGAGATGAATGGCAATTTAAATACTAACTTTTTATCCAACTTTGGAATAGGTCTTAAATTTATTTTTGGAACGTAACAAGCGTTTGTTACGTTATTGCTATAGAAGTTTTTTAAATTGAAAGCTGGTGTAAAAGCCGGCTTTTTTTTGTTTATATACATCACATCCTTGCGTCCATAGGACTCCTTTGGAGAGGAGCCCGGATGGAGATTCAATATAATAATCTTGCGGCGACGAAGCAATCTTATTAGCAAACTTGCTATCGGAGATTGCTTCGAAGTTTTCGGTAAAATATTTTTAAATACAAAGTCTCTGCACGAAAACTTCTCGCAATGACGTGAGTATAAAGAGATACCGAAACCATCCTTTACATACCAAAGCCGCTATGCATGCCTGCAAAGCGGCTTTTTTTAACAGTGAAAATAAGAACAGGCTCCCCGGATTAAAACACTCTTAGCCGTTGCATTTATAACAAACAGGAGCCTGGTAAATCTCATTTCTCCGGGTAAATTTTATAATTATCTTGCACCAAACATAAACCCAATTGTTATGGCAAAATGCGCCAGGTGATCAAGATTAAAAGCATCGTTCTTATTGGTTGAATAATTATAGGCGCCACTTAAAAACATTCCTGTCTGGTCCGTAAATGAATAGATCAAACCTAATTCCGGTCTCGCTACAAAGCCCCAGTTAATCTCCTCACTTTGGAATATATTATAGTAAAGCAGTTGATCCGCATATTGTGTACCCAATCCCAATCCTGCATAGGGGAATAATTTTTTCGTTGGGTTAAAATAATAATGAATGCTGGCCGTAATCGGAACAGTATATACATATTTTACCAGGTCAGTTGTAACTGCGCCTGTGCCATCTGGCTTTTGATAAGTGGTGCGTGGCACATACTCATCAAATGAATTCCAGCTAAGGCCTATACCAAGAGATAAGTTTGGCTTAATCATATTGCGATATTCTACTCTGCCTCCGCGCCAGGTTGTTTTGGAAAGAAGATCACCGGCGGGAATAGCAACTTCATAACCTATCAGAAATTTATTTTTTTCGTGGGAGAAGTACGACTGTGTATAGCCGGTATTTTCCAGAGCTATAAAAACAATCAGTATCATTATAAGCTTTTTCATAACAATAAACTTTTATTTTAAGTATGATTGAATTAAGAAATACATTAGTGGGTTTTCACGTAAGGCGATTGAGCGAAACCCTGGTTAATGGCATCAATGCCGAGTTGTATGTTGGGCGTAGAGCTTGCGCTAAGCGCTCCCAAACCCGTAACATTCCAGATACCTGTTAACTGCTGGTTTTTAGAGGCATTTTTCAGATCATACATATTCAGTATTAGTGTACCTGTGGTATAACTATATACAGTAGGCCACGGATAATAATAGGGATAGCACCAATAGTACCAATAGCATCCTCCCCACCATGGATCCCACCAGCCGGGATAATAATTAATAACAACATTAATATCTTTTATCGCGGTAAGGGTAAGCCCAAGGTCTGGCATGTTATCGCGGCTTGTAAAGGTGTACCCGCGACTGGTAAGGCTGTCTTTAATGGGATTTACCAGTTGATCCGCATCGGAGCCAACCAAATTACTGTCTGCACCAACACCGCCTATATACTTCACAGTATCTGCAATGTAAAAAGTTTTGTACGAGCTAAAATCTGCTGTTTTATCCAGGCTTGTTGACACAATAAAATTTAACGACAACTGATCGAAATTGGGCGATTTTCGGCATGCCGTTAGAAGTAAGACGAGTGAAAATAATAAAAGAACTTTTTTCATAATTTAAAGATTTTGGTACTTGAATAATTGCATAGCGTACATTGATAAGGTGAGTCTTTTGTTAGCAAAAAAGATTTTTGTAAAGATTTTTGTTCTATGGAGGATTTGGGTACCACTGTAGAATAGGGATTAGCATAAAAGCAGTTTTTTTGAGGGTTTAGAAAAATTATTATTATTTCGTTTTCAGTATTACGGTTTTATTCCTGTCTCATTTACTTTATCGTTAAAAAAAGTTCGACTGTGCATTTATATCTACGGTTACTTAAATACACGTTTGTCTATAACTCATTTCAGTTTAACAACAGCAAGCAGTCTATAGTTTTGTCGTTGGGGTTGGAGAGGGTAAAAAAAATAAACAGCAAAACACGTGCGAGATTTTTTCAGGGGAACACGGAGTTTATATTTTTTTACAGAAAATTGATTATAGGCCTGGCAATATTATTTATATTTAATTACATGCAACCAGTGGTAAAAAAAATTATTAATAAAAAGAGGCAAATAACAGTTTAAGTTTAAACGTAATAAAAATTTATATACCTTAATTAAAATATTTAGCTCTGGGTTTAAATTACCTCCATCAATCAACAAAAAAATATCAATTAGCCAAATGAAAAAAATCTTTGTATTAGCCGCCGCTCTTTTTATTGTGTGTTTCTGTTTTTCGCGCAGCAATAAAATAAGTGGGAAACCAAGAGTGCTTGTATTTAGCTTCACAAAAGGGTTTCATCATGAATCAATTCCCGATGGTATTGCAGCCATTCAGAAACTGGGGGCAGGAAAACGAGTTTGATGTGGATACAACTACCAACCCTGATATGTTTAACGACAGCAACTTGAAAAATTATTCCGCAGTAATTTTTTTATGTACAACGGGCGATGTGCTGAATAACAGGCAGGAAGTAGCTTTTGAACGTTACATACAGGCAGGTGGAGGTTATGTAGGTGTGCATTCAGCCGCAGATACAGAATACGACTGGGGCTGGTATGGAAGATTAGTTGGCGGTTATTTTTACGATCATCCGGGCATTCATGATAAATTTCCCAATGTGCAGGCCGGTGTTTTAAATGTGGTTGATCAAACCAATATTTCAACCAAACATCTTCCCAAACAATGGAAGCGCACCGATGAATTTTATAGCTATAAAAATTTTGATTCTGCCAATGTGCATGTATTAATAACTATTGATGAAAGCAGTTACACGGTGGCAAGCGCATGGGTTATCATCCAATGGCATGGTATCATGAGTATGATGGCGGACGTGCATTTTATACTGAGTTTGGCCATACAAAAGAATCTTATACTGAACCTGATTATTTAAAACATTTACTGGGCGGTATTCAATATGCAATCGGCGATAATCTAGAACTGGATTATTCAAAAGCAAAAACACAGTTTGAAGATTAGGATTAACAACCCCTCTGGCAACGGCGGAGCTTGTTATAGCCCTGTTGTATTTATATTATAAGATGTAATTCTCCCGCAGGGGTCAGAATCATTTATTAAACTCCCACCCTATTGAAAATTGGGTAACATAGTCATACTCACTACCCGGAATAGCGGGCCGGTTATCAAAATTGACGGTGGCTCCCGCTCTTATATAGAAGTCATGAGGTAAATCGTATTTGGCGTCTATATTAAAATCGTAACGCCATCTGCCAGATTCTGTAAAGCTGGGATAAACATACAAATTCGTTAAAAGGCTAAGGTCTTTAATATCAAAAAGATTCAGTTCCAGGCCTACATAACCTTCAAGGCTGCTGCGGCTGGGAGTTTCGTTGGTAAATGTTTCATTATTAATGGAAAGTCCTCCTCCCAAATTAAAGTAAGCTTTATTGGTATGAAGAAGATACTTTCCTGCACCCAATTTTCCTGTTGTTCTTAATTTAAGCGCCTGCTCCGTATTCGAAAGGAAAGTTAACGTGGCATTTAAAAACCAGTCTTTTTGTAAAAAATATTTAAAAGAAGGCCCCCAGTCTGTTCTTTTAGTTTGCGCTACACTATCCTGCGTTGAGCGGGTGTCGTTGTAGTAAAAACTAAATAGCCACTTATCGGCAAGGTAATTGAAATTGCTTCTTACATTGTATTGCCTAAGATTATTTGCCTTCGTAAAACTCAGGCCCAGGTCAATGCTCGCAGAGAGCCTGCTCCAGAAATCTGATTCTAATCCTTTGAGGTAAACAACATCCTCCAGTTTTGTGTCAACTTTTGCGCTATCTGTTGTCTCAATAGTAATTTCATTTCCTTCGCCTGAAGATTGGAAAGAGCCATTCATTCTTCGTCCATCCGTTAAAGTAATCAGGAAACGGCTTTTGGAATATATTTTATTTATTTTGTTCCATTCTATAGTAAAATCGCTCTTAGAATAATCTGTCCCCATGGTTAATACTCCTTTATCAAGCGATTTCAATTCTCCCACAATAACATCTCCGTTTTTAAGTATTAATGAATCTTTTTGAGCTATTGCCTGGTTAACAAGTAAACTACAGAAAAAGATGAAAAGGAAGCGCCTTAGAAAAAGTAATTGTTGTTGCATAGAATTTTATTTTCTTGATTAATACTCTTTTTACATGTTATATAGAAGGATAAGATTTTATTCACTGCTAAAACGATTTCTGCAAAACCTTATAAAATTATGAATTTCTTCCCGTCAGTTTTTTCACTAATATATTTTAATAAATAAATTTTATAGATGACAACATTCAAACAAATAGAATGGTTGTATTTACTATGACAAAATGCACAAGTTTTTGTCAACTAATAATAAAATCAATAATAAAAACTTGTGTACAGAGGGATTGCAATTATAATAAAAGATGCGGACAGAAATAAGTCCGTTCAAACCGTGTTTAAAAATACGGCATTTTTCATTTTTATGTAAAATTATCATTATACAGGAGTAGACGCATACCCGGGGATAAATAAAAAAAGCGACAGTAGTAAAACTGTCACTTTGAAAAAACCAACTGGAAGATTTTAGAATAAAGGTTAACAACGGCATCTCATCTATTTGGCCGGCCGTATCCTGCTTAGCTTTCAGCATCGGAATAGACACAAGGCCAGGGATGGAATACATACTCCAGGAATTTGTCAAATGAGGATGCTATTATTTTGGGATCTTCTGCGCCGATTCCCGAATATCTCATACTGACAATTAACCTGTTTGTTTTATTAAAAGCATAAACAATGCCTGAGCCATCACTTCCAAAAAAGAAAAGGTTTTTGCATTGTTCAATAAAGTCATAATATGGATTTATTTTTAAAATGTCTTCAATTGACCAGATAATAAAATATTTCCCTTCGTTCATACAGCCTGATACACCATTATAACGTCTCATTAAAAAAAGAAATTGTTTATCTATGGCGAAATCAATTTTTTCTATCAGCGTTGAAAGAAGATCTTCCCCTGGAGGATTATTCTTTTTAATCCTGCCGGAAAATGAGTCAATGTCCATCATATATACCTTTCGTTTGTAAGAATTGGCAAAATTTGTAGTCATTTCTCTTGTGGTTGCATTCGCAGATTTCTTTTCCTGCTATATCTCTTTTGAGATCTGCTACTATTCCGGGGTAAGGTTTGAAGATGCAGCTGCTGTTCTACATTATAGCTTTCCAAATCAGGAAAATAACCGCCTATCCTTCCATATATTTTCTTACTACTTCGCTGCGGTTACGGACATGTAGTTTTTCGTAGATATTGTGTGCATGCTTTTTAATAGCATCAATTGTTACATTAAGCTTATCTGCAATTTCTTTGTAAAGAAAACCTTCAACAATAAATGATAATACTTTTCTTTCTTTTTCGGTAAGCTCACTCAAATGCAGCTTTTCATAAGCATGCTGAAAATAATCAAGCACCTTACGGCCTATTTCCGGCGACATTGGCGCACCGTTATGGTACAGTTCTGTTATCTTTTCCAACAGTTGGTCGAAAGAAGATTTTTTTAAAAGATAACCCCCTGCGCCTGCTTTCAGCGCTTTAAAAACTTTCTCGTCGTCTTTAAAAACGGTAAGCACCAGAAACCTGGCCGAAGGATTGCTTGATTTAATGGAGAAAATAGCCTCAATGCCCGATATGCCGGGAAGATCAATATCCATTAAAGTAATATCCGGTTGCAGGCTGTCAAATTTTTCAATAAAACTTTCTGCATCACCAAATGACCCGATGCAGCTAATATTATCGGAAGCATTCAATATATCTTCTATTGCCTGCCTGAAAATTTTTTGATCTTCAACTATACAAACAGTGATGAATGCTTCTTTGGTAATTGACTTATTCATTGACATTATTGTTCAAAAAGTAAAAAAACAATTCAGAAGCTTATCACTGCGCATTTGCCGGATCAAATTTACAACCATTAAGGCCACCGAAAACTACACTTTTGTGTACCATAGATTCCTGGTGATAAGATAATATGTATTAAACAGGCACATCTATTATAACCTGAAGGCCATTGGAGTTATTAAAGGAAACTTTGCCATGCATGCTATTAATTCTAGCTTGTATATTTTTAAGGCCATTCCCATTCCCTTTTGATACAATATTATCCGGAAGCCCGCGGCCATCATCCTGCATTATGATGTGCAGTTTTTTTCCTTCGCAGGAAACAGAAAGCAAAAACCTACTGGCATGTGCATGTTTAATTACATTATTAAAGACTTCTTTTATAATCAGCAGAAGGTTTCTTCGCAGGATATTGCTGATGGTATAGTTTTCTTTACAGGTGTAGTTAAACTCAAGGCGTATATCCAATCCTGTTTTCTCAAGATAATCAGCCATGTAAACCCGCAAATGCGCCAGCAACCCGTTTATGGTATCATTCGCATTATTCAGCACCCAAACCACCTCGCTCATCTGGTCTGTTAGTTCCTCCGATACAGAAGCTATGCTCTGCAGGGTTTCATCCTGTGCGTTTCCGGGCTGTTGATTCATAACACGCCTCACCATAATCTGCAATGAAGTAAGTCCGCTGCCCAAATCATCATGCAGCTCTTTTGAGATGCGTTCCCGTTCATCTTTTAAAGCCAGTTCCCGGCCAAGCCGCGCAGCCCGCCTGTTTCCAAACCATATTAATGCAAAAACTACCACAGCGAGTATTGAAAACGTGATGGTGAGGGAAAGATAGGCTGTTTTCAACCGGTTATCTTTTTCAAGATTTTCGTTGATAGCTTTTTGATACATGGATTCCATGTTGCTTTGTGCATCAACAGAAGCAAACTGCTCATTGCGCAACTGGATTGAATCTTTAAGGCGGATATACTTCCTCATGTAGTTCCCCGCGCTGGTTTTATCGCCCAGTGTATCGTAATAGCTTATCCGGGTGCCATAATATTTCAGCAATATCTTTTCGGATGGAACGCCATGAAGAGAACTATCAACTGCTGTTAATATTTTTTCTGCTGCCGGGTAGAGATGGTTTGATACATAAAGCGATACCAGTTCCAGTCGTAGGTTTTGGACAAAATCATTATCGTATATATTGATAACGGCAATTGATTGAAGATATAAAGGCTCAGCCGCTGCAAAATTATTATGTGCCGCATAAACTCCGGCCTGGTTACCTTCTACAATGGCTTTTGCAATTCTAATATAATCATGTCTCAGAGGAAACCTGTTCTCGTTTTCCTTAATATATTTAAGCGTTGAATCATAAAAATACACGGCACTGTCCAACATATTTACTTTACTATAGCACATACCGATATTATCAAGATAAAGCTGGTGGTAAACAAATCTTAAAAAATCATCTGCAAAACAGGTGTCTTCCTGGTTGGCGCTTTTATAATAGGCGGCGGCGGAACGGTATTTTTCCTGGGCATAGAAAATATTGCCAAGGCGAAACGCAAAACCGGGGGATTGGCAACTATCGGGAGCCTTTGTACTAATTATTTCGCGTGCCTTCGTATAATAGAGAAAACTTTCATCATATTTTTTTAAGAGCAGGTACAGGTCGCCTTTTTCGGCAAGGCTTGCGGCATAAGCTAATGCATATTTGGGGTTGTCAATTCGCTTTTCGGTTAAGGCAATACTGCTGTCCATATAATTAATGGCCTTTTTGTAATCTTTTGCCCCACTGTAAAAAGTTGCTTTAGAAGTATAAAATCGAATCCTATCAAAAACACCTGGATCTTTAATAAGATAAAAGGCTGAATCCAGGGCGTGCGTTCCTTTTTCGCTACCCTCGGGCAGAGCTTCTACAATTTTAAATATCGCATCCATTTGCGCCGGATGATCTTTTGGTGAGACAGTACATCCTGCAAAAAACCTGGTAATAAAAACAATTAACAGGCTGAAAAGGAAGAACCTTTTTAATGTATATGCCTTGTACAAATAATAAGTTTTATTTAAAATATTCGTGGTTTTGGCTATTGCAGGTGTTACTTCGTAGAATTAGACGCCTACACTTTAGTTTCGTGTAGCCATATTAAAATTCTGAAAAAGTTAAGGCATTTATTTTTATAAACCAAAATAGAAAGATCAGCGATTAATTTCTACCAACAAGACCCACGCATCAATAACAGCTTTTATAAAGGACAGAATAATTCCTGGAACAATCCAGTAAATTCCTTTTTCACCGCAAATTAAAATGGTAACGCCTTTTATTTTATAATAAAAATATTAAGGCCAAGCCAAATATTGTTGTTCCCCCGCCGATGTGGATGTTTTTCATTAACCTCTTCTGCCCTGGGCGAAGTTTTCACGGGAAGTTCTTAAGTGAAAATTTAATGCTGACAAGCAGAGGTTCAATCGTCTTAAGTGGAGGTCTAATGCTCTTAAGCGGGGGTTTAATGCTCTTAAGTCGCTTTACGGATCGCTTAAGTCGTCTTGTTGATCTCTTAAGTCGTCTTGTTGATCTCTTAAGTCGTCTTGTTGATCTCTTAAGTCGCCTTATAGACCTCTTAAGTCTTCTTATTGATCTGTTAAGTCTTTTTATTAATCTCTTAAGTCGCCTGATTGATCTCTTAGATTTGATATCTACAAATTGCTGTTCAGTTAACCAGTGATTTTCTGTTACAACACCTGCATGTAAAAAAGGAACGATAGCCAACCCACTACCAAAAACAAAGGCGCCTGCTTTGGTAAAAAAGATAGCAATTTTTGTAAGTGTAGAACCTTCATACTTCCAAAAACCGATTTGTAAGAGAACGATGCTATTTGCAGCGGATTTGTTTATCCATTTTGGTGGTGCTTTTACAAACATATACAAAAGACCTGCTGCTACAAATAACAAAACCTGTTCTTGCTGAGTAAAAAAAGTAATGGCTGCTGCTGTAATAAAAAACAACCAAAGCAACCAGTTTTGTTTGAAAGATTGAATATTGAATTTGCCAATTGACTTTGTGGTGAGTTTGTAAGAACTATTTGCAATGATACCGATAACAGCCGCCCCCACACCATAAAAAACAGATTGCATCCATGGAAGGCCGCCATACAATTTATAAGCCATACCCAGCAACACAACCATGATAAAGGAAGGAATTACAAAAACAATTCCTGCTAAAGTAGCTCCCAAAATACGGTAATGAACAAAGCCTAAATAAATACTCAATTGAGCTGCCAAAGGTCCCGGTGCTAATTGTGCCAAAGCCAACCCTTGTTTATATTCTTCTTCTGAAATCCACTTACGATTTTCAACCAGATCTTTGTGCATATAACCTACTAACGCAACTGGTCCGCCAAATCCAGTCGTGCCTAATTTCAGGAAATAGAAAATTAGTTGCCGCAAACTGTATGCAGGTTGATTATGTCCGGTAATTAATTTTTGCATAGCTGATGATAAAAATATTCTCCGTTTTCTGAATTTAATATGCTAAAATAATCTGCTCCAATAACATAATATTTTCCATAGTTATACTTACCTGCATTATGCCTGTATTCTATTTCTTCCGGGTCGTTAGTAAAAAGCAAGCCATTTTTAAAGACACCTTTTATTTTAATTTTTTCGTAAGAAATTACAACATTGTTTCCCTTTATTTCAACATCATAAACCTGTTTTCTTTCTGTTGAACAAAAATGTCTTTTACCCTGAAATGGTGGTTTAAACGTTTTATGTTGTTGAGTTTTTTCAAATGCAAATGTATAATTGCAGGTAAATAAAAGTAAAAGCAGTATTGATTTTTTCATGGCTTGAAAGTATAATACATATCAAGCAAAGGTGCCGGAAGCAAACTCAAAGAAATAGAACAGAAATAACCTTTTGTATATTCTTTACTTTTTTAAGATTTCTTTTTTAAATGCCGAAGGATTGTTCCCGGTATGTTGTTTAAAGATTCTTGTAAAATGGCTTTGGTCAGAAAAGCCTGTTAGATAGGCGATCTCGGTAAGAGAGTATTTATTTGATTTGATAAGTTCAACGGCTTTTTCAATCCGCAATTTTCTTATGTATTCACCAAAAGAAAGATTATTAAAATGTTTGGAAAATTCCCTTGATAAATAAGAAGGATTGATATCGAGGCTTTTGGATATTTCTGTAAGGTTCAGGTTGGTATCAATCTGGTCTTGTATTATTTCTTTTAATTCTTTAACCCAATCAGGCGATTTCTTTTGTGCTGATTTCTTTTTAATAAACTTATTAAATACATCAATGAAAATATGGTCAACAGGATTTTGTGTATGCTTTTCTTTCTGCAAATGTGCTGCCCATGCGTACAATGCATCGTAGATCATCATGCCTTGTTTAAGCAATTCCTGATCGTCTTTTATATTGTAAGCTAAACCCGCTGATATAGCCCACAAACCTGATGCCTGGCTTGCTATGTTGTGCTGGTCTGTAATCGGCACCTCTTACTATAATTGCTAACGTATGAACTGCCCTATCGGTAATTTTATATTTTTTAATAACATAATCAAAAGTACACTTGTCCTCATAATGCGAAAATTCAACACCTGGTATATCAAAAGGTATCGCGTTTAATTCTTTAGCTTTTTGTTGTACTATATCTGGGGGTACATAAATAAATTCAGCTTCTTTGTCTACAAAGTTTTTTATAAGCCAAGGGCAAGCAATACGGTCAATTTTTGGTCGTTCACGAGTGATCCATTTCATAACTCATTATTTACTATTTGGTCTTCCGCTTCAAAAATAAATTATTCCCATTCTTTTTTGGGTCCCCGGCAACGTAGTAAACTTTTCAACAAGTTCAGCAATCTTCGTATACGCCTCTTCTTTTGAATGCATTAAGCAGTGATCTTTATCAAATATAATATTATTGTAAATAAAGTTTTATTAATCATGTTACAAAAAGCGTTTATGCTTCAGGGAAATGCTTAAGAGCTTGAAAATCATAAATATTTGGCCTAGAATTCCTCATTTCAGGACTTTTTATGCTCTTAGATAGACATTTTAATGCTCTTAGATGGAGATGTTGTGCTCTTAGATGGAGGTGTTGTGTTCTTAGATTGAAATGTTATGCTCTTAGATTGAAATATTATACTCTTAGATTGAAATATTATGCTCTTAGATTGTCTTGTTGTACTCTTAGATTGAAATATTATGCTCTTAGATTGAAATATTACACTCTTAGAAGAACTTATTACATGCTACTTTTTAACCAATACCATATATAATTAGTCTCACATTAAGAGTTATAGCAGGCGAATATTTGTTATAGTAATCATCATTTTCGTTTAACACGTAACAGTTATTTTTTATACTTATATATTAGAGTAAACTAATTTTTAAGCATTATTGCGTTTAATACTTAATAGTTATATAAACCGGATGGAAGACATATTAATGTTCTGCCCGAGCGGGGGTTTCAAAGGAAGTTCTATAAATTATTGATGCATAAAATACTTTTAGCAGGTAATGTTTACCAAAAAACCCGCAAAATGTTCTCATTACAAAGGAGGAGTCAATCAATCTTCCGCAGCCGCTGCTTCATCATCTGCCTCTTCAATTTCTTCCCTGTCCTTTTTACTGAGTGTAAATGGTTTTACGTCAATGGTGATTTTGCTTATAGTGCCGGTAAATGCGTTGTTACCTTCTTTGTAATCATTGGTCACGTTGGTTTCATTATCCATACCTACATCAACTCCTTCATCCCCGGAGTACATAAATGGTTGTGTTTTTGGAATATGGCCTTCCGCCACTTTCTGATCATCTACATACAAAATACATTGCCCACCGGCGCCAGGCCCTCCTCCATCAAATACAAACTCATACCTGATGGTATGCTTTCCGGCAGCAATGGTTTTAGACGAAGCAATATTGGTGTGATTAAGCCCGAAGAAATTGTAATCGTGATGCACCTTGCCGTCTTTCATATAAAGAGACCATCCTCCAAAACGACCGGCCTGTGCGATGATTACTCCGTTTGTGTTTACCATTTGGCAAATCCACTTCAGCCGTCATGGTGTAAGAACGATTCTTGTTGTTGATGAAAACATTTTCCATCAGCCCGGTCATCCCGGGATAAACAGTGAGCGAGGTACGATCACCCATCAGGTCAGGCCTTCCGGCTATAGCTGCATTAAACCGTTCAGCTCTGCGGTCATCAATCGGAAGCACATGATTTTTTTCAGCCTCTTTCATAAACAGGTCCTGCAGTTCTTTCAGCTTGTCAGGATATTTGGCTGCCACATTATTTGCTTCGCTGAAATCTGAGTCCACGTTGTACAATTCCCATACATCATCTTTCAGCTGTGGAAGCGGAACTCCCATTAACCAGGGAATGGAATGCCGCGTGCATGCCACCCAGCCGTCATGATAAATTGCACGGTTGCCAAACATCTCGAAGTACTGTGTAGTGTGGCGGTCTTTTGCATTAGCATCGTTAAAGGTATACATCATCGAGACGCCATCCATCGGGTATTGTTCTACGCCGTTTACCATTTTCGGTTGAGGCAAACCTGCTGCTTCCAATACTGTTGGTGCAATGTCTACTACGTGACTGAACTGGGAGCGGATTTCTCCTTTAGCTTTAATGCCATCGGGCCAATGAATCACCATTCCGTTGCGTGTGCCGCCAAAGTGTGATGCAACTTGCTTTGTCCATTGGAACGGGCAATCAAGTGCATGCGCCCACCCGATGGCGTAGTGAGGAAAAGTGTTCGGGCTTCCCCAATCATCAATATGATTCATCATCTGCGAAGCGTTACCAACAATTCCGTTCAGTGCCATCATCTCATTGTAACTTCCTTCAGGGCCGCCTTCAGCGCTTGAACCGTTATCACCCACAATATAAATGAAGATCGTGTTGTCCATCTCATGCATGTCTTTCAACGACTGAACCAATCTTCCCACTTCATAATCGGTTTGCTCTCCAAAGCCGGCATATACTTCCATCTGTTTTTCAAACAAGTCTTTTTTGATCGGCACTCATGCTGTCCCAGGCCGGAATTTCTTTAGGGCGGGGAGTGAGCAATGTACTATCAGGAATTATTCCCATCTTCTTTTGGCGGGCAAATGTTTCTTCCCTCAGCTTATCCCATCCTTCGTCGAATTTGCCTTTGTATTTGTCGCTCCATTCTTTAGCAACATGATGCGGTGCATGCAAAGCGCCCGGTGCATAGTACACGAAGAAAGGCTTATCAGGAGTGAGCGATTGTTGCGCCTGGATCCAGTTAATCGTTTGATTCGTCATGTCAGTAGTAAAATGATAACCGGGAGTCAAATGGGGCTCTATCTTGGTAGTTCCATCATATAGTGAAGGAGACCATTGATTTGTTTCTCCTCCAATGAAGCCATAGAATTTATCGAAGCCTGAATGCGTTGGCCAGCGATCATAAGGACCCGACACAGAAACTTCCCAGGGCGCTGTTTCATGATATTTGCCGAATGCAGCGGTGCTGTAACCATTCTGTCGCAATATTTCAGCAAGCGGAGTTACACTCAATGGACGCACACCGGTATTGCCGGGAAATGCTGTTGCAAGTTCCATGACGGCGCCTGCATTATTCACATGATGATTGCGCCCTGTAAGCAACGCAACACGCGTAGGTGAACAAAGTGCTGTAGTGTGAAATCGATTGTAGCGCAAACCATCAGCAGCTAAAGTATCGAGCGTGGGCATATTGATTGGCCCGCCGAAAGCGCTTGATGCACCAAAGCCAATATCATCAAGCAACACGATAACCACATTGGGCGCTTTGGCGGGCGCCTTAACCTCGAAGCGTGGCGGCGCTGTTGCATCACGTGCATCGAGAACGGTTGATGCCGGATAATCAGGTTCATGAATAGGAAGAATGGTGCGGTCAATTCCTCCGGTTGTAGTGTCAGCTTTTGTTGCTTCAGTTTTTTGTTGTGACTGATTGCAACTGATAACGAATATTACCAATGCCGCAATCAGCAAAGTGAATGTGATTTTATTTTTCATAATTCAAATTGATCTTTTTATTTTTTTGATGAAGAATTCAATTGCGTTGTATTAAAAAGATTTCTGAGGTTGGACTGTCCGGGTTTGTTTTATAATTCATCGAACTCATTCAAGAATTCTTTTGAAATAACCGGAAACTTTAGAGGTATGATTATAAATCAGCCATAAATCTAAAACAAAAAGTTTGATTTTTGCGCTGGTTAGCTTCCACTTTAATAGTGATGTGTGGCAAAAGGAGAGGTGACTTGTGCCAGCAAAGTAATGTATATCACCGCTTTTTTGTATCTAAAGCTTTTTCTCTTATTTTATTTCTCTTAAGCTCCAATAGTACCTGTCTTGACTTTTCCGGCTCGCTTGTAATTGGCAATAATCACTCCGGTTGATGTAACAATACTCTCTGTTAATGTAAATGCTGCCGGAATCGCGCCATTGTCAAACAACTTTTTTCCTTTACCAAGAGTCAAGGGGTAAATTTTGAGCCAGAGTTCGTCCACAAATCATTCTTAAGTAGCAGCTGAATAAGCTTACTGCTGCCCCAAACCTGAATGTCAGCACCTTTTGAATTTTTGAGCTTTTTGATATCTGCCAGACTTTTGAGAAATACTGAGTTTTTCCACCCGGTAACCATCGGATCTTTTTTCATGGTTTTGGACAAACACGTATTTTGTGCCTTCATTAATACCCGGCCAAAAGTCTGCATGTTCAGGCCAGTAGTCGGCCCAAATCTCAAATGTTTTTCTGCCCAAAAGATAATCTGCAGGTTGTTTCAGCTCTTTTTGCACCACCTTACCACAAACTTCGTCACCATACGGTGCAGTCCAACCGCCATATTTGAAACCGCCTGATGTATCTTCCTTAGGTCCACCAGGTGCTTGCATTACTCCATCTAATGTAATCATTGATAAGACGATTATTTTTCTCATATTTTAAATTTTATGCTTACTCTTCCTGATAGCTATCGGTGCGGTTTCCAGCCTACCGGCAGGCAGGTCAGCATCCGGGTTGTTTTGCAATTAATCTAATACCTCACACATAGAACCCGTATTCCTTTACAAGTACCATTATCCTTAACGCTTCTATATTGTCTCCTTCAACTCTAAGCACCTTATCACAATCTGAAAGGTCAAAATTAATTTTAAACGATGGGAATGCTTCAGACAAAACACAAAGCAGCATTTTGCTTTGAGCCTTTTTCTGAACATTTGTTTTAAAAACTTCAACCATACTTTTCAGGACTTCTGTTTATGTTTTCTAATTTCTGGTCAAGGGGTAAATTTTAAGCCAGAGTTCGTCCGCCAAATCATTCTCAAGTCTTTTCTTCAGTTACTTTTGCCCGTTATCTCAACCCCATATCGTATTGCCGCTTCAAGTATATCAATGTTTATATCTTTTAGAGTTTTGAACTTAATGCAATACCCGGTCACACTCGCCTTGCCTAGTTTTTTTCCATACGTTTGGGCTAAGTATGTCTTATCTTCAATACCAAGGATATAGACAGAGATTCCGGTTTTGTTTGCACTCAAACCAATTTGATAAAACTCTCTGGTTGTTCCATCAGCATATTTTATGGTGTAAGATCCATATCCTATATTAGGATTAGAAACAGTTTTACCTTTATCGTTTTTACCATCCAGGAACCATAATTTACATGCTGGCATTACTTGCAGAATGATGCGGTGCAACTCTTGCATGTCGCTGCGTTTTGGTTCAGGCTGGCTGGTAATATACTCTTTGATTTGTTCTTTTACGTTCATATAAATATAAAATTACAGGTTACTTACTTTGCCTTTTACTATTCAATATGCAGAACCATTAAGTTATTTTAAAAAACTATTTAAGTAATTCAAAATCGTTGTTGTCTGCATCATCAGGCTCACATGTCCTTGTGAAGGAACAATGGCCAATTGCGATTTTGGCATTGGCTGCAGATCAGCAGCAACACCACCTCCCAACAATTGATACGTTTTCATCAACTCAACTTTATCCAGTTCCATCATTGTCGCCGGATATGATCAGTACAGGCGCAGCAATTTTTGAAATATTGGAGTCACCAACGTTGAATGGTACCTTGGCGAAAGCAAACATCTGCTCTAAAAACTTTCTCCATTTTGTTTTATCAGGTGCCACTGCATCGTATGCGGTTTTAAGCGGTGTGTTATCAAAAAATTCAGGCTTAAAATCTTTAAACGCACCGTTTACTATGGGTAGCCAACCATTAGTTTTATAAGTAGAAGAAATGATCACTAATTTTCTTAACCGTTTAGGGCTTTGTACAGCAAACTGGTAAGCCACAGAGCCACCCATACTATATCCCGCAACATCTGCACTGTCTATTTTCAGGTAATCCATCACTTTTTCTACATCACTTGCTAAAGTAGTAATCGATAATTCTCTATCTGAAAACGGTGTATGCCCATGTCCCTGCATTTCAATTGCAATTACTTTCCTGGTTTTTGACAGCTCAGGTATCAATTGTCCCCAGTTCATATCAATTGTATAAAAAGCGCCATGCAGTAAAACTAAAGGCCTGCCCTCACCATATACTTCGTAATAAACTTTGATGCCATTAACAGGTGCATAACCACTGTTGGAAGGCTTGATCTGTTGCCCGCTTGATGAAGACGCTATAAACATAATTGCAATTAGTAAGTATTAATTTAAAAGGATTATATGTTTTGAGTAAATTTTTCATAACGCTGTTTAAATTTTAATTTATTGATAATACAAAGCCGCCAATTACAATTATCCATTAGTTTTGGAGTCAAATTCCACCATCCATTCAATACCGTATTTGTCTCTGAAACATCCAAAATATGAACCCCAGGGACTATCGCCAATAGGCACTTCTATTTTTCCTCCTGCTGAAAGCCCGTTAAATAATTTGTCTGCTTCTTCTTTACTTTCTGCACTTACTACAATTTTACATCTGTTTTCATTTTCATTTGTTCTTCCCATAATTTCCGGAACATCATTTGCCATTAAAATAGTTTTTGCCAATTGGCAAAGCAATGTGCATAATTTTATTTTCTTCTTTTTCTGCTACCGGGAATTCAGGGCTTGCAATGTCTTTGAAACGAATAATCTTTGCAAACTCTCCGCCAAATACTGATTTGTAAAAGGTAAATGCTTCTTCGGCATTTCCGTTGAAGTTAATGTGAGGATTGATAAGTGCCATAATTTTTATTTTTTAGATTTTTAAATTGGTTACTTCTTAAAATTTTATTCAAAGTCTTTGCAGGCGACAATCATTTTTGGGATAAAGTTGCCAACAGCTTCTTCCAGGTTTTTCATTGACATAATAAATTCTTCTTGAAGCCCATTTCAATCATTTTTTGGTTTGTAGCTCAAAACAGTTTTGCCGCCTGGATAGAGCTTTGATTGTATGGGTGTAAATTTTTGTATTCTGTCAAGAGAGTTAAAAATAGTCATACCGTTGCCCATTGCTGTTGGATTTATAATAAGATGATACTCGTCAATGAGTCCTTCTTTTATCAGTGATGAAACAAAACCTGCACCGCCAAAAACAAGAATGTCTTTACCGTTTTGTTTTTTTAAGCCGGCAATTTCTTCTGCAAGATTTCCTTTTGCCAAAGTAGTGTTGTTCCAGGTTGATTTGTCAAGTGTTTTAGTGAAAACAACTTTTGGAATATCAGCAATTTTTTTTGCAAATGGATGAGCAGGATTCTTCTCCGCTGTATTCTCCCAATATGGAATAATAGCCTTCTGCCGTTTTTCTGCCAAGTAAAAGAGTGTCAGAGGTATCAAGCAGAGAACTCATAAACGCTATAAGTTCGTCATCTGGATTCCAGGTCATCCAGTCACTTTTCTCCATTTGGTCGTGCAACATATCCGTTAATGGTCATTTGCATTTGTAATTTTAATTTTCTCATTGTGTTTTGTCTTTTATCGTTTGTAGTTTATTTTGTTTCAGTTCAGTGGTGTCAGGTTAGCATAGGTCCCCGCATGAATTGATAACATCGAACATTCCTGCACTTTGGTAATGTTAACAGCATTTTTTTAGCGTTGTTTCGATAAAGTTGTCAGCAGATTTTCCAGATTGCTTAATGACATTTTCATTCCTTGTGTAAAGCCATCCAATATTCTCTCTAACCTTTCAAGGGATTCATTGTAAATAGTAATGCTCACTTTTGTTGTTCCGTTTTCTTCGCTGAAATTATGATCCCAATCAGAACCCGGCAATTCAGGGTTTTCATCTTTGTCTGCAAAAGCATTATACATTTTAAAATTGGTCTTTGGAGTAATGGAAGTATATTCCTGAATTGCCCAACGTTCTTGCCCTTCGGGGCTTACCATCGCATAAAATCTTTTTCCGCCAACTTCGAAATTCATGTATTTTGTTTTTGATACCAACGGTTTAGGCGCAATCCATTGGTCCAGTATTTCTGCTTTAGTAAATGCATCCCATACCAGCGAAAGTTCAGCATCAAATTCCCTGGTTATGATATACCGTTTTTGCTGGTTTGTCAACGGTAAAATCAAATAGCAAATCATTTTTCATTTTTTTTGTTTTTTCATTGTTGATAATACTTTGTCAAGTTGATTAAATCTGGTCTTCCCAAATTTTTCTGAATTGTTCTAACCATTTATCTATTTCTTTCATTTTTTTAATTTCAAGTGAGTAGTAAATTTCCCTTCCTTGTTGTTCCTGTTTTACCAATTCGCATTCTGTCAGTATGCGTAAGATGTTTAGAAACAGCTTGTCGGGTAGTGTAGAAATTGTCTGCAATGGCATTCGGTGTCATTGCCTGTAATGCAATTAAGTGTTATTATTGCCCGTCTTGTCGGGTCGGCTATGGCTTGAAAGATATCTCGTCTCATTTTGCTGATTGTTTTAATTGTGAAACTAATCGGTTGCAAATATATGTGCAACTTTTCGGTTTCGCAAATTTTTTTTCAAAAATATTTTGTCGTGAAAAAAAGTCTATGAGTTTGGTCGCTCTAAAACCGTGTCAGGTGCACTGCCAAACGTTTTACTTTTTAAGGGTTAAGTGTATTTATTATTTTTTCTAAAAACGCTCTGCTGACTGTTAAACGGGAAAGAAATATGCAACCCTTTAAAACATTTGCATCCGGCGATCGTCCATATAGAAAAGCACATTATGAAAATGACATTTTTAAAATCGCTATGGCAAAAGATAGCTGCCATTAAAAGGCTGCTGGGTTTATCGAAATCAAATAATGAGAATTACTATTTAATTTATTGACAAAATAAATACCGGTGGAAATATTTTGCCTGAAAAAAGATAAGATTCATTTTGTCATAAATCAATGTTTTAGTTTCTAGCTTGGGCTGTTTCCTTCATTCTCTTCTTTCTTTTTGTATTCCCCGGAAATTGTCTTAACATCTTCAAATTTGGCGGAATGACTTACAAGACTCCAACATTGTCACAATATTTTCGTCTATCTGAAACCGTTACCTGAAGAATCCTTCTGAGAAAACTTTGTAGTCATCCCGTCTATTCCAACAACTGTGGTTAGAATTAAATTATACTAAAGCAGGATGAATGATTTCAATTGCTGCAATATTTGCAAAAATTTTTCGCCCGGTTATTAAATTTCAATTAGAAAATTGGATTAACAGCGATTAGCTTTATGGTAGGATAAAATTGAAATTTAATTTATAAAATATCATGCGTTCAATTCTTTTACTTTTTGTTGTAATTGTCACCATTAACGCAAGTAATGCACAGGTAAATAAGGGCAGTCTCACCTTCCAGGCAGCATTCCCTGTCGCTGATTATAAAGGTAACTATAACATAATACCCACCGGCCTGTTATTTAATTTTACTCACCAGCTTAAAAATCAGCCTCCATTTTGTTTTGGCGGAGAAATCGGTATTCTGCAGGTAAGCGGCGCAGACAAATATTATACTGGTTTTTATGATAATGAGTATAATACTTTTCTTATTGCATCATGGAATCATATAGTTACGGCTGGAGCTATTTTTGAAGTAAGCCTTTTTCCGGAAAATTCTTTTTTTGATGTAGATGTAAATATTAGTGCCGGCACCAATATTTTTATAACTACTGCTTCTGTTTCAAGAGATGTTGGCTGGGACTGGCTCACTAATACAGAAAAAATAAAATATTATTATACCGACAATCATACATCATTAGCGTTACGGATGGGAGGAGGAGTGAAAGTTGAAATACCCTTTGGTCGCGAAAAAAAGATATGCGCTCTTATTAAAGGTTCTTACTTATATGGAAGCCATGCAAAATATTACGGGCAGCCTCATATTACTGATGCACAAATAATCTTATCTCCCAAATCATCAGGAACATCCATGCTTCTTGCCGAAACAGGCCTCAGGTTTAATATGTTTAATAAGAATAAAAAAGACGACGACTAGTTGTTTTATGATGGTTATTTTCTTTACTAACATATAAAATTGCCCGTACTGTTAATTATAAATAACAATACCAGGCAATTAAAGAAAATTAAAAAAATTATTTTATTGAAACCGGCACTTTAAGGTTTTCCCATTCAAGAGCAAAGCCATTTTTATCTACTACAAATTTCATTCGCTCGTTAAAAGCAGCTGATTTCACAGGTTTAACGGTTACCCTTAATATATCGCTGGCAGGTTCTTCGGTTGTGCTCTCATCATTTTTTACCCCCCATTGGCCGGTTTTCGAATTAAAAATAATCACCCATTCCTTTTGTCCGGGTATGGTATATAAGCTATATTTTCCGGCAGGCAGATTTTTACCTTCTACCTTTATATCCTTATTAGTTTCAAATATTGTAGCCTCGTTAGCACCTGTTCGCCATACTTTATCATAGGGAACCAGACCGCCCCATATCTTTCTACCTTTCACGGCAGGACTGCTGTAATCAATGGTAATAGTGGCCCCCATCACACTGCCGGTAGCTGTTGCAGGCGGGCTCGGGCGCTTTGATTTGTCCTCATCCTGTGCGTTCGTTAGTGAAGTGATAAATACTCCGAGCAATGCTAAAACAAGCACTTTTGAAATTATCCTTTTCATTGTTGTAATAGTTTAATTGTTTAAATAAAAAAATTTGAAAGAATAAAAGTAATCATTTATCTACTGGCGTTAGATAAACGATGTCTATTCATTTAGCAACCGATCAACTGTTTCATAAAATTTATTTTTAGTTGTCAAATAATATTCGCCGCTTCCGGGTCCATAAAAGTTTGTTTGTACTTCCCTCACGTTTCCTTTTTTATCAATAAAAATAGTTGTTGGAAAAGACCTGATGTCTGTAAGTTGTGGCAATGTTTTTTCTGTTTTTCTTTCATCGCTGGCTGTAACGCCAGTAATGAGTATGGGATATTGTACATCCAATAGTTTTTGAAATTTAGCCACACTTTTTATTGATCTCTCAATATCAGTAGTTAATTCATAAGCCAGGGCAATTATCTCAATGCCTTTTGAGCTATTGCTTTTATAATAGTCAGAAAGAAACTTTGTTTCGTCAAGACAGTTGGCACACCAACTTCCCATAAGCTGCACAATCACCACTTTATTTTTATACTTTTCGTCGTGTATAGATACAGGTATGCCCTGCAAATCTTTGAAAGTAAAATCCAGTTTTAATTCTCCCTCACGCAATTTTGTTGGCTCAGTTATTTCAGGCAACGCAACCGAATCATTCTTTTCTGCTATCCATGTCTCCTTACCTGTATAACCATTGTAAAAAATACCGCCCGATATCATATTTGCATTTGCAATTTTTGCCTCGAACAAACGGGCATTATCACCATCAAAAGCTGATAGTATCAATGAATCGCCGGTTACAATTCCATTGAGATACCGGTAATCAGCAGAAGGGGTTAAGAAAGTAGCTGTAAGTTTATTTCCTTTCTGTTCAAAAACTGCCACGGCCTTACGGATAGAACCATTTGCACGGGTAATGCTAACATCCCACCTGCCTGAGATGTTATTTCTTGTAGCTGATGAGCCAGGGCTAAAACGATTCAAATTTGCGTATCCATAAAGCGGCCAGTATTGTGTAGCGCCGGCAGTTTCTTTTATATACATTCCGCTTATATCGCCATCCGCCTGCAATCTTACCTTAAAGGAAGATTCAAAAGAAGGCATGGCAAAGAAGATGGAGTCCCCTGCTGTTTTCACATCAGTTATTTGTATCCTCTCTGCAGCATTGATAACATACAAAACCGTTTTATTATACTCCTGTTTTCGCTCAAGCTCAAATATTACTTGTTTGCCATCCTTTCGTTCAAGTGCAATGCGCCAATTATTCACCTGGATGTTAACCTGTGCCTCAGTGATTACAATGGCAGGCATGCATACACAAAATAAAATTATTTGTTTCATCCGGTAATTTCTTGTACGCAAGTTCGTGGAAAATATATAATGATAAGTGGAAAGAAGTATAATTAATACTTACCCGGCAGGTAATTGCGTTTAACCTTTGCTGTTATACATTTCCCCATAAAGTAAAGTTCTTCTGATTGCTCTATTGTAGTTCCCAGGCCCGGGCATTTAAGATAAACAAATCTTTTTTAGATTGGCCGCAGTACCTTCTAGGAGAACTTAACTATCGGGTACGCGTATACGTCGTCCTCTCCTCATATAAGCGAACTGAGAATACCTTCACTGACTAAAATAACGCCGTAAGGGAGAAGAGCGCCAAGTCCTGCACCAACTGAATAGGGTGAGAAACTTGAGCGAATATGACGATTAATATGGCGATGGACTAACAGATGTCCATCCTCCATCAATCACCAGGCTCTGCCCGGTAATGTGGCCCGAAGCAGGTGACAACAGGAACAACGCCGCATTAGCTATATCACACACTGTTGCCGGTTTGCCAATTGGCGTAATGCGGCTCCATGTTTTTTCATACTCCTCATCATCCATTGTTCGTTCTGTTAATGTTGCACCCGGTGCAATTGCATTAACCGTAATATTATAAGGAGATAATTCAATAACAAGATTTTTTGCCAGCATTTCCAAACCAGCTTTGGTAATGGCATATGCCGCTAGGTTTTTATGAGCCTGGTGGCCGACAACAGAAGACATAAATAAAATTCTTCCTCCTGATTGCTGTGCTTTCATCTGTTTGGCTGCAGATTGTGCAAGAAAAAAACTGCCACCAAGGTTTAGCTTCATCACCTTATCAAATGAATCGGATGAGTATTCAAAAAAATCCGCAAAAAGAGTAATGCCGGCATTCGCAATCACAATGTTTAGCTGGCCAAACTGATCAACAGCTTTATCAACCATGCTTTGAATAAAACCAACATCGGAAGCATCCCCGTGCATTGCAATACAAACCCCACCTTTTTTATTGATTTTACTCGCCGCTTCATTTGCCAAAAACGCATCTACATCATTCAGAATAACAGATGCCCCATTGGCACATAACTGTCTTGCTATTTCAAAACCAATACCCTGCCCTGCCCCGGTTATGATTGCTGTTTGTTTAGCGAATAGCTTTAAAGACATCGTTATAATCTTTAAATCGTTTGAGTATTCCTAGTTTCCACCACGGTGGACAAGTGTGAACAAGGATTTACAAACATTAAATCTATAACAAAAATTCAATTCCAATCAGCACGGGTTGTTTTCATAATAATAATTTCGGGCAATCATGTAAATGTATTCCGGAGATTTACCTGGTTACTCCGAAGGTTCATCCAACTCCTATGGAGAGTTCCTTTGGAACAAACTAAGTACAACAGTCCCTGATTATTTAAAACCCTCTCCAAAAATCAGCGGGTTATGAAAGTATTTGCCTTTTATTTTTTGCTTTAAGCCCTGCCTTTTTAGCTGCTTTTTCAGGTTTTTCTGCCTGCTTGCTTTCAACTTTCTTATCAGCATCTTTTGCCTTTTTAACTTTTACAGTGTCTGTCCCGAGCACTTTTGTTTTAGGAGCTGCTTTTTTGGTGGTGGCTGATTTTGCTGGTTTAGCTATTGAGCCGGTTTCTGTCTTTACAGCTTTTTTACCGGTAGCACTTCCTTTAGATGATTTGGCTATTTTATTTTCTTTAGCTTCAGACACCGGCACAGTTATTACACAATTGTCAATGTGCAAGCCGGGGATGCCAACATAGCTCTGAGCGTTATAATCGTTTACCCATCGTCCATCATTTAATAAGAAGCGATAATGGTAAGTATGCCCTTCCTCTAAATGCGCAATGGCTTTAAAAGAACCATCGGATTGCCTTTCCAGCTTAGGCGCTTCTCCAGGATTCCAGCTATTAAAATCTCCAAGTAATATTACTTCGGAAGCTCCTTCTACTGCTTCGGCAGGTAACGTAAATGCAATTTTTGTTGTCATAATATTTTTTATTAAATGGTTAATTATATTTTGCTCCTTTAAATCTTAATGAATGAAAATAGCGTACCAATAAATCTTCTTAATTCAATGGAGCATTGTTATATAAATTTTTCGTAAGGTGTATGAACTTCTCCATAAAAACCGGAATGGGGGCGAAACTAAAAAATTTATTATTTAATACACCTGTTTTTAAAAATTTATTAATTTTTTTTAGCGGATAACAGAACCAGGTTTCACTTTTGATGGGGTAAGTGCTAAGACATAACCGCTACCCTGAATGGCTACTAAACTTATTCCAGCGCTACTATCTTTATATTTATGGGAAGAAGAAGATACTTGCGAATTGAAGAGTGGATACTCCCCTGAACTTTTAGTATCTCACATACTTTTGAATAGTCCCGTCTGCCGTAATAACACCCCAGTATAGTATAAGTGTATCTTTCTTAATTTCAAAAAAAATCCTCGTATATGGATCGTCCTTTGGTTTGAAGAAATTCATTAAGCTACCCGTGGCCATACAAGTGTCTCTGCCTACAATATAAACAGCGCTATCAGAACTTGTATACTGTGGAGCTTGCGATACAACAGTGTGCCTATAAGTTGAATCTTTAAAGTACCACGTGTTTCCATTACCGGCAGAAAAATATGGATTACAATTCGGCATTTGGCAACCATATAAAACTCTAAGTTCCCAATAGCCACTTATAGATGCGGAATCTGTAACAACATACCCTGACCTCGCCAGTTTTAGCGGCTCTGCGCTATTGTTATTCTTTTTACAACTAACAGCAAGCAACAATAAACAAAAGAGATAACTAAAAAGGGTGATATATTTCATAAAAATGTTTTAAACAAACTTTGACATGCATAATGTTTAAAACGTTGCATAGTTACATTGGGTAAGCATTATTTATTTTCCGCACCATTATAATATTTAAGAAAATCTAAAATATCCGGTGCAGATTTTAATTTGTTGTGATTTTTATCCAGCCAATCCACGGAAGAAGCATTTGGATGTAAGATGGAAAATACTGCTTCTTTATTATTTGCTTTTAGTAGTGAAAGCTTACCATTAAAATGAATGTAGTAAATGGTCTTGGTTACATAGTTCCAGTCTGTAGTGCCGCTAATTGGATCAAATGGCGGTTTAAAAAGTGTAACCTGGTATTTCTTTACAAGTTGAGCTTTGCCCGAATTCATCACCTCGTAGTAATGATAATCTTTATCATCTTCGGTTTTTAAATAAACAAAATTTCCTATTACGTTTGTTGTGTCCGGGGTTTTAAAAAAAGTGATTCCCTTTATTTGTCCATCGTCTGCTATCATCACGACGCTATCCGGAGTAGTGTAGTAAACATGATCCTTGTATAAGTTAAGCTTGACTTTGGGAACAAGAATTTTAAAATTATCGGTATATAGCATTGCTGTTTTCCAATCCGCGTCCCAAAAAGCATTTCCACGGATATCAGCGCTATTCTCATCTTTTTCTTCGTTTTGCGAAAGCAATGCCATACCATTGGTATTCACTCCGTTGTAAACACCTGTATTACCGGGATAGAGCTCCTGGTATTGACCAAAAGACAATGAAGTTGTTGTTATAAAAAATAGAATAAGGAGGAGGAGAAATTTCATGCTGTACAATAATTATAATCGTAAGTTACCAAAATTGTTGTTGCTTAAATTATATATCATTACGAATTTGATTTCAGAATTTCTGCCAGGCCGCTCTATCCAGGTACAACTTCAGTTAAATTCAATTAATTTAGCCAAAGACATCGTTCATATTTATCCTGATGCAAATCTCATGACGTTAAATAAAATAAGATACTTCGCAATTAGATCTTCATATTTTATACTGCTTTTCCTGCTTACGATATTATTGCACTATACTTCTTTTGGACAAATAAAAAATGTATGGGCATTAGGTGATGGAGAAAAAGTTTTTCGTTATGATCTTCATCATCCCGATAAAAATGGAAATTATATCTGCGATGGAAAGACAATTCATTTAAAAGGATTATATAATGAAGTATTGGCCTTCCAGATAATTGCTGAAACGGGTGACAGTGCAGCAAAAGGAATTGAATTGTCACTGGGTGCATTGATAAATAAATCTTCTGGGGACGTAATTGGTGCAAACACACTAACGTACGGACCGGCAGGTACGATCGAAATTTTTACCGAATATTATTTACACGTAAAAGATTCTACGCCTCCAAACTGGTATTACGGTTCTTCTGCGGCTGCTCCGAAAAAAATGACAGGCTGGATTCCGGATGCTCTTATACCAACTGATGCAACTCCCGGGCTTGGAGGTTTTCCTGTTGATATTGGCGCCAATCAAAACCAGGGATTCTGGGTAGATGTTCATTTACCCCGCGATCAAAAAAACTTTGCTGCCGGCGTATATGAAACGAAAGTTCAGCTATGGCAACAAGGCAAGCTTATTAAAGAAATTCCTTTGGAAGTCACCTTGCTCCCCGAATATTTACCGGATGAAAACCTTACTAATGTGTGGCTGTTTACTGAAGACATTTATAAGTATTTTCCCGGTTTATCAAACCAACAGGTTGATAAGATACTGAAATTTGAAGGACACAGGCATCGCATAGATGTGGTTGGCGGATTTAATATCAATCAGACTTCGTTTAACCAGGATAGTATGAATAAGTACAAACCCTGGCTTGACGGCACCGCGTACACCCCGGCTAATGGTTATCACGGCCCCGGTGAAGGAGTTGGCGAGAAAATATTTCCGGTCGGTATGTATGCTTCACCTGTTATGGGCAATACAAAAGGTGAAGTGCAGCAGCAGTCAGATCTCTGGGTAAACTGGTTCAAAAAAAATGCACCGAACACCACTTACTTCTGGTACATTATCGACGAACCGGATTCCACTAAGTATGCGGGGATAAAAGAAAGATCAGGATGGATTAAAAGCAATTCAGGAACTGGAAAAAATATGCCTGTTTACACAACTACAGCTTATAAAAAAGAACTCGCTGGTGCTATTGATATCTGGGCAGGTTATGATGGCGTTGATCTCACGGCTTTACCTTCGATCAGGAAGAATGGAGGCGACCATTGGTTCTATAATGGAAACCGTCCCCGTTATGGCTCCGTAATACTCGAAGCAACTGCCGTAGATTTCAGAGTCAACAGCTGGATCTTATATAAATATGGAATCAATACCTGGTTTATATGGAATGGAACTCATTGGCAACACAATAGCCAGGGGCCTAAGAAACACTTGCATCAGGACATGTTTGCCAACCCTCTTACATTCATCAACGATAGTATGCAATTTGGTAATGGTGACGGCATAATATTTTACCCGGGCCACATGCCCTTTTACCCCGAAGAAGACAGGGGACTTAACAGGTTAATTCCTTCTATACGTTTAAAGAATATCAGGAGAGGACAGCAGGATGCGTTGATCATGCAGATGGCTGCAAAAAAAGTGGGCAAAGATAAAGTGATCAGCCTGATCAATAAGGTAGTACCAAAAGCATTAAGTGAAGTTTCAATGGAAGATGCCGTGCAGTGGTCACAGAGGGGAAACGACTATGATAAGGTTCGGGATGAATTGCTGGACTTGTTGCAGCACTTCTAATTTTCTTCCCTTATTATAAAGCCTATCTGCACCCGGAATGAATACCATTCATGTAATTTTAACCACAAGGTTTTTTTACAGTAATTATCTTTAGCCTATGTTTACATTCATTGCGTGGATCATCCTTTTTATAATTTGCTGGCCGCTGGCTATTTTGGCTTTGGTACTGTATCCTGTTTTTTGGCTTCTCTCGCTGCCTTTCAGAATACTTGGTATAGCGGTGGATGGAGTTTTTGGTTTACTCAAAGGCATCATCATACTGCCCGGCAGATTACTACAGCGGTTATAATTCTAAAAAAATTGAAAAGTCTTGCCCAGTTATAAGGCACATTTATATCATCTTCCCGGTTGGCGAAATTCTATGTGGTACTGATTCTGTAAATAATTTCAGTCCTTTGAAGTGAGCCTATTGCGTTTGCTGATCGGCGAGTATAGCGTCGTTAATCTTCCTGCTTTTTAATAGATTTATATAATTCAAAGCGAGATGATTATTATAATTTTCGTATGATTGCTGCGCCCAATGAATCGCCCCATCTATATCTCCGTTGATTTCGCAAATGATGGCCATGTTATAACAGGCACGTCCTGCCACCTTTCTCGTGGAATTATTTGTTTCCTGCTTCCATAGATCAGCAGCTCCGTCCCAGTTACCTGAGCGGGCTTTGCGTGTAGCGATTTTAAAATTGTTATTGCCTCTCACAAAATAATCTCTTGTTACCCTTGTCCACGTTGGAAGAATACTAAAAGCATAATCGTGACCTGCAATATTACCCACCTGTTTTACAGCTTCTTTACGATCTATTAGAGCCTGGGCCGCCAGCAAAGGATTCATTCCACTCCCGTGAAAAGCAATGCTTCTCTCTATGGCGTCCCTGTCCAAAATTTGTTTACCCCTTACGTCATATATTCTCCAGCCTGCTCTTACGAGCGTAAGCATATTGGCCTTTTGTTCGATTGAGGGTATATTTCCCAGCGGAGAATTAATGGTTGTTTTATTTACAGAATAATCAATCTTTGATTTGGTATCAAAAAGCTCCAAAACAAATAGTGCATCGGCATTATTTAAAGCACAGTATTTTTCAACGCTGTCCCAGGGCAACGGCGCCGGAAACATTCCGGGCACATCGGTTGTAAGATCTACGTTAGTAACTAAATCAACCTCATCAAACCTGTTATTTTTCTTCAACTCGTCCGACAAGCCTGTAATGGTAGCCCAGGCGCCTTCTTTATCAAGTTGTGGGCTTTCAATGGAGGTCGCTTTATCAACTACATGGAATATTTGCGATTTTTTCGATACGGTTGTTCTGTTTATTACCGCTACATTTTTTATATACTGCGGAAACGTTACTGCGGCAGGTTGCAACACGCTGATATGAACCAGGTTTGTAGAGGCGCATGAAGAAAATGCAGCCAGTAAAGCAATACTTTTAAAAATATTTTTCATAATTGGAATATTACTACTACTGCTATAAACGCCTCTATGGCGCATATATTATGATAAATTGAAGAGATGATTTGATTTTAATGATAGTACCTTCTGCTACAACGCGGTATCTGCATCTTCCCTTCCATGCCGCATGCAACCGTTTGTGACATATAATAAGCTATAAACCGAACAGAACTAACGTTTACTAACAGTTAGCTGTATACGCAGATTTTCATATTTTTTATTCATGGCTCTTTTTAACTCAAGTACAAACGGACACTTGCGCTAACCCTCCGCTGGTTGAAGGATATGCTGGCGCCAACAGGGGAAAAAAACTATCACTCACAAAATAAAAGTGACAAAAAAGTTGCTTTAAAATATTTCAATGCCCATTCGTTGCAACGCTTCTTTTAACTGTGATGGGTTGTGAAAATGTATCCCGGTAATACCAACAGCTTCTGCTCCTTTTACATTTCTCATGCTGTCATCAATGAAAATTGTTTTTGAAGGATCAAGATGATAACGGTCGATTATAATTTTATAAAACGCTGCCGAAGGTTTTCTCATCTTTTCTTCACCGCTTACTACAACACCCTCAAACATTTTAAAAAATTCAAACCGCTCCAATGCATGCGGAAAAGTTTCAGCGCTCCAGTTGGTAAGTGCATACAGCTTATACTTTCCTGTTTTCTTAAGTTGTTGAAGTATCTCAACTGTTTCATGAATCTGATCGCCCAGCATTTCGAGCCAGCGGCCATAGTATGCTTTGATCTCTGGTTCCCACTCAGGGTGTTTGGCAACTAATTCTTCGGTGGCTTTATGAAGAGGATAACCTGCATCCTGGTTTTCGTTCCACTCAGAAGTGGTTACATTTTCCAAAAACCATTCTGTCTCTTCTTCTGTTTTAAAAATTTTCCGGTACACATAACGTGGATTCCAGTCAATAAGAACACCACCCAGGTCGAAAATGATTGTATCAATAGATCTGTTCATCGTAAAGCATTTCGGTTGCTGTAAAGATGCAACATTTTGCCCTTTCACTGAGCGCCCACTTGTGACATATAATAAACTATAACCGATAGAACTAAAGCTTACTAACAGTTAGCTGTATACGCAGGTTGTTATATTTTGTATTCATGGCTGTTTTAGATTCGGGTACAAGCGGACGCTTGCCAACATTGGATACCTACGCAGGCTGAAGGTTTCGTGTACCACGAACCTTTAGATTTGTTTTCTGATATTTTATAAAATATTATTACTATTACTACTTTCTTTTTTTGCTTCTTTTTTTCTTTGTTGATAATTTAAAATTGTTAATAATCAACAATCAGCAAGAGCCTGTGAACTATGACACGAACGATACGTAATGGTATATCCTTGGATCAAGACAGGCTCTTCTTTGATATAAGATGCTTCGTATAGAAATTCAGGCAAACCAGGCCTATTATTAAGGTTCCAAAGAAGCTTATATCTATGATTGTTTAAACTAAAAAATTATGAAACAGTACGATCATGTTTTCGGAGTAGATGTTTCTAAAAAAACTGTTGACATCACTCATGTAACTAATCAGCAATTTACTCACCGACAATTTACAAATGATGACGTAGGGATGGAGCAACTGACGCAATGGTTTAAGGAGCTTACTTCTGAGTTCGATAAGACATTATTTTGCATGGAAGCCACCGGGTTATACTGCTTCACATTAACCCGCTTTCTTGCCAACCATTCTATTGATACCTGGATTGAACATGCAGCGCAAATTAAAAAAGCTACTGCACTTGCCAGAGGTAAAAATGATAAGGTAGATTCACAGCGTATTGCTATATATGCTATAAAAAATCTTGACCGGTTACGGTTGTGGAAGCCCGTGAATGCTACATTAGAGAAGATCAGGCATCTGGCAACTTTAAGAGAAAGATTAGTAGAAACAAAGAAGCGATTAGCAACACCCATAAAAGAATTTGAAGAGGTAGGTAACCTGGCAATGGCTAAACTTTTAACCAAAACAATTAAGAGTTCTCTGGCTGCAATTGATAAAGATTTAAAGAATATAGAAGCAAAAATCATTGATATTATTAATGAAGATGATAACTTGAAACTGTTGTACAAACTTATTACATCGGTTGTAGGAATTGGCTTTGTGACTGCCGTAAATTTAATAGTACACACCAATGGATTTACAGTATTAAAAGATACCAGGAAACTAGCTTGCTATTGCGGCGTGGCGCCCTTTGAATATTCTTCTGGAAGCAGTATAAGAGGAAGAACAAAAGTGCATTACATGGCCAATAAAAAACTTAAATGCAATCTTCACATGGCATCGCTAACGGCTGTGAAGTTGGATGCTGATTTAAAAGCCTATTATGAACGAAAAGTGGAAGAAGGAAAAAATAAAATGAGTGTATTAAACGCAGTAAAAAATAAATTGTTAGCAAGGGTAATAGCAGTTGTGAATAAACAACAGGAGTATGTGAAAAAATCAGCTTAAAATTGATTTGTTTTTGTCATAGAAATCCACGGATTCCAGAGATTAGAAATTTATACAAAATAAAAATAGCTTCAGATGTTACTATTCGAAAATTTGAGCCAATTGGCGAATGATTGTATTACCGAGCTATTGGAACTTATGGATTTTCAGCATACTACTGCATTAGGCTATAGCTTAATTGAGGAAAATTACAAATCCAATATTAAGGTATTGGAAGAATGTGAGAATTTGCGACAAGAATTATTTCCGAATGAAATATTATCAAGCCTAGATCGAATTCGAAGCGCAATTGCAAAAGAAAAATTTCCAAATATTGACGAAAGAAAGTCTAATTATATTAATACCATTAATAAATCCATAATAATTTATGCATGTTCAATTTTTGACGATTTTCTAAACCGAAGCATCAAATTCTTGCTACTAAAGCACCCTCAAAAATTGAACTCAGAAAAAAAGGCAATCCCTTTTTACGAATTTCTTTTAAAAGAGAAAGATGTAATTATAGAATCGATAATAGATAGAGAGATATATGAATTGTCTTACAAAAGGATTGACGAAAGAATACAAGAATTATCCAAAACGTTTGAATTAGATCTTGAATATACTGAAGGTGAAACCACTTTTTTTCAAATCAAATAAGCCTAAACGAGCTTAATGAATCTTTTGCAATCAGAAATATTATTGTTCATAACAAAGGAATTATTAATAAAATATTTCTCAAATTAGTTCCTAAAACAACTTACTCTCTAGATGAAATTATTATTGTTAATAATATAGTTACTAGCAATATTATTCTAAGATTGATTAAAATTATTTCAAGTATTAGTACACAAATTGAATTGCGTTATAATTGATTCCTCTGGAGGCTATAAAAACATTGGCTAAGAACTGACGCTATCAATATTCAATAGACTAAAATTCGAGAAGCCCAATTTCCTCCAAGCGAATGGCCATAGTTTCAGTCGAAACACCGAAAATTTTTGCAAGTGTGTTAAATGACTTACCGCCATAATAATCAGTGGAAGCCAACAAACGAGCTAATCCTCGAATATTCTGGCATTTTTCTAATGCGCTGACACTCCCGACTCTTATTGCAAGTACCGTATTTTCATTTATGACAAACTTAGGCATTTCAAAAAGTTGACGAAAAATATCTTCTACTAATTTTCCTGGCATTAAGAAATAGGTTGCAAATTTGTCCGCCTGCATTTCCTCCCGGCTTCTGGGAGTGGTCATAGAACCATCTAGTGGTTTGTCACGGTGTAATACAGTTTGCTTGTGCAAAATGGCATGTCCAAGCTCATGTGCTGCTGTAAAATTTTGAGTTTCATGGGGGAAGTTATTAGAAATCCGGACGAGTTTTTGACTTTTATCGATTAAACCTGCAATCTCAAACAGGTCACCATCTTGTTCGTAAATTCCAAGTGTATCTGATTGAATATAGATATAATCCATCACTTTCTTTAAGACGCACATCTGGTTTTAATACATACATCGGATTTTCAATGTTTTCATTCTTCCATATCTTATCACGCTGCAGCCATAATGTGTTCTGTAGCCGACTTACGATTTTTTCGATCTCCGAATTTGAAAGGATTGAATCAGCAAGATTGCCACTACGGAAATCAGCTACACTTTGGTGGTATGCCATGTTTTCATTTGATTCTTTTTCAAGAACAGCAAGCCTTTCGACTCCATATGAAGACAACTTATCGTAGCGTAATTTTATACCTGTTTTGCTCAGTCTTATTTTTTCCGTCCATTTATCAAAAGAAAGGGAGATTAGATTCAACTCAACAATAGAGAGGCAACTCGCAATACCTGACATAGCGCTGTTTAAGGCAACGCCAGAATCTCCGCGTGCAGATTTGAATCCATGGTCAAATACATAAGCTGCGAAATCAACGAGTTCTATGCATAATTCAGCAATTTTAAGGGGTATTTCAGTGGCGAATTTAAGAGCCTCCTGAGCCTCTATAGTCAATAGTCTTTTTTTTTGAGGATTTAGTTCTCCGTCACGCTGCTCTCTGAATTTTATTACCCTATCAAATTGTTCAGAATCTTCTTGAAACAATCTTTCCAAGTTAATGTATATACGTGATTCGATCTCATCTTTGATCCTTAGTAACTCAGGAAGATATTGAGAATAAATTTCTCTACGTTTCTGTTCATTTGTAAGATCAATAACGGTACGGAGCATCTGTGCAGATAACATACCTTGAAATGCTGAAGCACTTCCCGAACCCGGCTTATGATTACCAGCACCAAATTTTTGTAAAAGCTTTGCGGTAGTTAAGTCGGTCAGTTTTTCACCCATGCACAAATTTACAAATAAACGAGATTATTTGACATGGCTTAATTGTCGTTCCATGGGTTGCCCCCCTTCCTGGCCGGTGTCCTCACCGGACATTCCTGAATTTTTTGTCTCAGCGGGTTATCCGCTTATGAACTTCATTTCTAAAATAACCTTACGGAAACCCCAATGTATAAAAGAACTTCGAATAGGGTACAGCGTTAGCTTTTTTTATGCGAAGTCTCTTCGGCGTCGGGGTTTCACGGCTACCAATTAATAATTTACAGTTTGCGCTGTGAAAACCCCGCCGGACGAAAAACTGAAGACTGTATTTGCTTTTAGCTGAAGATAGTTGGTCAAGCCCCAATAGCATAAAACCCATTGTTGTGTGTTCGGCATTTTTATTCGCTTTATTGATTTCTATATCTAAGCGGACTATGCTTAGTCATCTGAACGAAATCTCTTTTTCCCAACCCAAAGACAATAGTTCGTGGTACATCTTTCTGAGGTAACAAACACCACAGTATATTTTTAATTTTGTCTTGCTCTGTTGTTGATATACCACAAAAATCAAAAATTACAGGAACTTCGCTATTGAGCCAGCTCTTCGGAAAAACTTCATTAGGAAAATCCACGAAATAATAACCTTTTTTACGTGTCCTTCTAAAATTCTTTTCCGTTCCTTTACGAAAACGTGTATAATCTCTTTGCAAACGAGTTCCGTCAACAACCCAAATCATATTTTTATAAAACTTCTCACGGGAAACCCTTTCTTCAGGTTTTATCGCCGAATGTTGAAATTCTATCGTGAGATTATGAGTTGTCCGAATATCTGAAATATGTTTCTCACCTGTTTGTTCGTCAAACAATGATATTTCCTGACATTCTACTGGATAATTGTTCTTCCAATTACGATGCCATTCGGTTTCTGGTTCCCACCAACTGTCACAAGAAGTAATGCTGCGATGTGCCCAATGCCAAATTTTTTGTTTGCCACATTTGGCAATAACAGGTTGCGAGCAATTAGGACAAACTCCTTGTTGCTTCGGTTGTGCTTCAATACGATTGTTGTCAATTAATGCAAACCTCATATCTAATAAATTAGAATGACACCTCTGTTTTCTTTTGTCATTGTTGCCGCCACTTTTAAAAGTTTTGAAACATAAGATGAAAATTTAATATATCCGAATTACCATCCTATCTTTTTCTTCTATTGACCATTGTACTTGCCACGCTCTACCGTCTATTTGGTCGAGCAGAATGAAATTATATGTGTTTGTTGTTGGATAAAGAAAGAATCTACCATTCTTCTCTTCATCTTTATATACCAGAGAGACGTCTGATAGTGTAGTCTCAAACCGATATTTATTTTCCGTCGCCCATTGAACTTGCCACATTTGTCCATTTCTTGTATTCAATTTGATAAAATTATACATATTTCCTGTAGCAAAGAGCCGATACACAACAGTACTATCCGTAGAAATATTTTGATGGGGAGTTTCGGATGTACTTTGAGCAAAAGCCGAAATTGTCGTCAAAGCAATTATTGATACAAAGAATAATTTTCTCATACTGGTTTAAGTTTTTGGATTGTCTTTATGGCTGGGTCGTCTTATGCTGACACACAACGTTAAAGCATTTGTGAAGACATGGCAATAGCGATTGGTCAGCCTGGTACAAATGCTTAATTGAAAAATGACCCGTCCTGAAACAAGTTGACTGGTTAATAATAAAAATCCTGTTATTGTTTTACTAAGATAATTCATCCTGAAATAGGTTGATTTAAAAAGTAGTTTGCGGTGCGTTGGCAAAAAAATATTTTCGTAGCCTCCATAGCTAAAGAAAATATTTTTTTGTGCCAGATCGTTATTTCGCTGTCATTTCATGTTGTTGCTGTTTTGGCTTTTGATAATAGTTTTTCCATTGTCTTTTTTGTGGGCCTTTTTGGTGATGTACCTGTTCTGGTATTTGCCAGTTGAGGCTGCTGTGTCTTCGCCGGTGATTATAAATAGTGATACACCTGGCTATGTGTTTTGAGGCAGTATCTGCATCTTTATAATAACTGCTGATGAGTTCTGTTTTTAAGATACCGTTGACTCTTTCTGCAATAGCATTTTCATAAGGATCTCCGTTCTGTGTCATAGAGATCATGCAATTGTTTTGCTGCAGCAGGTTAGTATATTCTGTGCTGCAATACTGAAGGCCTCTATCGCTGTGATGAATCACAATGGCCTCGGGTGGCTTTTGTGACAACGCTTTCTTTAAGGCCAGTATGCCACTGCTTACTTTCATATCATCGCTTAGGTGAAAGCCTACTATTTTTCTGCTATAGGCATCAGTAATTAAAAACAAGTAGGCATGCCTGTGAGTTGTTGGAATATAAGTAATATCAGCTACCCACATCTCATGGGCTTTCAGTGGCGTAAAATCTGCTACCAGGTTAGGATAGCGCCGAAAGTGATGTTTGCTCATCGTAGTGTATACATTGCGTTTGCGTTTACGCACCAGCAGTTTATTTACCTTTAACAGTTTAAAAAAATTATCTCTTCCCATGCGTAGGTTATATTGCTGAAAAAACGCTTGCAGCTCTACATATAATTTTCTTCCGCCGCAGCGGGGTTGCTGTTTTCTAATGCTGTCTATTTGTTGTAAAATCATTTGTTCAGCAATGCCTTTTTTAAGCAACTTGTTCTGATGTTTGTGGTACGCCTGTGGCGTATGGCCCAGCAGTCGGCAAATCGTTTTCAAACTTACAAACGGGTTTACCTTTTTTACTTCCCGGACTGTGGGCTTCCAGGCTTTTTTCTGATAGAGATATGAAGCTTTTCTTCAGCTACATTTATCAGCGTATCCAATGCATCGGCACGCAGCTTTTCCCATTGCAACTGCTTTTCTAAGGCAGCTATTTTCTTTTCTAAATCTGTAGCAGAAGGACTTGCTTTCGGCAGTCGTTTTTTGTGTGGATCATCCATATCTCTAAGATAATGATTTTGCTGTTTTCGGGTACGCTCCAAACCATGTACCCCCTGGTATATTTGTACCCATTTGCAAATAGTAGTTCGGCTGATGCCATACTTGCCCTGCAGTTTTCTGTATCCACAACCTTGTTGTAAATACTCTAAAATAATTTGTTCTTTCAAATCCATTTTTGGTTGATTTTTAGTCAACCTATTTCAGGACAAGACAAAATTATGTTGAAGATAAATACAAATGCTCAATAGTGTAATGTCGGCTTGAACAAAAGATGATAAGAATTACTACTGCACAAGTGTTGCTGGTCAAGCCATGCTTTTACAAATGCCGCTGTTAGCGGCAGACTGTCAATTAATAGTTACAATGGAGTTTTTAAAACTTCTATGTCGTAACCTGTAGCTCCTTTGGTCCTTTTTAAATCTTTATAACTTAAGCTATCCATAAGTCTGTCTGCTTTTGTCAATACAAAACTGTCTATGGTTGTCAACGGCGACATTGGTTGTTTGCTTGAGGTTAGTATGTATCTAATGTTGTTATCATTGTCGTACGTTTTGTTGATGTCATTATTGAAAAAGCTATAATAAATTCTTACATTGTCACTGTCAACCTGTGCGTAAAAGTTGCTTAAATTCTTTTTGCTTTTTGTCAAGCTGGTTTGGAAAAAGCGTATTCTGTTTCCGTCTGCTTTTGTCTTGCAAACAAGTTTGGAAGTGTTGCTGCATGACAGCAAGAGAAAAACTAAAATGGCCGTGCAAAAATGTTTTGTCAAATCTGTAGCAATTATTTGTGAAGTCATACAGTTTAGGTCTTGCCGTGTTTGCCGCTAACTCATAAATATACGCAACCTCTTGCTCAGAAAAGTATTAATTTATAAATAATTATGTTGCAAACAACATAATTAAATCCGGTATTAAAAAGCCCCAACATTCGTGGTTCATCTCTCACGAACCACGGCGGATGGCAGAAAGGACTTACGCAAATCCGAAGACTCACTTTATCCTCCTGCAATCCTTATTTATTACCACTCAGCAAAAACCATTGGCTGGTTTTGTTCTTCATTGCTAATTTTCATTTTAACAGGAACGGGAAGCCCCATGTTGTTTAAAGCATTTCCCGGCTTTTCGTAAATAACGAAAAGTGTTTTGTAACAAAAATAACGGGTATGCTTAAACGCTGATCTAGGCTATCATTGTTACCACATACCCGTTTGTCCTGCTCCTGAATCTTACTTCCTGAAGCTCATTAAAAAATCATTTATGTCATCTACGTGAACTCTTGTAATACCGGCTATTTGGGAGCATACAAGGCCATACTCATCGCGGTACTTCTCAAACGTGCCCCTGCACACCTGTAAAAATTCCATTGCCCGTTCTTTTGTGTACCATTTGTCTAACGGGTTGTTAAAAGAATTGGGTTCGTTTGGTAAATCGTGTTTTGCAGCCATTATGTATATGGTTTTGGTTTCAACTTTCAAAACAGCTTCCAGAGGGTACGGCTAACCATCAAAAACTTCTACTAGTGTAAAAGTAACGGGGGAATTAATCTGCACAAGGGTGGTTATTCCCGTATTTTTTAGGGGGTTTTCCCCGTATTTTATATGGAAAAAATAATGTATAGTTCGCTACACAGATTTGCTTACAACCTGTAAACTCCGCGTATTTAAAGTTTTAAAAGTTATTGGTTTTGCTAAATTCATACCTGTAGTTTCTTTTGCATACAGCAAGAGAAATTTTTGTGGAAGTTTATCCATTGTTCATTTTATACTAATTACTTTTTGTTAAACAAGATGCCCTTCCTGTTTAACATTACTGCAAAAAAATGTAATGGGAAATCTTTTTTAGTAAACAAGAAGCTCTTCGTGTTTATCATTATTGCAAAAAAGTTTTATGAAAAATCTTTTTTAATAAATAAGATGCTCTTGCTATTTATCATTATTGCAAAAAAGTTTTATGAGAAATCTTTTTTAGTAAACAAGATGCCCTTCCTGTTTACCATTATTGCAAAAAAGTTTTATGAGAAATCTTTTTTAGTAAACGCTTCTCTTTTTTTGTTTTCGTTTTTTATAATTAAAACAAGAGAGAAGGAGAGGGCCTGAAAAAAAATCTTTTCCAAATTTGCTTTTTTTCTATCATAATCTGCCAAATTTAACCACGCAGGCCGGCGGGCAAAATAAATTATAAGAAAGGCTGTTTACCCATATACCACGATATTGTGGCAATCAGAAAATCTTTTTTATGAGAGTTTCAAAAATTAAAATTGGTTTTTCGGGATACACGGATGCAAACCTTATGAACAAAGGAGGTAACATCGTTCTTTCCCTTACGGACAACCCGGCCTTTCCTTCGCCAATACCACCCCTGGCGGATGTACAGGATGCTCTGAGTACGTATTCTGCTGCCCTTGTTACTGCAGAGTCGCTCGGCCGGGATAATGTATCCGCTAAAAACCAGGCACGGGCTATACTGGAGTTGTTGCTTGGGCAACTTGGCAGGTATGTTATGTTTGTGGCCAATGGCGATGAAAACGCACTGGTGAGCAGTGGTTTTCCGTTGGCTAAAGATCCACAGCCCCGCACTTTGGTAAACCCGGGTAATGTTACACTGGAAAACGGCATCAGTACCGGTGAACTGATAAGCAGTGTAGCAAAGGGCAATGCGAGTGGCTTTGTTCATCAAATTGCGGATATATTGCCTACAGAGGCTACCGTATGGACGAGCCATCCCAGCAGCTCACGCAAATACGTTTTTAAAAATCTTACACCGGGAAAACAGTATTGGGTAAGAGTAATTGCTATAGGCTTCAGAGGGCAACAGGCCATTAGCAATGTTTCTACTTTATTTGCGCAGTAAAAAAAAGTGCAGTTATTTTTTAAAGGCTAACGTAGGGGTGTACGTAGCCTTTTTTTTATTTCATGATAATATTATCTTAAAAAAATACACTTCGTATTTTAATTCTGTATCATCTTTTTATTGCATTGGTAATTGGCAGGCTAATTGTAACTATAGATAGAGAATAAGATTCTTTAATTATTAAAAATTTTTATTATGAAAAAATTAAAAATTTCGGTGTTGTTATTGTCTTTCATGTTGCTCCTGTCTTCAGCAATTATGGCGCAGGGTATGAAGGACATGTCTGCAAGTGATCGTGCAGCAAAACTTACAGATTGGATGACAAAAAACTTAAATTTAACAGCCGACCAGGTTCCGAAAGTTAGTGACATTAATGTTAAGTATGCCAACATAAATGAACAGCTAAAGACCAGTACAGACACTCAAGACCAAAAAATGGCAACGATGAAAACAAACAATGTAGCGAAAGACGGCGAATTGAAAGGAGTATTAACCGATAGCCAGTACCAGACTTATCTATCGAAGAAAGATGATATGAAAAAAGAAATGAAAGCACAAATGAAATAGAAAAGTTTTTTCTCAGCAAAGTAATATAACGAAAAAGTGTTTCGTGAGACACGAATCACGGATTCCAAGTTAACAAGGATTGCAAAAAAATTGAAAAATCAGATTGAGCTCAGAGCTCCTTTAAAAATACGGGTAATAGGTACTTTAAAGTCAAACATTGAACGGCTACATCGCCACCCGCTGCCCCGTTCCTGCACATTTATAAATTGCTTCTACAATCCTGATGTCGCGAAGGCCTTCTTCACCGGGTACCAGCATGGCTGTATCCTGCATGATAGATAGTGAATCATCATCCATTTGTTTTGCCTGTTGCCATGGGATATTATAAGGATGATTTATTTCACCTAAAGGACTTACAGCTTTTACGCCTGCATAAGCCTGGTAAGGAGATACGTGTATGTCGCCTTTTTCACAAATGACATCAAGAAAATTTATGTTTTCACCAAAGCTGGTTTTAATATTTGCGAGCACACCACCGGGGAATTCAAGAACCGCTTCTGTTGTTTCATCGAGGCCATTTTTATAAATCTCGGGCCGGGTAGTTGAGGTTTTTGCAGAAACAATGGCAACAGGTTCCATACCGGTTCCCAGCCTTGCTCCCTGTATTGCATATACACCCATATCATACAGTACTCCCCCGCCCATTGCTTTATTTTGCTTCCAATGGTTTGTCCGGTTTTCCACATATCCGGCACCACAACTTGCTTTCTTTACATCTCCAAGTAATTTTTTATTAATGATGTTCGTGTACTCTTGCGTGTTAGGATCGTGATGAAGACGATACCCTATTGCAAGTTTCCTTTTATTACTGTTGCAGGCATCTATCATCGCCTGGCATTCTGCAACGTTTATTGCCATGGGTTTTTCACACCAAACATGCTTGCCGGCATTAGCTGCCCGTATTACATACTCTTTGTGCATCGAAGGTGGAAGCACTACATAAATTACATCTATGTCATCGTTATTTGATATTTGGTCAAAGGACTCATAGTTGTATATATTTTTATCAGGGATGTTGTATTTCTTTTTCCACGTCTCCGCCTTTGAAGGAGTGCCGGTAACAATGCCTGCGAGATAGCAGTTCTTTGTTTGTTGAAGGGCTGGTGCCAGCAGATCGGTGCTATAGTATCCTAAACCAACCAGCGCTATCCCGAGCCGGTCTTTTTTCTTACGGGTCAACGATAATAAGCTTTTTGGTGAGAACATTAATGCCGCAGTTCCTGCTGCAATTGTTTTAATCATATTCCTTCTTGCTGTATCGTATTCTTTAAGTTTTATTTCCTTCTTCATAGCTGCCGTATTTTTTATTTCAAATTAGAATTAAGTTTCAATATTGGATTTTATATAAAGTTACTACAACAAAAGCCCATATCCGTGTTTCGTGAGATAGGAACCACAGGTTCCAGTCACTACCATTATATTTCTCCCTTCTTCAATTTCTCAACTGCATAATCACAAGCCCTTGCTGTTAATGCCATATAAGTAAGTGAAGGATTCTGGCAGGCGGTAGATACCATGCAGGAACCATCGGTTACAAATACATTTGGTGCATCGTGACACTGATTGTATTTATTCAATACAGATGTCTTTGAATCATTGCCCATGCGTGCCGTGCCCATTTCATGTATCACACTTCCGGGCAGTGATGGATTATCTACTTCTTTTACCCAGGCCGGGTTGGAGCTTTCCAGCATTTCTTTTGCCGATTTTATCATGTCGGCCCGCATGGCTTTTTCGTTTTCCCCATATTCCATATTTATATGTAGTGTGGGCAGGTCCCATTTATCTTTTTTTGCTTCATCCAGGTATGCACGATTGCTATACTCCGGCAGGCATTCACCATAAGCTTCCATATAAGCTGACCAGCTACCCGGTTCGGAAAGTGAATCTTTCCATTCGGCTCCTACTCCCGGCGAACCATAGCCGTTCGTCCACTCGCCACGTCCTACATACACTTCATAAGCAAATCCTCTTTTATAAGGCCTGTCCTGTTCTTTCAGATTTTGAAAACGGGGTACATATACGGAAGTAGACCGCTGACCAAAATAATATTGATCGTCAAAATTGTTGTAACCAGCCAATGCGCCAACCGAAGAATAATGATCCATGAGGTAATGGCCCAACACGCCGCTACTGTTAGCAAATCCATCCGGGAAGGTTTCGGATTTTGACTGCATCATAATTTTTGTCGTATTCAACGTGGAAGCATTCAGAAAAATAAGAGGGGCAAAATATTCAAACGTTTCTTTTGTTTCTGCATCAATAACCCTGACACCGGTTGCTTTATTTTTTTCTTTATCCCAGATAATACTATGTACTATAGAAAATGGCCGTAAGGTAAGATTGCCTGTTGCATAAGCTGCCGGCAATGTGGATGAATTACTGCTGAAGTAAGCGCCGAAAGGACAACCGCGATGACAAAGATTTCTTGACATGCACTTGCCTCTTCCATTATGCGGTTGTGAAAGAACGGCCGTACGGCTTTCTATCAGGTTGCGTTCTTTAAATTTTGCTTCAATACTTTTCTTCAAATGTTTTTCAACGCAATTCATTTCAAAAGGAGGAATGAATTGTCCATCGGGCAACTGGGGAAGGCCTTCATTCTTTCCACTGACTCCAATAAAACGTTCTACATAATCATACCACGGCGCAATGTCTTTATAGCGAATGGGCCAGTCAATTCCAACTCCTTCTTTCTGGTTGGCTTCAAAATCAAGATCGCTCCAGCGAAAAACATGTCTTGACCAAAGCAATGATTTACCACCTACCTGGTTTCCCTGCACCCACTGAAAAGGTTTTTCCTGCACATAACCGTGTTCGGTATCTTTTACAAAAAAATGTTTATTGTCCTGCCCGAAGAGATACACATCTTTCTGAACCGGGTAAGTTTCCATGTCTTCCTTTGTTATCATATTACGGTTGGGCAATTCCCATGGATCAAGATTGGCGGTTGGATAATCTTTTACATGCTTAACATCTCTGCCTCTTTCCAATACCAATGTCTTTAATCCTTTTTCACAAAGTTCTTTTGCAGCCCATCCGCCGGATATGCCAGAACCCACTACGATTGCATCGTAGGTATGCTGGTCTTTTGCTTTTAAATTGAGGTTTCCCATATTACCAGTATATTAAAAATGTTTTGGCCAATGCTTTGTCGCCTTTATGGTAGGGAATGCAGCCTTTATAATCTCCCGGCACTTTTACATAATTCAATGCTTCTGTCATTCCCCGCTGCGAAGTGAAATGGCCGATCAAAGCCATCTTTTTTACAATCCGGAACCAGGCGCTGTTTGCATCATCTTTATATGCTTTTTCATCAATCGTTTTTACCTGTTTTTCCTTTTCATCAGTACTTAGAGAAGTAAAGGCTTTTCCATTTACAATACTAATTTCCTGCAACCCTTTGCGGATCAGTTGCTGATCAGGATCGCTCATACATTCTTTTACTACTTTATCAATAAAAGCGGGAACCTGTGTTTCCAGGCCACCCGGAGTAGATGTCTTTGGCAAGAGAGTATCTATAAGTTGTTCCAGGGTTTTAAATTCTTCATCTGAAAGAAAACCGGCTCTTTGCACCTTGTCGTTAGAATTGCAGGAAGAAAAAAATTCGCTGAGGACAACAGGAAAGCTGCTGTAAAGGGCTATCACACCCATTCCTTTAAGAAGATGGCGGCGATTCATATCAAGACATTTTTCTACAGTTAAATATAGCAGAGAATTAATTGTAAAATTCAAAAACGTTTGGAGGGAAATCTTTTTAGTAAACAATTTTTCACCAGTATAGCTTTTCCTCATTAAAATCTAATATATCTCATGACCTGTAAGGCCCCGCCTGGTTCTCCCGACCAACGGGTTCGCAGGTAATCAATCCATCGTTGACGGATGAACTTCTTTTTTGGGGTTTATATGGCCTGCATTAAACATTAATGAAGTCTGTATGAAATTTTTGCCAATGCCATTATCAATGGCCCTGTAATCAAACTGGCGTATAAAACCTATTTGTAAAGTAAATAGTTTTGTAAACATATAACCGGCTCCGCCAAATATGCGGTTGCGTATAAAATATGGTGCCTTGTCGGTGAAGAAAACTTCATCAAAAGCTGTGATAAAAATTGTTTTCGGCACAATAGTTTTGTGGTTAAGCGGCACTACCGGATTAAGCCGGTAACGAAAACGATTAAAATATACTCCGTTTATCCATCGCTGCTCAATGCGGTAACGGTGCTCGATCTTTACCCGGTTAATATTGTTGTTTAACACCAGTTGTTCCCACATTCTGAATTCATTCGCACTAACAGGGTGCTTAAAATTGCCGGGATAAGTATACGTTTCGTAATTTCCAAAACCAAAAAATAAAGAATGGTTTCGGGGCAGGTAATAATAAAAGCCACCTTTTAGTTCATGGTAATAAAAATCATTCGTAAGCTGTTGAGAGCGCAATTGCACTTCACCATAAAAAGCAAATTTAGAATTAAGGTGATAAGTAATGTTTGCAATGTTCCAGCTGCCTGTTTTATCATTTTGTGCAAATGATGCAGACTTAATAAAAAGGAAAATAGCCCATGCGATTAACCTTGAGTAGAATCTCCTTTGCAAGTTTTAGAATTATTTTAAAGATAACAATTTATTCATATTGCAATAATAGCGGAATATAAAATATTGTGCTGATTTATGATAATATTTAATTTTTTTTGTCTGAACCTCGCATTTACTGATTTATTGATTGCCCGTAAAATACAGTACAATCAGTCAATCCCTTTAATCTGTGGTTTAGACTGCTTGCAATAAAGTTAAGCCTTCATTCTCCTGTAATCCTTATTTATTACCACTCAGCAAAAACCATAGGCTTGTTTTGTTATTCATTGCTAATTTTCATTTTAACGGGTAATCGTACTCATGAAAAAATAAAAATTTATATGGCGCAATATTTTATCACGCTGCCAAACGACAGGCAGGGAAATGTAAAAACAGGAATAAGAAAAAAGGATAAAAAAAAGTTTATGGATCTTTTTTTCGCGGCAGGAAAATTGAACAAAGAAGAAAAAATTGCTTACATAGTAGAAGTAAACCCGGTTTATGATATAAGCGAATACCGCCTTCTAAAAACAAAAGAAGGAACATGGCTTAACGATGGAGAAGACAAGTGGTTGCGCCATGGGGAGCCTGCTTTTAATTCGGCTATTAAAAAAGCCATTGATGATTATGAAAAGCTGAACGGGAAGCCCCATGTTGTTTGAAGCAGTTTCTGTATTCCAGGATTTTTTTAACGCAGCAAGGAAATTAATGAGGCTAATTATCTCATACTGCTAAATATCCGGCATCAATGTTCTGCCTCTGTTTTTTGAAGCGATAGTTGATAATCCAAAATTTTTACTCTGTCTATGGCGTATTGGTTATCGGGGTGTATGCTTAACGCCTCTTTATAAGATGCAAGAGCATCTTCATATCTTTTTTCCTTAACGGCAATATCGGCTTTTGCAATGGCATTATTAAATTTTATTTCAGCTTCTTTTTGTGCCTCAATCTTAAGATTGTTAATTTCTGACTGCACATATTTCATTTCCTGGTTTACATAATAATCCTGTGGCCGCATTGCTTTGGCTTTATTATAAACCAGGAGTGCTGAATCCCACTTTTTAGAATTGACCAAACTATCACCGATAGCAATGTATTCATCAAATTCGGCACTGTCACTTTTTAATTTATCTAAGGCTAAAAGCTTTTTATCAATCCTATCTATTCCATCTAAAGGTACCCTTTCACCTGGCTTTAATTCATTGGCTTTCGAATAAAAATATTTTGCCCTTGAATATTCGCCTCGCTCCGCTAAAGAGTTTGCAGCAGCTAGAATTAAAAGATATTTTTTATCTATTTCTTTGGCTGCTAAAATACTGTCACTGGTCGCTTGTTCCGTGCCTGTTAAAGCATTCTGCTGCCTGGTAACTTCAGCATTTACTTGTTTAGCAGGTACATTTGTTTGGGTGTCTGAATTTTTATTACTTTCAGGTATCCTGTTACTTTCAGCATGCGCCGGAAAAGGCATTGTGACCTTAGATTTCGTATAGGCGTTCGGGTTATCCTTTATTTGAAAAGAATACAAAACATCTGTAGCTGTTACTATATCAGATAATATTGTATGCTCACCGTTTTTATATATTACCACTGCAACGGTGCTCTTATCAACTTTTAATTCAACTCCATTAAGGTTTATAAAAAAGGCAAGTATGTCTTCATTGTTTATAGTGCAGTTAATAATTTTTTTGTTTCTTGTAAATATTCTGTCAGTGTTGATTATCGTGTCATTTTGGGCATTGATAAAATTATCTTTTAAGTTTTTATTTAGTGAAAAATTTGAAGAATCTGGTTTTGAAACAACCAGAAACCCACCTTTATCATTAAAAAGCAAAAGAGTTTTATTCCGCGGAACAGAATCTATAACGGACAGATTTGAAGGGTCAGTATATTTTATTTCACGTGGAGTTATTTCAATTACTTTCCCATCTTTTACCTCATCAGGCAGGTAAATCTTGTTTTGTGAGTAGGTTAAATTATTGTTCACAAATAACAAGCAAAAAAGAGCAAATATTAATTTCATAGTTCTTATACGCTTGTTAAGTATTTAAAATTAGTGGTAAAATAATAATTTCTGCACGCTTAAACATCCAATATCAGGCCATTTTTCATAGAGAAATATGCCGTTCCCTTCATTAGGATTGTCCGTAGTTCGCGTATGAAAAATATGGGTTATTTATTTCAACAAGCTGATGGCCATGAAAAATTGCAACGCATCTTTCCGAAAACAATTGAAAATAAAATGAAACTCCGTTTTGAAATCATTTTATATTTACTTTTGATAGTTCCTCTTATTTATGAAATATATAAGTATATACTTCTTAATTTTTTTACTATCAACACTTAATAAAGCACAACTGAAAGCGGATGATGTGAAAACACTTACGTTAAATAACGGCATGAAGTTTTTTGTTGTAGAAGACAATTCTATTCCGAACGCCAATATATCAGGTTAAGAATGCATCTTCTGTCGCTCCTTCCGAAGCAGGTTTTAGAAAAAGTTTGTTTGCAAAGATGATTATTTTACGCCCTTGTTATCATCCCACCAACCTTTCATCTTTCTTATGTAGATGATCTGCCCGGTGTGATAGGCATTGTGTGTACCGATATGCGCTAAGGTGGAATACCATTTTTTTAATTTAGTGTCATCGGCATTTTTAACTGCAACTTCCAATGCGGTAAGTACACTGTCTAAAGTTTGAATTGTAGTTTGCCAGGTAGCTTCTGTAACGGGGGTAAATGTTTCTTTGTTGTTTCCGCTAAAAGCATCCTGCTTTTTACCAACAAATTTATCAAGTGTTTGCTTGTCCCAAAAAATAAGATGCGTTGTAAGTTGTGCAATAGAATGATTGTTGCTGCTGTCTTTCCAGTTTGCCTGTTCGGCAGTGAGCCCTGCAACAGCGATGAAAGGCGGCACAAACCAATCTTCTACATTATGGGTAGTTTTAAGCTGCTCTAATATTATTGACCGAAGTGTTGGCGTAGAATCATTTTGTGCATTGGAAGTGTAGATAGTAAATGCAAACAATAAACATAGAAAATATTTCATACAATTAATTTTTATGTGATAAGTACTGAAATTATTTAAAATAAATTATATAAGTATCAAACTAAATCATGTTTTACATAAGCGGCAAATGCTGCACCAATAATTGTAGTCCACTGTTTCTATTGAGCTATTGGGATTTTGCACGTAAAGGCTTTGTCGAATAGCCTTGTGCGTTAGCCATAAAGTGCTTACTTTACCGATCGTGAAATATCGTTTCATTTATGACAGGGCCACTACTTTCCTGTATCACTGTGATGGCAGGAAGCACTCATTTATTACTTTTGTCCCGGCAGTTCATAGGTTTGAAAATTAAAAGTGACAGGAATTCAATAAATTAAAAACGATGCATTATTATGAAAATAGTTGTATTGGATGGCTACACCCTTAATCCCGGAGATTTGAGCTGGCAATCGCTGCAACAGTTGGGCGAAACCATAATTTACGACCGCTCAACAAAAAGTGAAACTGCTCGGCGTATTGCAGATGCGGATATTGTATTAACAAACAAAGCGGTACTAACCGCTGATATTATTGAAAAAGCTGCAAAGCTGAAATACATTGGTGTAGTGGCCACAGGGTATAACGTAGTTGATATGGTAACTGCTGCCAAACGCAATATAACGGTAACAAACGTACCTGCCTACGGGAGCGCTTCGGTGGCACAACTTACTTTCGCGATCATTCTTGAATTGGTTACTCACGTATACGAATATGCGCAAAGTGTACATAAAGGCGATTGGGCCAGGAGCAAGGATTTTAGCTACCAAAGAAAAACAATTATGGAGCTGCAAAACAAAACTTTGGGTATTATAGGTCTTGGTAAAATAGGACAAGCCGTTGCAGCAATAGCTCTTTCATTTAACATGCAGGTAATTGCCTGCCATAAACATCCGCAAAGAGATCGTGTACACGGTGTTCATTTTGTTGATGAAGAGACCTGTTTCCGCGAAGCTGACATTGTAAGTTTACATTGCCCGCTCAACGATCAAAACAAATATTTTGTAAACCATCGATTATTGGCAACCATGAAGCCTTCTGCGTTTCTAATCAATACCAGCAGGGGTAATCTCGTTAATGAAGAAGATCTTGCGCAGGCGCTTAACTCCGGGAAAATTGCAGGTGCAGGACTTGATGTATTGTCCGCGGAGCCTCCCTCTGCAGACAATCCATTGCTCAATGCAAAAAATTGCCTTATTACGCCACATATTGCCTGGGCAAGTTACGAATCACGCTCGCGGTTAATGAACGGGGTAGTGAAAAATGTGCAGGCATTTCTTGCCGGAACTCCTGTTAATGTAGTTTCGTGAAACGGCAATTATAACTGTGGCGCATAAACGAAAAGACTCCATTTTTTTTCGCCCGCGCATGTAAACGTTGCGCCATGAAAACTTTATCGCTTAACCCTATATTTGTGGTTCGGGTCTCAGAAATATTTTTTACGACCCTTCATTTAAAGTCTTTTCAGAAAAAACATTTATTTTCACAGAAATTTTTAAACATGACAAAGAAAATATGCATTCTTATAGCTGCTGTATTCTTTAGTGTTCAAATGAATGCCCAGGATACCACCTATAGTGCGCCAAAGAAAAACAACATGCACCTCGAATCTGTTACTGAACTTATTCTATCATGGGGTGATGTGAAAGCTGCGCCTTACGACGTAAGCAACATAGTCCGTTTCTCCGCCTTTTTACATCTTGGCGGTCAATTGCATATCGACTTTAATCCACATTTAGGATTTTATACAGGCCTTTCATTAAGAAACATAGGTATTATTACCCGGTTGAACGACTCGGTAAAAATTAAGCAACGCGTTTATACTGTTGGTATTCCACTGGCTCTTAAATTTGGAAACATGGCCGGCACTTATTTTGCAGTCGGTGTTGAAGGTGAGTTGGCTATCGCTTACAAACAAAAAGTATTTGAAAATAATGAAAAATCAAAAACAAATATTTGGTTTAGCGATCGTACCAATACTTTTCTTCCATCTGCCTTTGCCGAATTAAGAACAAAACGAGGCGGCTATTTGAAGTTTGGATACTACCTGTCAGATTTCCTTAGGTCCGGAAACCAACATATCAATGTTCCTGGCATTGTATACATTCCTACCCAAAGCCAATTGGCCTATGTGTCCTTTGGTTTTGCAATTGATAAAAGCACAGTCAAATATGCAAAATCTAAAACCGGTCACGGGAATTATAGCGCATCCCGGTAAAAGACAAAAATTATTTGTTTCGTAGACACGAACGGATGTTAGTTTTGAATATTTTCTTTTCCTAACACTCAGCAGGTTGCCAGCGTGGCTGTAAAGGATTGTTGTGCATATAATCTAACTTTTCACCTGCTATCTTTTTATCTGCTATTATTTATGAATCACTTTTCCTGACCCGGAAATATGCGTATTAACGATGGGTGCACCGTCATAATACACAGAGCCGCTTCCTGAAATAGTTACATCAAGGGCTTTCAAAGCAATCACCTGCATTTCGCCGGAGCCACTCGTAACAGTGGTTACATCGTTTGCGGATGCATCGCCTGCATTTATATCGCCGCTGCCACTTATTTTTAGATGCTCTGTGGATAAGATACCACCTGAAAGTGAAATACTCCCGCTTCCGCTTATGTTGGCGTCCAGTGAGTTTGCAACCAGCTTGCTTAAACGAATATTTCCTGATCCACTTAATGTGAGCGCCATATTATCCGAAATGATTGAATCGGCGGCGGTGATATTTCCTGACCCGCTTATTCTTAATCCATTTATTGTTGGAGAACTAACGTTTACGGTTATACGCTCATGATCCTTCACACGAACGAAATCTTTGAATTTTATCACCAATTCACTGCCAACAACATTTGTCTCTATTACATTAATAATATTTTGTTGAGCCGTGATCTCCACGGTATAAGCAGGACCCTGCTTATATATTACATCCGCTGAAATGGCGGAAGCCAAAGAGGTAAAATTGCTTATCGGCCTGTGTTCTGTAACGGATAACCCATCTCCAACTATTTTTTCACATGACGTAAAAAAAATGCCAATTACTACTGCTATTAAAACAATATTTAAATTTTTCATGTTCCGGATTTTTCTAATTTTAATTTTTATTGATTGAACGATTTGCATAGGGTTGCCTTTTGATTCTAATAACAACATTATAAATAAATACCCCTATGCCACTGAAAAATATTTTTTAAAAAAGTGTAATGCCGGCGTGCCAGCCAATCCAGCCGTTTACATTATTCCCCAAATTGAAAGTATGGTAATTGTTTGAAGGAATATTTTCTTTATACCCCTTAATGGCTGCTGTTTGATTGCTATAATATACATTGAATGAAGGCCCGGCGAAAAGGCTTATGTATTTATTGAGCGTAACATTTGCATTTAACGAAAATTTATTTAACAGGTTGGTATAACTCGAACTGCCGAGGTATAAATATTGCGACGATAACTCTGTTGATAAAGAAAAAGTTTTGGAAAAAATAAAATCATGTCCCATCCCAAAGCCGAAGGAATATATTTTGGAATCATTACTAATATTGATACCCGCCATAAGCATGCTGTACAATTTTGCGTTACCCGTTTTTATGGCCAGGTTTGCATTCATAGTTTCGTTAGGGTAAAGCGATATTTTGTGATATCCGTGATTGACCAGATTTAACAAACCAATGCTATATCCATCTGAAGTATCTGATACGTTGATAAGGCCTATTTGTACACCACGTAATTTTTTCGCATAGTTAAAAATTCCGGCGATCTGCGTTCCTTCCATTTGCCGCCTGCTGATATTTCCTATACCGGCAATTTGCAAACCACCGGTTTTTTTATTAGTGAAATTGCTAATACCAGCAATTTGTACACCCCGAAAGGTATCAGATGCATGATTGTAAATACCCGCCAGTTGCACGCCATTTACCTTTCCTTTTGTATAATTGGTTATGCCACCCACCTGCAAGCCATTCACATTATTTATTACCGTATTGCTGATACCTCCAATCTGTACCCCTTCTACGTTTCCGCCTACCAGGTTAAATATGCCGCCGACCTGGAAACCTTGTACATTTTGTTTATCGAGATTAAATAAACCGCCGATCTCAGCGCCTTTTAAACCGCCTGAATAGCCACCCAAAATATTCAGTGAAAAATTATTTACAACCTGGGGGCTCAATCTTCCATGCGTACTAAGACCCGGGGTAAGCGATACCTGAAATGGCCTCTCCGTAAAATATTTTGAAAGGTTAAGACTTTGTATTTTTTGTTTGGAGGAAAGAAGAAATATCCCGGCGGCCGTTTTTTCGATCTTCATGGAATCCTTTTTTACATATAGGTATTCGGTAGTGATCGAATCGTTTACCAATCGTAGTTTCAGGGAATCGGGCGCATACAAATCTTCGGGACTAACGGTAACGATTGAACGATTCTGTTCCAGGGGCATAACGGTTATGGTAAGTTGTTGGTGATATTTTGGTTCAATCCGTATAGTGGTATCCTGGTACCATTCCTTACTAACGGTAAGGGCTACCTTGCTGTTCCTGCTTTTTAATTTTATTTTAAAATATCCATTATCGTCAGTAAGCGCCGAAACGAGCAGCTTCTTTTCATACACACTCGCATTCGTTACTTTCTCGCCTGTTTCATTATCCACTACAAAACCGCTTACGATATATATTTTATCGTCAGATGGCGTGGAGCTGGTGACAAGCGCCACTTTCACAGGTGTTCTTCTAATAATAATATAATTACCACTTTCTTTAAATTCATATTCATCACTGAATAAAAGATCAAGCACCTGCTTTACTGTTTTGTTATACACGGTAAGTGTTACAAGGCTATCGCCTTTAACAATGTTTGAATTATAAGAGAAATAAAAATCTCCTTTATTACTTAATATCTCCAACACATTATCCAGCCGCTGCCTGCTCACCTGTATTGAAATATTTTTATTAAGGATACTTTGCGCACAGATGCAAAGTGGCAGTGTAAGCAATAGCATACCCGTTACTACGAGTCGTTTCAAAACTTTCATAATTTATCTTTGTTCTGTTCTTATTTCAAAATGATTTCGTTTCCTGTTTTGGTAACCGAAAGGTTAAATGTTTGCCGTATAACATCAAGAATATTATCGAGCGATTCGTTGTTAAAAGTGGTAGTGATCGGCAGGCTTCGCAGCTCTTTAGATTCAATAGTTATATGCACATCATATGCCTGGTTAAGTACCTGCACCAGTTGCCACAGCGGCGATTTATCACATTCAAATTCTTTTGTCCGGTAATAATTATAGAGTGTTCCTCTTTCAATTTCTTTCGATAAGGTACTGTCATCTTTATTTACCAAAATACTTTCATGCGGATAAAGGTCAATCTCTTTATTGTTCCTGGTTACTGCTACAATTCCCGTTTCAACAATTACTTCTGTGTTGCCGTTTATACATTTAACATTGAATGAAGTGCCCACCACTCTTATCGTTACATCATTTGCATGTATAATAAAAGGTTTGGCTTTATTGGGCGTTATGGAGAAAAATGCTTCACCTTTTAACTCCACCGTCCGTGCATCGCCGGAAAATTTTTCCGGGTAATCGAGCGTTGAATTTTTATTCAGTGTAATTACCGATCTATCCGGCAATGTATCCACAGCAACTTTTTCAAACGAATGAAAGGCAAGCGTTTTGATCTCTTTTGTATTAAAAATTTTATAACCAAAAACAGCGAGTCCCATCATCAGAATCGCCATTGCGGCAATTCGTAACCACCGAAAATTTCGCAAAGATATTACCGGCGCTTTCTTAAAGGGTACTTCATAAATACGGCGTTGAAACTTCTGCCAGGCAATATCCTCGTCTAACAAACTTGTAGCTGCCAGTGTTTTGCTTTGCTCCCATATCAATTTAAAATCATCGTAATATGCACGATGCGTATCTTTCAAAACAATCCATTCCTTCACCGCCGCCTGCTCCTCTATGCTGGCTTCATCCAACAGGTATTTAACCAGCAGCGCATCAATATCGTGGAATCGTTCTTTCAATTTTTTTATTTGAATATGAATAATAATAAAATAATAATCGTTAAAAAATCTGCTAAATGAGCCCGCATTATTTTCAGAGCTTTTCCCATTTGGTTCTCTACCGTTTTGGGCGATATTTCCAGTTCCCGGGCAATCTCCCGGTACTTTAGTTCTCCAAACCTGCTCATCTGAAATATAGTCCGGCATTGTTCGGGAAGTCGCTTCAAACCTTCATGAATTCTGGCCTCTAGTTCTTTCATCATTATTTTTTTGGAAGCGCTGTCTGTTGTATTTTTCATTTGATGCACCGCATGATTCTCATATTTCGTTCTTACTTTCAGATGCTTTAAATGGTTCATGCTTTCATTATAAACCGCCCTGTACAGGTAGGCGGCAACCGACCCATGAATAGACAATTTTTCCGGACGCTCCCAAAGTTTATAAAAGATGTCCTGTACAATCTCTTCCGCAACGGCTTCATCCTTTATAATTGATGAGGCATAGGTATGAAGGCTCTTAACATGGGTTTTAAAAACCTGTTCGAAAATTTTTTCATCACGATCTGACAACGACGCTATGATCCCTTCTTCATTCAATGCTAAGCTTACGGTTTTGAATGCCGGTTTTAAATATACTGCTTCTGTCAAGTCGTCTTTTTATAATAACAACTTAACTTTCGTTTACCCCTATGTAGTAACTTTATTAAATATTATTTGCTCCCCTGCCGTCCCTCTCATCTAAGGCTTGTGCTGTTGCAGGACACGGCTGCGTAGAGTCATGATTTTTTATCAAATATATTCCTTGCTTCATAAAATATTCCTTCCTTTATACTCCTATTGTGACAATTTACATTTATACCATGACAATTAATATTTATGTCAGGAAGATTTACATTCTTACTCTTACTTACTACATGCTACTTTTTAACCAATTTCCCTTTGTCTCTTTCGTAAGGATGCTTAGTTGCAGCTTTAGTATGCTGCGCACGCAGGTCTTATCGATCAACAGAGCTTAACCTTCTCTTGTAAATAAAAAAGCAGTCGTTATAATACGGTTTTTATTGGGGCCATTTTTCTACTTTATTATTAACCGGTTTAAGGGTGCGCAGGTAGGCATAAACATCTTTAAGTTCATCATCCTTGGAAAGTTGGTGTAAGAATAATTTTAAGAATATAGCAGACAAAATCCTTCTTACAGACTCATTCTAATTATACATTTTAGATTTAATTTGTGTAGACCTATTTTAAAATGAGACAAAGCGGAATCGTAAATCATATAAGGTAATAAAACTGGCGGATGAAATGATGAAGAAAAAATAAATAAACATTTATGAAGAGAGCAATCAATTTTCTTTTACTGGTAAGTTTTGTATTTAGCGTGCAAAACACATTTGCGCAAAAGAAAGAAATAAAATCAAATGCCGATTTACCTGTATTAACTTTTTCAACAGCTACACTGCAAACCGCCGATACAAATAGTGCAAATATATGGTTGAAAAATATTGCTACAATAGAATTACCACATATTGACAGTATATTAAATAACTACACTATTAGCAATCCAAATATAAAACTGGATATGATGGTGGCTAAAAGCTGTTTTAATTTAATCGCGGGCAATTGGAATAACCTGCAATATGAAGACACCCTGTTTAAACAAATAGTTGAATTGCCGGATTATTGGCGGCGGGCCGGGCCTATTGAATTTGCAACCTACGCAAAAGTGAAACTACAGTCTCCTGCTGAGGTTAGTAAATATTATATTCCAATTTTTAAAAAATCACTTGAACCTTTTAGCCTGGCGGATAAAAATAACATTGTGAATAACATCAATAGCCGCTCATTTTATTTTTCAAAAATATATGATGAAGAATTGAAAAAAATAAAAGCACTTCTGTTTGTTGGCGATACTTCTTTAAAAAATCTTATTAATGGTTATGCATACAAACATTTAAAGTTGATGACCGGAAATTCGTTATTCGAATATGCATTGGAATTACGGGTTACGGAAAAATTTACCAGGGCAGATACACTAAGAGGAGCGATAAATAAAGAAAGAGCCTGGTGGAACGTACTTCGGTATGATATTACGCTACAGCCGGACCAGGTTTCAAAAACGATCAGTGGAAAAAATTTGCTTGAGTATAAAGTAATCGACGACTCATTATTCAATTATGCAGATTGATCTGCAGGAGCCATTAATTATTGACAGCATTTTATTCAATGCATTAAAAAAACTTTCTTTTACAAAAGATGGTAATGCATGGCATGTAACAGTACCGCAGCAAAAAAAAGATGCTGTAAATAAGCTGTTAATCTATTACCATGGCAAAGTTCAGGAAGCTTTAAGGCCACCATGGGACGGAGGTTTTACGTGGACGAAAGATAGCCTGGGCAATGCCTGGATGGAAATAACCTGCCAGGGAAAAGGCGCCAGCGTTTGGTTTCCTTGCAAAGATCACCAAAGCGATGAGCCGGATAATGGAGCTTCTTTGTCAGTAATTGTTCCGGATAGTTTGATAGCCGTAGCTAACGGCCGCCTGCAATCAACAACAAAAAATAACGATGGTACCACAACTTATAAATGGGCTGTTGTTAACCCCATAAATAATTATGATATCATTCCATACATTGGTAAGTATGTGCATTTCAGTGATGAATATGATGGGTGAAAAAGGGAAAGCTGGATCTTAATTTTTGGGTGTTAAATTATAACCTGCAAAGAGCAAAAACATATCTTATTCCTGAAGTAAAAAAAATGCTGAAGGCACACGAATACTGGTTCGGCCCATACCCGTTTTATGAAGACAGTTATAAGTTGGTAGAAGCGCCCGCAGGAATGGAACATCAAAGTAATGTTGCTTACAGTAATGGTTATCATTTCGGAGAGGAACAAGGCGATGACTTGTCTGAAACAGGATGGGGAATGAAATGGGATTATATCATTGTTCATGAAAGTGGCCATGAGTGGTTTGGCAATAATATTACAACAAAAGATATTGCCGATATGTGGGTGCATGAAGGAATCACCTGTTACAGCGAAACCTTGTACACGGAATATTGGTATGGTAAAGAAGCCGGCAATGAATATAACTATGGGCTTCGCAAAGAAATTCAGAATAACTTTCCCGTAATTGGTTATTATGGCGTAAATGATGAACTATTTATGCGCAGTGGCGATATGTACGATAAGGGAGCCAATATGTTACATACTATCCGCCATAGCATGGATAACGATTCGGCTTTCCGGTTAATTTTAAGAGGGCTGAATAAAACATTTTACCACCAGACTGTTACTACTGCACAAATAGAAAATTACATCAGCAAACAATCGGGCTACGATTACAGTAAAGTATTTAACCAGTATTTAAGAACCATTGAGATACCACAACTGGAATTTTATTTCAGCAGCGATAAGAAAAATATTTTCTACCGTTATACCAATTGTATTGATGGTTTTAATCTTCCGCTTGTATTAAAAAATGATGCTGTAAAAATTAAAATTATTCCAACTACACAATGGAAAAATATGCCGGTTACTGCTGCGGAAGCGGTGTTATTTAATGCCGTGTCAATTGAAAAAATGTATTATTTAAACGTAACAGAAGTAATGAAACAATAAGTATGATTAAGATTAATATATAGCATGCAGCTTGCCATTATAAAATCCTATTCAGCAAAATGAGTAAAAGCGATGGCTTTGTAAATGCATACAAAGCTGTAAAGATGGCGGATGAGATGATGAAGAAAAATAAATAATCTTTCAAACTGTTTTTCTATCGCAAACTTTGAACTATGAAGTATTTTCTTTTTCGGTTCCTGGTGTTAAGCTGTTTTGTAATGAGCAGTTGTACAACTATACGGCAATCATCTTCAACAGAAAAATTCAAGGGTATGTGGAGACTGGATAAGTTTGAAACTCTTGATTCCTTAACCGGCAACTGGAATATTGATAGTGCAAGAATGGGTTATACAGGATACATTTTATACGACGGGCTTGGGCACATGAGCGTAGAGCAAAACCCTCCGGGTTACAGTAGGTTTACTATAAATAAAAGCATTGACAGCCTTGATAAAGAAGATCTGAAAAAAGTTGCAAAACTGTACCGTTCCAATTACACGTACACCGGCAATTACACAATTGAAGGTAAAACAATAACGCACAAAAGGCTTTCGGCAACAAACCCAAAAGACTGGAACACTGCACTGAAAAGGGATTTTGAATTCAGGGGTGACACGCTTATTCTAACAACCCAGGAAAAAATAAATGGAACAAAGCTGAGGATACGATGGATAAAAGTTTAATAGAGCACTCAGCTTATAATGTATTAACCACATAATCTTACAACCCAACAGCCATCATTGCATTAAAAATTCCTGGTCGCCACTCTCTTCAATGGTTACCGGTTTCTTCAGTTTCAATATTCGGCCATCATTCAGCTTCAGGGTTTGCACATCAAGCTTACCGTAATGAACAGCGATGATAAGTTTGTTATCACTTACTGTA
>CAWBII010000003.1:0-24028 GCA_963788795.1 uncultured Chitinophagaceae bacterium
AAGTTAACCAAGCGGCAACAGTGCACTCCTTCGTTAGCCAGGTAAGACCTAACTTGCGATTTAGACTGCTGCCGCTATTTTGAACAGGCATCAAATAGAAATTTGGGTAAGACCCATTAGCAAGGCTTTGATTGTGTTCAAAACCGGTTAACCATTTTTGAATTTAAAAACAAATTTATGAGTTATCAATGGTTTATCGGGATTGATGTCTCAAAGCAAACATTGGATATCACCATCCTTCACGACAATGAAAAGAAAATGTATGAGCAGATTGAAAATAGCGATCAATCTGTCAAATCATTTTTAAAGAAGTTGATCAGTGACAGAAAAATCATGTTAGCTGGATTGTCATTTTTTGTCTGGAGCATACTGGGATTTACAATGCCCATTTCCTAAAGGTGATGGAAGAAAAGAAGTTGTCGGTTTGCTTAGAATCGTCGGTCCAAATAAAGCAATCGGGTGGTTTATTACGCGGTAAAAGCGATAAAGTTGACTCATATAGGATAGCATTGTATGCTTTTAAAAATAAAGAGTTTTTGAGATTATGGCAGCCAGAACGTAGTGTTGTCAGGCATTTCCGAAGATTAAGTGGAATCAGAGAACGGTTACTCAATGCCAGGAAGCAACTCAAGAATACAGTTAAAGAGGATAGGAAATTTATCGACAAGCGAATCTTTGCACAAATGACAAAGTGTTGCCAACAAAGTGTTAAGGCTCTTGAAAAAGATATTGACCAAACTGAAGAGGAGATAGAAAAAGTAATTGAATCTGACGAAACGCTTAAAGAATTATTTTCAATTATAGAATCTGTTCCAGGCGTCGGAAAAGTAACTGCGACTGAAATTGTTATTAATACCAATGAGTTTAAACGAATAAATGATCCGAGAAAATACGCGTGTTATGCTGGTATTGCTCCTTTTGAACATACCTCTGGAACCAGTGTCCGAGGTAAAACAAGAACGAGCAAAAAGGCGAATCTAAAAGCAAAATCCTTATTACACATGACGGCGCTGGTTGCTGCCAGGTTTAGCGATGACTTAAAAATATTACGAAAGAAAAGTAGCAGAGGGCAAGAATAAAATGAATGTCCTGAATGCAGTTAAAAACAAAATAATACACAGAATCTTTGCTTGCGTAAATCAAAGAAGGATGTACGAAAAAAATATAAATTTTGTTTGGTAGAATCATAGAAATCGCAAGTCGTCCGCTTGTGCTGTTAATATAAAAGAGATTTTGAATTATATTTACTTAACTTTCAATTACGTTTATGCTTAGCTGTTATATAGATGAAATCAGAAACAAATGAATGAAAATGTATTTATAACTGGCACAAGCGGACGCTTGCGTCAATAACGGGGAAATTTTATTAGACACCTCACAGTATTTTAAAACATCTTTATGAATATATATACTAAGACTTTTAAACCAGCGCTTTTACTTTTATTTTTTTGTATTGAAGGAAACTTCTTGTTTGGACAAGTAGAAAAAAGATATCCCGAAGAAGTAGAAACGAAGATTAAGAAGGTTGAGAATAATTTGTCAGGCTGGTTACAAATAGGTGAGGTGCCTACTAAATGGACGTTAGCAGAAAGAATGAAATTTTATCATGCAAATGGAGTGAGTGTGGCGGTAATCAGAGATTATAAAATTGAATGGGCAAAGGGGTATGGCTGGGCAGATAGTGCAGAGCAACGACCCGTAACAACAACCACATTATTTCAAGCGGGTTCAAATAGCAAATCACTCAATGCCGTTGGGGTCCTAAAATTGGCACAAGAAGGTAAACTGGATATTTATTCAGATATTAATAACTATTTAAGGTCCTGGAAGTTTCCATATGACTCTTTATCAAAAGGGAAAAAGATAACACTTGCGAATTTGCTAAGCCATACCGCAGGTTTGACTGTTCACGGATTTCCTGGATACGAAAAAGGAGATACAATACCGACACTTATTCAAATCTTAAATGGTGAAAAACCTGCAAATACTGCTGCTATTCGTTCCATGTATGAGCCTTCACTTAAACATGAATATTCGGGGGGAGGAACAACGATTTCACAATTAATCATAGAAGACGTAACAGGACAACCTTATGATAAATACATGTGGGAAAATGTATTAAAGCCTATGGGTATGGGTAATAGTTCTTACACACAGCCGCCGCCCGCCGACAAACAAAGTTTATTGGCAACAGGATATTATAACGACGGAAAAGCTGTAAAAGGAAAATATCATATTTATCCTGAACAAGCAGCAGCAGGTTTATGGACAAATCCTACCGATCTTGCTAAATATGTTATAGAAACCCAGCTTGCTTTAAAAGGAGAATCTCAGAAAGTACTTTCTAAAAAAATGACGGAACTAAGACTAACACCTTACATAGACAGTGCGGCTGCATTTGGAGTTTTTATTCTTAATAAAAATGGGGTTAAATATTTTACACATGGCGGTGTTGACGAAGGTTTTGTTAGTCAGTATGTGGGTAGTTTTGATGGCGGCGATGGCGTTGTCGTCATGACAAACACTTACAATACAGCACTATTCAATGAAATTATAAATAGTGTCGCCACAATATATAATTGGAAAAACTTTTATTCACCGGTTATTAAAAGAGAAATCGTAGTACCCGATAGCTTGGTGCAGGCGTATATAGGTAAATACAGAATAGGAAATAATACTTTATCGGTAATTAAAAAAAGCGACGGAATTTATTTAGATGTAGGTGATAATATACAGTGGAAAATTCATTTCTCAGACAACACGCATTTCTTTGTTTCTGAACAAAATATAGATCTGAATTTTGTAAGTAATTCTACGAAAAAAATTATCGGGTTTACTATAAACAAAGAAACAGCTACAAAAATAGAATAGCAAAACTCCGCCAAAGGTAGGTGTTACTCTTACCTAAATGCAAACAAGCCATCGTGAATGCCGCCGTCAGTTCTTCGATCTACGGCAACAGTAAGAATGAATTTTAAATAAACAAGGTTAGGCTTATAGTTGTATTTGCGAAAGTTTTCTAAGTCCAAAAACTTTCGTTTTATTTTATATATGTTGACATTTATAGAGATAAAAAAATTGTCAAAATTTTGATGGGCAAAAAACTTTTGTATATTTGAGTTTATGCCATTAAGCATGACACCAAACTATTCTAAGATGATGAGTAAAATTTTGACTTTCGTATTTTTATTATTAGCGACGATTAGTAATGGACAAGTAAAACTTGAAAAAAAAGACCTTGATAATTTAATTGCAATAAGTGAAGCATACTCGCAAAACCCGAATGCAACTGGTGAAAAGTTTTTTAAGACAATTGACTCATTAAGAACGCCCACTTTAAATAAGATTTCAGACGCGTTAATTGCAGTTGGCAAAGGCGATAAAACAATTTTAGATAATCGCTTTATTTCAAGACCAACTGATGATGAACTTTACTTGTGGTATGTTATTCGGGAAATTCATTATAACCGGGTAAATAAAAATAAAGTACCAAGGCCAGACATTGATGTAGCTAATGAAATTCTTTCCAAAAAGATTGATAGCCGTTGGTTGCTTGACAATTATTATTATCGTATTCATGGCGGCATCGCCACATTGTTTAATAATGCAGATTTAAGTACATATAATTTTAACCTTAACAGTTTAGGCTTTAAGAACGAGACTGAAAAAGCAATTTTCTTTTTAAATATGATGGATGCGTTGGTAGGAGAACGTTTTAAAGTCTTTCAAAAGATGAAGAATAATAGCAAAATCCTGGAATTCTGTAACAAACTTCCTCACTTTAATGGAAAAGAATATTATTACTATAAGAACTTTGACTATGATGATTTTGAATGGATAAGTTATGACAAAACTGAATCATACAATAAAAGAAACATTGGAAGTTTATACAATACATTAATTGCACATTCTAGTGCGACTGCAGAATTAAAAAGTACGCATGAAGGGCAAGAGATATATTTTAATTCTATTTTGTACGAACCTAAATATTTTAAATATTCTGAAGCAAAGAGCTACTTACAATCACTTTATAACAAATCAAAATAATTAAAATTAAAAAAATGGCATACAACAAAAGGTGACTGTTGCGCAACTACCTTTTGGATTAAAACTAAGGCAACGTGAAGCAATATTTTATGCAGTTGTTGCTCTTTCTAAAACATATCTCCACCTAAATAACCGATACACCGCAGTTGTTGCGTGTTCGTGCGGATGGTTGACGCCCGCCAGAAGGAGGGTAAATGTATAGAAGTAATAAATTATTTTGCCGGAGTTAATTTTAAAAATAATACATCGTGACTCTCAATATTCACTTCAAGGTTTTTAGAGGTTGTGCCAATTACTTTGTCTTTCCAAATGTCTTTAATATCATAGGTGCCTTTTAGAAAACCAAAATGTTGCCAGTCTATTCGTTGCGTGAATGACTGGTCGCCAGTGTTATGCCAGCATACGACTGGAAACATTTGCTGAAAACCGATGAAATGAAAATTGGAAGTTTTCAATGGTTGGTACAACATGAATTAGTTTACATTTAAACAGAACAGAAAGACAGGAATTATTTATTTTGGCAAAGAAACCCATTAGCAATATTAATTACAGATAAAAAGATGGCAGGTGAAAAATTAGATTATATGCATTACAACCTTTGCAGCCACATCGACAATTATGTAAAGAACCAGCTCACTATAGGTTTCATCAGCCAGGTTTTATGGAACAGGAGAAGACGATCCGATAGCTATCGAATTCAAAATACTTACTCATTTAATGGAAAAATTATGAGTAAGGAAATGTGGATGGGGACACACGCTAGAAAGACAGCAACAAATAAGGAATAAATTTTTAAAATAAACAAAGTTTAGCTTTATAAAAATTTACCCAGGCACAAGAACCTAACGCACAATCCCACACATCCTTCTTGCACCATCCATGGGGAATAATTAAAAAAATAACGCAAATGAGTTATTGTTTCAGCTGAAAAATTAGGATAGTTTTGAGCTGGAAATTTTTTTAATCACCAATAAAATAAGAAAACGAAATCATACTTACTTATTCTAACTGTCTTTACCGGGTATTGAAATTTACATATTCCAGACAATGTAAAATTACTTGCAATAAATAACCTCTAAGGACAAGGATATTTTCAATTTTCAAACATTGAACTAAAAAAATTGTCATGAAAAAAAAAATACTTGTTCATCTCCTTATCGCAGTCTGTACCATCAGTGGATGTGCAACCCTGAATGCCCAAACCATTAATGTTGTGCCTAACCCAAATGCACCAGGTTCATTTACATGGAGCAGCAACGGCGGTGCTTTGTCGGGTTATTCGGGTAATCCAATAATTTTGAATAATTCTTTGGTGCTGGAATACAATGCCTGCCGGAACTTCGGATCTAACGCAGATTAAACAGCAACTGGCAGTTTATAGGGGAGCGACAGCCTCCAGTTAATACCCAATCCGGATGGCGGGCAGGGAGTATATTTCCAGAGCGTTCAGATGATTTTTAACAACCAACTTTTTTTTATCTATCTCAATGCGCAGGAGTGCAACAACTGGCTTCGTTTGATGGCACATCTATAACACTTTATCCAAATCCTGACGCAGCGGGTGCCGGAACCGGGTATGTTGGTTCTCCAAGAATTTACAACAACACGCTTTATGTCGTTTACGTTAATGTGTCGGGTGTAACGCAGTTTGGAACATTTAACGGCTCAGGTATCACACTTCTTCCCAACCCCGACGCCAGTACCCCAGGGTTTTTTAATGACTATGCCGTGGTATTTAATAACACAATCGTTTCACGCTATGTAACTGCGGGTGGCACCAAACGTTTAGCAGTTTACGACGGCACTTAGTGGACAATTTTACCAAACCCGGATAACACAACACGTGGAGTTACTCTCGTTTTCCCTGGTGTTTATCATAATAAACTTTACTGGTTTTGATTCAGCGCCGCCAATCAGTACCAGTTTTTAGAATATGATGGAACCAATAACCCTACTCTTATCGCAAACCCGAAGATGACAGCCCAAACCAGGGAGGAGTTTCTGATTTCCCAATTGTAAATAATGATACGCTCTTTTTTCAATATGCGGACATGAATAGTGTGGGGCGCCTGGCAAAATTTGATGGTACAACTATTACGCTTATTCCTAACCCTGATGCCACCGCGTATGGTTTTTACAATACGCCCATTGTTTACAATAATAAATTGTACATTTTTTATGTAACACCTGATCAATTGCATCACATTGGCGAGTATCAGGGCGCTTCAAACACCATAAAGGTGTATCCAAACCCGGATGCAGGATCAGGATATTGGGACCAGCCGATTGTTTATGATAACAATCTTTACTTTACAGTATTATAATGCTTCGGGCTTATCGCAGCTAGGATATTTTGGCGGAAGCTCCATAAAATTAGTTGCAAACCACCGCCGGCGCTTATAGCAGTCCTAACGGCAATAACGGGTACCTAGCGCAGCCTGTCATCTGGAACAATTTATTGTATATGCAGTTGCAAGCGTCCTTATGGCAATGCCGGCAACCTTGCCTTTATAGATGGAAGCACTTTGCCAGTACGCTGCTCAGTTTTACTGCACAAAAAGCCGGAAACACTCATTGCTGCAATGGCAGGCAGCGAGCGAAGTGAACAAGCCTATTTTTCTGTTGAACGTCACAGATGGAACGAATTTCAGCCTATGGGCGGTCGCACACCGCAGTTGTTGCGTGTTCGTGCGAATGGTTGACGCCCGCCAGAAGGAGGGTAAATGTATAGAAGTAATAAATTATTTTGCCGGAGTTAACTTTAAAAATAATACATCGTGACTCTCAATATTCACTTCAAGATTTTTAGATGTTGTGCCAATTACTTTGTCTTTCCAAATGTCTTTAATATCATAGGTGCCTTTTAGAAACCCAAAATGTTTCCAGTCTATTCGTTGCGTGAATGACTGGTCGCCAGTGTTATGCCAGCATACGACTGGAAACATTTGCTGAAAACCGATGAAATGAAAATTGGAAGTTTTCAATGGTTGGTACAACATGAATTAGTTTACATTTAAACAGAACAGAAAGACAGGAATTATTTATTTTGGCAAAGAAACCCATTAGCAATATTAATTACAGATAAAAAGATGGCAGGTGAAAAATTAGATTATATGCATTACAACCTTTGCAGCCACATTGACAATTATGTAAAGAACCAGCTCACTATAGGTTTCATCAGCCAGGTTTTATAAAACAGGAGAAGACGATCCGATAGGTATCGAATTCAAAATACTTACTCATTTAATGGAAAAATTATGAGTAAGGAAATGTCGGATGGGGACACACGCTAGAAAGACAGCAACAAATAAGGAATAAATTTTTAAAATAAACAAAGTTTAGCTTTATAAAAATTTACTCAGGCACAAGAACCTAACGCACAATCCCACACATCCTTCTTGCACCATCCATGGGGAATAATTAAAAAAATAACGCAAATGAGTTATTGTTTCATCTGAAAAATTAGGATAGTTTTGAGTTTGAAATTTTTTTAATCCCCCAATAAAATAAAAAAACAAAATCATTACTTACTTATTCTAACTGTCTTTACCGTATATTCAAACTTATATATTCAAGACTAATGTAAAATTCTTTGCAATAAATAACCTCTAAGGACAAGGATAATTTCAATTTTCAAACTTTAACTAATAATATTGTCATGAAAAAAAAATTACTTGTTCATCTCCTTATCGCAGTCTTTACCTTCAGTGGATTTACAACCCTGAATGCCCAAAGCATTAATGTTGTGCCTAACCCTAATGCACCAGGTTCATTTACATGGAGCAGCAACGGCGGTACTTTGTCGGGTTATACAGGTAATCCAATAGTTTTTAATAATTCTTTGGTACTGGAATACAATGCCACCGGAACTTCGGATCTAACACAGATTAAACAGCAACTGGCAGTTTATACCGGGAGCAACAGCCTCCAGTTAATACCCAATCCAGATGGAGGGCAGGGAGTATATTTCCAGAGTGTTCAGATTATTTTTAACAACAAACTATTTTTTATCTATCTCAATGCAGCAGGAGTACAACAACTGGCTTCGTTTGATGGCACATCTATAACTCTTTACCCAAATCCTGACGCAGCGGGTGCCGGAACGGGGTATGTTGGTTCTCCAAGAATTTACAATAACACTCTTTATGTTGTTTACGTAAATGTGTCGGGTATAACGCAGTTTGGAACATTTAATGGCTCCGGTATTACACTCATTCCTAATCCGGACGCCAGCACCGTAGGTTTTTACAATGACTATTCTGTGGTATTTAATAACACCATCGTTTCACGCTATGTAACTGCAAATGGCACCAAACATCTCGCAGTTTACAACGGCAGTTCCTGGACAATTTTACCTAACCCCGATAATACAACACGTGGAGTTACCCCGGTTTTTCCTGCTGTTTATCATAATAAGCTTTATTGGTTTTATTTCAGCGCTGCAAACCAGTACCAGTTTTTACAATATGATGGAACTAATAATCCCACACTTATTGCAAACCCTGAAGATGACAGCCCAAACCAGGGTGGCGTTTCATATTTTCCAATTGTTTATAATGATACACTCTTTTTTCAATATGCTGATGTGAATAGTGTAGGGCGGTTAGCAAAATTTGATGGCACAACCATCAGCCTTATTCCTAACCCTGATGCTACTCCTAATGGATTTTATAATACACCTGTTGTTTATAATAATAATCTGTATATTTTTTATGTAACTGCAGATAACCTTCACCATCTTGCACAATACCAGGTTGCTTCAAATAGCCTGAAAGTGTATCAAAACCCTGATGCGGGATCAGGCTATTGGGACCAGCCAATTGTTTATGATAATAATCTTTACTTTCAGTATTATAATGCTTCTGGCTTATCGCAGTTAGGATATTTTGGCGGAAGCTCAATAAAATTAGTTGCAAACCCTACCGGCGGCGCTTATAGCAGCCCTAACGGCAATAACGGATATATAGGCCAGCCTGTTATCTGGAACAATTTATTATATATGCAGTTTGCAAGTGTTCCTTATGCAAATGCTGGCAACCTTGCGTTTATTGATGGAGGCACTTTGCCAATTACTCTGCTCAATTTTATTGCACAAAAGGATGGAAATACTTCATTGCTGCAATGGCAGACAGCTAATGAAGTGAACAATGCTTACTTCTCTGTTGAACATTCATCAGATGGAACAAACTTTCTACCCATCGGGAAGGTAACAGGTCATGGAACTATTTCAACACAACAGAAATATCAGTTCATTGATAATAGTCCGGCAAAAGGTTTGAATTTTTACCGTTTAAAACAGGTGGATTATGACGACGATTATACTTACTCAAAGGTAGCAACCGTTACTTTTGTAGATGTTGCCGCCATTTTCAAAGTATTCCCCAACCCCGCCGTTAGCAGTATAAATATAAGCCTGCCCTCAGTTATGGGAACTTCTGTAATAAGTGTGTATGACCTAAACGGAAAGAAAGTGCTGGAAAAGCAAATAAGTGGTAATACAATGTCGCAATCGCTGGATGTCAGTACGCTTACAGCAGGTGTTTACCAGGTTACATTGGTGCAAGGCACACAACAACAAACCGTAAAACTGGTAAAGGAATAAGCCTGGTCGCTTTTTGCATGCGTAGATATTCCTCTTTCTTAAATGAAAGCAAGCCATCCTGTGTGCTGTCAGGTCTCCGGCCTACGGTAACCAGTAAGGAATAAATTTTAAAATAAACAAAGTTTGACTTTATAAAAATTTACACAGGCACAAGAACCTAACGCACAATCCCGCACATTATTCCAGGCCATCTACGGGGGGCTATAATATAAGTCGCATTAAAGGACAAAGGCTCAACCGGTATGCTCTTTCTATAAATTTTAGTTTTCTCTGTCTTATTGCTTTAATAATCTCAAAACCTGCAACCCCTCTTCCTGCAGACAGTTTATGTAATATACTCCCACAGCAAGCTCACTCACATTTACTTGTTGCACAGTTGTATTACTTTTTACACCTTGCTGCATGGCTAATTTACCGTGCATATCATAAAATGAAATGACAGATGTTTTTGATGAAGATGGTAAATGAATAGTAATAACATCATGTGCAGGATTTGGATAAACCATCAATGCGTTCCCATACATAAAGTCAACCGAAATTATTATTGAATAACTAAATGCCCCGTCAATGTCTGTTTCTTTTAACCTGTAATAATTAATACCATCAGCAGGTACATTATCTGTAAAAGAATAATTATTAAAAGATACACTGTTGCCTGCAGCTTTTACTTTTCCTATATCAGTAAAATGAATGCCATCACTACTGCGCTGTATTTTAAAATAAGATGTATTTACTTCATTGGCAGATTGCCATTGAAGCAGCGATGTATTATTAACCGCCTTGCCTGTAAGGCTTACAAAAGTTATTGGTGTAGTTCCATTCGAATTTAATGTATCGCTGGATAAAATAAGACTTGTAGCAGGAGTAATAATTTTATTGGTTACCTGTACTGAATAATTGCCCATAACCGTAACCGTTAGTGTTGAATCTCCGGTAATGGTTTGATACAATACATTGTCTTTATACCAATGAAAAGTATCATTGGCGAGAGTTCCGCCTGCATAAACTGAAAATAAGTTTCCGTGTAAATGAAGCGGGATAACAGCCTGGGGGTTAGCAATGATACCAGAAGGATGCAACGCCAGCACCTGTTCAAGACTATCGAACGTAAACATGTTATTAATTATTGAAACCGCACCAAAAGCCGAAATATGCCCCAACGAAACTGGAACAGTCCCGCTTAGCCTGTTATTCTGCAGCAATAAATTAAATATATTGGCAAGGTTGCCCAGCGATCCGGGAATACTGCCGGTTAATTGGTTATTATTTAACTGGAGAAAACTCGCCTGGGTAAGATTGCCCAATGATGAAGGAATACTTCCACTTAACTGGTTATTGCTTAGATCAAATATTTTTGCTTGCTTCATATTTCCCAACGATGAAGGAATACTGCCACTTAACTGGTTCTTGTTTAAATTTAAATTGGTAATGTTTATAAGATTACCCAGCGATGCCGGGATGGTATCTGTTAATTGATCATTATCTAAATCCAGCTTTGTCAATACAATAAGGTTACCGAAAGATGTGGGAATACCTCCACTGAATTTATTAGCGCCTAAATTTAAAATGCTCAAATCAACAAGATTGCCTAATTGCGTCGGTATATTTCCGGTTAATGAATCAGCATTAAGTAATAAAGATGTAAGATGAGTAAGGTTGCTCAATGATACAGGTATAGTTCCTTTTAAAGCGGTATTCCCGCTTAAGTCTAAACCTGTAAGATTAGTAAGGTTGCCAACGGAAGATGGAATATTTCCGGTTAAATTATCAGTACCAAGGTTTAGGTAAGTTAGTTTAGAAAGATTGCCTATTTCAACCGGGATAGTACCGGCAAGGCCCGCATAACCGCCAATAAAATTCAGGTTGAGATAAGTAAGATTGGAAATACTTCCCAATGAGGCAGGAAGACTGCCTGTTAATTTATTGGTTTCCAAATTCAAATGAGAAAGAACAGGCAACTCGGGAAACCAGTTCGGGAGAGTGCCTGTTAAATTATCGAAAGACAAATTTAAAACCTGTAGCTTTTTTAAATTACGCAGCGTATCAGGAATAGTTCCGCCTAACAGGGCATCTCCGCTGATGTCAAGTGTCACCAGGCTGGTAAGATTGCCTATGGAAAGCGGTAAACCACCTGTTAAACTATGATTGCCGCTTATTACTAAAATTTGCAAGTTAGTAAGAGCCGCCAGCGAAGGAATGCTCCCACTTAAATTATTATAACGCAAATCCAATTGTAAAAGGCCTGTAAGATTCCCAAACTCAGCAGGAATATTTCCGGATAAACTGTTGCTGGTTAATAATAAATTAGTGAGGTTAGACAGGTTGCCCAATGACGTAGGAATGCTGCCATTTAACTCGTTTTGATAGAGTGATAATATAGTAAGCTGCGTCAGGTTACCCAGTGCAGATGGCAATGGACCAACAAGATTATTACTATCTAAAATAATATGATTTACATTGCCGCCAGCGGTTAGCGAAATGCCATACCAGCCACTTACGGGGCCGGAAAGCCAGCCGGTGCTTTTGTACCAGGCACCTCCGTTAGTACTGTTGTACAGGTCAACAAGCGCTAATGAATCCTGCGTATTTGCCTGCGCAATACAATCAGTTTCTGCACCAATACACAAAAAAACAATGAATAAAAGGGTAATGATTTTTCTCATAATATGTTGTTTAAATTTTTGGAATCTGTAATAGAGATATCGTTTTTTAACGACTATACCATTAACGCACAAAATAGAATTGTTATCAGGTGTTATCAATAATACATCTGTACTATTTTTTACAATGCAGGGAGTCAATTTATTCAGCAAAGTTTATTGAGTTTGATAACAATGGGCAAAGGCAAGAAGGTTTTTTAATACAAGTCGCCTGATGTAGAGGAAGGTATATTTCCCGATAGCAGCTTTACGGCTTTTAGCGAAATTTGGAAAAGGAGTAATTCTTTAATTAGTAAGAGAATTTCATATAAGATGATTTTTATTAGCAATCTTAATAACCTGGGCTTTAGAATTTACCTGTAGTTTTTGATAAATATTGGCAATATGTTTTCGTACGGTATGCGAACTTAAAAATAGTTTTTGGGCGATAGCTTTATAATCGAAACCATCCACCAAAAGTTTCAGCACCTCAGTTTCTCTTTCAGAAAGAGCATAAGAAGGGTCAGGTATTGAGGATACAATTTTTCCGGGTATAGATGCATTCATCAGCAGGTCCATGGCTTTACGGGCAATACCTGGACTCATGGGAACGCCGCCAACATCTACCAATTGCTGTATATGATCAATGATAACTGAAACCTTTTCATCTTTCAATAAATAGCCGTTGGCCCCTGCTTTAATAGCTTCGAATATTTTTTCATCATCATCAAAAACTGTAAGCATTAAAAATTTAAGATCGGGATACAATATATGCCCATGTTGTACAGCGTGTATCCCATCCATTCCGGGCATTTCAATGTCCATTAATACCACAGCAGGTATTCCTGACGGAGTATATTTTTTCATCTGTTCAAGAAAATCATGGCCGTCAGTTGCACAAAATAAAATTTCAATATCATCTGAGTATTTAATTTGTTCAGAAAGAGATATCCTGTTTTGTGATTTATCATCTACGATAGCTATTGGGATTTTCATAATTACAAAATTGTTTATTTCATTATTGCTATACAATAATACATATGGCTTATTATTAAATTATTTTTTTGATAATGTTATAAGCGTGCCATTGTTTTCATTGCTCGTAATTTGTAATGTCGCCCGTATTTCCTTAGCTCTTTCTTTCATATTTTCCAAACCGTAATGTCCCTTGTACAATACTTTAGTATCAAAGCCATTTCCATTGTCTGCAAGAGAAATGTTATATGCTGATGGCGCCTCAGTGATGACCGATAAAATTATTTCGTTTGCATTTGAATATTTAACTGCGTTATTAACCGCCTCCTGAAAAATGCGAAATATGTTCAGCGCTTCTGCCGGAGTTAATATAATTTTTGCATCTAACTTTTCATGCACACTCAGTTTCATATTTAATTTATGAGACAGTTGATTTTGTGCATGCAGTTTCAACCTGTCTTCTAATTCTTCTATTTCAACTGTTTCTTTTTTAAGCGCCCAAATAGTTTCTCTAAGATCTGTTATTGTATTTTTTGCAGTTTGATTTAATTTTCCAAGCCGCTCATTTTTATCTTCATCTGTAAGTGATGAGGGAGCGTCTATAAGGAAATCCATATTACTGCTTATATAGCTTAATTGCGACCCAAGATTGTCGTGCAATTCTGCAGCAATACGATTTCTTTCCTGCTCTTCAGCTTTTTCAATGGCTATAATACTCAGCCGCTGTTCTTCTTCGTGAAGCATTTGCAGTTTTAACTGCTGGCTTTTTTTATTCTGTTTAAAAAGAAGAAAAGAAAAAAAAGTGCCGAGCAATAGCAGTAACAGGGAACCATATACCAGGTAATTCTTTTTTGTAAGATCGTATTGCTGTTGTATGATTGTAGTTTGTTTTTTTTGAAGATCGTATTTAGCCTCTATTTCAGTAACTGCTTCGGCTGTATTAACCTTGTACATGGAATCCTGCAATTGCATTTCCTCATTTAATACTTCGCTGTATTTTTTATAATCGCCTTCTACAGAATAAATTTCAGCGAGCGAACTATAAACGGTTGTCATAGAAGCAAAATCACTTCCATTCGCTTTTGCAAGATCAAGGGCCTGCAAATTAATTGCTATAGCTTTAGCATTGTCATTGTATTCGTAAATGGAAGAAAGCGCTATCATATCACTTATCACATAAAAAACATCGCCGATCTTTTTCCTGATAGTAAGCGCTTCCGTAAGCGCCGCTTCAGCCGGCTGCAACTTTTTGTATTCAGCCAGTATCTCTCCATACAAACTTAAACTGTTTGCAAGGTTAGTAAGCGTACCACCTTCACGGGAATATTTAATCGCTTTTTCCAGGTTAGCCACTACTGAATCTTCATTTTCTTTTGTTTTATTTTCTGTATATAAATGATGATAAGCAACGGCAAGATTTATATAAACAAAACTGCATGTAGCTTTAAGTGCATTCGGTTTGCATTAAGGTTATTGCTTTATAATGCCATTTTAAAGCTTCATCAATTTTTTTTAAACGCAGGTTTACATTGCCAATGCTTGTATTAAACCGTATCATCGCAACGCTGTCATGATTTTCTTCGGCGAGCGTTAATAAATGAAGGTCTTGTTTAAGCACTTCTCCATAATTGGATGTCCTCATCAATATGTTTGCTCTTAGCAGCCAAAACTTTGCATAGGCGTTACTGTAACCGGCTATTTTTTGAGATCGCACAATTACGCCATCAATCACTTTAAGAGCAGTATCCAGTTTGTTTTTTTGAAACAAATATGCAGCGATGTAATAATCACTTAGCGCCAAAGCATTATTGTTCTTTTCTTCTGCAGCATTTTTTTTTGCAAGCAAAGCATATTTGTACAAAGTATCAGCGCTAAAAGATTCCCATTCGTCACAGAACGCCAGCGTTGCGCTGAGCCTGTTGCTTGAAGAAGATGAAATGGCAATATTGTTTTTTAAGCTGTCTAACCTTGATAGCTGGGCGGACAAATCCAAAGCAGAAAAAAATAATACAAAAAGAAATAGCCTTCTGCAGTTAGTAGAAATCATAATACAAGTTAACGCTATAACCTAAATGTAGAAAAAGAAGTGAAAGAAAGGCTTGCCAGATGAATGGAAAATTTAAAAATAGCTCATATGTGTTATTGCAGAAAGATATGATACATCACAACTTTACAATTCAAAAGTTATTATCTATAAACACAATTTCAAATGAAAAAGAAAAGTTTACCTGTATTATTTACTTATCTCCTTTTTGCAATGGCATTAAATGTAAATGCCCAGGGAGGCCTCTTGCCATTGAATGGTAGTGTGACTGGAGTTTTAGGCGTTAGTACTGTTGATGTATGGGATGTAACTACAAATGCGGACGGTTTACTCAGGCTTACTTTTACAACAGTAAGCCCCGCTGACCTTGATGTTACTTTGTATGATAATGATGGCACTACAGCTTTATCGGCTACCCAACAATCATTTGACAATTCTACTGTTACCTTTAATACTGATGGTCTTTCGCCCGGAATTTATCACGTAAAAATTAGCCCCCATTCAGGTACTGATTTTGGAAATTATACTCTTTCTGATAGCTTATTTACAACATCTCTTTCAAATGATACTGAACCAAATGGTGCTGCTGTCACCGCAATTGTTTTACCTTTTAACGGCAGCAAAACAGGGCATGTTGGTTACTATTATAATAACAAGCGTGATACTGCAGACTGGTATAAGGTGACTACTACTGCCGACGGGCTTGTTACGTGTTTATCTCGCAACTGAAAGAGGCAGCATTTATAGCAATAATTTCATGGATATTAACTTAACCCTTTATGATAATGATGGCACAACAGCATTGGGATTTGTTCAGGTATATGATTTTAATCTTGGAGGTCCCGCAAAAGATTCGATAACTGCCGATGGGCTTGCACCTGGCACTTATTATATACAGGTACAGTCCCGGAATAGTGGAGATTTTGAAAATTACACAATTTCGGATAGGCTCTTCACCCCGCCACTTGTTAATGATATTGAACCTAACGGCACCAGGAGCAACTGCAATTGTCTTACCGCTTAACGGCAGCAAAACAGGGCATGTTGGTTACTATTATAATAACCAGCGTGATACTACAGACTGGTACAAAGTAACTACCAATGCCGATGGGCTGTTACGTGTGTACCTGGCCACTGAAAGAGGCAGCATTTACAGCAATAATTTTCTTGATGTTGATATGACTCTTTATGATAATGATGCCACCACATCATTAGGAAATGTTGAAGTATATGATGGTGTTGGAAACCCAACAACAAAATTTATAACTACTGACGGGCTTGCACCTGGCACTTATTATATAAAATTGAAATCCCGGGTAACTTCTGATTTTGCAAATTACACAATTTCGGATAGCCTCTTTACTCCACCAATTACGAACGATATTGAGCCCAACGGTACGGCGGCCACGGCAATTGCTTTCCCTTTGAACAGCAATACCAAAGGGCATTCAGGATATTACTACAACAACCAAAGAGATACTGCAGACTGGTATAAATTAACAAACCCAACTACCGGTCCTTTATATATTTATTTAAGCTCATCAAGAGGTAGCATTTACAGTAACAACTTTTTAGATACAAGAGTTTCTTTTTTCAGCAGTGACGGAGTAACCCAACTGGGATCTGTTGAAGTATATGATCATGCTGTGGGAGATCCCGCCGTAGATAGTTTATATTTTCCAACGCTTGCTGCAGGAACGTATTATATAAAAGTCAACAATAATAATAACCCGGCATTGTTTAGTGACTATTCACTTTCCAATTCGGTTACACAAGGTAACTTGCCTGTTACCTTCCTGAATTTCGACGGAAAATTAATTGATAATGAGGCTCAGCTTACCTGGCGTACAGCTACGGAAATTAATAACAGAGGTTTTCAGATTCAGAAAAGTTCTGATGGGCATACCTTTAATGATATAGGTTTTGTAACAGGGGCGGGCACATCGTCTATTATAAACACTTACAATTATACTGATGCAAAAGTATTAAGCGGCTTTAACTACTATCGTTTAAAGCAAATTGATTTTGACGGGCATTTTTCTTATTCAACAATAATTAAACTTGATTATTCAAAATTTAACTGGAGTATAATGGGGAACCCTGCCAGTGAGCAAAGCTGGGTGCAGTTGCAGTTAAATAATGTAGCAAATGTTTCTATGCAGATTCTATCTGTAAATGGATATATTGTTCAATCTATCAATAAAGGCAGCATGGAAAGAGGTACTTATTCAATACCATTAAACTTAGCCAAAGAAGCAAACGGAATATACATTGTAAAATTATTGGTGAATAATAATCAGTATACACAGAAAATAATAAAGGTCAATTGATATTTTTAATTCTTTTCACGGCAAATGAAGATTAAATTTTAAAGGGATTTAGTAACCAATATTAATCCTTAAGCTGGTGCAGATATGTAGCAAAAGCTAAGTACGTCGGGTATTTGTGCTGATGAAAATAAAGAAAGAATTTCGGTTGATTCAATAATTCAAATATTAAAGACATTAAGAACACTATTATATGTAAGATTAAACAATGCCTTATTAGTGCGGCAGCATGCGGCGGCCAATGTAAAAAGGATTCGTTTATTCCGTCCACTTATCTCTTTCATCAGGGCTAAATTTCCAGGGAGCAAAATTATTTTCAATGTTGCTGAACATCGTATTCCATTCAGTGGGAGCGTTGCTTTCTTCCATAACCAAAGAGCGGCGCAGTTCAAAAATAATATCAAGCGGGTTGATACTAACGGGGCACTCTTCCACGCATGCATTGCAGGAAGTGCAGGCTCTTAACTCTTCTGTAGTGATATAATTATGTAAAAGTGTTTTACCATCTTCTTTAAAAGTTACCGATTTGCTTTAATATTTTTTCTTACTTCCTGCATTCTGTCTCTTGTATCCATCATAATTTTTCTGGGATTCAAAAGTTTGCCTGTGATGTTGGCCGGACATGCAGCAGTACATCTTCCACATTCGGTGCAGGTATATGCATCTAATAAATTTTTCCAGCTTAAATCAAAAATATCTTTAGCGCCAAATCCAATAGCCGGCTGATTTTGCGTTTGCGACTCGCCGTTAGTTATGTTAGGAGGTGCCAGTTCAGGCTTAAACATATATTGAACTTCCTTTTGTACGCTTTCCATATTTTCCATTTTGCCTTTCGGCTCCAATGGTTTGTAATAGGCATTAGGAAAAGCAAGTAAGATGTGAAAATGTTTGCTGTAAGGCAAATAATTTAAAAATGCAAAAATGCCGGTAATGTGCAGCCACCAGCAGGTTCGTTCAATGCCAATTAGCGATGAAGAAGAGAGATGTTGCAGAGAAGATGAAATAAAACCGGATAAAATAAAATTGCCATGATCAACATAATGAGAATTCCCCTGTAATTGCAACGCTCTGTCTGCCGAGTTCATTGTTAAGAATAAACTCATTAAAATAATTTCTGTAATTAAAATTAAATTAGCATCTGTTCGTGGCCATCCATCCAGGTCATGCGTTATAAAACGTTTTAATTTCAGAACATTTCTTCTTATTAAAAAAATAACGCACGCCAATAAAACACCAATGGCAAGTATTTCAAAAAAATCAATTATAAAAGTATAAAAGGCCCCCAACGGGTTTGCAAACATTCTATGTGTTCCAAAAATACCATCGAGAACAATTTCCAACACTTCAATATTAATAATGATAAAGCCTGCATAAATTACAAAATGCATCACACCAACAAAAGGATAACGAAACATTTTTTTTTGTCCTAAAGCCAGCAACAAAACGTTTCTCCATCGCTCACCTTTATTGTTGGATAAATTTTCGTTATGACCTAAATTAATATTGCTGTATATTTCCTTAACTTTTTTTGCAAATAATATGATAGCACAAATCGTTAACAGAATAAAAAGAATTTGCTGCATGATTTCCATAAAAAAGATATGTTGCTAAGTTAATGGTTTGAATTGTTTATTGTTCAAATGTAAAGGACTATTTATTTTCATAAAAAATATTGAATATGGCTTCTGATAATTTAATTCTTACTGCAGATACTGCCAGTAAAAAATTACAACGAATGGCTTATGAAATTGTTGAAAAAAATATTGGCGAAAAAGAAATTATTCTTGCGGGTATAAAAGACAGCGGGCTTATTATTGCCAATATTATTAAAGAATTATTGCAGGATGTTTTTAAAGGAAAAATTTCGGTAATTGAAATTGATATTGACAAAAAAAATCCGAAAAATATATCAATACAAGGAAATAAAAGTTTTGATGATGCGGTTATAATTATCATAGACGATGTTGCTAATACCGGCAGAACATTGTTATATGCACTTAAGCCTTTTATGGATTTTTATCCAAAGAAAATACAGGCATTGGTTTTGGTTGAAAGGAGCCATAAAGAATTTCCTATAGCGCCTGATTATGTTGGGCTTTCTATTTCAACAGCAACCGATGAAAGGATAATTGTGGAAGCAAAAGGAAATAAAATATTGGGAGCAAGATTAGAATAAAAATTCTGAATTTATTTGATCCGTGAAAATTCGTGTAATCTGTGGCAATAAATGTTGCTAGTTTTTAAAAAACTATCCAATGTCCTTTAACACCTCCATTAGAAAACTCAAGAGCGGGTGCAGGAAACTTGAAAGCATCTAACACAAAAAATAAAATCTTTAAGGCTTGTTTTTTAGTCCTGATTTTTGAAAAAGCAACATCAGGGGAAATGTACCATTGCCTGTATCGTTTAATATCACTACGGTCAAAAGTTACATTACCATTTTCGTCCACAGCTACATTACTTCTTGCGCCAAACATTCCTTCAGCGCCATAACCTATTGACAAGGACAGCCACCTGGGAAGTTTTGTATCGGGAAAAAAAGAATGAATATTGGCGCTCAGCCAATAGGTTTGTGCATTGTAATCTTTTATAAGTCTTTCAATGGTTGTTTCGCCAAAAATGCTATCTGCTCTGGCATTCAAATCTGCTTCACCATAGTCTTTTCTGTGAAAAGAAAATTTAAATCTTATTCTCTGCTCATCCCATGCAAATTCCTGTGCAATAAACATTCCTGAACCAAAAATATTTGCAGCAAAATCACCGGGACTAAATCCATATTGTGATGAAAAGCCATCGAGCACTTCTATTATTGATTGATATGCAACGCCGGTTAAGCCGCCCAGCCATATTCTTTGGTTTCTTGGCAAACCCGCCCAGCGCCATGCTTCCATGCTTACCCTGCTTTCCGTGTATGCACTGTAAGCATGTCCTACTTTATCCATTTGCAGCCATTCAGCATTGTCATTAAAAAAATGAAATGCTGACCTTGGATACTTTGAATACCATGCTGCATTAAGCGCTATAAGTAATCCCCCGTAGGCAACTACATTGGCAATAGCAACAAGGCGCACTCTTCCTTTGTTATAAGGATAGGTTTTATATTGCTGGAAAGTATCACTGAAACTTTCAAGCTTGTTTAAAGTAATATCGGGCTTGAAATTATATTGAGCATACGCGGAATTAAAAGAAAAAAAAGCAGCAGTAAGCAAGATTGATAACAGCAGTTGTTTCCTGTAGCTTTGCAAAATATACATCATACAAAAATACGTTTAATGCACATTGGCGGTTTCAAATAATCAAAAATGAATATCTTCAAATTGTAAAAAAAAAGAAATGGAAGCAAAAACTGAAAATAAAATTAATGAGTGGTTATCGGGAGACTATGATGAAGCCACTAAAAATGAAATACTTCGTCTGGGAAAAGAGGATTCATCGGCACTTGAAGATGCTTTTTATAAAGACCTTGAATTTGGTACCGGTGGTCTAAGAGGTATTATGGGTGTTGGAACCAACAGGATGAATACTTACACTGTTGGAATGGCAACGCAGGGATATGCGAATTATTTGAAACAATGTTTTAAAGAAGTGAAAGTGGCTATTGCGCATGATAGTCGGAACAACAGCCGGAAATTTGCTGAAATTACCGCCAATATATTTGCTGCAAATGGTATTAAAGTATTTTTATTTGAATCACTGCGGCCCACGCCGGAGTTGAGTTTTGCGATACGTACGTTAGGCTGCCAGGGTGGTGTAGTATGTACTGCCTCTCATAATCCAAAAGAATATAACGGTTATAAGGCTTATTGGGATGATGGTGCTCAAATGGTAGCTCCTCACGATGAGAATGTAATTACAGAAGTTGAAAAAATTAAAAGCCTCAGTGATGTAAAATGGAAAGGGAACGAAAATGAGATTACTATTATAGGAAAAGAGATGGATGATAAATATATTGAAATGGTGAAGAGCCTGAGCGTAAATCCTGCAGCATGTAAAGCACAGCATGATCTTAAAATTGTATATACTCCCATTCATGGTTCAGGAATTATGCTGGTACCCCAGGCATTAAAAGCATTTGGATTTGATAATGTTCATATTGTTGAAGAACAGCAAAAGCCGGACGGAAATTTTCCAACAGTTGGCTATCCAAATCCGGAAGAAAAAGCAACCATGAGTATTGGTTTGAACAAGGCCAAAGAACTTAGATGCAGATATTTTACTGGGCACTGATCCTGATGCAGATCGTGTAGGCGCCGGCGTTAGAAATGAAAACGGTGAATGGGTTTTATTGAATGGAAACCAGACGGCTCTGCTTGTTTTTAATTATATAATTGAAGCAAGAAAAAATAAAGGCATTGCCAGGCCCAATGATATGGTGATAAAAACAATAGTTACTACAGACATGATTGATGTAATCGCTAAACAGAATAATATTTCCTGTTATAATGTACTTACCGGTTTTAAATGGATAGCTGCAATGATCAAGGAAAAAGAAGGTAAAGAAAATTATATTGTGGGGGTGAAGAGAGCTTTGGTTTAATGGTAGGTGACAAGGTTCGCGATAAAGATGCGGTAAGCGCTGTAGCAATGATAAGTGAGATTGCTGCTGTTGAAAAGAACAACGGTCAAACCCTTTATAACAAATTAATTGAATTATATGTGAAATATGGATTCTATAAGGAGGATCTTATTTCCATTACAAAAAAAGGAATGAATGGCTCTAAAGAAATTGCTGATATGATGGAGGGATATAGAAATAATCCTCCGCACGAAATTGCAGGAAGCGCTGTTGTTGAATTATATGATTATGAAGCGCAACTAATGAAAAATTTAAAAACCGGCGAAAGCAAAAAAATAGATCTTCCAAAGAGTAATGTTTTGCAGTTTATTACTGAAGATGGAAGCAAAATTTCTGCAAGACCCAGTGGAACTGAACCAAAAATAAAATTCTATTTCGCTGTAAATATGCCTTTAAAAAATGCGGCAGAATTTGAATCTGTTAATCAAAAACTTGAAGTAAAAATTAAAGAAATAATTTCTTCAATGGATCTTCAATAAGCTTATTAAAAAGAATGTTGAAATGCCATTTTTATAGCTCTTTCCATCGCTTTTAATAGATTTTTCTTAAAAAATATTAATAAATAAAATTTGTAAAATATTGGTAATAAGTGATTTGATACTTTTTGTATTTCTGGCAATATTTTTGCTTAATATAATGTAATATTCCTTGAAAAAATTTTTAAATCCAATAGTCTTGTTAAGACTCCCACTTTATTTACTCTATTGTTTGAAAAGCCTTATTTAGTTAAAGCGGCATATTTTAAATATGCTGCTTTTTATTTTATTATAAAGTGGGGTAGACGAATAATTAATTGCCTGTCGTCGCTCCGTCTCTCACTTTTACTTTCTTTTTTCCGCTATTCTTTTTTTCGTATTCAATCACTTCAATAGGTTTAGTAACAACTTTTGGCTCATCGCTAACCAATTCCGTTTTTGGTGCGCTAAGCAAATGGCCGCGGTCATAATTTTCTGTTTTTAAAATGAAGCCGGTAGATGGCTCGTAATAGGTCCAGGTACCATTTTTAACACTGTATTGTTCAGCCTTTACAATTTTATAGCTAAGAATTTCATTGCTGCCGGTTCCGTAAACGGGAATAGTATCATAGGGTTCATCCGGATTGTAAGCTCTCCAGTTTTCTTCTCTCAATAGCTTCGCCTAACGGAGTATAATATTGACAGAGCCCATCTTTCCCTCCAAATTTATAATTTTCAATAGCTATAAGGTCACTCTGCAAAGTGAACGTTCTCCACATACCTTCCTTTTTATCATTCAAAAAAATTCCTTCTTCTTCATAGCCAGCCTCTCCTCTTAAGGGATCTACATGTATTACCCATTTTCCCTGTTTCAATCCACTCTTGTCAACGGCATTTAATGTGTCTCCATGTACAGATAAAGTATAAGTTTTATATTGTGCATCGGATGAATAATAAAACAACAAGGCAAAAATTATCAAAATAAATTTGTTCTTTTTTAAAATCATAATACTTTAAAATTTTAAATGATGTTTTTCAAGTTCAAATTTACCAAATTAAGATGTGGTTTTAAGTTCATTGTTTTTTTGTTTATATCAACTTTAACCTTTGGTTTTATATCCGCCCAGGTAGCTCCAACAAAAGGCTCTGATAGATTGAACGGTTTAGCTAAAAGAAAATTATTACAAAGCCAATCTTTATTGAAAGATATTAAGTTCAGGAATATTGGCCCATCGGTAATGAGTGGAAGGGTAGTGGATATAGATGTGAACCCCAACGACCCTACGGAATTTTATGTGGCTTATGCAACCGGGGGCTTATGGCACACCACAAATAATGGCCAAAGTTTTATTCCTGACCGGGA
>CAWBII010000004.1:0-37883 GCA_963788795.1 uncultured Chitinophagaceae bacterium
GGGTTTTAAATTTTTTTTTTTTATCATGTAAAAATCATAATTATATAAGTTATTAACTTCATAATAATATCAGCATTTCCCCTTTTTCTTCCGTAAGCAAAATTTTAATGATTTAATATTCTTTTCTTCGAAATTTAAATTAAGTCATGCTTCTAATTCAAACAATTTTTAATTTCTTTTATTTTTTGAGCAGCAAAGCTTTTAATTTGGGATAATGAAATTAAAATTTTAAACCTTAGAAAAAGGAAGTATTCATTAAAATTTTTCTCAGTGTCCTTTATAAAATTTTTCTATTAGAGTGCTTATAATTTTAATTTGATTTTTTTTCATCCCCGGCCAGATCGGCAAACTTAAACAAGTATTTGCAATTCCTCTGCAATCGGAAAGTCTCCTTTTTTAAAGCCTAATTTATGATATGCTTTTTGTAAATGTGGGGGAATAGGATAATGAATTAACGTTCCAATACCATTATCTGTAAGATATTTTTGAAGATCGTTTCGAAATTTTGTTCGCACTACGTATAGATGGTAAACATGCGTTGCATTTTTTGCTATGACCGGCAGTATTAGGTTACTTACATTTTTTAAAGCATCATTATACCATCCGGCAATTTCCTGTCTTTGCTCTGTCCATTCCTTTAAATATTTTAGCTTTATAGAAAGGAAGCCGGCCTGGCATTCATCAAGGCGCATATTATAACCCACTACTTCATTATAATATTTTTTTTGTGAACCATAATTTCTTAGCACAGAAGCTCTTTCCGCCAATTCATAGTTGGTTGTAATTGCACCCACATCTCCCAGGGCTCCCAAATTTTTGCCAGGATAAAAACTGGTTCCATTTATGTTTCCCCAGCTTCCGGTAAGTTTTCCGTTATAAGAAGCCCCGTGAGATTGAGCATTATCTTCTATTACAAAAAGATTGTATTTTTTTGCAATGAACATGATAGATTTCATTTCGCAAGACTGTCCGTACAGATGTACTGGTAAAATAGCTTTTGTTTTGGACGTTATAGCTGCTTCTATTTTAGAAGCATCTATGTTGTAAGTATTAATATCAGGCTCACAAATACGGGAGTTGCGCCAACATAAGAAACTGCTAAAGCAGTAGCTATATAAGTGTTGGAGGGTACAATTACTTCATCGCCTTTATTTATGCCCAACGCTCGTAATGCAATATGAAGCGCATCTAAGCCATTGCTAACTCCAACGCAATATTTTACTTTATTAAATAAAGCATATTCTTCTTCAAACTTTTTTACCTGTTGTCCTAATATATACCACGAGCTATTAAAAAAATTTTCAAAAGATGAAAGTATTTCTGCTTTTGTTTGTAGATTAATAGACTCGAAGGAGAGAAACGGAATCTTCATTACTATAATGATTTTTTTATCTGCTTAGCCGGATTCCCTACCCATACTGTATTGGGTGGAACATCTTTTACAATAACGCTTCCGGCGCCTATCATAGCATTTTCACCAATCGTAATACCCGGCAATATGGTGGCATTAGCGCCAATGGAAGCCCCTTTTTTTATAATTGTTTTCAAAAATTTTTCAGGATATTGTTTTGAACGGGGTTTTAAATCATTGGTGAAGGTGGCGTTAGGTCCAACAAAAACACCATCTTCAATCACTATGCCGTCCCACAATTGAACCCCTGCTTTTATCGTAACATTGTTTCCTATTAATACATCGTTCTCTATAAAAACATGACAATTGATATTGCAGTTTGTTCCTATTTTAGCTTGCTTTAGAATTACACAAAATTGCCAAACCTTAGTTCCTTCCCCAATATCTATTGTTTGCACGTCTGCTAACGGATGAATGATCATGCTAATTTTTTAAATTCTTCATAATCTCTTATATAATCAGTTTCTTCATAAGCCATATTAGCTATACACATTTGTACAGCGTTGTGGCTGTATTGCATTCTGTGCCAGCAATATTTTGGAAGAAAAATTCCCTGATTCGCAGTTTCCAAAATAGTTCTCTGTTCTTCTGCCCCCGGCATTTGGGTCGTCACTATTATTTTTCCGGCGACAGCTACCAATATTTGTTCCAACTGATGATGAGCATGACCTCCACGATTTACACTTTCCGGTGTGAAATAAGTCCAATAAATACGTTTAACTTCAAAGGGTAAAGTTTCCTTTTCGGCAACTGAAATATAGCCCTCGATAGTTTTGCCAATGCGGGGGAAATCAATTAAATACGGAGTATTAAACATTTTTAAATTTGAATTAAATCTTCCTTCATAAGATATTTTTAATCAAGTAACTCAATAAAATGAATTCTTAAATAGTATCTTTCAGACTTGAAAGTTAACAAAAAAGCGAAGCTACTATTTGTGAAATTATTATTTGTGGATAATTTAGAAATGCCGTTTTGCAATTTTTTCAGGGCTTGAGAAATAATATCGTTTTTTATGATCTTATTAAACATATTTTTGCCCGCAGATATAAATTTTTTTAATGGAAATAATTTGCAGCTACGCCACGCAGCCACAAAAAGTAATTCAATCAAAAACCAGGGAGATAAGTATTTTTAATATTAATGGCGGAAATATTGATAAAAAGGTTGTAAATGAATTTGGTGAGGAATGGTTGAAATTTCATGATTTCACTGATAAGCGCATTAAAGCCGCTGCGGAAGAATACTTCGATATTATCGATAAAACAATTGTGAACGAGGATACATACGTGTTAGATATAGGGTGCGGTACGGGTAGATGGACAAAATATCTTGCATCGAAAGCTGGATTTGTTGAAGCAGTTGACCCTAGTGACGCAATTTTTGCCGCAGATAATTTATTAAGAAATGTAGAAAATGTAAGGCTTTCAAAAGCATCGATAGATACATTACCCTTTCCGGATGAAACGTTTGACTTTGCAATGAGCATTGGAGTGCTTCACCACGTACCAAATACCCAGCAGGCGCTTATCGATTGCGTAAAAAAAGTTAAAAAGGGTGGCTATTTTTATGTTTACTTATATTATAATTTAGATAAAAGAGGAAAGATGTTTAGAACGTTATTCCGGTTTACCGATATCATAAGAAATATTATTTGCAAATTTCCTTCGGGATTAAAGAAATTCGTGTGTGATATATTGGCCATTATAATTTATATGCCTTTAATATTATTTGCCCGCTTCCTTTCTTTTGTCAATTTAAAAAAACTGGCAAAAAAAGTACCGTTAAGCGCATATAGTAACAAGTCCTTTTTTATTATAAGAAATGATGCTCTTGATCGTTTTGGTACCAGACTGGAGCAAAGATTTTCTAAAATTGAAATCGAAGAAATGATGAAAAAATCAGGCTTAGATCAAATTTTGGTGAGTAAGGGAATACCTTTTTACCATGCTTTGGGTAAAAAAGTATAAATTATATTAGAATGAAGGACGCTCACTTAAATATTTTGGAGTTATGCAATTGTTTAAACAAAAAGATAGCAATTCCAGGAAGATTTAAAATTTTTTCAGGAAGAAAATAAGAAATATTGCCTGTTCAAATATCGGCTAAGCTGGTATACCCGAAATTAAACTTTACCTATAATTTAGAGTTGAAACTATGGAGTTTAAGAAATTGAAAATAGGATACGTTCCCTATTTACCTGATTTATCACAACCAGCCGACCGGCGCAGGTTTCCCTATTTTGCAAAAAGAAATAATGTTCCATTTGAAGTGGCTGATAAAGATAAACCGTATGATATTATTTTATTAACGGCTTCTTCTAATTTAAGCGGGTGGCTTATTTATAAAAAGAAACATCCAAAAACGAAGTTTATTTTTGAGATGGTTGATAGCTTAATTTTCTCTTCAAATATCTTCAATACTTTATTTAAGGGTATTGGATGGTATATGTTTGGAAAAGAAACTTCGCTTTATTTTAATCATAAAAAACTTATCAAAAAGTGGTTAAAGATTTCCGACCTGGTTCTTTGCGCAAGTACTGAATTAAAAAATATTATCGGCCAATGGAATAAAAATGTAATAGTAACCCTCGACTATTTGGAAAATGAATACAAATGCGTTAAAAATGATTTTTCAATAAATGGCAAAATGAAATTAGTATGGGAAGGGCAGGGCGCCGTGCTGCCACACTTTTTGTACTTTAAAAAATTATTTAAGAGATTAAGCCCGTTTTGCGAATTGCATGTTATTACAAACGAAAAATATCCAAAATACGGTAAGCTGATCCATAACAAGGTAGATAAAATATTAAAAAAATTACCCATTGATATAACATATCATAAATGGGATTTAGAGAATAACAACAAAGTATTTAACCAATGCGATTGTGGAATTATTCCTTTAAATAAAAAAAACCTTTTTGGCTGGCATAAACCTGCCAATAAATTAATTTCTTTCTGGTTTTCAGGAATACCAACAATTGTATCGGATACTCCTGCTTATACCGAATTGATGAATAGTGCCGGAGAAAATTTGTATTGTTCGTCAGATGATGAATGGATTGCTAAAATTAACCAGATAAGAAAAATGACGGCGAAAGAAAGAGAAGCAATTGCGAGAAGGAATTTAAATTTTGTACAAATAAATTATTCTGATAAAGCGCTTGATTTAATTTGGAATCAAATTTTCGAAAGAGTGGAATTAATAAGCGTAAATTAAATCTGATTCTATTCTTACCTTTCTCTGAGTTACAAAATTCAATATCTATATAAATGAATGAATATAGGATAATAGAGAATCTATTTCCAATCAGGATAGTTTTTCAAATTATTATTAGATAGTAACTTTATAAATTCGGATCCAAAACTATTATAATACAAATAATGCATAACAAGGCCGGAAATCTCCTAGATCCGATTAGAAAAAGAGGGATTCTTATTTTTTTTCTTGTTACAGCCATTTTGCAGGTTAATTCGCAAAATGTAAAAATAATCGAGTTTGGCTGGGACTATCCTGACGTTATGCAGCTAAACAACCGGTTGGATTCTATGCAAAATACACCTTTCGATGGAATTTGTTTTTCATTGCAAAGAAATATTATGGAGGCTTTTGATACATCCTTACAAAAGGACAGCTATTTTGAATTTCATAAATTGCAATCTCTTAAATGGAAGAAATATTCCAGCAACTTTATTATATTAAGGGGTTTTAGTAAAACTGGCGGAAACTGGTTTGATGACGAATCCTGGAGGAAAATAAGTAGCAATATGATAAATTTATCCAAAGCAATGCAAATAGGAAATCTCCAGGGAATACTTTTTGACCCTGAATATTACTATGAGAATAAATTATATAATCCGTGGACATTTTCCCAGGAACAATATCCAGGTAAAACACTGACAGAAGTTCAAAAGAAGGTCAGACAAAGGGGGCAACAATTCATTAATTCATTACAAAAGATAAAAAGCTCTTTTACATTTATCTCCATTTGGATAGCAAGCCTTATTGCTCAGGAAAAAAAATATACTCCCCTTGACAAAACCCGTCACATACTTTTAATATCATTTATTGAAGGCATACTTGAAAATAAAAATAAAAGCGTTACACTTATAGAAGGTAACGAATATGCCTATTCGAATACTATACCTTCTCAATTTTTTGAGGCAAAATTTCTTTTAAGAAATACTATGCTTGAATTATTGCATTCCGATAAGGCAAAAAAAGAGGCGGAAGACATAGAAATTGCACAACCAGTTTTTTACGATGGATTATTGGGCACTACACCGTTTTTTGAAAAGGGTTTAAAAAGAGGTCTAAAATGGAAATGGCTTTATGAAAATATAAAGTATGCTATTGCGTCAAGCGATCATTATGTGTGGTTTTACGGCGAACGTATTAATTGGTGGAATGGTCATGTAAATGATACAGCTTTAGCTATACTTCAAAAAAACAAGTCTGCATTTGTTCGCGATAGCATTAAAACAAATAATTATTATGAAACTTCTTTAGCCGGTACTATTGGCTATAACAACGTTAATAGTAATAGGGGATATTATAATGAAATTATTGAGGAAAAAAAGGAAGAAGCTTTTTGTTTTAGTTGGGAGTCTAAACAAAAAAAACTCAGTATCAATTTTAGGAATAAAATACCTTTAAATACGAAAATATATATAAACAATACGCTGGCTAGACAAGTAATACCATTAAATTTAAGACTTAATATTAGTACTCCTGCTTTCAGCAAAGGCGTTCTTGTAATTATAAACACATATCAGGATAAAACTGAGTCTTCCGCTATTTATATTTTGAAATGAATCTTTAGTAATCAATTCGATGAAAAAATTTCTTTCCCATTTATGGGTGATGGAATGATGTAAGCAATAAATTTTATCACTAATTAAAAAATATTAGCTTGTATACGCTTAATATATTTATGGTATATTGCTTCAATAAATTAAGTACTAAACTATTCGTTCGTGTCCTTGGGTTTCTCAGCCAGCAATAATATTATAATACTTCTAACGGGAGCTATTAATACCTATAATAAGCAATTCACGTCGTTAAACAACCCTGCAGAAAGAAAAGCTGACTATATCAATACAATAAGATATTACCTGGAAAAGTATAATTATCCTATTGTGTTTGTAGAAAATTCTGATGTAAATTTATCAACGTACTTTATCAAAGAGATTGAGCAAAAACGGCTTGAAATACTTTGCTTTAATGGAAACAACTATTCGGGCGAGATTGGGAAAGGTCTTGGCGAAATGCGATGTATTGAATTTGGCTTATCTAACTCATCTTTAATCTTGGAAAGTTCATTTGTTTTTAAAATAACAGGACGTTATAAAATTTTAAATGCCGGCAATTTTTTTAAATTTTATGAAAAACATTCTCATGTGGAATTAATAGCTGACCTTACCAATAATTTTAAATCATCTCAATCATGCATTTTTGGTTTCAAGCCCTTTTTTGCAAAAAAATTTCTTTTTAAATATGGCCCAATTCTCAATGATACAAATGGCATTTACTTTGAGCACGCACTTGCAAAAGCAGTTTTATCTGCAATAAGCGAGAATCTAAATTTTTATATTTTTAAATATTATCCCAGAATTAAAGCAATTTCGGGTACGACAGGAAAGATGTATAAAAGATCCTTTATTTATTTCTTCCCACGTATGTTAAAGTATTTTGTCAGATACTACATTATGATACGGTAATAGCTAATAAAAATGGAGACAGAAAAAATTTCGATTATTATTCCTGCGTTTAACCCAGGACCTATACTTGAAAATGCATTAAAAAGTATTTTTTTGCAGGATTATAACAATATTGAACTTATTATTATAGATGGAGGAAGCAATGACGGGACTATTGAATTGCTAAAAAAGTATAGTAAACATATACACTACTGGGTTAGTGAATCAGATGATGGAATCTATGATGCTATGAATAAAGGAATTACTGCTGCAACCGGCACCTGGTTATTATTTTTAGGTGCAGACGATGAACTTTGTCAGGGAATTATATCTGCAATTTTTAATTTAGCTGACTTTACGGATATAGATTTTATTTACGGCAAAGTGAATATTAAAAATAAACGGAAGTTGCTTGGCCAACAAACAGACTTTGAAAAATTGATAGTAATGAATATTCCTCATCAGGCGATATTCTATCGCAAATCTATTTTTGAAAAATTTAAAGGTTATAATCAACGGTATAAAATTTTAGCCGACTACGACCTGAACCTTAAAATTTTCGAAGACAATTCTTTGAAGAAAAAGTTCATCAATAAAACGATAGCTTTTTTTTGCAAAAATGGTATCAGCCGCCGTACTATTGATCATAATTTTTTTACTGAAAAAAAAGACTACTTCATCAATCAGTATAAATTTCTGAGGACGAATAAAAAAATTGCCAAATATTATTTTTTTTCCGGAGTTGCATTGGTATTAAAAAAGAACATCAGGGAAGGTTCATCAAATATTCTTCACGCAATTATCTTCAGTCAAAATAGGTTTAATTTTTTTTTGCTGACAATTAGTTTTGTACTAAGCCTGTTTGGATTTGGGAAAAAATATAAATATGTGTAGCTTAGAACATTTGTTCAATAACTTTATAAGAATGTCAAATATTTGGATTGTTAAGTAAACTTAAAGATGTTACCAAAATATTTTTCGATAATTATTATTTAATCCTTATTAGTTCATAAGGATTTACCAAATTTCCATAAAAAAGATTAATATAAAAATAGACAGAGGCAATCCCAATTAAGAAAAGAATATTCCATCTTTTGAAAGGAGGAAGTTTTACTGCATAAGCAAAAAGCAAAGGAAATACTGCTCCTAACAGCTCTGTGCTTCTCGCCGCTATTGACGGAATATCTATAAGCAGGCCATAAATAAAAATGCTGATTATATTACATTTTAGAAAAAGAAATAGCCTCGCGTCTTTAATTTCATTTCTTACACAATAGAAAAAAATATATGCAGTTAGTATCACATTACAGCTATTCAACACATTAAAAAACCTGATCTTATCATAAACTGGCGTATCGGCGGTATCTGCATAGGTCGTAAGCTTTGTAGAAATCAATGCAAGATCTACGTTGGGAAGTATAAAAGATAATAATGGCAATCTGATTAACCCGAGTAAAATTGCCCCAAGAAAGATAGCTCCGTATAATAATGCATTTAGTTTGTCTTTCCGTATAAAAAATAATAACAGATATAATATTGCCGAATTATGGAATAGCGTCGCAAACAGTATGCATGCAAATATTTTTATTTTATCATTTTTTAGATGAAAATAAATGGCAAGAAAAAAAAATGAGCAAGCCAGCCCATTGCGAATCTGTGTCATTTCCTGAATAAAAAAATAATGACTATAATATAATAGCAGGACAATAAAGGGGTTAAAAGCAAGTTTTCGGAATGTAAAAAACTTTATGCTAATACTTAGGGCTGCAAAAATTAGCATGATTGCGGCTGGAGCATTATCATTAAAAAAAAGGTAACAAATTTTAACTATAAAAACAAAGCCTGGCTCGATGATTGGCAATAAGGCTGAATTCTGTGTATCGTTGCTATGAACAATATAGTTGAATGAATTTAGATACGGTAAATAATCGCGGGAAACAGATATTCCGCGTAACCCTGCAAACAATGTCAAATAAATCCCAATTACCGCAAGAGCAAAATCAACCTTTTTTACTGTTTTGAATTCATATTCTATAGCAATTATTGCCAATAGAATGAACAGTAAACAATAAATATACATGTACTAAAAATTATATTAAATAATTTATATTAAAATTTAAAAAATATGAGTCAGGATATATCTTTATAAAGCCTGATTAGCCATAAGACGAGAAAGGTAATAAATACTCCCCCCAGCGCAAAGAAAATGGCCGTTTTTAACTTGGCCGCCTTTATCTTTTTCATGGGATAGTCGGGCTGATCGATTATTTCTATAAGGGGAATTTTGTTCAGATATTGAAAACGTGCCATTTCAAGATTTTTGAACATCTCTGCATAAGCGGTTCCATATACCTGGATGTTCGCTTGTTGTTTTTGGAGCGGTACCTGAGACTCAGCAAAAGCGGGATTTAAATTTGCATCCTGCGATGCTGCTTTGTTACTTATGCTTGAAGAGAGGCCTCCTTTCATAGTTGCGACTCTTTGTTCGAGTATTTGAAGTGTTTGCTTCTCCTTTTTACTGCTTATATCAGTATAGAAACTGTCAGTAGTATGTATAAGCTTATCGGTAAATATTTTTGTAAATTTTTCATTATCAGTTTGCACCCTGATAGAAAAAATGCTGAGTATTTTATTAGGACGGTCTGCCTCTAAAGAGAATTTTACAAAATCTACATAGGTAGCATACAATATGCTGTCCTGCAAATAATTTAGCGATTCTTTAGAAAGACCAACAGGAAAATGCACCTTACCAGCTTCACTCTCATGCTTCACTTTAAGCATATTTTGCCGATAAAATTCTATGAGCGTAAAAGGTATTTTATTGAATGTATCAACAGATAGAAAAACACTTTCTACGATATTCCTGCTTTTTACAATTTCAAGAATATTGTCGCCTGAAAACATTTCATTTAAGCCCCCACTTATATTAAATCCAAATTGAGCTGCAAGGTTTAAGGTTCCAGACATTTCGGAATTGCTATTGCCTTGATCAATAATAAAAGTAAGGTTGCTTTCATACTTTGGTTTTTGCCGCCAGGCATAAAAAAAGCCTATTATGCCAAATACTAAACCAACAATGCAAAACAGCCACCATTTTTTTAATAATGATTTGAAAAAACTAAGTAATGAATATTGTAAAGCGAGGTCTTCGTCATTCAGTATTGCCATGGATTTTTTCCTGATTTAAAAAATTTGTGCATGCCCTATTTATTCCGGCAAGTTAAAACAAATCTTCTTACGATGTTTAGGTATCAATATACCTGCAATTAACTATCTTGCAATTTGGGTATGTGCATACATTCTCCCCTATGAATAAGTTGAAAATCAGAAGCAGTATAATGATATCAAAACGTTTTTTAAGTATTACCCATTTGCACATTTATGCTATTATCAATACTATTATAAAACATAAATACAATTCTCAAGGAATAACTACCATAAAAATATTGGATGTGGGTTGTGGAAGCGGGGTCTTGTTAAGTACACTTATTAAAGAATTACCTCTTAAAAATCCAGGAATTTCATTTGAATTTTATGGCATTGATGTAGATGATTCACACGTACAGGAAAGGGGATACTTCAACAAAACTATTTCACTGCTTCAATTCGTGGCACCGCAGATTGTCTGGCAGGATAATCTAAAACTCATTACATCAAATGATCGGTGGCCATTTGCAAATGGTTTTTTTGATATTATTTTTTCAAACCAGGTGATGGAACATGTTTTTAACCAGGAACTGTTTTTAAATGAGATAAATAGAACAATGAAAGAAGACGGCTATTCATTTCATTTGTATCCTTTGCGACATTACCTGTATGAAGGCCATTTGTTAATTCCATTTGTTCATAAATTCAAGAATTGGACAACCACATATTTCTGGATAAAATGGGCCTCTTATCTTCGGATAGGAACTTATAAAAAAAATAAACAAAACGGATTGGTTAACTCAATACATGAATATGCAGAAAAACATGCAGATTATTTAACCTACCAGGTAAACTACCAAACATTAAAGGAAATAAACGCAACTGCAAAACATTGCCGACTCAAAAGTTCTTTTGACTTTACATATCCATATTATAAACAAAAAATACGGTCTATTGTAAGAATGCGTCTAATAGAAGAGTATAAGAAGAAAGATATCCGATCATCATCAAATTCTTTTTACTTCATTTTTTTAAAATATGTAAGCGGGATAACTTTAGTCCTTAGAAAAAATGACACTTTTTAATTAAATTGTGAGAGATTATTTATATTCTAAGCTTTTTCTAAATTTTTCTTTCGAAGCAAAATAATCCTGCGCCTTATTTCTTTAAAAGTTGAGTTTTTAACGACAGGATAAAATAGAAATAATATTAAGACAATTAAATTAATGCTTGTGGTGAAATACAGGGAATTGCGGAACGGCGCTATCTGATCCAGATACCTGCACACTATAAACGAGGCTGCCATAACTGCTAATATTTGAATCATATTAAAATTAAAAAAGGAAAAGAGCGAAATCCGATTCTCCCTGTTGAACGCTGTTATTAAAATTACTGAACCAGTTATTGCTGATAATGCCCAACAAATTATAACATAATTTCCTCCGATTAACTTACCTAGTAGAGGCGTAAAAATCAAAATAAGCAATGCAGCTACTATATTATTAATTACATTCCATTTCAAATGCCCCGTCCCAAGATTATGAAAATACGCAGGAAATGCGAGGGCGTTAATAAAAAAAGCAACGGAAACATTAATTAATATAAAATTGAATTCTCCGCTGTGTCGGCTTAAAAAGAACATGGAAATTGTGTCTGTTAACACTATTGGAGATAAAAAAAACAGGATACTTAAAAATAAAACAAGTTTAAAATTTGTTTTATAATATACGTTTATTCTTTGCAGATTTCCTTTAGTTTTAAAAATAGTTATTTGAGGTATGATGGTTTGATTGGCGGCTATAATAAGACTACGGAAAACACTTAACAGCTTCACGCAAAAATCAAAAATTGCAGTGTTTTCGCTACCGGCAAATTTTGTGATCATTGCTTTCATAAATGGCTCGCTGACTATCTGGGTAACTGAAATAATCTGGAAATTAAACCCGTACCGGAAAATACTTTTAAATATATTTTTATTAAAGTCAAAAGAAAAATTATAACCCGGCAAATATTTTTTTACCTGCCACATTGATGCGACAAACAAAAATATGTTCTGAATTATTTGTGCAATTGCAATACCTATAATGCCAAAACGCAAAAGCAAAATAAAGCCTCCCGTTAAAAAAACGGCAGAACCGGCTATATTAATCTTCGCTCTGATGTGCATTAATATCAGGCCATCTAAAATAGAGAGATAAGATAAGGAAAGCCCCGAAAAAAAAAATGAAACAACAATAAGAGGTAAGAGTGTGAACGCAATGGCTGTTGATTTTATATCAACTGTTCCTGGTATAATTAAAGTAAATATAAAATAAGAAATTGCACATAACAAGGCAGTAAAAAAAAATGACAGCAATAACGTGGTATTAATGAGGCTATTTAATTTCTTATCATTTTCTTCTAATTTATATTTTGGAATGTAAAAAAGCAGAGCATTGGCAAAGCCGTAACTCCCAAAACTTGCAATAGCATTAATTGAAGTTAAAAATGACCATATACCTGTAATCTTTAACCCCGCATAAACCACCATTAATTTAAAAAGTACCAACGCTGCGATTGCAGTTGCTACAGTTTGTAAAACGGAAAAAGAGGAATTTTTAAAAAGCTTGCTATTTTTCATTCTACATTTTTCTGGCAGTTACTATATATTGCTGAGCTAAAAATTGATCAAAAATGCCAAGGGTAATTTTGCTGAACAGATTCCTTCTTTTTTGCAAAGGGCATGTTTTAAAAGATGGTTGAATACTTATTATCTTTAAGTCTACATTCGTAGCCAAATCTCTAATATTTTTTTTACAGAAAAATCTTAAATGTGTTTTATCCAATATTCCGGATAACTGGTATTGAAAATCTCCTTTGAAGAAAATTTTATACAAAGCATGATACTCTCTTATATTTGGAATGCTAATAATTATACAAGCTTCTTTTTTGCAAAACGTTTTCAGATACTCAAGAATATCCCACGGATCAATAAGGTGTTCTAATATATCAGCACATAAAAGAATATCGAAATGATTCGGGGGTAAGTCAAGATCTTTCTTTTCAATATTGGTTAAAATAAATTTATCTATCAATAGATTTTTCTGATTACTACCATCAACTTCCATAAAATCAATACCAACAGCCTCATTTATAATTTTATTTTCTTTGAGATAACAAAGCATGTTTCCTCCACTGCAACCAATATCAAGCATACTTTCTGCTTTTGGAATATAAGGTAGAATATCTCTCCTTGTCTGAGAGTAATATTCATTCTCTTTAATACTATAAAAATTCATATCAAATTTTCAACTATTAAGTACAATATTATAAACAATCATAACTCCTCTTTAATCAAATACTAACTAGCATTGTGTGCATCACAATTAATCAAGCGCCGATTGTTGAGTTAAAATATTAGAAATTAGCATAAATTTTTTTTGTGTTATAAATAGAAAGAAATATTCAAAAGATCAAAAGGGGTTTGTTGTTAATTCAATTCTATCACAGATTTATTACCACGTTCGCAAGAATACCCAATGCAGATACTATCAAAGCTAATTCTGCTATACCAATTTTAGAACGATTATTTTTTTCTTTTTGCGGCACATAAATTTCAGATCTTGGTGTAACAGAAGGATAAGATTTAAACCATAAAAAATGACTTACTGATGCAGCTTTACCATCCGGATAAATAACTAAGGCCCCGGTTTTACGGGCATTGCCAGTAAAATTTCCTGCTTGTTGGACGTAATATTTAAGATTTTTATTTGGCTTATATGAAACAACAGTAGGAAAATAAACTTCTCCGGAAATCTGTACTAAATTCGAACTTCTGTCAATTGTCAATATATCACCATCTTCCAGGGTCAGATTTTCCGGGCTTTCTGGATGAGCCAAAGCAACTCCTAAATTAACACTTATCAGATCGTAAGTTTTATATATCTCGTCTCGAAGCCTTGGATTTTGAGCAAGACTGTCTGGATCAATATCCAAAATTCTTTGAAAAAGCCCTTCTTTTTCCTGCTTAGTTAAATTTGACCTTATGCTTCTTCTTATTGTAATAGAATTACTGTCAGCAGATGCTTTAAATCCACCGGCCCTTTGTATAATATTACTAATTCGGTCGCTGCTATTTTGTAAGCCATATCTTCCTGAACTTTTTACTTCCCCTTGAACTAAAACGCTTCTTTGCGGCGTATATCCAGGAAGAGTTTTAATAATCACCATATCAAAGGGCTCCAAAAAAACATTATTTTGCAAATCATTTTGATTAGTTAAATTAATATTAAAAACCTCACTCTCATTATGATTAACCTTATCTATATTTGCGTTTCGTATTCTTCTGGAAATTTCTATATTAGATGAATCACCGGATTCGGTTAATCCACCTACCGTTAAGAGTAGATCGCGAAGTGTAAAATTTTCACGCCATTCAATTATTCCTGGCCTTCTTACATTGCCTTCAACTGTGATATAATTTTTATCAGCAAAATCAAAAATTGAATGAACAAAAATTGAATCATCCTTTTTTAGATAAACTTTCTGATCATACTGTAAAATTGAATCAAGATCTACTGAGAAAGTTGTTGGCGCTTTATTATTTAAATATCTAAAAATAGTAACTCTTTTTGTATAAGCATCTTTAGTTATTCCTCCAGCCCTTTCAAGAAGTTCTTTTACAGTAACTCCAGGGGAAAGTTCATAAGGTCCGGGTCTGTAAACTGAGCCGGAAACAACCACACGATTTCCGTATTCATCCTGTAATTTTCCTACAATATATTCATCACTACCATTTGGTTTGAAACTTCCGTATAATGCAAATTGAAGATCAATTATTTTTTTTGTACTATCGGTAATTCTTATAACTGTTACCGCTCCTCTATAGGCATCATCGGTAAATCCTCCGCAATACCTGAGAAGATCGTTAAATGATTCGCTATCCAACATTTCAAATTTTCCTTCTCTTTTAACCCTTCCAGAAATGTTTACCCGATTTTTATAATAGGGAATTCTTACTACATCCCCTTCCTGTAAAATAATATTATCTTTCTGATTTCCGTTTACTAAAAAATCATATAAATCAGCTACTCTTTTTACTGTGTTGCCACGAATAATTTCAATAGCACGATAACTTCCTATAGAGGTAGGCCCTCCACATAAATAAAGCATATTAAAGAGAGTAGTTAGAGATGAAACAGTAAATGTTCCTGGCTTTTTTGCCTGCCCAATTACTGTTACACGAATACTTTTAATCTTTCCAAGAGTAATTTGTACTTTGGTTTGTCCTGATTTTATAGCTTTGTAAATTGTTGATGCTAGTCTGGATTTTATCTTTTCATCTGCCTGGTCTATACTTAAACCGCTTACTAAGATGGGTCCTACATTTGGAATATAAACTTCACCTTGTTCATTTACGGTAAGGTTATACTTTCTTTCACTATACCCATAAACAGAAACAATAATTTCATCATATGGACCTAAAATATAACCTGCCGGAGCTGAAATATGAAGATTAGGTTCAAAAATCTGGCTGTTGCTCGTAAAGAGTTCTGATCCAAAAATCGTTTGATCATTTTTAAATTTTTGCAAAGGTATATGCCCCTGGGTGCTATCATAAAAATGGGGTGTGCCGGTAGTATCATCTTTTGCATCTTCATTCGTTTTGTTTTGTGCAAGAGATTCGTTCGAACTTATAAATTTTAGTCTCTTGCGTAACTTGTTAATTTCAGTATCGGATAAACCTTTATCGGCTGCTAATTTTAGCAACTGCGATTCTGATAAACCCGATTCGGTTGCTTTCTTTAGCATGGAGCTTAGATCGTCATCACTATAATTATCTATATTGACATTACTTAAATCATTTGTGTTAAACAAATTGCTTTGAGCATATGTTCTTGTTGAACAAAAAAAAATAGCAAAAAAAACGCATAAAATTATTCTAAATATGTTCATTGATTTCTTCCTTTAGATATTCTCGTTGTTGCTGAGGGCTTAAATAATGCGTGCGAAGTTAATAATATTTTGTTCATGATACCTTTGATAATGCCTTCAAATTTAATTAAATATACCAAAGTGCTTTATGATAGTAGGAATGTATAACAACTTGTTAGATTTCAGAAAATATATGATTGCGTTCTTCGTAACAATTAAAAAATATCATTTCAAATATTACAAATCATTACTGCTCTAATAAATTGAAATTTAGGCAGACATTATTAAAGATAAAAGTGGTCAATAAATAAATTCTAATCTTTACATCACCCCTTTCAAATACTCGCCATATCCGCTTTTCTCAAATTTTTTAGCAAGAACATTTAATTGCCCTTTGTCAATAAATCTCATTCTGTAAGCAATTTCTTCCAGGCAACCGATTTTAAAACCCTGCCGCTTTTCAATTACTCTTACAAACTCAGAGGCATCATGAAGTGATTCAAAAGTGCCTGTATCCAGCCATGCAAATCCACGATCAAGAACAGCAACTTTTAATTTTTTATCAAGGAGATACTTACGGTTTACATCGGTTATTTCATATTCTCCTCTTGCGGACGGCGAAATATTTTTGGCAATATCTACAACACTGTTGTCATAAAAATATAAACCGGGCACCGCATAATTGGATTTTGGTTTTGCAGGTTTTTCCTCAATACTTACTGCAATAAGATCTTTATCAAACTCTACCACGCCATATCTTTCAGGATCACTCACCGGATAGGCAAAAATTACAGCTCCATCAGGATTTGACGACCTTTGTAACAAATTTGAAAATCCGCTTCCATAAAAAATATTATCGCCTAATACTAATGCTACTGAATCACTACCGATAAATTTTTCTCCGATTACAAAAGCTTGTGCAAGACCATTGGGCTTTTCCTGTACCTCATAATACAAATTACAACCCCATTGATTTCCATCTCCCAACAAGCGCTTAAATTGCTGCTGGTCTTCGGGTGTTGTAATAATAAGAATATCTTTAATTCCCGCCAGCATTAGTGTCGAAAGCGGATAATAAATCATCGGCTTATCATAGATTGGCATGAGTTGCTTGCTTACTCCCATTGTTATTGGGTACAATCTTGTGCCACTACCTCCGGCAAGAATAATTCCTTTCATATAAATCTAAATTTCATATTGTTTTTCATAATAACTTCTGTAAGCTCCGCTGGTTACATCGTTCAGCCATTCACTGTTATTCAAATACCAGTCAATAGTTTTTGATAAGCCTTCTTCAAATTGAAGCGATGGCTGCCATCCTAATTCTTTCTTTAATTTAGTAGCGTCAATAGCATAGCGAAGATCGTGCCCGGCCCTGTCTTTTACAAAAGTGATGAGTTTTTCAGAAGTTCCTTTTTTACGTCCAAGCTTTTTATCCATTTGTGTACAAAGTTCTCTAATGATATCAATGTTTTTCCATTCATTTTGGCCGCCGATATTATAAGTTTCTCCAACTTTTCCATTATGAAAAATTGTATCAATTGCACTTACATGGTCTTCGACAAACAGCCAATCTCTTACATTCAGCCCTTTGCCATAAATAGGCAATGGCTTATTATTAATTATATTATATATGCAAAGAGGAATCAGCTTTTCAGGGAAATGATAAGGGCCATAATTATTGGAGCAATTAGAAATGATAACAGGCAGATGATAGGTATGATAAAAAGCTTTTACGAAATGATCGGAAGAGGCTTTAGATGCAGAGTAAGGGCTCCTGGGATCGTAAGCCGTATCTTCGGTAAAAAATCCTTTTTCCCCAAGACTTCCATAAACTTCATCGGTAGAAATATGATAGAATAATTTACCGTCGTAATCGTTTTTCCATGCATCTTTTGCCACCTGTAGTAATGATACCGTGCCCAGCACATTAGTTTTTACAAATGCTAAAGGATCGGTTATTGAACGGTCAACGTGACTTTCTGCAGCGCAATGTAAAACACCTGTAAAGGCATATTTTGTAAAAAGATTTTTTACCAAAACTATATCTTCAATATCTCCTTTTACAAAACTATAATTGGACTTATTTTCAATGTCTTTTAAATTTTCAAGATTGCCGGCGTATGTTAACTTATCTAAATTAACGATTGTATATTCAGGATATTTATTTACAAAAAGTCTTGTAAGATGTGAACCTATAAAACCTGCGCCACCTGTAATTAGAATATTTTTTTTCATTATCGCTATCTGTTTAATCAGCCTTGCCTTATTTTATGAACTAATTCAATTGACCTTTTTGATTCTGCCATGGGAAATCCCTTTCCCGCTATTATGTTACTATATGATTGTGTATGTAATTCTGTAAAACCTTCACTAAATTCAAATGACTCACCGTCAATTGTTAAGCGCCTGAAAGTACGTTTGCCGGCTGCTTTTAAGTTTGCCGGAAGCATATTTACATCAATGCTCAGCACCCAGTTAACATGCGCTTTTCCTAATTCAAGAGTTCCTGCCGCAGTATTTTTTGTATGTTGAATTACCTTACTTTCTTTTACCGGTCCAAAAATCCACATTAGCATATCAAAAAAATGAACACCAATATTGGTTGCAATGCCACCGCTTTTACTCATGTCACCCTTCCAACTCGTGTGATACCAATGACCGCGGGAAGTAACGTATTGAAGATCTACCGCATGTTTTGTTCTCGAAGGCGCGGCATCAATTTTTTCTTTTAAGGCAATAATTGCAGGATGAAGCCGCAATTGCAAAATAGTAAAAACATGATGGCCTGTTTCTTTTTCTATTTCCTCCAAAGCATCAATATTCCAGGGGTTTAATACAATAGGTTTTTCGCATATAACGTCCGCGCCTATGCGCAATCCAAAACGGATGTGTGCATCATGTAAATAATTAGGGCTGCATACCGATACGAAATCAATTTTTTTTCCCTGGCGTTTTAATTTTTCCAGGTGCCTGTCAAAGCGTTCAAATTCTGTAAAAAAATCCGCTTCAGGAAAATAACTGTCTAATATTCCGACTGAATCATTTTTATCCAATGCTGCAATTAAATTATTACCCGTATCTTTTATTGCCTTCATGTGTCGCGGAGCTATGTAGCCTGCGGCACCAATTAACGCAAAATTTTTCATCACTTATTTTATTCTTTTTAAATGATTATTTTCCAGAAAATATTCCTGCCGGCTTTCAGGACAAATGGCAATATTATTTTTATCAAAATTTAATTTCATTCCATATTCACTCATCCATCCGACATGTTTTGCCGGATTGCCAACAACTAATGAATATGGAGCTACTTCTTTAGTAACTACAGCACCTGCGCCTATAAAAGCATACTCACCAATATTATGTCCACAAACTATTGTGGCATTAGCGCCGATAGAAGCGCCTTTTTTTACAATAGTTTTTTTGTATTCTTCCTTTCTGCTAACAGCGCTTCTTGGGTTAATTACATTGGTAAAAACCATTGATGGTCCAAGAAAAACATCATCTTCACAAATAACACCCTCATAAATGGAAACATTATTTTGCACCCTCACATTCTTTCCCAGAATAACTTTCGGCGATACTACTACATTTTGTCCTATGTTACAATTCTCACCAATTATACAGCCTGGCATTATGTGAGAGAAATGCCAGATTTTAACTCCTGAACCTATTTCACAACCATCATCTATTACCGCAGTGGGATGTACAAAATAATTCATTGCATTTTTAAATGGGCGCAAAGTTAACAAACTATTGCATTTTTTTATAATGTGCTAACAAGCGTGAATTGTTGAAGTTTACGATCCGTTTGTTCTCCAAACAAACGAACATACAATAGTGTTAGTATTTTTAAAATAAACGCTTGGTGATTTTTTTTACCTTAATCGCTCAATTACCTTCGCAACATGCATTATTCGTCAATAGAAAATTTAAGTAAATCATTTGGAGTAAGAAAGCTTTTCAGTAACATTAGTTTTCATGTGGAAGAAGGCGATAAAATTGCTTTCGTGGCCCGAAACGGAAGTGGTAAATCAACGCTGCTTAAAATAATAGCAGGGCAGGATACATCTGACAGCGGAACTGTTTGGGTGCATAAAGATGTAAAAGTTATTATGTTGCAACAGGAAACAGCTTTTGAGAATGACAGATCAATTTGGGATAATATTTTAAATATCGATAACCCTGTTGTGCGTATCGTAAAGGAATATGAAATTTTGCTGGAAGAAGAAAACCATGACGAAAATCGAATAAGCGACCTGGTTAGTAAACTCACAGAAGCTAACGCCTGGAATTTTGAAAGTGATTTAAAGCAAATTTTAGGTAAGCTAAATCTTCATCATCTTAAAGAACCTGTAAAAAATCTAAGTGGCGGTCAACGCAAAAGAGTAGCTCTGGCGCAGTCTCTTATAGAAGCACAATTACATGAAGGAAAGTGTTTGTTAATTCTTGATGAACCAACTAATCATCTCGACGTGGAAATGATTGAATGGCTCGAAAATTTTTTAGCAACCAACAAAAGCACACTGCTTCTTGTTACTCACGACCGTTATTTTTTAGATACTGTTTGCAATGAAATAATTGAACTGGACGATGAAAAATTATACGTATATAAAGGTGACTACGATTATTTTCTGGAGCAAAAATCTTTACGGCTTGAAGTGCAACAAAGTGAGCTTTTAAAAGATAAAAATATTTTTAGAAAAGAACTGGAATGGATGCGCAAGCAGCCAAAAGCACGGACTACAAAATCAAAAAGCCGACAGGATGCTTTTGTAGAAGTAGAAGAAAGGGTGAACCAGCGAAAGGAAGTTGCTGACGTTTCTTTGCAGGTAAAAATGACACGACTTGGGGGTAAGGTTCTTGAGATGAAAAAAGTATATAAATCTTATGGTGATAAAGTTATAATGAAGGGCTTAGATTATACTTTTAAAAAAGGTGAGCGAATTGGTATTGTTGGTAAAAATGGAACCGGCAAAAGCACCTTTTTAAAAGTAGCGCTTGACATTATACCTCCTGATAGTGGAAAAATTAATCATGGCGATACGGTTGTTTTTGGAAATTTTGCGCAGGAAGGTTTGCAATATAAAGAAGACAAAAGAGCTATTGAATATGTAAAAGATTTTGCTGAATTTTTTCCGTTGGCCGATGGAAGTAAAATAAGTGCCACACAGTTCATGGAGAAATTTGGTTTTACTGCGCAGCAGCAATTTACTCCGTTAAGTAAATTAAGTGGCGGCGAAAAAAGAAGATTACATCTTTTAAGTATTCTTTTTTGTAATCCAAACTTTTTAGTTTTGGATGAGCCAACAAATGATCTGGACTTACAGACATTAAGAACGCTCGAGGAATTTTTACAGGATTTTCCCGGGTGCATATTAATTGTAAGCCACGACAGGTATTTCATGGATCGCCTCGTGGATCATCTATTCGCTTTTGAGGGTAATGGAGAAATAAAAGATTTTCCGGGTAATTACTCTCAATACAGAACCTGGAAACAGTTAGAAGAAAATAAGCCGAAAACTGTTGCGATAGTTACACAAGACAATAATGAAAAAATAAAAAGTAAAAGCAATAATGCGCATAGTGATAAATTTACTTTTAAAGAAAAACATGAATTTGATTTATTGGAAAAAGAGATTCCTGCTTTAGAAAAAGAAAAAGAATTGCTGGAAGTAAAATTGAATAACGGTAATTTGGATTTTGAAAAACTACAGGAAATGGCACAGCGAATTAGTGATATAATTGTACTTCTTGATAAAAAAGAATTGAGATGGCTTGAATTAAGTGAAAAAGTTTAATTTGAAATTGTTACTCTTAATTAATTACTTTTTAAAGATGAAAAGAAATCGATTGCTTACTCTTACGGGTTTTATCACTCTTATAAATTTTTTTAATGCAAAAGCTGAAGTGCGATTGCCGGCTGTAATAGGCAGCCACATGGTATTACAGCAAAATAGCGATGTAAAATTATGGGGCTGGTGTGACCCGGGCGAAAAAATAAAAGTTAGCTTTAACTGGGATACAACAACCTACAATACTATTGGAAATTCGGATGGTAAATGGATGCTTTCTATTAAAACGCCTGCTACCGGCGGCCCATACACTCTTACTGTAAGTGGAAATAACAAAATTGTTTTAGATGATGTTTTAATTGGTGAAGTATGGGCGTGCAGTGGCCAAAGCAATATGGAAATGAGTTATAGTTGGGGAGTAAAACAATACACTACTGATGCTGAAAATGCCACTAATAAAAGAATTCGTTTTTTTCATATACCAAGATTAGCATCACAATATCCTCAGGATGATACAAAAGCAGAATGGGTTGTTTGTAATCCGGAAGACATGAAAAAATTTAGTTTAGCCGGTTATTTTTTTGGGCAAAAATTACAGGAAACGTTATCCGTTCCTGTTGGCCTCATCGAAGCCAGCTGGGGCGGTACTCCGGCTGAAGTTTGGACACCCAAAGATGCAATAGACAATAATGCTGTTATAAAAGAAGTTGCAGATGGATTGAAAACAATTCCATGGGGACCTATTAGCGTTGCAGCTTGTTATAATGCGATGATACATCCAATTACTAACTTTAATATAGCTGGAGTAATATGGTACCAGGGCGAAGCAAACGTTGAGAACGCCTCTACTTATGAGATACTTTTTTCCACTATGATTACTTCATGGCGTAAAGCGTGGCAAAAAGATTTTCCATTTTACTTTGTGCAGATAGCTTCTTATGCTTATGGAAATAATATTTCAGGACCGTTATTAAAAGAAGCGCAAACAAAAACCTTATCAACGCCCAACACAGGTATGGTGATAATAGATGACCATATTGCGGATATAAATAATATCCATCCAACAGACAAAAAAGATGTCGGCTACAGATTAGCTAATCTTGCCTTGTCAGAGAATTATGGAATAAAAAATCTTGTTTATAAATATCCAATGTATAAGGATATGCAGGTTGAAAAAGGAAAGATTAAAATAAATTTTATTAATGCGGATAATGGCTTTATAAATAAAGGGGATACTATAAAAGGGTTTTATGTTTCCGGTGCGGATAAAATTTTCATGCCTGCAATTGTAAAGATTGATGGTAACTCAATTGTTGTTTTTAACAAGGCTATTGCTAACCCGGTTGCAGTCCGATTCGATTTTACAAATACATCAGTCCCAACTTTATTTAGTAAAGAAGGATTGCCGGTAAATCTTTTTAGAACTGATAATTGGGATGATATAAATACCTCAAATGTTAGGTAAATTTTATTTTATTAATTATATTCATTACTCCAAAAATTGACAATTTTGCTTATGAACCCTTTTTTTAAAATAACGTCGCTTTGAAAACATATTCTCCTGAAGAAAAATTTATCCTGGAATACCTGGAAAAAAAATTGCCCGAAGATCTTACTTATCATGGTTTACATCATACACTCGATGTTCTCGATGCTGCAATGAAAATTGGCGAAACAGAAAATTTATCTGCGTATGAAATAAAACTTCTCAGGATTGCTGTTTTATTTCATGATGCAGGATTTACGGAAAAGTATAAGGATCATGAACAACACGGATGCGATATGGTTAAAAAAGATTTACCAGGTTTTGGTTATACCGATAAGGAAATTGAAATCATCTGTGGAATGATAATGGCTACTAAAATTCCTCAGAATCCAAAAAACTTATTGGAAAAGATAATTTGTGATGCAGACCTTGACTATCTTGGACGTAGTGATTTTAATAGAATAAGTAATACGTTATTTGAGGAGATGAAAATTTATGGGCATATTCACGATATAAAAGAATGGAATAAAATTCAGGAAAATTTTTTGAGAAAACATCAATATTATACTGAGTTTGGAAAGAAAAACAGGGAGCACTTAAAATGCGAACATTTACAAAAGATTAGTAAATTAGTTTCATCCTACCACTAACGATTCATTAGGGTTCCTTTTAATAATTAATCAATATTTTACAGGCGGTAATAATTTATCATACAGGAAGATTAGCTTAGCTATGTTTAATTCTTTCTTTAAAAAATGATATTATGAAGCCAATACTTTTAACAGCATTTTTTTCTTTACTCTTTTTTTTCGCGAAGTCTCAAAAAACCTATCATGAAGTAACGCTTCCTGAACTATTGCAACGGCTTGAGAAAAAAGATACTAATATGTTACTTCTTGACGTCCGAACAAAAGGAGAATATTTTGACTCCAGTTCAATGTATCAACAATCAAATATCGGCCGCATTAAGGGAGCAATAAATATTCCTTTGCAGGATTTTAGAAAAGATCCTTCACTGGTTCATAAACTTGATGACTATAAAGACAAGGATATTTATGTGATTTGTTCACATAGTTATAGGAGTCGTGTTGTTTCCAATTTACTTTTAGACAGTGGCTTTTCCAACGTAAATAACACCAGAGGAGGAATGACAGAATTTTTTAGAAGATATAATGAAGTGAAACCTTTTGAAACTGATTTATACGAAACCAATATAACGTATAAAAACATTGCGCCAGCACAGTTATTTGATGAGTTGATGACTAATAAAAATCCTTTAATGATCAGCGTTAGTAATATGCCAAAATATTCCTGGGATTCAGCCAATATTATTTATTATAAATATTTCCCTTCATTTAAAAATGAGGCTAACTTAAATTATGCTGATTCCCTGCAGGTTCTTGAATTGGTTAGGAAAGAAAAAAACAGGCCCGTCGTTTTATATAATACTGTTAATTACGGAGCCGCCGAATTAGCCGGATGGCTTAGCCGTAAAGGGATTCAGAATGTTTCTTATTTGGTTGGAGGGACTGATCTCTTTTATGCGTATGTGGCAGATCAAAATCTTTCAACAGAAGCAAAAAAGTATTTAAAAGAAAACAGTAAAATCAATTTTATAACACCAGCTGTATTTTGTAGCAGCTATTCTTCTTCATCGGACACAAAGCTTATCGATGTTCGGCCAGATTCAATATTCAATAAAGTTACCCAGGGCGTAAAGTATAAATACAGCCATCTAAAAAACGCGATTAATTTTTTTAGTGAAGATGGAATTCAAAAATTTGAGCACCAATTTCCTGATAAAAAGATGAACTATGTTTTAATATCAGAAGACGGCACTAACGGCCTTGAATTTGCTGATGGGCTTGCAAAAGATGGATATCATATTAATTGGATCATACAGGGAATGCATCGCTGGGAATGGTATATGAATAACGTGGAAACATTTAAGTGTATGGATTACCTGGTAAATTAGATTTTAATTATTTTTTGAAAAATAAATGGTTGTTTATGAGAAGTTTTTTTGTATTTATTTTATCATTAATTATTTTTTCCTCAGCAGTAAATGCTCAGTCGCAGGATGAAAAATACGATTCCATACTGGCAAATAAATTACACGCAGATGAGTATGGAATGAAAAGTTATATTTTCGTTATTCTTAAGGCGGGAAGTAAAACGATCACTGATAAAGTGGCAGAAGATTCTATATTTCACGGGCACCTTAATAATATAACCCGGCTTGCTAATGAAGGAAAATTGCTACTGGCTGGCCCTTTTGGAAAAAATAAAGATGATTACCGTGGAATATTTATTTTGAATGTTTCCAGTATAGAAGATGCAAAAAATTTATTGGCAACTGATCCTGCAATACAGGCAAACTTGCTTGAACCGATAATGTATCCATGGTATGGCTCTGCATCATTGCAGGAAATAATGTCTATTCATAAAAAAATACAGAAAGCCAAATTCTGATTAAGAGAATATTCAGGCTTATATTTTTTGCAATGGCTTGACCTATGAAAATTGAATAGAATGAAAGCAACTGAAGGTTGCTTTTTTTATGTCTTATATTTTATGTCTTCATTTTAATAACAATAGTTTCTTTGCAATAAGATCGCTTAACATTTATGTACATTCGTTTATTAAATATCCAAATCAATGAAGGAACGATTTTATTCGCTTGATGTTTTTCGGGGAGCTACGGTATGCTTAATGATAATGGTAAACAATCCCGGAAGCTGGGAACATATTTATGCACCGCTCGATCATTCGCCATGGCACGGCGTTACGCCTACAGACCTGGTCTTTCCCTTTTTTCTTTTTGCAGTTGGCAATGCTTTGGCGTTTGTGATGCCAAGGTTGCAAGTTGCAGGGTCATCAGTTTTCTGGCAAAAAATTATAAAAAGAACTATTCTTATTTTTTTAATTGGCTTATTTCTGAATTGGATGCCATTTGTAAAATGGGATAACAATAATATTGTATTTAAGCAATGGAGTTACATTGATGCCGAAGGTCATCCTGCAGGTGTAAGAATATTAGGTGTATTGCAACGTATTGCATTAGCTTATTTTTTTGCTTCCATAATTATTTATTTTTTTAAAATACGTGGCGCATTTTTTATTGGCGTGTGTTATTCTTTTAGGCTATTGGTTTTTATGTGTTGCAGGTAACCCTGCAGATCCGTTTAGCCTGGCGGGTTGGTTTGGAACTAATGTAGATAAATCAATTTTGGGAGAAGCGCACATGTATCATGGAGAATCTTTGAATGGCCATCCTATTGCATTTGACCCCGAAGGATTCATGAGTTTATTCGGTGCCATTGTACAGGTAATTTTTGGTTATCTTATAGGAGATTATATCATTAGAAAAGGCAAAACTCCGGAGATGGTCAATGGATTATTTGTTGCAGGAACTATATTTCTTTTTGCAGGATATGCATGGGATATGGTTTTTCCCCTTAATAAAAAAATATGGACGAGCTCTTATGTCGTCTATACTACTGGGTTAGCAATGGTTATTCTTGCAGTAATGATTTATTTAATTGAATTAAAAAATAAAAGAGGGTGGCTTACTAAATTCTTTGATGTGTTTGGCAAAAATCCCGCTTTTCATTTTCATATTGAGTGGATTTTTACCAAGAGCATTAGGGCTTATAAGAATTCCTTCTGCTGAAACAGATGCAATGGGCAATCCCATTTATCTTTCCCCGTTTGGCTGGTTTTATGAGCATGTATGCAAACCGGTTTTTCCGTCTAATTTAAATAATGGTTCGTTACTCTATGCGCTTTGTATGATTACTTTTTTATGGCTCATAGTTTGGTGGATGGATAAAAAGAAAATTTATATAAAGGTGTAACATCATCTCAATCCAAAAACTTAATCTTATAAGAGGTTTTGTATAAAGCAGATTCTCCCGGTTCGAGCGTTGTTACGCCCATCCCATTATTAAGTGCATCCGGTGCTCCGCTTAAATTTTCTATTGCAATATTCTTGCGATGCGGAGGAATATAAATTTGAAGATAAGGATATGATTTTTCAGGATAAATTTCGATCTCAATTTTTTTTGACGGGTTGCGTAAGACGCACATAGGCTGGCATGCATCAGTGTTTAGCGAAAAACAATTATCTAACAAAGTATTATCAATTTTTTTAAGTGAATTGAATTCGGAATAAGGAATAAGATTTTGAGTAGGGATCAAATCACTGTTAAACTCTACCATTTCTTTCGATTGAAATTCTAATTGCAATTCATCAACAACATCGCCCAGATTAAAATAAGGATGCCAGCCATCCTGCATTGGTATTAAGCCTGCATCTTTGTTAATGCATTCTGTAGTAACCGAAAGTTTATTATCTTTTTCAAGTTGCCATGTTATAATGCAATCGTAATTGAATGGATATCCTTTGTCTTCTTTTCGGTATTCATACTTCATTGTTACCGATGCATGCAGATCATTAGCTGTTTCCGAAACAACGGTAAATGATTTGTCATACAACATTCCATGTATTGCATTTTTGCCAAGATAAAATTTTTCAATCTTGTATTTTTTTTCTGCAAACTGGTATTTCCCATGCTTTAACCTGCAAACAAACGGAGATAATTTAGAGCCTAAAAATCCCCTGGATTCATGATTATTTGTAAAATCATCTGCCGAAAGATAACTTTCAATTACGTTTATCCCTTCTCCGTTATGAATCGTTTCAAAAGCATTAAGTATGGCTCCGAATAAGGGAAGTATAGTTGCAAACGTATTTGTATTGTTATCTTTTAAAATGATCTTTTCAAAACCATCTTCCTGTTTTTTATCAATTGAAAACATAAGCCAATTTACAGAAAGATTTTTTAGTTTGATTCCAAAATTTTTAAAACGATTTCTTCATCTGCAGTTAAGCCACTTTTATCTTTGCTGTTTTCGGGATTATCAAGTTCGTGAATATATTTTTCCAGCTTTTTACTTTCGTACAATGAAAGAATAAGTGGGTGCACGTAATATTTTTTACAAACTGTTCTTGTGTTTCCTAAATGCTCTGAAACAATATTAAGTGCTTCAGCAATTTTCCTTTTGGTTTCGGCTTGTGTGTCGCAACATCCTATCGATTTTAGTGCAAGAAAAGCCTGTACAGTTCCTGCCCATGTCCTGAAATCTTTTGCAGTAAAGTCTGCGTTGCTTATTTCTCTTATGTAATTATTTACAAGTCCCGAATCTATTGAATGATGATTACCTTCTTCATCATAAAACTGGAATAATTCTTTTCCAGGCACGTCCCGGCATTTTTTAATGATGCCTGCAAGCTTTTTATTTTTTAGAACAATATTATGAGATACTCCCTTTTTACCGGTGAAAGCGAAACTTACCGAGTTGCCATTAAACTTTACATGTTTGTCTTTTAAAGTTGTTAAGCCAAATGAACCATAAGTTTTTTCATAAAAGCTATTGCCCACTCTTATGTTTGTGCGTTCCATTAATTTTACGATGGCAGCCAAAACTTTTTTTAATGGTAACTCCGGTGCACTTATATCTTTTTCAAGTTGTGCACGGATGTCGGGAAGCACCTGGCCGAAATTCAGCAGCCTGTAAAATTTTGTGTGGTTGCGCAATAAGTTCCAGTGAGGATGATAACGATATTGTTTCCTGTTTTTAACATCATACCCTGTTGCCTGCAAATGACCCTTTTCTTTTTCACATATCCACACATTCGTCCATGCAGGAGGAATCACTAAATGTTTTATTCTTAATAGCTCTTCATCATCTTTAATTTTTTCCCCTTTGAAATAATATTCAAATTTTTCTCCTGTCTTTTTTCTTTCTATTCCGGGCTCTTTGTCTGTAACATAAATGAGATTAGCTGCTATGGCAGTTTTCTCTTCATCCTTTACAATAGCTTTTAATTTCTTTTTAGAAACTTTCGGAAGTTCACTAATTGCATCGCTCATTTTATATCTTCTTTGAGGAAATTATTCTACATGCTTTTAACTTATATAAAAAAAGCAGGCTATCCGCCTGCCATAAAATTTTTTATAATATTCAATTTTATTCATCAGTTTCATCTGCACGGAGAAATTTGTTTTCTCCGTTTACATTTCTTACAACTTTTTCATCGTCATTTTTATTTTTTTTATTCTTTTTTCCACTCTTTGCGGCAAGATGAAGTTGAGTGTCAGTCCCGGCAGAAACGCCACTGTTAAGATGAGTATCATTTGTTTCCGTTCCCAATTCATTGCTTCCTAATGAAGGTTGGGTTACTTGCTCTCTATCTGGCATAATATTAATTTTTTAAGTGAATTAATATTTTAATAATGAAAAATATATGCCAATAGTGAAAAGTGCCAATTTATAACCACTCGTTAACATTGAATAATGTTATTTTGGCTATGAATTATCTTGCCCATTCGTTTCTTTCTTTTAATAAAACAGATATACTTGCGGGGAATATGATAAGTGATTTTGTAAAGGGAAAAAAGAAATATGATTATACGGAAGAAATACAGAAAGGAATTCAGTTGCACCGCTTGATTGATGAATTTACTGACACGCATCCTGTAACAGCAAAAGCAAAAAGTTATTTCAGGCCGCAGTATCGTTTATACTCGGGTGCTTTTACAGATGTTCTTTATGATCATTTTCTTGCACTTGATAAAAAGCGATTTGAAGATTATGGAAACCTGGAGGCATTTTCACAACAGGTTTACTTACAACTTGAAAATAATTTCGAATTATTCCCTTTGCGTTTTCAAAAAATGTTTTTCTATATGAAATCTCAAAACTGGTTATATAATTACCAGTTTAAAGAGGGCATTCGCAAAAGCTTTCATGGTCTCGTTTACCGGGCATCTTATTTATATGAATCCGATATTGCATTTAAAATTTTTAATAAAAATTATAATGAACTTAAAAATTGTTATGCAGAATTTTTTCCGGAACTGTTACAATTTGCATCAGAAAATGTAACCAAACTTCTGACTGATTAATTCCTTTTATATTTGCACATCAAAAAAATAAGATCATTTTCTTGTTAATTATAAATCATATTTCCTGTATTTATCGGGGATTAAAACTGACATCATTTTGAAGCTTGATACTAAATTAATACATGCAGGATTAGAGCCTGATCCTTCCACGGGGGCTATTATGACTCCTATTTTTCAAACTTCAACTTATGTGCAGGAAAGCCCCGGCTCACATAAAGGGTATGAATATGCAAGAACGCAAAACCCTACCAGGCATGCATTGCAAATGGCGTTAGCTGCAATTGAAAATGGAAAATATGGACTTTGTTTCGCCAGCGGTTCTGCAGCAACAGATGCGGTTATAAAATTATTAAATCCCGGAGATGAAGTAATTGCTGCCAATGATATGTATGGAGGCACTTACCGGATGTTTACAAAAATTTTTCAAAAGTATGGGCTGAAATTTCATTTCATTAACATGCAGGATGCCAATGAAGTTTCTAAATATATAAACGAAAACACGAAGCTTATCTGGACGGAAACACCTACCAATCCTATGATGGGCATCATTGATATTGAGGCAGTGGCGGCTATCGCAAAACCACATAATATTTTGCTTTGTGTTGATAATACTTTTGCCTCACCTTATTTGCAAAACCCGTTAGATCTTGGCGCTGATATCGTTTTGCATTCTGCCACAAAATACCTTGGGGGCCATAGCGATTCTGTTCACGGATGTTTAATTATGAATGATGAAAAGCTGAATCAACAATTAGCTTTTATACAAAACAGCACCGGTGCTGTCCCCGGACCGCAGGATTGTTTTTTAATTTTAAGAGGATTAAAAACATTACATGTAAGAATGCAGCGCCATTGCGAAAACGGAGAAAAAATTGCAACATGGCTGAAACAGAATCCAAAGGTTGATAAAGTATTGTGGTGTGGATTTGAAGATCATCCTAACCATGATATTGCTACAAAACAAATGCGCGGTTTTGGTGGCATGATGAGCTTTACTTTAAAAGATGATAGCCTGGAAGCAGCCAATAAAGTGCTTTCTTCAACAAAACTTTTTTCATTGGCAGAAAGCCTGGGCGGTGTAGAAAGTCTTATTGGGCATCCGGCAAGTATGACGCATGCAAGTATTCCGAGAGAAGAGAGAATTAAAAATGGATTGGTTGATTCACTAATAAGATTAAGCGTTGGCATTGAAGATGCAGATGATTTAATTGCAGATTTGAAAAATGCGATTGGGTAAATTGATTGATCAATCATTAAGTGAATCGTAACTCAAGATAACGGATGAAGAAAGCAGATTCACATAATGATCTAAAAAAATTTCTTGATCAAAAAGTAATTCAATTTAATACTCCATCGTTCATTAAAGATGATCCGGTTTCTATTCCTCATCTCTTCTCAAAAAAGCAAGATATTGAAATCGCTGGTTTCTTTGCGGCAATTTTTTCCTGGGGAATTAGAAAAACTATTATTAATAAAGGCAAAGCTCTTTTGCAATTAATGGATCATGCGCCTTATGATTTTTGTTTACACCATACTGATTCAGATTTAAAAAAAGTGGAACGATTTTGTCATCGCACTTTTAATGATACTGATCTTTTATATTTTATTTCTTTCTTTAAATTTCATTATTCAAATCACAATTCATTGGAGGTTGCCTTTTTCAATAATGAATCGATGAAAGAAAAAGATCATGTTGTAGAAAATGCCTTAAACTATTTTTATCAATATTTTTTTTCCCTGGAAGATGTTCCAAAAAGAACACAGAAGCATATTGCCTCTCCTCAAAAAAATTCAACCTGTAAGCGATTAAATATGTATTTACGATGGATGGTCCGTAAAGATGGTGAGGGAGTTGATTTTGGGATATGGAAAAAAATTTCACCAGCTGAATTAATTTGCCCTGTGGATTTGCATGTGGCAAGAGTTGCCAAGCATTTTAATTTGCTGAAACGAAAACAGGTAGATTGGCAGGCGGCTATTGAGTTGACAAATGTTTTAAGGAAATTTGATAAGCAGGATCCTGTAAAATATGATTTTGCTTTATTTGGTTTAGGAGTTTTAGAAAAATATTAAAAGATTTCTGACCTTTTCACGAGTAAATAAACCGATTTATAATGGAGTTCGAAAACCAAATCTCAATCCCCGAAAAAATAATTGCTGTAACAAATTCTATCCAGGAATCGCCATCACAGGAATTAAGAAATCAACTAATTGCTTTTGTCAATGATCTCATAAATAAAGATTTTAATGCTTTGGTTCAACTTCTGTACCGGATCGATGTAAATGAAAAAAAACTAAAACAGCTTCTGCAGCAAAATAAAAATATCGATGCTTCTTTAATAATTGCTGATCTTATTATAAAAAGACAATTACAAAAAATTGCAACGGGAAAACAATTTAATAACACTAAGAAATCGCCCCCGGATGATGGTTGGTAAGTAGCCGATTTTGTACCTTATTACCGTATCGCGGTTTTTATCAATTATGAAAAAAATAAAAATTCCAATAATGGAAGCCGAACTTTCGTGGGTGGGTGACTTCAATAAAAAATGATTGCACTACATGAAGCTACAAGAGATGTTCGTGAAAAGGTACACAGAACCTATCGAAAATTGTTTTAAATAATATTAATCGTTAAACATCAATTTTTGAACAGCTTTCTTATCTTCCTTTTCTTTTTTTAAATCGAAAGAAGTTCCAAAAACTTTATCCCATAAGTGTGAACTTACCCCAAAACCTTTTTCTTCTGTTTTGTAATGATGTAAATGGTGATTGCGCCATATTGGTTTCATCCATTTAAATGGCGGATGCCATGCATGAATAGCATAATGCATACTTGCGTATAACAGGTAACCCAAAATAAATCCCGGAAAGAATGAAAATGCGATATTGTCTATTAATGCATACATAATTAAGAAAACTATTGATGAAATAATAAGACTTGGAACTGCGGGCATAAACAGGCGTTGCCTGTCTCTTGGAAATTCGTGATGATTTCCATGCATAATGTAAGTAATTCTTAATGCACGCGGGCTCTCGGCTACGAAATGAAAAACAAAACGATGCATGATGTATTCAAAAAAAGTCCAAAAAAAAATGCCACCTAAAAAAATAAGCGTAATGGAAATGCCCGAAAATTCTAATTTGGAATAGGCATAATACGGAAGAAGAATTAATATGGGAAGATATATACTCCAGATTACCAAAGGATGAGTTTTGGTAAGATATTCAAGATACTTGCTTCTGAAAAGTTGCGCCTGTCCTTTGTTATGAATTTTCTCGAATTTCATCAGGGGAATTTTTTATACAAAATTAAGCCAAAGTACAAAAACTATCATAGTATATCTTTTTAAAATCGCAGGCGTTAGGTTTTAAATTATAATGATGAAAAGCTACTTTATAAAATAAATTATCTTGTGTTCTTAATAAATATTATTCATGAAATTAGTTTCTTATTTAAAAGAAGATCACGCACAGTTAGCTTTTTTAGTTGATGGAATTTTATACGACTGTGACAGGATGCACCCCGATTTGCCCGGATCAATGACAATGTTTTTAAATTTCTGGGAAGATATTTTGCCTATTGCCTATGCAAAAAATCTTTTTCTTGTTGAGGGAAATAAAAAATTTACCGGTATTAAAATGGAAGATGTAGAGATACTGGCTCCTGTTTCCAATCCTACAAGTTGTCGTGATGCATATGCTTTCAGGCAGCACGTTGCTACGGCAAGAAGAAACAGAAAATTGGATATGATTCCTGAGTTTGACCAGTTTCCTGTTTTTTATTTTACCAATCATAACGCTATACAAGGTCCCGGCGAAATTATTTGCATGCCCGACCAATTAAATAAACTTGATTTTGAACTGGAAGCTGCAATCGTTATTTGTAAACCAGGAAAGAATATAAAAGCAGAAGAGGCAGATAAATATATTGGTGGTTTTATGATCATGAATGATATAAGCGCAAGAGAATTACAAATGGAAGAAATGAAATTAAATCTCGGGCCGGCAAAAGGAAAAGATTTTTCTACAGTAATTGGCCCAATGTTAGTAACACCCGATGAACTGGAAGAATTTTTAATTCCTGCAGAAGAAAATCATGTTGGCAATAGATATAATCTTTCAATGAAATGCAGGGTAAATGGCGTGCAGGTTAGTGAAGGAAATCTGGGTGACATGAATTGGACCTTTGCAGAAATTATTGAACGTTGCAGTTATGGCGTACAATTATATCCGGGTGATGTAATAGGAAGTGGCACAGTAGGAACGGGTTGTTTTCTGGAATTAAATGGAACGGGAAAATTAAACGATCCTGAATATAAAGAGCAATGGTTACAGGAAGGCGATGAGATAGAAATGGAAATTGAAAATCTTGGAATATTGAAGAACACCATTGTAAAAGATGAAAGTGATTTTTCAATTCTTGCTTTAAAAAAGAATCTTTGATTGAATATGTATAAAACAATTTTATTAAAAGATATTGGAAGATCTGAAGTACATAATTTTTTAAATTATGCTATAGCGCCGAGGCCCATTTGTTTTGCGTCCACTATCGATTTAAAAGGAAATGTAAATCTGAGCCCGTTTAGTTATTTTAATGTATTTAGTGTTAATCCACCAGTAATTATTTTTTCACCTTCAAGAAGAGGAAGAGATAATACTATCAAACATACATTTGAAAATTTATTGGAGGTTCCCGAAGTGGCTGTAAACATTGTAACGTATGATATGGTGCAGCAGGTAAGCCTCAGCAGTTGCGAGTTTCCGGATGGAACAGATGAATTTATAAAAGCAGGTTTCACAAAAGAAGTTTCTGATATTATAAGGCCACCAAGAGTAAAAGAAAGTCCTGTGCAAATGGAGTGTAAAGTGCTTGAAATAAAATCGCTGGGTACAGAAGGAGGTGCAGGCAATCTTATTATTGCTGAAGTGATGATTATGCACATTAATGAAAGTATATTAAATGATAATGGCAAAATTGATCAACGAAAATTAGATCTTGTTGCAAGATTAGGTGGTAACTGGTATGCCAGAATAAACACAGATAATTTATTTGAAGTTGAAAAGCCAAATACATCTTTGGGAATAGGGATGGATAATCTTCCTCTATCTATAAAAAATAGCAAAATACTTACCGGGAATCATCTTGGCCAATTAGCAAACGTGCATGAATTTCCAATTATTGACCCATCGTTTGAAGACGAAAAATTGAAAAATATTTTTCAATATTATTCTTTGGATCCTGCAGAAATGGAAAATGAATTGCATTTGTATGCGGCGGCGTTACTCAATGAAGGAAAGGTAAATGATGCATGGCAGGTGTTGTTGGCTTTAGCTTAAAAAAATAATATCTTTATACTTATGAGTGCAGTAAAACTTTTACCACATTATACGTATGACGATTATTGCAATTGGGAAGGGCGCTGGGAATTAATTGATGGAATACCTTTCGCAATGAGTCCGGCACCATCACTTCGCCATCAATGGCTGATAGGAAGGATAATTACTGAATTGAATAATTCAATTAAAAAATCTAAGTGTAAACATTGTAAGGTTTATGATTTTATTGATATAAAAATAGAAGACGACACTATTCTTCAACCGGATTGTTCCATAATTTGTAAACCAACTAAAAAAAAATTTCTTGATTTTCCCGCGGCACTTGTCGTTGAAATATTATCTCCTGCAACTGCTTTAAAGGACAGGCATACCAAATTTTCCATTTATGAAAAATTCGGTATGAAATATTATATGATTGTTGATGAAGAAAAAAATGAACTGGAAATTTATAATCTGAGAAAAAATAAATATGCTCTTCAAAAAATATCTTCCGGGAATACCTTCACTTTTTTACTTGATACCCATTGCCAAATAGAAGTTGATTTGAAAAATATCTGGGAATAATTTTTCGGACTTTTATTTTCACGGCTTTATTTTTCCCTTTGTTCATCTCCGCATCAAAAGTTACCTTTGCAAAAAATTGAATGTTGTTTGTCTTTATAATGACAAACTTTTTTATTTCTAATCATGAGTAATCAACATTTATCAGAGCAGGAAATCATCAGAAGAGAAAAATTAAGTGAACTCTTAAAGCTGGGAATTAATGCCTATCCGGCAGAACTTTATCCCGTAAATACAAGTGCTGCGTTCATAAAATCGAATTATAAAGGTGAGGAAAACAAAAATGATTTTACAGATGTATGTATTGCAGGTAGAATAATGAGTATCCGCGATATGGGAAAAGCTTCTTTTGCTGTATTGCAGGATTATAGCGGTAAAATTCAGATTTACGTGAGGAAGGATGATGTTACTAACGGTGACGATAAAACGCTGTATGATATTGTTTGGAAAAAACTATTGGACATCGGTGATATTATAGGTGTGAAAGGATACGTTTTTACAACTAAAACGGGAGAGACTTCCATTCATGTTACTTCTTTCACAATGCTTTCAAAATCATTGCGGCCTTTACCGGTTGTAAAAGAAAAAGACGGGGAAACTTTTGATGAAGTTACCGATGCTGAATTCAGGTATCGCCAGCGCTATGCAGATCTTATTGTTAATCCGCATGTGAAAGAAACATTTGTGAAACGCACAAAAATGATTAATGCTATCCGTGCTTTTTTAAACGAACGCGGAGCGCTTGAAGTTGATACGCCTGTTTTGCAGAATATCCCGGGAGGCGCTGCAGCAAGGCCTTTCATAACACATCATAACGCATTGGATGTTCCTTTCTACCTGCGTATTGCCAATGAACTTTTTTTAAAAAGACTAATTGTTGGTGGCTTTGAATGGGTATATGAATTCAGCCGAAATTTTAGAAATGAAGGGATGGACCGTACGCACAATCCTGAATTTACCGTGCTTGAATTTTATACTGCGTATAAAGATTATTTATGGATGATGGATACAACTGAGCAATTATTGGAGACAACTGCTATAGCTGTTAATGGTACTTCGAAAGTGATGTCGGGAGAAAATGAGATTGATTTTAAAGCGCCTTACAAAAGAATAAGTATGTATGATGCTATTAAAGAATATACCGGTATTGACGTAAGTGAAAAAGATGAAAATGGCTTAAGAGAAGTCTGCCAACAGTTAGGCATACACGCAGATAAAACTTTTGGTAAAGGAAAATTAATCGATGAAATTTTTTCTGCAAAATGCGAGCAACATTTTATTCAGCCAACTTTTATTATTGACTATCCCGTTGAGATGAGTCCCTTAACAAAAAAGCATCGCAGCAAACCCGGATTGGTAGAGCGTTTTGAACTGATGGTTAATGGAAAAGAAATTGCGAATGCTTACAGCGAACTTAACGATCCGATAGAGCAAAGGGAGCGCTTTGAAGATCAATCAAAGCTTATGGAACGCGGCGATGATGAAGCTATGTTTATAGATTATGATTTTTTGCGTGCATTGGAATATGGAATGCCGCCAACGAGTGGTATCGGCTTT
>CAWBII010000005.1:0-27866 GCA_963788795.1 uncultured Chitinophagaceae bacterium
ATGTCCTCTACTTGGTTAGGAACGTATTGCTAAACGCACACACGATGGAGAATAATAAAATGCCGATAACATAATCCCAGTAAAATAATTCGAAGCGCCAGGTTTTTTCTGCAAGCTTTTGTGTGTTGGCCCATGAGCCCCAGCATAACATGGTAATAATGCAAAAAACAACTGCAAGAGAATAATTTTGAACAATGAACATAACTATCGGTTTGGTTTTTTAATTGAAGCCTCACTCAGCCCTCTCCAAAGGAGAGGGAGTAACTTACTTCTCCTCACCCACCTTATTTGCTTTTATACCATCAACAGGTTTATCTGAATAAATGATCACATCGTCTGCATTGAAATTTTCATTCGCATCGCTGTTAAGAATTTTCAACTGCACATGATGTTTGCCTTTTGGCAAATCGTAATTCCAGCAAAGCTCATAACGGCGGGTTGTATAGCTTGCAGGCAATTGAGGTTTCTCAACAAGCTTTCCATCAACATACAATTCTGTATTGAAAACAAAATCTGAATTACTTCCCCATTCAGCAGTTTCACCTCCAACAACAAAACCGGTTCCTTCAAAATCAAAACTTATTTCATCTTTTTTATCGATACCATTGAGTGAAATTTTTTCAACAGGATAAATTCCTTCAAAGCTTTTTTCAAATTTTACAGCAACAGGTTGTTGTGTTTTTATAACAACATTATCACCATTTACTGTTCCGCCATTTCGTTCTATATTTTCCAGTGCATGTTTAAAGCCAATATTATACACATCATTCAAACTCATTGTGGTATATTTAAAGTCTATGTCTTCTGCTTCTTTCAAACCCATGTTTCCAGTAAGCCGGAATTTTATCATAACCCAGCAAAGCACCAAGAATTCCGCCAACAGTTGATGGATTACAATCCGCATCCTGCCCGCAACGTGTAGCTATTTCCAACGATTTTGTAAAATCTTTACCACCATACAAGCAAACCGGTTACAACATACGCCGCATTTACTTTTGCATCAATATCAAAAGGTGCAAATACACCTTCCGGGCAACCAATATCATTTGCCCATTTCTTTTGAACATTCAAACCAGGTTTGTTTCCAGTCGTCGGATATTGTTTATGCCAGTCAATCACATCATGTACACATTGATAAAATTCACTTTGCTGCAGGAATTGTTTTCAATGCTTCATTAACAATAAAATTTATATCGCCTGAAACGTAAATGTCAGTGAGTACATAGCGCCTACATACACGCCGCCATACCAGCCATCACCATAGTTCATGATATGGCCTATTTTATCACTGATGGCAGATGCAGTGTTTGGCATGGCAGGACTCATCAATCCTGCAAAATCACTTTCAATCTGGTAGTCGATACAATCTGCATGAGGATTATTTTTCCAGTAACCGCTTTGCGGCGCTTTAATGCCATTGAATAATATTATAACGGCCTGCCTGGTTTGCATGCCACAACATATAACCCGCATGTGCAAAGGCATTGGCAAAAGAATCAACGGGCGCATCCAGTCCATATTTTTCAAATACATCAACAAAAGTAAGATCCATATACAGGTCATCATACAAGCCCGGCATTGTTTATCATGTTATGCTTTTATCAACCCATCATGCCACATTAATTTTTGATAATCGCCGATAAATGTTCCCTCAAAACGAAATTCATAAGGGCCGCCAAACGTAACACCGATGGTTTGTCCGGCCCATCCGCCCATTATTTTATCTTTCAATTTTGCTTTTGAAATTGTAATGGTATTGGATTGTGCATTTGCAGCAAACACTAATAACAGGCAGGCAAAAAAGTAACTGCATTTTTTCATGATAGTATTTTTATACTTTGCTTTTGTACTGCTTACAAGGCGATCGTTATGTTATTCACTTCAACATTCAACAGTTCATTCAAATAAGGTGCAGATGCCTGTGCTCCCAATCTTGTAACAGAAATAGCCGCTGCCTTACACGCAAATTCAACTGCCTCTTTTATTTCTTCTCCGTTTGCCAATGCAACAACCAATGCGCCATTGAATACATCTCCTGCTGCAGTGGTGTCAACAGCATTTACTTTTATTGATTCTATTAAATAACTTTCATCATTATAAAATACAAAAGCGCCCTGTGCACCCATCGTAATAATTACTGTGGCAATTCCTTTCTGCTGCAAAATTTTTGCTGCTTCCGCTGCAGTATTTTTATCAGTTACTTTTATGCCCGTAAGCATTTCTGCTTCTTTTTGATTTGGCGTGATGACAGCAATTTTTTTTAACAGCTCATCACTAAGTGCAGTGGCAGGTGCAGGGTTTAGTACAACGATTCTATTTTTTGATGAAGCAATTTCAGCAATGCGTTCAATCGTGGCAACAGGTGTTTCCAGTTGCATTAAAATAATTGAAGCGCTTTCAATTTTTTCTTTGGCAGCTTCAATGTCTGCAATACTTAATGCAGCATTTGCACCGGGTGCAACAACAATACAATTCTCACCATTTGCATCAACAGTTATTAATGCAACGCCTGATGGATACTGTGCATCCACAATAATTCCCGACACATCTATTCCTTCTGTTCTGAATAATTCAATTGCCTGTTTGCCAAAAATATCATCTCCTGTTTTTGCAATAAAAGAAACATCACCACCAAGCCTTGCTGCGGCGACAGCCTGGTTAGCGCCCTTGCCTCCTGCATTCATAAAGAACGTGCCACCGAGAATAGTTTCTCCCGGTTGTGGTATGCGCGAAGATTTTATAACCATGTCAGTATTGGAACTGCCGATAACAAGTATCTTTTTATTGCTCATAACGATTACAGGCTTAGGAAATAAATTTTAGTGAAAGCAGTATATCTCAATGCAGGTACACAATCGTCTTTAACAAACTTAGTTATTTCGTACACAGAAAATAGATTTCAGGGGAAAAATTTTATTGCGCTAACCACAATTATTCGCTCCAAAGCGATAAGATCATATATAAAAAATTATGAAATAACTGTCTTTAAATAAAAATAGCTACGTACACCCTTATCCGTTAGCATTAAGAAAATAACCCTTCTTTTTTTACTGCACAAATAAAGTGGCAATATTGCCAATTGCTTGTTTTATTTCATCTCACCAGGAATAATATACGCATAGTGCTTATGGCCTTCCCGTAAAACACCTACCTGCTTGCGGATACCAATCATTTCATAAGAAAAAAGTTTATGCATGTCATCTATAGAGCCAACGGGTTTACCATCCAGTTCCACTATAATATCTCCTACCCGAAGTTCTTTGTTGTACACGTTGGCATCTGCAACTAACTCGAATATGTAGACGCCGGTATGCTTTTGAAGTTTGTTTGCTGCCACCATTCTTTCGGTAAGATTAACCATTTGCCCGGCTATACCAATATACGCACGCCTCACCCGCCCTTCCATTATAATTTTACCTGCCACATACGATGACAGGTTAGAGGATACTGCAAAACATAAACCCTGTGCCGATGGAATGGTAGCGGTATTCACACCAATAACATGCCCTGCAGAATTCACAAGCGGCCCGCCGGAATTCCCCGGATTCAATGCAGCATCTGTTTGAATTACATCATCTATAAGTCTGCCGTTTTTGGCCCGTAATGTTCTTCCGAGCGCACTTACCACACCTGCTGTTACTGAGTATTGTAAACCAAGCGGATTTCCAATTGCAACAGCAATCTGCCCTGGTTGCAACTGGTCTGAGTCAGCAAAGGATAATGCCTTAAGATTGCTATCATAGATTTTAAGAACTGCAATATCAGTGGAAGGATCTGCACCTTTCAATTCAGCAAACTGTTGCCTGCCATCACTAAAATACACTTGTATCTTTTGTGCATCTTCAATTACATGGTTATTGGTAATTATATATCCGTCAGATGAAATAACAAAGCCCGAGCCCGACGCCGGCATCAACTGTATCTTCCCCCGCCTGTCTGTTGCCTTTTTCTCTACCTGTATGTGTGCCACGGCCGAAGACACATTACTTACAACGCCTGTTATAGTAGAAGAGTAAGCATCGAGCAAATCGGCGTCATTATATTCATTGTTTACAAATAATATTTTATTGTTCATTTAATTCTTTACAAAATAACCTGCGAATTTCTTACCAGAATTATTAAATGACAACATGACGTTGGAGATTGATAAAATCAATTCACTGCCCAACTCCTGATCTTATCACATCATGCAACTTAATAGTTATTCAGTATTCTTTTTATCCAACTCATAAATAAAAAAGCCCCGGTAAACGGGGCTTGATTTTAAAATTATTTTTTTGGAGGACTTGCTGCCTGCCTGAATTGAAACATCAGATCGGCTTTGCCATCTTTATTAAATCTCCATGTCTCCTGAAGACGAAACGAATCAACTTTTCCTTTTTTATCGGTATCTACTTCTTTCCCCCAAATAAGCGCCCAATGTTCATCCTTGTCCACGCTTTTTAAAGCCGTTATAGCATCTACACTGCTTACTGCGCTTGCGAGTGAGCTTCTGAATTTCTGTGCTGTTGCTATCACGCTGTCCCTGCTTGAGTGCAGGCTGGAACCATCGGAAAAATGAAACTCTACGCTATCGGCAAACCTATCTTTAGACGCACTTAGGTCACCATTATCCCAATCTTTCCAGAGCGCCAAAAGCGTTTCTGCATTTTTTGGATCATCCTTCTCAAAATTGGAAGAATAACCAATTGGATAAGGAGAGGTAATAGCAGGCATAGTTACCTCTGATGCCGGTTTAACCGAATCACTCATGGCATCAGTTTTTGTCGGTTCATTAGAATTACAGGCTGCCAGTAAAACAGCAGCAGAAAGAACAAGAAATTTTTTCATAATAGTTTAATTATTTAATGATTAAAAAATATCCACAGGAAAGCGTGAGCAGATTTTGATAAGGTAGATAGATTAATGAAGAATATGTAAGATATAAAAAATTATGAAATAAATGCTTTTAAATAAAAAAAACTCGTACACCCTTGGCCGTTAGCCGTTAAAAAAACACGTTTTTTTATTGCACTGACAAAGAAGTGACAGTACTAAAGGTTTGTTCCCTATAAACCTATAGAATCTGAAAATTAAAAGAGAACTAAAACATATAATAAAACAAGCGCAACAGCCATGATAGCAGCTAACGAAATCATTACGTGAAAAATTTCTTTTAAGGTTCTCATAGGTGGGTGTATTTAAGGTTAAAACTGTAAACAAAATAGAATTTTTTTTTAATAATGCATAACAAAAATGGCATAATTGTCCGGAATTAAATTGTAAAAACAATTCACGGAAAAACCGCAGGTTTTTTTACTTTCCAGATCGTTATTTTACTGGTCGTTTGCCAGAGAAAATACCACGAAAAACAGCCCATATCTGGGGCTGGGAAACTGATTTTAATTTAGGAGATTTGGTTGTGGGAAATTTCGTTGGAACGATATGTTCAGAAGAAGAGAGAAGAGGAGTTTATATTGGCGCCAATGTAGGACTTTCCATATAGAATTACCGGCATTCTATTTATAATGCGTTACATTGTGTATGAAAGTAAAATTCTTATAAACTTCCGCATTATTTGTCCTTACGATTACCACAGATAATTGCCGATAAACTTTCCGGAACCTCTTACTAAGCCGCCCCTTTGTTGTTGGTTAAAGAATAATAATGCTCAAAAATTAAACTGTTGCCCATGAGTACATTCATAAAAACACCGATGCTGATCATTATATTGTTTTTAAACTTACTATCAAAAGCACAGATTAATGTTAACTCTGAATGGACATGGATAAAGGGGGATAGTACCATAAATAATAACGGCTATTATGGCGTTCAGGGTTTGGCTTCTGATGCCAATAAACCAAGTGCAAGATATAATAGTGTTGGATGGAAAGATGCATCAAATAATCTCTGGCTTTTTGGAGGATTTGGAGCAGATATAAATAATTCAGCGGATTATTTAAGTGACTTATGGAAGTTTAATACTTCTCTTAATGAGTGGATATGGATGAAGGGGGATTCTACACCATCGAGTCATGGAGTTTATGGTAGCCCGGGTACAAGTGCTGTTACCAATAAACCCGGGGGACGATACTATAGTAATAACTGGATTGATAATGCCGGAAATCTGTGGCTCTTTGGCGGCTACGGGTATGCAGCAAAGCGGAAACAGCGGTAATATGAGCGATCTGTGGAAATATGACGCTGCCACCGATGAATGGGCATGGATAAATGGCGATAAAACAACTGGAAATGGCGGAGCGTATGGCTCACGGGGCATTACTTCTATAAACAATAAACCACCGGCCCGTGATGCCGGGGTAAGTTGGAAAGATAAGTCGGGTAACTTATGGCTTTTTGGAGGAGAAGGCTCTTCTTATTTTAATGATCTATGGAAATATGACATATTGCTTAACCAATGGACGTGGGTAAATGGCAGTCAAACATCGGAAAGTAACGGTGTCTATGGAACAAGGGGACAGCATCAATATCTAATATGCCCGGTGCAAGAGCTGCCAGTGTGAGTTGGACAGATACTGATGGTAATTTTTGGCTTTTTGGAGGTACAGGGTTTGCCCAGGCGGGTAGCTTAAACGAGTTAAATGACCTGTGGAAATATGATCCTGTTTCAAATATGTGGACATGGGAAAGCGGCGATATCAATGGCAATGTTAGTGGAGTTTATGGCACACAAGGTTTAGCAGCTGTTGGTAATAAACCGGGTGCACGAGTGGCCGGCTCAGGCTTTGCAGATTCTTTGGGCAATCTGTTTCTTTTCGGTGGTATTGGCTATGGTAATAGCACCGAAGGAGAATTAAATGATCTGTGGCAATACAACATAGCAAGTAATCAATGGACATGGCTTAAGGGGGATAGTACCCTAAACAATAACGGGATATACGGGATAAAGGGTACAGCAGGTATTTCTAATAAGCCAGGGTCAAGATTTGGGAACACAACATGGGCAGGTGGTTCCGGAAATTTATATCTATTTGGCGGTACCGGATATGCCACCAACGGAATCTCTGAATATCTGAATGACCTTTGGAAAATTAGTGCCACTAACATGACGCTTCCTTTAACTTTATTAAACTTTTCAGCTACTACAATTCAGAAAGATATGCTCCTGAACTGGCAAACGACACAACAAGTAAATACAGCTTATTTTATTATTGAGCATGGCGCAGATGGAATAAACTTTTCAAAACTAGGTTTAGTATCCGCAGGTAATAATAGTTCTTTTACAAGTAATTATTCTTTTACAGATTACCAACCTTTTGCAGGTAATAACTTTTACAGATTAAAAATTACGGATAATGATGACCGTTATAACTATAGTAAAATAGTCAAAGCAAGTACAACCGGAAAAATAAAATTAGAGGTATTTCCCAATCCTGTTAGAGACATCCTGTTTGTTGAGGCAAGTGGTGAAAATGAAACTGCAACTGCTCAGATTTTCGATATGTCAGGAAGAAAAGTAAGAGAACAAAAAATTAAACTAAATGGGAATGTCTCCTTTTCTATTAGTTTAAAAGATATCCCCAACGGAACGTATACCCTCATATTACAAAAACAAAGTACTACTGAGACGCAAAAGTTTGTAAAGCAATAAGTATTTCTCACAGGTCAGGCTTAGTTAAAAATTAATAATGCGACTCCTTTATTTAAACTTTGTATCGGCACTTAAGATTTGTCTTTGTTAGCAAGCCTGCATTAGTGAAGCATACCAAACTGAGATCGATTTGTAGGACACTCATAATTCTTGATTTTTAAAATTGTCTGAATTGCGTTAATAATATTAAGTACCCGTTAGTAAATTATTTTCATGATTTTGACCCCCGGCAGAGTTTACAAAGTGCAGCGTTCAAATCGCTATAAAACTATCCATGTAACGCCAAGGCATAAACGAACTATGTATGAAAGGAAAGTCGCACTTCAAATTTGTATTATTGTTTTGGCATCGGCTTCCCGGAAACTGATTTTTATTTAGGAGATTTGGAGAAATTTTGCCAGGGCAATCAACATAAAATATCATTAGTCAGAAATAAAGGATGACGCTCCATACTTATTTAAACATTTTATAGATAGTTGGAGATAAGAATATTTTCCTATTAAACATTTAAACTCAGGATGGGATTTTATTTTACGGGATCACTGCATGTTTTTTATAATGTCCATAACTCTATTTGTTATTACATCGCAATACACAAGGTTAAACTCGAAAATTTCTTCAGATGTATATGATTTTTCTATTTCTCTTCTCAACATTGTTTTCGACCTGTTCAATCGAACTTTCACGTTTGCATCACTGATGTGTAATGCTTCTGCTGTTTCGGCAACGCTTAAGCCATTCATCTCTCTTAATGCAAAAACCAACCTGTAATCCTGGGGTATCTTTTGCAATGCATTTTCAATTACGAAGCTTAATTCTCTGTTTATAACAGTTTCATGTGTATCCATATGTCGTTGAGTGGAGAACATGGGAATTGATTTGTCGTTAAGTTCTTTGGAAGCCTCATTTCTATAGCTAAACTTTTTCTGTTTTTGAAAACAGTTATTCAGCATTATTTTAATAAGCCATGTTTTGAATGAAGACCGGTTTTCAAATTTTTTTAAATGGGTATACGCATCAATAAAAGTCTCCTGCATCAGGTCCTGTGTATTTTCATGATTATAATTATAAGATCTTCCTGTCTTGTATAAAAAGGAATTATTTCTACGGATAAGAATTTCAAACAAAGCAAATTCTCCATCCAATATCCTATGTATGATTTCTATATCAGTGTATTGGTCAAAATTCATGGAGTTATTATAAGTGTAACAATTCTTGCAAGTCTTGTCAAAGAAAATGCCCCGATAGCCATGACAAGATCACGCACAGCAACATCCAAATATATACCGCCAGCCACTAATGTAAGCGCAATGAGCGTTAACCATGCAGCAACAATAATTCCGCCTATTGCTGGTTTTGCTAATACAATTATTCCTGCAGTAATTTCTATTACTCCAACTATCATCATGAAGGTGTGCGGAGCAAAAGGAAGCCTGGCTGCTATGACGGGGTTAATATAATTTTCCCAGTGAGTTAGTAAGTTAGTGAACTTATCTATGCCGGCAACAATGGGTACAACCCCAAAGGTGACCTTTAGAAGATTAAAAACTTGCTTAATTGTTTGGTTTGCCTGTAGTGTTTCCATTTGCAATACATTTAGTAAAGTTATAAATGTGTAGAGTACATGAGAAACAAAAAGGTTACAATGCAAGAAAACGTTTTATCAATTATATAATTATCTCATTTTTTATTGTGAATTTTTTTCCTGCCTGCGGTTATTAATTTCTGGCCGCGTATTAATATTTTTAAACTGTTTCTTTTTATTGAAATACCGGGATATTTTTTCTCATGCTCTTCCAGTCCATATTTATAAACAGAAATAATATCTTTATAGGAAAGAACTCCGGTAACCGTTTTTTGATCGGACACAACGGGCAATATGTCAACGTTTTCCCTGGCCATTGTTTCTGCAGCAACACGCAAAACAGTGTTCATGCTCACAGATACACTATCTCTTTTTATAAGCTTACTAATTGCATCAGCGGGATTATGATGACTTGCGAATAAGCTTGAGGAACTTATAATTCCCATAAACTCATTATTCTTACTTACGATGATAAAATAATTGCCATCATAGTCTCTTTCTTTTTGCAGCCACTGCCTTACATCGCCGACGCTATTCTCCTCACTTATTACGAATTCGTTTTCCTGAATTACATCTTTTACTTCAAATTTTTCTAGAATATCCTGTTCAAATGAATCAGGCGTTTTTACGCCACGCCTTGTAATTTTCTCGGTCATGATTGTATTTTCCATCAGGAAGAAAGAAATGAAATAAGAAGCTGTACAGGAAGCCAGCAAAGGTAGTAATGCATTGGACTGGCCTGTAACTTCCAAGGCAAAAATGATGGAGGTAAGCAAAGCCCTGGAAGCGCCCGCAAACATTGCAGACATACCCGTTAAGGCAGCAAGCGTTAATGTAATACCTGAGGAAGGAAATAAATGCATGACGACGCTTCCCAACAAAACCCCTGCTGCTCCGCCAATGGTGAGCAACGGTGCCAGCGTACCGCCCGACGTGCCGCTGCCTAATGCAATAGCCCATGAAATAAATTTAAAAATGCAGAGGCTTAGCACAACATTAATTGCCATGCTGCCCGATAACAAATTTGTAATATTATCATACCCAACTCCTAAAGTATGCGGAGCACAATAACCTATGATACCAACAGCAAGGCCTCCGATGGCGGGCCACCATATCCAGTGTATGGGCAATTTCTCAAAACTATCTTCTACTAAATAAACTATCCTGGTTACTACTACAGATAACAATCCCATGCAAATGCCAATAATGCTATAAGTGAGCAATGCTGTATTAGAAGGCGCATCAATAAATTTTTTTATGGCAAAAACAGGCCCTGACCCAAAAAGAAAATGATGGCCCGCTGCACCGGTAATGCATGCAAGCGCAACAGGTATTAATGATCTTGGCGAAAATTCAAATAATAATAGTTCTATAGCCAGGAAGATACCGGCAATAGGACTTCCGAATATAGCAGCCATACCGGCTGTGGCACCTGAGGCTAATAATATTTTCCTTTCATTATGTGTAATTTTTAATAATTGCCCTAATGTAGAACCTAAGGCGCCGCCAGTTGCAATGATAGGGACCTTCTGCTCCAAATGGTCCGCCTGTGCCAATTGCAATGGCAGATGAGATGGGCTTCAGATAAGTCACGGTTGGTTTTATCTTACTTTGGTTGGTAAGTATCTGCTCCATAGCTTCAGGGATGCCATGTCCCCTGATTGCTTTGGAGCCATACAACGCCATCAACCCCACAACGACGCCTCCAATTACGGGAATCGCAATCACAAAAATTCCAAGCCCATTGTCAGCAGGACTTGCATGAGCAACTGAAAAGGTACCATTAAACGCAATGTTGGTAATTACATCAATAAGATAAATTAAAAACTTTGCTATGAAGCTGATGCAAACTGCTACAATAATTGCGAGGCATGAAATAGTTAGCAATCTCTTTTTATTTGCTAAAGGCTGTGGTTTAATATTTTCGGACTCTAATGTTGGAGTTAATGAAACGGATATAGGGATACCGCTCTTTAAAATATTTTTCCTATCCATGTAATCTTGTTCTCTTAATAATTCGGTACAAAAGTACGTATCTGTAGCAATGAATTGTAAGAGTCTACCCGGCCTTAGCCAAAGGTAATTCCAATAATATTTCACAGCCCTTTCCTTTGGCTGAATTCAAAACGAACTTACCGGAAAATGATTCGGCCCTTCTTTTTATATTATTGAGTCCAATTCCTTTTTTTGCAGTTTTTACATTGAAGCCTTTTCCGTTATCGAAAATCCGCATTATTACTGCATCTTTGGCTTGTTTTACGGTTATTTCAATTTCACTTGCTTCTGAATACTTAACAATATTCTTTATCTGCTCCTGCAATATCCTGTACAAATTTATCTGGATGTCGCCGTTAACAGAATTGCATAAAACATCAAAATTGAGTTTTATGTTAAACCGGTTGTTAACGTTAAAAGATTGCAACAGCTGTTCGATAGCATCTTGTAAGCTATTGTCATCAAAAGATGCCGGGGCAAGCTTATGCGACAGTTTTCTCACTTCTTCAACTGCACTTAGAACATGTGCTTTACCCGTTTCTAAAAATTTTAAAGTTGAGTTTGTTTTAGTCTGACTCTTTTTTACCATGCTCAATGCAAGCACCGAACTGGCCAGGAGTTGATTTACGTTATCATGCAGTTCCCCTCCAATAAACCTTCGTTCCTGTTCCTGCGCATCTATAATTGCTTTTGATATACGTATTTCTTCCTCAACCCGGTAAGTAACATCCTGCATAGCGCCAATCATCCTGGAGGGATTACCACTTTGATCGAATATTACAAAAGCCCTGTCAAAAACATATTTATAAGAGCCGTCAGCGCAGCGGAACCGGTAGGTTAATTGAAATTTTTCTAACCTTTCTTTGAAGACTTCTTCTAATAATTCAGTCACTTTTTTAAAATCTTCGGGATAAAGCTTTTCTTTCCACCAATCAGCAACATTTTCCACTTCAGATGCCCGGTATCCAAACGTTTTAGTGATGCCATCATTATACAACATTATACTTTTTACAATATCCCAATCCCAGATGGTATCGCTGGTAGCATTTGCAAGAATATCGTACCGTTCAATGGCTGACCTTATTCCTAATTCGTTCTTTTTGCGCTCACTTATATCCCGCAGGTTTGTAATAATACCGGCAATAGCGGGGTCATGTATCATATTTTTAGCCACACCTTCAAGCCAGATAAACTGCCCGTTCTTATGCTTCAGTCTTATTGAAACCGGGATAGCTCTTCCGGGATTTGCAATCACTTCTTCCATTAAAACTCTTACATTTATAATATCATCCGGGTGTAAATATTCCGCGACAGCAACTTTTGTATTTTCCTCAATCGGCCGGCCCGTAACCTGGCTGGTAGAAAAACTCCGGAAAAGAACATTCATTTTTTCATCAATCAAGCAGATGATGCCTTCATTATTCTCTACCAGGGCTTTGAACAATTTTTCTTTTTTGCTTAATTCCTCTGTTCGTTCTTTAACTCTTTGCTCCAGTTCGTCGTTTAGCTTTTTTAAATTGGCCGCTGATTTTTCCTTTTCAATATTATCAGCAACGGTTTTCCGGTAAAAAACAATTAACAATAAAAGAATGCCTGCTGTTGTCAAAAATAATACACGCTGCAGGGTCCTGACACTTTCGTCATTTGCAAGTTTTTGCTGTACCAATAATACACTTCCGGCCTCCTGTATATTGTCAACCAAAAAACCGATGTGGTCAGCATACAATTTGCCTTCACTTGTTTCAACGAGTTTCATGGCGTTAGCCGTTCCTATAGTCTCGTAATTTTTGATAGTGCTATTGGAAAAGGCTATCCTGTTATTAATATAAAATAACATGGAATCTATGCGAGCCTTTTGTAATTGATTATTTTTTGTAAGCTTTTGCAGATAGCTGAGTTGGCCATAAATTCCTTTTTGTAACCTTTCCTGTGGTTCCAAAAGTATTTTTTGCCCGGTAAGTATAAAGGCCCTGAAGCCGGATTCATTTTCCAATGCAAGCTTCTGTACTTTTTTAGAATACTGCAGCATTTCCTGGGCATTTGCTATCCGGTTTCCGGTTTTTAGCACCTGCCCGGATTCATAAACACAAACAACTAAAATTAAAATGATAAAAACTAAAAGTAACTTAATACCCCGGCTGTAATACCTGGTATAGTTAAATTTAAGCCTCATAGATATTTAATTTGATTGTAATCAATGCCGCTCCTTGCCGCATATATCCTTAGAAATAAATATAATACGGATACTTTAAACGACTCCGGGCAGGGTCTTATTGTTATGCGGATATGCAGCAGGAAAAATATGCGGTGCAGGGTTGGTTTTCATGCATTGAAATTTAATAAATTAAAAAATGTCTTTGTTCTAAAACAGGTTTACGCAGTGCACTGATCAAATCGCCATGACTCTATTCTGGTAACCCCAATGCCTAAACGAACTTCGCATGAAAGGAGAAACATGCTTCCAATTTGTGTAAGCCTCTTCGCGTCGGGATTCTGGAAACCCAGCCTGAGAGTAATATTTATATTTGGTAGAAAATAATTATCACCTTGCTGCACCACTGTTTCTGCAGCGATAGCTAAGAGCGATTCAGCTCTCATTTTTTACACAACGCATTTATTTTTTTAAACAGGGCTTGCTAAATAGAGGGTACACCCGCGAAGGTTGAAATCCCCTATGCAGGTTTCGTGACACGAACCGGGCGGCTGGAACCGCGGAAAGGAGAAATAATTCAACAAACCAAGCCGGGCAATTTCTGATTTTTATTTTTTCAGGCTTTAGCATAATTCGTTAGGATTATTATAAACTCTTTATTAAATTTAAGAGCCTTTAAGTATGTTTCTGTGAATAAGAAATGATTATTCCCTTTTTTTATATCTGCCTTATTTTACAAAAATCAATACTACAAAGTGCCCCCTTGCCGAGAAACTGCATGTCAATCTTCAAAAATTGAATGCCATGATTAATCAACACCCGCTCATCACATTGTCTGAAGTACAAGCAGACAAGCTGGATATTTTGAAAATAAGGTTAGAAGAAATAAGGGTGAGTTTACTCAATAACCAACTGGCAGAAGAACCCACGGAATTTGGTAAAGTCAGCACCCTGCATTATGGCAGATGGGTAATTCTTAGCAGGGATTCATTCCGTGATGAACCCGCGGTTCCTGTAGGTATCAGGCTGGTGCTTACCACCAATTATGATGGAATGGGAAACGATCATGAGGATTACCATGTAACTGAACTGGTAACCAAACTCACAAAATATATTGATGACCTGTATGAATGTTGCGTAGGTTACCCGGAACCGGGTGAGAGAACCGAAGAGAGCAGAAAAAACTTCCTTAAAAAAGGCATGATCAATACATCCGCTTTTTATAATGGCGCCCCTGGCCGGTCGGTTACACAAATACACCAGGAGGATGCGTTGCATCAATACATCTGGAAGTTTCTTAAAACTAACAAATGGGATGAAAAGACCCCTGCTGTGGAAATTCACCGGGCTATAAGGCAGGAAATTGATTCGAAACCAGAATTTGCCTGGAGCAAAGAAAAAGCCGGCGTGCAGGGTATAAAATGGATGCCAATTATAGCTTACGGTCTCTTATTTATTGTGATGCTGCCATTGATTATTATCTGGATCATTTATCTTTTTCTTTTTCATGAACTATGGGATAAAAAAGTTACGCTTGCACAGAGTGAGCTGGACGATGCCAAAATAAATGAATTGAAAAAAGTGGAAGATATTTTTCCGCAAAATCAGTTTACGCAGGTTGCTGTATTGAAACCAGGTTTTGCCCGCAAACTCAACTTCAGAATATGGATGTTACGTACCAGGGTATTGGCCAGTTATGTATTTGTAAGAGGCAAGCTACTCAATATACCTACCATTCATTTTGCCCGCTGGGTGTTAATTGATAAGAACAAACATGTATTATTCTACAGCAATTTTGATGGCAACTGGGAACAATACCTGGGTGATTTTATAGATCAGTCAGGATGGGGATTAACCGCCATCTTCTGCAATACAGTAAAGTTTCCCGAGAACAAATTTCATGGGTGTGTTAGGTATTATTCCCGGTATGCCGGCAACTTTTCCCGGAACCAAATTTGTGTTAACCGGCGGCGCCTACGACGAGGAACACTTTTTGGCCTGGAGCCGAAGTACGCAGTTGCCTACGCAGGTATGGTATTGCCCATATCGCCACCTCTCGATAAAAAATATCAACAACAATACAAAAATCCGCAACGAGTTGCGGGAAGAATTTAACTGAAGAGCAGGCAAAATTATTTTTAAAAAGATTTTAAAATTTTATCATGACAGCATTAGAACTCTCAGAAATACAAGCCTTCCTGCTAAACGAATATAAAGAGATGGGGTTTTCAAAATATTACCTGATGCAGGTGAAGGATGCAGCGGCAGCAAAAAATTTTCTTGCAGGCATTGCACATGGCATTACCCATGCAAGCGCAACCATTCAAGACACCTGTCTTAATATTGGGTTTACCAGCAATGGTTTTAAACAATTAGGTTACCATGAAACAAATATGCATTCTTTTTCCCGTGAATTCAGGGAGGGAATGGTAACGCATCATCGCCAGCGTTTGCTTGGCGACTTTGAAAGCAGTGATCCTTCGAAATGGCGATGGGGCGGGCCTGCTAACGAAAGGGTTGATTGTATACTGATGGCTTTTGGAAAAGATGAAGCCACTGCCGAAAATTTTTACCAGGAGCTGGAGGATGAAATTCGAACCGGCGTTTTCTGTTGTTCATATTTTAGATAACAAACCCCTGCCCAACGATAGGGAGCATTTTGGATTCCGGGACGGAATATCTCAACCGGTAATAAAAGGCAGCGGTTTAAAACCATCTGGCAATAATAATGATATTGACCCCGGTGAATTTGTGCTGGGTTATAAAAATGAATACAATGTTTACCCCGATACAGCTTTGCTTAAAGTTACCCAGGGAAAACCTGAATTACTGGCAGATAATGCTGAAGGCCGGGCAGATGAGCAAACGAAAGTAAAATATAAAGATGTGGGACAAAACGGCACTTATTTTGTTTTACGGCAACTGCAACAGGATGTTAATGGCTTTTGGGAATTTTTAAAAAAACAAACTGCTGCTGATGCTGATGAAAAAGCACGCAATGAAGAAGCGACAATGCTCGCGGCAAAAATGATGGGACGCTGGCCGGGCGGTGCTCCATTGGTAAAATATGATAAAGACCCGGGCATTGACATACATGACGACAATTTCAATTATTTGAAAGAAGATGCTTCCGGAGACAAATGCCCCTTTGGTGCACATATACGCCGCGTGAATCCACGGGATGTTTTTGAAGAGTCGCCACAAAAAGTTTCGTTGAGCTCTAACCCGTCGCCATCGCATTATGCGGCGGGTACGTTCTTACGGCGAAGATTTTATTGGCTCGGCAGCAAACCATCAACCCAATGGGGAAGTTGGTTTATTATTTGGATGTTTTAATGCAAATATTTCCAAACAGTTTGAGTTTATTCAATATACATGGGCTAATTCACCAAAATTCAAAAGGCTTTACGCCGATCCTGATCCATTTATTGGTGTAAGGGAAGATCCTGAAAAAAAACTGGAACAGGTCTTTACTATACCGCAGGCAACAACCAACCGGGTAATTACTGATATGCAAAGTTTTGTAACAGTAAAAGGCGGAGCCTATTTCTTTTTTCCGTCCATTACAGTTATAAAATTCCTGGCAACTATTTAGGGGCGGGTTTAAATGATTTGGCTTGAGTGAGAAAGAAATAATTCTTTATAACAAAACATACATTGCTCATGGTAACAATCAATAATTTACCGGATAGTTCAGGCTTTAAAACTGATTTCTGTTATTCAAAGTCCGTCCCTACGCTCGTTAACAGCAATACCGGCGCTGCTTCCGAAATTGCACGATGGGTACTTGACCGCAATCATATACTTTATGCAAATGAAACACATGCGGCCTGGAAGATACATTCCCTGGCAGAAAAATTAACCGGCAAAAAAAGCAAAATAAATTACCCGGTACTTAAAATGACCGATGCGTTTATTTACGGCACCGAAAGCATTATTATGTTCTGGGAAAAAAGATGTTTACCGCAGGACAGGTTGTTACCTGCAGATGATGAACAACTGGATAAAGTGCTTGACCTGTATTACCAATTCACTGATGATTTTTTTGCAGGGATGGTAGAAAAGTATATGTATAATATGCTGCTTACTTCAAAAAAGCTGGCGGGAAAGATATTAAAGCAGGACATTCCTTCGTCTGAAAAAGAATTTTTTTCCCTGCGCTTTTCTGGTATAAAAAAAATTCTTACCCGTAACTATGAGCTTCAGGAAAATAATACAAATGAATGTATTGCTGAAATAAGGAAGGTATTTGATAAGGTAAGTCAATTACTCGCCGATGGCAGAAAATACCTTACCGGCGATGAATTCACATTGGCTGACCTGGCTTTTGCTGCCATTGCAGCTCCCATGATACTGCCTGAAGAATATGGTGGTGTGCTGCCACGCATTAACGAAGTACCGGATGCATACCGTGCAGCATATAACAGAGCTGAGAGCCACACCGGCCGGTCAATTTGTTTTTATGCTATACCAGGCTAACAGGCCATCCATGATACCGCAGTCGGAAATTCCCGAAGAGCCTGGTTTTATGAAAAAGGCAATTGACAGGCTTCTTATCAAACTCAAAAAAAAGCAATACAAAACATTTTATTTTCTGCAGAAAAAATTTCCTGTTTTAAAAATACCATTTGCAAACATATTACTGGTTAACCGGAACAACCTGTTAGTGGATATGATGCAGCGGGACAATGACTTTACCGTGGAAGAGATCAACTCTAAAAAAATGTCGGATCAGAAAGGAGCTTTCTACCTGGGTATGGATAGAAGCAATCCGCAGTTTAACCGTGAAAGGGACTTTGTGATGAAAGCCACCAAAAAAGATGACATGATGATGATTCAGAATTTTGTGCGGTCATCTTCAGAAGAAATAACCAGGAATGCAGCCCGGTATGGCAAGATTGATGTTGCTAATAGCTTATGCAAAGTGGTTTTAGTACGCTTGTTAGATTATTATTTTGGTGTGCCCTCAGAAAATGAAAGGGATATGAAACGTTGGCATCGTGCCATTTTCTATGATCTTTTCCTGAATTTTTTCAACAAAAAAGAAATTTTTGAAACCGCACTCCAGGCATCTAACGAAAGAAAAGAGCTGCTGCTGAAAATAATAGCAAAAAGAAAACAAGAACTTAAAGATGGCAAAACACTGGATGATAATTTATTGAACCGTCTCATTATTATGTCGCATGAAAGCGGCTATGAATGGGTTGATGATGATGTGTTGCAAAGAAATATTGGTGGTTTGCTTACCGGTATTTTTGAAACAACGAACAAAGCAGCTGTATTGATCCTTGATGAATTGCTAAACAGGCCTGATGCTATGCAACATGCAATTGAAGTTGCGCAGAATTATGATGTAAAGAAAATGTATGGTATTGTAAATGAGGCATTGCGGTTTAATCCCGCCCAGCCAGGTGTGATCCGCTATTGCAAAACAGAACAAATCCTTAACCGGCAATGGGCAAAAAAAATACACGATACCGGCAAAAAGCAAAGTGTTTGCACTTACTTCCGGCGCCATGTTTGATCCTGAGGCATTTCCTGATCCCAAGACATTCATTCCAAACCGTAATGCAGTGTATATGAATTATGGCTACGCGCTGCATGAATGCTATGGAAAATATATTAATGCGGTAACCTTATCCGAATTTACGATGGCCGTTCTCAGGCTAAAAAATGTACGACGGGAAAAAGGTATTACGGGAAACGGAACAGGTATTACCCAGCAATCGTTTCCTAATAATTTTGTGGTTTGTTTTGATATACCTGAAACAGCCTGGTAAAATTTATTATCTCCTGTTTTCAGGATATTATTTAAAAAAAATTAAACTGAAGTGTATGACCCCCTCCATGTTCTTTACCTTAATCAATGTTGTTTCAACTATAGGCTGGATATTAATTCTCATCATCAGCCGGTTTTGGAAAGGGGCTGATAAATTCCTGGTATGTATTATTGTTGCGATGCTGGCGCTTGCTTACTCCTATTTTAATTTTGCTCATATTGGTGAAGCGGGCGGCATTGCCGGCTTCTTAACTTTTGAAGGTGTAACTAAAATATTCTCCAATTCCTGGCTAATTGACGCTGCATGGGCGCACATTGTGGGAATAGACCTGGTTGTCGGCATGTTGATAAAGAACAATGCAGCAAAACATGGCATCCATTATGGTTTGGTAATTATCATCCTGCTGGTTACGATTGTATTTGCGCCGTTAGGTTTCCTGCTATACTTGCTGGCCAGGTGGATAAAAACAAAACAATATTTTGAAAATATCTGCTAATCGTTGAATTGTTAGTACTGCCTTGCCAAAATAAGGAGAATCAAATGCGGGACACGAACCTTTGGGTAAGGCCTAAACGGCTTTGTATCCCGCCGGGTTTACACAATGCAGTATTCAAATCGCTATAACACTAAACGTGTAACCCCGACGCGTAAACGAACTTCATATGAAAGGAAGCCCGGCTTCATATATATGCAGGTCTCTTCGGCATTGGGGTTCCCGGAAACTGCTTTTCATTAGAAAAATTGTTATTGGGAGACTCCGCTTGGACAGTAAGTGCGCTAAGAGTACTTTATTTTTTGAACTTTCTCCGAATAGTATTGGGAAGAAAATTACTGCTATTGCATTATTAATTTTAACTTTAAAAGATCTGCCCTTGTATATTTTTTACCGATTACTCAATCTAAATAGTTTTTATGAAAATTATTTTTTTGTTCCTGGCAGCATTTATTGCTTGTTCAGCATGTAATAATAAAAAGGCAACGCCCATTTCTCAAAAAGAGGAAGCTCCTGTTAAAAAAATATTGCCTTCTGCGGACATGCAAATAAAATTGGCATTATTGGCTGCCCCGCTGGAAAAAAGAGATAGCTGCACGGTGTATGGCTACGACGCCGATACACTACTCGTTACTTTAAGAAAGGGTACTAATGAAATGATCTGTCTTGGAGACAATCCCCGCTCACCCGGATTTTCAGTGGCTTGCTATTGTAAAGAACTGGAACCTTTCATGGCAAAAGGTCGTGAACTGAGAAAGCAGGGAATGACGGAAAAGCAATTATTCGACGAGCGGGGAAAAGAAGTACAGGAAGGCACGTTGAAAATGCCTAAAGATCCTGCTGCATTATATGTGTATACTGCCAAAGCGAAAGATGTGAACTATACAAGCGGTGAGGTTAAGAATGGTTATTTGCGTTATGTCATTTATATCCCTTTTGCAACGGCTGCCACCACAGGCCTGCCGGAAAAACCGTCTGCTTCCGGTATGCCCTGGATCATGGATCCGGGAACATACGGGGCGCATATTATGATCGATCCATAGATATAATCCCTGTTACACTAAAAAAAGTTTCCGCCCTACGGGAGCCGCCAGTTCCAAACGTTATCCAAAGCAATAGGTAAAAAAGTTTTACTTTCAATATAACGTTTGCAAAAAGTAAAATTAAAAATATGAGATCCTTAAAAATCGCATGGCCCATTGCATTGTGCTCCGTAATAATTTTAAGTGCCTGGTATGAAAGTGACAAAGGAAAAGACAATGAAAAATCAAATGCCGGGGTTATAAAAGTTAACCCTAAAGAAATGAAACATATAGGAAATGTAGATGAACGCTACCAATCTTATAACGTGGAGATGGTGGAAGTTGTCGGGGGAAGGTTTTGGAGACCTTATCACCTTATGGATAGCCTGCCTTCTTCAAAATCCGGGGCAACACCTGATGTATCCCAAAAAAATGATCAGCTATACAGTAAAATGGCGCCTGTAAATCTTGCAGATAAAAGATTGTTGAATTTAGGCAAAGGGACTTGCGCCTGCATATGTGCGTGTAAGTGGCACATGGGCCAATACTATTTACTTCCAGGATAATGATGAACCTAAAATGGCCAATGCGCCTGCGGGTTTTGTTAATGTATTGACCGGAACCAATGGAAAGGAGTTATTGATTTTTTAAAGGCAACTAATTCCAAACTCGTTACTTCATTTGCCGTATCTAATGGGGTACGGGACAACGAGGGAGTGTGGACACCTGTGGAGGCGCAAAAAATTGTAAACTATACAAAAAGCCTTGGTGGAGACATTGCCGGCGCAGAACTTTTTAATGAACCCACTATACCTGACATTGGTGGAGAAATGGATAAAAATTATAACGCTGCCAACTTTGCAAAAGATGTAGCGAGTTATACAAGCATGGGCACGAAAGGAAATGCCCCGTATGTTGCTGTCTTGGTCCCGGATCTGTTGCGGAAGGCAATCCGGCGTATCCTTGGCTGGAATTCGCATGAAGCATAATTCCAACCGATTCATTGATGTCAGCCCGAACCGAAACCACTCTTTGATGTGTTCACTTATCATTATTACGGAGCTAGTGTCAATGCGTGTGATGAGAAGCGGTCCGTTTTCAATTAAAGCAGAAAATGCACTTATCGCTGAATGGCTGCAAAGAACAGATACCGTAGCTGATTATTATGTCAGGCTAAGAAATAAATACGATCCCGGTAAACCGTATGGATTACCGAAACAGCCGAGGCTTCGCAGGTGGCGACCCGTTTCGCTGCTACTTATCTGGATTGTTTTCGCTATTTATACCAGCTTGGGTTCTTTAGCTAAAAAAGGCGTGCAAGGTTGTTATGCACAATACACTTGCGGCAAGTGAATATAGTCTTATTGACCGGGACACCCATTTGCCAAAACCCAATTATTGGGCTGCATTGCTATGGGCTAAACTGATGGGCACAAAAGTATATGAAGCCGATAATGGAGGATCGGGAATTTATTTATTTGCACACAACATGAAAGGACATGAAGGCGGCATCACATTATTAGTAATCAACACCAATAAAGAAACTACGGAAATTAACCTTCCTTCCGATGCACAACAATACACTTTAACATCAAAGGAACTGGAAGGAAAAACGGTACAACTTAACGGCGAAGATTTGCAGTTGACTGCAGACGATCAGTTGCCTGCTATCAATGGACAATCTGTAAAAGCAGGCAACATTACGTTGCCGGCTTTAAGCATCAGTTTTATAACTTTTGCAAATGCCGGAAATGAAAATATTTCTAAATAAACAATGAATTAAACTTAAATGCTGAAGGTCATTATTAGGGAGCTTAAATTTAGTTTTGAATACGGATGGGGTTTTACATAGAAAGTGCAAAATCAAAATACTACCAAAAAATATTTTTTGAAAGGGCGGATTAGTGAACCTATGGGTGTTTGTCCCGACACCCCGTCTGCAGTATTCAAATCGCTATACATTTTCGTGTAACCCCGACGCATAAACGAACTTCGTGTGAAAGGAAAGCCAGGCTTCGAATATATGCAAGTCTCTTTGGCATCGGGGTTCCCGGAAACTGCTTTTTATTAGAAAATTTATTATTGGGAAACCCCGCTGGGACAATAATTACTGGACGTAAAGATGCACGCGGGGAAATGAATAGATGATGTTAGCGTTTCGGCAGGCCGGTCTAGTTTGCTTTAATCACCACTTCATCACTCCTTAATCCTTTGCCATTTGCTTTTAACGATATCGTTCCTGCTTTACCGTTAGGTCGTACAATGATCAGACATTTTCCGCGGAATGTTTGGTGGTGCGGCTGTTGGAAGCTTTCCATATCAGAAGGATTTGCGTTGCCGGTCGCGATAATTTCTCCCGTGCCTTTAATGCTGAATTGTAACGGAAGCTCCGCATCCGGAATAAGGTGACCGTTTGCATCAACAATTTCAGCAGTAACATAAGCGAGATCGTTGCGGCTGGCATGTATAACATTACGGTCTGCAGTGAGCCTTATTCTCTTTGCACTCCCTGCTGTCTGCAATATTACAGAATCGACGGCTACGCCATTCTGCAGGGCAATGGCTTTTAGCAATCCTGGTTCGTATACAACATGGAATGTAGCAGTAAGTTTCGTTTGCGCAGATGTATTTTCTTCACCGATGGTTTTACCATTCAACACGAGTCTAACGGTTGGATAGGCGGTGTATACATGCACTTGCAAGGACTTGCCTTCTTCACCCGGAAATGTATAAGAAGGTACTTCATCGGGCCAGCCCCAGTCACTTACGGCTTCTTTGTGGCCTTCAGGAATAGGTGTATGAACCAGCATCTCCATCTTACTACGATCCCAAACAACATCACGGTAATAGGATTGCGGTTTTTTACCTCCGGTTAAATCAATATCACCACAATAGGCATTGAACCATGGAAATTTTTGTAATTGAAAACCGGGTGTGCTGTCGAGCCCTGTATGTCCGATGCCGGTTTCACCAAGGTAGTCCATTGCGGTCCAAACAAAATCACCAATAACATAAGGGTGTTCTTCTACCTTTTGCCAGTTCTCAAAAGCTTCAAGTGGGAAACTTTCTGTACCCATCATGATGCGCTCCGGGAATTTTGCATGATCGCTTTCATATTCCTGCCACAGGTAATTATATCCGCCAACATCAAGCAGGGCAAATGCTGCTGCTGTTGTGTCCCAGTTATAGCCGGGATGATCCCAGAACTGACAAATGGCTTCTGTTACCGGGCGGGTAGCATCCAACATTTTTACTTCATCACGTAATTTTTTTTCAATTACGAGACCTGGCGAATCGGCCCGTTCATTTATCTCGTTGCCAACGCTCCAGAAAACAACAGCGGGATGGTTGCGGTCACGCAGCACCATAGAAGCAATATCTTTTTGCCAGCAAGTATCAAAATAAAGATGATAATCCTGGGGATTTTTTTCGCGTTCCCATTGGTCGAATGCTTCGTCAATTACGATGATACCTATGCTGTCGCATGCATCAAGAAATTGTTGTGAAGGCGGATTGTGACTGGTGCGAACCGCGTTATAACCAAATGATTTTAAAAGTTGCACTCTCCTTTCTTCCGCACGGTCAATGGTGGCAGCGCCGAGCGGACCATTATCATGATGCATACATCCGCCATGCAATTCAATTGGTTTGCCATTCAGCAAAAAGCCTTTGTCTGCAGTTATGTCGATGGAACGAATACCAAAATTTGTTCTCGTTATCAATTACTTTTCCGTTCGAAATAATTTCTGAAACTGCATGGTAGAGATAAGGTGCATCCGGTGACCAAAGCTTCGGATTAGAAACTCGGAACGTTTGATTGACATCGCTTTCCTGCGAACCAGAATGGATACCTCCATTGGTAATTTTATTTTTGGCTTCAGCTATTAATGAGTTTTGTGCATCAAGTATGCGGGTATGCAATATTATTTCTTTTGGGTTCACTTCATCGCTGATGAGTTTTGTCGTTACGTTTATTGCAGCAGAATTATTAGTTACTTCAGGCGTCGTTATATAAATACCCCATGGTGCTACGTGCAGCTTTGGCTAACGGTAAGCCATACATGACGATAAATGCCTGAACCGCTATACCACCGGGTGTTCTTTCCTTCATTGCTTACCCGCACTGCAAGAATATTTTCGCCACCATTTTGTTTGAGATACGGCGTGAGGTCGTAATAAAATGGAGTATAGCCGTACGGATGATTGCCGAGATGATGGCCATTGATCCAAACATCGCTGTTCATATACACACCATCGAAATAAATAACTACTTCTTTGTTAGTGATATTATTTAACGTAAAATGTTTGCGATACCAACCGATACCGCCAACTGTATAACCCGTTGCAGTTGCACCAATACTTTTTGCGGAGAAAGGCCCGATAACAGAATCAGATTGATTAGGCAGGTCTTCAATACTCCAGTCGTGCGGCAGATCGAGCGTGCGCCAACTCTCATCGTTTAATGTTGCACCTTCTCCACTGCTGACATCTCCCCGATGAAATTTCCATGTTGCATCGAAGAGCGTGTGGATGCGTTGAGCGTGGGTATTGCTCCATACCGTCTGAATAAGTAAAAAAATGAAGATAAATTTTTTCATATGCATCGTTGTAATATCAAAAATAAACTTTTAGTTTTTTGTATTGAAGCATTGTGTGTTGAAGGCACTAAATACTTAAACATTTCTTTCATCCCGGACACAAATGGTTCCTTATTTCTGCGTTATATTAATATAGTGTCATGTCAAGTCTGAAATAATGGTTCGTGGAACACGAACCAAGGCGGGGGGTATTCAAATCGCTATAACTATCCGTGTAACCCCGACGCGTAAACAATACTTAAACATTTCTTTCATCCCGGACACAAATGGTTCCTTATTTCTGGCTTGTCAGTACAAGCTTATACATCGTTCTGTCAATAACACCACCCGCCTACACGAAAAAGAATTAGTAAGAAAATGGTAGCATCAGCTTTTTAGTATTTGCTGCAATCGATTTTGCAGGTTTATATTCAAACTGGAAAGCGTTGATATTAGAAGGAAATCAAGAAGACTTAAAAAGACTTAGGGATATTATTCTTGCAACAATAGACTACTCATTGCAATGGCACGCTAATATAATGAAGATTGATGGTGTGGCTATACGCGAATCTCATTATCAAAAGATAAAGCAAAACACAGAGAAATATTTCAAGCTGCATGATCAAGCAAAACTTCAAAGGATTCTTTCAAAACTTTTGAAAGAACCAGCAGCCTTGGCTGATCTAAATTTTCAAAATTACATCCAGGAAAAAACCGGACATGAAATAAATATCTTCCAGGATTTTGAGGTATCTGTTGACAAAATCATTAAACAAAATAAGGTTAGAAATGACAAGGAATTTCATATTGCAACGTGTATACTTGTAAAACTGAAGCAGCAGGCAACTGATGAAAATAAAATAAATCTTCTCAATAGTTTGTGCCGTGATTATAACATGCGTAGAACAAAAAATAAAAAGGTTGTTATTACGGATCGTTACAGGCCTAAAAAATTTCCGATGTTGAATCACCAAATAAAAAATTCAAAATCATTATATGGGAAGACGAAAGGAATGGTGAATATGGTACAACAAGTGTTTTTGTAAGTAATAAAAATGCTTCGGCAGGTATGTATGACGCAGAAGGAGTGAATTTGAATATCAAAGTTTATTGGAAAGATGATAATCGCATTATTATAGAATCAAAGAAAGAAATCAAGGTACTTAGAAAACATTACCAAATTCAATTTGGCAATGACGTTATTGAAGTTAATTTAATTGAGCTATAAGCTGTCCCATGCTTGCCTTTAGGTTTGTATCAGCCTGTTATTAGAATTCAATAATGATATTAGCATTTTTGCCACTGCCGGTCTTCCACTTCCAAATTAAAACATTTTCCGCAACAAAAAAGAGGCCGCCGATGTTTCTTTCGCCGATGTTGGTGTTTTTCCACCAATGTCTTTCATAATAATTTTTATTGGCGGTAAATTAAATATAATTTTCATTTTCTATCGTATTTTAATAGTGACCCACTTTTTTCTTATGTTCTTCAATAACTCTTAACTGAACTTTTGCACGCTGATAATTTGAATCTAAAGTCAAACATTTTTCAAAATATAATTGAGCTAACGAATCATTCTCTGAGAGATAATTTGTTCCAATATTAAAAGTCGCATCTACTATTTTGTAATGATATTTAATTGCTTTATTATAAGTCTCGGTAGATTTTTCTGAATTAAGTAGTCCAGATTCACAATAGCCAATTTTATAATAATATTCTCCATTTGTAGAATCTATTTGAACCAGCCTTTCCAAATATTCAAGGGCCTTCGGGTAATCATCACTGTTATATGCGTTCTTCATACTATCTATTAACCATTTATCGATTCCTGAATCATCCTGCGATCTATAATAGCTTTTTGTTCTATCACTGTTGTTTTTACAAGAGAGCACTGTTATAAAGAAAAGTATAAAAATGAGATATCCAATTACTTTTTTCATTTATTTAATCTTAGTCGTTGTATCCTTTCGCCGATGTTGGTGTTTTTCCACCAACGTCTTTCATAATAATTTTTATTGGCGGTAAATTAAATATAATTTTCGTTTTCTATCCTCTGCACGCCAAGTCCCTTTGCAGGAGACTTAGCCGGGACCGAAAGGGTTGACTATTTAATCATCACTTTTTCTTCCAAAAGTGAACGCATGAGAAATTCTAAATGAAACCACATTAGATGCGGCATTACCGAATACATGTTCGTAACGAAGTCCTAAATTGAATTGAATTTTCCCTGACGGCTCAAAAAGATATCCGAATCCAGCACCCGCGGCAGGTCCCTTAACATTTTCATAAAGCCAGTTGCCGTTCCCGTCAGACACCGGGGAATCATTCTCATATACCCCTATGGAGGAAGCGCCAAAGCTATAACCGGCATTAGGTTCCACATAAAAACCGGTTCCGGTCTGGTTAGAACGTATACCTGTAACCAACTAATACCGGAATTAATGCCATATCTTCTTCGTCTTTATAAAAGTACTGAAGTCCACCTTCAAGGGTTATATAATTAGCCTCAGAAGCGGGGAAGCTAAAATTTAAAAAAGCGCCGAAGCCAGTAGCCTTAAAATCTTTAACGGATACATGTGCTACTTCAATTTGAGCTTTAGAGAATTGAAATGACACTAACAGGAAGCATAATACAATACAACTTTTTTTAAAAAGCATAGCAGTTAATTTT
>CAWBII010000006.1:0-9810 GCA_963788795.1 uncultured Chitinophagaceae bacterium
ATGCTCCATTCCTCCGCGGTAACTACATCTGCCTGTCGTGGAAAAACTTTAGTCATAAGCACCCGGTGAACTTCTTCATCCCTGTCTGCACAACAATCAGAAAGAACAGTGATGGCATAATCCTTGTCCGCTGCTTCACGCAAAGTAGACAGCACCACTCCGCTTGTTGCAATTCCGGCAAGCACAATATTTTTTATTTCCTTCGACCGTAATACTACTTCCAGGTCACTGCCGGTAAAAGCGCTCACCCGTTTTTTTGTTATAATAATATCGTTGGGCTGGGGCGCAATGGATGCATGAACTTTAGTAGCTTCTTCCGTATCTAAATGCATGTCTCCGTTTTTTATTGTTGAAAAAGATTTATTGTTTGCGCTGGCTTCAGGGTATCCCTTTCTAAAGCCAACCACCACATATATAACCGGCATGTTTTTACTGCGGGCTGTTTGTATGGCCTTGTTAACAGGAAGGAAGTAGGCGGCGCTATCCTTCAACATTTTTACGGTAGCTCCCTGCACATCCATTATTAATAGTGCAGTGTTATTATTATTCTTGTTCTGTTCCATGTTCTGTTATTTTAAGGCATGTAAAAGTATACAAACACATGTTTTAGGTTTCCGATGAGTATCATATTTCACAAAGTTCTCCAATACATCAGGAAAGTTAGCAAAGAAGTGAATATTAACGTTACGGCTAAGCACCATTACGAAAGAGATGTCGGGATATTGGTTAAAAAGTAGGATGTTGTAAGTAAATCTACTAAGAGATCAATAAGACGACTTAAGAGATCAACAAGACGACTTAAGAGGTCAACAAGACGACTTAAGAGATCAACAAGACGACTTAAGAGGTCAACAAGACGACTTAAGAGATCAACAAGACGACTTAAGAGATCAACAAGACGACTTAAGAGATCCGTAAAGCGACTTAAGAGCATTAGACCTCTGCTTGTCAGCATTAAATTTTCACTTAAGGAGCATAAAAAATCCTGTAATGAGGGAAATTTTAAGCCAAATCCTTATGGCTTTCAAGCTGTTAAGCGTTTCCGGAAGTATAAATGCTATTTGTAACATGATTAATAAAACTTTATTTACAATAATATTATATTTGATAAATATCACTGCTTAATGTATTCTAAAGAAGAAGCGTATAAGAAGATTCGCCGTTGTCTGGTGTTCGTGCGGATGATTTTTGCGGCAGAGCAATCACCAACAACGCTTTAAGGAAGGTATGAATTGAGAATAAGCCAGACTTATATTACTGTAAATATCTTAGCAAGTATAAAATAATTTAGTGCTATGGCTCTAAACTGATGTTGGTGATAGCCAGGGCTACAAAACCATCAGCAAGAACACCAAACATCGGCGGCCTCTTTTTTGTTGCGGAAAATGTTTTAATTTGGAAGTGAAAGACCAGCAGTGGCAAGAATGTTTACCTATAATTAATTTTTTTTTATTTAGTATTGCAATACCAAATCCCGGTACTTCGTTATTACCAACAAAATTAACTGCTATGCCTTTTAAAAAAAGTTGTATTGTATTATGCTTCCTGTTAGTGTCATTCCAATTCTCTAAAGCTCAAATTGAAGTAGCACATGTATCCGTTAAAGATTTTAAGGCTACTGGCTTTGGCGCTTTTTTAAATTTTAGCTTCCCCGCTTCTGAGGCTAATTATATAACCCTTGAAGGTGGCCTTCAGTACTTTTATAAAGACGAAGAAGATATGGCATTAATTCCGGTATTAGTTGGTTACAGGTATACATTAAACCAGACCGGAACCGGTTTTTATGTGGAACCTAATGCCGGTTATAGCTTTGGCGCTTCCTCCATAGGGGTATATGAGAATGATTCCCCGGTGTCTGACGGGAACGGCAACTGGCTTTATGAAAATGTTAAGGGACCTGCCGCGGGTGCTGGATTCGGATATCTTTTTGAGCCGTCAGGGAAAATTCAATTCAATTTAGGACTTCGTTACGAACATGTATTCGGTAATGCCGCATCTAATGTGGTTTCATTTAGAATTTCTCATGCGTTTACTTTTGGAAGAAAAAGAGATGATTAAATAGTCAACCCTTTCGGTTTCGATTAAGTCTCCCGCAAAGGAACCCGGCGTGCATAGGATAGAAAACGAAAATTATATTTAATTTACTACCGGGTTCTCTTTGAGAGATTCAGCTACGACTAAAAATGAAAAGGACATTACAATTATTTGGCTTTCTCGACATTATTACTTTATTAAGGAGTTATAAATATTTAATTCCTCCGACATTAACCTGGAGATATTTTCCTTTGGTAGCTATTGGTAACATTGTGATATATGCATCGGTATTTCTTTCAGCCTTTTTCTTATTAAGAAAAAATAAATTAGGACTTTGGTTAACCTATTTGCAATTTCCACTTCGCTTGGCTTTTGTGGTATTATCATTTGGTTTTTTACTCGAACTGAGTCGTCTTGTGAGTAACTCCTACATGATTATATTTTGGATTTTGATAGGACTGGAAATATTAAGATTAATTTTTACGATACAAATTCATAGAAAGTATTTTTCAAAAAAGGTGACAACTAAAATAATTTATAATTAGTCTGTGAATGGCGCAAGAATGATGTGTGGGATGGTGAGTTAGGTTCTTGTGCCGGTGTAAATTTTGAAGTTGAGGAATTAAAATTTAAAAAATCTTTTAGCAGGCACAAGAAGCTAGGCTAAAGGTAAGCCTCATTCCTGAGCCAGGGGTATTTAATTTGGTAAAAAATAGAGTTCATACAATATTTGTATTAACTGCCATTCGCTACTATTACTGACGACAAAACTTTGACATCGAAATTGCTATGAAAAACAATCTGATTTTATTTCTAATTTCGGCTTTCATTCTAATTTTTTTTAGTTGTAAGGACAAATCAAACCAAAAGACCAAAAACAAAAAAATATACTCCAAAAACCAACAATATCTCTTTGACTTATTAGACGATTACAAATCAGAATATTTTGCCACACAACGGCAAGATCTCAGAGACACAATTCAAAACAAATATTCACAGAAACTCTGGTATTTTTTAGATGATTCATTAGGACGATACCTTGACAGTATAAACGTTTCCGTTGACACAGTGATTCAAAAGGGCTGGCTTGTGACAACTCAATTTCATTCCCGAGACATTGAATTCAAATTTGGTTTGGAATTTAAAGACAGCATGGATTCGATACGCAATTCTTACTATCAATGGATGCGAAATCTGAAACCTAAAAGTCAATTGACCTTAAATTTTGTTCTTATAGGAAGTGGAGAACTTTATAATCCTGATGACAGCCCAGAAAGCCTATTGAAACTCTTTGGACCGCCGGAACCAGTAAGGAAAAGACCAAAATAATAAACGGCACACAACATCCGCCCGTGGTAAGATAATTTAGTGCTACGACTTTTTATGCCCTTGCAGGTGTTCCATAAAGATTCTATCTATATAAAGCCACACACTGCCGTTTACGCCGTTGCGGGTGTTCCATAAAAAAGATTCTATCTATATAAAGCCACACACTGCCGTTGTTGCGTGTTCGTGCGGATGGTTTTTGCGGCAGAGCAATCGCGCACCACTGGCGCAGATATGCAGCTAAGATAATGTTGCGTTGGCGTATCTGTGCTTTAATGCAGCTTCTGCATATTGCCGGAATATCCTTTACTTTTTATGCACATGTTGGTGTTCCATAAAAAAGATTCTATCTATATAAAGCCACACACTGCCGTTGTTGCGTGTTCGTGCGGAAGGTTTTTGCGGCAGAGCAATCACCAACAACGCTTTAAGGAAGGTATGAATTGAGAATAAGTCAAACTTGTATTACTTTAAATATCTTAGCAAGTATAAAATAAATTAGTGCTATGGCTCTAAACAGATGTTGGTGATAGCCAGGGCTACAAAACCATCAGCACAAACACCAAACATCGGCGCTTCTTTTTTGTTGCGGAAAATGTTTAATTTGGAAGTGGAAGACCGGCAGTGGCAAAAATAGAAAACCCCGTAAAAACGGGGCTTTAATTAACACTTTATTTTTACTACTCTGTTATAACATTTTAATTGGCGTGAGTATCGCCGCTTACATATTCGCATTTAAAACTTATCTGAAGAATTTGTCCTAAGCCCGGAGGGCCAATTCCCCAGGCAGATACATACAAATTCCCATCCGGTCCAAAGGTCATGGCGGAAGGAAAATTAAGTCCGGATGCAATCGTTTCTATAGTTCCGTCTGCATCTAACCTTACAATTTTACTTAAGCCGGGTGTTCCTGAATCCAGCCCGATAGTTTCAAGCACATATAACCTGTTATCATTATCGAAAGCAATTCCTAGTATCGCAGTAAAGCCTGATGCATATACGCTATAAGTGCCGTTGGCAGAAAGCTTATAAACACTAGCAGCGTCAGCAACATAAGGAAAGGGCGTAAGTGTTCCAAAGTACAAATCACCATTGTGATATACCATGGAAGTTGGACCGATCCATCCACCGCCTTCACCATCATGAAGAATAGAAATATCAACTATTCTTGAAATCTTACCCGTTGCAGGATTTATTTTATCTACTTCCTGCTGGTTTGGCTGGGTAATGTATAAGTCGCCACCCACGCTGACCATGCTGTAAGGTGTTCCATCCGGCTCAAAGTCGGCCGGGTCAGGATGGGCAACAGCGTGCGCCATAAGAAATTCACTGCAGTTAGCCACCATATTCCAGGTACCATTATTATTTACTTTAATAACACCATTAGGAACATCCGGCACTGCGTGTGAACTGCCGGCACCTGCGAGCACAGCATATAGTGTATTTCCGATAAATTGTACATCTGCAACACCCTGAATGCCGCCTCCCACTGCTGCCTGGTAACTGCTCGATGGAAGATGGTCAACAACTGTTGTGAGTACCCCGTTCCGGTCAATTTTTAATATCCTGCTGCCGGTATTACTACCTTTATACGGGCCTACCGGAGGCACTACCTGAATGCACGAAGGACAGTAACTCGTACCTCCCAAACCTGCTTCAGCAACATACAAATTTCCATCTGGCCCAAACTTTAACCCCCGCGGATCATTTAATCCTGTTGCGATAACTTTTTGTGTAGTAACGGTAATGTGATGACTGCCGTCGCATACTGGCGGCGATTCAATTTTTTTACATCCCATTGGTAAAATAATTACCGCCGCAATTAATGCGAAAAGAAATAAAATTTTTTGTTTCATAATTATCCTCCTTTATTTTTTGTAGTGAATAAATTTTAAAAATGGAATAATCAAAATTTTGTCCTCCTAAATTATATGTATCAATAATGTTTTTTTTATCATTTATCAGCGTTTTTAGAACTTCTTTAAAGAATACTCTAAAATTAATTCTGTATTTGTCTTGGAACAATACCGATTTATAGGTAGTTTTATCTATAGAATTGCCGGCACAATGTTTTTGGGTTTTTATTAGCTTACTATCTGGAATGAAGCAGTTATGAAGCAGTTATTTTAACTGATTTATTCAAATAATTTGCTGTTATGAAACGAAAACTTTTTGAGGAAAAATTCAATAACCTTTGGAACTGGTTTTCAAATGAGACTTCGCCCGGTTTGTTAAAAGTGGAGCTTGGGATACATAAAAAATTATTGAATTTCTTTCTTCTTGGAGATTCTTATCATTTTATTATTAATCACAATACTCTTCAAATTGAACTTGTAAGTAAAGAATTGGAACAAATAATGGGTTGGACGCCATCCGAGTTTAGCATTGATTTTATGAATAAAAATTTACATCCGGATGACCTGGGTTGGTTTTTAACCTTTGGGGATAAAATGATAGCTTTTTTTTCCCACTTACCTATAGAGAAATTACAGAAATACAAATTGAGGTATGATTTAAGATTCCAAAAGAGAAATGGAGAATATGCACGCCTCCTGTACCAGGGAATAATAATAGAAAATGATGAAAATGGAAGGTTACTGCGGTCTTTGGCAATGCATACTGACATTACCTATTTGAAAAAAGAAGGCCGGCCGGTTCTGTCTTTTATAGGCATGGACGGTGAACCGTCTTACGTAGACGTTTGTTCACAAAATATTTTTATCGATAACAAGGAAGAATTGACAAAGCGGGAAAAACAAATATTAAACCTGCTAATTGGAGGGAAACTAAGTAAGGAAATCGGGAATATTTTAAAAATCAGCAAATTAACTGTCGATACTCACCGTAAAAATATATTGCACAAAAAGAAAATTAGTAATACCGGCGAGCTGGTAAGTAAAGCAATCTCGTATGGATGGATATAAGCTCTGATAATGTAACTGCAACTAATTCCATGGTTCGTGCCTCACGAAACATTTAATATGTCTTCCTTAAAGTTTATATAACTATTAAGTATAAACGCAAACTGCTTAAAAATTAAATACCGTTAGTAGATAGTCCCCAAGCCACCCGTAGAATGCTTAAATTATAAAAGTACTGCTGTCTTGATGTTTTTTAACTCAGGACATTATGGAATATTTAGCCTTTGTTATTATATACTGAGCAAAAAAATATTTTGACTTAATTTACAGTACTTCAGCAAATGTTTCCAATATGCGTATAAGTTATTTTCTGATTGTGTTATTAGCGGCCATTCAAACACCAGGTTTTGCCCAGGATATTTCTAATAAAAGTTATCCTTATGAACCTGCCTTGAAAACTTCAGCCAATATTCCCAAAGGAGAATTGCTGCAATTTCCCTTTAATCATTCAGCACTCTACCCCGGCACAAGCCGTTCTTACTGGGTATATATACCAAAAGAATATACGCCCGAAAAGCCAGCCTGCTTGTTTGTTTGCATGGATGGAGTAATGTTCAACGCACCTGCTGTATTTGATTACCTGATCAGCAAAAAAGAAATGCCTATAACTATTGGCGTGTTTATACAATCAGGTTCTGTTATGAAAAATGACAGCACGGTTATTCGTTATAACCGGACGAATGAGTTTGATAATATGAATGATCGTTTTGTACGTTTTATTGATGAGGAGATTTTACCGGAAGTGATAAAACAAAAAACAATTGATGGCAGGTCCATCAGTATTTCGCAATATGCAAATGACCGCGCTATTGCAGGGTTAAGCAGCGGGGCTATTTGTGCTTTTACTGCTGCATGGCAACGTCCTGATCTGTTCAGCAGGGTCTTTAGCGCAATAGGAACCTATATTGGTATGCGGGGTGGCGATCAATATCCTGTACTGATACGTAAAACAGAGCCAAAGGCCATCCGTGTTTATCTGCAGGACAATAATAATGATACATGGAATCCATTATTCGGAAATTGGTTTAAAGCAAATATTGATATGGAAGCCGCACTCAATTTTGCAGGGTACGAGGTAACCAATATGTGGCAGGAAGGCGGTCATGACGGACGACCTGCTACCCGCATTTTTGCTGATGCCATGCGATGGCTTTGGAAAGGATGGCCTGAGCCTGTTAAAAGTGGCTGGTCAGCTAATGATATGCTCCAAACCATTCTTGACTCAAATGAAAACTGGCAACCTGTCGGGCAAAAGATACCACCGGGAAATACCTATGCCGCAACTGATAGCGCAGTTACATTGCCTGGCGGCAACCAGTATATTTTAAAAAATGGAATGATTTCATACAAAACAAAAGGAAAAACGATTGTTGTGGATAAGGATGCTAACCTCGGAAGTGCGCTTGCTGTTTCACCGGACAAAGATCAGTTGGTAGCAAGTGGTAAACATTCGCATTGGTTATATGACTATATCATTCAAGCTGATGGTACATTAACCAATAAGCAAACTTTATATTGGCTGCATAATCCCGGGAATAATGATAGCAGCGAAGTAAATAGCCTGGCATTCGATACCAATGGCAACCTCTATGTTGCAACTGATATAGGAGTGCAGGTATGTGATCAAAACGGAAGAGCGAGGGCTATATTAAGCTTACCGGGGGGATATGTTAGTTCACTATGGTTTGGCGGGGAGAAACTGGATACCTTGTTTATAACATGCGGCGGTAAATTATATAACCGCAAACTTAAAGTAACAGGTGCACCTTCATTTAATAAGCCGGTTATACCGGTATCTCAGGGAGGGGGTTAATTTCTCCTTCTCAGCAACGTCTTCACCCAGACTAACTCCATGGTTCGTGCCTCACGAAACATTTAACATGACTTCCTTCAAGTTTATGTAACTATTAAGCATAAACGCAAAAGTGCTTAAAAATTAATATACCGTTAGTACATAACCACTCAAAATAACCGTTAGGTTTAAACGAAAATGATAGTTACTACAATAAAATATTCGTCTAATCTAACGGTTAGGCACCAATTTTAAAAATAAATTAAAAATATTTTAAAGAATATTTTTCTTTAGGTAATCTGCTACCAGCAATGGTTTATTGTGTTTAACTGTCACATAAAAGTCATTTGTTTGTCATCCGTTAGTAAAAAGAAATACAATAAATATTTGTTTATTCAGTTTCATGGTTAACGATTGCGCCAATTCAAAAAAACAAAAAGTGTAGTCAAAATAATTTTTTATAATCCAAAATTCTAACCATGACCCAAACAAAAAACGTGTACAGTATTTCCCAGGAGTTGCTCTACACCATCTGTTTTGCCGGCTGGAATTTATGCAGCCAGTATCTTACAGACTTCGCCAATCTTAAAGCCTTTTACACCGGCGCATTTATTGAAAGTGCAGTGCAGGCTGTTACAGATGCGAAGGCACTTGTTACCTCACGCCAAACCATTGGCGCCCGTAAAGAAGCACGCATAAACCTTGAAAATGCAACAACGGTTGTGCGGAATAACTGGCAATTGCTTAAGGTATATATTACCAGGGCATTTGCAAAAGACATAGTAGATACCAAGCTGGAACAGCCGGGGCATCTCTTTACAAAAAGGCATCTGTAAACAACTGGAGCGCTGTGCGCAACCTTATTGACACTGCCAACACTTTTATTACAGACAACCTTACTGCACTTACAGATAATGAAAACATGCCGCCGGAGTTTCAAACTACATTTCAAAGCAATGGCGCTGATTGTATTGCTTTCTGTTATCTTTTTTGATATTGACATGGCAAAGCAGTTAGCAGTCAATAAAAAAACTGATGCTAACAATACCATCTATGAGGCCGTTATTGAAATGATGAAAGATGGCCAAACAGACTTTTAAAGCTAATGAAGCAGTGAAGAACCTGTTTGTTTTCAGCAACCAGGTGGCAACTCACAAAGGCGATGGTTCCGCAAGCCTTTCAGGATATATTGTTAATGCACTCAATCAGCCGGTAGAAGGTGTTGTTATTATTTCTGCAGATCAGAAATATTTCGCCACCACAAATAAAAGAGGATACTATCGCATCAGCCGGATAGCCGCAGGCAGCTATCCGTTCAGCGTTACCTGTTCGGGCTACATCCCAATTCAGCAGGTAATCACTTTCAATGCAGGCACCGCCAGCAGGATAAGTTTTGACCTGGCAAACGCTATGAAAAAAGTAGCATAAAAAAAGCTAACAAATCACGTATATAAAAAGGCTGTCTGAAAAGGATAGCCTTTTGTCTCCCAACTAACGGCCAGCCATTATAACCTTTCTGTTTCTATTTCATGGAAAGGTTTTTCATAATGGAGCGAATGATTTTCAAATGGTGAAACATTTTTCAATAAACTAAGCATGAATTGTAATCCCGTTGGTCAACTTAAAATTACATTCCTAGTCTGCTTTTAAAAAAACTTTAAATTCTCTTGCTTTTGCAGGTGTTCCTTAAAAAAATCATTTCTGCATAAAGCCAAACACCGCCGTTAGTGCGTGTTT
>CAWBII010000007.1:0-69787 GCA_963788795.1 uncultured Chitinophagaceae bacterium
GCCTGAGTTGGCAGACGGGCACATACGCATGAATATGAGCGTACAATTAAAGGATATTAAAAAAGGCTTTGAAGCACTGAATTCTTATCCTGAATTAAAAAATATTCCTGTTATTATTGGTGAATGTGACCCGGAAGGATGTGCTGCCTGTTCTGATATAAAAGAACCAAAATATGGATATCGCAATGGCACCGTGTATTCAAGTTATACCGCAGCTTCTTTTGCAAGGATTTATGAATTGATGGATAAGTATAAAATTAATTTGCAGGGAGCTGTAAGCTGGTCCTTTGAATTTGAAGACCAGCCATGGTTTGCGGGCTTTCGCGATTTGGCTACTCACGGTGTTGACAAACCTATATTGAATGTATTCCGAATGTTTGGAATGATGGAAGGAAAAAGAATTTTGGTAATATCAAATGATAGTATGAACGCAGATGACATTATTACTAACGGCGTAAAAGAAACGAACGATATTAATGCAATTGCCTGCAAAAACGAACATACCATATCTGTGATGGTTTGGAATTATAACGATAATGATGTTAAAAGCGAACCCGCTTCGGTTGAGCTGACGATTGATGGAATTGGCAGTAATAAAACATTGGTGCATCAATATAGAGTTGATGATAGGTATAGTAATTCATTTGAAAAATGGAAAGCTATGGGTAAGCCGCAGAATGTAAGTGCAGAGCAGTGTTCAATATTAGAAGAAGCAGGGCAGTTACAATTATTTACATCACCAGAATGGAAAGAGGTAAAAAATGGAAAAATGGTTTTAAAATTTTATTTGCCGAAACAGGGAGTATCATTAATTCAGCTGAGTTGGTAACAACAATTCATTGTACTTATTGCGCCTGGTGCATCTAAGAGGAAAATGTTAGTTAAACTGATATACATCATTAATTCATTGATAAATTTAATTAATAAGAATATGGAAAATTTACGCTGTAACATATTTAACGGGCTTGTCAATTTATGTCCAATAGATTTTAAACGCAACATTTTTTTTAAGCTAAAGATATTTTTAGCGTTTATTCTTTTATTGCATGTCCAAAGTGAAGCACAACTGCCTTTTCAAAATCCTCAACTAAGTACACAGGAGCGTGCTGTAGACCTCGTTTCCCGGTTGACGCTAGAAGAAAAAGCTTCGCTGATGTTAGACCAATCGCCGGCCATTCCACGGTTAGGTATAAAAAAATTTAACTGGTGGAGCGAAGCCCTGCATGGCCTTGCCAACAACGGAGATGTAACTGTATTTCCTGAACCGGTTGCTATGGCTGCTTCTTTTGATGATAGTCTTGTTTACCAGGTATTCAACGCTGTATCAGATGAAGTGCGTGCCAAATATAATGAAGCACAAAAAAGGGGTGAAGGCAATAAACGCTTTTTAAGCCTTTCCGTGTGGACACCTAATATCAACATATTCCGCGATCCGCGCTGGGGCCGCGGCCAGGAAACCTATGGCGAAGATCCCTATTTAACAGCTCGAATGGGCACAGCAGTAGTTGAAGGTTTGCAAGGGCCGCAGGATGAGAAATATAAAAAATTGCTGGCTTGTGCAAAACACTTTGCAGTGCACTCGGGGCCTGAATGGAGCCGCCACCAGATAAACATTAATGATGTAAGCCCGCGTGACCTCTGGCAAACATATTTGCCTGCTTTCAAGGCATTGGTTCAGCAGGCCGGTGTGCGGGAAGTTATGTGCGCTTACCAGCGGCTGGACGATGAGCCTTGTTGCGGCAACAACCGTTTATTGCAGGATATACTTCGAACTGATTGGGGGTTTAAATATATGGTTGTGTCTGACTGCGGCGCAATATCAGATTTCTGGCAAAGCCATAAGGTTTCCTCTGATGCAGTACATGCAGCGGCAAAAGGGGCATTGGCGGGCACGGACGTTGAGTGCGGTTACAACTATGCTTTTAAAAGTATTCCTGAAGCTGTAAAGAGAGGCATGATGAGTGAAGATGAAGTGAACAAGCATGTAATGCGCTTGCTGGAAGGGCGTTTTGATTTGGGCGAAATGGATGATGATTCGCTGGTACCCTGGTCAAAAATTCCTGCTTCGGTAATTAATTCTGAGGCGCATCAAAAATTAGCTTTGGAAATGGCGCGCCAGAGTATCACGCTTCTTCAAAATAAAAATAACATCCTTCCTTTAAATAAATCAATAAAAAAAATAGCAGTAATCGGCCCAAATGCAGATAACACCGAAATGATGTGGGGCAATTATAATGGTACACCCGTTACTACAATTACCATTTTAGATGGCATTCGTTCTAAGCTGGCTGCTAAAAAAATATTGTACGATAAAGGCGTTGATTTAACTGATAACATGATAATAGAGCCAGCCTTTGGACAATGTTCTGTTAATGGTAAAAATGGCTTTAAAGCTACGTATTGGAACAACAGGAAATTTGAAGGCAGCCCTGTTATAACGCAGCAAATAACAAGCCCCATGCAGCTCACCACTTTCGGCCAGCATGAATTTGCACCCGGTGTTCATCTCGATAGCTTCTCTGCCAGGTACGAAACCATTTACAAACCAACAGCATCGGGTGAAATCATGTTTAAAGTGGAAGCCTGCGGCGCCTTTGAACTTATGATAAATGGCGATACAATTACAAGGGTACGCATGTGGAGAGCGCTTCCCAGGCAGGTAATATATAAAGTAGAAGCAAATAAAGAATATAAAATACAGGCAAGCTTCAGGCAGATAGATAACTGGACAGCCAGCCTGGCCATGAACTTTGGCAAACAGGTGCCGGCTCAATACGATTCCATAATAAACAAGCTGAAAAATATTGATGTGGTAGTTTATGTAGGCGGCATTTCCCCAAGGCTGGAAGGCGAAGAAATGCCTGTTCAATTGCCCGGTTTTAAAGGTGGCGATCGTACCGATATTGAATTGCCGGAGGTGCAGCGCAACTTTTTAAAAGCCTTAAAAGGAGCCGGCAAAAAAGTGATTTTTATTAATTGCTCAGGCTCTGCCATCGGACTGGTGCCTGAAACAGAAAGTTGTGATGCTATATTGCAGGCGTGGTATGCGGGCGAGTCCGGTGGGCAGGCTGTAGCCGACATTGTATTTGGTGATTATAACCCTTCGGGAAAACTGCCGATAACTTTTTACAAAAACATTGGCCAGTTGCCGGGGTTTGAAGACTATACGATGAAGGGAAGAACTTACCGTTATATGTCTGACCCGCTTTTCCCATTCGGCTTCGGGCTTAGCTATACTACTTTCAGCATTGGCGATGCAAAAATTTCAAAAACACAGATTAATAAAAAAGATAGCGTACAGTTAACTATTCCTGTTTCTAATATAGGCAAACGCAATGGTACTGAAGTAATTCAGGTATATGTGAAAAAGATGAGTGATACTAGTGGTCTTTTAAAAACATTGAAAGGTTTTAAACAGGTGGAAGTACCAGCGGGTAAAACAGCAGATGCATCAATCGTCCTGCCTTATGAAAGTTTTGAGTTTTACGATGACAATACGCTTAAAATGAATGTGACTTCGGGAGACTATGAAATCTGGTATGGTACAAGTTCAGCAGAAAAGACTTTAAAAACGCTTAAAATCTCAATTCTTTAGCACAAAAACGATGAAACTTTTTTGCGAGTGTGCATAGGTATATAGCAAATGTTGCTTAAAAAATATGAAAGCTTATATTTCAAATACTAATTTAATAAAACATAAAATACACAGTATGAATTTCAAATCTCTATCAGTTGTTTTAGCAGCCACAATGATTTGTGGCATCAGCCGGGCGCAAAGCACAGCGACAGCGCCTGTTGAAGATTTCAAGCCTTCCACGTTAAACCAGCCCGGGCAGGAATACCCGCAGGTGAATTCACAAGGCTATGCACGCTTTCAGATAAAAGCACCAACTGCAGACTCTATTCGGGTAAGCCTTGGGCTTGGCGGAAGAGGTGGTACCCTGCTTACCAAAACAGACAGCGGTTATTTTGTTGGAACAACCGAAGGGCCAATGGATGAAGGGTTTCATTACTATCATTTAACCATTGACGGCGGTGTATTCAACGACCCCGGTACATTGAATTTTTATGGTTCTACCCGTTGGGAAAGCGGCATTGAAATACCCGCTCACGACCAGGATTTTTACGCGCTTGAAAGATGTTCCTCATGGCAATGTGCAGCAAATTCTTTTCCCTTCAAAAAGCACCAACACACAGCGCCGTGCTTTTGTTTATACACCACCGGGATATGAAAAAGATAAATCTAAAAAATATCCTGTATTGTACCTGCAGCATGGCTGGGGCGAAGATGAAACCGCATGGAGCAACCAGGGTCATGCCAATCTGATTATGGATAACCTGATTGCAGAAGGCAAAACAAAACCATTCATTATTGTGATGACCTACGGTATGACCAACGAATTAAAATGGGGACACATGAAGGATTTTAAAATCGATACCTTTCAAACGGTGTTGGTTGATGAATTAATACCTTATGTTGATGCCAATTTTCGCACACTTGCCAACAAGGAAAACCGGGCTATGGCAGGCCTTTCTATGGGTGGGATGGAAACGCATGCAATCACGCTTAAATAAACCTGATGTATTTTCATATTATGCACTTCTGAGTGGGGGCATTTATACGCCGGACGAACTTAAAGACAAAACAAAACCTAAACTTATTTTTATAAGTTGTGGAAGCCGCGAAAGGCCTGATGGCGTTAAGAATGCTGTGACTACATTAAATGGGGCAGGATATAATGCGGTATCATATGTTTCAGAGAATACAGCTCACGAATTCCTTACATGGAGACGCAGCTTGCATGAACTAGCACCGCTGTTGTTTAAGGATTAATAACTATTGTTTCAACCATAAAAAGTTCACCATAATGAAATACCTGATTGTTTTTTTTGCAGCTATCGTAACCAGCGGCATTTGTATCGCCCAATCTGATAATTTCAAACCCGCTTCTACCAATCAGCCGGGCAAGCAATATCCGCAGGTGAATGCTGAAGGGCAGGTAAGGGCCAGTATTGCTGCACCGGATGCGCAAAAAGTGCAGCTCGATATTGGTGGGAAAAAATATGATATGGTGAAGGATGAAAAAGGGGTGTGGACAGGAGAATCGCTTCCGCAGGATGAAGGCTTTCATTACTATCAACTTAATATTGATGGCGTTTCAGTTCCCGATCCGGGTAGCCTTTATTTCTATGGCGCCGGCCGTTGGGGAAGTGGCATTGAAATTCCTGCCAGCGACCAGGATTTCTTTGCGTTAAAAGATGTGCCGCATGGTTTGGTGAGTGAAAATATTTATTTCTCTAAACTAACCAATGCATGGAGGCGCTGCTTTGTTTACACACCTCCCGGCTATCAAAAAGATACCAAAACCCGTTACCCGGTATTGTACCTGCAACATGGAAGTTTTGAAGATGAAACCGGCTGGTCGCGCCAGGGGCATGCAAACCTTATTCTTGATAACCTGATTGCTGCGGGGAAGGCTGTTCCGATGATTATTGTGATGGATAATGGTTATGCATATAAGCCGCAGGAAAATGCTGCCGCCGATAATAAAGCCCGTCCTGAATCCATTTTTGAACAGGTGATGATGAATGAGATTATCCCAATGATTGATGGAAAATTTCGCACCATACCCGATCGTGAACACCGGGCAATAGCAGGCCTTTCTATGGGCGCTAACCAAACCATGCGCATCATTATGAATAATTTGGATAAGTTTTCTTCACTTGGCGCTTTTAGCGGTACTTCAAATTATCCCGGCACAGATGTGATTAATACTGCTACATTCCTTGATGGAAAATTTAGCGATGGGGCAGCCATCAACAAGCAATTTAAAGTGCTTTTTATAGGGCTTGGAACTAAGGAGCCTAATCCATTTCCCGGCTCAGTTGGCGCATTCCGCAATATGTTAGATAAACAGGGTATTAAATATGTATTTTACCAATCACCGGGCACAGCGCATGAATGGCTTACCTGGAGAAGGGATTTGGAACAATTTGCACCATTGCTTTTTAAAAAATAATTCAACCTAATCGCTTTGTATGAAATACTTTTCGCTTATACTTTTATCATTTATCTGCACCAATTGTTTTGCTCAGCAAGATAAAAAAAGTTGGAAAGACGTAAACTATGCCGGCGATACGATGGTATATCACGACCTGGATATTTACCTGCCCGAAAAAGCACAGCCTAAATATCCTGTTGTAGTGGTGATATATGGCAGTGCCTGGTTTGGTAATAATTTTAAAGGTATGGCGATGCAAACATTGGGCAAACCATTGGTGGATGCTGGTTTTGCGGTGGTTACTCCCAATCACCGTTCATCGAAGGATTCAGTTTTCCCTGCACAAATAAACGATATAAAAGCCGCCATAAGATTTGTGCGGGCCAACGCGGCAAAATACCAATTTGATACAAGCTTTATTGGAATCACCGGTTTTTCTTCAGGTGGTCATTTGGCAGCGCTTGCCGGCACTTCAGGCGGCATAAAAAATTATACGGTTGGAAAAGTAACAGAAGATATTGAAGGAAGTGAGGGGCAAAATAACAGTTTCAGTAGTAATGTCAATGCGGTGGTGGATTGGTTTGGGCCTACCGATGTGCGGGTGATAGATTCATGCCGTAGCGGAGCAGGGGTTATTACGCCCAATTCACCTGAGGCTGTTTTAATTGGTGGGCCGATAAAAGATAACCCTGATAAATGTGCCCTGGTAAATCCTATCACTTATGTAAATGCAGGCAACCCGCCGTTCCTTATTTTTCATGGCGATAAAGACCCGCTGGTACCAATATGCCAAAGCGAATTGTTGAATGCGGCACTGCAAAAAGCCAATGTGTATTCTCAATTTGTAATAGTGCCCGGTGGACAGCATGGCCCCGGCGTAATGGAAGATAAATATTACAAGGTGATGGTTGATTTTTTTAATCAACAATTAAATGTCAGCAGGAAATAAGAACTAATGAAAAAACTAAAGATTTGTTTAATTGGATTTTGTTTATTTCCCTTCGCAGTCCATGCACAGCGGATCATAAATCTTTATCCCGGGGATATTCCAAATGCAAAACAAACGGAGCTAAAAGACATTCCTGAAAATCCCGGTGAAGGGTTGGTTCGCAGGGTTATCACACCAACACTTGAAATGTATTTGCCTGAAAAAGTAAAGCCAGTGGTGCAGCTATAGTGATTTGCCCGGGTGGTGGATATAGTGTGATTGTTTATGAAGGCGAAGGAATAAGCATAGCCAAAGAATTTGCAAGAAAAGGAGTTGCCGCGTTTATATTGAAATATCGTTTGCCTAACGACACGTTACAGGTGAATAAAACTATTGCGCCGTTGCAGGATGCGCAGCAGGCAATTAAAATGGTGCGTGACAGCGCAACAACCTGGGGTATTGATGCCGGCAAAGTAGGTATCATGGGTTTTTCTGCGGGCGGCCACGTGGCTGCTACAGAAGCAACACATTTTAGTAAGGCGCTGATAGAAAATAAAAGCAACACCAATTTGCGGCCTGATTTTCAAATATTGGTTTATCCTGTTATCAGCATGCAGGATAGCTTAACGCATGCTGATTCACGCAAACAATTGTTAGGCAATAATCCATCTAAAGAATTAAAAGATGCATACTCGAATGAATTGCAGGTTGATGAACAAACACCACCCACATGGATAACACATGCCGCCGATGATAACACGGTAGACGTTGATAACAGCATTGATTTTTTTGAACAGTTGCGGCATCATAAAGTGCCGGTTGAAATGCATATTTATCCGAAAGGCGGTCATGGTTTCGTCTTCCGGCATGCGGGTTGGATGGAGCCTTTACTGTTGTGGATGAAAAGTAATAAATGGATAAACTAAGTAATGGAATGACGGATTTTTGCCAACATAATTTTGATTATAATTATTAACCACAATCTTTAATTAAAAAACAATTTATCTAAATGAAAAAATTTATAACGCTTACGCTTACCTGCATAATTTTTTTGTCGGGCTTACAATGTTTTTCACAGGAAGCAGTTAAGCATGCTGCACCGGGCTTTGATTCATGCAAGCAAATATTCCGCATGGAAAAATTGATACCATCAGTTATAAATCAACAACGGTTGGCACCACAAGAAGAAGTTTGATATATACACCGCCAGGTTATTCAAAAAAGAAAAAATATCCTGTGCTGTATCTTTTGCATGGCATTGGTGGCGATGAAAAAGAATGGTTAAATGGCGGACATCCGGAATTGATTTTAGACAACCTATATGCACAGGGAAAAGTGGAACCGATGATTGTTGTATTGCCGAATGGAAGAGCTATGAAAGATGATCGTGCCATCGGAAATATTTTCGACAGCGCTAAAGTTGCTGCATTTGCAACATTTGAAAAAGATTTATTGAATGATTTAATTCCTTACATAGAAAAACATTTTCCTGTTTATACTGATAGAGAGCATCGTGCTATTGCAGGCCTATCAATGGGTGGCGGCCAATCATTGAATTTTGGTTTGGGCAACCTTGATAAGTTTGCCTGGATTGGTGCTTTCTCTGCAGCACCAAATACAAAAACACCTGAAGAATTATGTGCCCGATCCTGAAGAAGCAAGAGCAAAAAATAAAACTGCTTTGGATTTCCTGCGGCGCCAGCGATGGGCTTAATTACTTTCAGCAAACGTACACACGATTATCTTGCTAAAAATAATGTGCCGCATATTTATTACATCGAACCGGGCGTACATGATTTTAAAGTTTGGAAGAATGGTTTGTATATGTTTTCTCAACTGATTTTTAAACCGGTTGATATTTCAACATTTTCAAAATATAGTTTGGTTGGAGCGCCGGCAGCAACCAATATACGCAATGCAAAATACCCGCAGATATTACCCGATAATCGTGTTATCTTTCGCATTAAAGCGCCGGATGCACAAAAAGTGCAGATTGATTTAGTGAAAAAATATGATATGGTGAAAGATACAGGCGGTTATTGGACGGTTACAACAGATTCTGTCAGCGAAGGCTTTCATTATTATTCTTTACTTATTGATGGCGTTGCTGTTGCTGACCCAGCCAGTGAAACTTTTTATGGTATGGGAAGAATGGCAAGCGGCATTGAAATACCATTTGCCGGTGGCGGTTATTACGCATTGAAAATGTGCCGCATGGCGATATCCGCATAAAAAATTATTTCTCTCCTGTTACACGTTCCTGGCGGCAAATGTATATCTACACGCCACCGGGTTATGATTCAGCTGTGAATGAAAAATATCCTGTGCTTTATATTTTACATGGTGGCGGCGAAGATGAAACCGGCTGGGCAACGCAAGGCAAAGCGAATTTAATTTTAGATAATCTTATCGCAGAAGAAAAAGCAAAACCAATGCTTATTGTAATGCCTGATGCTAATCTTGGCGCTGGTGGCTTTAACCCAAATGCAATTGAAAACGGCATGAAAATGTTTGAAAGAGAAATGAAAGAAGCCATCATTCCTTTTGTTGAAAAAAATTATCGTGCAAAAACAGGTGCAAATGACAGAGCGCTGGCTGGTTTATCGCTGGGTGGAATGCATACATTATATACCGGTATCAACAACACAAATATGTTTGCTTATCTCGGTGTGTTTAGTTCCGGCTGGATAATACCGATGATGAACAATTTTGCCGATGCGCAATATGCTTTCATAAAAGACAATGCAGATAAGATAAATAACAACCTGAAAGTATTATGGATTTCTGAAGGCGGCAAAGAAGATATTGCTTACAAGAACGGGCAAATCATGGTGAATAAATTAGATGAACTGAATATAAAACATACTTACTACGAATATCCCGGCGGTCATACCTGGCCGGTTTGGAGGAATGATTTGTACAATTTTGCTCAGTTATTATTCAGGTAATAATTTAAAGACGATGAAAAGGACTTTCTTAATTTTTTCAATTGGTTGTTGTTTTATGCTTTGCAATAATGTGCAGGCACAGCAAAGACTGTATCATAATGAATTTCCATTAAGCGATGTTACCTTACTTGACGGCCCTTTTAAACATGCCCGTGATCTCAACATCAAAACCTTGTTGCAATATAACGTTGACCGTTTATTAGCACCTTATCGAAAAGAAGCAGGCTTAACACCAAAAGATTCAAGTTATACAAACTGGGAAGGGTTAGACGGACATATTGGCGGCCATTATTTATCTGCATGGCGATGAATATAGCTGCAACAAATAACGCTGAATGTAAGAAACGCATGTTGTACATGATTGCAGAACTGAAAAATTGCCAGGATGCTAAGGCGAAAAATAATCCTTCATGGGGCATTGGTTATGTAGGCGGAGTTCCAAAAAGCGAAGCCGTTTGGACTTCAGTAAAAACTGGGATTTCAAAGCTTATAATGCAACATGGGCTCCGTGGTACAATGTACATAAAATGTATGCAGGTTTAAGAGATGCATGGAATTATACCGGCAACAAGGAAGCAAAAAATATCTTTTTAAAATTTTGTGACTGGGCAATAAATATCACATCATCACTGACTGAACGAACAAATGCAATCTATGCTTGATACAGAACAAGGCGGCATGAATGAAGTATTGGCCGATGCTTATGCAATAACAAAAGATGAAAAATATCTGGTTGCAGCAGAAAAGATTTTCACATCACATGTTGCTAGACCCAATGTCAGAAGGTATTGATAATCTAGATAACAAACATGCCAATACACAGATACCCAAAGCAATCGGATTTGAACGAATAGGCGAATTAAGTGGTGATAAAAAATATAATGATGCAGGAAGTTTTTTCTGGCAAACGGTAACGGCTAACCGAACACTTGCTTTTGGTGGCAACAGCCGCCGTGAATTTTTTCCTGGCCCTGCATCATGCACTGATTTTATTAATGATGTGGAAGGACCAGAATCGTGCAACTCCTATAATATGCTTAAGCTAACGGAAGATTTGTTCAGGGAACATCCTGCAGCAAAATATATGGATTATTACGAGCGCACTATGTACAACCATATTCTTTCAACACAAAATCCTGAAACAGGCGGTTATGTATATTTCACTCCTGTTCGTCCGAGAAGTTATCGTGTGTACTCTTCGCCTAATGAAGCCATGTGGTGTTGTGTTGGAACAGGTATGGAAAACCATGGCAAGTACAATGAATTTATTTATACGCACCAGCACGATTCATTATTTGTAAATCTTTTTGTTGCGTCTGAATTAAACTGGCACAATAAAAAAATTAAAATAAAACAGGAAACAAAATTTCCTTATGAAGAAAAAACAAAACTGATTATAACAGAAGGCGCTTCACCTTTTAAATTAATGGTACGTTATCCATCATGGGTAAACGATGGTGCATTAAAAATTTCAGTGAATGGAAAAGCAATTGCATTCACGCAATCATCCATCATCATACATAACTATTAATCGCACATGGAAAAAGGGTGATGTTGTTGAAGTTGATTTGCCGATGCATAATACTATTGAACACTTGCCAAATGTGCCGCAATATATCGCCATTATACATGGACCGATTTTGCTCGGCGCAAAAACAGGAACAGAAGATTTAAAAGGTTTGATTGCAGATGATAGCCGGTGGGGACAAATCCCCGGCGGTAAAAAATTACCGGTTGATAAAGCGCCGATTTTTATTGAAGATAATTTATCAACCATTACGAACGATTTGGTGCCTGTAAAAAATGAACCATTGCATTTTACGATCCAGGATGTGAAGATGATTAATCCGGAAAATGTTACGCTGCAGCCTTTCTATCAGATACATGATGCACGATACATGATGTATTGGATGGTTTTATCAAATCAGCAATACAAGACTTATCTCGATTCAATTGCTGCAGATGAAAAAGAAAAGATAGCGCTTGATAAACGCACCATAGATTTTGTTACGCCGGGCGAACAACAACCGGAAGTTGATCATGCTATGCAAGACAATCAATCACGTTCGGGAACAGCGAATGATAACCAGTATCGCGAAGCATTCAACGGCGGTTACTTTCAGTTATAATCTTTCTACAAACGGGGAAACTAATTTGAGTTTAATAGTTCGCTATTGGGGTGCAGAATGGGGCAACAGGAAATTTGATATTTATGTGGATGATGAAAAATTAGTATCAGAAGATAATACCGGCAAATGGAATCAATCAAAATTTTTTGATGTTGAATATGCAATTTCCGGCGCCGTGTTGAAAGATAAAAATCATGTAAGAATAAAATTTCAATCGTTGCAAGATAACACTGCCGGCGGCGTGTACTATGTTCGCCTGGTAAGAACAAAGAATGATAATTAGATATGAATACTATGATTTTAAATTAATAGAATATGTGTAACGCATCTTTATAATGGTATTATATATAGCATTCAATATTTAAAAACTTTTTATTAATTAAATATCAAAAATGAAACTAACTAAATTTATTTTTTTAGCAATATTCTCTCTTTTTTGCTACGCAAAAATTACTGCACAAACGCCAACCATTACATTGCATGCTGATCAATCAAAAGCTGATGTAAGCCCGATGTTGTATGGATTGATGACAGAAGAAATTAATCATTCTTATGATGGCGGTTTGTATGCAGAACTTATACGCAACCGGATTTTTAAAGATAATAAAACCGAGCCGGAAGGATGGAGCCTTGTAAAGGATAATCCATCGTCAGAAGCAAGTATAAAATTAATAGGCGCTGAAGAACAATGTTCCTAATGATGAACGCCGCAATGCAATAAATGGTGCGCTTTCAACCTGTTTAAGACTTACCGTAGAAAAGGCTGATGGAAGAGTGGGCATTGCGAATGAAGGTTACTGGGGTATTCCTGTAAAACCTTCTACCACTTACAATGCTTCATTTTATATAAAGGGAACAGACCGCAGGGAGCCTCCGCGCTGGCCCTGGGAGCCAAAACCTACCACGCCTCCGCTTCCGGTAATTGAAAACAATACACCCGGCCCGATAACAGTTTCCATTGAAAGCAATGATGGTAAAACGGTATATGCAACAGGCACTATCAATCTTGAAAAAAGTATTTACTGGAAAAAATATGAGGTTAACTTAACTACGGCTGCAGATGTAAAACCAACGAAAGATGCACGGTTTGTAATTTCTACCGACCGCATAGGGCTTTATTATTTCAATCTGGTTTCTTTATTTCCGCCAACCTATAACAACCAGCCCAATGGTTTTCGAACTGACCTGATGCAAATGCTGGTTGATATGAAACCAAAATTTTTGCGTTTTCCCGGCGGTAATTTTTTAGAAGGACCTATGATTACCGATGCCTTTCCCTGGAAAACAACACTTGGCCCTTTGGAAAGCAGGCCGGGCCATAATGGCTCCTGGGGTTATCGTGCATCTGATGGAATGGGTTTGCTTGAATTTTTAGAATGGACAGAAGATATGGGCGCAGAACCTCTGTTGGCAGTTTATGCAGGTTATTCTCTGGGTGGCGATCATGTAGATGCAGGTCCGCTTTTAAAACCTTATGTTGATGATGCCCTTGACGAGATAGAATATGTTATTGGTGATACAAGTACCTATTGGGGCGCCAAACGTGCTGCAGACGGGCATCCCGAACCATTCAAACTTAACTATATTGAAATTGGCAATGAAGATTGGTTCGACAGGTCGAACAGTTATGATGGAAGGTTCACCCAATTCAGAAATGCGATTGAAGCAAAATATCCGCAACTCACCTGCATTTCTACCATTCCCGCTACGCAGTATCCTTCTATGCAAGTTACATCAGGCAAACCGCCTACTGGTGGTGGACGAACATTATTACCGCAACTCCTGGGATATGTGGGAGAATGCTTCGCAGTATGATAAATACGACCGCAACGGCCCGAAAATATTTGTGGGCGAATGGGCAACACGCGAAGGTGCACCAACCACAAATTTAAATGCTGCGTTGGGTGATGCTGCATGGATGACGGGCATGGAGCGCAATTCAGATTTGATTATCATGTCTTGCTATGCACCGCTATTTGTAAATGTAAATAAAGCTACTGCTACAGCACCAAAAGCATGGCAATGGGATTCTGATTTGATAGGCTACGATGCACTGAACAGTTATGGCTCGCCATCTTATTATGTGCAGAAATTATTCAGTCATTATTTGGGCAATAAGATTGTGCCTGCAACGGTTGAAAATATACCTGTTCAAAACGCTCCGCTTACTAAAAAAGACAGTGCAGACGGAATAAAATCCAAACCAGTTCCAACAATATTTTATTCTGCTACAATGAATGATACAACAGGAACTATTTATCTGAAAGTTGTAAACACAATCGCTAAAAAACAAACTATAAAAATAAATCTTGATGGCGCTGTAAAGGTTTCACCCGAAGCAACAGTGGTTGTAATAAAAAGTGATAAGCCTGATGATACAAATACCATTAGCGATCCGCAAAAGATTGTTCCTGTAACATCAACTGTAAAAGGATTAAAAAATAGTTTCAGTCAAAGCTTTCTACCTTATTCGGTAACGGTTATGCAAATTCAAACCAGGTAGAAATTTATTGGTTGCCTGATAAAATATATAAAATCATTCAAGATGTTGATCAAAAAAAAATTGAAGCCATTTGTATTGCTTCTGTTGTTTCCAGTTCTTTCATTAAACATCTTATCAGCCCAAAACGTACATAGCGACAGTGGCGATGGCACTTACACCAACCCGTTAGTCTCTGCGGATTTTCCAGATCCGGATGTGATTCGTGTTGGTGATATGTATTATATGGTTACAACAACGATGTTTATTTTTCCTGGTGTTACAGTTTTAAAATCGAATGACCTTGTAAACTGGGAATATTGCAGCAACGCCGTTCCGCGATTTGACTTCAGTGATTGTTATAATCTTGATACCTGCAGCCGTTATGGCCACGGACAGTGGGCTACGAGTATGAAATATCACAATGGAAAATTTTATTTATTGTTTATTACGCTGAATGAAGGTGGCTTTATGTGTACTGCAGATAAAGCGGAAGGCCCTTGGCATATTACGCATTTGCCGAAAGGTTTTTATGACCCGGGTTTATTTTTTGATGAAGATGGTAAAACTTATGTAGCGCAGGGTTATAATAAAATTTCTATTACTGAAGTAAATGACAGCCTTGTTGCAGTTGGCCCTGATTCATTGGTTTACACAGGTGACATTCGGCGCGGCCTTGAGGGAACGCATGTTTATAAAATCAATGGTTATTATTATTTGTATTGCACCTATGGCGGAAGAGACGGCATGCAGGTAGCATTGCGCTCGAAAAATATTTATGGACCTTATGAACAAAAGTTATTGATGTATGATACAACAAAAGGTATAAATTATGGTATTCACCAGGGAGCATTAATACAAACACAAACCGGCGAATGGTGGACGATATTATTTGTTGACAGCGGGCCTTTTGGCCGTTTCCCATCATTGCAACCCATAACATGGGTTGATGGCTGGCCTATGATTGGCGTAAATGGAAAAGCTGTTACCACTTATAAAAAACCCAACGTTGGTAAAACATATCCTATAAAAAATTTTCCGACATCAGATGAATTCAATAAAAAAAAATTAGGAATGCAATGGGGATGGAATCATAATCCTGATTCAACAAAATGGTCGCTAATAAAGAAACCAGGTTATTTGCGTTTGATAACTTCAAGTGTTACCAATGATTTTAAAATGGCTCGTAATACTTTAACGCAACGACCCTTTGCAAAACACGATCAAACACAACCAACTATCGCAACAACAAAGATTGATGTAAGTAAAATGAAAGATGGCGATATAGCCGGTATTGCTGTATTCCAGGACCCTTATGCATACATTGGCATTAAGCAAAATGGAAACAGCAAATACATCATCATGGTGAATGATGGAAAAGTGATTGATTCCGTTGCCATCAATGCATCCGCTATTTATTTAAGAACAATTGCATCCAATGCTTCTTCAAAAGCAACATTTGAATACAGCACAGATAACAAAACTTTCAAACCATTGGGTAATGAACTGTTGATGCGTTTCAGTTTAAAAATATTTACCGGTAATAAATTTTGTTTGTTCAATTATGCAACAAAAGAATTGGGCGGTTATGTTGATGTGGATTGGTTTAGGATTAATTAAATCGAAACCTGATAAATAAATTACGCACAGTAGTTCTTTATTCTAACAGACTGTACTATTAATTAATTTTTTTTCGATATCATCTAGTGTCGGTTTAGAGGAATGACCTGGAAAATTTTGCACCCTTATTATTTAAAGTATGATTTTGAAAAAAATAAAATATTAGTAAAAAGAGAGAGAAGACCAAGGTTCGTAAAAGTTGTTTAGTTCATAAAAAAATATTAATATACCTGGAAAATTTTTTTCTAATTTTGTTTTAACATGGTGGCATTTGATATCTTTTTATAGGTGGAAAATTCGGGTGATTTTGCATTTTATGCTTTTATAAATTATTAACTAACAAACACTTTTAGCTCAGGTTCGACTCCCTGCAGCTCCACTTTTTTACAATTCAAACGAAATCAAAAGCCCGCAAACTCAATGTTTGCGGGCTTTTTTATTTTTTTATACAAATAAAAAATGTTTGTTAAGTTACCATAATGATAATAATGACGTTAATCCGCCTGATGGGGATGAAATGTGGACATATTGAGTGTAAAAATCTACAAATTAATTGCCATTTTAATCTCATTGTGTAAAATTCTGGTATTGACCTGCATGGCTCGTATTTTGTAAAACATATGTCATAACCAAAAAAATAAATATCATGAAAAAATTAAGTATGCTTGTTTTATTGTCGGGACTTGTAGTAACGCAGGCTTGTAATAGTGGTTCCTCAAACGATAGCATAGCGAAAGCTGATAGTGCCAATGACGTAAAAGACACCACATCTATGATGGCGCCCAAAGATACTGTTGCCGGTGTGGGAGTTAACGATGATGTAGCTGATTTTTCAGTTAAAGCCGCTAATGCTGGTATGACTGAAATAAAAATGGGCGAATATGCAGTTAAGCATGCCTCTGATAAAAGTATAAAAGATTATGCCAGCATGTTGGTTAAAGACCATACGAAGGCAGCCGATGAATTAAAATCAATCGCAAAATCAAAAAACATCACACTTCCTGCAATGCCTGGTAGCGATAATATGGATATGATGACAGATTTAATGAAAAAGTCCGGTAAAGATTTCGACAAGGCTTACATGAATCAAATGGTTAAAGACCATAAAGATGCTGTAGACCTGTTTCAAAAAGCCGCAGATAATTCGAAGGATAGTGATATAAAAGCCTTTGCAGCAAATACATTACCTGTGCTCCAAAAACATTTAAGTGATGCGGAAGCAATTGTGAAATCGCACGACTATTAATTTTTTATTACCCTATAATATATATCCGGAGATGTAATTGTTACCTCCGGATATTTTGTTATGACACATACCCTAAACCTGATCTTTTTAAAGGATAGCCGGAAGCCACAGGCTTTTATAAAACGATAACTAAACAATGCTGTTTCGCTTTTGCCCTGTTGAACAGAAAAATCAGGCACAACAAAATGCTAATAGTAAAAAATTATTGCAGTTATTTTTTGAAATCATTTTTTTAATTGATATACTTCGCTTGCACCCAACAAAAGACATCCTAATCCGAAATCTTCAAAGTCGGGAACATGATCAAAACCCACTGGCTGACTGTCCTTCGGCTCTTTACCTGTTCCCTGAACGTATCCAAGAAATCCGTTGGGATGCACACTTTGTTCCATCGCATTCCATGCTTTTATAACTAACGGGAAAAATTTTTTCTTGCTAAGAAGACCATTGTTGATTCCCCATGCCATCCCATAAGTAAATAAAGAAGTACAGGTTAATTCCTTTCCGCCAAAATCGGTTGAATCGTGTAAACTTACGTTCCAGTATCCGTCGGTTCTTTGCAAAGGAGCTATTGCATTCATCATATTTTTATAGTCTTCCAGGTATTCGTTATAATGAGGATCCGTTTTCGGAAGGATTTGTAAAACTCTTACCAAAGCCGCTACCACCCAGCCGTTGCCACGGCTCCAGTAGCAATCCTTCCCGTTGGGTTCTTTATACGGAGGTGTAAAATCTTTATCTCTCCACCATAATCCATCGGATGCATTATACAATCCATTGCCGCCCTGTTTATATTTCGTGTATGCATACATGTTATACATGCGATGAAAATAATTTGTATCATTATAAACTACTCCAAGCCTTGCAAATACAGGCATACCCATTTGAATTGCGTCTACCCATGTCCAGTCATCAATTTTGTCGGTTGCCATCATTGAATCAATGGACGCTTTTATATTTTTTATACGATCTTCCTGTTTGTCTAACTTGTATAAGTCAATGTAGGTTTGGCCGCATGCCTGGTTGTCGCCATTTCTTGTAGTTATTCCGCCTCTTAAATTCCAGCTATGTTTATTCGCCCAATCAATTGCGTAATCGTAATAGGCTTTCTTTTTATCTACTGCATATAAAGCCATCAGGCCTTCATAATATACTGCTCGTGTCCAGATGTTGCTGGGCCACGTTTTATTTTTTGAGGGAACATAAATTTCTTTGCCCGGATCGGGCCATTTATTCATGAAGTAAGCGTTGGCAAGTTCAGCAGTTTTTATCACTTCTTTCTTTGGTGGAATTTTTTGCGCATATAAATGCAATGACAACAAGCTGGACGAGCAAAAGAGAATATTTAATTTTATAAAACTTATTTTTTTCATAATGGCAATCGTTATTGACTAATGTATGATACTTATTTCCTGTTTAAGAATTATCCTGTGGTATCCTGAAGCTAAGGCATTCTTTTCAACCCCTCCCATCTCACTTTCCATTTACCATTTTTGGGAATGCCGGGATTAATTGTATTGCATCCATCATATCCGGCACACATCATGGCTATAGCTGCCAGCAAGCCTCCGTTGCCGGGAAGATATATTGTTAAACGTTCATCCTGGTAATTGTGTCCATTGTTTAAATAAGTATTTGTTTGAATGGGCATTAATAAGGCATCTATTGCCTTTTCGGGTAGGCCTAACCGTGTGGCAGTCATAGCCGTCATTGGAAAATCCCAACCCCATGTTTTGTTCCACGACCAGTTATTCCATATCCAATTAAAAGTATTGCGCATGATAGTGGTATCAACCTGGCCGGTTGGTGGCATCATACCTAATGCCCCGAAAACAGAAGGATGATCGGTTTTGTATTCAGGATTGGTATAGGAATCTGTCGCACTTTCAGTGAATAAATATTTATCGTTTTGCACAGGCAAGGGAGAAAGGTTTTTTAAAACATCATCCCATTTTTTATTAGCTGACAAATGCAATCTTTTTCTCCATTGCTGCGCAATACTTAATGCCCAATGCCAGTAAACCAGTTCGTAGGTTGGGTTGTAAGTTTCCATCGCTTTAAATCTTTCCTGCGCAGGAATGACTCCTTTTCCCAAAAAATATTTTTGCTTCGCAGAATCATAGTATGCATACGACGCCATAAAATCAGCTGTCGCAAAAACGAGATCTTTATATTTGTTCAACGTTGCTATATCTGGGTGATTGCGATAACATAACTCAGCATAATAAATAAAGTGCGGTTGTTGCCATATTAAAAAAGCGCCGACAGAGGAAGGGCATTCACCGCCATTATTGTCCGTCATTTTTTGCCAGCGAACACCATCGTAACCCTGCCTCATTGCAATTTGTTTAGCCCCGGTTCAACTTTTTTGTACCAGCCCAGACTTTTTTCCAGCAGATCATTTCTTCCCCACAAAGAAAAATGTATGCCATGCCACCAATGCATTTCAAGATGCGGTTTTCCATACCAACTGTTGTAAGTTAATCCGGTTTCCTGCGGAGGAAATGAACCTGCTCCTTGAACTTTCAGTAAATATTGCGAAAGAACAACTCGTCTTTCCAATTCGAAAGCTCTTGGATCAGTGCTTTCCGAAAAATCAATAACGCCGCCGCTTAACCAGAATTTTTTCCATTGTTGTTTACTGTTAGTTTCGGCTGCTGAAAATAAAGGAAGGCTTGTAAAATTTTATTTTGCAAACCTAAAAGTTATTTCAAAATTATCGGTTGGGGCAGGATTGATAATAAAATAATGTTGCCTTTTTCTTTTACTATTGCACTGCCATTCCACGCTGTAGCAACATAATAAGAAGTTGCATCTAATACATGTTTTAGTAAGGCACTATTATTTCTTTGAAAAATAGAAAACGACTGATGCTTATTAGCATTTGTAAAATTGTTTCCCATGTCTGCCCAATGTGCCGTTGGATACGGGAATCGCAGGCGGATGCTAATCTTTGTTCTCTTAATAACGGCGATATTATTTTCACTGCAATGGCATCCTGTTGCTGATGGCAGTATGTAATCACATCAACAGGAATATTTTCTATGGTAAACTCTGAATGAATTTCACCTGTCCACGGATTAAGGGTTTGATGGATATTCTGAATATCATTGATTGTGGCGACACTTCCATTTTTTTTGATAATATCAAAACCGATATTTCCCAATTGAAGGCGATGAGGATTTTGTCTTAACCAGTTTACTGCATTTTTTTTTCGTTCAGGTTCTTTTAGTTGAACAGAATACGAAATATTCCTGCCGTTAATAGTAATAATCTTTCAGAGTTTCATTAAATAAATAATTGGCCGTATCAATAAAACTATGCCAGCCCCATTCACTTTCCGTACCTAGGGGAACTCCTTTTGAGTATGCATCAGGAAATGTTTGCAGTCCTGTAACATCAACTGTAAAAGCAAAACCACCGTTGCCAACGGAAAGAGATGAAAGAGAATCGAAATGATTATTAACAGCTAAGTGGCGATGAACTAATGCATATCTGTCAATTTTCGTTTGTGCATATCCGCAGCAATTTGTAAACAAATAGACTATAATGGTAAATAATCTTTTCATAAATTATTTCAGCAAATACTTTTTCAATTCGCAATGCTTTAAATTTTTAATTCCGTTTATGACGATTTCTGCTTTCAATATTCCTCGCCATCCGGCATAACTATCGGGCGAACGTACTTCTGGCACCATCGACAGTTAGTGAAAAAGTTTTTCTCCGAAGGAGAGGGGACTAACTTACAAGGAAGTATTATAATAGTTCGATTGTTTATTAGCAACACTGTTTTTATTTTAATTTTTGAGTCGTTCATTTTGTTCCTTACTATTGTCGCCAGTTGAAACATTTTCCTTTTTATCAATACTGATATTTACGTTATTAAATTTCCAATCCTTGGTAAATTCAAGCAAGCCTATAGAAGTTGCAGAAATCGTACAATTAGTAAAAACAAAATTTTCAAGTAAAGATTGTTCGTAGCCTGAACCTACGAATGCATGGTTTGCGTTAGTGACTTTCACATTTTCAATATAAATATTTTTCGCATGTGGTATTCCTCTTTCTGCGGGTTCCACTTTCTGCAACATAGCTTTCCAGTGTGCCGGAATAGAGTCATAATTATAACCTTTGGGTAATTCGGAATAACTGTAAGCCGGATACCAGTTCAGGTTAAATTGAAATGCATTATTAACGGAATCCAAAATTGTATTGGTAAAATGAATATCTTCAATCAAACCACCACGGGTAAACGCAGATTTTAGGCGCAAACCATTATCAGTGTGTTTGGCAGAGAGATCGGTTGCGAGTACATGTCTTATGCCACCAGATGTTTCACTTCCCAGAGTAACCAAACCAGCACCTTTGCGTGCAATACATTTTTGTATCACAATGTATTCAGTAGGGCGGTTTACGCGAAGCCCATCCCAATCGCGGCCCGCTTTTAAACATACATTATCATCATTGCAATCAATGTCGCAATTTTCAATTAATACCCATGTTGAAGAATCTATATCAACGCCGTCGGTGCTTGGCCCATGACCATCTTCATTGTTACGGATAATAAGCCCGTCCACACTTACATGATCGGAATATAAGACCTGCACTGTCCAGAAGCCTGCATTCTTTAAGGTAATTCCTTTTAAAGTGATGTCAGAAGAATTTTGCACGAGCAATGTTCGTACTCTTTTGGCATCATAATCTACAATCCACCGCAAACCTTTTGTGTCATACTCCTTTCGCATAGCCCAATATTTGTCCCAGCAAAATTTTCCTCTTGCATTCACAATACCATCGCCGGTTACAGCAGCATTTTTTGCATCAATTATATTAATCAATGCCGAAGGCCATCGCATTTCAATACCCGCGATACGCGTATATATTTCAGGATAGTCATCAAAGTTTTGCGAACCTAATAACGTAACGCCTTTATCAATTTGCAGATGTACATTTGTTTTTAAAAAGATAGCTCCTGTTACATAACTACCAGGGTTAAACGAAACGATACCACCTCCACTTTTTGCACATTTATCTATTGCCTCCTGTATTTGTTTTTCGATATTTTTTAATGTATCGCTTTTAGCTTTTACAATAAATATTTTTGTTGATGAAGGAAATTGTTTTGCACCTGCATCTTTTGCCCAGCTTAGATTACTGTCACCACCGGATTGGCTAAAAGATTTTTTACAACAAACTAAAAGAGAGATAGAAAGAAAGAACGAAAATGTATTTTTTTGTATTTCATATTTACAATCGTTAGTAAGCAATGAAGCGTTAAGGTGACGAAAAAATTTCTTTTATGCATCCTGTACATACCTGTTGGCCTCACCCCTCCAAGGGAGTACTATGGACAACCCTTCTCCGAAAGAGAGGGACATATATCTATGAGCCGCAATTTCCTTCAGCAATTTTTACCGAAAAATAAAATGGTTTATCGCTGGTAATGTAATCGCATTTTAAAATATCGTTGCCTTTTCGTTTTACGGCTGTTACCTTGCTTCCTTCATTAAATCCAAAACCAACTACGTAACTAAATTTAGAATCGGGTGTAATTTTCGTATAGCCGTTAGCGGTAGTGCCGGTTCCAAAATCGAATTTGAAAGATTGAGCAACTGCAAGGTTTGTTACAAAAAAAAGAAAGAAAATATTCAAAAACAGTTTCATCAATTATTGAATTTGAATAGAGCTGTCGTTCATGGTAAGTGAATACTTTTTTAGTAAGTTAATAATTTCGGCACCGGCTAAAAGCACCGGACCATAACCATGTGCTGCAAAATTGTTTGTTGGCCGGTAGTAATAAAATGCGGGATCAAAGGCCATTCCCGTTCCTACGCAGGTTCCCTCTACCTGGCCGATTTCATTAACCTTTGTTGTAATTGCATTCCACGCCAATATGCAAACAGGAGCATACGCTTTAGCATCTATCCATCCTTTATTAATTGCATTAGCAATGCAGTAGGCATAAATAGCCGTTGCAGAAGTTTCCAAATAAGAATCATTTTGATCCAATAGTTGATGCCAAAATCCTTTACCAGATTGCAAGGGAGTTAACCCTTTAATATGCAATTGTAATTGATGTAAAACTTTATCCCTGCCATTATAATTTTCAGGCAGTACATTTAATAATTCTGTCATTGCCAGTATTGCCCATCCATTAGCTCTTGCCCAATGAAATTCGGGATGAACCTGCATTTCCTCTACCCATCCATGCATGTAAATATTCAAATTTGTATTAAACATTCTTGCGCTAAATTGTAACACTTGTTTTATAGCATCATCATAATATTTTGTATCGCCTGTTAACTTACCCATTTGTGCGAGTGCAGGCACACTCATATATAAATCATCTAACCACAATGTATTTTTTTGCGGCCGGTTTCGCGCCAGCGTCCCGTCTTTCAGCCTGTATTGTTTTGTAGAAATATAATTAATGTAATTTTCAATTAGTGGCTTGAGATTAGCGGATTCATCGGTTTGTTGTAATTGTATCATTGCAGCACACATAGCCCCGGCGTCATCCAATGCTTTTGGATTTATTACCTGTCTTAATGGATTAGTAAGCTGATGGTATTTTTTGATATAATGATTTAAATGCATTTGCATACTCGCCAATAATTTGAAAACGTTTTTTTGTATAATCAAGATATTTATCATCTCCGGTACTTTTAAAAACATGCAGCATGGCAGCATAAGTTACGCCCCATTCGTAACTGGTTAATCTAAAATCGCCTGGTTTAAAAATGGTGTTGGTATCTACGAGTGTTGGGGTCGTAAGCGTATGGCCTGTTATCTTATTAATAAATTGGGGAGGTGTTACACTGTCTAGATAATAAAAAATCTTATCCATTACCATTTTAATAGTTGTCGCTGTAGGAATTTTATAGGGTACAGCATAGTCAGGTTGCAAAGCATCTAAAGGAGCAGTCACATCGTTTTCTTTTTGCTGGGCATTTGTGGTAAAACATACCAGGCAATTAAATAAAACAAAGGAGCTGATAAATTTTATGCTTTTCATAATGTAATATTTTTGTAGTAACTAAAAAGACAGGCTTACACCTGTCTTTTATAAACTGATATTTTAAAAATCAATATCCGGGATTTTGCATGGCTTGTTTTTGATCTGGTGTTAACGCAAGTCCTCCGCCTTGAATACCGTCCAGGAAAGATTGCGGTATTGGCCTCAGGTTATTTTTATCCTGGATGTTGGGTGCTGCCTCAGGATTAAATGCCTTAGCACGGGAAACCAAAGTCATCGTACGGGACAAATCTTCCCAACGGTGATATTCTCCCATTAATTCGCGGGAACGCTCATCTAATACAAGGCATAACATTCTATCGTATGAACTTGACAATCCTAAAGCGCTGATAATATGTTCATCTTGTGCAGGCAAAGAGCCAATATCTGTAATTGCCAAACTTGCAGATGCCGCAGTAGTAACCGGAATATTATTTGATTCGTAATATGAATTCCCCGGATAAAAAGAACTTGTTATACCAGCTGGCTGAAGGGATTGCAGACTGCAATGTATTACCTCCATCATTATAGGCAGCCCGGTTTTCTCCATCAACGTACTGTGCACGTGTTCTAACTGCATTAATATAAGGCAATGCATCTGTATAACTACCCTGGCCAGCTTGAGCCAATCTTATTTTTGCCTCAGCAGCCATTAAATAAGTTTCGGCTGAACGGGCTAAAATAAAATCCCTATGCCCAACAACATCATTTAATGCATTTCTTGAACCATCCATGTATTTACTTAAAGATGGAAAAGCCTGATAAGCCGTTGTTAAATCAGTATTTAATGCACCGTCAGTTGTTCTACCATTAGGATACGCTACATAAGTGGAGTTGGTTAGTATTGGGTCTCCGGTACCATTAACATCTGGAACTGCAGAGATCAGTTCCGGATGTGCCTTTACATATTTTTGACTATAGGAGATCGGGTGTCACCAGGCTGATTGATTACAAACATAATTCCTAAATCACCTTTAATATTTGGAGCAGCAGGTGATGCTCCATTTATAGCACTTTTAGTTTTAAAGGATTTCCAAAATCTTGAATCATTAACCATATCATATAAATGATAATCATAGTAAGTGGCTGCCATTCTGCTAAAGGGCCTGTCGCCGGTTAAATCACGGGCCATTTGGTCCTGGATATCATATCTTGAAACAAAATATAAATGTTGGGTATTCCCATTGGCGAGATTAGTAGTTACATCATTCGTAAATTGAGCAGAAAGAATGAGTTCCGGTAATTTTTCATTTGCTGAATTGATACCGGTAAAATTCCATAGACTTTTAAAATCCGAAGCTAATGGGTGATTGGCGATTACCTGGTCACAAAGTGTAACAGCAGATGTTAAATCTGAATTTACTGTCGAAGCGTTCCATGAACTGTTTATTTCACTTGCCCTGGATAAATATGCTTTTGCTAAATAATGGGCAGCAGCATCTTGTGTAATGCGATAAGGGGCTCCGGAAGTTGGTAAAAGATTATAAGCACTATCGAGATCAATTACAATTTGGCTAAAAACATCTTTGGGAGCGGCACGGGTAAATTCCAGAGTTACCGATGTTGTGTAGGTGAGGTTATCAGCGGAACACCGCCAAATTGAGATACTAATCTCAAATAGCAGTATCCACGCATAAAAAGCCCTTCGCCTAAAGAGGTGTTTTTAATGGCTGTTGAAGTGGAAGTACTGTTTCTGGCATTTTGAATTAACAAATTTGCGTCTCCAATAGCGGTATATAAAGCATCCCATTGAACATTAACTCCTTGCAAATTACCATTAGTAGCTAAGTCCGGGATTAAAAGTTTGATCATAATTGTTCCAGGGTGAATTGGATGGATCTCCGCCAACATGAAATTCATCAGTTCCATAATTAGCAGCAGAAAAATACCATTCTCCGTTTGGAGGAACATTAAAAGTTTGATAATAAGTACCCACTGCTAATTGCAATATGCCATCATCAGTTTTGTAAAAGTCAGTTGTGTCTTGCAGTGGTAAGTGTCTCATCTAAAAAATTCTTTTTGCAAGACGCAGATAGTAAAAAGCATTGCCGCAACAATGATTAATTTATTTAATTTATTATAGTTATTCATATTATTCAAATTTATTAGTGTTAAAATGAGGCATTAAATCCAAGGGTAAAACCACGATTCCAGGTTGGGCCAACTACATCCATATCAAGGAAGTTAATTTGACGAGTACAACATTCCGGGATTTTGCACTTGCGCATAAGCTTTTAAATTAGAGATGCCTATTCCAGATAATGTTTTACTGGCAAAATTATATCCTAATGATATGTTTCGAATTTTGATAAATGAAGCTTTCAGATAACCTAATGAAGCATAATAGGGATCACGTGGTGCGCCTCCGGCATTAAATATCGGTTTTTGAAATTCGGCATTTGTATTATTTTCATTATAATAATTAATTTGCCTGGTAACATAACGCGCTGGCTGCTGCTTCACCTCCATAACTATACATATAATGCAATTCGTCCGTACAAGAAGAAAGAAAATTCCAATCCTTTATAATCAAATGTATTGGTCATACCAACTATCCAGCGCGGCCTTGTCCATCCAATGATCTGGCGATCATGATTCGGATCAATTTTGTTATCGCCGTTGACGTCCTCAACTTTTACGTTGCCGGGATAAAACGCATTTTTGTTTGCATTAAATAGTTTGTAATCTGCTGAATCACCTTTCTGCCATAAACCTGATAGCTTTATAACCATAAATTACACCAAGGGGTTGGCCGGGAAACCAGAGATTGCTTATATCAGGTTGAGTTCCATTTGACAACGATACAATATGGTCTTTTTGCCATGAAGCATTTAAATTAGTCGTCCAGGTGAAATCTTTCGTCCTGACATTAACTGTTGTTATAGAAATATCAACACCATTGTTAGCGGTTTCACCAATATTTTCATAAGTAGTAGTAAAACCTGTAACGGTTGGAATATTAGCCTTCAGTAACAAATCTGATGTACTGGATGTGTACACATCTACACTTCCGGATACTCTCCTGTCAAATAATGAATAATCTACACCAAGGTTATATTGAGTTGTTTTTTCCCATCCCAGATTCTTATTTGCAAAAACTGTACTTGGTATTGAGCCGGCAGTACTGGTAGCAGAAAAGGGATAAAAAAGTGATGTTACTCCGCCCTGTGTCTGATAAGGAGCTTACAGCTGAGTTTCCTGTAACACCGGCGCCAATTCTTAATTTTAAATTATTTATCCATTTAACATTCATGAAGTTTTCTTTGTCAATTCTCCAGGCTAATGCTGCAGAAGGGAACAAGGTATATTTATGACCCGGGGCAAGAACAGAAGAGCCATCCTGGCGAGCTGAAACCGTTAACAAATATTTTTCCTTATAGCTGTAGTTGATTCTTCCCATGTAGGACAATAGCTGTTGTTGAATGAGACCAGTACCGGTACTAAGTTGCCCTGTAACCGTACCACTTGAGAGTGAATTCCACAATTGAGAAGACAAAGGCACACCATTTCCTGTAATAACACTTGTATCTCTTGTATAACCCGTTTGGCTTTGTAATAATGTGACACCAATACTATGTTCACCAAAGGTTTTGTCATAATAAAGCAAATTATCTAATGTATATGAATAGATACTGTTGTTGGTAAGTGAAGCATAGCTGCTACTACCTCCATTAGCCACTGAGTTTTTATCAATATAAACTCCATCGCGATAATTAGATAGGTCCGGGCCAAAATTCAGGCGATAGCTCAATCCTTTTAATGCACGGGAAAATTGAACCAAAATTTACCTGCGCATGTAAACTTCCAAACGCTCTTAAAGTTACTCTTTCGTCTATATTATATTTCCATTCGTCAACAATGGTCTTAACTGCATTATCGCCTCCCGGAAATGAAATCCTGTTACCGGCAGAATCAAAAGGTACTGCAAATGGGAATACTCCTCTTGCAGATTCATATAATCCGCCCGAAGGAGTACCAACAGTGCCAATCCCCGTTGCCGATTGCCCATATTCCTGCTTATTGTAACTAACGTTAATATTACTACCAAAAGAAAGCCATTTAGTAGCAGCAATATCTACGTTTACATTTGCAGTGTATCTTTCAAATGATTGTCCTTTTATGGTTCCTTTATTGTTCAAATAACCAAAAGAGCCATACGCCTTAATTTTATCTGTTCCGCCACTTACACTTATAGTATTATCTGTAGTGATTCCTTGTTGTGTCACCATACCTCTCCAATCTGTGGTTGTAACTTTAGAAGGATCCCATGTTCCGGAAGCCCATCCCTGGTTCGATATTAGCCCATGCATAAGGATCCGCGGTTGCGCTAAAATAGGTTTTATCATGTGCTATATCCGGCTGGTCTCCCCTGGGATAAGTACTGATACCGGTAGTTGGATTTAACCCGGCATAATAATATGCCCAGCGGCGAAAAGTGATGAAATCACCGGCATCAAACATTTTTTCATTATCAACTAAATTTTCAAAAGTAAGCGAACTATTAAGGTTTAATACTGTTCTTCCTGCTTTTCCTTGCTTCAGCGTAATAATAACAACTCCATTGGCACCACGGGAACCGTAAATAGCCGTTGCAGAAGCATCTTTCAAGACATCAATTGATTGAATATCTCCGGGATTAATGTTTTCAATTCCCCCGGTAGTTACTGAAACTCCACTAACGACAGATACACTGGTATTTAATGGAATTCCATCAACGACAAATAATGGAGCGTTCGATGCAGTTAACGAACGAACACCGCGGATAGTAATATCAGGAACAGTACCGGGCCGCTCATTTGAACTAATATCAACCCCTGCAACTTTTCCCTGCATAGCTTCTATTGCATTGTCTACTGGTCTTGATTTAATTTCTTGCTGACTAATTCCAGCAATAGCGCCGGTTACATCTTTCCTTTTAGCTGTTCCATAACCAATCACTACCACTTCTTCTAAACCTCTGGTATCTACAGATAGTGCTGTTGTGATATTGTTGGATAATTCGTTAATATCAACTTCTTTCTGTACATATCCTGTATAAGAAATTGCAAGTACTGCATTATTCGCTTTTACATCAATGCTAAACTTTCCGGAAGCATCAGTCAGCGTTTTTGCTCCGGTCTTTTTAACTTCAACTACAGCACCTTGCAGCGGCACACCTTTTTCATTTGAAATAACTCCTTCAACAATATGAGCCGCTGTTTTTTGAGCAAATAGGTTTTGATGAAAAATCAGCAGAAAGAATAAGCTTGTCAAAAACAAGCGTTTGAAAAACAGACGATTTTTTTTCATGTAGATTGTGTTTTGGTGATGAGAATAATTTGAATAAAACTTGAGTCGCTCGTAGCAAATAAATTTTATGTTACCATAAAAATGATTTAACGGTAAAAAAATAATATTGATTTTAATGTTTCGAAGGTTACTTTTTCGCTCGCAGAAGTTGAGTCGTTTTGCCCCTTTATACCTGGCAGGTTGCTAAAAACAAGCCTTAAAAATGTAACTGCAAAGTTCTTTAATTTCATACAAGCAATCAGTTGGCAATCGAATTAAATTTGTACAGGCAATCTATCCTAATAAAAATTAGGTGGCATCCCGCACTGTCCTGTAAATCTACAAACTCTTTTTAGTTTACAAAAATAAAAAAATGCCACTCAAAAAATTGGAACGCGATTTAAAAAAAGTCATTTCTATCATAAGAGCCTTCTCACCCCAACCTCACGGCAAGTTTGGACAGGCGCTATCTAAAAGAGAAGAGCGTGATGTAAAACACTAAATCAATTTCGTTTCAATGTCACGCTCATCAATTCAATTACTACATCATTTGCAACTGTTTCTACTGTGAATGATTTTAATTTCTTTTATGGATTCAATGGCATATCCAACACTGTTGCAGCGCCGCCATCTATCGCCATGTTTGTAAATCCTTTTATAGTAGAATATTTCTTTAAGCCGTAAGCTGTATCAATTAAAGCGGCAAATTAGTGTTGTTAGCATATCTTCTAATGATAACTGTATCGGTTTCAAGAGAATCATAGCCAATAAAATTTGGTGAAATATTCTCGTCTATACAATCGCACTTTCCACACGAGGTAATGCAATGTATGACTAATAGTTTAGTGCAAGCTTAAAAACAACATGTATTGTCACTTTGTTTTTTATAAGTATAAATAGCTATTTAAAATCCTCATCATCCAACTCCTCATCCCTGAAAGACTGCGGACTCAGGTTGAGCATGCTTCCCATTAAATCTTTAAATTCTATTTTCCCTTCTACAACTTTTTTGCTTATTAATGAGTAAGAAGAAAGGCCATGCAAAACAAATTCCATCAACAATGCATTTTCTTTAGCATTAGCGGCTGGAAAATGTTTTTTTACAATTCCAAACAATCCATCTACTTTATATAACAATTGAATTTTTTCTTCATCTTTTATTCCAAAAAAAAGATTTAAATGATTCCCTGAATCAAACCAGCGGGTAATTGCCTTATACGGATTTTCATCAGGCACATTATCTTTTGTTCTTCTCTTTTTAAATGTTTCGGGATTAGGAAAATATACGCAAATTGTGTGCGAATAGCTTTTTCCATCAAGTTATAGGCAACCTGGTAAGGGCCTTCCTGTTCTCCTTCGTATACGAGTTCAATTTTTCCCGTTATAGATGGAATGATGCCAACCAGATCACTAATCCAAACCTGTGTTTCTTTTTCTTTATTCATAATTGCCCTGCGCTCCGCAGAACTTACTGCGTTTTCATAAGCTGCGATAGTAAGCCTTGCCGATACGCCACTTTTTTTGTCAACATATTCACTGGCGCGTGCTTCAAAAGATACCTGTTCAATCAGGCGTTTTACAAGGTCGCTTACCTGTATTCTTTTTAGCTGATCTTCGTGTATGCCTGCTTCCTGCTCCGTTATAGATAAAGATGTTTCAATAGTAGTTGGATAGTGCGTTAATATCTGACTTTCGATTCTGTCTTTAAGTGGCGTTACAATAGCGCCTCTGTTCGTGTAGTCTTCAGGGTTAGCAGTAAAAACAAACATAATATCTAAAGGCAATCTTAATTTAAAACCACGTATTTGTAAATCGCCTTCTTCTAAAATATTAAATAATGAAACCTGTATGCGGGCCTGCAGATCTGGCAATTCATTTATAACAAAAATACCACGGTTACTTCGTGGAATAATACCGTAATGAATCACTCTTTCATCAGCATAACTAAGCTTTAGGTTAGCTGCCTTTATAGGATCAATATCACCAATAAGATCCGCAACACTTACATCGGGCGTGGCCAGTTTTTCCCCATAACGTTCACTGCGATGCATCCACTCAATGGGCGTATCATCACCATTTTCTGCAATCAGGTCTTTCGCATATTTGCTTAATGGTTTAAAGGGATCATCGTTTACTTCGCTGCCTTCTATAACCGGAATATATTCATCGAGCAAATCTGTCATTTGCCTTGCCATGCGGGTTTTAGCTTGGCCTCGTAAACCCAAAAACAAAATGTTATGTCTCGACAACAATGCTCTTTCTGTATCAGGAATTACAGAATCTTCATAACCAATAATGCCTGGAAATGTAATTTCTTTTTTGCTTATTTTCTTAATAAGATTTTCACGCAGTTCTTCTTTTATACTTCTCGATTTGTAGGTGCTGTCTTTTAGTTCGCCTAAAGTTTTTATGTTTTGTATGTTCATTTTATTTTTCTTTATATAATTTAGCCCCTTCAATAAAATCAAAATCTTTTTTATTGTCAGTGTAAATAAACAGATCATTGCGTATTGCAGTTGCTGCAATAAAAGCATCAGATATTTTCATTTCGTTAGTAAATGAGTATTTTTTAAATAATGAAAAGGCTATGCCAGATATTTTTTCGTCTATATCTACAAGGTAATAATACCGTAAGACTTTATTGAATTCAGTACGTTGATGAATGTTTTTTGCTCCATTCAATAATTCACATGCTGTAATTACTGAAATGCAATATTTATCTTTTAGAAATTTTAAATTTTGTTGTTTTGTTTTATCTCCTCTATATGCCTTAATCAAAATATCAGTATCAACCAAAACAGTTTCATATACTACCATGAATCTTCTCTTAATTTTTTAGGGTCAATATCAAAATCTTTCCATTTACCAAATAAATAAGTGTGATCAATTTTACTTTTTGAAAGAGTCTTTTTCTGTTTCGATATAACTCTTTTAGGAACGGCTTTTCTTTTTTTAAGTTCAGTTGCTTTTACTCCAAACTTTTCCATTATGGCCGTTACTACTTGTTCAGATTCTTTTGGAATACTTATTATATATTCTTTATCTTCTTTCATTCATTTCTTTTTTAGTGAAATTACTAACTCCAATTAATACATCGTTTTCATCTTCTCATTTTTTAAATAATTTAAATTTATCTGTAAAACCAAGATGCTTTTTTAAAATGAATTTCAATAATACATCTCCATACTTTTAGATTCAAAAATCCCCGTCCTTAGGAATTTAACGGGTTTCAATAAACCGTTTTTCTTTTTCCACTTTCAAAATCTTTGAAAATAAATGCGCCTAATTTGTCAAGCGATGCAAAGAATGCTTTACCATTATTGGTTTCAGTAAATTCCGTTACAAATCTTTGCAGGTAAGGATCGCTTGCTATCATAAATGTAGTGATCGGAATTTTTAATTTTTTACATTGTGCCGCAAGATTCATACAACGGTTTAATATTCGTCTGTCAACTCCAAAACTATTTTTATAATATCGCTTTCCAACTTTTAAGCAGGTTGGTTTGCCATCTGTTATCATAAAAATCTGTTTGTTAGGATTTTTTCTTTTTCTTAAAATATCCATTGCCAGTTCTAAACCGGCAACTGTGTTAGTATGATAAGGTCCAACCTGAAGGTAAGGCAAATCTTTAATTTCAACTGTCCACGCATCATTTCCAAACACTACAATATCTAACGTATCTTTTGGATATTTGGTTGTAATTAATTCGCTTAATGCCATCGCTACTTTTTTTGCAGGTGTGATCCTGTCTTCGCCATACAATATCATGCTGTGCGAAATATCAATCATTAACACTGTTGAAGTTTGTGCTTTGAAATCTGTTTCACGAATTTCAAGATCATCTTCATGCATTGTAAAACTATCGACACCATGATTGATTTGTGCATTACGGATTGATTCTGTAAAATCAATTTGCTCCAACGTGTCGCCAAATTGAAAAGGCCGCGTTTCAGGATTTATCTCGTCGCCGCCGCCGGGTTTAAATGTATTGTGATTTCCCTGTTTGGTTTTTTTTAATTTCCCAAAAATCTCTTCCAAACTTTTTTTGCGGATTCCCTGTTCGGTTTTAGGGGTAATTTTAATTTCTCCGTTTTTCCGGTTCTCATCAATGTAACCCTTATCTTTTAGTTCATCTATAAAATCTCCCATTCCATATTCATCATCGGTAAGCTTATACTCTTTATCAAGTTCTGTTAACCAACTCAATGCTTCTGCAATATCGCCACTAGTATAAGTAAGCAATTGCATAAAGATGTCCAGCAATTTTTCAAATGAAGATTTACTATTTTCACTTGGATCGTATTTGGAAAAATTATGTCCCCTCATAACAAATTATTTTAATTGATAAAAGTAGCAATTTCAAATTGAGTTGAAAGTGGTACTTGAAAAAATAAGCTAATTAAAAAGTTTACCCCAGGTAGCTAAGTATAAACGTTGTTTTGTATAATGAAGACGCAGAACCTTAGGATACATAAATCAATTCTATAGCAAATTACTTAACAATTTATCTTAATCTTTAGTTCAATTGTTAAATTAAAAATCCCGGTTTACCTTTTATTGCATGAAGGTAATACCGGGATTTTATTTATTAAAAAAATTATTGTGTTTTATCATTCACCGGCTTTTCTTTTTTTGGCGCAGGAATATTATTTATTACCGGGTTTTTAGTTTCCGGATTTAGCTCAGGATTGCTTTTAAAATATTGTTCCATACCCTGTAACTGCTGTAATAATTGTTGAACAATTTGATTTTCGTAAGCAAGAGCCTGTTGTTTATTTTCATCAAGGCTGTTGAAATAGGCAACTTGTTGTTCCAAATCTTTACGTAAAGATTCAGATACTTTTTTTGCCAATACAGTATCCCCAGCTTTATAGGCGGCTAATAAAAACTGTCCTGAAATCTGGTCCTGCTGCTGCCTGCGCGATACAAGCCCATAAGGAAAGTTCTCCTGCAATAACATCTTATCACATTTTTCAAGCATTTTTTTTGCGTCATCTTTTCTATCGTGATCTGCCAGATTCATTCCAACCTGTGCATATTGCATTCTTATTGTATTTAAATGCCGGCGGTTTTCTTCATCATAATATACACCTTTCACATTTGCATTGCCAAAGGCAAATTTTTTCATCATAACGTCATAAGCCCAGTCGCGGTTTACTTCACTGTTTCTTACCGGTACAAATCTATAAGTTAACCCGTCGGTTCTTAAATAATTTTGAAAGCCTAATTCATCGTAGGGTGAAGTAAAATAAATTGGCCTTTTCCATTTATTAGCAGCCATTATATTTAATATAGCGCTTTCATTTTTGCCTAAGGCATTTTTTGGAATATCAAAATCAACTTCACTCACTACGCTATCTCCCGGATTAACCGTTCCGTTTTGTTTTACAAGGTTAGTATCAACCGGGATTTCAACTTTTTTAGTTGGATAAATATTCAGGTATTCATCTCCATTTTGTGCCATGCGGTTTGGATCGCTACTTCCAGCATAATCTTTCATCATGGTATAAAGATCCAGTGGTTTCGACTGGTCTACCTTTGCATCCCGGAGCATCAGGATAATAATAGATAGCATCTCTTGTGCTTCCTATTATCTGGTCGGGTGTCCAAATAACATCTATAGGATCACTTTGGTTTACTTTATAGCGTAACTGGTTGACATACCAGTCAGTTCCCATAAGACTAGAATTAATTACCCTGATATCTCTTCGTATTCCCTGCACTTCCTGCGCATACCAAAGCGGGTAAGTGTCATTATCGCCAAAGGTTATTAAAATTGCATTGGGCGCACAACTTTCCAAATAATCAATAGCGATATCTCTCGCAAGTGTTTTATGACTTCTGTCATGATCGTTCCATTCCTGGCTGCCCATCAGTACCGGAACTGCAAGCATGCAAAGTCCTGCTGAAGCGTAGTTCGCGATCTTATTATCAGTAAATTTTTCAAATAATTCTTTTACATACATTACACCAATTCCTATCCAAATTGCAAAAGCATAAAAAGAACCTACATAAGCATAATCCCTTTCACGAGGCTGATTGCCTGCCTGGTTGAGATATACAACAATGGCAATACCTGTAAAGAAGAATAACAAACTTACAATGAGCGTATCCTGTTTATCTTTTTTATATTGATAGATAAGGCCAAGAATTCCTAAAAGAAGCGGAAAGCAAAAGAGGGTATTGTGCGATTTATTATGCTTAATACTATCAGGCATTTTACTTTGATCACCTAACCTTGCATTATCCCAAAATGGAATTCCGGTGAGCCAGTTTCCATCTCTTACATTGCCCATATCTACGCCCTGGATGTCATTTTGCTTCCCTGCAAAATTCCACATAAAATATCGCAAATACATCCAGTTAAGCTGGTAGCCAAAGAAGAAAGCAAAATTATCACCTACACTTGGCTTATCACTATAAGCGCCGGATTTCTGATCTTTATTTATACCTGCAAAGCTTGCATAATAATCAGCATGTCCCTGGTCATTTGAATTATCCCACATTCTTGGAAAAAAATGTAAGTCGTCATCATGATAAGTAATCGTTTGTTTTTTGCCGAGGTCTTCATATTTAGTTTTACCCTTAACCATATACGATTGCGTTTTATAATCGGGAGTATATTGATCTCCCTGTACATTTCCTGCACTAAAATCCTGTCCATATAAAATAGGCCAATCGCCGTATTGCTCGCGGCTAAGATATCCAACAAGGCTCACCGGGTTATCAACATTAAACATGTCTACTGCAGGGTCTGCAAGAGAACGGATGAGGGTTGTATAATACGTAGAAAAGCCGAGCAATACAAAGGCAAAGCTCCACATAGCAAGCTTTAAAAAATTCCAGTTCTTTTTTGCGGCAAGCCGTAGCATAAAAAAAATAATAATAGCAAGCATTACAAAAAAAGAAGAGAACCCACTAAAGAATGGGAGATTCAAACTATTCCTGAAAAATATGTCGAACTGTCCTGCAAATTTAATAGACCATTGTATCATAGGAACTTGTACAATTCCGGTTATAAGACATGCAATAACAAAAGCCCAAAATGTTTTCCAATTGGTTGTTCTATAACGTTTGAAATAATAAACCATGACAATGGCAGGAATGGTAAGTATTGGTAACAAATGCACGCCCACTGCAAGTCCTACCAGGTAAAAAATCAGTATCAGCCACCTATCTGCTCTTGTAAAATGCCCTTTAATGCCTTGTAATTCTTCTTCTGTAACATTCTGCTCCCATTTGAGAACTGCCCAAAAAACTATAGCTGTAAAAAAAGATGAGCTCGCATAAACTTCAGATTCAACAGCACTATACCAGAATGAATCACTGAAGGTATAAGCCAACGCACCAACTGCACCGGCGGCCATTATAGAAAAGATCTGCCCTTTTGTAAGTGGATTTGGATTATTTTTTTCAAGAATTTTTCTTGCAAAGTGAGTAATAGTCCAGAATAAAAATAAAATGGTAAAGCCGCTCATTAAAGCACTCATACTATTTAATCCAAGTATTGCACTACTGGGATTAGAAAAGGGAATCATGAAAAGCCGTCCTAATAAAATAAATAATGGTGCTCCCGGAGGATGGGGAATTTGAAGTTTATAAGCGCTGGAAGCAAATTCACCACAATCCCAAAAACTTCCGGTGGCTTCCATTGTCATTAAATAAACTATGCATGCAATAATACAAATTGCCCATCCTGTAATGTTGTTGATTTTTTTAAAGCTCATAGCGGGGTTTTATATAAACAGGGGCAAATATAAAACTATGGATGGTACAATTGCAATGGCTTATATTTTTTTATGCAAAGGAATGTTAATATTAAAGCAATGTTTGATGTACGATATAAAAAGTGCGATGTTATACAGAACCAATGGGAATGGAATCAGGTATTTCTCCAACATCATACATCAAACATCGTACATCGTACATATTTTTGGTGCATGAAAAAAGCTTTTCTTCAACTGCACATTGCAGTAGTTTTAGCGGGATTCACTGCTATTTTAGGAAAGCTTATTACTTTAAATGAAGGCATTTTAGTTTGGTACCGGATGTTGTTTAGTGCAGTAGCGCTCGGTCTAATATTATTTTTTAGAAAAGAATTTACCAGGCTTTCTCTTACAAATACAATGAAGCTTTTTGGTGTGGGTGTTATTGTTGCACTGCACTGGGTGAGTTTTTACGGCAGTATTAAATATGCAAATGTTTCTGTTTCTGTAACGTGTCTTTCGGCAATTGGTTTTTTTACTTCTTTTCTTGAGCCGATTATTAGGAAGAGACGAATTGACTTTGTTGAAGTATTGCTTGGAATGCTTGCCATCGTAGGCATTTACCTCATATTTAATTTTTATCCGGAATATAAAACAGGAATTATTTTTGGAATTATCTCTGCTTTATTTGCGTGTCTTTTTCCAATTTTCAATTCTTCACTGTTAAAACAATTTTCTTCCAAAACAGTTACGTTTTATGAAATGAGCGGAGGCTTTCTTGCGCTATGTTTTATTATTCCATTTTATTTACATTTTTTTCCTGCAAAGTATTTTATTCCAACTCCAACAGACTTTCTTTGGTTATTAATACTATCATTATTTTGTACAGTATTTGCTTTTATCCTAAGCCTGAATGCATTAAAATACATTTCAGCTTTTACGGTAAATCTTACTTACAATTTTGAGCCGGTATATTCCATTATACTTGCCTTTATATTTTTTAATGAAAATAAATTTTTGGGGCGGGGGTTTTATTTTGGATTTGGTCTTATTCTCCTTGCAATTTCACTGCAGATGGCAAGAGTTTGGAACGAAAGAAAATTACCAAAGAAAATATAATTTAAATGTTAAGGAAGAAAATTAATTGCATGCGAAAGTTTTGCAAAAGCCCTGAACATCTCGCTCACGCCGCAATATTTATCCTGGGAAAGCGCCACAGCCCGCTCCATTTTTGATTGATCTTTTTCATCCACTTTTATTAAATAGGTAACCACCACTTCATCATAAGTTTTTGGTTCGGTTTCAGTAAGATGCGCATGCACATTGATCGAGAATTCTGAAAAGTTAACTTTCATTTTATTCAAAATAGCTACAACATCTACACCGGTGCACCCTGCCAGTGAAACAAGCATTAAAATTTTGGGGCTTGAGCCAAGATCGTTTCCCCCATTTTCTTTGCTTAAATCAATAGTGATATTGTGTGACCTTATGGCGGTGGTAAAAGCCATTCCGCCCTCGAATATAGAATTAATTGTGTTTGTTGCCATTATTCTTTTATAATTATATTAATCAGATTTGACAACTTTTAAAAAGTTGTCAAATCAATTTCCATTTATATTTTTGCCTTAACGGCTGCGGAGATTTGCTGGGCATTCATAGCGCCCGATTGGCGCCACAATACTTTGCCTTTTTTGAAAAGAATTAATGTTGGCACCCCTTGTATATTAAACTCGCTTGCGGTTGGCTGGTTCTTATCAATATCAACTTTTAGCACTCTTACGTTTTCCTTATTATTTTCGGCAAACCGTTGTAATTCTGGAGCCATCATCTTACAGGGACCACACCAGGTTGCATGAAAATCAACCAAAACCGGCTTATCATCATTAATTATTTTACTGAATGTTTCCATATTTAATTTTTGCTTTTATAATACATAAAGCATGCCTATGCTTTTTTAAGTAAAACAGTGCTTAAATGTCAGTTTCATCATCAAATAAAAAAAGTGTCTTAATTATTTTTCAGGTAACTATTTCTTTGTTACCTTTGCCGTCCGAAAAAAAGATCATTATGGCAAGAGTATGTCAGGTAACCGGAAAAAGCCAATTACCGGCAATACTGTTTCTCATTCAAACATTAAAACCACGCAGGAGTTTTTTACCCAATCTTCAAAAGAAAAGATATTTTCTTGCTGAAGAAGATAAATGGATTACTTTAAAAGTATCTTCTGAAGCAATTCGTACAATTAATAAAAATGGTCTTTTTACAGTGGTAAAAGAAATAAGAGCAAACGGTGCAAAAATCTGATTAATAAAAATTTAAACATTTAGATTAAAATGGCAAAGAAAGGAAACAGGGTACAGGTAATTTTAGAATGCACAGAGCATAAAACTTCCGGTATGCCGGGTACAAGCCGTTATATTTCCAACAAGAATAAAAAAAATACTCCTGAACGTTTGGAATTAAAAAAATTCAACCCGATTTTGAAAAAAGTAACTGTTCATAAAGAAATTAAATAATTAGCCAATCCAGTTAATTAGCTATATAATCACATTATCAAATTAAATAGAAATGGCAAAAGCAGCAAAAACGGCTATAAAAACCAAAGATCAGAAAGCCGCAGCAGAAGCAAAAAACTGGACTAAAGTAATTCGCACAGTACGTAGCCCTAAATCCGGCTCTTATACTTTTAAAGAATCAATTGTTCATAAAGACAAGATTAAAGAACATTTGGCAAGCTAAATATCTCTGTAAACCTATTTAAGTAAAGCTATCCGGCGTTCAATGCGGATAGCTTTATTTATTTTTACCCTTAACTAATTTTATACAATGGGATTTTTTGATAAAATTTTTGGAAAAAAAGAACAGAAGGAAAGCCTTGACCAGGGTTTGCAAAAAACCAAGGAAGGTTTTTTTGAAAAGCTAACAAAAGCAATTGCCGGTAAAAGCACCGTAGATGAAGAAGTGCTGGATGATCTTGGAAAATGCATTGGTAAGCGCAGATGTAGGTGTTGACACAACTGTAAAAATTATTGACGGCATTGAAAAACGTGTTGCAAAAGATAAATATCTAAATACAACTGAACTTAACAGAATTCTAAAAGAAGAAATACAATCAGTATCTTGTTGATTCGCCTGTTGATACGTCTTATAAAAGTTATGAGCTTCCATCAACTCATAAACCACACGTCATATTAATTGTAGGGGTAAATGGCGTCGGAAAAACTACAACAATCGGAAAACTGGCACATAATTTTACACTTGCATGGCAAAACAGTTTTGTTGGGTGCTGCAGATACTTTTCGTGCAGCAGCTGTTGATCAGTTAGATATTTGGAGCAAACGAACCAAAGTGCCAATTGTAAAACATGCAATGGGAGCAGATCCCAGCGCTGTTGCATTTGATGCGGTACAAAGCGGTGTGGCGAAAAGTATGGATGTGGTATTAATTGATACAGCAGGAAGGCTTGCATAATAAAATTCATTTAATGGATGAATTGAGTAAAATAAAACGCTCGGTAAATAAAGCGTATTGCCGGATGCGCCGCATGAAGTATTGCTGGTGTTAGATGGAAGTACCGGCCAGAATGCTTGGAACAGGCTAGTCAATTTACTGCAGCCACAGATGTTACTGCGATTGCAATTACCAAATTGGATGGCACCGCAAAAGGTGGAGTGGTTTTAGCCATTGCAGATCAGTTTAAAATTCCCGTTAAGTTTATTGGTGTTGGTGAAAAAGCAACAGATCTTTTGGTGTTCGATAAAAAGGAATTTGTAGATAGTTTATTTGAAGGAGTTAAGAGTTAAAAGTTAACTGGGTTACTGGTTAAATAGTTAAATGGTCAATTCGTAGAGAAATAATCCGTGCAAATCGGTGTAATCAGTGGCAAAAAATAAATGAAAACAAAACTTAAAAAAGATAAAGTAAATATTATCACGCTTGGCTGCAGCAAAAATATGGTTGACAGTGAAGTATTGAGCGGGCAGCTTGCTGCTGCATGATGTTAATGTGGTGCACGAAAGCAAAAAACTGGATCACAATATTGTTGTGGTAAATACCTGTGGATTTATTGATAAAGCAAAAGAAGAAAGCATTAATACCATTCTTGAACAGGTTGAATTAAAAAAACGTGGAAAGCTTGATAAGGTCTATGTTACCGGCTGCCTTAGCGAACGTTACAAACAAAACCTGGAAGATGAAATTCCTGAAGTAGATGCATGTTTCGGAACAATGGAATTACCTTTTTTACTGAAAAAATTTGATGTTGATTATAAAGCTGAATTGTTAGGCGAAAGATTGTTAAGCACACCTAACCATTATGCCTACCTGAAAATAAGCGAAGGTTGTAACCGTACCTGTGCATTTTGTGCCATTCCTTTAATGCGCGGCAAACATATAAGCCGACCCATAGAATCTTGGTGGCTGAAGCACAAAGCTTGGTATCAAGAGGTGTAAAAGAAATAATGCTGATCGCGCAGGAACTTACTTATTACGGTCTGGATATTTATAAGAAACGAGAATTGCCAAAACTTTTACATGCACTTGGCAGATGTAAAAGGATTGGAATGGATCCGATTGCATTATGCTTATCCGTCAAAATTTCCAATGGAAATAATTGATGCAATGAAGGAACGGGAAAATATTTGCAATTATCTTGATATGCCTTTGCAGCATGCCAGCAATAGGATGTTGAAGGCGATGAAACGGCAGATTACAAGAGAAGAGATGGAAGATATTATTGGTGAAATAAAATATAAGATTCCGGGGATTTGTTTGCGAACTACTCTAATAGCAGGTTTCCCGGGTGAAACACGAGATGATGTGGAAGAATTAAAAACTTTTTTGAAGAAGATGGAATTTGACCGGGTAGGAATATTTACTTATTCCCATGAAGAAAATACTTCAGCTTATGATTTAATTGATGATGTGCCTGCAGAAGAAAAAGAAAGAAGAGCGCAGGAAATTATGGAAGTGCAGCAGGAAATTTCTTATGAAAAGAATGAAGAAAAGATTGGCAAAACTTTTAAAGTGATTATTGATAAAAAAGAAGCCGGCCGGTATTTTGGCCGTACAGAATTTGATAGTGTGGAAGTGGATAACGAAGTGATCATTCATTCCAGAAAAAAAATTGCTATCCCGGTGATTTTGTGAATGTAAAAATCACCAATGCATTTGATTACGATCTGGAAGGCGAAGTTGTAGAATAGAATATTGCTCATAAATCTTACGAATGATGCAGGAAAATCAAAGCATACTTAAAATACCTGCAAATGAAATGCAGGAACTTTTTACACGCATTTTATTAAAATATAATTTCACCAACAAAAGAGCTTTGCAATGTGCTTCGGTTTTTACCGAAAGCAGTCTCGACGGGATTTACACACACGGTGTTAACCGCTTTCCAAGATTTGTCCAATATATACAGAGAGGATTCATAGAAGTTGATGCTGTGCCATCATTGGAAAATAAATTTGGTGGCATAGAACAATGGAATGGCAATCTCGGCCCGGGAATATTAAATGCATTGCAGGTAACCGACACCGTTATGTCACTTGCAAAAGAATATGGAATTGGTTGTGTTGCATTACGAAATACCAATCACTGGATGCGTGGAGGCACTTACGGATGGCAAGCTGCCAAGGCCGGCTATGTGTTCATTGGCTGGACAAATACAATTGCAAACATGCCGGTCTGGGGAGCAAAAGATGCAAAGCTTGGCAACAATCCTTTGGTATTGGCTTTGCCGTATAACGATGAAGCGATTGTGTTGGACATGGCCATGTCGCAATATTCTTATGGCGCTTTGGAATTAGCCGCTATGAAGAATGAACAACTTTCTGTTCATGGAGGTCTTGACATAAAAGGAAATTTAACCAAAGACCCTGAAGAGATTCTCACCTCAAATGCACCGATACCTATCGGCTATTGGAAAGGTGCAGGATTATCACTGCTGCTCGATTTGCTGGCGACAATTTTATCCGGTGGTTTATCGACTTATGAATTAAGTAAGAAAGAAGTTGAATACAGTTTGTCGCAGGTATTTATCGCCATTGATATCTCAAAACTTGGAAATCATTCTTTAATAACAAAAACGATCGAAGGAATTTTAAAGGATTATCATCAGTCAATCCCAATAGATGACGCTAAAAAAATTGTTTATCCCGGGGAAGGGGTTTTACAAACAAGAAAAAAAAATCTCGCCAACGGTATCCCTGTTTTGAAAAAAGTTTGGGAAGAAATTAATTTGTTATAACGGTGCTGATTACCCTAAAATTTAATTTTGCTTTGCAAAATCATCAGCCAACTTATTCAACTCAGCCACACTGAGGGTTTTATTATTTGCGTCTATCACAATCCTGTAACGAAATGTGACAGATGCTCCTTTCTGTAACTTGAGATTTTTAGAAGACTTACCGTTAGTAAATATTTTTTCACCCAAAGGGTTGGCAGCAAATAATCCATAGCCACGTGCATGCCAGAATGTAGGATAGTTTGGGTTTTCAGGATGATCAATAATTGCTATACTTACAGAATCGTTACCCATTTTGCCATAGACTTTACACCATCTTCCTCTTGTACTCCATGCATCATCGCCGCTTTTACCTTCACTGGTAAGATAATTTCCGTTGGCGATGTGAGTCTGCTCCGCCTTTTACGATGGTTACATTTCCTTTATCATCTTTAAATTCTTTGTCTTTATTATCCGGTATTTGCAGCGCATGTGCAAGCCTCATTCCGTACATGCCATCTTTTGCATCATTGAAATTAACTATGGTGTCGGCTTTTAAAATAGTTGTTCTGTCTATGATCCGAAGATGTTCGTTTCCGCTGAATGTTAATTGTGTTGTTTCTTCAAGCAGGATATTTTTTTGTTGATCAGTCCAGTTGGCATGATAGGTAATTATGCCTTTGTTGCCACTGGAAGTGTTAACGATTCTATCCGTTCTTATCCAACCATATAAATGTTTTTTTTCTTTTGGGATTGCATAAGAATTATTCCAGAAATCAAGGCCATTCACGTTTTCATAGTTAAACCAAATACCAAGGTGATGCGGATGATCTGTGGGATCGCCCGGTTGCGGATTTACCGGAAAGCCTCTTGTAACAATTTTTTCATCGGCGGCATATACAGGATATAAAACCGGTTTCTCCAATGTATCGGGATATAAAAAGCTTGTAAATGGTTTGTTGTTTATCAATACATCAATCTTATTTTCTGTTGATGATTTCACAACTTTTACATTTTCATTTTTTTGAGCAAATGATATAAGGCAACAAATCATTGCGAGAGTACTTATCAGAAAACATTTAAAAGGATGTATGATTTTTATCTTCATAACTGGAAGGCTTTGAGTAAAACCTCACAGCGTTTTAAAAGCTGTGAGGTCTATAGTGAAACGAAAAAACAATTAATACTTAAACGGTTTGCCGCCCACCATCACTTCCTGTGTCTCTTCATCAAACGTTGCTCTTAAGCCGGTATGTGATGCCGCAGTAGTCATGATATTGGCAATGGAATGGCTGTAACCCGCTTCTACAGGCGCATGCGGCTGTTTGCGGCTGCGAATACATTCCATCCAGTTTCGTACATGGTTGCTCGTTAGTGTGTCACCGCCGGTGTTTGCCGAAGCAACTACTTTTTCTGCTTGAGTCAGACTTAACTCTGGCAATAAATTAGGTTGCATATTCATTTCATCTGCAAAATGTTTTGTCAGGCCTCCGTTTGGCGAAATTTTATTGGTAATAAGATTTAATTCGCCACCGTTAGAATAATATATTTCTGAAGGATGCTCATCGCCATTGTCCATTCGTGAGGAAAGACACCTGGAAACCAGTTGATGGATCGTCTGCCGGGCCGTAATCGAAAACAGCGGTTATGGTATCCCAGTTTTTTCTTCCGTCTTTCCACATATAAATGCCACCGTTGGCAACTAGCGCTGCGTGGATGTTTCAATCCACTGAACCAATGCACCGTATCTATTTGGTGGCTCATCCATTGACCGGGAAGGCCTGATGAATAAGGCCAGAACAAACGGTACTCCAGATATTTCCTGGGATCAAAGCTATCTTCAGGCCTGTTCATTAACCATCGTTTCCAGTCAGTATCTTCTTCTTTTAATTGTGCAACCAATGCGGGCCTGCGCCAGCGGCCCGGCTGGTTTACATTCCATGTTAATTCAACCATTTTTATAGGTCCGAACTTTCCTGATTGTATAAAGTCAGCAGCTGCCTGATAATTGGCGCCACTTCTTCTTTGGGAACCGATCTGTACAATTTTGTCTGATTCTTTCACCGCTTTTAAAGCTGCACGGTTATCTTCCATCGTTTCTGCAAATGGTTTTTCGCAATAAGCATCGCAGCCTGCTTTTACGGCCTGTATCGCAATGGAGTGCGTGTTGAAAATCTGCAGTGCTGATGAATACGGCATCTACTAATTTTTTATCATACATTTCTTCATTGTTGCGACAGGCCGTTATATCATGATTGCATTTTTTCTTTCCATAAAGCAGCGCCTTCTTCTCTTCTCTTGTTCCAAATGTCTGACACAGCAACCAAGTCAAAATTCAATTCTTTATAATGATTCATAAAGGAAGGGACGTGTGAACTTCTGTGCCTGTCGGAAAAGCCTACAACGCCTACGCGTACACGATCATTGGCTCCAATAATTTTACGGTAGCTTTTTGCGCTGAAGGCATTGGCGCCCATATAAACACCGGCTGTGGTGAGTGCTGTTTTTTTAATAAAATTGCGACGTGAATTTTGCATAGTGCAATCGTTTTAGAAGTAAGAAATTAAAATTTACTCAAGGATTAAAGCTATCAATTTTTTTTTGCTTTGAAGAGAAGTTTTCTGAAACTATGGGCAATTCCCGAAAGAGTGATGTATGTTAAGGGTAGGTGCAGCCCATCTATAGAAAGAATTATCTAATCCCAAACATATCGTTCATCATAGTTCATACCGTACTTTCAGAACTTTAAGGTATGGCATTTAGGAAAGATTTCCACTTTTCTGTTTCTGCATATTCTTTGATAATGCGGTTTCTTTCAAGGAGTAGATTTCTTAAATATTTAGTGAGTATGATTCGGTCAACCAGTTTACCAATTAATCCAAATGGGGATTGAAAATTAAAAACATCTTTCATTATTACATCCCCATTATGTTCTTCAAAATAATGATCGTGAATAATATATTTGAAGGAGCCTTTTTGTTGTTCATCTCTGAAATGAAATGGTTTATTGAAGGCAGTAATTTTTGATGTAAGCTTTTGCGTAAGGCCAAAATGCTTTGCCTGCCAGGTTACAAATTCATCCGCTTCTATTAAACCTTTTGTTCTGCCTGCAATTGCTTTTTCATTGGTTTATATAGTTGATACCTGGTGCAAGTCAATACTTCTTCACAAGTCAAAACAAATTTCAATGGTGGAATTTATTTTTGTTTCTAAACAGATTGTGGGCATTGGTAAATTATTCATTAAATGTATTAATTCATTATCAAATTTACTTGCCTGGCAATATTGCTTAATCTCCTCTACATTTTTTCCCTCTATCTTTGCTGCTCAAAAAATTACCGTATCAAATAAGTAATTAAAAAGTAGAGATGCCTAACGAGTTTCAATCCCAATTCATCCCTTATTCGGACACAGGAAAATTTACAAAAATTGTTTTGGATTATGTTGCGGGAGCAAATAACTTAAAAGATTTTTACGAACATGAAGTAAATATTGGAGGAATAAAAGCGGCCATTGAGCAAAGAAAGAAAGTTAATAATAACAGGAGATTGTTGGTAGAGCAATTGCAAATTCAATATAAAAATATAAATGATAGCGATAACGTAAAAGCTAATATCAGCAGTCTTTCAGATGAAAATACGTTTACTGTTTGCACTGCTCATCAACCCAATATTTTTACCGGGCATTTATATTTTATCTATAAAATACTACACATTATAAAGCTTGCTGAAGAATTAACGAAGCAATTGCCTCAATACAATTTTGTTCCTGTTTTTTTTATGGGTAGTGAAGATGCCGACCTGGAAGAATTGAATCATGTAATGATTGACGGGAAAAAATATGTTTGGCAAACAAAGCAAACCGGTGCAGTCGGAAGAATGAAAGTGGATGATAATTTATTAAAGCTCATTGATGAAATTGAAGGAAGGTTATCGGTTGAGAAATATGGTAAAGAAATTGTAAATACGTTAAAAAAATGCTTTCAGAAAAATTCAACTATTGAGCAATCGACATTTTTATTAGTACATCTTCTTTTTAAAAGTTATGGACTGATTGTTTTTTTACCGGATAATGCAATTTTGAAAAAAGAAATGATTCCTGTTTTTGAAGAGGATATTTTTGAAAATACTTCATCAAAAATTGTGAGTAAAACTTCTGATATTTTATCAACTAAATATAAGGTACAGGCTTATCCGAGAGAAATCAATTTGTTTTATTTGAAAGATAATATCCGCAACCGGATTATGCCGGTTAACGATAAATTTGTAGTTCATGATACTGAAATCATTTTTACAAGAGATGAATTAAAAAATGAATTGAGAAATCATCCGGAGCGTTTTAGTCCGAATGTTATTTTAAGAGGGCTGATGCAGGAAAAGATTTTGCCTAACATCGCGTTTATTGGCGGTGGCGGCGAAATTGCCTACTGGCTTGAATTGAAAGATTTATTTCATTTTTATAAAGTTCCTTTCCCGTTGTTGCTTGTTAGAAATTCCTTTTTAATAATTGAAAAAAAATATTATCAGCTTATTCAAAAATTACATTTAATTTCTGCGGATTTATTTAAAGGAGAAGAAAATTTATTGAACGAAATAGTAAAGAAAAATACTCCAAACCGATTGCAACTGGATGAGGAAAAATTTCAAATTCAACAAGCATTTTATTCAATAAAAAAATTAGTAAAAGAAATTGATGTAACGCTGGAACAGCATACAGAAGCGCTTGAAACAAAGTCTAACAAAAAATTAGAGACTTTGGAGAAGAAAATGCTTCGTGCTGAGAAGCGGAAATTTGTTGATGCAAAAAATCAGCTTTCAAAAATTCTCACTTCATTATTTCCTAATGATGCACTGCAGGAGCGTACAGAAAACTTTATGCTGTTTTATTCAAAATGGGGAGATGAGTTTTTCCGTATTTTGTATGAAAAATCACTAACGCTGGAGCAGGAATTTTGTGTGAGTAGAAGAAGTGTGAAAATTTAGTTTTCTATACTTGGCGCTTTCTTTTCTACTTCTTTCTTCATTTCATTTTTATATGCAATAAGTTTTTGGGTAAGGCCATCGTCAGCAGTTGCTAAAATTTCAGCGGCCAGGATTCCTGCATTTTTTGCAGCATCTAATGCAACTGTCGCTACGGGAACTCCATTGGGCATTTGTAAAATAGACAAGATCGAATCCCATCCATCAATTGAATTAGAAGATTTTATAGGAACGCCAATAACCGGTAATGTTGTGAGTGAAGCAATCATGCCGGGTAAATGTGCGGCGCCTCCGGCGCCGGCAATAATAACTTTCAATCCTTTACTGCGGGCCGATGTAGCATAATCAACCATTCGCATAGGAGTGCGGTGCGCAGAAACAATTGTTATTTCATAATCAACATCAAACTTCTTTAAAATTTCTGCAGCAGCTTCCATTACTTTTAAATCGCTGTCACTTCCCATTATAATTCCTATTACAGGATTCATTTGTCGTGTATTTAAAACAAAGAAACACTTTTTTCATTTAATATGATTTGAGGCCAATTGAAATTTATTTTGACTCAACCACAGTATTGCCATTTTTTTGCCGTCAAATAAAAAATCGGATAACCCTGCCGGAATATCGTTGTCTCAATATGAATATTTTTATATTTAATTTTATTTTCAAAAAATTATGCATGTCTTTGAATATTATGGGTACACGGATATTTTTGATGATCGTTATAACCAGTCTCTTTCTTGCATCCTGCAAAACAAAAAAAGTTACTCCATCTTCCAGGCCTAAAAATGATGGCCCCGTTGTTGTTGATGTAATGGTTGCTTCGTTGCAAAAGGTTGATAATACAGTTGAGGCAAGTGGAACAGTTATTGCCAATGAAAATGTTGATCTGCATCCTGATGCCACAGGACTGTTGACTTACTTAAATATACCCGACGGAAAATTTGTAAGAAAAGGAACTGTACTTGCAAAGGTTAACAGTGCCGATCTTGTGGCAACTTATCAGAAAAGTAAAGTTCAGCTTGAGCTGGCGCAAACAAATGAAGAACGTTTAAGAAAATTGTTATCAGTGAGCGGCGTAAATCAAAGTGATTATGATGCTGCTCTTAATAATGTAAATAGCCTTAAGGCTGATATGGCATACACGCAAACATTGATTGATAAAACAATAGTGCGTGCGCCATTTGATGGTACTTTGGGATTAAGGCAGATAAGTCCTGGAGCTTACGTGTCGCCTACAACTGTATTGGCAACTTTGCAACAGTTAGGTAAACTTAAAATTGATTTTACAATTCCTGAAGAGTATAGCAATCTTATAAAAGTGGGTGGTATTGTAGATGTAGAAGCAGATGCTGCTAATGTAACGAAACAAACGGCTACTATTATTGCGGTTGAACCCGAAGCCAATTCGCAAACAAGGAATTTATCGGTTAGAGCTTTGTTATCGGGTAATATGTCAAACCCGGGTGCCTTTGTAAAAGTATATGTAGGCGCAGAAGGTTCCGGAAAAATGGTGGTGATGGTGCCCACAAATACTATTATTCCTAATGATATTAATAATGAATTAGTGTTAATTAAAAATGGGAAATCGAAATTTGTTGATGTTACCACAGGAATTAGACTGGCAAGCAATGTTGAAATAACCAAAGGGGTGAGTGCGGGAGACACTGTTGTAGTAACAGGTGTATTATTTGTGAGGCCGAATGCTCCTGTAAAAATAAGAAGTGTAAAAACATTAGCGCAGCTAACAACAACTGCGGCTAATTAAAAAATAAAATATAAACCGTTTCAGAATTAATTTAAAATTGATTTTAAAGGGAGTGATTAAAGAGGTATCTAAAAAGTTAGTAAGCTTTTAAATTCAACCTTGATCTGTTGACATATGAATATATCCGAATTTTCTCTGAAAAGGCCTGTATTTGCCACGGTAATGAACCTGGCAATTATTTTATTCGGGGTTGTGGGTGTTACATTTTTGGCTGTAAGAGATTATCCTGCTATTGATCCTCCTATCATTTCCGTTAGTACATCTTACACCGGAGCCAATTCTGATATTATAGAAAATGAAATTACAGAACCACTCGAAAAGCAAATAAACGGTATTCCCGGTATTCGTTCCATTACATCATCAAGTTCACTAGGTAATAGTCAGATATCAATAGAATTTAATTTAGGAGTCGATCTTGAAGCTGCAGCGAGTGATGTGCGCGATAAGGTAGGACAAGCTGCACGAAGCCTTCCACAGGATATAGATGCTCCGCCTGTGGTAACAAAATCGGATGCTAACGCAGATTTTATTTTAATTCTCGCAGTACAAAGCAGAACAAAAAGTTTACTGGAGCTAAGCGATTATGCAGAAAATGTTTTGCAACAACAGTTGCAAACAATAAACCAGGTAAGTGCTATAAATATTTTCGGGCAAAAGAGTTATTCAATGCGCATTTGGCTGAATCCGGATAAAATGAATGCGTATAAAGTTGCTTACAATAATATTACTACAGCGGTTAATACAGAAAATGTGGAACTGCCGCCAGGTAAAATTTACGGTAATAATACGGAGCTTACCATACGTGTGTTAGGAAGGCTTACTACCGAAAAGCAATTCAGAGATTTAATAATAAAGGAAGATAGCTCTGGTATTGTAAGGCTTGGCGATGTAGCCCGCGTGGAGCTTGCCCCTGAAGTATTGGAACAAAGCTGGAAATATAATGGCGTGAACGCAGTTGGTCTTGCCATTATTCCACAACCCGGAGCCAATAATATTGAGATTGCCAATGAGTTCAATAAACGCATCGCACAAATTGAAAAAGATTCCAAGTCGGATATTCAATTAAAAATTCTTATTGATAATACAATTTATATCAGGCAGTCTCTTGCGGAAGTAGAAGACACATTAGCAATTTCTTTCGCTCTTGTTGTGTTAGTTATTTTTCTTTTCTTCCGCGATTGGTTAATTGCATTAAGGCCTTTGATTGATATTCCTATCTCGCTTGTGTCAACATTTTTTATAATGTATGTTGCAGGCTTTACTATTAATATTCTGACCTTGCTTGCTATCGTTTTGGCTACGGGACTTGTGGTTGATGATGGGATTGTTGTTACCGAAAATATTTTTAAGAAACTTGAACAAGGTTTGCCGATCAGGCGCGCAGCTTTGGAAGGAAGCCGCGAAATATTTTTTGCGGTAATATCTACTTCAATAACGCTAGCTATTGTATTCCTTCCGGTAATATTTTTAGAAGGTTTTATCGGAAGATTGTTCAGGGAATTTGGAGTAACATTAGCAGCAGCTGTATTAGTGTCTGCGTTTGTATCACTGACTATTACTCCTGTTCTTAATGTTTATTTGAACAGGAAAAAAGCCGGGCATGGATGGTTTTATACAAAAACAGAACCTTTCTTTAGTGGCATGGAAAATGGCTACAGGCGTTGGTTACAGGGTTTTATGAAAATTCGCTGGATGGCTTGGGTCATTATTGGTGTATGCGGAATATTAATATGGCTGATGGCAGGCACTTTAAAAAGTGAGCTGGCTCCGCTGGAAGACAGAAGTAGTGTGCGCTTCACTGTTACTGCTGCTGAAGGAACCAGTTATAGCGCTATGAGCAATATAACAGATAACATTGCAAATTATTTATATGACTCTGTCCCGGAGCGTGAGTTTGTATTTGCCAGAACACCTGCAGGTAGCGGAACTAATACTGCACAGCCACGTATTGGTCTTATTCCTGCAAAAGAAAGAGTTCGTTCCCAGGATCAGATTGCAAATGATCTTCAAAGGAAATTGAGTCGCTTTAACCAGGCAAGAATTTTTGCTTCGCAGGATCAAACAATCTCCGTTGGCGGTTCACGTGGGGGATTGCCTGTGCAGTTTATTATACAAAATCAGAACCTCAGTAAATTACAACAGATTATTCCTAAATTTTTAGAAGAAGCTAAAAAGGATAAAACATTTTCAAACGTTGATGTTGATCTGAAATTTAATCGCCCTGAATTACAGGTTTCAGTTGACAGGATGAAAATAAAGGATTTGGGCTTATCAACGCAGGATGTGAACGCTGCCATGCAGGCGGCATTCAGCGGTGGTCGCCTTGGATACTTTATTCAAAATGGTTTTCAATATGATGTAATCGCCCAGGTTGAAAGAGGAAATCGGAATAAGCCAGATGATATCAGCAGGTTATATGTGCGCAATAGTTCGGGACAAAGTATTCCATTATCTTCCGTTGTTGAATTGAAAGAAAGTACTAATCCCGCAACTTTATATCATTACAACAGATATAAGGCTGCAACTATTTCAGCATCCTTGTCAGAAGGATACACAATTGGTGATGGTATTAAGTCTATGAGGGCTATAGCAAATAAATTATTGGATGCTTCTTACCAGACAGATTTGAAGGGTCCGTCAAGGGATTATGCTGAAAGTTCTTCTAACATTGCGTTTGCCTTTATACTGGCGCTTATTTTAATATACCTCGTATTGTCAGCACAATTCGAAAGTTTTTTAGATCCATTTACAATCATGTTTACGGTTCCGCTGGCATTGGCGGGTGCTTTGCTTAGTTTATGGGTATTTGGACAAACCTTAAATATTTTCAGTGAAATTGGCATGATTATGCTTATAGGTCTTGTTACAAAAAATGGAATATTAATTGTTGAATTTGCAAATCAAAGAAGATCTCATGGCTTGAAAAAAATGGAAGCCGTTGTAGACGCAGCAACACATCGGTTACGGCCAATTCTTATGACAAGTCTTGCAACGTCATTGGGCGCTTTACCTATTGCATTGAGTCTTGGTGCATCTTCAGCTAGTCGTGTACCGTTAGGTATAGTGGTTGTTTGTGGAATTTTATTTGCTTTAATTTTTACATTATTTGTTATACCTGCCATGTACACGTATATTTCAGGAAAACATAAAACGGAAGAAGAAATAAACAAAGAATTTGCGGCTGAAAAAAGTACAAATGAATTCAATCAAAAAACACAAGGAAATAAAAGCTGATAAAATCTTTTAATGAAAAGAATTGTTTTTATACTCGTTATTTTTTTAAATAATAGTTCTGTATTTAGCCAGTCTTTGTCTTTACAGGATGCCATAAACATTGCATTAAAAAAAAGCCTGGACCTGCAATTGTTGAAAAACAATATTGAAATAAACCATACCAATAATAATATTGGCGTGGCGGGGGGCCTTCCTGTTGTTACTGCTTTTGCATCCAATAATCAACAGTCAACTAATGTAAACCAGGAATTGAATACTGGTGCGGTAATTAAAAGGAACGGGGCGTTGTCTAATGGACTTACATCAGGTGTTACAGGAGGAATATTATTATATAATGGTTCAATTGTAAAGGCCACTAAAAGCCGCCTGGAACAATTGGAATTACAGAGCAACGAATATCTTAATTCAGAAGTGCAAAATACCATGGCTTCTGTAATGACAAGCTATTACGATATTGTGAGGCAACAGGCTTATTTGAAAACAATTAATAAATCTATTGATGTTGCCCAGCAACAACTAAATACTGTTAATGTGCAGCAAAGTGTGGGAATGGCAAACAATGCGGATCTTTTTCAATCTCAAATCGGGTTAAATAATTTAATAGAGCAGAGGTATGCACAACAACTAATTATTGATCAGGCTAAGACCGGGCTATTGTTACTATTAAATTTAAGACCAGATTCTGTTATAAACATCGATGATACCATTCTTATCGATAAAACAATAATTCTCGGAAACATACTGGATAACATCAATAAAAATGCGGACATAATTGCTGCAGATGAGCAGATCAAAATAAACCAGTTTATTGTAAAACAGACAGCAGCAGAGCGATACCCTTCTCTTCGTGCAAGTGCCGGATATAACTATAACCGCACAAAAACTACTGCCGGAAATTTATTATTAAACCTAAGTAATGGCCCCTTTGCGGGAATAACGCTTGGTATTCCAATCTATAATGGTTCAATATATAAACGCCAGCAAAAGGTTGCGGAAATAAATGTGCAAAATGCAACTTTGCAAAAAGAGATTGTTATCAGGAATTATAATGCTCATGCTGTACAAACTTACCAGGCATACATATCTTCTGTACAACAATTGGATTCACAAAAGGTTAATGTTGATCTCGCACAAAAATTAATTGATCTTGCTTTATTTCGCTTTCAATTACATGAGGCAACCATCGTTGAGTTAGACCAGGCGCAGCAAAGTTTTCAACAGGCTTCCTATGCATATACCAATTTAAGTTTTGCGGCAAAGTCTTCAGAGATAGAATTAAAAAGACTGATCAACCAGATACCATTTTAAAAGTCCGTCTCCTCTTGGAAGAGGGTTAGTGGTTGGGGTGAGGCTAAGCTTTTGCCTTCAAGGTATGGTTAATAATATTAGCCTTATAAGTAAGATCGTTCATGCCGCTGCTGATAACAGTTACATGTCCCATCTTGCGGCCCGGGCGTGTTTGTTTTTTCCCATATAGATGAACAAAGGCATTGTCAATTTTTAAAACTTCTTCCAGCCCTTCATATTTTACATCTCCCGAGAAGCCTTCTTCGCCAATGATATTAATCATTGCAGAAGGACATGATAGCTTTTGTATTGCCTAAAGGATAACCAAGCATTACCCGCCACAGCATATCAAATTGCGAGCTATAATTTGCTTCAATAGTATGATGCCCGCTGTTATGAACTCTTGGTGCTGTTTCATTCACCCAAACATTATCATCAATATCCGTAAACATTTCAACAGCAAAAATACCCGGGCTTTTAAAATTCTTCACAACCGTCAGTGCGATAGCTTCAGCTTTCCATAAAATTTTTTCATCAATAGCAGCCGGGCTCAACTGGTATTGAAGCAAATTAAAATCTTTATTAAAAATCATTTCCACCGGTGGATACAGGGCGGTTTCGCCTGCTTCGTTTATGGCAATAATTAAAGCAATTTCTTTTTTTATAGCTACTAATTTTTCCAGCACAGCAGGCGCATCAAAACCATTATTGATTTCTTTTTCATTTTTTATAACAACAACGCCACGACCGTCGTAACCTCCCATTGCAATTTTATGAACAGCAGGCAAAAAATTAAGATGATTTCTTAACTCATTTTTATTTTGAGTGATAGCAAAAGAAGGAGAAGGAACATTGATTGATTGATAAAATTGCTTTTGTAAAATTTTATTTTTAATGGTTGACAGGGCTGATGGCTTAGGGTAAATTTTAACTCCTTCCTCTTCTAATTTTTGAAGCGCTTCAACATTTACAGATTCAATTTCTATGGTAAGTGCGTCTATCCTGTTTGCCGAAATTATAAACATCATCATAATTGGTAATGTCTCCCTTGGTAAAATGATGACAAAGATGTGCAGCAGGACATTCGCTATCATTTTCCATTACAAAAGTTTCAACAGGATAATTTGCAGCAGCCTGCAACAACATTCTTCCCAATTGGCCACCACCAAGATATGCCAATCTTCATTTAATTTTTTTACACTTGCTAAAGTATTGCATAGAGAGGTAATTCGAAAATCAATTTTTTAAAATTAATTTTATATGTTTTTGCTAATGTTGAAAATTACAAAGATAGGTAGAGTCGGTGTTAAAGCTAGCCCATGAATATTCCTGTGTAAAATCATAATTCATGTTCCACTTACAATAATAGGTATTTTGATTTGAGGTTGCCCGGCCGCCAATTTTGACACTGTAATTACAAGCTGAGTGAAGTATGTATCCAGTAGTATCGAAAACACAACCAATACCACCAGCAGTATTAATATGAATAGTATCTCCATTTTTAAGGACTTTTTGCAATGACGAATTATCTTGCGATGAGCCTTCTACAATCCCTATTACAGAATTTACTTCAATATATAAATATATTCCAGAAGGTAATATCATGTTATTTGTGACAGCAAAAGTATGAACTGATATAGCGTATTGTCCAAAATCAAGCGTGCCAGTAAAAATTGTAGTATCAATATCTGTGTCTTTAAAAAAAGTAAGCCCCCAGGGGTGAGTCATAAATGCAACTTGATTACCGTAGCTTGTACCCTTGCTTGTAGTTGCATAAGCTCTCACATAATAGGTTGAGGAATTGTTCAGCCCGGATAGAGTGCTGATGAATCCATACCCATCAAGTGGATCACTAGTGTGCATCGCGTTATCTAAAGTTGGTATGCTATCAGTGCTATATACTAATCCCTGAGCAATCGATGAATGTCCGCCATTGTCCAATATTTCGCCGCTACCTACTGCGGTCGATTCCGTTATTCCTCCTATACCGTCTGTATGAACAATTGGTAATGTATCTCTTAGCTGGGACGATTGATAGGGAATAGAGTTACTATATGCTGTGCCCGTTCTATTGGTCGCGTAAACTCTTACATAATATTTCGTTGCTGGCGCTAGTCCGTGTATTTGTGTTCCAAAATCAAATGGTAAATAAGTAACAGCTAATCCTTCCACAGTTTTCTTGAAACAATTATTTATAGTTGGCAAACTATCGGTACTGCATACAACACCATAGGCAGATATCGAACTTTTTGCGGTATCGGAAATTCTTCCGCTCGATAATGCAGTCGTGTCGTTTAAATATTCTGCGTCGTATATAGAAACAATCGGTAGGCTATCAGATAAAGTATTAAATATGATAGAATTTCCATAACCCGTACCAAAGCTATTCGTCGCATAACCTCTTGCATAATATTTTCTTGAAGGCGCAAGGCCCACGAGTTTCACAGTGAAACCAGCTGAGCCGCTTCCATTAATTGTTTTAAGAAAGTTTTTTTCAATTGTAGGTAAAGAATCAGTGCTTACAACAACTCCCTTATTAGTAATATTAGATACACCTGTACCTGCAATATCTATAGTAAGTGTAACACTTGAATCTGTTACTAAATTAACAGCAATTTTATTTATCACGGGTAATTGATTAGCAATAGTATCTTTCGGAGTTTTTTTACAACTATAAATAACAGTGAATGAGAGAATCGTTAGGCAGAGATGTAGTTTTTTCATGTAAGCAGTTTGGTAAATAAATTATAAGAAAATATTGATGAGGTAAATATAAAATACAAATATTGATTATAGAAATTTACGGCTCTTAAATCATTTATCTTTGTTTAAAATAAAATTTCATGCAAACATCGGCAGTTGCTATTTCAAAAAATGAAAAAAAGCAGGAAGATTTTTTGCCCTTGCTTGGAACAGACTATATAGAATTTTATGTTGGTAATGCAAAGCAGGCAGCACATTATTATAAAACAGCTTTTGGTTTTCAATCGCTCGCTTATGCGGGCCCCGAGACAGGCGTGAAAGACAGGGCCAGCTATGTTATCAGGCAAAATAAGCTCACATTTATATTAACAACTCCATTAAAAAAGGATGGTGAAATTGCTGAGCATATTAATAAACATGGAGATGGTGTAAAAGTTCTGGCATTAAAAGTTGACGATGCAACAAGTGCCTGGGAAGAGACTACCAAACGCGGAGGTAAAAGTTATATGAAACCCGTTAGTATGAAAGATGAAAATGGAGAAGTTATTATAAGTGGCATTCATACTTATGGCGAAACAGTGCATCTTTTTATTGAAAGAAAAAATTATACAGGAATTTTTATGCCGGGTTATCGCAAATGGGAAAGTGCTTATAATCCAACAGACACAGGACTTTTATATGTTGACCACTGTGTTGGAAATGTTGGATGGAATCAAATGAACAAGTGGGTTAAATTTTATGAAGATGTAATGGGCTTTAGAAATATACTGAGTTTTGATGATAAAGATATTTCTACAGAATACTCTGCACTAATGAGCAAAGTGATGAGTAACGGTAACGGCTACGTGAAATTTCCTATCAATGAACCCGCTGAAGGGAAAAAGAAAAGCCAGGTAGAAGAATATCTTGAATTTTATAATGGGGAAGGTTGTCAGCATATTGCTATTGCTACTAACAACATCATCGATACTGTTACGAAATTACAATCAAGAGGGGTTGAATTTTTAAAAATTCCTGCCAGTTATTACAAAACAGTTTTAGATAGGGTAGGCCACATTGATGAAGATTTAAAACCTTTGAGTGAGCTGGGAATTCTAATAGACAAAGATGAGGAAGGATATCTTTTACAAATATTCAGTAAGCCGGTGGAAGACAGGCCTACATTGTTTTTCGAGATCATTCAACGCAAGGGAGCGCAGAGTTTTGGAAAGGGAAATTTCAAAGCATTGTTTGAAGCCATTGAAAGGGAACAGGCAGAGCGTGGGAACTTATAGTGAGTAATGAAAATAATTTCTATTCTTTTTAAAAGAAATAATTATTAGTTAAGAATTTTTTGGTTTGATTTTTTTTCAATAAAATTTTTATTTTTACGTTGTTACTATAATATACTATAGAAAAAAATGATCAATAAAATCCTCTGCATTTTTTCCCTGTTATTCGTAGTGTTTTTTGTATCATTCACTTCGTATGCACAAAATTCTTATAGTGTGCATGAAAATTCACCTTTCAGGCTTTCCGGCAATATCACCAGCAAAGAAGATACACTACAAAAAGAATTTAAATCAAAGGGATTAGAATGGCCGGCAAAATATGTATATATCCGCAGTTTTAAATATGACGCCCAACTCGAAGTGTGGGTAAAGAATTCGGTAAGCGAAAAATATAAGCTTTTTAAAATTTATAAAGTTTGTATGCAAAGCGGCACTATGGGGCCAAAAAGATTACAGGGCGATTACCAGGTGCCGGAGGGATTTTACTATATTAATCAATTTAATACACACAGCAATTATCATCTTTCATTAGGTTTAAATTATCCAAATGCCTCAGATAAAATTTTAAGTGATTCAATTCGCCCGGGAAATGCAATTTTTATTCATGGAAGCTGCGTTTCTGTTGGATGCATTCCTGTTACCGATGATGATATTGAGGAGATTTTTCTTATTGCCGGTTACGCTAAAGCTGGTGGGCAAGATTTTATTCCCGTGCATGTATTTCCCTTTAGATATGATTCAAAAACATCAATGGCGTATTTTAAATTAACTACAAAAAATAATCCGGGCCTTCAACATTTTGCAATGGAACTGAAAGATGCGTATGATAAATTTGAAGAAACGCACCAGGTCCCTCTAATATTAATAGATCGTAAAGGAGAATATGTTATTGATTAAGTTTATCTCATTAACATTTGTATTGTATCCGTAGTTTTTTGCTGCAGTGCAATCGTTTTATTTTCCGTTAGCCTATTTAGAAACTCTCCTGTATAATGCCTTATCGTTAGCAGCGTTAGATTCTTCTCCAATTGGACATCAAAAATTTCAGAGGCTTTTATTGCAACTTTCTCAATTTTTTCAGGAATATCATCTACACATACAAACAGGCTGATAGCGCCATTTTGGGTAAGGTTGGGTTTTATTTTTACCTCATCCAGAATTTCATATAACGTATTTATGGGTTCTCCTTCCACAAAAGAAAAATCCCTGGATTCAAGTGTAATTAATACCTGGTTGCGTTTATAAACAATTATGGGAGGGAGGTGATGTGGATTTTTTGCCGTTATAACGGTGCCGGGTAGTTGTATATTCAAGAAGCTCTTTACATATAAAGGAATATTTTTATTCTGCAGGGGCTTTATGGTTTTAGGGTGTATTACCTGTGCGCCATAATACGCCATTTCAATTACTTCTTTATAGCTAAGTTCGTGTATGTTTACTGCATCCGGTAAATCTTTAGGATCAGCATTCATTACGCCTTCAACATCTTTCCATATAGTTATACTTTCAGCATTTAAAATATTGGCAAAAACAGCCGCAGTATAATCGCTTCCTTCCCGGCCAAGCGTTGTACTTTCATTTTCGTCTGTGCTGCCAATAAATCCCTGTGTAATAATTAAATCAGTTTCATTAAATAAAGGAAGAATGATTTCGTTAATTTTTTTTTCTGAAAAAGCCCAGTCAATGGCAGCATCCCTGAAATTATCATCAGTTCTGAGTAAATCTCTTACATCAATCCATTTGTTTTGTATTTTTTCTTCATTTAAAAAATAGCTTACAATCGTTGTTGATAATAGCTCACCGGCACATACTATCTGGTCGTAATAGTAGTTGTAATCTTTTACAGGCTTATCATGCAGCAGCCACTCTACTTCTGTAAAAAAATTGATAAGGTCGTTTGTGGCAGCCTCCCATTGTTGTGTAACTGCGTATTTTAATAAGTTTAAATGATTTTGTTTGATCGTTTCAAAAAGTTGCAGCGCCTCTTCGTTTCTTCCTGCATAAAATGATTCGGTAACTTTCTCCAAAGCATTTGTAATTTTCCCCATAGCAGAAATTACAACCAGGATTTTTTCATTTTTGTATTGCTTTAATATTATTGACAGATTTCGGATTCGCTCAAAACTATTAATACTGGCGCCTCCAAACTTAAAAACCTTCATAAATAATTTCTTTTAGGGAGCAAAGTAAAATGAATTATTAACGTTATTTAAAATTTTTTATAAGTTCATCAATGGTTCATTTAAATATTAAATTAATTGTAAGATTTTCGAAAATATTGCTATGACACTCTCTAACAAATACAAATTAATTAATTGACTTATTTTTGATTTCTTCAAAAAAATAAATTGAACACTTTATTATGGTTAACAGGAAAGTATTAACCTTAGATGAATTTACGATAAGAGAGATGCGGGCATTTCCGAAAGCGACAGGAGAGTTAGCCGGACTTTTAAGAGATGTCGGCCTGGCGGCAAAAAGAGTTAATGTAGAAGTGAATAAAGCAGGCCTTGTTGATATTTTGGGGGATACGGGAGACGTGAATGTGCAGGGAGAAGAAGTAAAAAAATTAGATGAGTACGCAAACGACCAGTTTACGGGAGTATTGAAACACGGAATAAGTTGCGCAGGTATTGCAAGCGAAGAATTAGATGATATGGTTGTTTTTGATAACGAGATAAGCAGGAACTCCAAATACATTTGCATGTTCGATCCGCTGGATGGAAGCACGAACATAGATGTGAATGTTTCCATCGGAACTATCTTTAGCGTATACCGGCGCCTGTCAGCAACGGGAACTTCCTTAACGATTAAAGATTTTCTTCAGCCGGGGATCAGGCAGGTTGCAGCAGGATATATTATTTATGGGTCATCAACTATATTGGTATATGCTACCAAAAGAGGTGTCAATGGTTTTACGTTAGATCAATCTATTGGTGAATTTTGCCTGAGCCACCCGGATATACGCTGCCCGCAGAATGGTAAAATATATTCTGTAAATCATGGGAATTTTTTTCAGTACAGCGAAGAAGTTAAAAAGTATATTGATATTTGCCAGCGGAAAGATAAACATAACGGTGGGCCATACACGCAAAGGTACATTGGCAGCATGGTATCGGATGTTCATCGTAATTTAATAAAAGGAGGCATTTTTATTTACCCGGTCACAACAAGTAAACCCAAGGGAAAACTGCGACTGTTGTATGAATGTAATCCTTTGGCTTATATAGTTGAAAGCGCCGGTGGAAAAGCAACAGATGGCAAACAAAGGATACTCGAAAAGCAGCCAACTGAATTGCATGAACGCACGCCCCTGTATATTGGGAGTGCCCTGATGATGGCAGAATTGGAAGAATGCCTTGGAGTAAGTATTTAGGGAATAAGGAACAGGCAGGTAATAAATGATCAGAAATAATTGGCGTAATTCGAAAAAATTTATGTAATAAAAAAGTGTAATCGATGCAGGAAATAATTATTTCAGTTAAAGACCTGAAAAAAAACTATGGGAAGTTCGAAGCCGTAAAAGGAATTTCCTTTGATGTATTTGCGGGAGAAATATTTGGATTGCTAGGACCTAACGGTGCCGGCAAGTCGACAACTTTAGAAATAATAGAAACACTTCGTGATAAAACATCAGGAAAAATTATTGTTGATGGATTAGACCTTGATAAATCTCCGGAAAAAATAAAAAAGATTATCGGTGTGCAATTGCAAACATCAGGATTTTATCCCGGCCTTAATCTTTTGGAATTAATTGATCTTTTTTGTGGATTATATAATACGAAAACTAATTCAATGGAATTACTTGAAATGGTAAATCTGAAAGATAAGGCTAAGAATAAGTATAAAGAAATGAGTGGCGGACAAAAGCAACGTTTTTCAATTGCGACCACGCTTATTAATCAGCCTAAAATTATTTTTTTGGATGAACCCACCACCGGCCTTGATCCGCAGGCAAGGCGTAATTTATGGGAATTAATAAAAAAGATAAGAGATAAGGGTACCACTGTTATTATTACAACACATTATATGGATGAAGCCGAGCAGCTTTGCGACCGGGTTGCCATTATGGATGAAGGAAAAATTATTGCGCTTCAATCTCCTGATAAATTAATTGATGACCTCGTTGCTTCAGGCTTTGAAAGGCCAAAGGTCACCAAATCTGCAAACCTTGAAGATGTATTTATAAACCTCACCGGAAAAGATTTTAGAGAAGATTAAGAAATATTAACGCTGCAATTCCGTTATTTTGCCAAACTTAATTTTTAAAAAAATCCCAATGAAAAAAATTCTTTTTATTTTTCCTGTATTGTTTTCTATCTCTTATGCACAAACGAAAAAACCTGCGGCGAAGCCGGTTGCAAAAACAGCTCCCGAAAAAGTTGTTCTTAATTCAATAGACAGCCTGAGCTATGCGATTGGTACTCAAACGGCAGAATATTTTAGAACGCAAGGCGCCGACAAAGTGAATAGTGCTATGATAAAAAAAGCTTATGATGATGTATATGCTAATAAAACACTTTTAATTTCACCGGAACAATGTAGTATGATGGTTCAAAACGTAATACAGGAATCCCAAAAAAAACAACAGGAAGCTATGATGGAACAAACAAATGCTGAAAAAGCAGCAGGAACAACATTTTTAGAAGAAAATAAAAAGAAGCCCGGCGTAATTACTTTGCCAAGCGGCTTACAATACGAAATAATTACAAAAGGTACCGGCCCTATTCCAACGGCATTGGATACCGTAAAAGCAAATTACATCGGTACCTTAATTGATGGTAAAGAATTTGATAATTCTTACAAGAGAGGAGAAGCTCTTACCATTCCTGTTGGCGGCGTTATACGTGGGTGGACCGAAGCTTTAGAGTTAATGCCCGTTGGCAGCAAATGGAAGTTATATATTCCATCAGACCTTGCATACGGTGATCGCGGAGCAGGTGGTGTAATACCAGGAGGAGCAACATTAATATTTGATATTGAACTTTTAGATATTCTGCCAAAAAAATAATTTTATGGAAATGGATGAGAAGCAATTAAAATATCCGATAGGTTTGGAAAACGAACAGGATGCTTATGATAAGCCGTATAGTGGTGCATTAAAAGACGAATTATTGAATAATGTAAAAATGCTTCCTTCGATGATGGAACTTGCTATTCAGGATTTAAATGCTGATCAGCTCCATACTCCGTACCGGCCCGGTGGCTGGACGGTGCATCAATTGATACATCATGTTGCAGACAGTCACATGAATGCTTACATAAGGTTTAAACTTGGCTTAACTGAAAATAACCCTGCAATAAAACCTTATGATGAAGCTGCATGGGCTTCATTGACCGATACACAGAAATTACCGGTCAATGTTTCTTTAACATTGCTTCACGCATTACACACAAGATGGTATCAATTTATGAATGATATGAATGAAGATCAATGGCAGCGCACTGTGTATCATCCTGAACGAAAAAGGGAATTAACCTTATGGCAGTTGCTGAAAATTTATTCATGGCACAGTCTTCATCATACGGCACACATTACAAGACTTCGTGAAAGAATGAATTGGGATTAATTAGTTAAATATGAAATGGAAAATATTATCTTCAAAATATATAAGCCGTCATAAATATTTTACAGCCCGTGTTGATAAATGTGAAGCGCCAGATGGGAAAATTATAGAAGAATATTTTGTAGTGGAATTGCCAAAAACTGCATGTGCATTAGCAATTACTGAAGATGGAAGAGCTTTGATGGTAAAGCAATACAGGCATCCGGTTGAAGAAGTGCTTCTTGAATTGCCGGGAGGATTTATAGACGAAAATGAATTACCTGAAAAAGCGATGGCGAGAGAATTGATGGAAGAAACAGGGTATGAATTTTCGTCTGTTGAACAGGTAGGAATGGTAGCGGCTAATCCAGGGGTGCTAAACAATTTTACAGTTTTGTTTTTAGCAAGAGGAGGGAAAAAAACCGGCAAACAAAGTCTTGATCCAAATGAAGATATTGAAGTGGTAACAATTCCTTTGGATGAATTAAAAAAATTATTTCTTGAAAATAAAATTGTTCAGTCACTTCATGTCAATTGCATTTTTTATGCATTAAGAAAGATGGGTGAGATTTAATTGGCAGATGAAATAATTGGCGGCTCAATAAAAAAGAATTCATTCATTCAACAATTAAATCTACCTCTCCAACAACAAACACACTACCGCATACAATAATCATATCTTCTTCAGACGCCCTATCCATGGCTGCTTTCAGCGCTTTATTAACTTCATCATAAGAAGATCCTTTTAGATTAAATTTTTGAGCTCTTTCCAATAAATCATTTTCCGGTAATGCCCGGGGTATTTGGGCTTTGGTAAAATAATAGCTTGCATTTTTTGGAAGAAGTTCTAAAACTTTTTCTATTTCTTTGTCTTTTACCATTCCAAAAACAATATGAAGTTTTTGGTACAAGCTGTTTTTAATTTGATTAATTAATTGACGAATTCCATCAACGTTATGAGCTACATCTAAAACGATTAAAGGTTTCCGGTGAATTATTTCCCACCTTCCATGTAAACCACTAATATCTTTTACATGGCTCAATCCTTTTTTAATACTTTCTTCTTTTAATGAAAATTTATTTTTTAACCGGTCAATAGTTGTAAGGACTGTTAGCAGATTTTTTAGTTGATATAATCCTGTAAGATCGAGTATGTATTTTGTTTCTGTTTTTTTATTGATATCAAATATTCGTGCAACTAATTTTTCTTCATCTGCGCCTGAATAAAGTATTTTATAATTCTCTTCAGCATAAAATATCGGGGCATTTTTTCCTTTTGCCGCCTGTTGAAAAACACTTTTTGTTTCAGGAGTTGCTTCACCGATCACAACAGGGATATTGTGCTTAATAATTCCTGCTTTTTCACCTGCAATTTTTGCGATGGTGTCACCAAGAATATCCATGTGATCAAATCCAATATTGGTAATAACGGCAACTTCAGGAGTTATAACATTAGTGCTGTCAAGCCTGCCACCAAGGCCGGTTTCAATAATTGCGATGTCAGCTTTTCGTTCTGCAAAATATTCCAACGCCATCACAAAAGTCAGCTCAAAAAATGACGGATTTATTTCCTCAGAAAATGTTTTTATTTTTTCGACAAAATCAATCACAAAATCCTTTGGTATCATTTCCCCATTCAGCTTAATTCTTTCCCTGAAATCTTTTAAATGAGGAGAAGTGTACAGCCCCGTTTTGTAGCCATTCTGCTGAAAAACAGATGCAAGCATGTGGCTCGTGGAGCCTTTACCGTTAGTTCCGGCAATGTGAATTGTTTTTATTTTATTTTGAGGATAACCAAGATACTTACAAAGCGCAATTGTATTATTTAGATCAGCCTTATATGCCTTAATACCGATGCTGCTGTATAAGGGTAGTTTATTATAGAGATAATGTATTGTTTGCTCATAATTCATGGGGAGCAAATATAGCATCCAAAAAATAATCGACGTTGTGAATAAAAGTGATATTACGTGGAATCAAAAATCAGTCGACGTCGGGGGTATGATTGTTACCGAATTAATCGACATTAAATTTGATTTCGGACTGTTATAATGGATTCGTGATCTGCCTTGTTGAATTGCACCTGTCGCAAGTGATTGTTAATTGATTCCGCTATTTTGGAATAGTAGTTGCGGAGTTATTCCGGCAAATCCAACAAATGTTCCGCTACCGTCAGGTGTGCCCTGTAGTTGCATCAACAATATGCTCTGTCTGCATTCATCATTAAATAATCCGTCATGCTCGGAAAATAATAATTCTTCTACCGGATAATCGCGCACTTCCTCCACCACTTCTTCTGCCACCGGGCGAATTTCCATAAGCATCAGGGCTTGCCATCAGAGCTACCTGCATCACCATTACCAGGCTTGTATCCCTGGTTTCTGTAACCATTATCTTCGGTTGCGCCATTGCCGCCATTACCATTTCCTCCTTTATACAGGGGAAGCTTGGGTTTGGGAGGCGCAGGATTTGGATTTACAATTGGTGACGGATTAATATTTTTAGTTGTGTTATTCGTGCTTGGCTTATTTATTTCTTTGGCATCTTCTTTTGGCTTTTCAACTTTGGCAACAGGGGCAGCTTCTTTATCATCGTTATTTTCATCAGCCTTTATATTTCGTGTAGGCTCTTCCGTTACCTTAGTGGCTTTTTGGTGCGATTCCATACTTTGATTATCGGGAGCTCTTTCTCCTTTTACCAATGGCTGAATATTTCCCATTCCTTCCTGCTCGTTTCCAAGGTTTACATCAATTAAATCCACTACCGGTGGTTTAGGAGGAACTAATAGCGGCCATGTGTAAAATATCGCAATGATTAGAAACAAGCCAATAATTGTGACCGTGTACAACAGAGCTTTCCTGTTTTTTTCTGCTTCAAAAGAATGGTTAATTACTGTTGTGCTCAAAATAATATTTTATTTAAAATCAAATTTATAAAATTGGAAACGATAACTGTCTTTATAAATGTTAAAGAATTCGTGTAGTTAAGCCCATTAATTCGTGTTATGCGTATTTCTTTGTCCAAAAAGCAAACTTCCAATTCTTACCATATTGCTTCCTTCTTCAATTGCTGTTTTATAATCGGCGCTCATGCCCATACTTAAAATTGAAAATTGAGAATTGACAATTGACAATGATGAGTATTTATCAAATAAATATTTCAAAAATTTAAATTCAGTTCTTTATTTTTTCAATGTCACTGGTAAACGATGCCATTCCCATTAAACCGTGTAAACGTACATTTTTATAATCTATAAAACCTGCATCAAAAAGTTCATGCAATTCCTTTTCATCAAAACCAAATTTCGTTTCTTCTTCGGCAATATGCACCTGCAATAAGCAATCCATTATGCGATTGCATTTTTTTCCCTGCTTATCAATTTCTGTTAATAATTTTTTACTGTCAACTGTTTGTATCAGCGAAACAAAAGGCGCAATATATTTTACTTTATTCGATTGCAGATGACCGATAAAATGCCACCTGATATCTTTGGGTAGTTGTTCATATTTTTCAGTTAATTCCTGAACATAATTTTCTCCAAAATCTCTTTGCCCAAGATTGTACAGTTCTAAAATATCATCAATAGATTTGGTTTTTGAAACAGCAACAAGTGTTACGTTATCCGAATCTGATTCAGCAATAATTTTTTGATAAGTTTCAGTGTTCACAGGCATGATAAAATAACATTGAGTAAAGAATTATTTTAAAATTCCCCGGCTGATAACAATCCGTTGTACTTCACTCGTGCCTTCGTATATCTGTGTGATTTTCGCATCACGCATCATTCTTTCTACATGATATTCTTTTACGTATCCATAGCCACCATGTATTTGAATGGCTTCTGTTGTAACCCACATGGCTGTTTCGCTCGCATATACTTTTGCCATGGCTGCACTTTCAGTATAATCTTCACCTTTGTCTTTTTGCCATGCTGCCCGGAAACATAGCAACCGTGCCGCTTCTACTCTTGTTGCCATATCAGCAATTTTGAATTGAATGATCTGGTGATTTTTTATTTGTGTTCCAAAAGCTTTCCTTTCTTTGGAATAAGCTATTGATCTTTCCAATGCTCCGGATGCAAGTCCCAACGCCTGTGATGCAATACCAATACGTCCTCCCGATAAAGTCATCATCGCAAACTTAAAACCAAAACCATCTTTACCAATACGATTTTCCTTTGGAACTTTTACATCGGTAAAAGAAATGCTATGTGTATCGCTTCCACGTATGCCTAATTTATTTTCTTTGGCACCAACTGTAACACCGGGCCAATTTTTTTCAACAATAAATACATTAATTCCCCTGCTTCCTTTGGCGATGTCTGTTTGTGCAAATACAAGATACACCGAAGCGCTGTTGCCATTAGTAATCCAGTTTTTTACTCCGTTAATTACATAGTGATCATCTTTTTCTACAGCTGTAGTTCTTTGCGAAGTGGCGTCGCTGCCGGCTTCTGGCTCGCTTAGTAAAAAAGCGCCGATATATAATTCACCATCTTTTCGTCCTTGTGCAAGGGGAGTTAAATATTTTTTCTTTTGTTCTTCGGTACCAAATGCTTCTATTCCATAACAAACCAAACTATTATTAACGCTCATGCAAACGCTTGTGCTTGCATCAACTTTACTTATTTCTTCCATAGCCAGAACATAGCTTATTGCATCCAACCCTGAACCTCCATAATCCGGGCTGATCATCATTCCCATAAATCCTAATTCAGCAAGTTTCATAACCTGGTCATAAGGAAATTTTTGTTTCTCATCTCTTTCAATAACTCCAGGCAAGCATTCAGTGTTGGCAAAATCACGGGCAGCTTGTCGAATCATTAATTGTTCTTCGGTTAACTTAAATTCCATAATAAATTTTTGTAATACAAAAATAAGCGTAATTGGCTACCAATAACGGATAATGAAATGTGGTTAACCCGTAATTCTCAATTTTTAATTTTTAATTTTTAATTGATTGTTACCTTTGCGCACTTTATGAAATATTTGAACGAAATACAGAAACGCAGAACCTTTGCAATTATCTCTCATCCTGATGCCGGCAAAACAACATTAACTGAAAAGTTTTTGTTATTTGGCGGCGCTATACAAACAGCAGGCGCTGTAAAAAGCAATAAAATCAAGAAGCACGCTACGTCCGATTTTATGGAGATAGAAAGACAACGTGGTATTTCTGTTGCAACTTCGGTAATGAGTTTTGAATATAAAAATACTTTAGTGAATCTTTTAGATACGCCCGGCCATAAAGACTTTGCTGAAGATACTTACCGCACACTAACGGCGGTGGATAGTGTTGTACTGGTGATTGATTGCGTGAAAGGTGTGGAAGAGCAGACAAAAAGATTAATGGAAGTTTGTCGCATGCGTGATACGCCGGTTATTGTTTTTGTAAACAAGCTGGATCGTGATGGCAAAAATCCTTTTGATCTTTT
>CAWBII010000008.1:0-8202 GCA_963788795.1 uncultured Chitinophagaceae bacterium
GGTAAAAGCTTTGCGAAAAAGCCACTGCGAAAATGTTTTTTTGATCATAACAGCTATCATTATACGCTATTACTGTTTATCGAAGACAACAGGAAGGGCTAATCGAAATTATTTCTTATCTGTAATGTTGAAACGTTCTTATGGATTTTGACCTTAACTATTTTTTTAAGCAGTAGTTGTGCATCGGTCACCCATGTTGTGCGTTCGCTATTTGACGCCTGTCATTAAAAGTTCTCGTCTAATGAAAGATATTCGACTACTTAGAGGATCAGCATTTTCAATAGTTGTGTCAACGGGAACTGGATAACATTCGTCTAATGATTTTCCATTCTTTACATTGTCAGCCCATTCCTCCATGAGTTCACAATATGTTTCTAAAGCCGCTTGCCCTGTTGTGATACTTTTGTCCAGATAAACGGAGGGTAGGTCGCCAACAATCACCCAAATAAAATCATCCACAGTGTCATTTATTGGTTCTATTTCAAATAAGAAAACTCCAACCTTTTCATAAATTCCGTGGTCTTTGTCGTACCAGCATTTCTTTATCGTGGTACACCAATTAAAACTTTCCAAATATTTTTTTGCTTCGCCATACAACGCCAAAATGGATTGTATCTCTCGATTTCTGTTAATGTGTCAATTTTTATTTCTGTCATTTTCGCTTAGTAGATGTAAAGTTACCGTTGTCAATATTTTCATGGTATCAGGAATGCCGTTTATAGTGACGCACAACTCTCAAATATACGCACCTTCTTGCCCGAAAAAGTATTCATTTACAATTATAAAAGTTGCAAACAATATAACTAACACTGTTAAACGAAAAACTTCACATTGGCCTGGTAAACTGGCGCGAGGTTTATATTTATTACTTATATATCCTTAGTTGCAAACTAAGGATAGCAGTCTCTAATTATTTAAACATTCTACGAATAGCCTGGGGTCCAGCCCTGCTTTTGCAAATACTATTGTGCTTGTTGCACAACTCACATTGTGTGCATAAAGATAGTTGCAAACCGGTATTGTTGTATTGTATCTTAAAGTATGCAAGGAAAAAAACATTACACTGAACAGCTCTTCAAAAGTTTTCAGCTTTCACAGCGGGTGCCCGAAGATAATTTCTACCGGCGGCTAAAAGATTTACTCAATCTTCAGTGGCTTTATAAACAAACAAAGCAATACTACGGCACCGAAGGCCAGCAATCCATTGACCCGGTAGTTTTTTTAAAACTTATGCTCATCGGCTATTTAGAAAACCTGGCAAGCGATCGTCGTATCATCAACACCGTTAGCATGCGCCTTGATATGCTTTTCTTTATTGGCTATGATATTGATGAGCCATTACCCTGGCACAGTACTCTCAGCCGAACCAGGCAGCTATATGGAGACGATGTTTTTAAAAAATTATTTAAACAGGTATTAAAGCAATGCATTGATAAAGGCATGGTAGCAGGCCGTCGCCAGGTAATGGATTCGGTAGCCGTAAAAGCTAATGCAGCCATGGACAGCCTTGTTGAAAAACAAGTGCTCGATGACAGTGACGATTATACCGATGAACTTAATACTAACGGTGAACAGCAAACGAACAACACCGTATCATCTGCAAGAAAAAAATCAGTTGAGCTGCATCACCAGTGGAAATCCAAAGCCTACAAGGATATGCCCAAGGGAAGTACAGAGCGCCAGGAGCGGTCTAAGTTTGTAAGTAATCATACCCACTACAGCAGCACCGATGCTGATGCGAGAGTATCGGTAAAACCCGGCAAGCCACGCCAGCTTAATTACCTGGCGCAGGTATCGGTAGATACAGCCCACCATGTTATTACCCAAATACAAAGTGATCATGCCAGTAAAAAAGACTCCCGTTGTTTACCCTCCTTACTTACCAATACGATTCATAATTTAAAAGAAGAAAACTTAGCAGTAGAAGAAGTATACGCCGATGCAGGATACAGCAGTGGCGAAGCTTTAAAAGCGCTCGAAGAAAATAACATTATCGGTTACATTCCCAACTTTGGCCAGTACAAACCATCAAGAGAAGGCTTTACTTATGACAAAGAAAACGACCGTTATACCTGTTCAGCCGCGGCGTTCATCTTCCTTTTAAAAAAATACAAACCACCTCACTTGGTTACCAAATGAAAGTATATCGCAGCAGTGCAAGAGATTGCGGACCATGCCCGCTGAGAAGCGTATGCATTGGTAAAAGTGATTTTAAAAAAATAGATGACTCGGTAGATAAACCTTTTTATGACCGCATGCATCAAAGATTGCAAACTGTAAATCGTGAAAAGATACGTCAGCTACGAGGCTCTACCGTTGAACCGGTGCTGGGCACTCTTGTAAACTATCTTGGTATGCGAAGAGTCAACACAAGAGGCCTCCAGCAGGCAAACAAATGCATGCTTATGGCAGCAGTGGCTTACAACCTTAAAAAACTCCTGAGATGGGAAGGCAAAAAAGCGAATATGGTGGTAAAAGCTTTGCAAAAAGCCGCTGCAAAATGCTTTTTTGATCATAACAGCTATCATTATACGCTATTACTGTTTATCGAAGACAACAGGAAGGGCTAATCGAAATTATTTCTTATCTGTAATGTTGAAACGTTCTTATGGATTTTGACCTTAACTATTTTTTTTAAGCAGTAGTTGTGCATCAGTCACCTTTTGTTGTAGGCATGTGCTTATGTGTCAATTAAAGTTGTTTTAATATTTGTTCGGCTTTGTCAGCAACTTCATTAAAGAACTCTACATCCTTTTGTATTTCTGAATAATGTTTTCCTATAACTTCTCTTCTGTTTGTTCTGTCAGTGAGGTGTCCATTTAAAAGTAATAGATTCAATTCTTTTCTTTCTTCTGCATCAATTTCAAAATGTCAATTTTTATTAAGCGTTCAATAATTGCGGGTCTAAAATCAATTTTTCCATCTTCTTCGTCCAGAAAAAGTCTATGAACGGTACCTTCAACCTCGTCAATTGTCCGAAGATGCAAAAGCAATATCAATCATTTCTTCTGTTGTTGGCTTTGGGGTAAGAGCATGTACATTAAAATATTGATCTAATTAAAACAATTTCTGCGGATCAGTCAACTTCTCAAGTCGTCTCCATAATCGCAAAGATCACCTATAGAATCGTCGAGCTTAATGATACTGTTGTTTATATTGTCAGAATTTAATAAACTATCTAAGTTTGAAATTTTCGTCATAATACTTTAAAATTTTAGACTGTTCCAGATTGGTTGCACACAACGTAAGGCTTGGCGAATAACTGGTATTTGTTCTGTCCAGCCCGGAACCGTTGCTAAATTTATAATTAAAAGTTCATTGTTATTAGCCAAATTTATAAAGTCGAGCCGATAACTGAAGCACAATAGCCAAACAAATTCTTGTCTTTTCATGTTCCAAATTAAGTGGGAGTGTCAAATTGGCATTGCCTACAACGCTTGTATTTATGTTATAAGATGTGATACTACAAAAAAAATAATTATTAATATTCAACCTTTTCCTATTATACTTTTTGTATTGTCGTTAGAACAATCGGAACTTCAAAAAATTATAATATGTTCTTCTTTCTTTTAAAAAGGTAGTTCGTCTTTGCTAACTTTTGCCTTATTGGTGTTTTTCACCAACAAATATTAGTTCTCCCTTATCTTATTCTAAAATAGATTTACCAAAAAAGTATAAATATTATCAATTCAAAACTTCGTATATGCTTATCCGTTGTACACCAATTTACAATTAAAATCTTCCAGTTTAAATAAGGGGCAGTTTAAACTTACAGTTGTTTTTTCGCTTAGAGATTCAAATATATATAATTACAATAAGCTTTAAACCAGGTAATTTATTTAGTCTTCGCCAATTGTTAGCCAACCTTCGCGAAATGATGAAGGAACCTGCGTAGGATAACGGAGAACATTTGCGGATTCTTTACAAACATTCCCCACTAAAAATATTTTCTTCCCTGTTTTTTTACAAACATTCTCTCTTACAAACATTTTGTTCCGCACTTTTTTGCAAACATTCCCTGTTAAAAACATTTTGTTCCCTGTTTTTTGCCAACATTCTCTTTTAAAAATATTTTATTCCGCACTTTTTTGCCAACATTCCCTGTTAAAAACATTTTGTTCCCTGTTTTTTTGCCAGGCTTCTCTTCTAAAAATATTTTGTTCCCTGCTTTTTTGCAATCATTCCCTTCTAAAAATATTTTCTTCCCTGCTTTTTTGTTCCGCTTCCCAAATGTTCAGCCCTCCCCGGCGGGTAAAAATATTTTCTTCCGCTCTTTTATAATACTTGTATAAGGCAAAAATAAAACGAAACCGCATGCTCTTTTTTGCATGGCGGAAGGAGCGATATCTTTCTCTTCAAAAAAATTTATCAACCGTTAGACGCCGTTAGACACCGCCAGGCGACATATACGAAAACGCGTGCAATAAAATAAAATAAATGCATGTTATCATTTCAATCCACGCAATTGTGGGGTAAAATTTAAATATAAAAAATATGAGACTCCAAAAAATCAGCATTTGCTTCAGCCCGTACGCTGACGCAGACTTTCTAACGAAATCCATCTTTATCCTGGGCTGCATGACAGGTAATGTCTATTTTCCTGACCCAATCCCTATCTTAACAGATGTGCAGGCGGCAGTTGGGAAATACAGCGACGACCTGAACGCTGCAGCCGGGCTTGGCAAAATTAGTGTGTCGGCAAAAAACAAAAGCCGAAGCACTCTTGAAGGCCTCCTGAGCCAGCTGGGTATGTTCATCATGTTTGTAGCCAACGGCGATGCGGCTATACTAACGAGCACCGGCTATACGCTTACCAAAGCGCCAGAGCCAGGGTATATTGATAATCCCGGCAATGTAACGCTTACCAATGGCATTACTTCTGGTGAACTGATTTCGCAGGTAAAGAATGTAAAAAATGCCATTCTTTATTTTCACGAAATCAGCGGGACCCTGCCAACAGACGAAACCATGTGGACAAAAAACCAAAGCAGCAAAAGCAGGTTTGTGTTCACCGGCCTTACACCCGGCAAGCAATACTGGGTGCGTGTGGCTGCGGTAGGCAGGGGCGAGCAAATTGCTTACAGTACCATCGCTTCGCAGTTTGTACAATAAAAGCGACCAGGTTTTTTTTATAAAAGCTATTGCCGGAAGCAATGGCTTTTTTTTTGCATTGTCTTGTATTTACCAAAACCTTGGTAAAAAATTATCTGCCACTGATGAACCTTATTATTTTATTGCACAAAATAATAGGAATAAGGTAATAAGGTTTACTTCCATAGAAGCAATATTTCTACTAAGTTTTTTGTGAATTTCTAATGGCGATGCTTTGTATTAATGAATATCAATTTCATTATTCTTATCCCGAACTCACATTAATTTAAGTTACTTATGGCAACAAACAGGGACCTGATCCGAAAAAACTAACGCTGATATAACAGGCGTCTATATACGAATAAATAATTTAATAAAGTACGGGGAAAATCCGGTAAAAAAAACGGGGTTTTCCCCGTATTTGTTCAAAACCAATTCTTTTACTTTTGATATCATCACAACTGTTTACAACAGCCGTTGCTTCGCTAAGGAATACCTGCTAATTATTTTTTACTAAAAAACCCATTAATTTATGTCGCAGCACAACGAATTGCCGCCGGAAAACGGTGGACACAAAACGGACTACTCACATCTTTCACATAACTGGCTTACTGTTAGGCAAGCCCTGAAGGTGCTGGATGTTGGCATTACTACTTTGAGATTTTATATAACAGAATGTGGATTGCGCATTAGCAAGAGAGGGAGGAAGATCTGGATTAATGAAACTGATATTCATGATTTTTTGTGCAGGCAAAGAGGAGAGGTATAATTGACAATTGATAATTAATAACTCAGGTAACCCCTATATCTTCTAAGCATACACTATGAATTTTAAATAAATTAAAGAGCGGCCCGTTTTTGTATCCCACTACCCAATTATTTATAAGAATACAGAATGTTGAAAGAATTAGTTTATGCCGGTGGAAATTTGTTTTGTTTGAGGACTGAATTAGAAAATTTATTTCGTGTGCCACGAACCAGGGCAGAGGGTTTCATTTATTGCCGCAAGATGTTTCTGAGAAAGCAATGCATAATTCTATTTTGTTGATTAGCAATAGTACAAAAATGATGATAGTAGTATATAATAACATAAATTAGCTTTTGAGCGCAATTCATCTTTCAATCAGGGAAGCATTAAAGGATGAGATGCGATATACTAAAATTAAAATAAGAACCACATGAATACAGAAACTCCATTGGCAGCCGTACACCAATACATTGACGCTTTCAATCGTGGTGACGCTATTACAATGGGTGCAATTTTTGATGTCCGTGGCCAGATCCTGGATGGTATGGCACCGCATGTTTGGCAAGGCCCGACAGCGACTTTGGATTGGTATAGGGATGTTTTGATTGAAGGCGAGGCACACGGTGCTTCCGGCTATTTCGTGACTCTTGGAGATCCCTTGCACAATAATGTGACTAAAGACAGTGCCTATGTTGTGATGCCTGCTACAATGAAGTTCGACGTCAACGGCACGAAGGTGGTGCAGTCTGGAGCAGTTTTTACGGTCGCGTTGCGGAAAACGGTGGATGGTTGGCGTGTGGCTGCATGGGCGTGGGCAAAAGGAGCGAATAAAAGTGAGTGATTGATAAACTGGATTGACCTCTTGATTGGCGGATATCCCACCCGACACAATGAATAATAATTGTAATCCTTTTATGATACCTGTGTCCGGGCAATGGAAATTTTAAGCGGGACTGCCCTTGCTTTTTTCTTAAATGGAAAACCAAAATAGTCACCGAGCATACTGTTTACTTCCTCAACAATTTCCTCCTGAATTTCAAGTAGTGTGGTAAATAGTGCATCTTTTTCAAATAATTTGGTCATTATCACTTCACCGGTCGCTGCGTTTATAGTATTTATCCGGATGTGGGCCTTCCCATCATCACACAATATATTGCCTGATATGATATAATCTGCATTTATTGATCTTGCTGCTTCAATTATATTTTTTTCAATTTTTGAAAGCATCTCCGTGGAATAATAATTTATTACTGAAAGCCCCTGAAACCTGGAAAGTTCCGCACTAAGTTCCTCAGCAAGCATTACAGCAAACTCATTAATGTTTAGCGTTTGCGATATTATTTTGAAGGGAAACAAGGCCACTAAGGGATTAACGTTCGGCTGAGGCAAAGATGCCGGTATGGTATTTTTTGCTGCTGAAATAAATTGAGGTATATAACATCCTTTAGGAACCTGGATAACTATCGCATCATTTTTGCCTTCTGTAAAATAATATTCATCCAATGCCCTTCTAAGCCGGCCGGCATGAATACGCACCACTGCATCATCATGCGAGTTGAAATTAGCCGGGCGGTTAAGTACATGTATTGCAATACTATATTCTTTTATACGTTCACATTTTTCATGAACTGTTTCTGAAATAATGAATTTAAGAAATTTACTAAGTGTTGGAGAATTTCTGAATACTGAAAAATTCAATATCTTTTGCTCCTGGAGCGCAATTTCTTCTAATGAAAAAGTATGTATATCATCCATAGTCCGAAGTATTGGTTAGCAAAAAAAATTGCAAGGACTGGATTTATAAAACCCGTAAGGCTGACATTTAGCTCCTACTGTTTAAAGGTATAAAAATATTTTAGTTGAACCCTTCATTTAACCGTAAACACCCTTCGTTTAACCTTTAATAAATTAACTCATCAAAATAAAATCCTGGTAAGTATATTCAATAAAACCATCTGTTGTTTAAAAGTGGTATAAAATATATAAACACATAATATAATACCAGCAAAAAGTCAGCCAGCGTACCATATCATTTGCTAAAAAATGCGGGAATAGCAATATTAAAGCCGGGTTTAAAGATTCATCTGAATATTAAAAGAGCATCAAATATTGCTTATGTGTTGCAGTTTGCGTTTAACCCGTTAATAACCCCTTTTGGTGGGATTATCCTTTCCGGTAATAGTATTTTTAATTTTAGTTTGACACAACAATAAGCATCACCTATGCCAATGCGTGCGCTAAATATTATTCCATTTGCCGAACACGTGGATACCATAAAGAAGCTTTACCTGGCTGATGAGAATTTTAAAACGCTTTGGGATGATTACTATATAAGTAAAATCAACCTGGAAAAATTTAGAGGA
>CAWBII010000009.1:0-11710 GCA_963788795.1 uncultured Chitinophagaceae bacterium
TGCAGTTTGGTTTGCAATTTTTTCAAGACTCAAGAAATAATATCATTTTTTATGATATTGGAATGAAGTCATATCCGCTTAAATTTTTTTTAGTATGTATATTTATTTGTTTCTTTAAACAAAAAAGGTAGCATTCCTGAAATATTTGAAATTCTTTCAGAAAGAAAAAAAATTGCCCCTTCAAATATCTGCAAATATTAAGGTTTATAGCCCAGGTATAAAATCTTCTTTAATATGAACGCTTATTTTGCAAATAAAGAAATAGCGAATTTCTGTTTCATAACTTTTCAGGTATCCAACTAATTGGCTGCAAGTCTGCCACAGATTACTGATCGAAGTTTACGTTAGTATTCTAATTTTGTATAATTGTTTCCTTCATATATTTGACAAATTCTGCAATACGGTATATCCGAATTAAACTTTGCTTAATAATTTAGAGTTGAAAATATGGAGTTTAAGAAATTGAAAATAGGATACGTTCCTTATTTACCTGATTTATCACAACCAGGTGACCGGCGCAGGTTTCCCTATTTTGCAAAAAGAAATAATGTTCCATTTGAAGTAGCTGACAAAAATAAACCGTATGATATTATTTTATTAACGGCTTCTTCTAATTTAAGCGGGTGGATTATTTATAAAAAGAAACATCCAAAAACTAAGTTTATTTTTGAAATGGTTGATAGCTTAATTTTCTCTTCAAATATCTTTAATACTTTATTTAAGGGTATAGGATGCTATATATTTGGAAAAGAAACTTCACTTTATTTTAATTATAAAAAACTTATCAAAAAGTGGTTAAAGATTGCTGACCTCGTTCTTTGTTCAAGTACTGAACTCAAAAAGATTATAGACCAATGGAATAAAAATGTAATAGTAACTCTCGACTATTTGGAAAATGAATACAAGTGCGTTAAAAATGATTTTTCAATAAATGGCAAAATTAAATTAGTGTGGGAAGGACAAGGTGCCGTGCTGCCGCACTTTTTGTCCTTTAAAAAATTATTTAAAAGATTAAGTCCTTTTTGCGAATTGCATGTTATTACAAACGAAAAATATCCAAAGTACGGAAAGCTGGTTCATAACAACGTAGATAAAATATTAAAGAAATTACACATTGATATAATATATCATAAATGGGATTTAAATAATAACAGCAAAGTATTTAGCCAATGCGATTGCGGAATTATTCCTTTAAATAAAAAAAATCTTTTTGGCTGGCATAAACCAGCCAATAAATTAATTTCTTTCTGGTTTTCGGGAATACCAACAATTGTATCTGATACCCCCGCTTATACCGAATTGATGAATAGTGCTGGAGAAAATTTATATTGTTCGTCAGATGATGAATGGATAGCCAGGATTCGCCAGGTAAAAGAAATGAAAGCAGAGGAAAGGGCTGCACTTGCAAAAAAGAATTTGGATTTTGTGCGAAATAATTATTCTGATGATACACTTGACGTGATATGGAATGAAATTTTTGAAAAGATTAGTAGCTGAAACGGGTAAAACTAAAATTGGCTGATACAAATCTGGATGTTTACGGCTTGATTTGGTTAGTCGCTAAAATAAAATGATCTGTGTAACTACTATGTTGCAGTAGTACTTTTAAACCGCAAAGTTCAATCATTTCCTTCAACACATTTTGATTAAACACATGATGGTGCATGCACCGTTTTTTTAAATTATCATTACACCTTGCTACAAAATTTTTGTAAAGTTTAGCCTGGGGATCTCTTGTTAGATCATGCAGTTGTAATACTTCATTTAAGTGAGTCATATCATCTTCACTTGTTTTATTATTATAATCGTTTATTAAATGCTCTATAGTGGTAAATGGCCTCTTATGATCAAAATTGACTTCCTTATTTGGCAACACCAATAACATTACTCCATCTTTCTTTAAAATTCTTTTCCATTCAAAAATTGCTTTTAGCGGATTAGCCATGTGTTCAAGATTGTTACAACTTAAGACAAAATCATAAGTTTCATTTTTTATATTTATTAGGTTATCTCCTTCAGAAATATGTTGGTAACCGGTTTTATTAAAATACTTATAGTTGCGGCCTTCTCTTAAAGCACCTTCCCATACGGTCAAATTACTGAAATTTACTCCATCTATTTCTTTGGCTATTGCATACAATGGAAAATAACTATTTACACCAAACATCCCACTGGGGCCACCAATCTCAATCCCATATTTATTTTTAAAATGATTCAGCCATTTATCGTGTTTTGGGATTTTAATTCTGAAAACTTTGCAGATAGCTTTCCATGCAATGACATGCAATGGAAAACTTTGTAAAAAAATTCTGGTTGATCTAAACATAGTTAAGATTAATAATTCTAAAAGCGCGATTTACAATTACAATAGGAGTTGAATAATTTATGGATTTGATACAATTTAAATTGAAATCAGCGTGGTAAGTTTATTTCTTATTGTTTCTTATCAAAAGGCCATAGGCTTTGAAAACATTTTTTATTTCTCTAAAATTCCCTTTTAGTAATAAAAATATAACTCTTGTAAAAGGCTCAATACAATAAGTGCAAAGCCAAATAGAAGTATAACCCAAAATACGGAAATGTTTTTTGGCATATTGTAACCTACTTCGCAAATTCAAAAATAACCTTAATGCTTTTATAGAATTAGTAGTTCCTTTCCCACTATGTATAGCGCAAATTTTAGAATTAAAATAAGTTTTTCCTCCTTTTTCTGCGAGTCTTTTTGAAAAATCAAGTTCTTCATAATAGACAAAAAATTGTTCGTCAAAAAAGCCTACTTTTTCAAATATAGAAGTCCGCATGAACATAAATGCTCCCATTACCTGGTCAACATATCTGCTAGTTTTATGATTCCAATCATTCATTAAAAGAGCTGGGGTAAAAACCTTAGGAACTATTTTAGATAAACCAAATGCATCGTAAAAATAACGGATTGGAGAAGGGAATCTTGCACAACTATAAGTAACCTTGCCTTCATCATTTAATAGTGTAACACCCATAATATCAAAAGCATCAATTTCTTCTATACAATTGATACATTCCTGTAATGTATTTTTTAATAATTGAGTATCAGGATTTAATAATAAAGTATAAGATGCTTTGCAAAGCTTAAACCCCTGATTGCATGCCTTAGCAAATCCCCGGTTTTCATTGTTCTGAATAATTGTAATCTTTGGATGTTTTGGTAATAGAGAAAGAGAATTATCAAATGAATTATTATCTATTATAATTATTCTACTTATATATTGTTCATTATAATTTGTAATGATAGACTGTATGCATTTTAAAACGTACTCTTTACTGTTCCAGTTAACTATAACTATATCTATCATTTATTTTATGATTGGATTATTACATTGAATAATTTAAAAGAATTGTTTGTATCTGAAAAATTTAAGTCAAATAATTTTTTAATATTTAGAATATTCTCCTTTATATAAAACAATAGAAACACCTGAAATATATTTTAAGAAATAGAAAATTATTTTTGATGACGGGCTGTTTTTATAAATAAAGTCCGGCTTAAATCGTAATTTTTCTTTTAGTTTTCTTGAGTAATATTGAAAAGTGAATCTGGTAGTTAAACAAAGATGGTTGTTTTTGGCAACCCTTGATAACTCTGCATAATATTGATAGTTACAAAAATGGTATATTTTATCTGCCCATACCCTTGAGAAATAATCTACACTATAATTATATTCTTTCTTCTGTTTTCCATAAACTCCTAAGCCAATGGCTGAATAAAATTTTACCTTACGGTAAATTGCATCCCAACTATGTAACTTATGTACTTTAGGCAAAAAGATATGACCGTCTATAATTACTTCTTTAACCGGAAAAATATGATGTGAAAATCCCCTTGTATTTAATACCCTGCTTTGCTCTTTAAAAAATTGATCATGATTCCATACATGTTCTAATACTTGATTAGAGATTACAAAATCAAATGATTCGTTTTTAAATGGCCATGCATCATCTGATTTAATCAATTTGATTCTATCAGACCAATCGGTTTCGGGAGCATTATCATATAAATATGAAAATGTTTTTTTTGCATATCCTGCTTCTTGTACCCCATGATCTATAAGATCATAGCCATAGAGTAGAAATTTTTTTTCAGTATTAAAAAGTGGAAGATATTTATTAAGATAATATACCATTATTCCATTTCCGCACCCTGCATCTAATATGACAATAGTTTCTTTTTCCTTTAGTGAATTTTCATATGTTAATAAGGTATTTATTACCGCAAGCATATGCCTGTGAGTAATTGAGATAGATTCTTTGTAAGCTTTATTAATTAATTCTTTTCGATTGCTACTTAATTCCATTATCTATGTTTTTTATAAAATGTACTTGCTGATTGTTAAAATAATAGTTATGGGATGGAGACAAGTTAACGTTCTATTAGTTAAACATTTATTACATATACTTTACTTTATTTTTATCACTTCGTAAGGACCCAATAAACCCCCATATATAAGGTTCTGATAAAATAATAACCCTGCAATAAATATTACAAACCAAATATTAAATTTAGAAAAAGGCAAATATTTAACTAAGTAAGTATAATTAAAAACAGCTAATATGGCAAAAAGGTCACTTAATCGAAAAGCTATTAAAGGTATTCCTGAAAATAAAGAAAGTGTAAAAATTGAAATAATATTGCATTTTAAAAAAAATGTAAGTCGTTGATCTTTTAAAAATTCTGTTTTAGGAATCATGAACATTAAATAAATTGAGCTAAATATTCTGACAAGATTAATTACGTTAAAAACTTTTATATCATCATTCGTGTCATATTGAATAATATTACTATAAGTTCCTAACTTACCTATATCATCAACAGAAGAAAATAAATTTCCAATAGAATAAAATAAAGGGAGTTTTAGAAATCCAAAAACAAAAGAAAGTATAAGTAATCCGCTATAAAAATGAACATTAAAATTCTTCTTATTTATTAACAATAAGATTAAATAAACTAAAGCAGAATAGTGAAAAAGTGTTGCCAGCAAAATCATTGCCGTGTAAGCTTTGTAATTATTTTTAAAATAAAAAATAAGTGACACAAAAAAAATAGCAGAAGCAAAACCAATGCGAATTTGCGTCATTTCCTGAATAATAAAATAATGTGAGAAATAAAGCAAAATAACAAGATATGGATTAATAGAAAACCGGTCAAAAATAAATATTTTCATTGCAACACTCGTAATGGCAAAAAAGAGCATAATAGCCAATCCATAATTTTGTACAAAAAAGACTTTTAATAAAAGCACTACCCCAATAAATCCAGGCTCAAAAACTCCGAAATAAATTCCTGATTCATCCCTTACAAAGTCGTTAATGTTATCAAAAGCAAATTGATATGGCAAGTAATCTCTGGAAACTTCTTCACCTCTGAATCCAGCTAATAAAGCTAATGATATACCAATAAAAATCAGCAGTTCATTGCTTTTAAATTGATTTAATTCATACTCAACTGCTAAAACAGAAAGGAAAATAAAGTAAATAAAATATATAAGCATTAATAAAATACCATTTTGAAAATTATTTCATTTTAAAATCTGTATCACTTAATTCTTTTATGTAAACATTTAGTTTCTGCCCAACCAATTGCCAGTCAAATTGCTGAACATCTATTAAGGCCTGTTGAATCTTTTTCTTTCTTAATTCAACATTTTTATAAGCTATCTCAAAACCTCTTATGAGATCTTCAATGTTTTTTGGCCTTACTATCCATGCATTGTTATTATTTGCCGGATAATATTCGGTTGTTAAAACAGAAACTCCACAACTCATTGCTTCCACCACCGGATAATGGAAAGCTCCTAATTGTGAAAAGGCTCCGCAAAAATAGAAATCCAAACCTCTATAATATTCACCTAAAGCTTTATCTCCATGAGGATGAAAACAATACACATCATCATGCTCTGAAAAATCATCGGCATTTCCAAAAGCTATATGTAATCTGATTCCCGGAAATTTCTTTTTTAGTTCAATAAATGCTTTCAACACATACTGTGTACCTTTTTGTCGTTCCAGTCTTCCAATCGTGCCGATTATGATTTCGCCTTCTTTTTTTTTCGGAATGTTTTGAGGGAAGAAATTAGAAAAATCAACTCCAGGATATAATACCCTGGAAGCTTTTAATTTTTTAAATTTTAAATAAACATCAGCATTTACGACTGTGAATAAATTCATTTTATAACTTGAAGCAGATAGAATTCCAAGTATTTTATTTTTAAAACCTTTATTCATTTTATAAAAATCCGATTCATATCCCTGAACATAATACAAAGTTTTATGTGCTAAACCTGCAATTTTAATTGGAATGGTAGTTAAAGAATGATTGGCAATAATAATATCATAAGAAGATGGGTCTAACTTTAGAAAAGCCTTGGTTAATTGCTTTTGATTTGAAAAAGCAGTTGCTTTTTTCCTATTAAGGGTATTTTTAAAATTTCCAACATTCCCATTTTTATCTACCCATAAAATGGCTGCAGAGGTTGGAAAATATGGTTCTTTGCTTGTATCTGGACTTAAAAATTTTACACAGTGGCCTAGTTTTATTAATTCATCCGCGATTTTCGACAATACCCGAAACCCCCCAAAATGACCAAATCCTAATACAGGTATTAATATTCTCATTTTTAAATAAATTTTTTAAAAGAAATTTGTTAGCAAAGTTATTTCGGCGTCCTTAATCTGCTGATTTTTAATATCCGTATAAACCAAAAAATAAAAAGGAGTAGCAGGCATGATAAAAGAGAAAACATTATACCGGTTTTTAACTTTCCTACTTTAGCTTTTTGCATTGGATAATCTGCGGCATCGATAATCTGCATTAAAGGTATTTCATTCAGGTATTGAAAACGAGCTATCTCGAGGTTTTTAAACATTTCACCATAGGCAGCACTGTAAACCTGGATATTAGTTTGTTGCTTTAGTATGGGTACCTGGGCAGCAGAAAATGCGGGATTTACATTTACATCCTGTATAGCAGCCCTGTTCGATATGCTTGAATTAAGATTACCTTTCATATTGGCTGCCCGCTCTTCAAGGATATTCAAGGTTTCTTTTGCTTTTTTTGTTCTTATTTCTATATAAAAATTATTTGTTTCTGCTACAATTCTATCTGTAAAGTCCTTTGTAAATTTTTCATCAGGTGATGTTACAGTTACTTCGTAAATACTCAATTTGCGATCGGGTCTTTGCGCAATTATATTATTATTTGCAAATTCACTGTAAACGCTAAAAAGCAAACTATCCTGTTGGTATGAAAAACCAGATCTTGATTGATTTATGGGAAAATGTATTTTATTAATAGTTCGATTCATACGTCTGTCCATTAAATTCAAAAAATATTCAATAAGTGTATATGGGTGGTTATGAAAAGTATCTGCAGATAAAAGTACCCCGTTCCACCATGCGCCGACTTTTCATTATATCCAGAATATTGTCTCCCGCAAAAATATCTTTTCCATTACCTAAACTTATACCAAATTGTGAAGCCAGGCTCATAAAATTACCAATTCCACTACTTCCGCCATCGTCATCTAAGGCAAATGTAAGGTGGCTTTTATATGTTATTTTCTGTTTACTGGCATAAATAATTCCCGCGATTCCTGCCAATAATCCTACAATTAGAAATAACCACCAAACTCTCAGAATGTTTTTTATCATAGCATCCAAACTCTTTTTAAAAGGAGGCTTTACATTTTCAACATGTTGAATAATATTATTTTCCTCTAAAGCCATATATTATTAATATTATTTTTGACAGTTATAGTTTTATCACATTTACCAAAATGCCCAATGATGATATTAGCAGTGCGAGTTCAGTTATACTAAGCCTTGTACGATTGTTTTTTTCTTTTTGCGGTACATAAATTTCTGATCGCGGTGTAACGGATGGATAGGATTTAAAGCATAAAAAATGTTTTACTGATATTATTGCATCCGGATAAATAACTAAAGCTCCTGTTTTACGTGCGTGAGCTGTAAAATTGCCTGCCTGCTGGACATAATATTTAAGATTTTTATTTGCTCTATATGCCACAATGGTAGGGAAATAAACTTCCCCGGAAATCCGAACTAAATTTGTGCTTCTATTAATTGTGAGAACATCACCATCATCAAGAGTTAAATTCTCCGGGCTTTCCGGATGAGCTAAAGCTGTTCCTAAATCAACACTTATTAAATCATAGGATTTATATAATTCTTCTTGCAGGCACTTTATTTTGAGCAAGACTATCCTGGTTAATATCCAAAATTCTTTGAAAAAGTTCCTCCTTTTACGCCACCTGGTTAAATTTGATTTTGTACTTCTTCTTATCGTAATAGAATTACTATCGGCAGATGCCTTAAATCCGCCAGCTCTTTGTATAATATCACTGATTCGTTCTCTGCTATTTATGAGGCCGTACCTTCCTGAGCTTTTTACTTCTCCCTGAACTAAAACTGTCCTTTGTTGAGTATAACCCGGAAGACTCTTAACAATTACAATATCAAAAGGCTGCAAGTTAATACTATTTTGCAATTGATTACTATTGTTAAGATCAATATTAAAAACAGTACTTTCATTGTCAATCGCATGGTTTACATTTACGCTTTTATTCTTCTGGAAATTTCTATATTGGATGAATCTCCCGATTCTGTTAATCCGCCAACAGACAATAGCAGGTCATTTAGACTAAAATTTTCACGCCATGGAATTTGCCCAGGTTTTCTTACATTTCCATCTACCGTTATATAATTTTTATCATTATATTCAAAGATGGAATGAACATATAATGAATCATCCTTTCTTAGAAAGATTGTCTGATTAAGTTGTAAAACCGAATCAAGATCTATTGAAAAAGTTGTTGGCGTATTATTGTTTAGGTATCTGAAAATAGTCGCTCTTTTTGTATAGGCATCCTGTATGAGACCACCAGCTTTATCTATCAGATCTTTAACTGTAATATCGGGGCTTAACTGATAAGCCCGGCCTGTTTATAGAACCGGAAATCACGACTCGGTTAGAAAATATATCCTGTAACTTCCTCACAATATATTCATCACTACCGTTTGGTTTAAAATTCTTATACTGAGATGACTCAACGTCAATGATCTTTTTTCGGAGTCAGTAACTCTAACTACAGTTACAGCACCTCTATAAGCCGCGTCAGTAAAACCACCGCAATAGGTAAGGAGATCACTAAACGATTCAGTATCCAGCATTTCGAACTTGCCTTCTCTTTTGACATTTGCCCAAGATTGACACCTGAATTTTATAATAAGGTATCCTTATTACATCACCTTCCTGCAACATAATATTATCCTGTTGATTCCCATTAACTAAAAAATCATACAGATCGGCAGTTCTTTTAATATTACTGGAGTGGATAACTCAGATGTGCCAGATAGCTTCCCCATTGAAGTGGGGCCGCCACATAAATAAAGCAAATTAAATAAGGTTGTTAATGATGAGACAGTAAATGTTCCTGGTTTTTTAGCCTGGCCTATTACTGTTACGCGTATACTTCTTATTTTTCCAAGAGTAATTTGTACCTTGGTTTGCCCGGTCTTTATAGCTCTGTAAATTGTCGATGAAAGTTTGGATTTTATTTTATCACCTGCCTGTTCCATACTCAAGCCACTGTACGAATATTGGCCCTACATTTGGAATGTAAATTTCACCCTGTTCATTTACCGTAAGTGTATATTTTTTTTCACTATATCCATAAACATAAACTATAATTTCATCGTCAGGGCCTAAAATATATCCTGCCGGTGTAGAGATATGTAAGTTGGGTTCAAAGACCATACTGTTAGTTGTAAAAAGCTCGGAGCTAAAAATTAATTCGTCATTTTTAAATTTTTGCAAGGGCAAACGAGACTTAGAAGTATCATAGGGATGTCTTATTTTTAGGGAATCGTTTTCTATATTATCAGACAAATTATTTTTGTTAAGTGGTCTCTCGGTGCTTGTAAAATTAAATCGGTAACGTAATTCATTGATTTGATCAGCAGGAAGACCCCTCGAGGCGAGTAAATTTAATAGTTGAGTTTGTGAAATACCAGATTCTGAAGCTTTGTTTAGCATTGAAGAAATTTCATCGTCACTATAATCATCTACCTGAATATTGCTTAAATCTTTAAGATCGAATAAACTGCTTTGAGCATGCAAGCTGTCAGAACAAAAAAGAGTTATAAACAAAACGAGTAATACTGTTTTGACCATTTTCATTAATTTCTTCTTTTAATATATGTTTTATATAGATAAAAAGGGGGAGTAAAAATTGTTTGCGAAGGTATAATATTTTTGCTTAAAACGCCTTTGATAGAGAGAGTACCGCCAAGTGCAAATTTGTAATGGGTAAGAACACTGTAAAAGGTAAAAGGTAGGTATGCCTTGTTGGCTTTGTGATAAATATATGTATCCGAAAAATATTATTAAATTAAATTTAGGCCCAAATCGAGATTCAAATCTAATAAAAAATCAAATCGTGGTCTTTATTCAAAATTCTTAGGAATTTGAAAATAATTTTATCATGAGGAAAATAGCTTTTCTTTTCTTAATTACTTTATTCTTATCCTGCAATAAAAAAGTTGACGTTGTACCTGGCGGACAAAATTATTATGTAGAAAACTTTAGAAAAACTGGTATGACAGATTATGAAACTATTATGGCGGCTTGTGATAGTGTTCCTAATTACTCCAACCTGATATTTACCAATAAAACATATATTTTTAATCATACTCCAATAATATATAAAGCCATCAATTTCTATGGCCCTGCCGTTTTGAAAAGAGAAGATCAGATTACTTATACTTTAAAAGAGGCTGCAAATGAATCTTCTTCCGTTCTTATACTCAATAATACTGCTGGAATTATTCCCATAGACAGGATTTTTGTTACGTTTGGCGCTGCAGATATCAATAATACGGTGTAGATGTCGTAAATAGGGTATGCGGGGATAGCCTTTTTCTTGGTAATAATATAGGAAGTACAGGCGATAGTGCCACATCATTTCCTTCAGGTAGTACATTGTTTAAGAATATAATTTTCTTTTGGATAGTAGGATCGAATTCGTATCGATTCGTAGGTTGTACTTTTACTAATTTAGTTTTCGATGGCAACAGGGATAATAATACAGGTTCCAAATCATGGCGTACTAATTCAGCTATTTTGGCAGTAACTAAAAATACTACGAAATACAGATATTGTATTTTTATAAATAGCCCGGCTGAGACTATAGTTGGCCACAATGCAGATATAAGGTACTGCAAATTCTATAATTTAAATGGTAGCGCTTTTCATACCTCTGCAGATAGAGTAACGTGGAGCGAAGATGAAATTCATTCGTATTTTTCTGATAATGTAATTGAAAATTCAAATGAAGTACCAAATTCAGTTGGGGGACATAGCGAAGGCGCTATCACACACAGTAACTCTGGAGGTTATTATACAGCCACGGGAAATACATTCACCAATGTAGGCGAATCGGTACTCGGGGTGCTATACCCCTCGGTATCTATTCTTGATTGGGGAACGTCTGACATCACGTTTACAGGAAATGCAATTAATGGCGCGGGTAAAATTGCCAGGTCAGTGGCTTTGATACCAGGAGTTCTTCATGACATAAAAATTGATAGTAATACTATTTCAAACATGCCGAGTTTCGATTGGTCAACGGTGTTTGCTTATTGGCCCGACATTATATTA
>CAWBII010000010.1:0-328956 GCA_963788795.1 uncultured Chitinophagaceae bacterium
TCACTTCCATTCGCTTTTGCAAGATCAAGGGCCTGCAAATTAATTGCTATAGCTTTAGCATTGTCATTGTATTCGTAAATGGAAGAAAGCGCTATCATATCACTTATCACATAAAAAACATCGCCGATCTTTTTCCTGATAGTAGGCTTCCGTAATCGCCGCTTTAAGCCGGCGGAACGTTTTGTATTCAGCCAGTATCTCTCCATACAAACTTAAACTGTTTGCAAGGTTAGTAAGCGTACCACCTTCACGGGAATATTTAATCGCTTTTTCCAGGTTAGTCACTACTACTGAATCTTCATTTTCTTTTGTTTTATTTTCTGTATATAAATGATGATAAGCAACGGCAAGATTTATATAAACAAAACTGCATGTAGCTTTAAGTGCATTCGTTTGCATTAAGGTTATTGCTTTATAATGCCATTTTAAAGCTTCATCAATTTTTTTAAACGCAGGTTTACATTGCCAATGCTTGTATTAAACCGTATCATCGCAACACTGTCATGATTTTCTTCGGCGAGCGTTAATAAATGAAGGTCTTGTTTAAGCACTTCTCCATAATTGGATGTCCTCATCAATATGTTTGCTCTTAGCAGCCAAAACTTTGCATAGGCGTTACTGTAACCGGCTATTTTTTGAGATCGCACAATTACGCCATCAATCACTTTAAGAGCAGTATCAAGTTTGTTTTTTTGAAACAAATAGGCAGCGATGTAATAATCACTTAGCGCCAAAGCATTATTGTTCTTTTTCTTCTGCAGCATTTTTTTTTGCAAGCGAAGCATATTTGTACAAAGTATCAGCGCTAAAAGATTCCCATTCGTCACAGAACGCCAGCGTTGCGCTGAGCCTGTTGCTTGAAGAAGATGAAACGGCAATATTGTTTTTTAAGCTGTCTAACCTTGATAGCTGGGCGGACAAATCCGAAGCAGAAAAAAATAATACAAAAAGAAATAGCCTTCTGCAGTTAGTAGAAATCATAATACAAGTTAACGCTATAACCTAAATGTAGAGAAAAAGAAGTGAAAGAAAGGTCTGCCGGACTGAATGAAAATTTAAAAAGAGCTGATATGTATTATTGCAGAAAGATATGATACATCACAATTTTACAATTCAAAAGTTATTATCTATAAACACAATTTCAAATGAAAAAGAAAATTTTACCTGCATTATTTACTTATCTCCTTTTTGCAATCGCATTAAATGTAAATACCCAGGAGGCCTCTTGCCATTGAATGGTAGTGTGACTGGAGTTTTAGGCGTTAGTACTGTTGATGTATGGGATGTAACTACAAATGCAGATGGCTTACTCCGGCTTACTTTTAAAACAGTAAGCCCCGCTGACCTTGATGTTACTTTGTATGATAATGATGGCCACTACAGCTTTATCAGCTACCCAACAATCATTTGACAATTCTACTGTTACCTTTAATACTGATGGTCTTTCGTCCGGAATTTATCACGTAAAAATTAGTCCCCATTCAGGTAATGATTTCGGAAATTATACTCTTTCTGATAGCTTATTTACAACATCTCTTGCAAATGATACTGAACCAAATGGTGCTGCTGCCACTGCAATTGTTTTACCTTTTAACGGCAGCAAAACAGGGCATGTGGGTTACTATTATAATAACCAGCGTGATACTGCAGACTGGTATAAGGTAACCACTACTGCCGATGGCCTGTTAAAAATATATCTGGCAACTGAAAGAGGCAGCATTTATAGCAATAATTTTATGGATATTAACCTGACACTTTATGATAATGATGGCACCACAGCATTGGGATTTGTTCAGGTATATGATTTCAATCTCGGAGGCCCTGCAAAAGATTCGATAACAGCCGACGGGCTTGAACCCGGCACTTATTATGTAAAAGTACAGTCCCGGAATAGTGCTGATTTTGAAAATTACACAATTTCGGATAGCCTCTTTACCCCGCCGCTTGCTAATGATATTGAACCTAACGGTACCAAGGCAACTGCAATTGTCTTACCGCTTAAGGGCAGCAAAACCGGGCATGTGGGTTACTATTATAATAACCAGCGAGACACTACAGACTGGTATAAAGTACTACTACGGCCGATGGCCTGTTACGTGTGTACCTGGCAACTAAAAGAGGCAGCATTTACAGTAATAATTTTCTTGATGTTGATACGACTCTTTATGATAATGATGGCACCACATCATTAGGAAGTGTTGAAGTATATGATGGCGCTGGAAACCCCACGACAAAATTTATTACTACTGACGGGCTTGCACCCGGCACTTATTACATAAAATTGAAATCCCGCGTTACTTCTGATTTTGCAGATTACACAATTTGGGACAGCCTGTTCTTGCCGTCATTTAATAGCGATGTTGAACCCAACGGTACGGCAGCTACGGCAATTACTTTTCCATTAAACAGTGTTACCAAAGGGCATTCAGGATATTACTACAACAACCAAAGAGATACTACAGACTGGTATAAATTAGCAAACCCAACTACCGGTCCTTTATATATTTATTTAAGCTCATCAAGAGGTAGCATTTACAGTAACAACTTTTTAGATACAAGAGTTTCTTTTTTCAGCAGTGACGGAGTAACCCAACTGAGATCTGTTGAAGTATATGATCATGCTGTGGGAATCCCGCCGTAGATAGTTTATATTTTCCAACGCTTGCTGCAGGAACGTATTATATAAAAGTCAACAATAATAATAACCCGGCATTGTTTAGTGACTATTCACTTTCCAATTCGGTTACACAAGGTAACTTGCCTGTTACCTTCCTGAATTTCGACGGAAAATTAATTGATAATGAGGCTCAGCTTACCTGGCGTACAGCTACGGAAATTAATAACAGAGGTTTTCAGATTCAGAAAAGTTCTGATGGGCATACCTTTAATGATATTGGTTTTGTAACAGGGGCGGGTACATCGTCTATTATAAACACTTACAATTATACTGATGCAAAAGTATTAAGCGGCTTCAACTACATTATCGTTTAAAGCAAATTGATTTTGACGGGCATTTTTCTTATTCAACAATAATTAAACTTGATTATTCAAAATTTAACTGGAGTATAATGGGTAACCCTGCAGGTGAGCAAAGCTGGGTGCAGTTGCAGTTAAATAATGCAGCAAATGTTTCTATGCAGATTTTATCTATAAATGGATATATTGTTCAATCTATCAATAAAGGCAACATAGAAAGAGGCACTTATTCAATACCATTAAACTTAGCCAAAGAGGCACAGGGAATATACATTGTAAAATTATTGGTGAATAATAACCAGTATACACAGAAAATAATAAAGGTCAATTGATATTTTTAATTCTTTTCACGGCAAATGAAGATTGAATTTTAAAGGAATTGAGTAACCAATATTAATCCTTACGCGAGTGCAGATATGCAGCAAAGGCAAAGTGCATTGGGATATCTGGCATGCGGCGGCCATTGTAAAAAAGATTTGTTTATTCCGTCCATTTATCTCTTTCATCGGGGCTGAATTTCCAGGGCGCAAAATTATTTTCTATGTTGCTGAACATTGTATTCCATTCGTGGGTGCGTTGCTTTCTTCCATTATTAATGAGCGGCGCAATTCAAAAATAATATCGAGCGGGTTAATACTTACGGGGCATTCTTCCACGCATGCATTGCAGGATGTACAGGCTCTTAATTCTTCTGCAGAAATATAATTATGCAAAAGTTTTTTCCATCATCTTTAAAACTTCCGTTGGCTTTAATATTTTTTCTAACTTCCTCCATTCTGTCTCTTGTATCCATCATAATTTTTCGTGGGATAATAATCTTCCCGTTATGATTTGCCGGGCATGCTGCAGTGCATCTTCCGCATTCTGTGCAGGAATATGCATCTAATAAATTTTTCCAGCTTAAATCGAAAATATCTTTAGCGCCAAATCCGATAGCTATCGGATTTGGCGTTTGCGCCTCGCCGTTAGGCAGTTAGCTGCGCAGTTCAGGTTAAACATATATTAAACTTCCTTTTGTACGCTTTCCATATTTTCCATTTTGCCTTTCGGCTCCAACGGTAGGTAATAAGCATTCGGAAAAGCAAGTAAGATGTGAAAATGTTTGCTGTAAGGCAAATAATTTAAGAATGCAAAAATGCCGGTAATGTGCAGCCACCAGCAGGTTCGTTCGATTGCTAATTAGTGATGATGAAGATAAATGTTGCAGAGAAGATGACAAGTAAAACCGGATAAAATAAAATTGCCATGATCAGCATAATGCGAATTCCCCTGTAATTGCAACGCTCTGTCTGCCGAGTTCATCGTTAAGAAATAAACTCATTAAAATAATTTCTGTAATTAAAATTAAATTAGCATCTGTTCGTGGCCATCCATCCAGGTCATGCGTTATAAAACGTTTTAATTTCAGAACATTTCTTCTCATTAAAAAAATAACGCACGCTGATAAAACACCAATGGCAAGTATTTCAAAAAAATCAATTATAAAAGTATAAAAGCCCCCCAACGGGTTTGCAAACATTCGATGTGTTCCAAAAATGCCATCAAGCACAATTTCCAACACTTCAATATTAATAATGATAAACCCTGCATAAATTACAAAATGCATTATACCGACAAACGGATAACGAAACATTTTTTTTTGCCCTAAAGCCAGCAGCAGAACATTTTTCCAACGTTCACTTTTGTTATTGGATAAATTTTCGTTACGCCCCAAATTAATATTGCTGTATATTTCCTTAACTTTTTTTGCAAATAATATGATAGCACAAATCGTTAACAGAATAAAAAGAATTTGCTGCATGATTTCCATAAAAAAGATATGTTGCTAAGTTAATGGTTTGAATTGTTTATTGTTCAAATGTAAAGGACTATTTATTTTCATAAAAAATATTGAATATGGCTTCTGATAATTTAATTCTTACTGCAGATACTGCCAGTAAAAAATTACAACGAATGGCTTATGAAATTGTTGAAAAAAATATTGGCGAAAAAGAAATTATTCTTGCGGGTATAAAAGACAGCGGGCTTATTATTGCCAATATTATTAAAGAATTATTGCAGGATGTTTTTAAAGGAAAAATTTCGGTAATTGAAATTGATATTGACAAAAAAAATCCGAAAAATATATCAATACAAGGAAATAAAAGTTTTGATGATGCGGTTATAATTATCATAGACGATGTTGCTAATACCGGCAGAACATTGTTATATGCACTCAAGCCTTTTATGGATTTTTATCCAAAGAAAATACAGGCATTGGTTTTGGTTGAAAGGAGCCATAAAGAATTTCCTATAGCGCCTGATTATGTTGGGCTTTCTATTTCAACAGCAACCGATGAAAGGATAATTGTGGAAGCAAAAGGAAATAAAATATTGGGAGCAAGATTAGAATAAAAATTCTGAATTTATTTGATCCGTGAAAATTCGTGTAATCTGTGGCAATAAATGTTGCTAGTTTTTAAAAAACTATCCAATGTCCTTTAACACCTCCATTAGAAAACTCAAGAGCGGGTGCAGGAAACTTGAAAGCATCTAATACAAAAAATAAAATCTTCAGACCTTTTTTATTAGTCCTGATTTTTGAAAAAGCAACATCAGGGGAAATGTACCATTGCCTGTATCGTTTTAATATCACTACGGTCAAAAGTTACATTACCATTTTCGTCCATAGCTACATTACTTCTTGCGCCAAACATTCCTTCAGCGCCATAACCTATTGACAAGGACAGCCACCTGGGAAGTTTTGTATCGGGAAAAAAAGAATGAATATTGGCGCTCAGCCAATAGGTTTGTGCATTGTAATCTTTTATAAGTCTTTCAATGGTTGTTTCGCCAAAAATGCTATCTGCTCTGGCATTCAAATCTGCTTCACCATAGTCTTTTCTGTGAAAAGAAAATTTAAATCTTATTCTCTGCTCATCCCATGCAAATTCCTGTGCAATAAACATTCCTGAACCAAAAATATTTGCAGCAAAATCACCCGGACTAAATCCATATTGTGATGAAAAGCCATCGAGCACTTCTATTATTGATTGATATGCAACGCCGGTTAAGCCGCCCAGCCATATTCTTTGGTTTCTTGGCAAACCCGCCCAGCGCCATGCTTCCATGCTTACCCTGCTTTCCGTGTATGCACTGTAAGCATGTCCTACTTTATCCATTTGCAGCCATTCAGCATTGTCATTAAAAAAATGAAATGCTGACCTTGGATACTTTGAATACCATGCTGCATTAAGCGCTATAAGTAATCCCCCGTAGGCAACTACATTGGCAATAGCAACAAGGCGTACTCTTCCTTTATTATAAGGATAGGTTTTATATTGCTGAAAAGTATCACTGAAACTTTCAAGCTTGTTTAAAGTAATATCGGGCTTGAAATTATATTGAGCATGGGCGGAATTAAAAGAAAAAAAAGCAGCAGCAAGCAAGATTGATAACAGCAGTTGTTTCCTGTAGCTTTGCAAAATATACATCATACAAAAATACGTTTAATGCACATTGGTGGTTTCAAATAATCAAAAATGAATATCTTCAAATTGTAAAAAAAAAGAAATGGAAGCAAAAACTGAAAATAAAATTAATGAGTGGTTATCGGGAGATTATGAGGAAGCCACCAAAAATGAAATACTTCGTCTGAAAAAAGAGGATCCATCGGCAGCTTGAAGATGCTTTTTATAAAGACCTTGAATTTGGTACGCGGTGGCCTTAGAGGTATTATGGGTGTTGGAACCAAACAGGATGAATACTTATACTGTTGGAATGGCAACACAGGGATATGCGAATTATTTGAAACAATGTTTTAAAGAAGTGAAAGTGGCTATTGCGCATGATAGTCGGAACAACAGCCGGAAATTTGCTGAAATTACCGCCAATATATTTGCGGCAAATGGTATTAAAGTATTTTTATTTGAATCACTGCGGCCCACGCCGGAGTTGAGTTTTGCGATACGTACGTTAGGCTGCCAGGGTGGTGTAGTATGTACTGCCTCTCATAATCCAAAAGAATATAACGGTTATAAGGCTTATTGGGATGATGGTGCTCAAATGGTAGCTCCTCACGATGAGAATGTAATTACAGAAGTTGAAAAAATTAAAAGCCTCAGTGATGTAAAATGGAAAGGGAACGAAAATGAGATTACTATTATAGGAAAAGAGATGGATGATAAATATATTGAAATGGTGAAGAGCCTGAGTGTAAATCCTGCGGCATGTAAAGCCCAGCATGATCTTAAAATTGTATATACTCCCATTCATGGTTCAGGAATTATGCTGGTGCCCCAGGCATTAAAAGCATTTGGATTTGATAATGTTCATATTGTTGAAGAACAGCAAAAGCCGGACGGAAATTTTCCAACAGTTGGCTATCCAAACCCGGAAGAAAAAGCAACCATGAGTATTGCTTTAAACAAGGCCAAAGAGCTTAGCGCAGATATTTTACTGGGCACTGATCCTGATGCAGATCGTGTAGGCGCCGGCGTTAGAAATGAAAACGGTGAATGGGTTTTATTGAATGGGAACCAGACGGCTCTGCTTGTTTTTAATTATATAATTGAAGCAAGAAAAAATAAAGGCATTGCCAGGCCCAATGATATGGTGATAAAAACAATAGTAACTACTGACATGATTGATGTAATTGCTAAACAGAATAATATTTCCTGTTATAATGTACTTACCGGTTTTAAATGGATAGCTGCAATGATCAAAGAAAAAGAAGGTAAAGAAAATTATATTGTGGGTGGTGAAGAGAGCTTTGGTTTAATGGTAGGTGACAAGGTTCGCGATAAAGATGCGGTAAGCGCTGTAGCAATGATAAGTGAGATTGCTGCTGTTGAAAAGAACAACGGTCAAACCCTTTATAATAAATTAATTGAATTATATGTGAAATATGGATTCTATAAGGAGGATCTTATTTCCATTACAAAAAAAGGAATGAATGGCTCTAAAGAAATTGCTGATATGATGGAGGGATATAGAAATAATCCTCCGCACGAAATTGCAGGAAGCGCTGTTGTTGAATTATATGATTATGAAGCGCAACTAATGAAAAATTTAAAAACCGGCGAAAGCAAAAAAATAGATCTTCCAAAGAGTAATGTTTTGCAGTTTATTACTGAAGATGGAAGCAAAATTTCTGCAAGACCCAGTGGAACTGAACCAAAAATAAAATTCTATTTCGCTGTAAATATGCCTTTAAAAAATGCGGCAGAATTTGAATCTGTTAATCAAAAACTTGAAGTAAAAATTAAAGAAATAATTTCTTCAATGGATCTTCAATAAGCTTATTAAAAAGAATGTTGAAATGCCATTTTTATAGCTCTTTCCATCGCTTTTAATAGATTTTTCTTAAAAAATATTAATAAATAAAATTTGTAAAATATTGGTAATAAGTGATTTGATACTTTTTGTATTTCTGGCAATATTTTTGCTTAATATAATGTAATATTCCTTGAAAAAATTTTAAATCCAATAGTCTTGTTAAGACTCCCACTTTATTTACTCTATTGTTTGAAAAGCCTTATTTAGTTAAAGCGGCATATTTTAGATATGCTGCTTTTTATTTTATTATAAAGTGGGGTAGACGAATAATTAATTGCCTGTCGTCGCTCCGTCTCTCACTTTTACTTTCTTTTTTCCGCTATTCTTTTTTTCGTATTCAATCACTTCAATAGGTTTAGTAACAACTTTTGGCTCATCGCTAACCAATTCTGTTTTTGGTGCGCTAAGCAAATGGCCGCGGTCATAATTTTCTGTTTTTAAAATGAAGCCGGTAGATGGCTCGTAATAGGTCCAGGTACCATTTTTAACACTGTATTGTTCAGCCTTTACAATTTTATAGCTAAGAATTTCATTGCTGCCGGTTCCGTAAACGGGAATAGTATCATAGGGTTCATCCGGGTTGTAGGCTCTCCAGTTTTCTTCTCTCAACAGTTCGCCTAACGGAGTATAATATTGACAGAGCCCGTCTTTCCCTCCAAATTTATAATTTTCAATAGCTATAAGGTCACTCTGCAAAGTGAACGTTCTCCACATACCTTCCTTTTTATCATTCAAAAAAATTCCTTCTTCTTCATAGCCAGCCTCTCCTCTTAAGGGATCTACATGTATTACCCATTTTCCCTGTTTCAATCCACTCTTGTCAACGGCATTTAATGTGTCTCCATGTACAGATAAAGTATAAGTTTTATATTGTGCATCGGATGAATAATAAAACAACAAGGCAAAAATTATCAAAATAAATTTGTTCTTTTTTAAAATCATAATACTTTAAAATTTTAAATGATGTTTTTCAAGTTCAAATTTACCAAATTAAGATGTGGTTTTAAGTTCATTGTTTTTTTGTTTATATCAATTTTAACCTTTGGTTTTACATCCGCACAGGTAGCTCCAACAAAAGGCTCTGATAGATTGAACGGTTTAGCTAAAAGAAAATTATTACAAAGCCAATCTTTATTGAAAGATATTAAGTTCAGGAATATTGGCCCATCTGTAATGAGTGGAAGGGTAGTGGATGTAGATGTAAACCCCAACGACCCTACGGAATTTTATGTGGCTTATGCAACCGGGGGCTTATGGCACACAACAAATAATGGTCAAAGTTTTATTCCTGTTTTTGACCATGAAGATGTAATTGGTATAGGAGATATTGCCGTTAACTGGCATGAGGGCGAAATATGGGTAGGCACCGGCGAATCAAATAGCAGCAGGTCTTCATATTCGGGAATTGGAATTTATAAAAGTATAGATACAGGGAGAACATGGCAATACCTTGGGCTTCCCGAAAGCCAGCATATTGGAAAAATAATTTTGCATCCTCAAAATAAAAATATTGCCTGGGTTGCAGCAATCGGTCATTTGTATTCTGCTAATAAAGAAAGAGGTGTTTATAAAACAACCGATGGCGGCAAAACGTGGAAGCAGGCTTTATATGTCGATGATAATACCGGTGCCATTGATATAGATATTAATCCAAAAAATCCGGATGAATTATTTGCGTGTATGTGGCACCGTGAGAGAAGAGCCTGGAATTTTATAGAGAGTGGCAATACATCTGCTATTTATAAAAGTACAGATGGCGGTGATAGTTGGAAAAAAGTTACCGGAAATGCACAGTGGCTTTCCACAGGATAATGGAACCGGCAGAATAGGAGTGGCTGTATATGCCGGTAATCCACAGATTATTTATGCATCAGTTGATAATCAAAACCACAGGCCGGATACGGCAACAAAAAAAGTGGATACTTCAAAATATGTGATGGAAGATTTTAAAAATATTACCAAAGAAAAATTTTTATCACTTAATGATAAAAAGCTCGATACTTTTTTTATTGAAAATGATTTTGATGAAAAATATAATGATTCAACTGTAAAAGAATTGGTTCGGACAGATAAAATAAAACCAACTTCTATTTATGATTATTTAAACGACGCCAATACTGAAATGTATAATACACCTGTTATCGGATGTGAAGTTTACCGGAGCGATGATGGCGGCATTAACTGGAAAAAAGTAAATGCAAAAGGATTGGATTTATATAATACCTATGGATATTATTTCGGAAAAATTTCTGTTTCTCCGGTTAATGAAAATAAAGTTATCATTAATGGATTTAATATAATGCTTAGCAGCGATGGAGGAAAAACTTTCAAAGCAGTTGATAAATCCAACACACATCCCGACTGGCATGGCGAATGGATTAATCCTTTGCGTGATAGTAACTGGGTGGCAGGCAATGATGGTGGTTGCAATATTACTTATGACAACGGTCAACATTGGTTTAAAGCAAACACACCGGCTGTTGGTCAATTTTATGCAGTAACGGTTGATGATGCCAAACCTTACAACGTTTATGGCGGTATACAGGATAATGGTGTTTGGTATGGATCATCAAAAATAAATAATAAGGAATCGGAAGATGACGACGAATCAGAGCCAGATAATGAATGGAAAGTTCTTGGTGGTGGAGATGGCATGCAGGTTCAGGTAGATACAAGAGATAATAAAACAGTTTATTTCGGATCACAGTTTGGAGAATACCGGCGAAAAGTAATTGATCAGCGCAAAGGAAAACGCATTCACCCTATGCCTGACATTGAAGCGGAAAAGCTCCGTTACAACTGGCAAACTCCCATTTTATTAAGCAGTTTTAACCAGGATATTTTGTACATGGGTTCTGATATTTTTTACAGGAGCATGAACAAAGGAGATAAGATGGTGCCTTTAAGTAAAGACCTCACCAATGGTAAAAAAGAAGGAGATGTACCTTATGGAACTATTGTAACAATTAGTGAATCGCCATTGAGATTTGGACTAATTTATGCAGGAACAGATGACGGAAATATACAGGTAACTAAAGATGGCGGCTACACATGGACGTTAGTAAGTAATAAACTACCCAAAAATTTATATGTAAGCCGGGTAGTTGCCTCAGCATTTAAAGAAGGAAGAGTATACGCAACACTTAACGGCTACAGGAATGATAATTTTACTCCATGGATTTATGTGAGTGAAGACTATGGGCAAACCTGGAATCAATTAGGAAATAATTTGCCGGAAGGGCCTTTGAATGTTATAAGAGAAGATCCAAAATATGAAAATATTTTATATGTTGGCAGCGATAACGGGTTATATGCATCTTTCAATAAAGGAAAAACGTTTATGTCCTTTGGGCCTGATCTTCCTTCTGTTCCCGTACATGATATTGCCATTCAGAAAGCTGCCAATGATATTATAGTTGCGACACATGGCAGAAGTGTTTATATAGCTTCACTGGATGTTGTGCAAACATTATATAAAGATTCTGTAAAATGATATTGAGTTGACTACGCTGTTTTCCAATTCACGTCCCTCTCCATCGGAGAGGGGTTGGGGTGAGGTTTTCTTGCCAACGACACTGTGGTCACCACTCTTGGTAGAACTGACGGGGGTTGGGGTGAGGCTTACTTTCCTCTTCCCTGCGACCAGCTTCTTGTTCTTCTAAAACCCTGGTGCGATATGGGTTTGCGGGCAAGTGGATTTTTTTGAATAACTGGTGTTTGTACAAACTGCATATTGCTTGCATAAGGATGATCTTCTATAACAGGAATTTCTTTTTTGATAAGTTTATGAATATCCCGCAAAAATTCTCTCTCTTCCATATCGCAAAAAGAAAATGCTGTTCCCGATGCGCCCGCTCTACCGGTGCGGCCTATTCGATGAACATAAGTTTCGGGAATATTAGGTAAATCAAAATTAATAACATGGGTTAAATCATCCACGTCTATGCCTCGTGCTGCAATATCGGTAGCTACCAATACACGAATCTTCCCATCTTTAAAACTGTTTAATGCATTCTGCCTTGCCGACTGTGTTTTGTTTCCATGAATGGCGCCGGAACTTATTCTTGCACGATGTAATTCTCTGGCAATTTTATCAGCGCCATGCTTGGTTCTTGTAAATACCAATGCGCTTTGAATTGCATTGTCTTTTAAAAGATGTATCAGCAATTGGCGCTTGTCATTTTTTTCAACAAGATAAATTGACTGATCAACTTTTTCTGCTGTTGATGAAACAGGCGTTACTTCTACTTTTACAGGATTGGTTAATATAGAAGAAGATAGCCTGGAAATTTCCGGTGGCATCGTTGCAGAAAAAAACAATGTTTGTCTTTTAACCGGAAGTTTCGCAATAATTTTTTTAACGTCGTTAATAAACCCCATGTCAAGCATACGGTCTGCTTCATCAAGTACAAACATTTTTATATGCTGAAGACTTACAAATCTTTGAGCCATCAGGTCAAGCAATCTGCCGGGCGTTGCAATCAATATATCTACCCCTCTGCGTAACTGACTCGTTTGATGGTATTGAGAAACGCCGCCGAAAATAACAGCGTGGCGCATGCCGGTATGTTTTCCGTAAGCTGCAAAACTTTCGTCTATTTGTATGGCAAGCTCACGTGTTGGCGTAAGTATTAACGCCTTTATGTTGTTGTTTTCTACTTCGTGATTTTTTTGCAGAAATAAATTCTGCAAAATAGGAATGGCAAATGCTGCCGTTTTCCCTGTGCCTGTTTGTGCACAGCCCAACAGGTCTTTTCCTTTTAATACATCCGGTATTGCCTGTTCCTGTATCGGAGTAGGATTGGTATAACCTTCTGCTTCGAGCGCCTTTAGTATAGGCGCAATTAAATGCAATTCTTTAAAATTCAAAATTTAATATTTTAATATAAATGATAACTTTCCTTAACCTTAAATGATTTATGAAAGCTGATACGAATATGCTCAAAACCTATGACTTGATGAGCTTTTACCGTTTTGGAAGATTATCCAGTCTGCTAAGTAGGAGTATATAATAAGGCGCAAATATACATCTTATTACCGGTTAAACGCAGTTTTTAAGAAGTTGTTGTGTTTTGGTTGAGTTACCGGTCATTGGTTATTTCGTAAAAGTCATCAATCTTTTTCTGATTTTTAGTTACTATAACTTATTGATGAACCTTACATTCTTTCAGGCACCTTAATACCCAATAATTGCAAAGCGCTTTTAATAACTGTTGCTGTCATCACGGATATGTGTAAACGAAGAATTTTCTTTTCTTCATTCTCTGCATTGGCAACAGAATGCTCAACATAAAATGTATTAAATGTTTTTGCAAGATGAAAAACATAATTGGCAATTACAGATGGGTTTAATTCCTCTGCAGCCTGCTCTATCACATTGGTATATTTTTCAAGAAAAATAATTAGCTGCTTCTCAAGCGGAAGTAATTTTTCATTGTTAATTATCTCCCGATTGCTATCGGGATTTCCACTTTCCATTGTTCCTCCAATCTTTCTTAGTATAGATTGTATTCTTGCATAAGTATATTGAATGAATGGTCCGGTGAAACCATGAAAATCGATACTTTCTTCCGGGTTAAAAATCATTCTCTTCTTTGGATCAACACGAAGCAAATAAAATTTCATGGCGCCCAATCCAAGTGTTTCATACAATTCTTTTAATTCATCTTCTGTAAAATCTTTTACTTTTCCCAATTCTTCCGTATGATGCCTGTGCAGTTGCAATCATTTCATCTACCAAATCATCAGCATCTACCACAGTGCCTTCACGGCTTTTCATTTTGCCGGTAGTAAGCTCCACCATTCCATAACTTACATGAAGAATATTATCGGCGAAAGGCATGCCCAGCTTGCGGCATATTTCTTTCAGTACTTTCATGTGATGTATCTGTTCATCACCAATTACATAAAGACTTTCGTCAAGATTGTATTGCTCAAATTTTTGTTTTACCAGGCCAATATCCTGCGTTATATAAACAGAAGTGCCATCTCCTCTTAATAATAGTTTTTCGTCTAACCCTGCCTGTGAGAGATCAATCCACACACTTCCATCTTCCTTTTTATAAAACGAGCCATCTTCCAAACCTTTTTTTACAAATTCTTTTCCAAGAATATACGTCTGGCTTTCGTAAAATGTCTGGTCAAAATCGCTTCCTATTCTTTTATACGTTTCATCAAATCCTTTATATACCCAACCGTTCATTTTGTTCCAAAGTTCTATCACATCCGGCTTTCCATGTTCCCAATCCAGCAGCATCTGTTGTGTTTTCTTCATAATAGGCGCTTCTTTCTCAGCTTCTTTTTTCGGGCTTTCCTTCATCAACTAATTGTTTAATTTCCTTTTTATATTCATCATTAAATTTCACATAATAATCACCCACAAAATGATCGCCTTTTTCATGCGCTGTTTCCGGTGTGGCGCCGTTGGCAAATTCCTGCCAGGCAATCATGCTTTTGCAAATGTGAATTCCACGGTCATTAACAATGCTCGACTTATATACTTCGTATCCATTGGCTTTTAAAATTTCAGCCACGCTCCATCCCAGAAAATTATTTCTTAAATGGCCAAGGTGCAAAGGCTTATTGGTATTGGGCGAAGAATATTCCACCATTACTTTTTTATGATTCAAGGGTTTTTTACCAAAGCATACATCGTTATAATTTTTTGCCAGGAAAGATTGTAATGCCTGTTCTGAAATAGTAAGGTTTAAAAAAGCTTTTATAACATTATAGCCCGACAATAATTCAGGGTTATTTTTTATAAGATGATCTCCCAGGTTTTTTGCTAAAACGTCGGGAGCAACCTGTAAGTTTTTCACCAAAGCAAAAAGAACAATTGAATAGTCTCCTTCAAACTCAGGTTTGGTTTCATTTATCTGGAAATCTTTTTCAGAAAATTGCCTGCCATATAGTTCTTCCAAACTTTTAACTACCGCCTCTTGTATTAAATGTGTAAACGCCATATTATAAAAATAATTTGCAAAATTAACTTTAGTTGCTTAGAAAAAAATCTCTTTTAATATTGACCTGGAGTAAAGATTTATTTTCACTCGTAATATTATTTTATACATAGAAGTAAATCACAAGCTTGTTTTATGTTTCATAAACATTTATTATTTTTAAAGTAATTATTATACCCCCGTCATGAGACTAATATTTATATCTATATTATTCTTATTTTGTTTTTGTTCTCCTGTTTATACGCAAAATGTTACCGGTACATTAGATTCAATTCAGAAAAAATTAGATACCCTTTCTTACAGAACGGATGAAAAAAATTATATACGAATTCCACGCAGTGATTTTGAACAGATTATTTCAAATAAAATAACTGATGAAATTCATTCTGAGATGCACGAATGGCAATGGGTGATAGGAGTTGTTTTAGCAATTCTCGGATCCCTGTTTTTATTTTACTTTAAAAGCCAATTAAAGAGCGAAGTAAATACAAGCGTTACTGCATTAAAAACAGAAGTGAATGCCGGTGTTGAAGCATTGAAAACAGAAGTGACTGCATTAAAAGCGGACGTGAGTAGCAGCATAGATGTTCAATTTAAAAACAGGCTTGGCGTATTCTGGGACGACCTTGCGAGCAGCATTATCAAAAGAGCCGAAGACCATAAGTTTACCGGCGCTGATATAAAGGCGAGCCTGGAAAAGTTGTTGAACGATAAAACTATTCTGCTTCAGGACCCCATTAAGGTGAAGGTAATAGATGCTTTGATTTACTACTACTATTATTCAGATGAGAAAGACAAGACACAGCAAATGATAAAGCTGGTGAAAACGTATGAAAACGATTTGTATCTCACTACTGAGACATATGCTAACCTTGCCATAGCTTTTACCGGTTCATATAGTTTGTACGGAACAAAAAATGACCGTATTAATGCTATTGACTATTGTGATAAGTCAATAAACCGCTTACCCGATTATGGAACTGCGTATGCCCTTAAGCTGGAAGTATTTATTATGTATTACCTGAAAGGAACGGAGGAAGAAAAAGATGAGGCAATAAAATTGCTGAAAAATACTTTTCATTCTATAGGCAATAATGGCTCTCCTAATTTGCCGGTAGAGACTATTGAAAGGCTGATGCTTGATAAATCAAAAGATGTTAATGAGCGCAGTAATTCCATTGCAACACTTGAAAAAATGTTTACTCCTGAACTAAATGATATGAGGGAAAAGGCAGTAATATATTTAATGAATAATTATGCTGTAATTGTTGCTGATGAAAATCAACGTTATTTTAAAACATTAAAGAGTGTAATTGATTTCGGTTTAAATAGCAGCCCTAACCTGGACGGAAAATGGAGCGCCACAAACTTTGTAACGGCAGGGATAGACGAAATAGCAACTAATAATGAAGAAATAGTGTTTGATACTATACAGTATACTTCAAAAACGAATGCGTTGGTAAAAAAAGGGTATGTTTATTTTATTCCTCCCGAAGAAGGAAAAACAATGGCGATGGATTTGTTTGAAATGAAAAAAGATGTATTAAGTAATACAAAAAAAGCTATTTATTTGCTTGAAAATGATACGCTGCAAATTTGTTACAGCCCGGTGCCGGAACAACGGCCATCTGAATTTACTTCTACACCCGAAAATAATTATACATTAGTTACCTATAAGAGAAGTGTTTGATAAAATGCTTTGCCGGAAAGTTTGTGGCAATCTTATGGTAATGACTCTGCCAATGAGATTGCTTTCCCGTACTCACGTCATTGCGAGGCACGAAGCAATCTCATAATAAACATTGTGCAGGGAGATTGCTTCGTCGCCGTAAAATTTACTTTACCAAAATCTCCATTCGGGCTCCTCGCAAAGACGTGACGAGGGTTCCCCGCAAAGACGTCTCTGTATGTAAAAACAAAAAAAGCCATTCAAACAAATTGAATGGCTTCTATATACATACATAAAAATAAACCTACTGTACATAAGGGCTTTGCAATGTTTCGCCCCACACCACCTGGCCGTTAGTACCAATGGCGGCTACACGAAAAGCATATTTTTTTCCTGGCTCCAGCCCGCTGATAAGGCAGGTGCTCTTGCTGCTCGAAACCGTTGTCCACGCTGCCCCTTCCTGTATGGGGTACTGCGTGTACATAAAGTTGAAGGAAGCCACGCCTTGCATGGTGTCTATCTTCAGCAGAAGCTCGCCGGGGTTAATGCCGTTAGTACACCTGAAGTTGCTCGGCTTGCCCAGCACCACCGGCTGCGGTTGCTTTCTCTGCGGCAGGTTGGTGCTAAGCAGCATGTCCTGGTTGCCGTTGGCGGTAAGTGTGGCATACACCCCCAATAAAGTAGAAAGGTCTATCAGCACCTTGCGGCTTTCGTTTTTCGCGGCAATTGCATTCAGATCCCGTGTGCCTGCTTTACCCAGCTTCGACAAAAAGTCGCCTACGGCTGCGGAGTAATCATCTAAAGATGGAGTGGGGGTGGGGAAATAGATGTTGTCAGTAAATCCGGTCTGAATTTTAAGACTCTCCGTCGCCATTTTTTTGTCTGACCACGAATTGTAAGGCCGGGTAACCGAAGCAAAGAACTCACTTTGTGATTTCATAGAGTTGGTTTTGGTAAAAAGATAATTCCGTTGTTGGCGGAAGCAGCCCAATTGCGAACTGCGGGGGCAAAACAAATGCAAACTTTTGAGCCTTGCAAGAGGCAAAATACCGGCTGAAAAATTTGCAAAAGCCACCGGAATTATTATTTTTTTCGCGTGCGGATAATGGTAGCCGATTGTCATTTCCGGGTAAAAAATTACTTACAGAAGAGGCCGATACTGCCAAAAATTTTTTAAAATAGGGTAAAACTAACCATGAAAAGCAGTAATAGCCGCAGTTTGGGGGCAGGTACATTTGCCCGATTTTTAAATAAGGAAACCAAATCCAAAAGTTTTTTCGTGCGTTTGGGAAACAAAAAAAGTGGAAACCAGGATTCTTTTGTGCGTTCGGGAAACAAAAAAAGTGAAAAAGAATATTCTTTTGTGCATCCGGGAAATTGGAAAAGTGAAAAACAAGATTCTTTTGTGCGTTCGGGGAAATAAAAAAGTGAAAAACAAAATTCTTTTGTGCGATCGGGAAATAAAAAAAGTGAAAAACCATTTCCTTTTGTGCCTTCGGGAGACAAAAAAAGTGAAAAACAAAAGTTGTATTTGCGAAAGTTTTTATTTACCAAAGAACTTTCGTTTTATTTTATAGGCTATTGATTTTAATGGAGATAAAAATATTGTCGATATTCTACTGGGCAAAAAACTTTCGTATATTTATGAGTTGGCGGTCATGTTATGACCAAACTTTCTACCAAACTTCAACTGCTGATTTTTATTTTCATCAGTTCTTGCTCTGCTCAACAAAATTCCTATGTCAAAGCGAAAAAAAAAAGAACTTATAAAGCAAAATGATTTTAAAGATGGGCTTGAAATCTTGAATAATATAATTTCTCAAAACCCAACCTTTGACAGTGCATATATTCAACGTGCATATTGTTTCTCGAAGTTAGGAGATTTTAAAAGTTCTCTTGCTGACTATAATCATGCAATGGCAAACCCATCTTTAAAAATTTCTGCTTTAGACGGGAGAGCAATCTTGTATTATAAAACGATGCAGTATCAAAAAGCACTAGACGACTTTACTGAAATCATAAGACTAAATAAAAATGATTATCATGCTTATTATGGTAGAGGACTTGTGAAAACAGAATTTAAAATTTACAGAACTAATCCTGATACAAATTCTTTAACAACATCCTTTGATGAATCCGGAAAATCTTTTTATTACGATTACAACGGAGCTTTGGAAGATTACGATAAAGCAATAGATTTAAATCCGTCTTACGCTGACACTTATGTAATGCGAGGTAAATTATTTAATCAATTACAGAAAAACGATAAAGCGTATTATCAGACTTTAATCAGCAATTCATCTTGACACATCTTATTTCTCTGACGCCTATCTTGAAAGAGCATTGCTTTACAAGGATATGAATGACACAGATAAATCATTAGCAGATTTTGACAAAGCAATTGAGCTTAATCCTAAAGACCCGGTTTACATTTATTAATCGGGCTTATTTAAAGAGAGATTTATTACATGACAAAGACGGTGCTTGTAAAGATTTTAATAAAGCAGAAGAACTTGGATTTCTTAATATTAGTGCTGCGACGACAAAAAAGATTGTAATTGAAAAATACTACCGCCAACACATGCATTGATGCAAGCCGGGCAGACCTGCTAACAATGGGCTGTGGTGCATGTTTCAGCAATCGTTCCGCGCTGAAGTAACTTTGCTCGGCGATAGTAGTAACAATGAGCTTTTAATTATAAATTTGGCAACGGTTCCAGCAGAAGAAATTCTATTTTCCGGCCTGCATAAATGCGTACCGTTGGGCGTCAGTTTGACAAAACTCGTAACTTCAAAAAGTGCTTTATTAATTTTTAATTACTAATAATATTTTCCATGAAGACAATATTTCAATTATTAATCATTGTATTTTTTTCGACAAGTGCTTATTCACAAGATATAACTGACACCACAGCTTTAAAGCAATCACTCGAAAAAGCGACTGCAGCAATTAGAAGCGCTTTTGAAAAAGGTGACGCAGCTTTAGTAGCACAATTACATAGCCCTGATGTAATAAAATATTTTGGTGGAAATAATGTAATAATTGGTAGAGATGCAGTAGAAAAAGGTGCAAGAGAGTGGTTTCAAAATTCAAAAGTAGAATTTATTGAAAGCACTGTTGAAAACACTGAATTTGTAGGAAAAATTGCAATACAGACATCAATTTTTTCAATCAAAACAACGCCAAAAGGACGGAGGCAAACCTTCCATAGGAAGAGGACGCTCTATGGTAATTTATATTCAAGACAAAAGTAGTCCGACTGGTTGGTTGACATTGCGTGAATTCGTACAAGAAGCACCACCTAAATAAAAATATAAAATGCATTCAAGGACAAAAACCGAACGCCCCCCATTGGCGCAAAATTACTTTAGCGCAAGCGTCTGCTTGTGCTGTGAATATAAAAAAGATTTGAATTATATTTACTTAACTTTCGATTGCGTTTATGCTTAGCTGTTATATAGATAAAATTAGAAACAAATGAATGAAAATGTATTTATAACTGGCCCAAGCGGACGCTTGCGATAACAACGGGCTAACCTTGTGGGCTGAACGATATAAAAATTCCGGCACAGCAGCAAGCCCTACCGTTGTGTGCAAACTAATGACGAGCATTCATTCTTAAAAACCAAAACCAATAATAATGCAACGCAGGACATTTATCAAAAACTCAACGCTGACAGTCATTAGCGTTAGCGCTTTCGGAGCTTTGGCGTGGAATGGCAAAAACTTTGAAGGCGACACGCCAACAACTACTGATATTCTTGGTCCATTCTACCGACCCGACGCACCGCTTCGAACCAATCTTAGGCTCCCGGGTTCAAAGGGAGTACAGATTGTTTTAAAAGGAAAGATTTTCAGAGAGGATGGAAAAACACCTATAAAAGATGCTTTTGTAGAAATCTGGCATTGCGATGAAAACGAAATGTATGATAACACTTCTGACGAATACAAATATCGTGGCGGACAAAAAACAAAAGCAGATGGGATGTATGAATTCAAATCTATTTTGCCCGTTCCTTATAAAGCTGTCCCCACTATCGAAACATCCTGGCGACCGGCACATATACACATGAGAGTTTCAGTACCTGATCAACAAGACTTGATCACGCAGGTCTATTTTAAAGGGGGTAAGTATGTTGAGAGCGACAAATGGGCGTCAGCGCCACAAGCTGTCAACAGGATCCTCACCATGCATACGAATAATTCTGGTGAAAACGAAATTGTCTTTAATGTCGTAATGAGTAAAGAAATCCCGCTTGACAAAAAAGTCTACGACAAGATCACGGGACTTTATGACGTTGGCGATAATAACTTCATTGAATTTAGCAAAAGCGATGACCTGCTGTTTATGAAACAAAATGGACAGCTTTGGGCAAGTTTGAAATACATGGGCAATAACACATTTGAAGGTGGCATAGGTTATCCCAAGGCGACTTTCACTCTGCAAAAAGACGATACAGTAAAAGTGGTGATAGTTGCAGATATACCAATATTAAAAACATACAACGGAATTAAATACCTGAAGTACAAGTAACAAAGTAATGACTATCAAAATTAGATAGCCTGCACACAACAGGCGGTTCTTATGCAGGCGTTGGTCTTCCTAAATAATCACACATCCCTTGAAAGCCACACACAGCCGTTGTTTGGTGTTCGTGCGGATGGTTTTGTAGCTTAGCAATCACCAACAACCCGGGAGGAGTTATGAAATGTGAGTAAGTAAAACTTTACTTACTTTACAGAATAGAAACTATTTTATACGACTGGTGAAAATGATCCGATAGCTATCGGATTTCACCAAGTAATGCATAAGCCAGCTTAACTGTTGTTGGCGATGCCGGGCTACAAGGGCAGCGCTAAAAAAATCAACAACGGCGAAAAGTTTTTCTAACGTATTAGATGGAATAAAATAATTTAGTGTGTTGCCTTTAAATGATGTTGGTGATTGCCTGGTTGCAAACCCATCCGCACAGCTTGTCCCGCTTCTTTGCCGGGAACACCAACCTTAGCGAAAAATTCAAAAAAAAATAGCAGGAAGAACCTACATTTACTACAAATCTTATTGTAACATGCCTCCGAAAATAAAGATACTGGTACTTGAAAGCAACGAAGCGGACGTATTAGCCATTCGCAACGGTTTACAGAAAGCAGAAATGAACGTTGACATAAAAACAGTTAATAACAAGGCTTGCTACATTGATCAGTTAGAATCCTACAACCCGGACGTGATTCTTGCCAATCATCGCGTAAAAGATATGGATGCGGTAAAAGCCCTGGAAATAAAAAATAAGAAAAACCACGGAATTCCTTTTATACTGGTGACCGACCACGTAGATGAATTATTCGCAGCCAAAGTGATGAAGATGGGTGCTGACGATTACCTTTTGAAGAACGATCTTTCAACGCTTGGGCAGGCTATAAAATCGGCGCTGAAGCAGGCAAAAGCGGCCGCCACTAAGCACGAAAAAACGGAGAGCGAAATGCTGCAAAAAAGCCTCGCCCGAAATATTGCTTTTTTAAATGCTATCCCGGACATGATTTTTGTAGCCAACCGTTTGGGAGTTATCACGGATTTTCAGCCATCCAGGGATATGAAGCCCTTTGTTGCCCCTGAAGATTTCCTTGGAAAAAATTGCGCCGAAGTACTTCCTCCTGCGCTTGCTGCAGAAATTTTAACGAATATCGGAATCGTACTGGACGGAGGAATATTGCCGACACATGAATACCAGCTGCCATACCCCGATGGCATTCATGACTTTGAAGGCCGCTATGCGGCTACAAATGAAAACGAGGTGGTCGCGATTATAAGGGATATTACACTGCACAAACAAGCAGAGCAAAAGATAAGCAAAAGCAACAGGTTGTATTATTTTCTCAGCCAGTTCAACCAAATGATTGTTTATACCGATAACGAAGAAGCATTGTTTAACCAGGCCTGTAAAATTGCCGTAGATATCGGTAAATTCAAAATGGCGTGGGTAGGCATAGTTAATGAAAACACGCTTGACCTGGATCCTTTCGCTTATGCTGGTGCAGAACTTGGGTACCTTTCAGAAATTAAGGTGAAAGCTGATAATTCAGCAGCCGAAGGACGAGGACCATCAGGGCTGTCAATAACCCACGGAAGAACGATTGCCTGCAATGACATAGAGACAGAGCCTAAAATGGCCTTTTGGAAAGTAGCTGCCCTGAAAAGAAATTACCAATCTAATGTGGCACTTCCTATAAAGAAATTTGGCAAAGTGATTGGCGCTTTTACGCTATATGCCGATACGAAAGATTTTTTTGATGAAGAAGAAATAGAACTCCTTGAAAGCGCCACGCAAAATATATCTTTTGCGCTGGAAATGTTTGAAAAAGGCTCCATGCAAGAAAAGGCAGATGAAGAGTTGAATCAATCAAATAAACTTTTTCAAAATCTTGTAGAAAACATTCCAGGTGTTTACTGGGTCCAAAACCTGGACACCCAGCAGAAAATTTACATAAGTTCTTCCTATGAGATAATATGGGGACGACCATGTGACGATTTTTACAATAATACCCCGGATTTTACTAATTCTATCCATCCGGATGACAGGGAAAGGTTTTTGGAAGCTTATCAAAATATTGCCATCACAGGTAAAACCAATTTAATATACAGAATAATAAGACCTGAAGGCACCCTAAGATGGATATCAGAACAAGCAAACGTTGTAATTGGGAGTGATGGTGCCAAAATGGAATATGGGTATGCGGAAGACATTACAGAAAGGAAGATGGTAGAGATTGAGCTGGCTGAAAGTGAAAACAGGTTAAAAACCATACTTCACAATGAACCTGAATGCGTTAAATTGATGGATAAAGAAGGTTGCCTGCTTGATATTAATCCGGCAGGCCTTGCAATGATAGAGGCAGATAGTTTGGACATGGTTAAAGGCAAAAAAGTTATAGACTTTATCAATGAGCCATATCGGGCTCAATATTCTAAATTGTTAGAAGACGTTTTTAATGGCAATACTGTAACAATGGAATTTACAATCACCGGCCTTAAAGGCACACAACGGTGGCTGGAAACCCATGCAGTTCCATTTAGAAACGCTGACCAGGAAATTATTTCTGTTTTGGCGGTAACCCGTAATATCACAAAAAGGAAAATGGCCGAGGAGAATGAAACACAACTAACTCAAAAACTACTAAAAGGTGCCGAAATTGCGCATTTTGGATTTATAGATTGGAACCTTACCAGCAACGAGATGAATCTCTCGCAACAGGCAAATGAAATATTTGGCATAAAAGAGGACCGGTTATTGTCAGCAACATTTGTAAAAGAAATCGTTCATCCTGATGATGTACAATTAATTCATGACAACCTGGAACTGGCAGCCAAAGGGTTGAAGGAGTATCAGCTCGATCATCGCATCGTTTTCCTGGATGGATCTATAAAGTGGGTGAGTACACGGGCTGAATTGGACCGGGACGAAGATGGAACACCGACTAGATTTTTTGGAACTGTATTAGATATTACAGAACAAAAAAAGACTGAATTGCAGATTAACAATTACAATGAACAACTTCGACTGCTAACAACTCACCTGCAAAATGTCCGTGAAGAAGAACGCACGAGAATTGGCAGGGAAATACATGATGAATTGGGGCAGCAACTTACCGCTATAAAAATGGATGTTGCCTGGATTCAAAAAAATACATCTGACAAAAAAGAAACGATCAACAATAAGCTTAAAAACATAATTGAATTACTAGATGGAAGTAATCAATCTGTAAGAAAAATTCTGAACGAGCTCAGGCCGGCAACCCTTGATAATTATGGATTGCCGGAAGCCATGGAGTGGCACATAAAGCAGTTCACGGGCAACACCCATATCCCCGTAGACATTACGATTTCTAATCCTGAATTAAAACTTCATGAAGATATTGCTACCAATATTTTCAGAATATTCCAGGAATCTCTTACAAACATTACGAGGTATGCAAAGGCTAAAAAAGTTTTAATTTCACTAATTGTTGTTGACAAAACAATTACTATGAGCATAGAAGATGATGGTGTGGGATTTGATACGGGTACCATTTTAAACACAAAGACATTTGGAATACTGGGAATGAGAGAAAGGGTTCGCTCCCTCGATGGGCACTTTGAAATTAATTCTGCGAAAGGAAAAGGAACAAAGATTTCCATAAGGTTACCTTACAAACAATAGTAGTTTACCAAAGGAAAAGAATTTAGTAAATGAAAAGAATAATTCTTGCTGATGATCATAGTTTCGTGCGATTAGGACTTATTCAGATTTTAAAGGACGAATATCCGTCAGTTGAAATAAAACAGGTGAGTGATGGCGAATCTCTTGTAAAGGAGGCGACTTTACACGATTGGGATTTGGTAATATCCGACCTGGACATGCCGGGCAGAAACGGCCTGGAAGCTTTGCAACAAATTAAACTGACCAAGCCCTCTTTGCCTGTGTTAATACTTAGCATTTATTCCGAAGATCTATATGCCGTGAGGGCTCTGAAGGCAGGAGCGTCAGGCTACCTGAATAAAAATGCTGCTCCTGAAGAACTTATAATCGCTGTGGAGCGCATCCTTGCAGGCAAAAAATATATAACTCCGGAAATTGCAGAAAGACTTTTGATTCAACCTGAAGTTAACAGAAGCCATCACGAAGATCTATCAAACAGAGAGTTTGAAATTTTTAAAATGCTTGCTTTGGGTAAAACCACCACTCAAATTGCAGAAGAACTTTTTCTCGCACTGACCACCATAAGCACGCACCGGCACAGGATCATGGAAAAACTTCGGCTAAATACCAATTCAGAACTTACCCGCTATGCCATTACCCATCACATTATATCAGACATATCACACGATTAGCACCCCACTTGCACTACACCTATTTTAGGTGAGTAGAATTACTTCTACAAGACTATAAGTGTAACTTCTACACTCATTTCTATTTTCATGATTTTACTTTACAATATTAGATGAGAACAAGGATATTGATTGTAGATAAGTCAACGCTCCTAACACGAAGATTGGGAGAACTCGTAACCGAGTCGGCTGAGATTGAAGATATTGAGATTTCAATAAGTTATTTAGATGCATCAAAGAAAATAAAAAGCAATCCTCCTGATATTGTGCTGCTTGATCTGGCGCTGGCTGGAAACAATTCAATGAGGTTGCTGAGAGAAATAAAAAAGGATAATCCAAAAATATTTGTAATTGCAGTATCAGATACACCTGATGAGAGAATAAAAAAACAGTGTGAACAAGCAGGCGCAGATTATTTTTTTGATAAGTACAAAGAATTTGAAAAAATTCCCGATGCGATCAGGCAAATCGCATCTATCGCTTTAAACCCGCTTTAAAATATATCCAAACCTGGACAGTTACTCTTTCGACAAAACAACTATCAGGTTTTTTTAAAACCCATCCAGAAAGAGTACATTATGTACTTCTCTCTGAAACCCTTAACTACCGTCAATTCGTTCTCCTGATAACGAGTTGAGGGTAAGTTTTGTTTCGGAAATTAATCGCCGCTGATTTTATTCACGCGGTCATACTTTTGACCCCACAAATAAAACTCCAGTCACGCAATATTTCTGTAAAGAATTAAAATAAAAAAGGGACCAAGATAGAAATCTAGTCCCGCTTTAAAATCCAATATCCTATGAAAAACCGGCCACAAGATATACAATTCATTAATAATCTTCATCAAAATCTTTATCCCTCTTCGGTTGGTCTTGCCAGGCTGGCCGAAAATTATTTTTTCTTTTACAATAATAAGATTGTCTTTCAAAGGTGAGCGTTCGCTTGTCTGTGAATACAAAATAGATTTGAATTATATTTACTTAACTTTCAATTACGTTTATGCTTAGCTGTTATATAGATGAAATTAGAAACAAATGAATGAAAATGTATTTATAACTGGCACAAGCGGACGCTAGCGCCAACAACGGGGCGAGCGTGCTGGCCGTAACCATAAACAACTCTAAACTTCAAAATGGCTTAGACTTATTTTATCCCAGGCCGTGTTTCTACTCTAAGCCCTGAAGCAAAGCAGAACACGGACGGTCAACTTTAGAAAGATTTATTTATCTTAATTTACTAATGCTTTGGTTCTTGTCTGCACGAACCACAACAGTAAATCTAAATGTTAGATGGTGAAAAGAGAACAAGCATGAAGGCTAAAAATTTTTCCCAACCTGCATAAAGCCCTGCCCGTTAGCTGCGGTATAAGGACGATATCAAGTAATTATTAAACTCCCAAACAACCTTTCTTACTAATTGATTTCAAGATAAAGTCTTCTTTCATGTACTTTTTGTAAAGTTTATTTGTCTTTTTGAAATGTTTACTTATCTTTGCAGTAATTAAACAATTTAAAATATGGAACAATGTAAAAAAACCATGCACCGAAACTCTGGTATTTTCGCCCTCATTTACGGAGCCACCTATGTGCCGGCAGTATGGCTGTTAAAGCATCGTGTATTTGGGCAATCTGTTTCGCTAATTATTGCTATAGTGCCAATTATTACTTTCGCCATTTTTATTTTTAAATTAATCAAAGCCTTTTCGGTAATGGACGAAGTGAAGCAACGGGTGCAATTGGAAGCCGTTGTTATCGGTTTTTCATTGACAGTGATGTTAATGATGATCTTCTTTTTGCTAAATCTGTGTGATATATCGAACCCAGTCTGGTTTGGCTACGGGAATGTGGTGTGTTATTGCTGGCTCTTTTATTATGTTGGTTGGTTCATTTCGAAAAAAAAATACGGGGTATGAAAAACACTATAAAGGTTGAACGTGCTAAGAAAAACTGGACACAGGAAGATCTTGCAGGGAAAATCGGGATTTCGAGACAATCTGTTAATTCTATTGAAACGGGAAAGTTTATTCCTTCTACAGTTCTGGCTTTAAAAATGGCGAAAGTTTTCGGGGCAAATGTTGAATCAATTTTTCAGCTTGAAAAACAAGACTAATATTTATGCAGGCGTTGGTGTTCCTAAAACAATCCCTCCATCTCTGGAAAGCCACACACCGCCGTTGTTGCGTGTTCGTGCGGATGGTTTTGTAGCTTAGCAATCACCAACAACTCTTAGAGAGATACCAACTAAAGAAGAGCTAAACTTCCCCCTCATTGGCGCAAGGTTACCTTAGCGCAAGCGTCCGCTTGTGCTGTGAATATAAAAGAGATTTGAATTATATTTACTTAACTTTCAATTACGTTTATGCTTAGCTGTTATATAGATGAAATTAGAAACAAATGAATGAAAATGTATTTATAACTGGCACAAGCGGACGCTCGCAATAACGGGGTCATTGTACCGAAACCCACGAACTACAATAAAAAATGATTCTCGACAGAAAACATTTTGACATCAATAATAAATGTGCAATTGAAAAATTAATAATCAAGACACCATTAAGACTTGGCTCAGTTTTTTTCAGGACGAAGCCTGTTTTATTTACCTTAAGGAAGGTGAAGTATCTTATACTTCACCAACTAACAACCTATCTATTCAAACAGAGGAAAGTGTTTTACTTAGATGTGGTAACTACTTCGCAAACGCAATTCGAAAACTACCTGCCAAGACTTGTGAACTTTTTGCTGTCCATCTATATCCAGACATTTTGAAAGAATTATACAAAAACGAATTTCCAAATTTCCTAAAAGAATATGCTATCAAACCCTATATCAGGAAAATAGAAAAACAAAGTGTTATAACCCATTTCATCCAAAGCCTTGATTTTTATTTTGAGAACCCAAACTTGGTTACAGACGATTTGCTTAAATTAAAATTCAAAGAACTCATCCTATTGCTTCTTCAAACAGACAATGCAGAAAATATAATTACTTTATTCTCACATTTATTTAACCCAAGACAAGCAGGTTTATTTGAGGTAGTAGAAGCACATTTATACTCATCTATTTCTATAGTCGATTTAGCCCGTTTGACTGGGAGGAGCCTCTCAACTTTTAAGAGAGATTTTGAAACACAGTTTAGTGATACACCAGCCAATTTCATTAAAGAAAAGAAATTGGAAAAGGCTCTTGAGCTAATACAATCAACCGAATTATCTGTATCTGAAATTTGTTACGAAGTTGGCTTTCAGGATACTTCACATTTCACAAAGACCTTCAAACAAAAGTATAATCAATCACCTTCTGAGTATCGTAAGAAGTAGTTGAACTGAATTTACCAGTTTTTGAACTTTACTGCCAAGTTTGAATTTATTTTAAGTTTCATTTTTGCATCGTGATTTTTCACTAATAAAAAAGGATAAAAAAATGAACGAAAGTATATTAATAACCGGAGCAAATATTGGGCTTGGGAAAGAGACTGCCCGACAGTTAGCATTGAAAAAAGAAACAAAAAAGGTAATTCTTTTCTGCAGAAATCAAGCGAAAGCCGAGGCAGCAAAAAAAGACCTTGAGGAGAAAACGGGAAAAAAGATTTTTGAAATTATTATTGGGGATGTTTCGGATGCAAATTCTGTAAGAAAAGCAGTAGAAAAAATAAAGGAACCTATTGATGCAGTAATTTTAAATGCAGGTGGAATGGTTGGGAAAACGGCTGCGAAAATTACGCCTTCCGGTATGAATGAATTAGCTGCTACGAATATTTTAGGTCATGTAATTTTAGTGGAGGAATTAATTAAACATGATAAGTTAAGAAAAAGCAGTACTATCAGTCAGTGCGGAAGCTGTACCAGGAGTAAAGATGCTCGGAATGAAACCAGTTGCAATGAAGACTTCTTCTGTAGATGAGTTTGCTGCTGTTCTTGATGGATCATATTTTGGTAATAAGTTCGATGCAATGCAAGCATACGGATATGTCAAATATGCAGCAACCATGTGGACGTTATCAATGGCAAGAAAATATCCTGACCTCAAATTTGTTGTTGTGAGTCCCGGGAACACAAAAGGAACTCAGGCACCAGATAATCTTCCCCCGGCAATGAAATTTATGTTGAAGTATTTTATGATGCCTATTGTATTCCCATTGATGGGCGGAATGGTGCATAAGCTGGAAGTAGGTGCAAAACGCTTTGTAGATGGCATTTCGGATGAGCGATATAAAAGTGGCGTTTTTTATGCAAGTAAAGAGGGTAAGTTATCAGGGGACGTGGTTGACCAGAGCACTTTTTATACTGATTTGAAAAATACTACATTTCAAGATAACGCCGATAAAGCAATTCACCGTTTTATAAAATAAATACAACGAAATCCAAGTAAACAACGAACCGCTAACATAGGTGACCGATGCACAACTACGTCTTTTAAAAAGTATCCGTTACAATACCTTGCATCTTCAGTTCAATGTAACAGTTAAAAAATGATTTCGATTACCTGGCGGTGTTATATTCCATAAAAGATAATAACGTTTAATGCTGACCGTTAGGATTAAAGCGGCCTTTTTTAGCAGTTTTGGTAAGGCTTTTACTACTCCCTCATTGGTGCGAGGTTGCCTTAGCGCAAGCGTCCGCTTGTGCTGTGAATATAAAAGAGATTTGAATTATATTTACTTAACTTTCAATTACGTTTATGCTTAGCTGTTACATAGATGAAATTAGAAACAAATGAATGAAAATGTATTTATAACCGGCACAAGCGGACGCTTGCGCCAATAACGGGCCAAAAAAGATCAGTGTTCGTAAATTAATTCATCTACCACAGCACTGTGTTCCTGCACAATCATTTTTTTGGGTTTACCTGATGTATCCAGTATAAAATTAAAAACAAGATCGCGGTCTTTGGTAAAAAAAGATGTATCGGATTGAGGATATAAAGTATAGTTGTTTTTATCATCGTATAGAATCAGTACATCATTCTGCCTCTTTAATTTCAGTTTGCCGGATTGTGTACTGCTGTATGTGCCAATTAATTTATCAAGCACTACATGACTTATATCTATTTCTTTTTTTGTATTAACATAAGCGGCTGCATGATGATTATAACTAAAAATACGGGACATCTTCCAAACATTATTTTTAAGCAGCCACAGGTGCGTAAAATTTGCATCCCCGTCTAAAAATTCTGGCTTAGTATCTTGAGTAATATAAAATAGATGCTCACCCGTAATAATGGCACCGTAGATTTGATTGTCTTGCTGCATTACATAAACCTTTACAGTGCCACCAACAGCTTCTCTTCTTAAATGATAATTTGTATTGCTGCACAAATTTTTCTCGAGTGATTGTATTAATGCCGGAGCACCCATTGTTGCTCCGCCTTTGTCATGATAAAATTCCACATTATCCTCCAAGTAATTTTTAAATGCTGCAGTATCGCAATGATTATAAGCATTCCAGAACGCGCTGTCAAGATGTGATATAATAGCAGTAATAGAATCTGTAGTGGTTTGCGCAGATGCAGGTATAACTGCAATAAACAGAACAGCAATAAATGATAAAAACTTTCTCATTGAAAATTTTGTGTTTGTTAAAGATAGAAGCATAAAAATATTGCTTCTATACTGTCAGGTTTGATTGAAATGGACAAGCGGCAATTTATGTGGTTAAGCGAAATCTTTTCATCAAATGCTGTCTCATCAACTAAAATTTTATTTATGGCTGGTCTTCCGCTTCCAAATTAGAAGATTTTCCGTATCAAAAAGAAGTGCCGGTGATTGTGTGTCCGTGCTGATGGTTTTGTAGCTGAGCAATCACCAACAACCCGGGAGGAGTTATGAAATGTGAGTAAGTAAAACTTTACTTACTTTACAGAATAGAAACTATTTTATGCAACTGGTGAAAACGATCCGATAGCTATCGGATTTCACAAAATAATGCATGAGGTAGCTTAATACTTATGCCAATGCCTGGTCTTCCAAAAAAAAATTTTTTGCACAAGGCCACGCGTTAGTTTTGCAATAGCAGTGCAACTCATTTCTTATATTTATCCATAATAATTCCCGGGGTATGATAAAAAGACTGTCAATCTTCTTCGTTTTATTAAGTGCATGCACAGTGAGTATTTGCCAGGTTCAACTAAATCAATTTAAAATAACATCTTCCCATACGTCCTTCCCTGACACAGGCAGAATGAAGGGCCACCTTTATAATGACGTCTTATATAATACAGCAGATCATTATTCGGATAGTTCTGTAATTATTATTACGCCAAAGAATTTTATTGCAAAGAAGAAAGTGGATATGATCTTCTGGTTTCATGGATGGAATAATAATATTGATAGCGCTTTGGTAAGGTATGGTTTGTTAAGGCAGTTTGCTGAATCAGGAACTAACGCTGTATTGGTTTTAGCTGAAACTGCTAAAGATGCTCCGGATAGTTATGGTGGTAAGCTGGAACAAAAAAATACCTTCAGTAAACTGGTAGCTGATGTTCTTCAAAAACTGGTAAGCATGCACGTTATATCTGCGAATGACAATATCGGAAATGTTATTCTTGCCGGTCATAGCGGTGCATACAGAGTCATAGCTAATATTTTACAAAATGGTAACGTGCCCGTAAACGAAGTTATTTTGTTTGATGCCTTATATGCAGACACAGATAAATTTCTGACCTGGCTAACTGCTGCCGGTGATCATCGGTTTATAAATCTTTATACAGATAATGGTGGCACTTATGATGAAACAAAAGACATGATGCGGCAAATAAAAAATTTAAACGTGCCGGCAGATTCTCTTGAAGAAACGGATATAACGCCGGCGATTCTTCAAAACAATAAAATTATTTTCATACACACAACCCATGAGCATAATGACATTATTCAGCATCCTGATAATTTTAAGTTGTTTATTGAAAATACCCCGGTTTTAAAGAAGTTAAGGTGAACTGAATGCATAAAGAAGGTTATCAAACCAAACGCATAAACTTTTTTACTTTTCATCATTGCAGATATTACTTGCATGCCGCGAAAACAGCTTCCATTCATTATTTTCCCTTACCCAAATATTTGTATAGCGTCTTATTGTTTTTTGCCCTGCCATCGGCGCATTGTCTATTGGAACTGTAACTTCATTACCCAATGTTACCACCACATTATCATGTATCAGTATTTCTTCAATGTTACGTTCAAGTAACGAATATTTTATCAGGCCTGCTTTCATGGCGCCCTGGATGTCAGCGGTTTTCAGAATACGGTTGAGCGGTGTGTTTACCGTAAACTCAGGATGCCATATATTATCCAGTGCTGAATAATCATCATTCAGCATAGCAACTGTTTCAGCTTTTTCCATTTGCCTGATCGTGTCAGCTACTGTTGTGTTTTGAATATGAGTGGTCATAAAAAATAGTTTAAAAAATCAGAAAGAAAATGTTTGATAGAACAGATTGATTACACAAACATAATATCAATTCTTAGCTGCCCGGTGGTAGAAAAACGACATTATTCTTTAAACCCAAAATACCGGTCGGGTGAGTTGGCTTCTTCGTGGATAAGTGAGTTAGGCAATGTATCAGCGAACTCAATGAAATCCTTTGCCAGGTGCTGGTAATCGTGGTATCCAGTTTCCATTGCGATGCGTAACCAGTCGAGCTGCGGACGGTTTGCTTTAAGCCGGAATGCCTTATCAAACCGGCTTATCCTGCAAAATAATTTGGGTGATACGCCTACGCGTTCGCTAAACTGCCGCTGGAATTGTCTTATGCTCAGGCAGGATTCTTTTGCCAGCCGGTCAAGAGAGAATTTATCAGGGTGATATAAAAGTAATTTTGCCACATCATCTATCGGACTATAATCAGTTTTCGATTTCTTTATCATGCGGGAAAGGAAATCTTCTACAATTACAACCATTGTTTCAAAGTCACCGGTACTATTCAGCCTTTCATTTACCAATCTCATTTCTTTTGAAAAAACAGATTCCGCATCTGCATTCTGATCTGTAATTTTTGTCAACGGCATGTGCGCAACATGATACAAGGCGCCGGGAAAGAAAATTATTTTAAAAACTATATAGTCATTTCCTATATGAAGATTCTGGCGGCTGACTACCTGCCCTGAAACAATGGAACGCGGTTGTAAAAATTTTTGAGCTGTTGTTTGATATTCTATTGTTAAAGGATCTCTTGGATAAAAAATGATACACTGTTCAGGCCTGGGTGGATAAGGCTTAACCGGTTTTTCTTCACCATTTTTAAATTCAAAATGGATGAGTTGATAATGCCTCACATAATTGCTAAGAAAAGGAGAAGGTTGTACCAGTTTAAAAATCATACTGTGAATTACCTTAATTTTTCAAAATTGTATTAATCAATTCTATAAAGATATTTATTATTTTATGCGGGCGTTGGTCTTACTAAAATAATTACGCATCTCTGGAAAGCCACACACAGCCGTTGTCTGGTGTTCGTGTAGATGGTTTTGTAGCCGGGCAAACACCAACAACCGGTGAGGAGTTATGAAATGTGAGTAAGTAAAACTTTACTTACTTTACAGAATAGAACCTATTTTATGCAACTGGTGAATAATCCGGTAACTATCGGGTTTCGCAAAAAATAATGCATGAGGTAGCTTAATACTGTTGTTGATGATGCCGGGCTAAAAAGGCAGCGCAAAAAAAACATTAACAACGACGAAAAATCAAAAAACGAGCGATAACCAGATAAGAAAAACTATTTAAATTTGTTGAGCTGATAAAACTAAAAAATAAAGCGAACAGAAATTAACTCAAAAATTTTTTATGGCAAACAACAGCGTATCGTTACACAGAGTCCTTAAAGCATCTCCTGAAAAGGTTTATCGGGCATTTACTGAAGCTAATGCACTTGCATCCTGGTTGCCTCCGTATGGCTTCCTCTGTACTGTGCATGAAATGAATGTAAAAGTGGAAGGAACCTTCAGAATGTCATTTCATAATTTTTCGACTGGCAATGGCCATTCATTCGGAGGAAAATATCTCGAGATTAAACCTAATGAGTTTTTAAAGTACACAGATAAATTTGACGACCCTAATCTTCCAGGTGAAATGACTACTTCTGTTGAGCTAAAAAAGGTATTGGTTGGCACTGAAATTAAAATTTTGCAGCAAGATATTCCTTCTATGATACCAGCAGAAATGTGCTATTTAGGTTGGCAGGACTCCTTAGAAAAGCTGGCTAAGTTAGTGGAGCCAGAAATTCCAGATGCATAAAATCAATTTTAACATTGCAATTGGTGAAAATGATTCGATAGCTATCGGGTTTCTAAAATAATGCATGAGGTAGCTTAATACTGTTGCCGGTAATGCCCGCTACAAAGGCAGCGCTAAAACACAAACAACGGCGAAAAATTATACATTTTACACTTAATTTGTGTAAACCTATTTTAAGATAATCTCAAAAAAATGAAATTTGAAAAACTCGTTCCAAGTGTATTCTATTCAAATCTAAAAGATGGCCTAAAATTGTTTATAGACTGCCTGGAGTTTAGTATTGTGCATGAAGAATTTGAATCAGAATCCCCGTATTATGTTATTGAGAAGGACGGACTAGGCATGCTCTTATTTCAAAACAGGGAATATGCGGAGAAACATTACCCGGAGTTAAGGCTCGTTACAAAAAATATCGGGGCGGTTTACCAAAAAGTAGCATCAACTCATCCTGAACTATTACATCCAAACCTCAATAAAATTACGCTTCGCCCGTGGGGCGCAAAAGAATTTGCATTAAAGGATGAACAGGTTGGCATTAGAATTCAGGAGTGGTAAAATTATTTCCTTTGCGGGCTTCAAATTTTCTGCAGGAAACGAACAGAAAAAAATAATTACAATTAAAAATATGAGAAAATTAATTGCAGCAATGAATATGACACTTGACGGGTTTTGCGACCACACAGCAATGATTGCAGATGAAGAAATACATCAACATTATACTGAGCTATTAAATAATGCAGGCACCCTTATATACGGAAGGATAACCTATCAACTTATGGAAAGTTATTGGCCATCTGTTGTAAAAAATCCTACCGGTAACAAACCAATGGACGAATTTGCAGTAGCAATAGACAATATTTCAAAGATTGTTTTTTCCCGCACGCTGAAAAATGTTGATTGGAAAAATACAAAATTGAAAAAGGAAGTCATTAAAGAAGAAGTTTTAGAACTCAAGCAATCCCGCAATGGCGGGAGTAAAAACATTTTAGTTGGCAGCCCAGGTTTAATAGTAGCCTTAACGCAACTTGACTTAATTGATGAATACCAACTTTGCGTTCATCCAATTATTTTAGGAAACGGCTTACCATTATTTAAAAACATAAGTGATAGAGTTAATCTTAAACTCTTAAAAACAAAAACATTTGGTTGTGGTGCAATAACTCTTTACTATAGCTCCGGGCAGAAATAACAACCTCGCATGAGAGCTTGTTGAAAAGAAAAAAATATCAGCACAACGAAACTAACCGCTACGGTTATACTAAGCATGAGCTGGAAAAATATCCTGTATAAAGCCATAGAAGATTGTTTAAAAGAACTTGCCTTTTTATTTGTTGCCGATATTGAATTGCCTGACAAAGAAAAAAACAAAGCAGCCTATGATGGCTTTAAACAATTGGGGTTTTATATTCCATATACCCGTTATCATTACCGGTTGAATAAATGATAAATTGCACATCATCCGGTTATACCTGCTCTTATAAAATTGAATTTTTATTATAGATTTACTTTTTATAAGTACTGAGTTGTTAACATTAGCATAGGTAAGCTAACGGATAGTGATATACTAAGTTAACAGCGGCCAAATTTGAAAAGTATTTAAATGTGTATACAAATTTAAAACGCCATATTAAAGACTTTCTTCTAATCACACTTGGAATTTTTTCTGCAGCTTTTGGATTTAAAGGATTTCTTTTAACAAACCACTTTATTGATGGTGGTGCAACCGGTATTTCGCTTTTGATATCTGCGCTTACTTCAATCCCGCTTTATATTTTACTTATTTGTATCAATATCCCATTTATTATTTTAGGGTATAAGATAATCGGAAAAACATTTGCAATAAAAACGATGCTTGCTATTTCAGGATTAGCGTTAGTTGTAGCAACTGTTTCGTTTCCCGATGTTACTAAAGACAATTTACTCGTAGCCATATTTGGCGGCTTTTTTCTGGGGGCAGGAATTGGTTTGAGTGTGCGGGGTGGCGCTGTAATTGATGGAACCGAAGTGTTGGCAATTTATTTAAGTAGAAAATTTGGAACAACAATAGGCGATATAATTATTGTTATCAATGTACTCATATTTTCACTTGCAGCCTATTTACTCTCAGTAGAAATCGCCTTGTATTCAATGATAACTTACCTGGCTGCTTCCAAAACGCTTGATTTTATTGTTGAAGGTATTGAAGAATACACAGGAGTTACAATCATATCAAATCAGCATGAAGAAATAAGAGCGATGCTTGTCGAAATGCTGGGGCATGGTGTTACCATCTATAAAGGAGAAAGTGGATTTGGGAAACAAGGCGAAACCAAAAATATATCCATTCTTTATACAGTACTAACAAGGCTGGAGTTAAGTCGTCTAAGATCTGAACTTGAAAAAATAGATAAGAATGCTTTTATAATTATGAGTAGCATTAAAGACACGAAAGGTGGTGTTGTTAAGAAAAGAGCTTTAAAACATTAAAATATGACAGCCACCAATTTTAAAAGCGGATATTCGGAAGTAAATGGATTAAAAATGTATTACGAGATTCAGGGGCAGGGGAGACCTCTTGTGCTTATTCATGGAGGTGGCTCTACAATTGAAACTTCATTTGGCCTCATTCTTCCGTTGCTTGCAAAAAGCAGGCAAATAATTGCAGTTGAAATGCAGGCACACGGTACATACTAACGACCGGGATACAGACTTAACTTTTGAACAGGATGCAGACGATGTAGCAACTCTTTTGAATAATCTTAAAATAGAAAAAGCTGACTTTTTAGGATTTAGTAATGGCGGGCAAACAACAATAGAAATTGCCCTGCGTCATCCGCAGTTGATAAATAAAATAATTCTGGCTTCGATATTTTATAAGCGAAGCGCTGTAGCGCCAAAATTCTGGGAAGGGTTTGATGGTGCAACAATAGATATGATGCCACAAATTTTAAAAGAAGGATATCTAAAAGCGAATAATAGTGAAGCAGGCCTTTTGAACATGTTTAATAAAGATGTTCAAAGAATGAAAGCTTTCAAAGGATGGACTGACGAACAAATGAAATCTATAAAAGTGCCGACATTGGTGATTAGTGGAAACAATGATGTAGGCAGCCTGGAACATACAGTTGAGATGCATCGCATTATTCCAAATTCTGAATTGGTAATATTCCCTGGTGGTCACGGAAATTATTTGGGAGCAATAGAATCCCTCGACGGAGGAGAGTGGACTAAATTTAATGCACTTGAATTAATTGAAGAATTTCTCAATAATTGATTATAAACAATGCCTGAAAATTGACCTATTTTTAGCATCTTTTTACAGATTCATAAAAAATCAATTACATAATAATGAACAAAGCGAAATTATTTTCAACATTACTGACCGTCACTTTATCTTTTACAATCATGTCCTGTGGGGGGCCTACTATTAAAATAACAGGTTCGTGGGTAAACAGGGAGAAGATACCCGCAGTGCCTATTAAAAGTGTTTTTATTATTGCTTTTACCGATAATGCAGAGCTAAGGGTAACTTTAGAGAAGGAGTTAGCCGCTGCAGCCGAAAAAAGAGGGATAAAGGCATATAAGAGTGTGGTTGTTATTGGGGTGGTGGATATGAAACTGATTGCCCCCGTTAAAGATGTATTTATAAAGAAATTACAAGACCTTAATTGTGAAACAGTTTTCACTGTTGCGCTGGTAAATGAAACATCCGAAACGAGGTATGTACCGGGCTCTACAGACTATGTTCCCTATGGTTATGGGGCATATGGAGGTTACGGCGGCTATGGAGGATACGGGCCTTACGGTGGGTTTGGTGGGTACTATGGGTTCGCGATAAGCACAATGTCCGAGCCCGGGTATTATACAACGGATAACAAATATTTTATAGAAGGTAAACTTTTTGATCTGAACACAAATGATTTGTTACTATCGGTTCAAACAAAGGCAGAAAATCCTTCAGAGATTGAAAAATCAAGTAAACAATATACTGCCACATTGATGGAGGAAATAGAAAGGCTGGATTTGCGAAAGAAGAAATAGATATTCCCGGGAGGCAGAATGATTTTCCCGTTCCAATAGTTCCTTCATAAACCCATACCTGTAAAATGCATAAAGGTAGCTGTTTCATAAATTACAGGTATGCTTTGCCGTTATATATGAAGTGGAACGTCAGCAGATGAAAAAGTATATTCACACAAGTAAGAAATAATAATCCGGCAAACCGTGTCATGTATGACATACCGTTAGTATTGATGACGGAACGCCGGTTTAAGATATTCAAAGCGGCATTGTAATAATTTAAACGATCCCGGGGAAGCACGTGACAACTTATAAAAAAGTCAATTATATTTGGCACATACAATAGCAACTTATATTGTAATTAACAATAAATTCAGGCCATTACTTTTTTTATGAAAACCCTCTTCGCATTTACCGTTATCTTTTTAGTTTTCTTTTCCGGGTGTAAAGACCCAACTTATGCCCCGGCCGTTTTAGCAGTATACTCATTAGGCAACGGCGGAAATTGCACAGGAGCAACTGTGTCGGGAAGGTATGTAGCAGATACCGCTCTTACCGGCGCAAACACAGTAACCATAACCGTTGATGTTAAAGTAGCCGGTCCTTATGGGATTTCTACTAATACGGTTAATGGAATTTCATTTAGCCAAAGCAGCACTTTTACTGCAACCGGCCCCCAGTCCGTAGTGCTTACCGGGACAGGAGCACCTGTTGACACAGGTGCAGCTAATTTTATTGTAAAAGCTTTAGACGGTTCGGGCGACAGTTGCACCTTTTCTATAACAACCGTACAAGGTGTGCCGCCGCATTATTACATTACATGTCTTCTTAATGGAGTTTATAGAAATTTTAGTGACAGCGCCGATGCAACCAATAGTGACCTTGTCGGAAACTCCGGAGCAGCGGGCCTCTATGTAAGGGGACTTGATACTATCGTTAATTCAACTTCAAAAATTGAATTTGGTGTTGGTAGTGCAGGAAGTGTTGGGCCAGGCACTTATACGGATACAAGTTTTAATAAAGCATATTTTAATTATTTAGATAGTCCTGGTCAAACATGGTCGGTAAACAGCGCCAGCGGGCCATCATTTACAATCGTCGTAACCGGCGTTAGTGCCAATAATGTGCAGGGTACTTTTAGTGGGACTATTAAAGATCAACAGGGTTTTGGTACCGACAGCATAATTGTTAGCAACGGATTATTTAGCGTGCCTGTAAAATAAGAATGATATTCTGTTATAAATTAAAAAAATGATAAGAACACTTCTATCTCCAAACTTATGCCACTGGATCTCACATTAAGAAAACTTAAGCAAACTATAAATAACTTTTGTAATTATGAGTCAGAAATTAAACAATAACAGTAGTCTTATTTCTTAAGAGAAAATCTTGCGGTCCTTCACTTTTCTTGGAACAGTAAAATCTTCATCAAACCAGGCTTTTTCTGCGGCCGTTGCCGGTGGCTTCTTCAGAAATAGTTTTTTTTGCTCTGTGCCTGCCTCATGCTGTATTACTCTAAACTGGTAGTGATCAAATATGCGCAACGCCTCAATCATATAGGCAGTCACGATTCTACGGTCTTTTACCAGAATAAGATTTTCTCCATTCTTTATATCTGCGGTATCAGAAAAATTATAAGAACCCAGGTACACACGTGCTGAAGGTTTATCAAAATCGATAACAACAAATTTATGATGCAGCCTTACGCCCTTGCCTCCTGCCGGTTCAGATTTAAATGGTTCAGGTAATGATCTGCCCGCAAGCACAGATGGAAAGACGGGTGAAACATTTCCATCCGGATCATGCAGGTCGATACCTCCAACTTTCTTATCAGAGATGCCAAAAACAAAGATTGCGTTCTTCTGCGAAATCTCATCGATCGAATCAAGTATTGGACCGGGTGTTTGAAATAAAAATGCAAGGGAATATAATAAGCTGGACCCGGTTGTTTTAATATCATCTGCTATCGTTTTTAAAAGCCTGTTATCATTTGAGTGAGGTGAAAAGGTAATTTTTGCATTAATCGCATCAAAGCCAGGATTGTTCCATATTGAAGATGAGGTAACTCCAAAATCTGCAGGGCTGTCACTGTTCCAATAACCTTCAAAAGCATCTGAAAATATCTTTACTACTTTAGCTCCCCTGAAGATCATTGCATTGTTATTTTGAATAAAAAAGCCCCTCCAGCTAAAATTGGTTGACCCACCGATGGCTGCCTTCGTTTGAGGACCATCTACGATTACCGTTTTATTATGTTGCAACTTACCCATGTGTTGCCTCTTTACATTCTCTCTCCCTGCAGATTGTACAAGCCTTTCTTCTGCTGCATTTTCTGCGGAACCGTCATCACCATGCGCTCCATCATTATCAATGATTACGCGTAATCTCTTCCCTATTTTCTCCAGGCGTGTTACGACATCCGGTTCATTAAGATCATAAGCAATTACCTTCACGGAAGCTTTTTTATCTTTAATGGCATCATCAAGAACTTCAAGGATTGCACTGCGGGCCTCAAATCCCATCCACGCCAATGCTGCCTTGGCATCGGGATGAGTAGGCACAAAATCCAAACCTTCATCTGCATTTTCGGGAATCAATTCACTAACGGTGTGGCCATCTTTTTGATATCTGTCCACAAAAGCCTGCGACGAAACAAAGCCGCGTGTAAATGTTACATTTAATTTACCGGGATAAGTTTCACGCATGAGTTGAATTTGTGCTTCTTGTGGATCACCATAGCTCAACTTGCCACTGGCATCCATAAATACCGGTGTAACTCGATAAGTGAAATTCCCTGATAATTCTGCATTTCTTGGAAAATGTACCCAACGGAATTTCTGAATAGGTGACCGAAGTGTAGATAAAGTATTGGGATCTACAGATCCGTCTGACCCCGGAAATCCAAGCCGGTTGTTCAACGCATAAAATTTTGTTCCCTTCGGTTCCTTATATTCAATTGCAAAACCAACAAAATCCCGCGTGGGTCTTCCGGTTTTCCAGTTCATTGCGAGAAGTGTCATTCCTTCACCGCGATGAAGTTTAAGGGTGAACAGAGCCGATTGATTGGTACCAGTTACCTGGAAATCGTCATTCGAAGAAGTAGCCATAATAAATAATTTAAAGATTAAACTTATGCGGGCACTCTTACATAATGTTATACACAGGGTGGGTTGCTAACGTGATCAGCATACGAACTTAAGAAATAGCTTTAAGAATTGCAACAATGAAAACACCTATTTTGTATTATTTAATTATTAAGTCTTTAAAACCTTTAGCCTCATTGGTTCTTTCCGGCATTGTCTCCGAAGGTGAACATTCCGACCAGCCAACAACTCTTTATTATAATCTGTTTCCAAAAAATTAAATTCTTACTTTTGCGCCTTCTCAAAAAATAAGTCCACGCGGACAAAAAAAAGAGCAGCATGATTAGTGTAAATAATGTAACGCTGGCTTATGGCAAGAGAGTTTTGTTTGATGAAGTAAATCTGAATTTTACTAAAGGAAATTGTTACGGAATTATTGGCGCCAATGGTGCAGGCAAATCTACTTTTTTAAAAATAATCAGTGGCGAAATTGAACCGAATAAAGGTTCAGTAAGTATTACTCCCGGCGAACGTATGGCCGTACTAAGGCAGGACCAGTTTGAGTTTGACGAGGTAACCGTTTTGAATACAGTGCTGATGGGCCATAAAAAAATGTGGGAATGATGCTGGAAAAGGATGCCATCTACATGAAAGAAGATTTTAATGAAGAAGATGGTATGAAAGCCGGCCACCTGGAAGCTGAATTTGGTGAAATGGGTGGCTATACTGCTGAAAGCGATGCAGCAACTTTATTGAACGAATTGGGCGTACCGGATGAATTTCACCAAATGTTGATGAAGGATATTGGCGGCCAATATAAAAGTACGGGTGTTGCTGGCACAGGCGTTGTTTGGAAATCCTGATATTTTGTTATTGGATGAGCCTACCAACAACCTTGATGTTGAAACGATTTCATGGCTGGAAAATTTTCTGGCCGATTACGAAAATATTGTACTGGTAGTGAGCCACGACCGTCACTTTTTGGATGCGGTATGTACACACGTAGCTGATGTTGATAAACAAAAAATAAAGATCTATACCGGTAACTATACTTTCTGGTACGAAAGCAGCCAATTGGCGGCAAGGCAGGCAACGGATAAGAATAAAAAGACGGAAGAAAAGAAAAAGGATCTGCTGGAATTTATTGCACGATTTAGCGCCAATGCATCTAAAAGCAAACAGGCCACTTCAAGAAAGAAGGCGTTGGACAAATTGGTTTTTGAAGATATTACGCCAAGCAACCGAAAATATCCGGGCATTATTTTTAAGCCGGAAAGAGATGCCGGAAATCAGATACTTAAATGTTCAGAAACTTATCTAAAAGTGTTGATGGCAGAACGCTGTTCAGTAACGTGAATTTTGATATTGTAAAAGGACAAAAGATTGCTTTCTTAAGTAAAGATCCTGTTGCGTTAACCTCTTTTTTTGAAATTATCAACAAAAGAATGAAGGCCGATAGCGGAAAATTTGAATGGGGAACTACGATCACTACCGCATATCTTCCGAATGATAATACAGAATTTTTTACAGGAAATCTTACGCTGATGGATTGGCTTCGTCAATATGTTCCCGAGCATTATACGGATGTGGATGAAGATTTTTTACGAGGATTTTTAGGCAAGATGCTTTTTAGCGGTGATGAAATAAAGAAGAAAACAAATGTATTGAGCGGTGGCGAAAAAGTAAGATGTATGATAAGCCGGATGATGTTGCAAAACCCGAATGTTGTAATTCTTGATGAACCGACAAACCATCTCGACCTGGAAAGCATCACCGCATTTAATGACGGAATGATCACTTTTCCCGGAATCGTTTTAATGACAACGCATGATCACCAGTTTATGCAAACGGTTGCCAACCGTATTATTGAAATAACTCCCAAAGGTGCTATTGACAGGCTTTGCACTTATGATGAGTATCTTCGTGATGAACGAATAAAACTATTGCAGGAAGAGTTGTACAGTTAACTGTTTTGGATGTAAGATGTTGAAATCCCATGCTATAACAATAAGAAAAAAGTACTGTTTTTTTAAACACCGTGTCGGAAGATAATATATTCGAAGTGCAAACCAACTGTATTGTCCCATTTATCGAGCAAAGAGTAATCAATGGTCTTTACCAAAACACCATCAATAGCATAGCTGCAATTTGCAATACACATAAAGAATAATAAAATTGCAAAGGCTCTCATAACAAAAACTTTTAAATAAATATAGCGAAAAAGCGTTTTGTAGAAATGAACACGGAGAAGGACTTACTGAGATGTCTCAGTTTAGTAAAAATTTGTTAATATATGTGTTTTGTTCACCATGCGTGAATAAAATTTGCAAATGGTTAATATAATTAAATATTTTTGACGCAATTAAAAAACAACTCAACTTACCCTAAATCAACAAGTATGAAAAAAGCAACCTTATTATTTTCTATTATTATTATGGCAGCAATAAGTGTAAAAGCACAAACTTATTCAACTGCAATTGGCGCTAAATTTTATACGGGAAATTATAGTATTGGCGGCCTTAATATCAGGCATTCTCTTACAGAAAATACTGCTGTGGAAGGTTCTTTACTTTTTTATAGTGGTAACGTTGGCATTGAAGGTTTGTATCAATACCAGGCGCCAATAAATGGCGTGGATGGTTTGCAATATTTTGTTGGTGGCGGCGGTATGTTGGGTTTTGGAAATGAAACAAGTTTTTCATTGCGCCTTACAGGTGGCGTCGACTATAAATTTGAAGACGCTCCCATTGATGTGAGCCTGGGGTTTGATCCTTTTTTCCAATTGGCCCCCAATACAAGTTCAAGTTTTAAACTTGGTATTGGATTAAGATATGTACTTAAGTAAATTGATTATAAACAATTACTAGCAAAACTTCCCTTTCATACTGATTGGGAGTTTTCGTTTGCATCCAATAGTTACCGGATTCATTTTTTATAAAATGCGAGATAGAATAATTTCTTTTATTGATTTCTTTTATCCTCCTTTTAGAAAGTTTATGCCATTGCAAACTTTTCGATATGCAGTTTGCGGAGGCGCCAATACATTGCTTGATATTGTTCTTTTCTATGTCAGCTTTAATCATATTCTTCATCAGCAAATACTCAATCTTGGATTTGTCTCACTAAAGGCCTACAATGCTGCTTTAGGGATGGCATTTTGCATTTCTTTTCCAATGGGTTTTTTATTGAATAAATTCATAGTTTTCAATTCGTCCTATCTAAGAAGTCATGTACAATTATTCCGGTACCTTTTAATAGTGGTAGCCAATCTTTTTCTTAATTATACCCTTATTAATGTATTGGTTGAATACATGCATTTTTACCCGACTATTGCTAAAGTATTCGCAACTGTTATAATTGTTGCATTCAGCTATTTGTCTCAAAAGCACTTTACTTTCAGAACTTCCAACACGGTAGTGGGACCAATTGATGAATAGATAGGTTGTAAATTTCAAATATTAATTACTGCGTCTGCCATTTTTGCACATTCTTTCCATTGGCATAAACATTGTCAATATACTTATCAATAAAAAAAATAAGATTATGGGAAAAATAATAGGTATTGACTTAGGTACAACCAATAGCTGCGTGGCAGTTATGGAAGGTAACGAGCCGGTTGTAATTGCAAACGATGAAGGCCGCCGTACAACACCATCTGTAGTAGCTTTCTTAAAAATGGCGAACGCAAAGTAGGTGATCCTGCAAAAAGGCAGGCTATTACCAATCCTCATAACACCATTATGAGCGTAAAGCGTTTTATGGGACATAAGTGGGATGAAGTAACAACTGAAGCTGGACACTGGAGTTATAAAGTTGTAAAAGGTGATAATAATACTGTTCGTATTGACATTGATGGCAGAATTTATACACCGCAGGAAATTTCTGCGATGATTCTTGCAGAAAATGAAAAAGACTGCTGAAGATTATTTGGGGCAGGAAGTAAATGAAGCAGTTATTACAGTTCCTGCTTATTTTAATGATGCACAAAGGCAGGCAACAAAAGAAGCCGGTGAAATTGCAGGTTTAAATGTTCGTCGTATTATTAATGAACCTACAGCAGCAGCGCTTGCTTATGGTTTGGATAAAAAACATGTCGATCAGAAAATTGCTGTGTTTGACTTGGTGGTGGTACTTTCGATATTTCTATTCTTGAATTAGGTGATGGTGTATTTGAAGTAAAATCAACCAATGGTGATACACATCTTGGTGGTGATGATTTTGATAAAGTGATCATGGATTGGCTGGCTGATGAATTTAAAAAAGATGAAGCAATTGATCTGCATAAAGATCCAATGGCTTTACAGCGTTTGAAAGAAGCTGCTGAAAAAGCAAAGATTGAATTATCATCTTCCACAGAAACAGAAATTAATCTTCCTTATATTACAGCAGTTGATGGTGTTCCAAAACACCTGGTTAAAAAACTTACCAGGGCAAAATTTGAACAGCTTGCTGATAATCTTATTCGCAAGATGCTTAAAACCTTGCGAAGCTGCATTGAAAGATGCAGGACTTAACTGTATCAGATATTGATGAAGTGATATTGGTAGGTGGTTCTACCCGTATTCCTAAAGTGCAGGAAATAGTAGAAAAATTCTTTGGAAGAAAACCAAACAAAGGCGTGAATCCTGATGAAGTGGTTGCAGTTGGTGCAGCTATACAAGGTGCTGTTTTAACAGGTGAAGTAAAAGATGTATTGTTGCTTGATGTTACACCGCTTTCTCTTGGTATTGAAACAATGGGTGGTGTTATGACAAGATTAATTGAGAGTCAACACAACTATTCCAACCAAGAAAACAGAAATATTCTCTACAGCAAGCGATAACCAGCCTGGTGTTCAGATTCATGTATTGCAGGGTGAAAGGCCAATGTCTAATCAGAATAAAAGCCTTGGTACATTTAATCTTGATGGTATTCCACCGGCACCAAGAGGTGTTCCCCAGATTGAAGTAACATTTGATATTGATGCTAATGGTATTTTAAATGTATCTGCAAAAGATAAAGGAACCGGTAAAGCACATAATATCCGTATTGAAGCTGGCAGTGGCTTAAGCAAAGAAGAAATTGAAAAGATGAAGAATGAAGCTAAAGCCAATGAAGCAACTGATAAAGCAGCAAGAGAAAAAGTAGATAAAATAAACCAGGCAGATAGCTTAATATTCCAGACAGAAAAACAATTAAAGGAATATGGTGATAAAATTCCTGCTGATAAAAAAGCTCCTATTGAAGCAGCTTTGAAAAAATTAAAAGAAGCACATAAATCACAGGATGTAAATGCAATTGATACAGCTGTAAATGAAATGAATACAGCATGGACTGCCGCCAGTGAAGAAATGTATAAGGCTACGCAGCAGGCTGGCGCTAACGGTGATGGACAACCGAATGCACAATCCGCCGAAGCACAGGAAGAGCATGCACATGCCGGTGCGGACGATAATGTTACAGATGCAGAGTTTGAAGAAGTAAAATAAAATAGGACAATAGGTTTTGGTAAAAGAGGTTGCAGATTTTTGCAACCTCTTTTTTTATTTACATAAATTAAAAATTACATTTGCATTCGTTTAAATAAGAAAATCATTCTTTAATCTGTAAATGTTATTCATGACGAAAAAGTTTTTAAATTACTTTGCTTTCATTCTTTTTTGCTTTTTTCTTTCTTTGCAAAATATGTATGCATTTTCAGTTATAAGGCCTTTGGCAAACGACGCTACAACAATAATAGAAACTCCTGATTACTTAAAAGCATCTGTCTTTGTAAAAATGTCTGCTTCAGAATTTGCAACAGCTACCGGCACAAAGCTTAACTTTTTTCAAAGACAATATTTCAAAATTATTCAAAGGCATGTAAAGCGTGACCTTAAAAATAATCCTGATCTTTTAATTACAGATTATGTTGATGAGAGTACCGGTAAATTTAAATTCGATGCTCTCTGGTTTGTTATTGGTGCAATTTTAGGTCCGATAGGAGTGCTGCTTTCGTATTATTCTCATCAGCAAAAAAATGGTCCTAATAAAAAGAACAGAACAACTTCAGCCTGGATTGGATTTGGAATATTTGTATTGTGGTTTGGTTTCTTATTTTTATTTTAAACGATTGGCTTTATATAATTTCAAAAATTATTTTATTAAGTTTCATTGCAATTAATCATTGTGTATATTTTACATTGCAGACTAAACTGATTAAATTGCTGTTCTTTAATTTATAGTTAATGACGATTCATTTTTATTTAAGATACCATACACAGTTTGGACAAGTTCTTTTTATTTCCGGTAATAATAATCTTCTTGGAAATAATGATACTGCTAAAGCCGTACAATTATCCTATTATAATAATGATTACTGGCATGTAAAAATTGAATTCCCCGATAGTTTTGATGATAGCGTTTTATATAATTATTTTTTAAAAGATACAGACGGCTCTGAAATTTTTGACGGAGAAGAAAACAGGGCGATTGATTTATCAATCATCAATGCCAAAACCATTTCGGTTTATGATATGTGGAATGGTGCGAATAACATCGGAAATGTTTTTTTTACAAGAGCCTTCAATAAAGTGTTACTTAATAATGTTACTAAAGTCAAAACTCCTTTTCCCAAAAAATATACACACGAATTCAGGGTGAAAGCGCCTTTGCTGCAACCCGGCGAAATCATTTGTATGAGCGGCTCCACGCAAAGTTTAAAGAATTGGAGCACATCTGAGCCCGTTTTGATGGTTCCCAAAAATGAATGGTTTGTGGCGCGTGTGTTATTGAACGATAATGATTGGCCTGCCACTTATAAGTATGGTATTTATAATATAGAGCAAAGAAAAATCAGGCAGTTTGAAGAAGGTGAAAACCGTGTTATCACAAAAAAAGAACGGAATGTTGAACAGGTTATCATTCACGATGGTTTCGTTAATTGCCCGGTTACTTTCTGGAGAGGCGCCGGTGTTGCAATGCCCGTTTTTAGCCTTAGGTCTAAAAAAAGTTTTGGCGTAGGTGAATTTGCTGATATTCCTTTACTAATTGATTGGGCAAAACAAACCGGCTTACAATTAATACAGTTATTGCCAATAAATGATACCACCGTAACGCATACTGCGAGTGATTCCTATCCATATGGCGCTATTTCCGCTTTTGCAATTCACCCTTTATACATTAATATAGAAAAGGTTGCCGGACAAGAACATGCCCATATCATAAAGCCACTTAAGAAAAAACAAAAGCAATTAAATGAACTTCCTGTTTTTGATTATGAACAGGTAATGAAGCATAAATGGTCGGCATTAAAAGAATTGTACCAGGCATCGAAAAATGTTTTTAAAAATGATCTTGATTATTTTGAATTCTTTGAACTGAACCGTCACTGGCTGGTGCCCTATGCTGCTTTTTCTTACCTGCGTGATAAAAACAAAACTTCCGATTTTAATAAATGGGAAAAACACAAAACTTATAATGAGTCACAAATTCAAAAATTAGTATCGCCATCAAAAAAGCATTATGATGAGATAGCTTTTTTTTATTTTGTTCAATATCATCTTCATTTACAATTAAAGTTTGCGGTTGATTATGCGCATAAAAATAAAATTGTTTTAAAAGGCGATATTCCAATTGGTATTCATCGCTATGGTTGCGATGCATGGACGAATCCATCTTTATACAATATGAATGAACAGTCGGGCGCACCCCCGGATGATTTTGCTGTAAAGGGCCAGAACTGGGGCTTCCCAACTTACAATTGGGAAAAAATGAGAGAAGACAATTTTCAATGGTGGCGTCTTCGCTTCGACCAGATGAGTAATTACTTTGATGCTTTTCGTATTGATCACATTCTTGGGTTCTTCAGAATATGGAGTATTCCTTTACATTCTGTCGAAGGAATCATGGGAAGATTTGCTCCGGCAATTCCTGTTGACATCTCAGAATTTTATAATAATAACATCTGGTTTGATTATGACAGGTATTGCAAGCCATTTATAACAGACGAAATATTAGGCTGGATATTCCGGGAAAACACAGATTTTGTAAAAGAAAATTTTCTTGAACAATCTTCTTATGGTCATTATAATTTAAAAGAAGAATTTAGTACCCAAGGAAAAGTTGAAAAATATTTTGAAGAAAATAAGATTGAAGATGCAGATATCGTTAAGCAGGGGCTGTTTGATTTAATCAGTAATATTATTCTCATTGAAGAAGAAAATTCCAATGGGCAAAAATTTCACTTCAGGTTTGGAATTGACAATACTTCGTCTTTCCAGCAATTAGAATCTTACACACGGCAACGCCTGCACGATTTATATGTTAATTATTTCTATTACCGCCAGGATGACTTCTGGAGAAAAGAAGCAATTAAAAAATTGCCACAATTAAAACGCAGCACTAACATGCTCGTTTGTGGTGAAGATTTGGGTATGGTGCCAGGTTGTGTTCCTGAAGTAATGAGCAATCTTGGAATTTTAAGCCTGGAAATAGAACGTATGCCTAAGGACATAAAGAAAGATTTTTTTCATCCAAATGATTCTCCTTACATGGCAGTCGTAACTCCATCAACACATGATATGAGCACCATACGTGGCTGGTGGGAAGAAGACAGAATCAAAACGCAAAGATTTTATAATTACATGCTCGGCCACTATGGTGAGGCGCCATATTTTTGCGAACCCTGGATTAATAAGGAAATTGTTTTACAGAACTTATATTCACCTGCCATGTGGAGTATTTTTCTTTTGCAGGATTTAATGGGTATCAGTGGAAAAATAAGAAGAGAAAATCCTAACGATGAAAGAATAAATGTACCGGCAGATCCTAATCATATCTGGGGATATAGAATGCATCTCAACCTGGAAGATTTAATAAAAGAAAATGAATTTAATGATGAAGTAAAAAAGTACGTGAAGGAGAGTGGAAGAGCCCCTAACCCCTAAAGGGGTAACACAACGTTTCAACATATTTCACGTATTCGTTATCGTTATATAACCAAATAACAGATGATTTTAAAGTATAGGAAGATAAATCTTCCATTTAAATATCCATTTACAATTTCAAAGGGAACTAAAACGCATCAGCCATCTTTATTGGTAGAACTTGAATACTTTGGAATAAAAGGTTACGGCGAAGCTCCTGCAATTCCTTACTATAATATTTCAGTTGAGAACATGATTGAGGATATTGAAGCCAAAAAAAATCTTATAGAAAAATTTGCGTTTACACATCCCGATAGATACTGGCATTATTTGCATCATTTGTTTCCTCAAGATCCTTTTTTAGTTTGTGCGCTTGATATAGCAGGATGGGATATATATGGCAAGATGAACAAAAAACAATTACACGATTTGTGGCAACTTGACATTACAAAAAATCCACTAACAGATTATACTATCGGTATTGATACTATCGAAAATATGGTTATGAAGATGCGGGAAAAACCATGGCCAATTTATAAAATAAAATTGGGCACCGATAATGATGTAGAGATTATTACTGAATTAAGAAAGCATACTTCATCCGTTTTTAGAATTGACGCAAATGCAGCATGGAAGCAGGATGAGGCATTAGAGAAAATAAATGCCTTTAAAAATCTGGATGTAGAATTTATTGAGCAGCCATTAGCAAAAGATGATTGGGATGGAATGAAATTTTTATATCAAAATTCACCGCTTCCTCTTATAGCAGATGAAAGTTGTGTATTTGAAAATGATGTTGAAAAATGTCACAACCATTTTCATGGAATAAATATTAAGCTTACCAAATGCAGCGGCATTACACCCGCACTGAGAATGATTTCCAGGGCAAGAGGACTTAATATGAAAGTGATGGTTGGCAGTATGAATGAAAGTTCTATCGGCACAGCGGCTATTGCGCAATTACTTCCTTTAATTGATTACGTTGATATGGATGGGCCGCTATTGCTTGCTGAAGATGTCGCGGAAGGCGTAACTTTTGATAATGGAAAAATTGTTTACAATAAGCTCGAAGGTATTGGTGTTTCTGTAAACCCCTTTTGAATCTCCCTGCAAGTCTCGGCCCCTCTGGGGGGTGAGGCCAAAAAACTTTTTTTGTTCAAATAAATTTTGAAGCTTTACTTTGCAATTCAAATGAATAAAAAAGTAAACATACATCATCATCATATTTTACCGAAGGGTAAGCTATGTTGATTGGTATGTTGTGAAACATATTTTCAAAAAAAGGCTTACTGAAAAGTGAGCCTTTTTTAATTTTAAAAAATACGTGATGCTAAAAATAGCAATACAAAAATCGGGAAGATTGTACGATCATTCATTACAGCTTTTAAAAGAATGTGGCATTGAAATTAATAATGGCAACAGGCAATTAAAAGCGGTAGCATTTAATTTTCCTGTCGAGGTTTTTTTCTTACGCGACGATGATATTCCTCAATATGTTTACGATGGAGTTGCAGATGTAGGATTAGTAGGGGAAAATGTAGTGTATGAAAAAAATAAAGATGTTGATGTAGTAAGTAAACTTGGCTTTGGCCGTTGCAGGTTAAGCATTGCTGTTCAAAAAGGCATGAATTATTCGGGTATATCCGATCTTAAAAATTTAAAAATTGCAACGTCCTATACAAAGCTTTTGCAAAGCTTTTTGAACGATCATAATGTGGATGCAGAAATTCATGAAATAAGCGGATCAGTTGAAATAGCGCCGGGTATTGGCCTTGCAGATGCTATATGCGATTTGGTGAGCAGCGGCAGTACGCTGTTTACCAATGGCCTTAAAGAGGTGGAGGTGGTTTTGAAGTCAGAAGCTGTTATGATCGCCAACAAAAATTTGTCAGCGGAAAATGACGTAATTCTTAATAAATTACTGTTACGGATAGACGCAGTTAAGGCGGCACGAAATAATAAATATATTATGTTGAACGCACCTAATGAGCAATTAAAAAATATAGCGGATGTTTTACCCGGTATGAAAAGTCCTACTATTGTACCATTAGCCGAAAGCGGATGGAGCAGCGTTCAGAGTGTAGTTAATGAAAGTGATTTCTGGGATATTATTGAAAAATTAAAATTCTTTGGCGCTGAGGGTATTTTGGTTGTGCCGATAGAAAAAATGATACTATAAAAGATGACTACTTTAATAATAAACCCGTCCCAGGCGCAATGGCCACACTTAATGGAAAGGCCTGTAATTAATGCTGAAAATTTAGATGAAACTGTTTCAGAAATTATTAATACTGTCAGGCAAAATGGCGATGAAGCAGTAAAAAATTATTCTTTACAGTTTCATGGATTTGCTCCGGATAATTTATGGGTAAGTGAAGACGAAATAAAAAATGCTTCAAAATTTATTGATAAAGATTTAAAGAAAGCAATTCATCTAGCTAAAAATAATATTGAAAAATTTCATCAAAGTCAAATTGAAAAAGTAAAAAAGATTGAAACTATTTCAGGAGTAACATGTTGGAGAAAAAGTGTGCCAATAGAAAATATTGGTTTGTATATTCCGGGAGGGAGTGCGCCATTATTCTCTACACTTTTGATGCTTGCCATTCCTGCAAAAATAGCAGGTTGTAAAAATATTATTGTTACTACACCTGCTCAAAATGATGGAAATATAAATGCTGCCATTTTATATGTTGCACATATCCTGCGCCTTGATAAAATTTACAAAGGTGGCGGTGCACAGGCAATTGCAGCGTTAGCTTACGGAACGCAAACCATTTAAAAAGTTGATAAGATCTTTGGTCCGGGCAATCAATATGTAACCTGCGCGAAAAAACTGGTTAGCACAGATGGAGTTGCAATCGATATGCTGGCAGGTCCGAGCGAACTTGCTGTTTACGCTGATAATACCTGCATTCCTGAATATGTAGCGGCTGATTTGCTAAGCCAGGCTGAGCATGGAGCAGATAGCCAGGTAATATTAGTAGCTTCTGATGGAAAGATTATTAAAAGTGTTATTGACAAAATTCATGAACAATTGCCTTCTCTTTCAAGAAAAAAAATTATTGAACGGAGTTTTTTAAACAGGAGATTTATTGTAATAAAAAATAAAGAAGACGCATTTAATTTTTTGAATAGTTATGCACCGGAGCATTTGATCATTGCATCACGAAAAGCTGAGCAATTGTCTGAATTGGTAAAAAATGCAGGAAGTGTTTTCCTTGGAAATTTCTCTCCGGAAAGCGCCGGTGATTATGCATCAGGAACTAATCATTCACTGCCTACTAACGGGACGGCAAAAGTGCAGGCCGGAGTGTCAGTAGATAGTTTTGTAAAGAAAATTACCTTTCAAAAAATCAATAAAAAAGGAATAAGAAATATTGGAGATGCCATAGAAAAAATGGCTGAAGCTGAAGGTCTTGATGCTCATAAAAATGCAGTAAGTATTCGAATAAAGCAAATGAAAAATTAGAAATGAAAAAATTTGATCTTAATAATCTTATAAGAGATAATATTAAAAATCTGCAACCATACTCCTCTGCCCGAACTGAATATTCAGGAGAAGGTTCAATTTTTTTAGATGCCAATGAAAACAGTTATGGTTCACCGTTAGATAACTCTTCCTCTTCAATTGAGGAGGGACAAAAGGGGAGGTTTAATCGTTATCCTGATCCGTTGCAATGGGAATTAAAAAAGGCTCTTTCAAAAATAAAAGGTGTACCAGCACAAAATATTTTTATTGGCAATGGCAGCGATGAAGTGATTGACCTGGCAATCCGCATTTTTTGTGAGCCTGCGAAAAGTAATGTCATAACATGCCCGCCTACTTATGGCATGTATAAAGTTTGTGCAAATATTAATGATGTTGCTGTTAAAGAAATAAATCTTACAACAGATTTTCAGCTTGATGTCGAGAGAATTTTAGAATCGATTGATTCAAATACGAGACTGCTTTTTTTATGCTCGCCCAACAACCCTACGGGCAATAATATGAACCGAATGGACATTGAATTACTCATCAATAATTTTCCCGGTATTGTAATTATTGACGAAGCATATATCAATTATTCAAAGCAAAAGACTTTATTGCAGGAACTTACTGAATATGAAAATTTAATTGTGATGCAAACATTATCAAAGGCGTGGGGACTGGCGGCATTAAGGCTGGGGCTGGCATTTGCTTCGGAGAAAATAATTGAGCTGTTTAATAAAGTAAAGCCGCCTTACAATATAAATATATCGTCACAACAAATAGGCCTTAAAGCTTTATCAGGAATTGAACAGGTAAATTCAAATATTAAAAATACGGTAGAGCAAAGAAGTTTTTTGCAACAGGAATTAAAGCAATTCAATTTCATAAAAGAAATTTATCCTTCTGATGCGAATTTTATTTTGGTAAAGACAGATAACGCGGAAATGTTATATCAATATTTATCCGCTAAAAAAATTATAGTAAGAAACAGGAGTAAGGAACCTTTGTGCGAAAACTGTATCAGGATTACTATTGGAACGCCAAAAGAAAATGAAATATTAATCGATGCATTAAAAAAATACACAAATGACTAAGAGAATTTTATTTATAGACCGTGATGGAACACTCATAAAAGAAGCGCCGCCCACCTACCAGTTAGATGCTTTTACAAAGCTTGAATTTTATCCACACATGTTTGAATACCTTACTAAGATTGTACATGAAATGGATTATGAACTGGTAATGGTAACCAACCAGGATGGCTTAGGCACGCCAGCTTTTCCTGAAAATTGTTTCTGGCCTGTTCAGAATTTCGTTCTAACGGCATTGGAAAATGAGGGAATTATTTTTTCGGAAATATGCATTGACCGCACTTTTGCTTATGAGAATAAGCCCACACGAAAGCCTGGCATAGGAATGTTAACAAAATATCTGGATGCTGAGAAGTATGATTTAAAAAATTCTTTTGTAATAGGCGACCGGCTTACAGATGTAAAACTTGCTGAGAACCTCGGTTGTAAAGCATGTTGGATTAATAATCATGATTTGTTGGGTAATAAGGAACTTGTTGAAACTGAAAAAGAACTTATTCACGTAATTGCAATTGAAACTCAAAATTGGAAAGATATTTATGAATATTTGAAAATGCCACCAAGAAAAATTAATCATGTAAGAAACACCAATGAAACTAAAATTGAAATAGATCTGAATCTTGATGGACAAGGAAATTCAAAAATTGAAACCGGTTTAGGATTTTTTAATCACATGCTGGATCAGCTATCAAAACATTCCGGAATCGATATTAATATTAATTGCAAAGGAGATCTTCATATTGATGAACATCACACGATAGAAGATATAGCAATTGCATTGGGTGAAGCATTTTCAATAGCGTTAGGGAATAAAAAAGGGATAGAGCGATATGGTTTTTTACTTCCGATGGATGATTGCCTGGCACAGGTTGCTATTGATTTTGGCGGCAGAAATTGGTTGGTTTGGGATGTTGAATTTAAAAGAGAAAAGATCGGAGAAATGCCAACAGAAATGTTTTATCATTTCTTTAAATCATTCAGCGATGCTGCCAAATGCAATTTAAATATAAAAGCAGAAGGCGACAATGAACATCATAAAATAGAATCTATTTTTAAGGCCTTTGCAAAATCAATTAAGATGGCAATCAAAAGAGATGCACAGAATAATTCTTTGCCAACAACTAAAGGACTTTTATGAAAGTTGCCATCATAAAATATAATGCCGGTAATGTGCAAAGCGTTTTATATGCGTTACAACGCTTAGGTATAAACGCAGTTGTTACAGACGATGGCGAAGAAATTAGAAATGCCGATAAAATAATTTTTCCAGGTGTTGGAAACGCAGCCACTGCAATGGAATATTTGCAAAGAAATCATCTTGACAAATTAATTATTTCGTTGAAACAACCCGTATTAGGTATTTGTCTTGGTTTGCAATTAATGTGCAAAGCAAGTGAAGAAGGCAATACAAAATGTCTGGGAATTTTTGATGTGGAAGTAAAAAAATTTGATGCTTCTTCAGGAAATAAAAACGACTTGTTTAAAATTCCTCACATGGGATGGAACAATATTTATGATCTTCAATCGCCTTTATTTAGTGAGGTAAAGAACAATTCATTTGCATATTTTGTACACAGTTATTATGCAGAACTTTCGGCGCAAACTATTGCTGCTACTGATTATATCATACCTTTTAGTGCAGCCATTCAAAAAAATAATTTTTATGGAGTTCAGTTTCATTCAGAAAAATCTGCTGATGCCGGAATTCAAATTATTACAAATTTTTTAAAGCTTGTATAGATGGAGATAATACCCGCAATTGATATAATGGATGGCAAATGTGTCCGGTTAACAAAAGGCGATTTCAACAAAAAAATAATTTACAGTAATAATCCTTTGGAAATTGCAAAAGGATTTGAAGCAGTTGGAATAAAGCGATTACACATTGTTGATCTTGACGGAGCCAATGGAGAAGCATTGAAAAATATTGGCGTGCTTGAAAATATTTCAGCACATACATCTCTTTTAATTGACTTTGGCGGAGGTATAAAAACTACACAAACTGTAAAAAGTGTTTTCAGTGCAGGTGCATCTATGATAAGCCTGGGAAGTGTGATAGTTAAATCACCTGAATTATTTTCTAAATGGGTTACTGATTATGGTGCTGATAAATTTTTACCTGGCGCAGATGTGCTTGATAAAAAAATTAAGATACATGGATGGAAAGAAAATACAAATATTGATATATTTAATTTTATAAAAAACCTTATTCAATTAAATATTGACAAAATATTTTGTACGGACATTTCTAAAGATGGAATGATGCAGGGACCTTCAATAGATTTGTACAAAGAGATAATGCAAAAATTTACATCGTTACAACTTATTGCCAGTGGCGGGATATCCTGTTATGAAGACTTGGTTATTTTACAGGATGCGGGCTGCAGTGGTGCTATAATTGGTAAAGCATTTTATGAAAACAAAATTTCATTACAACAAATTAAAGATTTTATAAACAATAATTAATGCTGACAAAAAGAATTATTCCATGTCTTGATATCGATAATGGCCGAACTGTGAAGGGAATTAATTTTATAAATATCCAGGATGCCGGTGACCCCGTAGAACTGGCTATGTATTACTCACGGGAGGGCGCAGACGAATTGGTTTTTCTTGATATTACTGCTACCGTTGAAAAAAGAAAAACATTAGTGGAACTTGTAAAAAAAGTGGCTGCTCAAATCAATATTCCCTTTACGGTTGGCGGTGGAATCACATCAGTTGAAAATGCCTTTGAGCTTTTGCAAAATGGAGCGGATAAAATTTCAGTTAATTCTGCTGCCTTTAGAAACCCTGCTTTAATTAAAGAAATGGCTGATGAATTTGGCAGTCAATGCGTGGTGCTGGCAATTGATACAAAAAAAGAGGCCGATGAAGAGTGGTATGTATATTTAAACGGAGGAAGAATTAAAACACATATGAAAGCTTTTGATTGGGCGAAGCAAGCGGTTGATTTGGGCGCTGGTGAAATTCTTCTTACTTCTATGAACCATGATGGAACGAAAGATGGATTTGCTTCAGATATCACTTCCTTATTTGCAAAAGAAATTCCAGTTCCTATTATTGCCTCTGGAGGTGCAGGCAATATGCAGCATTTTGCAGATGTTTTTCAAAACGCCAATGCAGATGCGGCTCTTGCTGCCACTGTGTTTCACTATAAGGAAATTGAAATACCTGCGTTAAAACAATTTTTATCCGATAAAAAAGTTAATGTAAGATTATGACAAGAAATTACGCAGAAATGGTAAAGCGGCTTGATTTTTCTAAGTCCGCGAATGGTATTATACCGGTAGTAATTCAGGACGCTTCCACCAATGTAGTTTTAATGGTTGGCTACATGAACCGGGAAGCATTGCTTGAAACTATAGAATCGAAATTGGTAACTTTTTATAGCCGCAACAAACAGCGTCTATGGGTAAAGGGTGAGACCAGCAAAAACTTTCTGCATTTTGTTGATATGAAAACGGATTGCGATTTTGATACCTTGCTAATAAAGGCGAAGCCTGATGGCCCCGTTTGCCATACCGGCGCTGAGACCTGTTTTAATGAAGATAATGTCTCTGATGATTTTTTAAAGACGCTTGAAAAAATTATCCTTGGAAGAAAAAAATATCCCGTTTCAGGCTCATACACATCTACATTATTTAAGAAAGGATTAAACTCTATTGCACAAAAAGTAGGAGAGGAAGCGGTGGAATTAGTTATTGAAGCAAAGGACAATCATAAAAAATTATTCCTGAATGAAGCAGCAGATTTAATGTTTCATTACCTTGTTTTGCTGCGTGAAAAAAATGTGGAACTGGATGAGGTTTTGAATATTCTAAAAGAAAGACATCAAAAATAAACCGGCATATTTCGTGTACACCGGTTTATAAAATTTTATACAAGGCGAATGCATTACCATATTCTCACCCTCAGCGAATCCGGCACATACATCTTATCTCCCGGTTTAATTCCGAAAGCAGTGTAGAATTCATCAATATTTACAAAGGGACCATTTACTCTCCATTTTTCAGGAGCGTGAACATCCGTCATTAATTGTGTTTTTACACTTTCATTTCTGAATTCATACAACCAGCTTAAAGCATAGCCTAAAAAGAAACGCTGCATTGGCGTAAGCCCTGCAATAGTATCATTCTTTTTATAGGCATCCGATTTTTTAAATGCTGTTATACCAATTTCCAGGCCGCCGAGATCAGCAATGTTTTCTCCCTGCGTCGCCTTACCATTAATATGTGTTGCGGGTAAAGGCTCGTATCCATTAAATTGATTGATGATCACGGCTGCTCTTTTTGCGAACTCAGCAGAATCTTTTGCTGTCCACCAGTTATGCAGGTTGCCTTTATCATCGTACAATCTTCCTTCGTCATCAAAGCCGTGCGTAATTTCATGTCCTATGTAGGAGGCCCCCACATATCCCCACATGGTCGCATCATCCAGTTCCGCATCATTATAACCCGGTACTATAAACGCAGCCGCAGGAAAAACAATTTCATTATTGCCTGGGTCGTAATAGGCATTGTAGGTTTGAGGAAACATGCCCCATTCATCTTTGTCAACCGGTTTCCCCAATTTATTTATCCTGAAATTATGCCACCACTTTCCGGAGTTAATAAGATTTTGCACATAACTGTCTCTGCTGATATCCATGCCGGAAAAATCTTTCCATTTATCAGGAAACCCTATTTTCTTTTTTATAGCAGCTAATTTTATCAACGCTTTTTGTTTGGTGCTGTCACTCATCCAGGTAAGATTTTCTATTCTTTCTTTATAAGCATCTCTTATTTCTTCAACCATTTTAATATAACGTTGTTTGGCTGAGTCATTAAAATATTGTTTTACATATAGCTGTCCCAAAAGTTCACCCATCGCTCCCTGCTCTGCACTGATAACTCTTTTCCACCTTGGCTTTCGCTCTTTTGCTCCGCTAAGCAATTTTTCAAAATTGAAATCTTCTATACCATAAGCATTGGGTAATGCTTCAGCAAATGCATCCGTTAAATGATATTGCAGGTAGCTCTTTAAAGTATCAACTGGAGTTGTTTTTAAAATACCATAAAGTGCAGAGAAAAATTCGGGCTGTCCAACAATTACTGAATCAATACTTTTAACGCCAATAGCGCTAAGAAATTTATTCCAGTCTAATACTGGGTATAATTTTGATAGATCGCTGATAGCTGTTTTATGATAGTTGGCATAAGGGTTTCTCAGGTCTTCAAGCTTACGCGAAACAGTTGCCAGTTTTGTTTCCAAAGCTAAAACGGATGCGCCTGCCTGCGCAGCGTTGATGGAATCTGTTCCGTTGAGCTGAAGCATTCTTTGAATATGCAACACATAATTATTCCGGATGTTTACTGTAGAAGAATCTGTTTTAAAATAATAATCTCTTTCAGGAAGTCCTAATCCACCCTGGGATAGTCTATAGCTTTCAACATCACTGTTTTTATCATCCTGCGCTACACCGTTTCTAAAAACGGTTTGAACACCGATATTATTTAAATCGGTTATCACTCCTATAAAAGAATCAAGATCTGTTATTCCATTAATCTTATCAAACCAGGGTTGCAGTTTGGAAGTTCCTTCTTTTTCAATTGCAACGCTATCCATGGCTGCAGCCCAAAAGTCGCCAATCATTTGTGAAGCCGTTCCTTTTGCTCCCGGATTTTTTGAAGCTGAATCGCTGATATCCCTTAGTCTTTTTTGATTTTCTTCATCCACTACATAACCAATTCCCCAACCACTTTCTTCGTTGGGTATGGGATGTTTTTTAAGCCAGCCACCGTTGGCATACCCGAAAAAATCGTCTGATGGTTTTACAAGAGTATCCAAGTTAGAAGCAAGTACATCGGGCTTTTTGAAGCGTAAATTCACTATTGTAGTTGCATGAAAAAACAATAAGGCTAATTGTTAGCAGGAAAAAGACTTTTTTGGGCATACAAAATTATTTGGGATAAATATAAAGTAGTTTTAGTTATTGATGATAAGCTGTGAGGGATTTGAGTATATTATCTTGTAAGAAAAAAATCTTTAAACTTTTTAAATTCTGTTAATTCCACTTCAACATATTTGTTAAATAATTTTTCACCTACTGTGATAGTAATGCAGAAATTCCTACATCAATGAGGCGAAGACCGGTTCGGGTTAAAAGTATATTATCAAAATGTTCACCATTTATATTGGAAGGCCTGCATAAATCATGATGGACAAAACCGGCTTTGTGTAACTGTTTAATCTCATCTTCAAAAACATCCACCCACAGTTCTCTTTTTTCAACTTCATAACTTCTGTAATCAAGAGCATAAATTCTTTCCATCACCAATAGATCCCAATTATTTTTTTCATCAAAATCAATCCTTACAAATTTACAAACAAGTGTATTTATTGAATTAGCAAACTTCATTTTCTCTGCCTCTGAGCCAATGTCACTGCGGGTATCGCTTGAAAATATTTTTCCTGCTTCTGTTTCACTGATAACAATAACCGGATTGTTAGAACCATAAGAAAGCTGGCGGGGATAATGTTTAAGCATATTTAAAATTAAATTAAATTTATCAGGCCACGATTCATAGAGAAGACTAAATTACTTAATCGCTTGTGTGGTTTTAATGGTTTGAGTGTTTGTGGCTATTTTTATATTGGATTAGAGGGGAAGATTACTTTTACAAATATTATGACACCCGAACGACATACACGCCTCACTACAGTTCTTAATCATCGTCAGCCCGATCTTACGGTTGTGCTGGAGAATGTATTTGATCCACACAATGTTTCTGCGGTTATGCGTACCTGTGATGCTATAGGAATACAGGATGTTTATATTTTAAATAACCGGATTCCGCCCCATAAAAAGTGGGGTTACAGAAGCTCCTCAACTGCAGCAGAATGGCTCACAATTCATCAGTTTACCGATGCGGAAAAATGCTTTAAAGAGATACGCAGTCATTACGAAAAAATATATACCACTCATTTAAGTAGTGAAGCCGTTGACGTATATAAACTTGATCTTACCCAATCGGTAGCGCTTGTTTTTGGGAACGAAACTTTCGGCGTAAGCGGTGATATTCGCCGTTTCTCGGATGGAGATTTTATTATTCCGCAAGTGGGTATTATTAAATCGCTAAATATTTCTGTAGCATGCGCTGTTACACTATACGAAGCCTTCAGGCAGAAAAATTCAAAGGGCCATTATACCCATTCCCGTATGTCGCAAATCCGGCTTGAAGAAATCAATAAATCCTGGGGAATTACCTGAGGCTTTTAAAGCAGTCATTCCTTTCCTTTAATATTTATTTATGAAATTTTGGCTGATTCTTTGCAAATAGTTCTGCCATGCATGTTATGAATATGACAACAAAACTGATTACAGTCTTTGGTACGATTATTCGTGTACATTTGCAATCCAACAAAAAAATCAATAAAAATTTACTATTATGGCAAAAGACAATTTTGAACTCTTTGATGACAGAGTTCTTGTTAAACCCAACGCAGCCGAAACAAAAACTGCTGGTGGTATTATCATTCCCGATACAGCAAAAGAAAAGCCCCAAAAAGGTACTGTTGTAGCGGTAGGAAAAGGAAAATATGCTGAGCAAACAGGCCAGTTAATTCCTTTACACATTAAAGCCGGCGATACCGTAATGTATGGCAAATACGGTGGAACAGAAATTACAATTGACGGAGCTGATTACTTAATTATGAGAGCTTCTGATATTTTAATGAAAGTGAAATAATTTTTTAAAACTTTTAATCATTAATAAAATGTCAAAACAAATATTTTTTGAAATTGAAGCCCGCAATAAAATGAAAAGCGGCGTTGATACTTTGGCTAATGCAGTTAAAGTAACACTTGGACCAAAAGGCCGTAATGTAGTTATTCGAGAAAAAATTTGGTGCACCATCTATTACTAAAGATGGTGTAACTGTTGCTAAAGAAATTGAACTGAAAGATCCAATTGAAAACATGGGTGCACAAATGGTGAAAGAAGTAGCTTCTAAAACTGCTGATATTGCAGGTGATGGTACTACTACTGCTACTGTTCTTGCACAATCAATCATCAGCGAAGGTTTAAAAAATGTTGCTGCAGGTGCAAATCCAATGGATCTGAAACGCGGTATTGACAAAGCTGTTACTGCTGTTGTTGAAAATTTGAAAAGACAGTCACAGACTGTTGGTGCATGATGCAAGCAAAATTCAGCAGGTTGCTTCTATTTCTGCAAACAACGATGAATACAATCGGCAAATTGATTGCTGAAGCAATGGCAAAAGTTGGTAAAGAAGGTGTTATCACTGTTGAAGAAGCAAAAGGAACTGATACCAACTATTGAAATTGTTGAAGGTATGCAATTTGACCGCGGTTATCTTTCTCCTTACTTTGTTACCAACAGCGAAAAGATGGAAGCTGAATTGGAAAATCCTTACATTCTTATTTATGATAAGAAGATCATCTGCTATGAAAGATATTCTTCATATTCTTGAAAAAGTTGCTCAGCAAGGCCGCTCCTTTATTGATCATTGCTGAAGATCTGGAAGGCGAAGCTTTGGCAACTTTAGTTGTAAACAAATTACGTGGTACACTGAAAGTTGCTGCTGTAAAAGCTCCTGGCTTTGGCGATCGCCGAAAAGCAATGTTGGAAGATATTGCTATTCTTACAAAAGGTACTGTTATCAGTGAAGAACAAGGTTACAAATTAGAAAATGCTGACCTTGACTTATCTTGGCCGTGCTGACAGCGGTTACTATTGATAAAGACAATACAACTATCATTGATGGTGCTGGTAAAAAAGAAGATATCAATGCACGTGTTAACCAGATTAAAGCACAGATTGAAACAACAACTTCTGATTACGATAAAGAAAAATTACAGGAACGTCTTGCTAAATTAAGCGGTGGTGTTGCTGTATTATATATTGGTGCTGCAACAGAAGTGGAAATGAAAGAAAAGAAAGACCGTGTTGATGATGCATTGCATGCAACACGTGCTGCTGTTGAAGAAGGTATTGTTCCCGGTGGTGGTGTTGCTTTCATCCGTGCTGTTGAAGCCTTGGATAAATTAAAGAACGATAATGAAGATGAAGCAACAGGTATCAACATCGTTAAGCGTGCTTTGGAAGAACCATTGCGCCAGATCGTTGCAAACGCAGGTATTGAAGGTTCAATCGTTGTTCAGAAAATAAAAGAAGGCAAAGGTGATTTTGGTTTCAATGCCCGTACAGAAAAATATGAAAAACTTATTTTCTGCAGGTGTTATCGATCCTACTAAAGTTACCCGTGTAGCTTTGGAAAATGCAGCTTCTATTGCAGGTATGTTGTTAACAACAGAATGTGTAATTGCTGATAAACCTGAACCTAAATCTGCTGCTCCTGCAATGCCAGGCGGTGGTGGAATGGGAATGGATTATTAATTTAATGTATAACGTACGATGTTTTATGTACGTCCCTCCCGATACTTATCGGGAAGCTATCGGGCTAAAAAATACAATCCCCTTGCAGCAATGCAAGGGGATTTTTATTTGGGGCTGTCATCTTCGTACAGTAATCACCGTTAGTCCGGGCTGTACACTGCAAGTCCTCGCTTCGTTGCGGGCTTTTCGCTTCCATCCCGCAGCCTTTTATCAATAGTTCTTTATTGATCATTGAAGAGACAACTTAAAATTTTGTCAACTTATTTATCAATCTTATTAATTATAAACATTCGTATGCAAGCTGTTTTGGGTGTGTTGGCTAATCAATTAACAAAAAGATCGACAAGTCATTAGAACAAAGAGTTCAGCATATTGAAGACATTGAAGCAATTAAAAAATACAAGCCACTTACGTACACTTTGTTGACACAGGGTGGAATGGTAAAGCCTTCCAGGATGTGTCAAATTTTTTTACGGACGATGCATCTTTTGAGTGTGCTGCATTCAATCTGCACCCAAAAGGTAACAAAGCAATTTCAGAAACACTTAAACAAGGTTCTGTTTTTGCGATTGCACAACACAGTCACAAACCCAATTATTGATGTAGATGGCGACAAAGCAACCGGCAAATGGCTTTTGTGGGTTGGTGTAAATGGCGGAGAAGCTAACATCGTTTTTGAAAGTGAAGATGTAAAATACACAAGAACGAGCAGAAGGTTGGAAAATTCAATCTATAGAATTATTTGTTGCACAAATGCTGAAAAATCCACAGGCATAAACTTTAACGAAACAGCGTTAGGGCACATAAAAAAAAGGAACGGAGTATAGAGGAATTTTATGGTAGGTGTAACTATCACCAGTCAGATAAAGAATCGCATTTCAGGAAAAAAATTATCTGCTCACAGCCGACGACCAATGGCAGGATAACATTAACCGGAAATACGCTCAAAATAACCGAATATAAAAAAGTAATAATTACTCAATTAGAAACATTAGAAATATCAACTGTGTTGTGGAAATACTTTGAAATAAAATTGTAAGAAACGCAGGTAGCTTTAACCACATATAAAATTTAAAGCTTTAAATTTATTGCATGAAAAAAATATTTATCACAGCATTATTTATATTTTGTGTTATGCAAATGTATGCACAACAAACCATTCCTTTATATGAAGGAAAAATTCCTAACAGTAAGCCATACACGACAAAAGAATGGTGGGAACCCCAGGATAACGGAGATACTATTGTGCATTTTATTTCGCAGCCAACGCTAACCATCTTTTTACCGGAGAAATCCAAAGCAAATGGAACTGCAGTTGTTATTTGCCCCGGTGGCGGTTACCGGATAACTTCAATAGTGAAAGAAGGTTTTGCAGTAGCAAGAAAATTTAATGAATGGGGTATTGCTGCGTTTGTTTTGAATTACCGGATTCCAAACGATTCTTCAATGGTTGATAAAAAAATCGGGCCTCTTCAGGATGCGCAGCGTGCTATACAACTGGTACGCCTACACGCAAACGAATGGAATATTAATTCAGATAAAGTTGGCATCATGGGCTTTTCAGCCGGTGGCCACCTTGCTTCAACTGCAGCCACTCATTTTCAGCACAGCTATATAGACAATGCTGATAATATAAACCTGCGTCCCGATTTTGCTATTCTTATTTATCCTGTAATTAGTTTCCAGGATAATATTGGTCATATAGGTTCCAGGGATCAGCTCATTGGAAAAAATGCTTCAAAGGAGCTGATAGACTCTTTTTCGAATGAAATGCAGGTTACGGCACAAACGCCACCAACCTTTTTGGTTCATGCCACCGATGATAATACGGTTCCTGTAATGAACAGTATTTCATTTTACCAGGCGCTTTTAAAATATAAAATACCGGCGGAAATGCATATTTATAAGGCAGGGGGACATGGGTTTGGCATGCATAATCCCACCAACAAAGACGAATGGATGGTGCAATGTAAAAACTGGATGGAAAGTAAAGGATGGCCTGAAAAATAAAATAATATTGATTTCAAATTTCAATTAGCCATAACCGTTAGTATCCAATTTTGATGCATATAAAAAGAGACCGTTATTATACGGCCTCTTTTTATATTTAGCGCTGAGTTAAAAAAAATCAGTTGATATCTTTTCCGGCAGTTAAGTCTGTAATCATTTTATCAACAACATCTTTGTTGAGTTTATTTGGAGCCAGGGGCTGGGCAAGTTTTGCATATTTCAGAGCATTCTTAAAATCACCATTCGCAGAATAACCTCTTGCAAGACCCATGTTTGTTACAAAATCTCCCGGATGTTTTTGAGCATTTAATTTAAAAACGTCCAATGCTTCTTTCGGTTTCTTTTCAGTTATTAATTGCTTTCCATAATTGTGCAGATCCATCATACTTCCCAGGGGCAGGGCTTCTTTGACCAGGGAATCGGCCTCTGTAGTTTTATTTTCCTGTTGCAGGATCATTGCTTTTGTTGTTAAAGTTTTAAAATTCTTTTCTCCAACAAAGCGTCCGTTGATAGAATAATCGCTCCATTGCTCTGCTTCAGCGAGGTCATTATTCTCAGCGGCAAATTGTGCAGCCTGAACCCAGGCATCCGCATTAAAGCCTTTATCGGATCTTAATTCGTTTCTAAACAAAGCCAATTGTGTTTTTGGATAATCAACTTCCACTTTAAATGGGATTTTTAATTTTTCCCACATCAGTGCAATTACAGCACTGTTATTCGTTTCATTCATAAACTCATACTTAAGCCATTCTACACTTTCGTTTAAGGATGCTGTTTTTACAGTTGCTCTTAAAGCGTCTTCTTTTGGATCATAAAAAAAAGATCCCCATGAGGTTGAAGTGTTGCTAAAAATTACAGTGGCCTCTCCATCTCCCATTGCAATAAAAAAGCCATAGGTTCCTGCTGCGAGGGGTTTACCTTCCACTGTAACATCTGTGCTAAAGGTGATAGTAGTATTTTCATTAGCGCCTGCACGCCAGGGAGCGGCAGTACTGGTTCCAAAACCAAGATCAGTAAAACCTGGCTGAACAAGTGCATTCCAAATTTTTCCTTCTCTTCCTTTTACACCTGGCCGGTCATAATGAATCGTTACATCGGTGACGCCTATACGCTCGCTAACGGATGCTTTTTTATTGCCACCATTGGGCGTGGTAGTGAGCGATTGTGAAATTGCACAAATAGTAAACAGCATAAAAATTGCTGACAGGTAAATTTTATATTTCATAAAAAAATGTTTAGGGGTTGAAAATAGAAAAAAGAAAATTTGATTTATAGAGTTTGTGATGAGTGGTATAAATTTTACCGGACTTTAATGAATATTTTTTTTCGGGGGTGTACTAACAGTCGGGTTAAACGAAATTTTAATATTCCAGATCTGTTTCGATGGCATAATGATCCGAATAAGGGACTTTAATTCTTTGGAATTGAGTAACCTTAAATTTTTTATCTGCAAGTATATAGTCAATTCTAAGTGTTGGAGATATAAAGCGAAAAGTGCGCCCGATAAAAAATCCTTTTTGCAAAAAGGCATCCTGTAAATTTCCCTTTACTTTGAAGTACGTGCTGGAATTAGGGACATCGTTAAAATCGCCACAGATAAGGGATTGATAAGGGCTTCCTTTTATTTTTTCGCTTACCAGTTTGGCTTGCTTATAACGGGAGATGTATCCTTTTTTTAATTTTGAAATAATAGTGCGTGAATCACGAAAGCCACTTTCATGTGCGTGCTTTATATTACTCAGGCTTTCATATTCCTTTTCCTGAAAGTGAACAGATTGTAAATGAGTAGCAAATATTCTAAAAATTTTATCCTGCACTTTTATATCAGTATAAAGTAAATGTTCGCCAGTCGTCCTATCTTTTTCAAAAGCAACACCTGAGGAATCAATCATCGGGTATTTTGAAAAAATGGCAATTCCGGACTCAAATTCATTCTTATAATATTCTGTTGCTACAAAATAATGATAAGGATATCCCATGTTTATGATGGTGGCAATATTGGGCTCATAATTTTGAACGGTAACGGGATCGAAAAATTCTTCAAAGCAAAGCACATCTGCATTTTGTTGTTTTACCAAATCCATCATTTGCTGCCGGTAACTATTGTCATTATTATCTTTATTATAATTATAATGTTCATCCCATCCGGAAACATTCCATTGCAATACTCTTAAAGTGTTAGGTCTTTTCTCATAAGAGAAGTCTTTCGGGATGTGAAAAGCAAAAGCCGTAAAAATTTGTTGAAATCCCAGTAAAAGAACAATTAATGACATGACCCACCATCTTGATTTTAAAAAGAGCCAAATAAAAATAAATAGAACAAGAGCAAAAAATAATAAAGGAAAAACCAGCCCGGGAAATGCTAAATACCAGTCTTCAGCGGTGTTTACAAAAGGCGACAGGCAGGTAATGAGATAGGAAATAATTATTCCGGCATTTAATAAAATTAAAATACTTCTGAAAAGCTTAAATTTACCGGCCATAAAAAAATATAATCAAAAAGGATTTATAAGAAAAAATAAATGAAAGATAAAGATGAAAATTTTAATAGAATCATAATTGCGTAACCGATTTTATTATCATTTAAATTTGTTTCATTTATTTGGAAGAAATGTAATTGGAAAGTAAAAATTAATGCCAGCTAAAACAATAAGGAAATTTTTAAAAAAGGCTTTTGATAGAATTAACAATGAAAAAGCCAAACAAAATCTTTTACAGGCAATACCCTTCTGGGTTGCTTCGCTGCTAACAGGATTAATCGCCGTTTTTTATTCCCGGATGTTTGCTTTTTTAGAAAGTCAAACTCTTTCAATAACCCGGTACCATACATGGGAAATATTTATTTTAACTCCTGTTTGTTTTTTAATTGCGTGGTGGGTTGTAAAAAAATTCGCTCCTAATGCAAGGGGGAGCGGTATCCCGCAAGTGATGGCTGCCATTGAACTTGCTAATCCCAAAGACGACCAAAAAGTTACCAAATTATTAAGCCTGAAGGTTTTTTTTGTAAAGATTATTTCCAGTTTTACCATGATTCTTGGCGGCGGTTTAATTGGAAAAGAAGGGCCAACCATCCAGATTGCCGGAACTGTTTTTAGAAAAATTAATGAATGGCTTCCTTCCTGGTGGCCTAAAATTTCCAAGCGTAATATGATTATGACAGGAGCTGCTGCCGGCCTGGCCGCAGCTTTCAACACACCGTTAGGTGGTATTGTATTCGCAGTAGAAGAACTTACAAAAACCCATATCAGTTATTTTAAGACAGCACTATTTACTGCTGTTATTATTGCAGGTTTAACCGCACAGGGTTTGTTAGGGCCGTATTTATATTTAGGTTATCCTGATGTAACCGATCTTTCAAAATATATCTTTCTTCCTTTAATATTAGTAGCAGTTGTTTCTGGTTTGTTAGGCAGCAGCATGTCAAAAATTATTTTGATTATTTTTCGCTGGAAAAGAAATTTTAAATTTCAATACCAACATGTTTTGTATGTTTTATCATGTGCTCTTATTATTGCATCCATTGCTTATTTTTCTGACACACGTATACTTGGTTCGGGGAAAGAAATTATGACCACTACTTTATTTAGTACAGAAAAAAATGTAGAGTGGTACACGGCAATTTATAGAGTTCTTGGTACCATTCTCAGCTTTACTACTGGCGCTGCCGGAGGCATATTTGCGCCTTCACTTGGTGCCGGTGCTGGTGTAGGTTCATTGATGGCAGGCTGGTTAGAGGTTTCTGCAAATAATGCAAACCTGCTTATATTATGCGGGATGGTTGGCTTTCTGACAGGCGTTACACGCACACCTTTTACATCAGCCATCCTGGTTCTCGAAATGACCGACCGCCATAACGTAATCTTTCATTTGATGATCGCAGGCCTTATCGCAAGCCTGGTTTCAATGTTTATTGATAAACACTCTTTATATGATCACCTGAAAGTTCAAAACCTGCATGACCTCTATCACGAAGATGATGAGCCTCATAGAATTCCGGTTACAAAAGAAAGTTTATTGTAAGTCTATAATATTTTTACACTATTGATGTTAAATGAATGACCATTTATGAAAAAAATATTTCTTTTAAGTTCTATAGCATTATCATTTTTTTGCGGTTGTGACACTGCTAAAAATATTTTAGGCGCAACAGGAAACGGCAATCTCACTAATGAGGAAGTGGTGGAGGGACTGAAAGAGGCATTAAAAGTGGGAGCAGATTCTTCTGCTTACCAGTTGAGTTTATTAAATGGATTTTATAAAGATGACGCTATAAAAATATTAATGCCGCCGGAAGCGCAAAAAGTTGAAAAGACTTTACGGGATGCAGGCCTGGGAAGCGTTGTTGATAAGGCAGTATTGTCAATGAATCGTGCCGCAGAAGATGCTTCGAAATATGTAGGAAACATTTTTTTGAATGCCATAAAGCAAATGACCATAGAGGATGCATTTGGAATTTTAAGGGGCGGCAGTTTCGCTGCTACCGATTATCTAAAACAAAAATCAACGCCTGAACTTACGACTGCTTTTACACCTGTCATATCAAAATCATTGGATAACACCAGTGCTACCAAATATTGGAAAGATGTATTTTCTGTTTATAACCGGTTTAGCAATAATCCTGTAAATACTGATCTTACTGCTTATGTAACCCAAAAAGCCCTTGATGGATTATTTTATCATATTGGTCTTGAAGAACAAAAAATTCGTAAGGATCCAGCCGCCAGGATTACCGATATTTTAAAAAAAGTATTTGCCGCCCAAAACCAATAATTAAATTCCGAAGGGACAATGTTCTGATACGTGCTGCCTTTTTTAAAAATAATTCCTTACTTTTGCACCCCGTTTAGCATTTTATGTTTTGGCTAAAGGTTAAATTTTTTAAAACATATTACCCACATGGCTCCATAAGTTCCCGTCAGTTCGGGACGCCGGCAGGGTGTAAAAATAAAAGATTAAATAATGCCAAAGGTTAAAACCAACTCCAGCGCCAAGAAGCGCTTTAAAGTAACCGGTACCGGTGAAATCACTTATCAAAAAGCTTTCAAACGTCACATTCTAACAAAAAAATCAAACAAGCGTAAACGAAATTTTCGTAAGAAAGGTGTTGTTAGCTATGCTAACAGGCATTTTGTAATACGCCTGCTGAGGATGAAATAAACCCCATCCCCGTAAAAGAAAAAAATTAAAATAATTCTGATTCTTAAACATAACGAGAATCAAATAAAAAATATTAATTATGCCACGTTCAGTAAATGCAGTTGCATCAAGGGCAAGAAGAAAAAGAATTCTTAAAGCAAGCCAAAGGTTTTTATGGCAAACGTAAAAATGTTTATACCGTTGCCAAAAATATTGTGGAAAAAGGTATGACCTACAGTTATGTAGGCCGTAAACTTAAAAAGCGTGATTACCGCCAGCTTTTGGATTGCACGTATTAATGCAGCTGTAAGAGAAGAAGGAATAACCTACAGCGAGTTTATTCATAAGCTTAATGTAAAAGAAATTGACCTTAACAGGAAAATGCTTGCTGATCTTGCAATGAATGAACCTGAAAGCTTTAAAAATTTAGTAGCATTCAGTTAAATAAAATTGCTGTAACAATATATTTATAAAACCGTTCCGCATTCATGCAGGCGGTTTTTTTTATTTAATGAATATTCATTCAATTACATTTGTAAAAATTATTAAAGATTTTAAACATCAACTATAATCAATGAATAATACCTATCTCGATCTTGTAAATCAAACCTTCAACTTCCCGCAGGAAGATTTTGACCTTAAAGATGATGGCTATCCTGCAATTTAACGATGTAGACATAAAAGCATTGATTGATAAATATGGAACGCCTTTAAAATTTAGTTATCTGCCTAAAATTGGAATGCAGATAAATAAAGCAAAAAAAATGTTTGCCAATGCTTTTAAAAAGCATAAGTATGAAGGCAAATATAATTATTGTTATTGTACCAAAAGTTCTCATTTTTCTTTTGTGGTTGAAGAAGCATTAAAATATAATATTCATCTTGAAACTTCTTATGCTTACGATATAGAGATCATTAACCAGTTGTATGAAAGAAAAAAAATAAATAAAGAAATTTTTATTATCTGCAATGGCTTTAAACAAAAACCTATACATCAAGAATAGCAAGGCTTATCAATACAGGCTTTAAAAATGTTATTCCTGTTTTGGATAATAAAGATGAATTACAAATGCATATACGCAAATCTGTAAGAGTAACCTTTTAAATTGGGTATTCGGGTTGCAGCAGAAGAAGAACCTACTTTTCCTTTTTACACTTCACGGCTGGGCATACGAGCAAAAGATATTCTGGAATTTTATGTAGATGAAATTGAAGGCTATGAAAATAAATTTCAGCTTAAAATGCTGCATATTTTTTTAAATAAAGGAATTAAAGATGATATTTATTACTGGAGTGAATTGAATAAGATCATCAATCTTTATTGCCAGCTTAAGAAAAATTTGCCCTGAACTGGATTCAATTAATATAGGCGGCGGTTTCCCTATAAAACATTCCTTGGGTTTGAATATGATTACCAGTTCATGATCAATGAAATTGTGGGCAATATTAAAAAAGCCTGCAAAAAAGCAAGAGTGCCTATGCCGAATATATTTACTGAATTTGGCAGTTATACGGTTGGTGAAAGCATGGCGCATATTTACAGTGTTATCGGCGAAAAAACACAAAATGACCGTGAACGCTGGTATATGATAGATTCTTCTTTTATTACAACATTACCTGATACATGGGGCATTGGTGAAAAATTTTTAATGCTGCCAATAAATAAATGGGAGAAGAATACCAGCGCGTAGTCCTAGGCGGTATGACCTGCGACAGCCATGATTATTATGATTCAGAAGAGCATATTAATGAAGTTTTTTTTCCTAAAAACGTGAATACATGGCAGAACCTTTATATGTTGGTTTTTTTCATACCGGCGCTTACCAGGACCAGATAAGCGGTTATGGTGGTATTAAGCATTGCCTTATCCCTTCCCAAAACATATAATTGTTGATTATGATAAAAACGGGAAATTAGTTGATTGGGTTTATGCCAAGGAACAAACCGCCCAAAGTATGTTAAAATTTTGGGCTATAAATAGCACCAAACTACTATTTTTAAATATTTGATTGCATTTTATTCGGGATTAATTCTGTCATTACCTTTACTTTATATTTTAATTTTTTAAGAGTAAATTTGTCTCAAACAGATTTAATATAGGCGAATTAAGTAAAATAGATCATCATAAAAATTATTAATTTACTTCTTTTAAAAATATTTTATGGATAGGAATACAATGCTTATAGAACTTACAAATCAAAAAGCGGCTAACCTTTTGCGTGAGTTGGAAGAGCTTCACCTGATTAAAGTGTTAAAGGAAAATTATTCTAAACAAAAATATAAATTGTCCGATAAATACAAAGGCATTATTAGCAAAGAAGAAGGTCAAAATCTTAATGATCATATTAAGCAAATACGAAGCGAATGGAACAATATTTAATTGATACAAATATTGTGTCTAATTATTTTTCTGCTTCATTTTCTGATACCGCCATGAAATTTTTAGATAAAGTGTTTGATGCCATTCCTAACCTTTCTACAATTACTCAGATAGAATTATTATGTTGGAAAACAACTTCTGTTTCCGAACAAAAAGTAAAAGATTTTATTAAAGACAGCGTTATTTTAAATATTTCTTCTGATATTATTGATTATTGTGTAAATATGCGTAGAGGGATAAGGATTAAAATACCAGATGCAATTATACCATCGACGGCCTTAGTTAACGGATATATCCTCATTACCAATAATGAAAAAGATTTTAAAAATATCAATTCATTGGAAATTATTAACCCGCAAAAATTATAATTTTTTCTCTAAATTTTACGCTCTAAATAAAAAACCTTCCTGAATTCAGGAAGGCTTTAACCAATCATCGTCTATTCAATAAAACTTAGTTCACTGCAATCTGTTTTGCTTCAACTTTCACTTCTTCTTTTTTAGGAATGCTTAAAACAAGCAATCCATTTTCATATTTAGCTGCAATGTTATCACCAATAACTTTTTCATCTAAACTGAAAGATCTTTTAAAACTCTGGAGCGAAAATTCTTTTTTAATTTGCTTCTTATTCTCATCTTTTGTTTCTTCTTTTTTATCAAAAGAAACGGTAAGAATATTTTTGTCAACTGTTATTTTTAAATCTTCTTTATTTCTGCCAGGTACATTAAATTCTAATTCAAAATTATCTTTTGTTTCAGAAATATTTACAGGAGGAAAATTGAAACTGTTGCTTTGATCCCGATACTTATCAGTAGAAGGAACTTCATTTAACAGGTTATCAAGAAAGCTATCTAATACTTTCATTGAAGGTTGGTTGAATTTTACGTATGTCATAATTTTAATTTTTTAATTTGCTTATTAATATCAAATTAAATACCATCGGTTTTTTTTGTGCCACAATTATTATTTTGAAAGACACTATGGCGTAATATTTTTTCTTAAGCGACAAAATTTCACAAACGTTTATAGAATGAATGATTTTAGAATACTTAAGTACTGTAAATTTGCACTCTAAATTTTTGAAAGATATCCGGGAGAGGCGGTTACCTGTGAAATACTAATTAACTCAAAGGAATACAAGCACCAGCGGATTGCCAATATTCTTTATGCTGTATTTGAATGTTATTCATCAAAAGGATTCCAATCTTACTCTGATGTTTAAGTTTTTTTCTGGTATTATTTTATTTATCAAAATAAATGAAGCACTTTTATTCATTTTAAATTAAACGGCTGCTAATGTATCCAAATTTATACTATGCTATTAACGATTGGTTTGGATGGAAAATCAATGCGCTTAAAATATTTTACACCTTCGGAATTTTTGTTGCATTATCTTTTATAGCTGCCGCTTACTTCCTAACGCTTGAGCTTAAACGCAAAGAAAAGCTGGGCCTTTTGCAGCCACGTGAAGAAAGTATCACTGCCGGGAAACCTGCTACAGTGCTTGATCTCATTATAAATGGACTCGTAGGTTTTATCTTTGGCTATAAGCTTATTGGCGTTTTTATCGCAAGCCATTCACAAAATATTGATATCCAGGATTACATATTTTCATCCTCAGGAAGTTGGGCCGGTGGAATTATTCTCGGCGCTTTATTATTGTATTTTAAATACAGGGAAAAGAAAAAGCAGAAACTTGCTGTACCCGAAAAGCGCATTATAAGAGTATGGCCACACGACAGGGTAGGAGATATGACCATTTTCGCGTTGGTGTTTGGTATTTTAGGAGCTAAGCTTTTTGACAACCTTGAAAACTGGGACAGGTTCATACAAAATCCGTTAGGTAACTTATTATCGCCAAGCGGACTTACTTTTTACGGCGGGCTTATTTGCGCAGCTATTGCCATCTGTATTTATGCACGCAAAAAAGGCATTAATTTATTGCACCTTACCGATTCATTTGCACCTGCTTTAATGATTGCTTACGCAGTTGGACGTATTGGTTGCCAGGTGGCCGGCGATGGTGATTGGGGAATTTATAACAGCGCCTATATAAGTGATACTCCTGGCCATGTTGTTGCTGCCACTCCGCAACAATTCCAGGATAAGCTGCGTGAAAATGCTGCTTATTTTTTAAATGGCTCAGTAACGGATTCTTCCGGTAGTTCAGTTATTGTTACTGACCGTCATTACGAATCTTTAGATAAAGTTCCACATAAAAGTTTTAAAGGCCCGGGCTTTTTGCCTAAATGGCTATTTGCTTATACCTATCCGCACAACGTAAATGAAGATGGCGTTTTATTAAAAGACTGCGAAGGAAAATATTGCCGTGCATTGCCACAACCTGTGTTTCCTACGCCCTTTTATGAAACTTTTACCTGCACATTGTTATTTCTCTTTTTATGGCTGATAAGAAGGAGAATAAAAATTCCAGGAGTTATGTTTTGTATTTATCTGATCGTAAATGGAATTGAAAGATTTTTTGTTGAAACAATCCGCGTTAATACCACTTACTCTTTTTTTGGAATTCATCCCACGCAGGCGGAATTGATTTCGACGGCATTAGTTTTTACCGGCATAATTGGTATCATAATATTTACAAGAAGGTATGCTTCTAAATCTAATACAGCATAAATTTTTATTGGGGTTTCTCTAAACTAAAATAATTATATAACGTATATAGTTACACGAAAAGCTTATTTCAATATGAAGTAACCTTTTTTAATATGCTTCCTGTGAAAACGGGTTCAAAGGATTCTGCAGAATATTCGTTCGGGAAAACACCTGTCATCAATAGGTATGAAGCGATTCTTCCCAAAGCATCTGAACACATAGCCGAGTAACCATTTCCGCCACAGGCAACAAACAAGCCATTATTGTCTAACAAGCCGATATATGGTTTACGGTGTTCGGTAAAACTTACGATGCATCTTTTGGTAAAATATTCTTGCGCTTTAATGCCAGGCATAATTTTTAATAAAGCATCTTTCAAAATCTCCAGAGTAGCATCACTTGTTCCATTTCTAAACCAACTCCGGATATCCTGTAAGCTATCAAAATAAATATCTCCATCGAGGTTGCATCCTATCTTTAAATAATACTTTCCATCAGGATATTTAACCGGCTGAATTAAGTAAACATTTTTATATGCCGTATTATCAATTTCGTATAACAATGACGGAAGTTTTGATAAACGGCTTGCTTCCTGCTTGCTGACTTTTGCCCAAAGGGTAGTTTCGCTTTTTAAAGTTAGTGCCAGTTTATTTTTTGTAAGGTTGAAGAAATTAATAAACGCCCCGGGACATAGCAGCACCTTTTTTGCTTTATATATTTTTTTGTTTATAGTTACTATTCGCAAATAATTTTTTTCATGATTAATTTCATTTGCAATCTCATTAAATACGGCGCCATTGTTTTTTTGAAATAAATTTAATTGCGCCTTTATCAATAACCTGGGATTTATATAACCCGATGGTGAATCTTCGAATATACCTTTTGATGATTGAGGAAATTCAAAGTCAGGAAAGACGTTGTGAATGGCTTTACCACTTTCAAAAAAATTATATTTCAAATTAAAACCGCTTGCCTGCTTTTCTATTTGTTCAAGATAATTATCAGAGCCTGTAGGGTTTACATATAGGCAACCTACTCCTGAATGAAAAGAAATATTGCTTTCTTTTTCAAGAAAATGATATTGAGCCGAAGACTGAAGATTAAGCAAAGTCCATACAGGATCTGTTCCAACAATTCTTTGAACCCTCGTCTGGTCGTAGTGACTTGAAAAAACAATAGCCTTGTTAATGTCAACATGTTCATCGGGTCCTATTACAGCTACGTTTTTTAGAGTTTTACTTAAATATCTCGCAGCAGCACAGCCGATTAAGCCTTTCCCTATAACAATGCAATCGAATATCATTTTTCAAATTAATATATTAGCTGACATTTTTTTCAAAAAATATTATAATATAAAAAAAAAAAATATTAATTTTTCATAACTCTGGCCACGATTACTCATCTAAAATTTCAAATAAAATGAAAAAGAAGGTTATTGATCAGGCTAATGAGCGCCGCCATTTTTTAAAAAATGTAGCTACAGGCGCTGCAGCATTGAGTTTATCAATGTTTGCTCCTCCCTTTAAATTATCTGCATCGGCTTTGGATAATGATCCTGATGATTCTGATGCATGGTTTAATAAAGTAAAAGGAAAACATCGTATAGTCTTTGACGTTACCAAGCCAAATGACATGCTTCCATTTGCATGGCCAAAGATTTTTATCTTAACTAACGGAGCTACAGGCACTCCTGCAAACGATACCGGGGTTGTGGTCGTTTTGCGCCATGACGCTATTCCTTATGCAATGGAAAGCCGTCTTTGGGAGAAATATAAATTTGGTGAATTCATTTAAAATTGAATGATCCTAAAACGAAAAGCTCCGTCTGTTAGAAATATGTTTTGGCAACCCGGCCATGATGATTTCCAGGTGCCCGGAGTTGGGTCAGTGCAAATTGGCATTAATGATTTACAGGCAGATGGTGTAATGTTTTGTGTATGCAATATGGCTCTAACGGTATTAAGTGCGGTAACAGCGGGCAGTATGAAAATGGATGCTAAAGAAGTTTACAAAGATTGGGTATCTGGAATATTGCCGGGCATACAAATTGTTCCATCTGGTGTTTGGGCTGTAGGAAGAGCTCAGGAACATGATTGCGCTTATTGTTTTGCGGGCTAAATTCTTGCACAGCCGGAAATGAAGTATTGGGATTGTAATGTCCAGGGGCTTATTAAAAGCCCTTTTTTCGTTAACGGATAAATAGTCAATTTTCTATTTCTTTCCCTCCCATTCCATATAAAATTCCTGTAAAAAAATTTCCATGAACTTGTGCCGTTCTCCTGCAATTTTTTTTCCGGTTTTAGTGTTCATTCTATCTTTTAATAACAACAGTTTTTCATAAAAATGATTGATGGTGGGTGCATTACTTTTTTTATAAACATCTTTTGTCATTTGTAAATCGGGAGAAATTTCGGGATTATAGATTTCCCTGTTTTTAAAGCCGCCATAATTAAAGGCTCTTGCAATGCCAATGGCGCCAATTGCGTCTAACCTGTCCGCATCCTGCACTACAGCCAATTCTGTTGAATAAAAAGTATCAGTAAAATTGCCACCTTTAAAAGAAATGTGCCTGATTATATTTTCGACATGTTTAATTATTTCTTTTTCTGCTAAAATACTTTCAAGAAAATCTCTTGCTTTTTCAGGGCCGATGTTTTCATTGCCGTTATAAAATTTCGCATCAGCAATATCGTGCAATAAGGCAGCTAATTCTACCACAAACAAATTAACCTTTTCATCTTTTGCAATCAGCTTCGCATTTTTCCAAACCCTTTCAATGTGCCACCAGTCATGGCCACCTTCGGCACCCTTTAATTCATTTTTTACGAAAACAATTGTCTTTGTAAGTATGTCTTCTTTGTTCATGCAACAAATATATACACAACTACTTTCTTAATTTTTTTGCCCTGTTTCTGATGCTTTCAATTACCGGTAATGCATCCGGTGTCAGGTTAAAATAAATGATAGCGCCAACATACAACGCAATGAAGACGGCGCTTTTTAACACCATCGCCAGAAAGCCATGAAGATTAATAAAGGTGTAGTGGCAAATGTAAAAGCAAACAGCAGCAATGATAATTGCATACAATGTTTTATAGCTAAACGGATGCATTTTGAATTTTCTTTGTAAAAAAATTATGCGTATAATATTATAAACTGTAAATGAAATTACGTACGAATAGCCTGCGCCAATAATGCCAAATTGCTTTACAAGCAAGTAGCTGAGTGGCGTTATCAGCACAAATAAAATAATACCACTCAACAAATCGAACCGCCAGAAAATGGAAGTGCCAATAATTTGTGCATTTACGCCTGTACCTAAATCTATGATACGTGCAATTCCCAAAAAGAAAAAAATCCATTGCGATTGCAGGTATTCGGGCTTAAGTCCAAATGTTTTTACCGCATCTATATAATTAAGCCACACTACTAAAAAAATGCCGAGCGAAGCAATTAGTAAATTGATACCGGATCGCTGATAGATGCGGGCAATCTTTTAGTAATCCTTATCTTTCCATGCCTGGGAAAGAGATGGAATAGATGCAGCAATGGCACCTCTTTGCGGGGCCTGTACCAAGCCAGCTACCACACTTCCAAGATTAAAAATTCCCGCCGCTGCGGCGCCTAAAACTGACATGATAACCAACGAATCAATAAACTGTGCTATCATTAATACTGTGCCGCCCAAATAAATTAATGATGCCAGCGAAACAATTTTTTTATAAAACTTTTTGGTAACCCTGCTAACGGAAAACGTGAAGTACAATTCTTTTTTCCAAAGAAGATACGTTAGTAACACTAATGCGATAATGCCATACGTACATGCATATAGTTTAATGAAAGTGTCAAAACTTTTAATCAGGTGAAAGCTCAACAGAAAAATAAGAATGGTGGTTAATAAACGAAAAAGTATTTCCCGTAAGAATATTGTAAAGCTGGATTTTCGAAGGTTCCATGCAAATACTTCCAGGATAGAATACACCAGCAGCGATAGCCCGAAAGGAAATACCCAGAAATAGTATTGAATAAATTCAGGGGAGTGTGCGCCGAATTTTTGAATTACAAGGTCTTTAAAAATAATGCCGGCAGTTATTACAAAACCAAAACCGATAAGGCTTACAATAAGCGCCCAGGTAAGCAAATCATTTTTCTTTTTCGGAAGATTGTCTTTATAATACGGATAAAACTTATAAATTACCGAAATCATTCCCATGTTGGCAAATGCAAACATCAGGTTGCCTACTGCAATAAAAATAGTGGATGCCAGTCCATATTGAGAAGGCGTAAAGGGTGAACCTTGTCTTGTAAAAAGATAAGTATTAATAAAACCAATGAAAAAACCTGCGTAAACAAAAACGGTTGATATGATACTTTGCCTTCGTATTTGCGACATAGATAAAGTTAAGCCGCTAAATTATATTTAATTAATTTGATTTATATAGATATAAAAATTTTCATCAACTTTCAGTTCTTTCATTACAGTTTTTAATTGTTTTATTTTTTCAGTTGGGTAAATAAATTGCAGTTTTCCGTCTGTATTATAAATCTTCACCGGCATGTGAAAGCCAGCAACTACATTCGTCCATTTGTAAGAAAGCACGCCATTCTTTAATGAATATTCCAGTGTTGGTATTTTAATCGTTCTTAAATACTGATCAAAAACTTTTGAAAAATCAATCCCTGATGTTTTGCTGATATAATCTTCAATTTGTTTGGTGGTAACGGTTTGATGATAAAAAGTTTTATTCAATCCTCTTAAAATATTTCTGAACAAGGAATCATTATTAATTACCTGCCGTATGGTATGTAGCATATTACTGGCTTTATAATAAATATCAATTGGCCCATCTGCGTTTACGCCATACGGTGAGATGATGGGTTCTTTGTTCTCAATATTTTTTCTTATGCCAATTAAATATTCATCTGCTGTCTTCTTTACCAAACCAATATTCAGTAAAAAGTGTTTCGCTGTAATTGGTAAATCCTTCATGTATCCACATATCGGCAATATCTTTCGAAGTGATGTTATTGCCAAACCATTCATGGCCGCTTTCATGTACAATAATAAAATCCCATTTCAAGCCCAACGCCCGTTCCGGAAAGATCTTTACCTAAGTAACCATTCTGAAAAATGATTGCCATAAGCCACAGCGCTTTGGTGTTCCATTCCCAGATGTGGCGCTTCTACTAGTTTATATCCATCTTCATAAAAAGGATAGGGGCCAAACCAATATTCAAATGCTTTCATCATTCGCGGCGCTTCTTTAAATTGTTTTTTTGCTTTTACTAGATCAGAATCGAGCACCCAATAATCCATAGTCAAGGGTACCTTTTTCACCTTTGTAAATTTCTCCGAAGTGAGTGTACTTGCCAATGTAAGGAATGAAATCATAATTATTAATAGGATTTACAACTGCCCATGTTGTAGTTGTTGTGCCATCATTATTATCAATTTTGTTTCTCAATCTTCCATTGCTGACTGCAAATAAATCTGATGGTGCAGTAATGTGCATTTCAGCGCTGTCCGGTTCATCGCCCTGGTAATCTTTGCAGGGATACCAAACGCTTGCGCCTAAACCCTGGCAGGCAATGGTTATCCATGGATTACCTTGTTTATCTTTTGTCCAAAGTAACACCGCCATCCCATGGAGGTTTTACTGCAATGCGAGGTTTGCCGTGATAATAAATTGTAATTGAGTTTCTATTTTGTAAAGTGAGATATTTTATACTATAAATTAGCATATGTCAATTAAATAAGCATTGCCATTTCGTTATACAAATTATTGTGATTCAAGTTGAACCAGGATTACTGGTAATAAAAGTTTTTAACACTATCAATTATCATTGGCTCTTGTAAATCAATTTGCATTGTATGAACCAGGCTTTAATAACTTTAAATGAAATAATATTATAGCCGCTTATCGTACTATCCTCTAAATTAAATTTCACATGCAAATCATATTTGGTTGCATCCCACCAATCTCTTCCAGGTCCGTTGCTTCCGCGCAATGTATCTGCATGTGTATAATGCTGGGCAAATGAAGCAGTTAAAAAAAATGAATGTCAAACAAAATACCGCGACTATCTTTTTCATTTACTAAATTTATTTTTTCTAAAACAAAGATGAAGTTAAAAAACCAAATGCCTTTGCCACTTATAAAATTATTTAGGGAGAAATCTTCTATTTGTTGTCAGCCATTTTTTTTGCTTGGGCTCTCATCATGCAAACATCATCAAAGAAATAAAAATATTTTTCATTACAATGAACAATCGGGCATTGCAACATTAGATCCTGCGTTTGCAAAAAACCAATCCATCATCTGGGCAGTGCATCAAATTTATAATACACTTGTTCAAACGGATGATAGTTTAAATTTAATTCCATCACTTGCCAAAAGCTGGGACATTTCTGCAGATAATCTCACATTTACTTTTCATTTGCGGAATGATGTTTTTTTCCAGGATAATGATGCATTTACAAATGGTAAAGGAAGAAAAATGATAGCCGATGATGTTGTGTATAGTTTTAAACGCATCATTGATAAAAATACTGCCAGCAGCGGCGCATGGATATTTAATAGCAGGGTAGATTCCTTACATCCTTTTACAGCCATTAGATGATACTACATTTCAATTGAAACTGATAGCGCCTTTTCATCCTATACTTGGTATTTTAAGTATGCAGTATTGTTCTATCGTTCCTAAAGAAGTTGTGGAGAAATATGGAAAAGATTTTCGCCGGCATCCCTGTGGTACCGGGCCTTTTCAATTTGTTGCCTGGGAAGAAGGGCAGGCGCTGATTCTTAAAAAAGAATCCATATTATTTTGAAAAAGACAGTGCCGGTAAATGATTACCTTATCTTGATGGAATTAAAGTTTCTTTCTTTGAAAATAAAGCCACAGAGTTTTTAGAATTTCAACAAGACAGGCTTGATTTTATTAATGATATTGATGCTTCTTTTAAAGATGAAGTACTTACAAAGGAAGGGGCAATTGCGCAAAGAATGGGACGGAAAAATTATATTAGTATAAACATCCTTATCTCAATATTGAGTATCTCGGAATTTTAAATGATACGTCGCTGGAATATTGTAAAAAATTCTCCTCTTAGAAATTTAAAAATACGGCAGGCCATTAATTATGGTTTCAACCGAAGAAAGATGATGCTTTACATTCGTAATTCAATCGGCACTCCTGCAGAAAGTGGTTTTGTTCCGGCGGGTCTTCCTTCATTTGATTCAACTTCGGTTATAGGTTATCGTTATGATCCGGCAAAAGCATTGCAATTACTCAAAGAAGCCGGTTATCCTAATGGTATTGGCTTGCCGTAATTAAAGTTGTTGACCATTCCGGTGTACGCAGAATTTGCAAGTTATATTGCCAATGAACTGCAACAAATCGGAATTAAAATACAGGTGGAAATAGTTCAAAAAAGTTTATTGCTGGAACAAACAGCAAAATCCAGATGCATTATTTTTTCGGGGAAGCTGGATCGCAGATTATCCTGATGCAGAAAATTATTTGAGTGTTTTTTATGGCAAAAATCCTGCGCCGCCTAATTATACAAGATATAAAAATCCTGAATTTGATAAATTGTATGAGCAGGCATTGACAGAAAAAAATGATTCAATAAGAATGAAGATTTATCAGCAGGCAGATCAGCTGATGATAAAAGATGCGCCGGTGGTTCCTTTGTGGTACGATATGATTATTCGCCTCGTAAAGCCATACGTAAAAAGTTTTATACCTAATGGTTTCAATTTATTGGAATTAAGAAAAGTTAAATTAAATGATTAATATCTATAATAAGTTAAACTGCGAATAATCTGTACCGTTATCAATAATAAACCTTAGCTTACAAGCTTCTGACACTAATAATTGTCTCAAATGTTTTTCTTGTTATGTTTCTTTTTTATTCATTGGTTTCTGTCATTATTCTTCCACTCTTTTTTTTTGCATCGCTACGCTTCTCATCAGATGTATACCACAACAAAAAGATGGGAAAGATTTTTTTATTTTATGACTTTTCTCACACAGGGCTCTTCATATCTTGTGCCACGTGCCTACGCCGTAATGCACCGGATGCATCACCAATACAGTGATACAGAAAAAGATCCGCATTCTCCTCATTTCTTCAGAGACATCTGGCAAATGATGTGGCATACCTATAAATTTTCCGGGATTTTCACTCGGCAAAAAACTTCCTGATCCACAGTTTACGAAAGAATATATTCCCCGCTGGGACAAACTGGATAAAATAGGAAATCATATAATTACGAGAGTAACATTTGCCCTGGCATATACTACGTTCTATATAATGTTTGCTCCAAATCTGTTGGTGGTTTCTTTTGCTGCCGGTTCATTTTTTTATGGGACCTGTTCAAGGTGCCATTGTAAATTGGTTTGGCCATAAGTTGGGATATGCTACATACCACAATGGAGACAATTCCAGGAACACGACACCTTGGGGATTTATGCTAATGGGAGAGTTATTTCAAAATAATCATCATTATAAAAAGGTTGATCCAAATTTTGCAAAAAGGTGGTATGAATTTGACAGCACCTATATTATTATGACGGTGCTTCAATATTATGGGATAATAAAATTAAAGCCAATAAATGTATAAGGAAAATCGTTTGCTAATTATTATTTATAAATAATCCAAATCACAAAATAAATTAATACATCTAATGTCCGACAAAATACGTTTTGCTAAAACAAAAGAGTTAGATTTCTACACAACACTCAATAAAAGGGTGGATGAATATTTTACCCATAATAAAATTTCTAAAAATGCGAATTGGGTTATGGTATTTAAAACTTTTTTTTATTTAGGAGTGTTAACAGCAACATATCTAACGCTCATTTTGGGAAACAATCCTCTTATAATTCAATTTTTATTATGGTCTGTTCTTGGCTTTTTTACTGCTTTTGTAGGATTGAATATTTCTCATGATGCCATTCACGGTGCTTTATCACGCTATAAGTCAGTAAACAAACTTTTAAGTTATAGTTTCAATATTATTGGGGCCAATGCTTATTTATGGGGCATCATGCATAATATCGTTCATCATACCTATACCAATATTGACGGGCATGATGAAGATATTGAATCGGTTCCCTTGCTCAGGGTGTGCCCTCATCAAAAATTAATGAAAATACATCGTTACCAATATTGGTATGCGTTTTTATTTTATGGATTTGGCTCTCTGTCATGGGTTTTTATTAAGGACTATAAAAAATTTTTTAAAAAGAAAATTGGTAACTACGAAAATAAAAAACATCCACCGGTTGAATATTTTAATTTATTCTTTTTTAAAGCTGTTTATTATACCATATTTCTTGTGTTGCCGCTAATACTGATCCATGCTGCATGGTGGCAAATATTACTAGGGTTTTTCACCTTGCATTTCTGCGAGGGAATTACGATGGCGGTTATTTTTATGCTGGCTCATGTTGTTGAAGAAACCGATTTTCCCCTTCCAAATGCGCAGGGAAATATTGATAATAGCTGGGCTATTCACCAACTGTATACTACTGCAGATTTCGGCAGGGAAAATAATCTCCTGAGTTTTTTCTGTGGTGGTTTAAATTTCCAGGTTGAACATCATTTATATCCGCGAATTTGTCATGTGCATTATAAGCACATTTCTCACATAGTTAAGGATACAGCGGAGGAATATAATCTAAGGTATAATGCAAATCCAAGTTTCAGGGGAGCTATTATGTCACACATCAGGTTTCTTAAAAAACTTGGCAGAAATGAAACAGCTATCTTACCAGTTGCGAATGTAAGAGTATAGTTTAAATATTCGCGTACTCATATACGTTAGTAAGTTATATTTTTTCAAATACAAGCCTGAAGTGATCCATCGTTTCATTCTCAAAGCAAATTTTATTAGGACTTACTTTAAAAACTTCTACCTGGTGCCTGAATTCTTTATCAAAAATTACTTTTGGAACAAGAGAGGCATATAATAAATATTTTTTCCACTGAAATTTTCTGAACATTTTTCTCCATCTTTTTATCGTTTCAATATAATCCAGTCTGCCACTACTTTTAGAAATTAATTTAAAATAAGGAGCCGCATTTTTTACAACCTGCCCCTCTCCGTATGGCAACCATGATCCCGGAAATTCCTTTACCATTAATGCCATGGCATAAGAAGGGGAATCTTTCGGGGCATTTACACTTACTTCTTCCAATGGCATCATATTTTTACTGAAGACCATTGTTTGCATGTAAAATCTTCCGCCTGTTGGCAAAAGGTCTTTCAGTTTTTTAAAAAAATTGGTATATACTTCATCTTGTTTACCTGCTTTATATTCTTCTATGGAGCAAAAATGTTCAAGGCCTCCAATACAGGTTACTGCATCGAATACACCAAAGTCTTCGGGTATAATTGTTCTGCAATCTTTTACATAAACATCCAGTCCATTTTTAACGCAGGCTGCGGCTTGTCCGGAAGATAGAGTAACTCCAATTCCCTTCGCTCCACGTCCTTTTATATAATTAAGAAATGGCCCCCATCCACATGCCATATCAAGTACTTTCGAATTATTTTTTATACCAAGACTGTCAGCAATAAATTTGTGTTTATTTTTTTGTGCATCTTCAATCGACATGGAGAAATCTCCATTGAACATAGAGCCGCTATAATCAGCCATTTCACCAACGCTCAGCCGGAATATTTCATCAATTTTTGTATAGGTAAAGTCGAGGTCATTTTTATTGGCCATTTATAAACTTGTTTAAGGGTTAAAAAATTAAACGCCAATATCGGTAAATATTAGTTAACTCCACAGATTAATTTAAAGTAATTCTTACTCCTGACGATTGCATGGCTAACCGTGCACCTATAGACGTAGAAAATTTCAGGGTAAAACAAAATATGTGTTAAAAAAAATTAAGATAAGAGTATATTATCGCTGAATAATTTTTATCATTTCAGCTTATCGGCAAATACTTTTTTTATTTTATCCATCTTTGGCTTTATCACAAAATAACAATAGGGCTGTGAGCTATGATTTTTATAATAGTCCCGGTGGTAATTTTCTGCAGGATAAAAATTAGTCAATGGTTCAATGGCTGTTATAATTGGTTTATCAAATGCGCCGCTTTTATCAAGTTGTTCTTTATATTTTTCTGCTTTTTCTTTTTGTTCCTGATTGTGATAAAAAATTACACTCCTGTATTGTGGCCCTACGTCGTTTCCCTGCTTGTTTAACGTAGTAGGATCGTGTGTCGCCCAGAAAACTTCGAGTAATTCATCGAAGCTTATAATGGCAGGATCATACTCAATTCTTAACACTTCTGCATGCCCGGTTTTTTTTCCGCAAACCTGCTCGTAGGTTGGGTTTTCAACATCTCCTCCACTGTATCCGCTTGATACTTTTTCAACTCCCTTTAGTTGCTGAAAAACTGCTTCAGTACACCAAAAACATCCATTTCCAAAAGTTGCCAGTTCAATATTTTTATTGTCGTTCATAAAATTCGTTTTACTTTATAACATGGTAATTTAAAAAACTAATTTGTTTTTATTATTACTAAACAAAAATTAATTCATTAGTTTCCTTCAAAGGTAAGTTGTAATGGAATTTAATAATAAAAAGGGGTAATCACAGAAAATACTTTTAAAAAATATCATCATATTTAAGCAAATAATGAAATATTAACTATGGAGAATTTAAACGATAGTCCGCATGTATTAAGATTGTTGCCGGGCAGCGATTTGCGCTTATCAATAGAAAATTTTGGACTCGAAAATAAAATTGAAGCGGGGTGGATTGTTACCTGCGTTGGAAGCCTTACATCATATTCTATTCGTTTTGCGAATCAAAATAAGCATCGGACAGAAAGCGGTTATTTTGAAATTATAAGTCTTGCGGGAACTATTTCCGTTGAATGGTTGCCACTTCATATTTCTGTTGCTGACGATGAATGGAAAAATGATTGGTGGTCATCTTTATGCATGGGTGCAAAATTTATACAACGGCTGAAATTGTTTTGGTAGAATCGGGTTCTTATCTTTTTACAAGAGTGGTGGATGATACTACTAAATTTAAAGAGTTACGGATTATAAAAAAGTAAAGAGCATGGTAGTTTATTCTTAAAATACTTGATTGTCGTATGCTTATTTTTGCTTCTCATTTTAAAATAGCTTTTCATTTAATTCATGAAATTATTTCCTTCTTCTGCTGTACAGCAACTTGAATTTGATAAAATAAAAATATTGCTTGCTGGCCATTGCCGCACCGAATATGCAAGGTATAAAGCTGAAAATTTGCGTATCCATACCCGAAAAGAATTTATTGAACCTGAACTTCACCAGGCTTATGAATACAAATTATTTTTTCAGAATCATTTACACTTTCCGGACGATGCCGTAATAAATCTTAATAAAGAATTAAAATTGTTAAGTATAGAAGATTCCGTTCTTGCAGGTAATCAATTTTTACTGATAAAAAAATTAGCTACGTCTATACAACAAATATTTCGCTGGTTTGATAATGACAGGAGAATTGCGTTTCCATATCTCGCCCTTGTTATTAACGAAACTTATTTTGAAAAAACGGTCATACAATTAATTGATGAAGTTTTAGATGAAGACGGAAATGTAAAAGATAATGCTTCGGAAGAACTTGCTGAAATAAGAATGCGGTTATATAAAAAAAGAAATGAATTGCGGAGGCTTTTTGATCGCATTGTAAGCAAGCTGAATAAACAAGGTTATCTCGCGGAAATAGAAGAAAGCTTTATGAATGGGAGGCGTGTGCTTGCCGTGTTTGCAGAGCAAAAGCGGATGATAAAGGGAATTTTACACGGAGAAAGTGATAGCCGCAGAACTGCATTTATAGAGCCGGAAGAAACAACAGGATTAAACAATGAAATATTTTCTTTGGAAAATGAAGAGAGAAAAGAAATATACAAAATTTTGCAAAAGCTTACATCAAACATGCGTTCTTACCATTCGCTTTTAAATATTTATCATACGGTTCTTGGAGAATACGATTTTATAAGAGCCAAAGCAAAGCTGGCTATGGAATATAACGGCAATATGCCTGCGGTGCATGATAAAGCATTTTTGAAACTGGTAAATGCATCTCATCCCTTATTATTTATCTATAATGAGAAGCAACAAAAGCCTACCATTCCTGTTAACCTTAGCCTTGATGATATTAACAGGATATTGGTTATTAGCGGACCAAATGCAGGTGGTAAAACGGTTACTCTAAAAACTGCAGGGCTTTTACAAATGATGTTGCAAAGCGGCCTGTTAATTTCGTGTAGCCCTGAGAGTGAGTTTGGTATTTTTAAACAGCTGATGATACATATTGGCGATACACAAAGCCTTGAATTTGAGTTAAGCACTTATTCATCTCATTTGATGAATATGAAATATTTTATGGAAAATGCGAATGGTAAAACATTATTTTTTATTGATGAGCTGGGCAGCGGCAGTGATCCTAATTTGGGTGGCGCATTTGCAGAAGTAATTATGGAGGAATTAGCAAAGAAGCACGCAATCGGTATCGTTACTACGCATTATCTTAATTTAAAAGTTATGGCCAATAAAGTCCAGGGCATTATGAATGGAGCCATGGCTTTTGACGAAAAAAATTTAAAACCTTTATATAAACTGATTGTTGGAAAGCCGGGCAGTTCGTACACTTTTTCCATTGCTGAGCGCATTGGACTGCATCCTTCTCTTATTAATAAAGCAAGAAAATTAGTTGATGAAAATCATTTCAGCCTTGATAAATTATTAAATCGTACTGAGCAGGATCTGCAACAAGTACAGGCTGAAAGAAAAAACCTTGACAGGCTTTTAAAAGAAAATGAAAAGCTGAAGAAAGAACTGGAGCATGTAATGAACCGGGAAAAACATAGCCAGCAAATTGAGTTGTTAAAAAATCAAAATAAAATAAGTGAAGAAAAGTTATTGTATTTAAAAGATATGGAACGCAAGCTTAAATCAATTGTAATTGAATGGAAAAAAAATGAAGATAAAAATGCTTTGATTAAAATGATACAATCACTTCTTTTTAAACAAAGAGAAAAACAGGTTGTTGAAAAACAGCAAAAGAAAATTGATAAAAAATATATTGAAACTGCAGAGCCTGTTAAAGAAGGTGATAAAGTAAAAATGATTGCCAACAGGCAGGTTGGTGTTGTAACAAAGATAAGAGGTAAAAAAGCTATTGTGCAGGTTGGGGCTGTTCCTATAACTGTTGATGTAACAGAATTGGTTGTTGTAAAAGATAAACAGGAAACGACATAAAAAAGTTAATAGCCTGAATTATCTGATAAATTGTTCAACTTGTTGTAACAACTGTTATTGAAGTACCACTTATTATAATGAAGAATGTAATTAGTACCCTCGTTAAAGAAATTCCGGCTATCCGGGTAAGCGATATGCATAGTCGACTTTTCGCTCGCAATACATTTCTATTTTCTTTTTTATCTGCCCAGGTACAGACTTCGTTGCAGTCATCTTGTGAGCCACCACCAAAACGGGAAAACGGATAAAGTGTACCTTTTCATCGAAGCAAAAAACCGATTCACCGAAAACGCCGGGCAACAGTTGCAAAATCGTTGCATCTTTGTATCAGAAAGCGGGACGAAACGCTTCAACATCCAAAAATCCTGAGAAAACAAAAAACAATTATACAAAAACAAATCACTAACCACAACAAGAAATTTGCTTCAATTTACCGGGGGTTTAAAAAACGAATGTTCCAATAAAGGAACATTCGTTTTTTTATAATATAACGCATGTAAATAATACAACTTTTGGGGTTGAGGACGGGTATTATTTATTAACAGAGTTTAAGAGGAGAGTTTCTTTTTTACTACATCTGCAGGATATTTTAAGGCAAGTTTTCTTATTTCATAGCTAAAATTATTAAAAGTTTCTTCCCACAATCTTGCTTCTTCTTCAGTGTAATTATAAAATCCTTTTCCGTTGGTAACTCCTTTGCCACCGGCTTTTACAATATCATCAATCAGCTTTGGTATTTCAGTATTGTTGCTAAGTGTAGGGAGCAGATCTTTCATTACTGTGTGATACGCAGGAACTCCTGTTAGGTCCATCCACCTAAAAGCACCTACCAGCGTCATCCAATAACCGGCATTGTTACGGCAAGCTCTATCAACATCTTCAACAGTTGCATACCCGTTTTCAACCAGGTAACAAGCTTCACGATATAGCGAATACATTAGGCGGTTAGTAATAAATCCCCGGATATCTTTTCTTACAAGCGTTGGTTCTTTACCCCATTTATGCGATAAATCGTAAAGCTTTTCACCCAATTCCACATTACTTTGTTCGCCACAAATAATTTCCAGGAAACGGGTTGTATGCGAAGGTTCAGCCCAATGCAGTCCAAAAAATCTTTCAGGATGAAGTGTTTCTTTTTGTAGTATGCTTATCGGTATTGCTGATGTATTGCTGGCTAGCAAAGCATTGGGCGATATAACGGATTCAATTTTGGCATAAACGCTTTTTTTGATCTCAATATTTTCAAGTGTGCATTCAATCACGAGAGTACAGTTTGCCAATTCGTTATAGTCTTCACTGGTTACTAAATTTTTAAAATATAGCTGCGATTCCATTTCTGCCATTCCTTCTTCGTGAGATTTATCAAGATGCTTACTGATTCTTTTTTCAGCATGATGGAGATCATCCGGTATTGGAGCAACAGCAACAACTTTATGTCCGGCAATGAGTAAGCAGGTGCAAATGCTGCAACCCATCAATCCAAGTCCCACAACTCCTATTACTATATTAGCATTATCAGAATTATTTTCTTTCATAATATTTTTTAGAAGTTATTATTGCGGAAACTCCTGCCACTTAAATTAATAAGTAGCTCTTCCTCCCGAAAGGTCGAAAGTAAATCCCGTGCTAAAACTGTTTTCATCTGATACAATAAAAGCAGCCATGTTGGCGACCTCTTCCAGTGTGCCGCATCTTTTCATGGGAATTTTATCAGTCATGTAAGTCACCTGTTCCTGTGGCATTGCTTTCACAAGCGCAGTTTCTATTACCGCCGGCGCTAATGCATTAATGGTAATTTTTGTTTGCGCATATTCTTTTCCCTGCACTTTGGTCATTGCTATTACCGCAGCCTTTGATGCTGAATAGGCCAACATCCCGGCGTTACCTTCTTTTCCAGCTATAGAAGCAATATGTAAAATGCGGCCGTGATTATTTTTCAGCATCCATGGAAGAACATATTTAGAAGTGTAGAAACTACCAAGGAAATTTACATCGAAAACTTGTTTAAGATTGTCATAATCTACCTCGTGGGATTTAATATTTGTTTTTCCTGTGATGCCTGCGCTGTTAATCAATATATCGATTGAGTTAAAATGTTCTGCAGTTTCATCGATAGCTTTTTTGACTTCTGTTTCATTTGTTATATCAATTACGCAGAATCTTGTATGTTCAGGAAATTCTTGTTGTAGTTTCAAAAGAAGATCTTTATTATTATCGAATAAAGCGAGTTTTGTATTATATGAAGATAATTTTTTTGCTATGGCCAATCCTATCCCGGACGCAGCGCCTGTTATTATGCCGACTTTGCCTTCAAATGCGTTGTGCATTTATTATATTTTTTAATGCAGAATTTATTTTAGATCATAAATTTTACACGAAATCTTTAAAATACTTAGTAACAAAAAAGTATGAAACAATCTTTTGTTACTTCGTTTCTACTGAATACACTTTCGCACTTTGACCGTTGATACCGAAGATTAAGTTGTTATTCAATTGTAAAATGCTTCTAACATCTCCCCTTATATTTAATCCACTTTTATTTTGTGGAACCGTTACAAATCCACCTTTACCATCTCCCAATAAAAGCAATCCGTGATTAGCTTCATATCTTCCATAACGAATTCTTGTCCATGCATTATTACCAGCCAATATCAAATCTTTTTTTCCATCATGATTAGCATCTATTGAAGTAATTGCATATACCGGCGAGAACTGCGCTTCAACCGGTAACGTCTTCATTGAAAATCCTTTTGAACCATCGTTCTCAAGATAGACCGTACGCATTTCTTCTGCCTTCAACAAGCCGGCATCCTGCAATTGTTCCGGAGTAAAAAGATCACTAATAGTTGCCTCGCTATAATCTTTATAGGCAAGAAATTTCTTTTTTAATGAAGGCAATTGGTCAGTGAGATCGTCCCTTGATAGGGCGGGGTAGGACTTGCCATCAATGTAGTAGCAAAAGATGGGATCAATGGAGCCGTTGTCATCAAAGTCTTTGTAATATAGGCTTACAGGTTCTTTTTCGCTGGCCCGGAATTGTGTATTCAATCCCATGTTGCCGATAACAAGATCGGTATCGCCATCGCCATCCATATCTGCTGCATAAATAGTATTCCACCAACCACTGCCTGGAAAGTGTATGTACTTATCAGACTCATCCTGCAATTTTCCATTATTATTAATGAATACTTTGATGGGCATATATTCGCTCACAATAATAAGGTCAGGTTTTTTATCACCATTAACATCCAGCCAAACTGCATCCGTTACCATTCCCATGTTTTGAAATTCAGGAGCGATAGACGCAGTTGCATCTGAAAAATTCCCCTTACCATCATTCAATAAAATTTTACTTCCGGGGGATAAAGGATATTTTCCGGGAACTACTCTTCCTCCAATAAACAGATCTATATTTCCATCGCTGTTAACATCAGCAGCTTTCACACAACTTTTGCTGAATGGCATTGATGGTAATGCTTTTGGGCTCCTCGTAAAATGGCCTTTTCCATCATTAATATATAATCGGTCTTCCAAAGCCGGATTGTTTGAACCTAATTCATACCCGCTGCTGGCAATATAAAGATCCTGATCACCATCATTATCTGCATCAAAAAATACAGCCGAACTTCCTGCATACATTGAGTCCGTGACGAAAGCAGGCTGAGGTGACGCAACGAATTTTCCGTTCGTTGTTTGCATAAACAACTGCCCGGGCTGGTTACGGCTTCCGCCAAAAAATATATCCTGCAGGCCATCTTTGTTTACATCGGCTACAGCCATGCATGGTCCTGTTTTGGAAAGAAAGTTGGTCAATAGAGGTTGTACATTAAAATCATTGAAGTTGTTCTCACGGTGTTGCATACCCGATGGCGGCGTAACCGAAGTGAGATAAGTTTGTTTAGCCTTATCTGTTGTATCATATACCCATCTGCCCGTTGCATCCGCGAGTTTAATATCCAGTGTTTGATTGGCTTTTACATTTAGCAACTTTTGCATTTGGTCACCGGGCCATATCACTATCATAGAATCAATTACCGTATTATTGCCAAGGCCAAAATGAAGGACCTGGTCAACTGACGATTGAAAGCCCCTTACAGGGAACTGCTCCATATAATACTCATGTCCTTTGCAAAATACTTTAACCTTTGAGCCGATGCCCGTGCTATTTTTTGAATCGCCATGCAAAGCAACTCTCAGGTAATTACTTTTATTTAATGCTTCGCTGTTGTTTTTAAAAATCCCTGCAATGTCATTTGTATTATTTACCACAAGGTCCATATCACCATCGTTATCCAGATCCGCATAGGCTGCTCCGGCAGATACCGATTTTTGATCCAATCCCCAATCGGTTGTCTGATTTGTAAAAGTGAGGTTACCGTTATTTCGAAAGAAATAACTCGGTAAAATATTATCTGGCATTCGCTTAATATAATCTTCAACTGCATTATTTTGGCCACCATTCTGAACATGGATGGATTTGTCCATAGTATATTTAATAAAATCCATGTCGGTATAATCTTTCACATAACCATTAGATATAAAAATATCTTTGTTGCCATCGTTATCAAAATCTGAGAAAAGTGCAGACCAGCTCCAGTCTGTATTTGAAATACCGGCCAGTTGTCCAATTTCACTGAAGGTTCCATCACCATTATTTTTCTGAAGCATATTCCTGCTATATTGATAATAAAACCCTTTGTCAAAAAGCATCTGAAACTTGTCATAATTTTCTGAACCTGTATGCATTTTTTGAGCCTTGTTACTTTCAGGCAACATATCTAATGTTAGCAGATCAACTAATCCGTCATTATTAAAATCTGCAGCATCACAGCCCATAGAATAGAGAGAAACCTCATCCATACAAGATCTGGCTTTTTCAGTGAAGGTTCCGTTTCTGTTATTGATAAATAAATAATCCGGCTCATTAAAATCGTTGGACGCATAAATATCCGGCCATCCATCGTTATTGATATCTGAAACAACTACACCTAATCCAAAAGTTAGTACGTTAGATGTGATTCCCGCCTGGGCAGACACATCAGTAAATACCGGATGATGCAGGGTTTCATTCCAGTCATTACGGTATAGCTTACACGAAAAATCACTGTTTCTTTCGTTGCGCCATGATGGATTCTGAATTGCTCCTGTTGTATATTGATGCAGGGAATGATTGATAAGAAACATATCAAGATCACCATCTTTATCATAATCAAAAAAAACAGCCTGCGTGCTGTAGCCGACATCCGCAAGGCCATATTCTTCTGCTTTTTCTGAAAAAGTGAGATCTCCATTATTGATAAACAATAAATTTTTTCTCATTCCGGCTTTCCCATCAGCAGAACGGCATATATAAATATCCATTTTACCATCACCATTGATGTCTATCATAGTTGCTCCTGTACACCAACCCTGTTTATCAGCAATACCACTTTTTTTAGTTATGTCTTCAAATTTAAAATTGCCTTTGTTAAGGTATAAGCGGTTTTTAACCATGTTACCCGTAAATAAAATATCGGGCAAACCATCATTATTGATATCCCCGATAGCTACTCCGCCACCATTATAGAAATAGATATAATTGAGTACGTTAAACGCATCGTCTTCAAACAATTGATTCCTGAAGTCTATCCCTGTTTGCTGCTCGTCGAGTTTGGTAAATAATTTGGATGCATCATCTTTACATCCAAATAATAAAACGATGATTAGCAGAAAAGATAATTTACTAATTCGTAACATCAGGGATATTTTAAAAATCGATGACAGGGTATTAAATAAAAAGATTCCACTTTTATGAAATGGAATCTTTAAGATATGCTTTTTTGAAACATTAATTTTTATCCCACCACAAAGGAGTTGTTACTTTATCTGGTCCTCCAAGAAGTCCTACTGCAGCGTCTACAGCCGAACCGTTAGTTTGTTGTTCTGTAACGCAGGAAAGGAATTCTTCTTATCCATTGAGTAGAAGTGTTGGTAATGTCCGGGTTATCGGAATTAACTACAGGATATAATTTTAGTGCATGACTTCTGCGGAAATCTGCCCAGGCTTCCATTCCATCAGGATAAAGGGCCAGCCATTTTTGCGTAGCAATTTGCTCCAGACGCAGTCGCCATGTTGGATTCATCAAACTTAACCGGAATATTTGTCATTGCCGGAGAGTTAAGTCCGTCACCAGGTGCAATAGGCGTCTTTGTGCTATTGATATAGCTTTGTTGCACTGCGGGATCAGTTACATTCCATTGTATTAATGAATTAGTAATTCCCTGGTTATACAGGTCTTTAGCAGAACCTCCCATACTCCATCCAAGAAGGGCTCCTTCAGCACGATTAAAATAAGATTCTGCGGTAACCATTACATTTTGTGCCGTTGCTATAGAGTTAGCTGAACCCAACACGAATTACCATTTTTGTCAACAATATTTGTTGAAGACCAACGCTGACCAACATGTGAGTTGTTTGCAGCCAGGTTTGGTGCTTTACCGAGTTGCTCGACGGAAAGACCGTTTCTCAATCCTGAATATAAACCTGTATTTAATGAAGGTAAAAAATACTGAGGTACCCGGGGATCCTGGTATCCATTTAGCACCGAAGCCATAGAAGCGCTCATCCTGAATTCGTTCCAATCTGACATAGATTGAAGTCCGTTGCCATCCGGGCCGCCTTTGGCGCTTCTTTGTACAAATGCATCATCTCCTGAGGTTTGAGCAGTTGGATCTGCTATCGGAGCACTTGTCGTCATCACTCCACCAGCCACTGCAGCTTCAGCTTCAGCCTTTGCACGGGTAGGATCAACTTTAGAAATCCTGATGGCAAGACGGAGACGAAGTGAGTTTGCAAATTTAATCCACCTGTTTACATCCCCGCCATAAACAAGATCATAACTGCCATAATGGTTTTCCCCGGCATGAGTTTTCAAAACTGCAGCTGCCGCTGTCAATCTTTTAAAGAAATCATCATAAATTTTATCCTGCGGATCGTAAGGAACCGTTGTACCGGGAGTACCTGCAGAAAAATAGGGGATAGGACCCCAATAATCAGTTACTCTGTGAAAGGTGTATACCCACCAAATATTTGCCATAGCATACTCCGCTGAAGTAGCAGAATCAGTGGCTTGAAAGATAGATTGCAATTGGGGCATAACGGTTGTGTACATAGGATTAAAAGCAGCCCCAACCCAATCTTGCACGATAGTTAACCGATCGGAAGGGAAATAGGTAGCTTCACACGCAAAATATTGACAGTATTGATCTGCAAAAAGATTTTCGGCAACCTGGTAATTCCAGTACGAACCCGGAGCCGTAGATTCGGCCTGCGAAAACAGGAACGGCAGATCTGCAGCTCCAATAGTTGCAATATCGTTTTTCTTTGTATTGATGTCATCGTAGTTTTTTGTACATGACCCTATGATTGTCATACTCAGGATCAGCGTAGACAAGTAAAAGAAATTCCTTGTTGACAATTTTATTATATTTTTCATACATCTAAGTATTTAATGTTTAGAAAGTAAGTTGAAGGTTAAGTCCGTAACTGCGGGTTGCAGGCAATGTGCCGTAAGAAATTCCCTGGTAATTGCCGTTACCCAAACTCATATCAGGATCAAAAGTCATTGTACGTTTTCCAAGTCCGGGAATATCCAGAATTGATTGGCCGCGATATAACCAAAGCACATTTCTTGCTATTGCGGAAATCCTTGCTCCTTTAATGTACAAATTAGAACGCAAAGGAATGTCGTATCCGAGAGAAAGCTCTCTAACTCTGAAATTTGTTGCATCATACGTAAAGAATTCGGCAGTCCCATACCGCTGGGTAGAAGCAGTTTGCCAGAACTGTTGTGATGTTATAGTGTTTGATACAGCACTTCCGTTTTTATCAACCCCCTGAAGATTCAGACCGCCTTCCCTGTATTTTTCTGTTGCTTCAGTAATGCCACTGAAGGCCAGGTTCATTTCCGTACCGTCTACCATTACACCTCCAACACGTCCATCCATCAATACTCTTAAAGAAAAGGCTTTGTATCTGAATGTATTTGTAAAGCCCATAGTTTCCTTTGGATTAAAGTTCCCGATCAGTCCCTGGGGGGCACCGATTGCATTGCCGGTAATTGGTCTGCCGAGGCTATCTACCTCGTGTTGGCCCTTTGCATTTTTCACCCATAGATAACCGACCATGTCACCATAACTGCCTCCCTCTGCAACTTGTGGTGTAGCGGAGCGACCATAACCCGCATCTCCACTCAAATAAACAACTTTAAGATCATCACTCAATTTAATTACTTTATTGCGATTAAGAGCAAAGTTAAATGCAATATTCCAATTAAAATCTTTATTTCTTATAGGTGTAGCATCTACGGTTAATTCCATCCCTTCGTTTTGAATATTTCCTGCATTTATATATTTATTAGCGTATCCTGTTGCAGAAGGAAGCTTAATTTGTAACAACTGGTTGAAGGAATTACTCTTGTAATAAGTGGCAGTAAACCCAAGATGATCATTGCTAAACCTTGCCTCAACTCCTGCTTCCAAACTTTTTACAATTTCCGGCTTTAAATCAGGGAAAGGAAGTGTGGATCCACGCTGTAAAAAGCCATTACCAGCGCCCTGGCCGTAGCTATAGGTATTGGTAAGCAAACCAAACTGGCCTCCATTTCCTACTTCTGCATAACTTAAATTTGCTTTCAAAAAGGAAATACTTTTAGGAAGCGCTACCAGTTCTGAAATAATTGCTGAACCACCTATAGAATAATACTGAAAAGAATAAGGCGAAGCTATTCGCGAATCCCAATCGTTACGAATACTTGCATCCAGGAATATTGCATCTTTATAAGAGAGGTTGGCCTGGCCAAAGACAGCCTGGGTTTGAACTTCTTGACCATCAGAATTAATGGATGGATTTGCAGCATAATTCAAACTGAACTTATTGGTTACTATTAAACCATCAGCTGTATTTGTCAGAATATCTGATTTTGCATCCTGGTAAATAGCACCTGCGTGATAATTTATTTTCAAATCATTAGTAATATTATTATTGCCCTCAAAAATTCCGTCAAACCATTTTTGCGTTGTCTCAATATCCTGTTCTTGATAATATCCTCCTGTATGGGCCCAAAGGACTGTACCTTGCATATACTGTGAGGTGAGTTTGTCAAATGTCTTATCTAAATTTGCCCTACCGGTAAAGCTAAGCCAGTTTGTTAACATATACTTAGCTGAAACAAATCCCATAACCCTGTTCCTGGTTTGATTTAGCGCTGTGTTATAGATCATCCAGTAAGGATCCTGGTAAATACCGGTATTAGTAGACGGGTAGTTGGCATAAGCGCTTGGTACACCCACATTGTTAATGAACTGATATTGTTTAGCTTCATCAAGGCTTAAATTTCTTGGTATACTATAGATATCTATAACCGGCGCATTTTCTTCACCTGTACGTGGCCTGTTCTTAATATTCTCATTTATATAAGTGACCTTTGCATCCGTAGAAAACTTTTTGCTTATCTGGTTCGTAAGGCGAAGGTCAATGGTATTGCTTCCCAGGTTGTTACGGGGTATAATTCCCTGAATACTTTTGTTGGTATAAGATAAATAAGTTTGCGCTTTTTCTGAGCCACCCGACACACTTATTGAATTATTAAAGCTGGCACCGGTTCTGAAAAAATCTTTTATGTTATCTGGTTGAGCTGATAATGTGGTAGAGTTTCCAAGAAAATTAACAATAGACTGACCTGCCATTTTGGGTCCCCAACTTGCACCTGCTGATGAATCAAATGAACCGCTATTACCCTGGCCGTAAGCATTTTGTACTTTAGGCAATGCAAATGGTGATTCGAACACAGCACCTGAGTTAATACTAACGGACATCCTATCCTTAATTCCTTTTTTGGTAGTAATAACGATTACCCCATTACCTGCCTGGCTACCGTACAGTGCAGCAGCAGAGGCTCCGCGTAATACGGTAACAGATGCAATATCGTCAGGATTTATATTGGATGCACCATCAGTACCTTGTATTGAACCAAAATCACTTCCTGCAGCACTATATGTACTATTATCAATAGGTACACCATCTACCACAATTAATGCATTGTTCGATCCCTGGATCGAACGGTTTCCTCTTAATACAATTCTTGCTCCGCTACCTGGACCGCCGGAACCTTGTGTGACTACAGCATTTGCAACTTTTCCCGTTAATGAGTTCAACATATTGTTCGGGTCTCTTACACCCGTGAGTTCTGAGGTTTTCACATTTTGGGTAGCATATACCAGTGTTTTACTTTGTCGGGAAATACCCAAAGCAGTAACAGTAACAGTACTTAATTCACTCTCCGTTGAAGTGAGGGAAATATCAAGGCTGGTTCGTCCTTTAAGGGCAACTTCCTGGGTCACATATTCCGCACCTGAAAATATAAGGGTAGCACCCGCCGGAGCTTCAATGCTAAATGAGCCATCGGCGTTGGTAGCAGTCCCTTTCGAAGAACCTTTTACAAGAATGGTGATTCCTTCAATACTTTTTCCTGATTGATTGGTAACCTTACCTTTAATTGTAGCATTTTGAGCCACAGCTAAAAAAGATACTCCAAGAAAAATTAATAGAAGTGATAAGACTTTGAAGCGTCGCATAATGCAATTTTTTGGATTATTAAAAATATTTGTGTAGCAAAAATGTTATTTTTTATTAAATAAAAAAAATTTATTTAATAAAATGTGGATAATTAATAAAAAAAATGATTAACTATTCTATTTTTGCAAAAAAAGTTTTAAACTCGCCTAATTAATTTAAATATATAAATGACATATCCTCTATTCGCACATCTAAGGGAGAGTGAGCTTTCAGGTGTAGCATATAAAGATCAAACAAGAAAAAAAAGAGTTGTTAGCCATTTTACTGCAAAAGGCGAATCTACGATACCCGAGTTATCTGATCTCATAAATATTAGCATACCCAAAACTACAGAATTGATTGCGGAACTGCTTGAAGAGGGGCTTGTAATGGATACAGGGCGCAAAACAAATGGTGCAGGGCGCAAGGCAACTATCTACAGCCTGAATCCTGAAAGTTGTTATTTTTTAGGGGTCGAGATAAGAAAATACAAAATCAATATAGGGCTTATGAGCTTCAATGCAAGCATTGAGGAATCATCCCTTAATATCCCTTTCGAATATCTTGAAGCCAGGGAATCGCTCAAAGCAATCTCTAAAGAAATAAAAAAATTTTTATCGAAAACAAAAGTGCCGAAAGGAAAAATAATTGGCCTTGGGTTAAGCCTTGCCGGACGAATTAATGTTAAGACAAGCAACATACTAAGTAATTATCACTTTGCGGATGCACCCGTAAAATCAACTTTAGAGGAAGAATTTGGAATGCCTGTTTTTTTAGACAATGATAGTCGCACGCTTGCTTATGGCGAATATAATTTCGGAAAATCCGGGCTCCCCTATAGTGAAAAAAATGTATGCGTTGTTAACCTCGATTACGGAATGTCGTTAGGTATTTTTGTTAATGGCATCCCGGTTTACGGTGCATCCGGCTATGCCGGTGAAATCGGGCATATTCCTATGTTTAATAATCAAAAAATCTGTTTCTGTGGAAAAAAAGGTTGTTTAGAAACTGAGGCTTCGGGGCTTGCATTAATTGATTTTATAAACAGGAAAATTAAAGAAGGTAGCAGTAGTCACCTTCAGAAAGTTATAGTACAAAAAGGATTTTTAGAGTTAGAAGATATTTTAGAGGCTGTTCAATTAGGGGATAATTTAGCGCTTGAGGGAGTAAGTGCGATAGCCTATAATTTAGGCAGGGGGCTTGCAGTTGCTATCAATATGCTCAACCCTGAACTGATTGTATTAGGGGGAATGCTTTCTGCATTAGGAGAACCTTTGCTGTTGCCTGTGAAAACTTCTGTCCTCAAATACTCATTGGGGTTAGTTAGCAACGACACCAGAATTACCGTATCATCAATAGATCAGCGTGCCGGCCTCAAAGGCTGTTGCTTATTGGTAAGAGATAAAATATTTGGCCTGGTGTAAGAGCCAATATTTTTATTTAACAGTAATAGATTGATGTAAATTATTATAACCAGTATTGCTTTCCCATGTATCAAGGTTTGCCAGACGTAAACAATATTCAGGTCTTTTGCTTAGTTCAATATTTGCATCAGGCAAAAATAAAAACAGGTTGTATTTGCCAGGGGTTAGGTTTTTAGTTAATTGAATTTCTTCTTTAATCTCATGATATCCGCTGAACAAAAATCTTACATCAGTTTTTAATAAAATAAATTTTTCTTCTTTTGTTTGTTGATTACGGAGCACTAATTCCAAAGGTCTTAGGTTGAATGGTGAGGCATAACCGGCATTATCAATTTCAAAAAATGTTTTAAATAATTCACCTCTCTTCACTTTTTCAGGAAACCTGGCTTCCTTTAAAATAAAACGGTAGCCAAGTTTTTTTTTGATGCTATTCATACAGCCACCACTATCCCAATCATTATTTACGCTCGTATTGTAGGCTGCATTTAAAAAACTATAATGCATATTTTTCATTTCCGTTTCAACATGACCTGCAGGTTCACAATCATTCTGAGGACTAAAAGTGTCATCACATGTTTCACCCCCTACGACAGTAAACCTCGTGTCGGCTTCAATATAATTTCTCAAAATTTCGGTAGCGGGTTTTCTTGGTTGTGAAGAACTGCCATAATCAAAATAAGTTCCATAATCATCCGCTGATGAAAGGAAGCAATCATTGTGAAAACCTATTCTCGCTTTATCTTCTCTACTGAAGGCCTCATCCAATTGCAGAGCCGGACTGTTTGCCGCCGCCGATGGACCGTAAACATATTTCTGTTTTATCTGTGGTGTGCGTACCTGGATCATTCTGTCATTTGGAAGGGCATCAAGCAATCTTTTTAATAATTCATTTCTGCTTTTCCATCCACTATCTGTTACTTTTCCTATTCCATTGGTTGATGCATCTCCAAAATAATCCGTAAAATAGTTTTCACCCCAAATGCCTATAAAACCTTCCTGCATTACTGCGATTACATCGGAATTTTTTTGAAGCAACGGTTTCAGTTGGGCAATGTGATGAAAAACGATTTGTACCGGAGCATCCCCGTAAGGAGGACAAATTTTATATTCGCTATTACAATCGCCATCTTTTGCGGTATTTGTATAAGCAAAGCGAATAATCATTTTTAAACCAGCATCTCTTACAGCATCAAAATCTTTTTGCAGGTTGTTTAGAAATTCCTGTGAGATGGATTTGTCTTTAAAATTATCGAGTACGTAATCCCGGTAGATCAGAGATGCGTTAACCGTGTAAGTCGCCTTTGGTAAGTGTTGCGGGGTTTGCCTGTAACTCTTTAATACTGCAGCATCAAGTGGAATAAAATTGCCGGAGTTTGTTCCCGATGTAATATAAAAACCTCGTTCAGGATTTACTATGTCAGCATTATCTTCCTTATAAGTAATTTTCCTGTAAGTAGTGCAGGAAACTAAAACCAGTGTGATATAAAGAAAAGGAAACAGCTTTTTCAAACAATGTATTTAAAGTTTAAAAAATATTTTTCTTTTGTATAACCAGTAACACAAATACCATTCACTAAATAACGTCACAATCGCTGAGAATACGGACTGGGCTTTATCTGGCATTCCTGCAAAACCCGAAAAACCTTTCACGAAAATTCCAATTGTTTTATCGAGCCATTGATACCCCAATGTTTCAAAAAACAGGTAAATAAAAATGGAATTCATTCCCACTACCACAAATACCCACGCATAACGGCTTAATTTTTTTACGTCAGTAAGCCAATACAAAAAAGCAAGTATTAGTAAAACCCAACCACCTGAGGCCAATACAAACGACGAAGTACTTATGCGTTTAATGATGGGCGTTATATTGAGCTTATCAAGTCCAAATCCTAAAATAAGACAAATGATCCCTGCAGCACAAAGCCGTATTATTTTTTGTCTTGAGGCAATTGGCTGTACTAATAACCTGCCCGCAATCACTCCCCAAATAGTATGAGCAGCCGTTGGTATAATATTGATTGCTACCCATCCGTCAGGATTTATTTTGCCCATTAAAACAGTATCCATCCAGGCACCGAAATTTTTATATTCAGCAAAAGGCTGATCAAAACCGGGTACAAGAACATTACGATATAGAACTTCAGTTAATACCAGCAAAGCAAGTGAAAAAATAACCTGGAAAAGATTTCTATTACGAATAATAAGGTAAGCGATCAAAGTAGTGAAGGCAAGTTGTGTCAATACATTCCACAATTCCCAAACAAGTTTTCCTGCATACACACAATGCAAAGCAGTGCCGCAAATAAATAATTTTAAACATCTCACTAAAATGTGTTTAAAATTTTCTTCCCAGGTAATTCCTCTTTGTTGTTTGTAATAATAGGATAGATACATGGCGGAGCCGGCCATCATCATGAACGCAGGCTGCACAAGGTCCCAAAAATGTAGTCCATGCCATGGATGATGAAAAAACTCTTCAACAAGATTGTCCGCAAATCCCTTTAATTGCAGATCGTGCAGAGATTCATATAATAAACAACTTTCACCTGCCAGCAGAATCATAATTATTCCCCGCATTACATCAAGAGAAAGCAATCGTTGTTGCTGCATTTTGGAATAAATATTAAAATGAAAAAAATTACTATGAAGGAAAATTATTAAAAGCTTTATATAAAAAAAACAGCAAACGTTTTACCTTGTTTTATCAATATCAGTAAAAAAGAATATATTTTTAGAGTTATGGAAGAAAAGCCAACGACCATTAAGGAGATTGCTAAAATACTTAAAATTTCGTTTTCAACAGTATCAAGGGCGCTGCATAATCATCCTAATATTGGGTTAAGAACCAAGATGCGTGTACAGCAGTTAGCTAAAGAATTAAACTACGAACCCAACCAGGCAGCAATTTTTTTTCAACAGGGGAAAACGCATACAATAGGTGTTATTTTACCTGACTTGTCAGAAGCTTTTTTTTCAACGTCCATCAGTGGTATTGAAGATACTGCGGAGAAAAATAACTACACGGTTTTTTTAGGACAGTCGCATGATAGTGAGGAAAGAGAGAAGAAAATTGTAGAGACGATGAGGAACCACCGCGTAGATGGATTGATTATTTCTATTTCGAAAAATACTGTGAATTACGATCATTTCAAAAGCCTGAAAAAATATGGAATACCGGTGGTGTTTTTTGATCGCATACCCAAAATGGATGATATACATTACGTAGCCTGCGATATGATTTCGGGTTCAGTCCAGGCTGTATCTTACCTTCTTAAAAAAGGACACCGCGTTATAGGTATGATTAACGGACCTGAAAAATTATTTGCAAGCCAGCAAAGAAAGAATGGATATATACAAGCTATGACAAGGAACCGCCTGAAGTTTGATCCATCGCTGATTGTAAACACTGATTTAACTTTAGAAGGAACGCAATATGCAATGGAAGAATTACTAACCTCTAATCGAAAACCAACTGCTATCGTGGCTTTTAACGATTATGTTGCGCTTGAGGCCATACAATTTGCAAAAAAGAAAAAAAGAAAAATAAATAAAGATATCTCCTTCGTTAGTTTTGCCAATCTACCCATAAGCAGTTACAGTGCCCACCCTCCGTTAGCTTCTGTAGAGCAATATCCGTATATACAGGGGCAAAAAGCAACAGGAATATTGATTGAGCTTATGAGCAAATCAAAAGAACAATCCGGCCCCAGGGAGACTTATTATAAAATTATAATTGAATCGCAATTGGTACTGCATGAGAAGAAATAATTACTGCAAACGTTTTACTTTCCTGTATGTTCCCTTATTGTCTAAGTTTGGTTATTCATTAATGATTTATTAATTAACTAATGCGAATGCTTCAGGATGTTTTTAACGCTTTTGGTATTTCAGAAAATATTAATAAGGCGGTTCCATTTGGCACAGGGTTAATTAACAAAACATGGAAAATTAATCGTAACGGGAAAACCTTTATACTGCAGCAGGTCAATATTAAAGTTTTCAAAAATCCTGAAGCAATTGCTTATAATGTCAACACCACTGGAAACTATCTTCGTAAAAATTTTCCTTCCTATTTATTTGTAATGCCTGTTTCCTCCGTTTATAACAGAGATATTTTTTTTGATAAAAGTGGAGACTGCTACCGGCTTTTGCCGTTTGTTGAAAATTCGCATACTATTGATGTAATACAACATCCCCACATGGCTTATGAAGCGGCGAAGCAGTTTGGTAAGTTTACAAAATTATTATCAGGCTTTAATGCAAGTCTTCTTAAAATAACATTACCCGATTTTCACAATCTCTCATTTCGTTACAGGCAGTTTGAGGAAGCGCTTTCTCTTGGTGATGCAGCCAGGATCAAAAACTCACGAATATGGATAGACGCAGCGTTTAGGAATAAGTATATTGTGGATGAATTTGAAAGTATAAAAGCTAATCCACAATTTAAAATTCGTGTTACTCATCATGATACCAAAATAAGCAATGTACTATTTGATGAAAATAACAACGGGTTATGTGTAATTGACCTGGACACCCTGATGCCAGGTTATTTTATAAGCGATTTGGGCGATATGTTGCGTACCTACCTAAGCCCCGTAAGTGAAGAAGAAAAAGATTTTTCAAAAATTGAAATACGAAATGAGTATTTCGAAAGTATTGTTAAGGGATATCTCGGACAACTACATGATGAACTTTCTGTACTGGAAAAGGACCATTTTATTTACTCCGGCAAGTTTATGATCTATATGCAAGGGCTTCGGTTTCTTACCGATTATATTAATGATGATATTTATTATGGATCTAAATATGAGGATCACAATTTAGTAAGAGCCGGTAACCAGTTCACCTTACTACAAAAATTAACAAATAAAGAAATGGAGCTGCAGCACTATGTAACTTCGCTAGCCTTGAAACAATATTGATGATATCCTTTTTATCCCCGTTCTTTTTTGTAAACTAACGGTTATTGTTATCCTAAAGTTATAAAACCGTCTTTAGCATAGATTAAAATTCATTGTTTTCGGCCAGATTGGATACATTAGAAGTTTGAAAAAAAGAGACAGTCAATGTATAGAAATATCTCAACTGCTCTTTTGATATTACTGTTGATTATGAAACTAAAATTCATCGCTAAATCCAAAAACCGGTTTCCTGTTTTTCCATTTCCCCCTGGTAAAATCCGGTATCTCCATTAGCGCACCGCCTGTTGCTATTGATTTTTCACTTAGAGGAGTGATTGAATACCATGTAGCCAGATCATAAACATCAAGAGGGAATGGTGTTTTTCTCTTGATGCATTCGATAAAAGCATTATCAACAAAAAAGTCCATGCCACCATGCCCGCTTTGTGCAGCATCTTTTTCGTACCTCTTCCACAACGGATGATCATTTTCTTCCATAAACTTTTGTGGATTATCCCAAACGTGTTTCTCACTTACATTCTCAAAATAAATCATGCCCCTGTCGAACTCTCCTTCATGATGATCCTGCCAAAGCCCGTTAGTACCCTGTACACGAAAACCTAAGTTGTATGGTCGTGGTGAGGAAGTATCAAGCGTGAGTACAATTGTTTCGCCGTTAGTAGTTTGTATTTGAGTAGTAACAATATCCCCCTGCTTGAATTTTACTTTTGCATTTGGGTGATCAGGGCCGCCCTTTGGGTTATTGATTATATAGCGATGCAGCCCTCTTGCTTTTGTGGCAATGGAAGAAAGCTTTGTAAGCCGGTTGCCGCGATTAATATCAATCATAACAGAGCCAGGCCCCAATCCGTGTGTTGGATAATTTTCACAATTACGATCAATATAATGTTGTGTTCTCCATTTAGCTTCGCTGAAACCTTTATCTCCAAATTCAACTCCCGAATCACTGGCCGTTACTCCATCGTTAAATAAAACTCCGCGAAGATCATGCTGATAACCTCCCTGCAAATGCAACAACTCTCCGAACATTTCCTTTCGTACCATATTTAATACGGCCATAATATCTCTGCGATAACAAACATTTTCCAGTAGCATAATATTCATACCGGTCTTTTCAGCGGTATTTACAACATCCCAGCAATCCTGTAATTTCATTGCTCCGCACACTTCAACACCTACTTTCTTACCTGCATGCATAGCGTCCATACTTTGCAGCAAATGCCATTGCCATGGGGAAGCAATAAATACGGCATCGATGTCATCCCGTTTTAGTAAGTTTTTATAATCATAATCACCATTGCCATATTCAACAGGAGCTTTTTTACCAAACTGTTTAACCAAATCCCTGGCCATACCCATCATTCTTTTATCAGGATCGGCCATGGCAATTACTTCCACATCGTTCCTCTTAAGCATTTCGGTTAAGTGGAGTTGACCGCGTAACCCTACGGCAATCATGCCTACACGTACTTTAGATTGTTTTTCTGCAGCAAAAGTTTTCAGAGGAGTATTCATTAATGCAAGCCCTGCTCCAGCTGAGGCCGAGTATTTTAAGAATTTTCGCCTGTCATAATATAATATCATAAACACCTATTTCTTTTCAAACTTAGAAAATAATTCTGAGCCGGCAGCGTGCAAACGTTTGATGCAATAATTTTAATAATCACTATAATCAATAACAACATTTCAAATGACAACCAATAGGGAATAAACACAATCTCTTAAAAAGTTTGAAATAATTTTGTGCAAACGGTTGCCTGTTCAATTATTCTTTTAAAACAATAGTTTTAAGTTTTACCATTAATAACTTGTAATTATAATTCCGGTTATTTGGTATCATCATTCAAAAAAATAATTAATGAACACATTAAATCGAACAACCTACGCCGTTATAATCATTGGTATCCTGTTTTTTATTTTTGGTTTTGTTACCTGGCTAAATGGCACTCTTATCCCGTTTCTTAAACTTGCCTGCCAGTTAAGAAGTGATACACAGGCATTCTTTGTAACCTTTAGTTTTTATATGGCTTATTTTTTTCTGGCTATTCCCTCGTCATACATTTTAAAAAAAACGGGATATAAAAACGGGATGGCGCTGGGATTATTTGTTATGGCAATCGGCTCTGCTATTTTTATTCCTGCCGCCAATACAAGAAATTTCGGTCTGTTTCTTTCGGGATTGTTTATACAGGGTATGGGTTTGGCTTTGCTGCAAACGGCCTCCAATCCTTATATCAGCATTATTGGCCCCATTGAAAGCGCAGCAAAGCGTATCAGCATCATGGGTATATGTAATAAAACTGCAGGAATGCTTAGCCCGATAATCGTAGGAGGACTGGTCCTAAAAAATGCATCTTCTATAGAGGAAAAGATTATATCTGCTACAGATGTAAATCAGAAAGAGTTCTTGCTGAACGAACTGGCTCACAGGGTTGTCAGTCCGTATATAATTATTACTGTGATATTAGTGATAATGTCAATTATGATAACAAAATCATCATTACCTGAAATCACATTAGGCGAGAAAAAAACAGATTCCAATAAGGCTGTGTTGGAAAAAACGAGTGTGTTCCAATACCCCCATTTGATGTTGGGTGTATTGTGTATCTTCCTTTATGTAGGTGTAGAAGTAATGGCAGGCGACGCGATTGGTACCTACGGTAAACATATGGGAATGCCTTTAGATCAAACAAAATATTTCACTGCATTTACCTTGTTTGCAATGCTCGCAGGTTATGTTATCGGCATCTTTACTATTCCGAAATATATTTCACAGCAAAAGGCTTTAGCTATTTCTGCAGTATTGGGTATTATTTTTACGACGGGTGTTTTTGTTACGGATGGTTACACTTCCATAACTTTTATTGCATTGCTTGGCCTTGCCAACGCACTGATGTGGCCTGCTATATTTCCTTTAGCTATTGACGGCCTGGGGAAGTTTACCAAGTTTGCATCCGCTTTGCTCATTATGGGCATCGCTGGCGGAGCTATAATCCCGTTGGTATATACCAATCTGAGAGATGCTGCACATTTTTCTAACTCTTTATCTTTTTTTGCGTGTATGCTTCCCTGTTATGTCTATATTTTTTATTATGCAGTTAAGGGATTCAGGGTAGGTAAACCTTTTGCACTTGTGGTACGGTAATGCCTATCCGAAAAAGAAAGAGGAAAAAAATAGTATTTAAAAGAATAAATCAAACCTACACGTCTTTATCATCCTTCCTGTTAAGAAATATCATGCAAACCCCAAACACAAGAAATGAAAATCCGGTATAAAAATTTAATTTATGATTTAATGCAGCGGAGGATAATCCTCCAATAATAAGAACTAATGAAATAAGTATAAAGAAGATCCCTATTACAAAACCAAGGTTATTTAATTTTTTGTACATAATACGTTTTGTTTAAAAGAAGATAATATTAAGGATAATTGTTACTACAATAAGAATAATACCCAGCGGAACAATTCTTAGATACCATTTATCCTGGCGATAAGATGGCTTTACGGTTAAAGAATAAACAAGACCCCGCAGTTCTGCTTCAGGTTTTGGTTTTGTAAACAGGCTTACAATGATGGCAGTGCAAAAATTTACAATCCATGAAACAGAAGCAACGATAAATGCCTGTCCCATACCACTGTGTATTTCATACAAAGGATAAATCCAGCCACCTTTGCCTTCTGCCAAAGTAAGGCCGTGTGTGAGTGCAGCAGCAATCGTTCCCGCAAGAAGGCCAAAAAAAGCACCATGTCCTGTAGTTCTTTTCCAAAACATTCCCAGCAAAAAAGTAGCAAACAACGGTCCGTTTACAAAGCTGAAAACCAGCTGAAGAAAATCATTAATGTTATTAAAGCTCTTGGCGATATACGCAGTTACAATAGATAAAAGTATGCCTGCAACTGTAACCATTTTTCCTACAACAAGATAGTGCCTGTCCGATTTATTTTTTACAAAATAAGATTGATAAATATCGAAAGTAAATACAGAATTAAAAGCTGTTACATTACCCGCCATGCCACTCATAAACGAAGCTATCAATGCCGTAATACCTACACCCAACAAACCAGTTGGATAGTAATGAGAAATAAGCGAAGGTAGCGCCATTGTATAATCAAGACCGCCTTTGCCATCTGAAGGGATGCTGAAACCTTTTGATGCCAGTGCAGGTTGCAATAACGCAATAGCAATAACACCGGGCAACACAACAATAAGCGGCATAAACATTTTGGGTATTGCAGCAATGATAGGAGTGCGTTGTGCGGCGTTCATATTTTTTGCCATCATAGCTCTTTGCACTACCAAAAAATCGGTACACCAATATCCAAACGACATAACGAATCCTAACCCAAATATCAACGACATGAAATTTATTCCCATCGGGTTTGAATCTGCATTTCCCATATATTTCCAGGCATGTGTCATTTCGGGCTGGAGCAATGTTTTAATATTCGACCATCCGCCGGCATCATGCAACGCAACAATTACCAATGGCGAAAGTCCAAGAACAATTAAAAAAAATTGGAGCACTTCATTATAAACAGCGCTCGTTAATCCGCCCAAAAAAGTATAGACCATAACAATGCCTGCAGCCATCCATATAGAAACATCAAAATCCCAATGCAAAATAACTTCCAGCAATTTTGCCAAAGCAAATAATGAAATGCCTGATGAAAAAATCGTCATCACGGCAAAGGATACTGCGTTTAATGCTCTTGTTTTTTCATCAAAGCGAAGCTTTAAAAATTCAGGAACACTCCTGGCCCTGCTGCCGTAATAAAAAGGCATCATAAACACGCCTAAAAATACCATCGCGAATATGGCGCCAACCCAATAAAAATGAACCGTCATAATTCCATACTTTGCCCCTGAAGCTACCATGCCCAAGACTTCCTGTGCGCCAAGATTTGCGGATATAAAAGCAAGGCTGGTGATCCATAATGGAATGTTTCTGCCGCTGGTTAAAAAGTCGTTGCTTGATTTTATTTTTCTTTTTATAATAAACCCAACACCAATAACAAAAAGAAAATAAATAATGATGATAAGATAATCCGCAAAGTGAAGATTCATGAGCAATCGTGTTTTATTGGAACCTGAAATTTATCACTTATTCTTATACAACTATCTAATTGACAAATTTATTTTTTGCGGATTACAATAAAAATGTCTTCGCAAATAAAGGGTCCATTTTACAGAACTCTTGTAGAAAAAAATTAACTTAGCAGTAAGCATCCATAAATAAATGCGATTGTTATGCAAAACAATAATCAAAACCTTTCTTCTAAAGAAATTAATCCGTTGCAAAGTCTTGATGAATGGGAAGAGGATGTTCTGGAGCGTTATCCCGATCCTGAAATTGAAACTTCAAAATCAAAACAAGAATTCAGAAATTATGAATCTGGTACGAGAGATACAGTGAAAGAATTTTACAGGCTGAATCATACATACCAGACCTATGATTTTGTGCTGGAAAAGAAAAATCAATACCTGCAGTTTAATAAAAAGGAAATGCCGGTGTGGAATGCATTTGATTTTTTGAATCAACTGGTCGATGATTCAGACCCGGATACTGAACTGGATCAGTTTCAGCATTTGTTACAAACTTCAGAGGCAATTCGCCGTGATGGACATCCTGACTGGATGGTATTTACAGGTCTGATGCATGACATGGGCAAAGTGCTTTGTCTTTTTGGTGAGCCACAGTGGGCAGTTGTGGGCGATACTTTTCCCGGTTGGCTGTGCTTATTCAGATAAAATAGTTTATCCTGAATTTTTTAAAGATAATCCTGATTACAGTACTGATGCTTATAACTCACAGCTATGGCGTATACGAAAAAGGATGTGGTTTGAGAAATGTTCACATGTCGTGGGGACATGATGAATATGTTTACCACATGTTGAAGGATTATTTGCCTGAAGAAGGTTTGTATATGCTTCGATATCATTCATTTTATGCATGGCATCGGGAAGGTGAATACGGTTATTTGCTTGATGATCATGACAGGGAAATGCTGAAATGGGTAAATCTTTTTAATCCTTATGATTTGTATTCTAAAAGCCCTTCACCTCCAAACTTAAAGGAATTAAAACCTTATTACGAAGAACTTATTAAAAAGTATCTGCCGGAAACACTTAAATTTTGATTTAGCCTGGTTGATCCCCTTTTTCAAAATGCTTTCATTTGATGCAAACGGTTGCCTGTTCATTTAATACAATAAACATGTAGTTTTAGGCTTTGTTGTAACACAGCAGCGTAGAATTTATCAAAATTATTATTGAATGAAAAAAGTATTAGCGGCTTGTGTATTTCTCGCTATAGTACCGACGGCATTTTCCCAGGAACTAAATTTTACAAATTGTACTAACTGCTGGAACCCTGATTCACTGGGCAATCACAGAGTAATTCTTGTTTTTACTAATTCAGGCAAATATGCGAAAGCGATCATTCCCTGGCGAAGGAGAGATGAAGACCCGCAGTACAAAAGAATTATAATTGAAGATGCAAAAACGGGGCAAAGAATCTTAAATGTAAAAGCAGCTACACTTAACCGTGAGTATGGTGAAATATATTTTGAACCGGTTTCGGGAACAGGGATGTATTATGTTTATTATATGCCTTATAAAAATGAAGGCCGTTCCAATTATCCCAGGGGTATTTATTTAAAGCCTGATACAACTGCTTCTGCTGATTGGTTTAATGGATTAAATTCAAATAGTAATATTCCTTTAGCAGCAGTAAAAGAAATCCAATCTGTTGATTCGTTCAATACTTTTTACCCGATGGAAATAATTGCTACGAAAAAAGAGACGGAACAAATCATTCAAAAAAATAAAGCAGAACCTTATTTAATTTTCCCCGAAGACAGGTTACATTCTATAAGGATGACGAATGATCTTCCCCAACGCTGGATTGAAACCGGGCCAAAAAATGATTTTAAAGGTGAGAGCTTTGAGAGGAGAAAATTTTGCTTTTCAGTTGGGGGTATATGCTTTGCAGAAATCTTAAAAATGTAAAAATTAATTTTACCGATCTTAAAAGTCCTTCAGGCAAAACTATTTCTTCAAATAATATTTTTTGTATTAACACCAATGGGATTGGTTATGATGGAACACCTTTCAAAAAAGAAGTAAATGTTGAACAAAATAAAGTGCAGGCTTTGTGGTGCGGTATCGATGTTCCTCTGAATGCCGTTGTAGGAACTTACACAGGAAAAGCGACCATAACAACAGACGGGACTGCACCGAAAGAAATTCAATTGACCCTTACCGTTAGTAATGAGATTGCTAAGAATGGAGGTGTAAATGAACCATGGAAAATGACAAGACTTAGATGGCTCAATTCGACAATGGCGCAGGAAAATACCGTGATAGCACCTTATACAGCGCTTAAGGTTAATCACGATACTATTAGTTTACTCGGACGGAAAGTCATTGTCAATAAAGATGGATTTCCGGAACAGATACAAACTTTCTTTACTCCTGAGATGACTGAATACACTAATCAACCAAATGATTTATTAGCTGAGGCCATTCATTTTCATTTTACAAAAATGATTGACGGCAAAAATTTAGTTCTTAAAAGCAACGGATTGCAATTCATGAAAAAAGAACCCGGCACCGTTCAGTGGGAAGCTACAAGCAGTAATGATACTTTGAAAATGGAAGTATCAGCCTCAATGGAATTTGATGGCTTTGTTGCATACAAAGTAAAAGTAACAGCCTTGCAGGATGTGGATTTTAAAGATATTACAATGCATATTCCTTTTAAAAAAGATATTCCAAAATACATGATGGGCCTTGGACAGAAAGGGGGTTATCGTCCTGAGAATTTTGAATGGAAATGGGATGTAGCACATAAAAACCAGGATGGCGCATGGATTGGAAATGTAAATGCGGGCCTGCAATATTCACTTCGTGATGAAAAATATGTACGGCCGCTCAATACTAATTTTTATTTGCAAAAGCCTTTACTACTGCCAACTTCATGGGGTAATGACAATAAGGGCGGAATAACTATTGGCGAAAAAGGCAAATCAATTCTTGCCAATAATTACAGCGGTGAAAGAACAATGAAGAAAGGCGATGTATTATATTATAATTTCAATTTACTCATTACTCCGTTTCATACTATTAATACCGATTTTCAATGGGCAAACAGGTTTTATCACGCTTATAAACCTATCGACACTATCAAAGCAACAGGAGCTACTGTTATAAATATTCATCACGCAACGGCCATCAATCCATATATTAATTATCCTTTTATTGCATGGAAGGCAATGAAAGCTTATATTGATTCAGCTCACGCTGATGGATTGAAAGTGAAAATTTATAACACCATTCGTGAACTTTCGGATCATGCTTATGAAACTTTTGCGTTAAGAAGTTTGGGACACGAAATTTATTCGGCAGGGAAGGGAGGCGGATTTAGTTGGTTGCAGGAACATCTGGATAGCGATTATATAGCAGCATGGTTTGTTCCGGAATTAAAAGATGCAGCAATCGTTAACAGCGGGCATAAACCGATGGCATAATTATTATGTGGAAGGAATGAATTGGCTAACACAAAATGTAGGCATCGATGGAATTTATTTAGATGATGTTGCTTTTGACCGCATCACTATGAAACGAATAAAAAGAGTACTAACAAAAGACGGTCATCCCGGTATTATCGATTTACACTCTGCCAACCAATATCGATAAAAATGATGGTTTTAATAACAGCGCCAATTTATACATGGAGCATTTTCCATATCTCAATCGTTTATGGTTTGGAGAATATTTTGATTATGAGAAAAACAGCCCTGATTTTTTTCTTACAGAAGTAAGCGGAATTCCTTTTGGTTTGATGGGAGAGATGTTGCAAGGAGGCGGTAATCCATGGCGCGGAATGATTTATGGAATGACGAACAGGATGCCGTGGAGTGATAATGCAGATCCGCGACCCATCTGGAAAGTATGGGATGATTTTGGGATGCAGGGCACAAAAATGATTGGTTATTGGGTGGACGATAACCCGGTAAAAACTGATAATGATAAAGTATTGGCAACTGTTTATAAAAAAAAGGGAACAGTGCTGGTATCGATTGCAAGCTGGGCTAATGATGAAGCGTATGTGCAATTAAATATTGATTGGAAAAAATTAGGTATTGATTCATCGAGAGCAATTATGATTGCCCCTGAAGTTAAAAATTTCCAACCGTGTACGAACTTTTAAAATCAATGAAAAAATACCGATTGAAAAAGGTAAAGGATGGTTATTAATTATAAAATAAACCAGATTATAAAATTTTAAGATGCAAAAATTATTTTCAATCCTGTTGATATGTTCCTGTTTTTCATGCTTTGCACAAAACAGTGCAGTTATTCATGAGTACAATAAAACTTTTACAACCTATCCGTTTTCAGATCCTAATCCCATTCCTTCTTTTACGGTAATGTACCCGTATTTCCGTTACGATGGTTTTACTGATAAGCCGGTGCAAAAAGAATGGAAAGTTGTTGAGCTTGAAAATGATTTTATTAAGGTGATGATATTGCCTGAGATAGGCGGAAAGATATGGTCTGCAATAGAAAAATCAACAGGTCGTTCTTTTTTTTATTATAACCATGCAGTTAAGTTTCGCGACATTGCTTTACGCGGCCCCTGGACAAGCGGGGGCCTTGAAGCCAATTATGGAATTGTGGGTCATACGCCGAATTGTGCTACACCGGTAGATTATACAACCCGTGAGAACGAAGATGGAAGTGTCAGTTGCATTATAGGTACGTTGGATTTGCTTACCAATACTAACTGGACGATCGAAATTAATTTACCAAAAGACAAGGCTTATTTTACTACAAGATCTTTTTGGTACAACAACACAAATATTGAAGAACCTTACTATCATTGGATGAACGCGGGATTAAAAGCCAAGGGAAATCTACAATTTATATATCGCGGAAATCATTATCTCGGTCACGAAGGGGAATATAGCGACTGGCCGATAAATAAGCAAAACGGAAAGAACATTTCTTTTTATGAGAATAATGATTTTGGCGGTTATAAATCTTATCATGTGTTTGGAAAATACACTGATTTTTTTGGCGCATATTGGCATGACGATGATTTTGGAATGGCAAGATATTCGGACCATGATGAAAAGGTTGGAAAGAAAATATGGATTTGGGGATTATCGCAACAAGGAATGATATGGGAGAAACTATTGACTGATTCAGACGGACAATATGTGGAATTGCAATCCGGAAGGTTGTTTAATCAAACAGCAGAAAAAAGCACTTTTACACCATTTAAGCACAAGAGCTTTTCACCTTTTGGAACTGATGTATGGACAGAATACTGGTACCCTGTTTTAAATACAAAGGGGTTTGTAGAAGCCAACGAATATGGTGCTTTGAATGTAAAATACGAAAACGGTTGGCTGAAACTTTATTTCAATCCCGTACAAAAAATTGATGACGATCTTGAGGTGAAAGAAGGCGATAAAATTATTTATAATAAAAAGGTTCAATCTAATCCCCTTAAAACTTTTGTAGATTCTGTTAAAATAGAAATCAATCCTGATAATCTCATAGTAACATTAGGTACTGATAAACTTATTTATAAATCGAATCCTGATGCTTATAATATAAGCCGACCACTCGATGCCCCAAAAGACTTTGACTGGAGCTCTGCTTATGGCTTATATATACAAGGCAAAGAATTCTCTGATGAGAAACAGTATGATTCGGCAGAGAATAAATTATATGCATCCCTGGCAATTGATCATAATTTTTTGCCTGCTTTAGTAAAGATGTCAGAACTTATGTACCGCAACATGCGTTACGCTGAAGCGCTTCAATTTGCTAAAAAAGCTTTAAGTATTAACACAAATGATGGCGGCGCCAATTATTATTATGGTATTATCAATGCCAAACTGGGTAATACTGTTGACGCAATGGATGGCTTTGACGTGGCAAGCCTTTCTGTTGAGTATAGAACTGAAGCTTATACAGGTTTGAGTAATATATATCTTAAACAAAAGAATTGGGATAAGGCATTAAACTATGCTTCCAAAGCAATTGATTTTAACCGTTACAATATTACAGCATTACAAATTGCGGCTATTAGTAACCGTTATAATAACAATCAAAAAGCCGCTGAAGAAATATTGAATTCAATTTTATCTTTTGATCCCTTGAATCACTTTGCATTATTTGAAAAATATTTATGGCAATCATCAGAAGAAAATAAAAAACATTTTAGTGATATTATAACCAACGAACAGCCGGTACAAACTTACCTTGAACTGGCAATTGGTTATTATAACAATGGATGCATTAATGAAAGCGAAAAAGTCTTGGAACTGTCGCCAACTAATGATCTTGCAAATTACTGGCTTGCGTTCCTGCTAAGTAAACAGGGTAAATCATTTTCAAAAATAATGGATAGCGCTAATAATTTATCTCCTGCTTTTGTATTTCCGTTTTCGTTCAGAAGATGAAGAAATGTTACTTTGGGCAAAAGAGCAGGGTAATAACTGGAAACCCAAATATTATCTCGCGTTATTATATAAAGACAGAAATCGTGTTGATGAAAGCAGAAAACTTTTTTCTTCAATTGAGAATGAGCCAAAATTTGCGCCTTTCTATGCTGCCCGTGCAGCAGCATTCTCCGGGGCTTTTGATGAGCAATCTTTAACTGATCTTAAAGAAGCTGTTGTGTTGGCTAAAGATGAATGGCGTTATTGTAAATTGCTTGGTGAGTATTATATCGATCATAACGAAAATGAAAAAGCGTTAGCTATAGTTGAACCTTTCTACAAAGCACATAGCAGCAATTATATCATAGGTATGTTATATGCAAAAACTTTATTGTTGAATAAACGATATCATGACTGTTCAGAACTTTTATTAAAAATTAATATTCTGCCTTTTGAGGGAGCAACCATTGGTCGTGAATTATATCGTGAGGCGGAATTAATGCAAGCCATAACTGAGATAAAAAATAAGAATTATTCTAAATCTCTTTTATTTATAAATGAAGCCAAAAAATGGCCTGAGAATTTGGGCGTTGGAAAACCATACCAGCAAAATATTGACGAACGTTTAGAAGACTGGATGAGTTATTTGTGTTATGAAAAGAGTAGTAAGGCACAAAAAGCAAACTCATACTTACAAAAGATTATTGATTTCAAGCCACAAATTGAAAACACAGTAAATAATTTTATACCTGCTAATGAAATTGTCACTGCCTGGGCGATTGAAAAACTGAATTCGAAATCTGAAGCAGAAGAGTGGCTTAATGAACAGGCAAAGCAATATGCAGGCAATAAAATTATACTATGGTGTCAACAGGTATTTGAAAACCATACAACTGAAATGATTCATGTAAATAATTCAGGTGTGAGACTTGTCCGGCAAGTAATTCAGGTAAATTAAATTCAGGTAATTCACATTGCTAATTCGCGTTCAATTACAAATCTTAAACCGGATAAATATATTGTGCAAAATGGTCTTTAAAGAATAAAAGAAACAGCATGATCAGTAAATAGCAACTTACTTCTGAGAGACAAAAAAACCGCTTTAGAATTTCACTCCTAAAGCGGTTGTTAGATTTTAATTTAAAAATTACAGTTTTTGTAATTTACTATTGAAGTTTAATTCATCGTTACTAACACTCATGTAGTAAATACCTGGTGTTATGGAAGGTAAGTTGTTAATTAAAATTGAGTTGTTTCCTTTGTTAACAGAAATCATTTTTGAGAACATTAATTGACCTGTGCTGCTTATTAATTTTAAAGTAGCCAACGCAGTTTTTTCAGCGCTGAAAGATACTGTAAAATTGCTATTGAATGGGTTAGGATAAACTGTAACCGCTGTGCTCTTTCCTACGGCCAACTTAACAATAGATGAGAAAGTATATTTTCCATCTATATCAATTTGTTTCAAACGGTAGTATACATACTGACCGCTGTTTGGAGAATTATCCTGGTAGCTATAATTTTTAACTACACTGCTAAAGCCTGCACTTTTAATTTTTGCTACCAAAGAAAAATCCTGTCCATCATTACTCTTGAATAATTCAAAATGGTCACTGTTTATCTCCTGGCTTGTTTGCCAATCTAAAATTGAGACACCGTTTGAATACCTTCCGGTAAAAGCACTTAGTGTTACGGGAAGGGCACCGCATGAATTTACAATTAGAGTATATTCATTTAGGTAAGTACAGCCAGGGTTTGCCAATCCTTGTTCAGACGTAGAAACAACTAGCCTGTATTTATATCCGTTCATGCTTACCGAAACGTTATTAAATGCAAGCGGAAGTGTAAAGCTATCACCCGTGTAAACTGCTTGTTGTGCACCTAGCGTACTGTCAATGAAAGTAGCTCCCCCATCTTTACTTACCTGCCATTTGTACCAGGTATTAGTATGAGTAATATCATTTACAATGTAATTTACTGTAAAGCTGTTTCCGTCACATGTTCCACTTATAGCCGGGCCACCATCAGCACCAGCTAAACCAATATTTGATTGCTCAACATTGAATGAAATATCATCTAAGCCAAGATCGTTACCGGAAGCAATAATAGTAGCATTTGCAACTTGTAAATCAACTGAAGTAGTTGTGGCAGAAGCTATAAAAGTTCCCCCTACTTTTACCCATGTTGGTGTAGCAGTATATGGAATAGGGCCAGATGTTCCAATTGTTTGTGTTCCATCCTGAGTAATGACCTTAAATGATACATTTGGTTCTGAACCTGGTTTGGCAGCAATGCTGTTGCTGGGAAGTATGTTAAGCACCCAGGCAGAAAATTCATATTTAGTGCCAGGACAAACCGGAATAGATTTCATTTGATAGAACACAATACTATGTGAGGTATCCGGAGCCCCATTAACTGCCATAAAATATCCGCCATCACCTGTATGATCTTGTCCTCTCCAATCACCTTTAATACAGTTGCCACCATTAGCATCACCAATATTTTTAATAATAGTGTAGGTGTATTCGGGTCCTAAGCCTCCACTTTTATAAACATAATTATAGCCTGAGCATGGGAGAGAAGTTCCTGATAATGAACAACCATTTAAAGCATTTCCAATATTTCCGTTAGGATTGTAAGATGCTGATCCTGAAACAGCACAATTGGAAGCTTTGGAATTTGCCGTAATAAATGGAGCGCTAAAAGTACCTTTTGCACCTAATAAGTTGGGGCCGGTTTGGGCGTTAATAAAATTGAAACCGCAAACACATAGCACCGTTAACACGAAAGTGTAGAACTTTTTCATTCTTGTAGTTTAAAGTTAAAAAAAAGATAAGCGGTGAATACAAGAGATATGAGGATTAAGCACTGTTAATCTTTCACGGTTCTATTGGGGTAAGTTATAGATTGACTATACTTATAAAATTAAGCAGTTTTGTAATAGTATATGTGGATTGGGAATGTTTACCTGGCGTTCACCAGTAAAGATGAATGCAAAATTATAAATCCTTACTTAATATGCAAGTATTTCGCCATTAAATTTTAAAATTTCGTAAAAGTACGTGCCAAATAGCTTGTTTTTTTGATATTATACAATTCGATCCATTCTGATCAATTTTTTTCATACCCAGCGAAATTTATTTTTTAACTTGTATAAGCCAGGCATTTTTTCTTCAAAATCAGTAATTTCGATAAATGCTAACTATTAAACTAATTACATATAAATAATCAGTAATAAGATGGATACAAACCGGTTAAGTGAAACTTTACGAACTGCGTTAAATGTTCAAATGACAAAAGAGGCCTATGCGTCTCAAATCTATTTGTCTTATGGTTCCTGGGCCGCAACACAAGGATATGATGGCATATCCAATTTCCTTTTTCGTCATGCAAATGAAGAAAGAACTCATATGATGAAAATTCTTGAATATATAATTGAAAGAGGAGCAAAGGTAACTATTGAAGCGATAGGAGCGCCCCCAACGGATCCCAAAAGTGTACAGGAGTGTTTTGAAAAAACATTCGCTCATGAAATAGACAATACAAATGGTGTTTATAAAATTGTAAAAATGAGTCTTGACGAAGAAGATTGGGCAACATGGAATTTTATGCAATGGTTCGTAAAAGAACAAACTGAAGAAGAAACTATGGTAATGAATATGCTCGACAGGTTAAAAATTGCCGGCGGTGAAAAGGTTGCCGGAGAATCTTTATATTCTCTTGACAGAGATATGAGAAGCACTCCCGATGATGCTAAACTTGCACAGGATAAAACCGTAGAAAATCCCTGAGTTGGCTATGATTGCATTTGTAAGCAGGAAATTAAGCGTTTAGCCTTAAACGTTACTCACGTTGCCTCCTTATTAAAAAATATTCAAAAATTAATTTTGAAATTAAAGTCAACTATTTTGTTTCTATATGAGCTTTTCCCATATAATAGTAATTATTTAACGAATCAAGCACTTTAGTTGTGTCTGTGAGGGGACGCATAAATGGTTCTGCAACTTTAAAAGTTATTGAATCATTAGTATACATAATAACTTTTCTTCCAAAGCTTTTTAATTTTGCAAGCCTTGCTAAAGCAATTTCTTTGTTGGTTGTTTCTTTTATAACTACTTTAAACGTAAAGGAATCAGCAGGATTTTTTTGGGCATTTGCAATGCTGTCCGTTACTCTCCTGGCTTCTGCCAATGAATCGGTTTTTTGTTTTTCAGAAATATTGGCTGTATCCTGAACTGGAACAATATTGTCAGTAGCAGCAGGTTCGCTCTCAGTTTTCTTAAAGCCATAATTCCATGCAGCCCATGAGCCAAATCCTAACAAAATAGCAATCATTGCAATTAATAATACCCTGCTATTATTAGAAGAAGGTGCCTTTTGATAATCATTGAATAAATTCTCTTCATGTTTTTCTGCACCTTCGTCTTCAATCTTTGCCTTAGGCACTTCTACTCTTTGAATAAGCGGACCAGGAGTAAACTCAAGCTCACCGGACTTTAATTTTTCAAGAGTTCCCAGGTTTTGAATTGTGAAAGGTTTTCCTATATTCAGAAACTGACGGCCCAGGGTTAAAAATGAATCCAGGTCAGCAGAAGCCAGAGGTTTTATCTTCTTGGTATTTTGAACTATAAAGTCAATTAAATCCTCATCCTCTTTTATTTTTGGATCATACTTAAATGAAATAGATTCAGGCGGGATTATTACTGGTTTATCGTTATCAGTATTTTCGGGCACCGCTCCATATATATTAAAGGTACCAATTCCCTGGAGTGAAATTTTTTTGTGTATTAATAAGTAGAGTACAAGTGCCTGCTCAATTTTCACAGTTTAATTTTTAATGAAAGCAAACCTACATTTTATTGGTTGAATTCCAAAAAATGCATCATTGAGAATAATCTGTCAATTTTTTTACAGGAGTTTTACTTGGTAAATTTGCGAATGCTTACGAAAGATGAATTGCTTTTTTTAGAATATTGGGAAAAAAACAGGGACAAACAAAAACAATTTTTCAGACAGTTAGTTGCGGGACTTCCCATGGGGCTTGTGTTTGCGCTTCCTGTTTTGCTTACAGTCATCTTTCATGGGTGGTATAAGAATATGATTTATATCTCCGATTCTCAAATTATTGTTATTATTATTGGAGTATTGCTGGTAGCTATTTTTTTTTCAATATTCCGTTCAAGATTTAAATGGGAGCATAATGAACAACTATATAAAGAGTTAAAATTTAAGCAGAAAAAAGAGAATGCAGCATATTAATAATTTTTATGCTCTTTATTTGCAAACAAAAAATTATTAATGATGATTAGGAAAATGCTCCCTGCTTTATTTGTTTGTTTAATTGTTTTTGCAAGTTGTAAAAAAAATAATGGATGTGGATATAGTAATTCTGCCTTAAAAGCCCCTGATAGTGAAATACAGGCATTAAATGATTCACTTCATGCACATGGAGTTTTTAACGCTACTTTAGATCCATCCGGGTTTTATTATATAATCAATAACGCGGGAACAGGTACTTCTGTTACTAACCTTTGTTCAACCATAAGTGTAAGTTATTTGGGAACTTATTTTAACGGAACTACACTTGATTCTACCGCTGCAGGTCAATTGGCCACATTTCAACTTGGGCAGGTTATTGTTGGTTGGCAAAAGGGAATTCCCTTAATAAGCAAAGGCGGAAAAATTACATTATATATTCCTCCTACGCTTGCCTATGGCCCTAATGACTATAAAGATAATTCCGGTAATATTCTTATTCCCGGAAATTCATATCTCATATTTGATATTAATCTTGTAGATATACAATAAAGCCTAAATAATTTTTAAAAGCTTTGATGTTTCCCATCAAAATCTTTTTGTTTGCAAGCGATTGTTTAATGAAACCCTTGGGAACATATCCTTTTACATAACTTTGGCTATAAATTTTTTATTTGAGCCACGAAGCAATCTCTGTATTTGATATGTTTAAAATAGGCGTGGGACCATCAAGTAGTCACACCCTTGGTCCATGGCGTGCAGCCAACCTTTTTTTAAATTCATTGCAACAAAAAAATTTATTAAGTAAAGTGTGCAGGCTCGAAGTATTGCTTTACGGATCTCTCGCCAAAACAGGAAAAGGTCATGGTACCGATATAGCAGTGCAACTTGGTTTGTGCGGCGAAGATCCGGTAACATTTGATGTAAATATGATTGATAGCAAAATCAATGATATTAAAAACATGAAAAAATTAATATTGAATGGCAAACATGAAATTGATTTTGAGCCTGAAGAGGATATAGAATTTTTATTTACAGAAACATTACCTTATCATCCTAATGCACTTACTTTTTTAGCAGCATTAGATAACGGTGATCATATTGCTGAAACGTATTATTCGGTAGGTGGTGGTTTTGTGCATAAAGAAGGTGAAGAATTAAGCGATGATAATAATGTGATACTTCCATTTCCAATAAACGATGCAGATGATTTATTGCATTGGTGTATGAAAACGGGCATGAGTATAAGCGAAGTGGTGATGGAAAATGAAAATGCCTGGAGAGATGAAGCGAATACCCGTGACCGTTTGCTATCTATTTGGGATGTTATGAAACAGTCTGTTTTCCTGGGCTGCCATGCGCAGGGATTGCTTCCCGGAGGATTAAATGTAAAAAGAAGAGCGGCAGCTTTAAATAAAAAATTATTAAAAGACAAAACATATTTTGATTTTGATTCCTGGATAGAAGTAATTAAAGAAGGCGGCAACGATTTTAAATATACGCTTGACTGGGTAAGTTGCTTTGCGCTTGCAGTTAATGAACAGAACGCTTCGTTTGGAAGAGTTGTTACTGCGCCGACGAACGGTGCAGCCGGCGTTATACCTGCAGTACTTACCTACTACATTATTTTTTGTGAGGGAAATAGTAGTGATAAGATTATTCAATTTTTACTAACGGCTTCAGAAGTAGGAAGTATATTTAAAAAAGGAGCAACAATATCTGCAGCAATGGGAGGTTGCCAGGCAGAGATTGGCGTTTCTTCGTCTATGGCTGCCGCTGCTTTAACTGAATGTTTGGGCGGCACACAAAGACAAGCTTTAATGGCCGCAGAAATTGCAATGGAACATCATCTCGGAATGACCTGCGATCCAATAAACGGGTTGGTGCAAATACCCTGTATTGAGAGAAACACCATGGGCGCCATAAAGGCCATAACTGCCTGCCAGCTTGCATTACAAAGTGCGCCTGATTACGCAAAGGTAAGTTTGGATAATGTTATTAAGACGATGTGGGATACGGCTATTGATATGAGCAGTAAATATAAAGAAACTGCTGATGGGGGATTAGCAGTTAATGTTCCGTTGAGTTTAAGTGAGTGTTGAGTAAACGCCTACGTTTAACCTTTATAGTTATATTCCATACTTTCTTTTAATATCCCGATCACTTTCCCGCTCTTTAATCGTTTCTCTCTTATCGTGTATTTTCTTTCCCTTTCCTAAACCAATTTCTATTTTTGCAAATCCGTTTGATGCAATAAAAATTTTTAATGGAATAATGGAATAACCTTTCTCTTTTATTTTGTTTTCAAGCTTACGTAATTCTTTTTTATGCAGTAATAATTTTCGTTCCTGCATCGGCTCATGGTTATGAATTGTTCCAAAACTATACTCAGAAATGTGAAGGCTCTTTACAAATAATTCTCCTTTAAAAAAAATACAATAGCTGTCATTAAAACTTGCTTTGCCTTCACGCAATGATTTTATTTCAGTTCCCGTCAATACCATGCCCGCAATATATTTTGCTTCAATGTTGTATTCATAATATGCTTTGCGGTTACTGAGATCCATACTTAAAATCAATGGCAGATATCAAGAGTTAGTGAAGCCGATTCCCTACTTACGACTAATCACTCACGATTTAATTTCTAAATAAAATCAACAATTGCATCAACTTATCTTTAAGTTCTTTTCGTTGAACAATGAAATCAAGAAAACCATGTTCCAGCAAAAATTCGCTGCGTTGGAACCCGGCAGGTAAATCTTTTTTTATTGTTTCCTTTATAACACGTGGCCCCGCAAATCCAATGAGAGCGCCGGGTTCAGCCATAATAACATCACCAAGCATGGCAAATGAAGCGGTGGTTCCGCCAAACGTAGGATCGGTACAAAGAGAGATATAAGGAATTTTTGCATCAGACATTTTAGATAAACCGCCGGATGTTTTTGCTAATTGCATTAAGGAAAAAGCGCTTTCCATCATTCTGGCGCCGCCGCTTTTATTAATGATCATAAAAGGAATTTTATGTTCAACGCAATAATCACATGCCCTTGTAATTTTTTCACCCATTACGCTTCCCAGGCTTCCACCAATAAATTCAAAATCCATACACGCAATAACCATATCCATTTCATGTATTTTGCCATGTGCAACCGTTATAGAATCATGAATAGAAGATTTTGAATAAGTTTCTTTTAATCGCTGTGCGTAAGGTTTGAGATCAACAAAGCCAAGATAGTCTTTCGATTTTATATTGGCATACAGTTCCTGGTAACTTTCATCATCAAAAATAATTTCAAAATATTCAGCGCTTCCAATGCGATGATGATAATCACACTTCGGACATACAAATAAATTTTCCCTTAATTCTGAAACGGTACAAGTATAACGGCAGTTAGGGCATTTGGTCCATAAGCCATCAGGAGCTTCTTTTTTATCTTTTGTAGAAGTAGTAATTCCTTTTTTTATCCTGCGAAACCATCTTCGTTTGGTTTCCTCCGTTTCACCTTCTTCCCCTGCAAGATTAGCATCAAAATCTTCTTCTTGTTTCATAAATAATCATTTCTGTAAATAGTCATTTTTTTTCAATAACCTAATGATCAATAAACAACGGGTTTGTATTTATGCTATGGTTATATTTTTATCTAAGAAAACATCCTGCGTTGCATTCAATAATTCAACGCCTTCTTTGAAAGGTCTTTGAAAAGCTTTTCTTCCAAGAATCAGACCCATTCCACCTGCACGTTTATTAACTACAGCAGTTTCAACGGCTTCCAGCAAGATCTGAATGCTCCTTTACTTTCGCCGCCACTGTTTATCAAACCAATTTTGCCACTATAACAATTTAGAACCTGGTAACGACAAAGATCAATCGGATGATCTGTTGTTAATTTTTCATAAACCAACTTTGAAGTTTTTCCAAATTTTACTGCATTGATATCCGCCATTATTGGTGGCCATTTTTTGTTTAATAATATCCGCCTGTATAGTTACGCCAAGGTGATTAGCCTGGCCGGTAAGATCTGCAGCCGTATGATAATCTACATCACCAACTTTAAACGCATTATTTCTTGTATAACACCAAAGTATAGTGGCCATCCCTAATTCATGAGCCAATTCAAAAGCCTCGGCTTACTTCCTGCAACTGGCGGTTACTTTCCTGGCTGCCCCAATAGATGGTAGCACCAACACCTACAGCGCCCATGTTATATGCACTTTTAACTGTGCCAAACATTGTTTGATCAAATTTATTAGGATAGCTTAATAATTCATTATGGTTAATTTTTACAATGAAAGGAATTTTATGCGCATACTTTCTGCTTAAAATACCCAGTACACCAAATGTGGATGCTACTCCATTACAACCACTTTCAATAGCAAGTTTTACAATATTTTCAGGATCAAAATAAATAGGATTAGGAGAAAAAGATGAACCGGCACTATGTTCTACGCCCTGGTCAACGGGAAAAATAGAGCAATAACCTGTATCAGCAAGTCTTCCATGGCTCATAAGCGTTTGCATGCTTTGAACAACACGGTTGTTACGATTACTATCAACAAAAATATCATCAATATAATTTGGTGAGGGAAGTGTAAGAGTTGATTTATCAATGATACACTTGTGATTTAATAAGTCTTCGGCTTTATTGCCCAATAATTCGGAAATTTTTTTTGACGCCATTGCAATTTTTTTTTTAAATGTATGCAAACCTACACGAAAATGGTAAAAACACAATGCACTTCATTTTTAAGTAACGTATCCATTTTTACAAAGACACAAACAACATAAAATATTTTTAATTAATCCATCAAGGCTTCTGCGGTACGTTGAGAATAATATTTCAGAAAAGTTACGGTTAATAGCTTTCTATTTTATTGGTTCAATAGTTTTATAAAATATTTCAAAATATTTTGCGGCTTTTAATAACCTGCTTCCGTACCAGCTAAACATTTCGCCATCGGCCAGCGCAATTTTTATAAATGGAATTTGAGAATGTAATTCTCTTATATGTTTTTCTTTAAATGGATAAGGCTCCGAGGAAAGCAAGAGCAATTGACATTTATCTTTTAGGTCTTCAATATTAATTTCAGGATAACGTTTCATATTGCTATAAATATTTTGCATTCCGCAATATTGCATCATATCACTTATAAAAGTATCTCCTCCTGCAACCATGTAAGGATTTCTCCAGATAACATAAGCTGTTTTAATTTTTTCTTTTGAAGAAATTTTTTCTAATAACTTTTTAAATTTTGATTGAATACTATTTGCAACCCCTAACGCAGCAAAAGCTTGCCCGGTGAGCATTCCAACGCTTTTTATCATCTTTAAAGCATCATTAATATTTCTTACATCGGTAACAAATACATCAAAAGTTTTAGCCAATTGTTCAATTTGTTCCTTTGTATTTTCTTCTTTGTTGGCTAATATCAGGTCCGGTTTAAGTTTTTGAATAATATTAATCTTCAAACTTTTTGTTCCTCCAACCCGGGTTTTATTTTTATGCCAAACATTTGGATGAACACAAAATTTAGTAATTCCAATTACTTCTTTATCCAATCCTAAATCATAAAGAAGTTCTGTTTGAGACGGAACCAAAGAAACAATTCGCGTGTATGCTTTAACGTCATCGATATTTTCGGAATGCAGAATCATTTACCTGCAAGATATTGGTAAAATAAAAACTTCTGCAATGTTGAACAAATCAACTTTGCAGAAGTAATTTTTTGCCTGCCTTAACAGGCTTCCCTGGGACTTTTAAGTGCTTTAGTGTTTTCTTAAGTTAATTCTTAACAGGATCACAGGTAGTTTTGGTTTTCGTTGGATTTTCTGGTTTTCATAAGAATAATAATGTGCTCAAACTTTATAACTAAAAAGCAGATTTCTTATTTTTCTTCTTTACTTATCTGCAAAGAAACGATATTGGAAAAAAATAGAAGTTGACTGATACCGGATTTTTGATCTTTCAGGAATTTGGATAGATTCTAACTTTAATTTTTCAACGGATATTTGGATGCCCGAGGTTATCGGGATAGATTAATGCTTAAATCAACATCAATCAACTTCTGGAACAAAGATATAAGGCGCTGGATATGTACACAATAGCGATATTGCTTAATCTTGAAATATAGGAAAATACTATTTGATTACCATTTGAAGGGAAATTTCCGAAGAAAAAACACTTTTATTAATTCGTAATTCTACGAAAAGGATTATAAAAAAATATGTGGTAATTCGAACTATTAATTTATAATCAATAGCTTAAGATAAGTATCATTTTTAAAAAATTATTTAGCCAGGCTTTGTATAACATCATATTTGGTAACAATATGATAATCTCCTGTTTCATCTTTACTAAGTACAGCACCTGTTTGTTTTGAAATGAGTTTGCTTAATTTTTCAACAGGAGTATCAAATGCAACAACAGGATATTCATTTTCCATAACTGATTCAACAGTTTGATTTTTAATTTCAGGGTCTGATAATATTTTATCAAATAATCCTCCTTCACTTAGCGATCCAATAATTCCTTCACCATTCATTACAGGAATATTTTCAATATCATATTTTTTCATCAATTCAATTGCTTCTGCAACTGTTTGTTTGGGAGAAATAGTCAGCAACTTTTTTGTGCCGCGGCCACTTACAATATCTTTAAATGTTTTTACTTCCAAAAATCCTCGTTCCATCATCCATTGATCATTATAAATTTTTGCAACATACCTGCTTCCATGATCATGAAAAATACAAACAACTAGATCATCTTTTTTTAATTCATTTTTTAATTGCATTAATCCCTGCAAACAACTTCCGGCGCTATATCCGCAAAACAATCCTTCTTCTTTTGCAATGCGGCGTGCCATGATTGCGCCATCTTTATCAGTAACTTTTTCAAAAAGATCAATCTATTTCATATCATAATTTGCAGGCACAAAGTCTTCACCAAAACCTTCACTGATATAAGGATATACTTCATTCTCATCCACCTCACCGGTATCAAAATATTTTTTAAGCAATGAACCATACATATCAATTGCCCATACTTTTATGTCAGGATTTTTTTCTTTTAAATAATGCCCTGTACCAACAATAGTTCCACCTGTTCCGGTGCAACAACAAGATGTGTTATTTTGCCTTCCGTTTGTTCCCATATTTCAGGACCTGTTTGTTCGTAATGCGCCAAACGATTGGCAAGATTATCATATTGATTTACGTACCATGAATTCGGAATTTCTTTTGCCAATCTTCTTGAAACAGAATAGTAAGAGCGTGGATCTTCAGGTTCAACATTGGTTGGACAAACAATTACTTCTGCTCCTACTGCTTTCAAAATATCTGCTTTCTCTTTGGATTGTTTATCTGTAGTAGTGAAAATACATTTATATCCTTTTACACAGGCAGCCAGTGCCAGACCCATTCCCGTATTGCCGGATGTGCATTCAATAATAGTTCCACCGGGTTTTATTTTGCCTTCCTGTTCTGCAACTTCAACCATCTTTACAGCCATCCGGTCTTTAATAGAATTGCCGGGATTAAAGTATTCTACTTTGGCAAGTACAGTACAGGGCAAGTCTTTTGTTATTTTATTTAATTTAATAAGCGGCGTATTTCCAATCGTTTCCAGAATATTATTCTTCCACATAAAATTGTTTTGCTTAAAGTTAAAAAAAATTTAGCCCAATCGTTTTATTTTACCATTTGCGAAAGCCCGGTACCATTAATTACTTCCAGCGCTTTTTGTACGGCCGCATCCTCTGGATTGCTTACTTCATACAAACCTTCAGTGCGCCAAATTTGCCTGGCAGTTAGCGTTTTAATTTGTTTTGCCAACTCCGTTTTTTCTTTAAGATTTTCCACATCAAGATTTACCGAATCTTTGGCTGCATAGTTTTTGAAATTATTTAATGTGGCGCTGTCAACATTATATTTTTCTTCAAACTCTTTTGGAGTTTTATAGGAGTTAAATTCTTTTTCGTTATTCAGGTAATTCAGATAAACAAAATTACTTAGGGTACCGTTTAAATAAATTTTTGCCAGTCGCTTATCAAAAGAAACCGTATCAAAAGCAACAAAAATATCCGGTGTTATGCCTCCACCGCCATACACGAGTTTACCAGACTTTGTTTTATAAACTTTTTCATCAGTGTGTTTAATTGAATCAGCAAAACTCATTTCTCCATCGTGAAAACGGTTCATAATATCCATGTTATATGCATCCACACCATCTTTGTAAGATTTTTGAATGCTTCGCCCAAGGGGAGTATAATACCTGGCAACCGTTAGCCGTAAGCCTGAACCATCACTTAGTTGAAATTGTTCCTGCACTAATCCCTTTCCAAAAGTGCGTCTACCCACTACCGTTGCCCTATCCCAATCCTGCAATGCGCCAATTAAAATTTCACTTGCAGAGGCTGTTCCTTCATTGGCAAGAACTACCAGTCTTCCTGTTTCAAAAATTCCTTCTTTACTGCAGCGGTATTCTTTTTTTGGTGAGTGTTCTCCAACAGTGTAGGTGATGAGTTTATCATCACTTAAAAATTCATCGGCAATATTAGTCGCTTCAGTTAAGATGCCGCCACCATTATCTCTCAGGTCAAGGATCATACTTTTCATTCCTTTCTTTTTCAGTTCCTGGGCTGCTGTCATAAATTCATCGTAGGTAGTTTCTGAAAATTTATTAAGACGGATATAGCCCACAGTATCTGCAATCATGTATGAGGCATCAAGGCTGTATAACGGTATCATGCCACGGGTGATGGTTACCCGTTGTTGTTTTCCATTTCTAAGTATCTGTATATCTGCTTTTGTGCCGCCGGGACCGCGTAATAATTTTCTTATTTTTTCTGAAGTAATATTAACTCCTGCAACACTTGAATCGCCTACTTTTAGAAATTTATCTCCCGGTTGAAGTATTTTATCAGAGGGGCTGTTTTGAAGTACGTTCAAAACATTTATAGTATCACTAAAAATATTATACTCAATACCTATTCCATAAAACTGGCCTTCAAGATCTTCGTTAACTGACTGAAGTTCCTGCGGCGGCAGTAAAACAGAATGTGGGTCGAGCTTCGTAAGCATAGATTGTATAGCTTCATCGCCTAATGAATCTGCATTTTCTTTATCAACATATTCTCTTTGTATTAAGTCCATAACTTCCTGAACCGGTTTTGGCTTATTTGTAAAAAATATTCCCGTGTTGGGCATATTGCTTTTTATACGATACCCGATAAACATTCCTGCTACCATGCAAATGCTAAGTATAAGAGGAAGCCAAACCTGTAATTTTTTATTATGCATACTATTCTTTATTATCTAATTTTATTTTTTGAAGTGCAAATTTCCTTAATAAACACGAGATAATCATGCCAGCCATCAAATTGATTGCAGATAGCGGATCCACGAAGACAGAGTGGTGTCTTTTACACGGTAAAAAGAAAACACTTATTTATTCCCAGGGAATGAGCCCTTATTTTATAACAGATAAGCAGATGGCAGATATTATAAGGCAGGAAGTAGTGCCTCATCTGAAAAAAATAACTGTGGAAGAAATATTCTATTATGGAACAGGCTGTACCAGTCCTGCGAATGTAAAAATTGTAAGGAAAGCTTTGCAAAGTATTTTCCCCGGGGCAATGATAAAAATTGAAACAGACGTAGATGGCGCTGCCAAAGGGCTTTGTGGCAATGAAAAAGGGGTTGCCTGTATCTTGGGAACCGGCTCCAGTTCCTGCTATTATAATGGTAAACGGATTGTAAAAGATAATCCAGGCCTTGGTTATATTTTGGGTGATGAAGGAAGTGGCGCTTACCTTGGTAAAAAAGTAATTCAATATTTTCTCTACAATACTTTTGATGAAGACTTACGTTCAAGATTTGATGCAAAATTTGTTACCAATGCCAATGAAATTTTAAGTACAGTTTATAAACAACCTTTGGCTAACCGCTACCTTGCTTCTTTTGCCATTTTTTTAGCAGAAAACCGCGGGCATTATATGATAGAAAATATTATTGAAGATGGTTTCAACGATTTTTTTTATCACCATGTTTATAAGTTCAGTGAAAGCTGGAAATATCCTGTTCACTTTACGGGAGGAATTGCTTATGGCTTTAAAGATGTATTGGCGGAAATGTGCAACAGCTACCAGTTGCAGCTTGGTAATGTTTTAAGGAACCCCATGGAAGGGTTAATGAAATATCATGGAGGATGAATGAATTATGTAGTATGAATAATTGTCTTGGTAATGCCCCATAATGAAACGTAGTAACTGGAAAAATATAACTATAAAAAAATGTGGATTATCGACATTTGGCTTGTATTATTAATAGGTTGCGTTTATTTATTTTTCGGCAAGTTATTGTGAATACGCATGACCGTTATATAAAAGATTTGAGATAAAAAAACTTGCATAAATGCGAATATAAAACTAAAAATATCGTTAGATATTTCATCATTTGATGTTTTCGCTAACAATGGAGAAAGAATTTTATAATTTATATTTCACCCCTCAGTTGTACTAAAAGCAGAATTATAACAGTGAAGGTTAAACGCCAATTGTTTTTCGGACATATTCTATGGAAAGATATATTTAATAAAAAATTTCCCTCATTACTTAATGGTAACTTTATATCTTCCATCCCGGACAATTGCTGTATCACCATTTGAATTAAAAACGGTACCACTAAAAGTTCCTGTGGCAATACCAGTAGAAATTTTGAAACTTTCAATAGTTACTGTAAAGGGCTTTTCAGGCTGGCTGTCGAAAATATCATTTGTGGAGTTGTTATCATAATAGTAAAAGGCCGCCCTGCTGGCGGTAATGTTTGAGCGGTCGCGGTCCAAAGCCACCGGCAAAAATACTGACATTACAAGGCCTGTATCAACTGAGCACGCAGACGGGCCAAAAAAAGTAATATCCGTTTTTGAATTAGCCGCCAAAAAAGCCGGAATTGGTAGTTCCGCCACATACATAAGAATTTCCTGTTTTAAAACTCCAGGTACCAACAGCAAGATCGTCTGAAGGATGGCATAGGGAACAATCGGGTAATACTTTTGCAGTATCCGGTAGAGCTAAAGAATCCGGAACCGGATCTACCGGGTTTCTGATAACAGTAAGCGTATCGCCTCCTTCATAACTATAATCTTTTTCGCAGCCGGCACTTTGCAGTAATAACATTGGTACAACCAAAAAGGCAAAAAGAAAATAATATAATTTTGATAAGTTCATGTTGAAAGAATGCATAAAATGCCAAAATAAATTTAATTCATTTTTGCTAAAAAGGTTCGTGTGCTATCCTGTTGTGCAGTCAGTTTCTGCGAAGCAAAAAATAAAGCAATGCAGGCGATTATGATTTTAATGTTTTTCATTACAATAAGAACATATTTATAAAATGATGTACACCTTTTTTATTTTATTATTTTCAATTTGGTAAATAGAGGTCCCTTCTACCTGGTTTTTTCCGATACCTGATATGGTCTCTTTATCAATGATGGTATTGCCCTGTATAATTCTTTCTTTTATTTCGCAATGCAAATTTGGTGAACTACTGAAGATAGCACTATATGCCTTCCGCATAGCATCCTTTCCTTTTCCAATTAGTTTATCAGGAAACTGGTACAATTCCGCATCGTCTGCGTAAGGAGCTATAAATGCGTCTATGTTCCTGGCGTTATATGCATTTAATTGTTGCTGAACTAAAGTTAATGGCGTAATCGCAATTAGTGTATCAGGATTAATTACATGGCCTTTGTTAATAACTAAATCTATTTTGATAATGTTATCAAGACTGTCAACAGGGTTTGCATTTAATAAAACCATATCGGCTTTTTTACCAACGGTGATGCTGCCCATGCTATCCTGGTGGTTTAATATTTTAGCCGGATTTATAGTAGCTGATTGAATGATCTGCCAGTTGGTTAAGCCACTTTGTTGCATAGCTTTTAATTCACCAAAAAATGATGTAGCATGCTGTGTGCCTATGTTTCCTGCATCAGTGCCTGCTGCAATGGTTACGCCGCCATCAATCATTTTTTTAAGATTTACCATTCTTACAGAATCGTCATGATGCCATTTTTTAAGAAGCGAAGGCGTATTTAAACTCTTTTTATAATAAGCAATAATCGCCGTATCGGGCAAATGTTTTAAATCTTCTATAGAACCAATTTGTTCCGGATTAGAATTTATTAAATCATAAGTCGAGTAATTCATTGTTTGTCCAAAAGTTTTGTAATAACCATCTTCTACAATCAGCGTAGGACAATCAATTACTTTTTTTGTTTTCAATAGCTTAATAAAATCATCTGTTATTATTTCATCTTCTACACCATGAACAAGGTAATCGCAACCACTCTCCACAGCCAACTGTGCAGTGATTCTTTCTGTAGCATGTACAGCCACTTTCAGGTTATGCTTATGCGCTTCATCAATAATCGCTTTTACAACAGGTTGATATTTTCTGGCGCTATGTTCTACACTATCAGGTTTAACAATGTACCATATTTTAATAAAGTCCGGATGATAAGGTAACTCTTCGTCTACGCCTTTCACAGCATCCTCAACCGTTTTTGTAAGAATAAAGGGTTCATCTTTTTTTAAGTTTTTGAAAACATCCGGCTCATAAGAAGTAAGTAACGGTCCTGTCATATATATTGAAGGAGTATAATTTTTATTTTCAAAAGAATCTCTTTGTTGCAGAAAATTATAAGTACATCCCACATCAATCACCGATGTTATTCCGCATTGTAAATAGCGGCGTAAAAAATCTTCCATATTGTTATGAACCCAATCGATTTCCTGATCATAAGGCTTATCCTTTCTAAGGTCTATTGCATCAGGCCTGGTATATAATCCACCACTTTGAAAAAAATGAACGTGTGCATCTGTCATCCCAGGCATTAGAAATTTCCCTGATCCGTCAATGATCACAGAGCCTTCAGGAACTTTCACTTTAGAAGAAGGTTGAATGTTTGCGATAACATTGTCCTTTATCGTTACTGTTTGTGCAGGAATTAATTTTTGTTTTACAACATCAATTATTGTTACGTTGGTAATGTAAGTTTGAGAAACAGCAGCAAGAGAAATGGTGATTGCAAAAAGTGTAAGTAAAAATTTATATTTCATTGTACAATTGTTTATTCACCTAAATATAAGATGAAATTTTTTGAGCATTATTTCCATTGGTTGTCCAGCTTCACCGCTTCCCGCAATAATTTTACAATCGCTTTTTCATTAATATCTTCAACATCGTAAAATATTTTATAAAATATTTGTTTGTTGGTTCCGTGTGTAAGATAGTGGTCAACATCTTTTAATTTATTACCATACCAAAATCCTAATAAAACTCCTTTTTTTATTCCTCCCCGCGGAATGGTTGATGGCCAAACGATACAGATTCCCTTTTTGCCATGAAAGAAAGGAACGTTATAAGATATCTTTTCTTTAAAAGTTGCAGGAATATTTTCTGTAATTATTTGTCTTAATACATCTGTAATTATGCGCTCATCTTCAGGAAGCACTTCGTATAAATGAAGAATAGATTTGATTTTAATAAAATCTTTCACGTAGTTAAATTGCGGTTAACCCTCATAGTTAGTCATCCTTTTTTAAAGCCGGGTATTTTTTTTGATGCAACTTTTGCTTTCTTCTTTGAAGCAGGTTTTTTAAGTTCTCTCTTTTTATCTGAGATAGATTTGGTAATTGTTTTGCCTTCCATAATTTGTTTTTTGTCTTTTACTTTTGCCAGCGAATTAACAAAAGCAGCATGCACTAATTTTGTTATGTAAGCCTTTGGAAAATCTCTTTTGGTTTTAACTAAAATATACCGGTATTGATTACCATTGCCAATTAATAATTTTTCCGGGTCAGCAATTTGTGAACCCCAATAAAACCCGAAATGTATATTCTTACTGGTTCTGCCGACAGCTATGGAGCAAAAGGTATGGCCAACTCTATCTGTAGGCGACCAGCCAAATGCAAGCGCATTATAATTATCATAAATTAATTCATTAGCCTTAGGATACAAATCCCAAACAAAATCTCTTAACCACATTACGAGGTCATTTATTTCTTTATCAAATGGTTTTAGAAATTTGATCAAATCTTTTGTTTGGTCTTTGCTCATTGGTTATAAATTATATTTATTACACGAATTTGGTTCACGAATTACACGGATTAAAGTGTATGCAATCTATTCGTGTAATCATACCCGTTATTTTATTCTTCATAACATTAATATACAAGCTTCGGATGACCAATTAGTACCACGACCATCAGGAGTATAATCAAATAAATTCCATAAAGGCCATATCGCATCAACATGCCTGGAGTTTTGTCCTTCATCGGCAGGAGCAAAAAGCAGTTCTGTTGCATAAGTATGAAAAATCCCTTCACCGGTTTTATGAAACACATTCAATATAGGAAGCTGGTTTCCTTTTTCATTTTCAGCGAAATAATCCATGTTATAACTATTGCCGGCCGAAGAAAGAAGATGCAGGTTTTTCCATCCCCTGTTTTCGGTAAAGTTCAGCAGCTTTTCAATTGAAGTTTTTGCAACCACAGCGATGTTCACTCGTTGTTCAGCATGAAATACCATACCATTCAAGCCATCTAAAATAGAAGTACAACTGGTACATGGTGTTTCATTTTTAGGGCCAAACATATAGCTGTAAATAATGAGTGAGTCTTTTCCATTTTCAAAAAGTTCTGAAAGCCGGGTTTGTTTTATTTTGCCGGAGGCATCCATTTCTTCAAATACGTAATCTTCCTTCACTTTAGCGCTGTGAGGCAGCCTGCGCCTGAGTTGTGTAACTTCTTCCACCTGCCTGCGCAGGTTTATTTCTGCTTCCAACAATTCATTGCGGGCTTTGCGATATGCATCACTTTCACCGGGGAATTTTTTGTCGTGATAATTTTTCATGATGAATTAATATTTTAGAGTAATTAGATTTTTAAGTTATAGCAATCGTCTTAAACTTTCAACTATTAAAGTTAGAAAAACAACAGAGATAAAAGAGTGAGAAACTTACCCGAACTCAACAGTCATATTTTAATGTAAGTCGGTTAGGATGAAGGAACATGTATCACTTTCCTTACTACCTTTTACCTGTTTTCTCCTGAGTAAGTCCGGTTCGCATCGGACTTAAGTGCCGGCAAACTATAGCCATTCAGATACCAAACCACCACAAATTCTTGTTCTCGCATTTAAATAAAATCGATATCGCCATTATAACAAAAGCGACTTTGCAGCCTCAATTCTTTTATATTTTAATGAATATAACGGTAAAATTAGACGCAATTTATTTCTGTCCGCTAATTACAAGTGAACTGGCATCAATAAATACTTCGCCATCAGGATATTTTTCATTCACGGCCTCATAAACCTCTTTCTTTATTTTTTCCTTTGTAACATTATCTGCTTTGCTGAGTGCACCAACCACGGGAGCTACTACTTCAGTCATAAATTTCCAATACACATCCGTTGTTCCGCATTTCATTTTTCCGGGAATTACCTTTTGAGAAATGTTTTTTAATCCGGCTTGTAAAAATAGATCCGTCATTAAACCTTCTTTTGCACAACGAAATATTCCGGGCGAACCTGGCGGAGGTACAGGTAACTCTATGTTTTTATAAATGGCCGCCATAGTAGCAGTAACCCAAAAATTCTTTTCAGGTCCCTGCCAAATTGATGTTACAATCTGTCCTCCGGGTTTCAGCACACGCATCATTTCTTTTGCTGCCAAAAACATATCAGGGAAAAACATAAAGCCAAAACGGCAACTAACGGCATCAAATGAATTGTCGGCAAAAGGCAGTTCACTAACATCACAGGCAGTGAATTCTACATTTTTGATTTCCTTTTTTGCTGCTTTTTCACGGGCAACTATAAGCATGTCGTCTGCGAGATCCGTAATAACGACCTTTCCGTTTTTCAACTTCGATGCAATAGAGAGCCCGGGCTCACCTGTGCCTGCAGCCACATCCAGCACTACATCGGTATCTTCCAGGTTCATCATCTGAATAATGGCATCACCTGTTGGCTTTAAAAAGTCCATCGTCATGTCATCCCACTGTTTCCACCCGGCGGAAAACTTGTTCCAGGTTGCCTTTTGCTGTTCGCGGATTTCTTCTAATTGTTGTTCCATTATAATTTTATTTTAGAATTTGTTTAATCTGTTCTTTTTTTAGCGCAAATGATCCACTGACTTATTTATAAAATTAAATCTTCTTTGTTCTAAAGGCCAGGCCTTATTTTTTATGAATATAACACTGAAGCAACCTTTTCCAAAGCGTTGCGATTTAAAATTAGCAGTTAAGTTATATTTTAAACCGGAATATTTGTAAAACCAGTATATGGATTTTGTTTACAAAATATTCTCTAAAACCTATTTATGAAAAATACAATTAATTCACTGGCAACAATTGCCTCAATGCTGTTTGTCTTTATTTCATGCAGCAAAAACAACACAACGCAACCGCCGGCATCACGCACAGATATTCATTTAGATTCAAATGGGCAGGTAGGCACTCACATCGTAGATAAAGATGGCCGTTCATTATATTTTTTTTCTAATGATGTAAATGGCGGCCTGTCAAATTGCACCGGAGCCTGTTTAGCAAACTTTCCGATATTTAGTGCAGATAGCGCTACCACTACTTATAGCGACGGTTTGCTGGCTTCGGATTTTAAAACCATTACACTTACTTCAGGTTCCAGGCAAACAACTTATAAAGGTTGGCCATTGTATTATTTTGCGCAGTCTGGCGTACCCGAAGCGGCAGGGCAAACCAATGGAGAAGGTATAGGCAATATATGGTTTGTTGCCAAAAGCAATTATTCTATAATGATTGCTAATAATCAACTAACGGGCGGGGATAGCCTGAATTATTTAGGCGATTATACTCCCGGTGACGGACTTACCAATTACTTATGCGATGGCAATGGCAACACCTTGTATACTTTCGCAAAAGACAGCGCCTTTATAAATAAATTTACAAAGCCCGATTTTAGTAATAACGCATTATTTCCCATTTACGAAACAGATACCATAACAGTGCCCTCAACATTGGATAAATCTTTATTTGTTGTTATTGATGTTAATGGAAAAGATCAACTAACTTATAATGGATGGCCATTATATTATTACGGAGATGATGGGGGAGTAAAGGGCTCAACCAAAGCAATAACTTTTCCTCCAACGCAGCCCGTGGGCGCTATTTGGCCTGTTGCAATAAAGGAAGAAGCGCCTGCACCGAGATAAGTTCTCCTTTGTTCTTTCTTTTAATAGTGAAGTATTACTATGCTTCAAACTTCAATTACTGGGGCAGCTATTTTAGCAATAACTGCTGTTAATGGGTCCGTGGTTTTATAAACTTTTGTTTTATTTCTCAACCCAAATAACAGCATGATGATATTTACTCTTCTGATAAAGAATTCATAGAAAGTGAAACACCCTGTAACTGTGAATGCCAACACTAAAATAAATTTCAGGTGAACATCAATATCTAATGGGAATATTATGAGCGATGCCAGGAACAAAAATAACATATGGATTATGTAAACAGGGTAGGCAGCCTGGCTTAAATAGCGTAATGCTTTATTGGAATTGTTTAAATATCTGTAACCAAATGCAAATGCTGAAAAGATCCAAAAATTTGATTCAATGACCAACTGGAAATTCGGAACTCTCATTTGAGATTGTAACAAACGATAAGTATATAGTGAAATAGCAGCAGCAAAAAAAAGCCATCTCCATTTCAATAGCATGTTCCAGAAAGAAGATCCACTCAACACAAACAAAAACCCAAAGAAGAATGCGAGCAGTCCCAGTAAGAATCCGTGCCATGTCATCGCATACAGTTCGTATAAACTCGGATGAACCAGTAATACTTCAACAATGAAAGCTACGATCACTGCAAGCAGGCCCAAAAGATTGCTTAAACACTTTTTTATCCAGGTAACGATTCTTCCTTCTTCATTTCTTTTCAGGTAAAAGAAAACCGGTGACAGAATGATCACATACATAAAGATGTTACCCAGGAACCATAGATGCGCAGGATTAGGACTGTAGTGTGACACCTGGTGATAATAACGTTGGCAAAGATATATGCTGATGGGAACGATGACAAAAATGCCAAACACAAACGGGATAAAAATCCTTCTTGCACGCTCCAGGAGCAGTTGTTTCCAGTTCCTGTTTTGAATAGCAAAATAAACACCCATTCCGGATACAAAAAATAAAAGAGGTATTCTCCATACATTCAGCATTGTCATTGGAATCCATAATGACTCCCATGGTTTGTCATTGGTGATAAATCCAAGCATAATTCCCCACGTTGGAAGCCAATGGCTACATGGTATATTAAGAGCAGGCCGATGGCAATTACTCTCAGCCAATCAATATCGTATCTTCTGTTCGTAGTTGACATTTTATTTTAGATTTTAGGTTAATAAATTTATTTCAGCATTGATGCGATCTCAGGCCGGGTTTTTTCAAGGTATGCATAGTCCAGTTTCAGTCCCATGGGCTCAAGCATTTTACCCAAACCTTCATAGCTTGGCTTAACAGCAGAAAATGGACCTGCCACAGATTCATAGGCTGTACTCCCGTACTTATTTTTTATTGTTCTGTCGGCACCCTTATCTAATAACATCCTTACAATTTCGGGGCGGCAAAAGAACGAGGCTGTATGGAGTGCAGTAGAGCCGTCATTATTCTGAAAGTTCACATCAGCCCCTGCATCAATAAGTGCTTTAGCCATTTCTGTTTTACCAAATAAGCTGGCGCTGATTAATGGACTTGAACCGCCGAGAGGATCTTTTTCATTAAGGTTGGATCCGGCCGCAATATGTTGCTTCAATGCTTCCATGTTACCAGTGAGGATCGCAGTATGAATATCCACTTTAGGAGGTTTAATCTTAGTGTCAGAAACTGTAGTGTTCTGAGTGGATTCTTTCTTTTCGTTACATGCAATTATTGTTAACAGCGTTGATAGAAAAGTAATGGCAATAATTGCCCTGAGCGAATTGTTAGTTTGCTTTTTCATGTTTATATTTTTTTATTTTTTTTGGAAATTGTTATTAGGAGGAACTGACTAAAGTGCCGGCAATCTTTTAGTCAGCTCACTCATATCATAATTGAAGATGATTAAATGGTTGAAGAAATTTCAATATTTTTTTTAAATTATTCTTTTGAATACTCCAGTATATCTCCTGGCTGGCAATCCAGTACCTTACAAATAGCTTCGAGCGTACTGAACCGTATGGCTTTTGCCTTCCCGGTTTTTAGTATAGAAAGATTGGCCAATGTCAGATCCACTTTTTCAGAAAGCTCATTCAATGACATTTTTCGTTTGGCCATCATTACGTCAAGATTTACAATGATTGGCATAGATTATACGGTTAATTCGTTTTCTGTTTGAATTTCAATTCCTCTCTTAAAAATCTGTGCGATTACAAAAAGTATAACGCCCATAAACAGCCACACATCGGCTCCTCCCAGGCGCAAATGTTGTGTATCGGGCATCTTCACTACCTTGTTTAACTAACCACTCGGTATATTTAACTCCCCACCATGTGAACAGGCCTATCCCAAAAGCCAGGCAGGATAGTTTAATAATAAAAAGCCGTACTTCTCTATTGAAAGGTTGAGACATATTCAGCTTTTTATCATGCAAAATTTTTATGATCAGGTAAAACATACAGGCTTTCATTACTGATGCAATGCTTATCAGCAATGTCTCTGCAAAGAATTGCCCTGGATCATGTTTATAAAGTCCTGACAAATCATTTCCCTCCCAAAATGTTCTTGCATTAACCGGGTTTATCACCAAAGTATAAAAAGCACTGAATATAGAGCCACCGGCTTCAATACATACGCCAATAAATATTATCCATGAAAGGATGTACAGTATTTTCAGTATCTGCTTTGTGTTAATTCTAATTTCCATAATATTTCTTTTTTTATAAATGATAATACAAATATAGATAAATATTTATTGATAAACAATAAAAATACATCTTTATTTAATAAAAAGTTATCCACATTCAAAAAAAGCCGGGGAAAAATAAAAGTTTTATCAGGTTACAGTTAAGATGTATGGTGCAATTATAATTAAAAAGATTTTTATCGTATAACCATACGCGTTAGTCATACCTTAAACTAAGTTTAAAAAAAATTTCTATTATTAAAAGTAATAATCTCATCAGTTCATACTACATATAAATTAGAAACAGAAAATCTGGGTTGGGTAAAATAAAACTACTAATGCATTTTACTTTTTCTGTTTATAATACATAAATTGCCATATACAATTATATTTTATGAAGGAAGTGAGCATTGAAGAAATGAAAACTGCTGTGCAGGAATTTCAGCATGTTCCTGATGAGCAATTGCGATGGTTGATTAGCCAGGGCGAAACAATGGAATTACAACAAGGCGAGATATTATTTAATATTGGAGATCCTGTAGTTACCTCTTATATTGTATTAGATGGAAAGCTGAGAATTTGTGCCGTTCAATCAGGCAAGGAAGTAGAGATACGCATTCTTGACGTTGGTTATATTACCGGGTATCTTCCCTATTCAAGAGCTACTGTTACACCTGTATTTTGTGAAGCGCTGAAACCATCCGTGATTTTTAAATGCGCAGCAGATAAACTTAAAGCAGGCATTGCACATAATTACGAATTAACTGAAGTGATGGTACACATGATGATAAGCCGCGTGCGTGAGTTCACATCTATTCAGCAACAGAATGAAAAAATGTTTGCTTTGGGAAAACTTTCGGCAGGCCTTGCGCATGAACTGAATAATCCTTCTGCTGCTATATCACGGGCGGCGTCTCTGCTGCAAAACCAGGTAAAACAATTGCCGGGTCTCTTTAAAGATATTTCTGGCTTACATATCAGTACAGATAAAATTGATAAAATCCAAACGCTTATCACTGACAAACTACATACAGCAACCTGCTACATTAAGTATGATGGAAAAAGCTTCCCTGGAAGATGAGATCGCAGACTGGCTGCATGATAATAATATTCAAAATATAGATACGGAAGGTTTAACAGAAAGAGGGTTTACCATTGAAAATTTTGAGACTATTAAAGCCTGTTCTTCTCCACAGGAATTGCCCGTTGTGCTTAAATGGATCAGCAATTATCTCGTTTCTAATAAAATGGCAGATGATATTCGTACTTCTTCAGAACGAATATCCGATCTCGTAGGTGCCGTTAAGAATTTTACGTTTATGGATAAAGATTCAAACAGGCAACTGGTAGATATACATAGTGGCATTCGCAATACCTTAACGATGCTTAATTATAAACTAAGAAAAGCAAACATTAATGTGATGGATCATTATGATGATTCTACACCAAAAATAAAAGCGCTTCCCGGTGAGCTTAACCAGGTCTGGACAAACTTAATTGATAATGCTATTGACGCTATGGAAATAAATGGCAAAGGCAATCTTGAAATAACATCAAAGTACGATACACGATTTGTGAAAATATATATTAAAGATGACGGCCCAGGTATTCCGGAAGATATTAAACCAAACATATTTGCCCCTTTCTTTACAACAAAAGAAATGGGCAAGGGCTCCGGTTTAGGACTTGATGTGGTGAGCCGGATAATGGCGCAACATAACGGATCAGTAAAAGTAAACTCACAACCCGGCGCAACAGAATTTGAAATTTGTCTTCCAATTTAAGTATAGGAAAAAAGTAATAACATGAATCAGCCAATCATATTTATAGTTGACGATGATGTGCAGGTATTGCGTGCCATTACAAGAGACCTGAAAAATAAATTCAGGCAGGATTATCGCATACTCAGTACTTCATCTGCAAAAGAAATTTTAGGTAACCTTCTTGAATTAAAAAATAAAGGCGAAGCCGTTGCCATGTTCATCTCAGACCAGCGCATGCCCGAAATTGAAGGTGTCGATTTTTTAACGCAGGCAATGGAATTCTATGACGATGCAAAGAAAGTTTTGCTCACTGCTTATTCTGATACAGATGCAGCCATCAAAGCCATCAATACAGTGAAACTTGATTATTATCTTACCAAGCCATGGGATCCGCCGGAAGAAAAATTATATCCTGTTCTTGTTGACTTGCTCGATGACTGGCAGAATAATTTTCATCCAGATTTTAAAGGCATTAAACTGATAGGCTACCAGTTTTCGCCAAAGAGCCATGAAATAAAAGAATTCTTATCAGGAAATTTAATTCCATATCACTGGCTTGATGCAACCAGTGAAGATGCACAAGGCCTGATGCAGTTAAATAATATTCAATTAAAAGATTTGCCGGCAATATTTTTTGAAGATGGAACCATGCTGTTAAGCCCACAGATTATTGATGTGGCAAAACGCATTGGCTTAAATCCTGAAGTTAAAAATGAAATATATGATGTGGTAGTAATCGGCGCCGGGCCAGCCGGGTTAGCAGCATCAGTATATGGTTCATCTGAAGGCTTAAAAACTTTATTGATTGAAAGAAAAGCGCCGGGAGGACAAGCCGGAACCAGCTCACGTATTGAAAATTATCTTGGTTTCCCAACGGGTTTAAGCGGTTCAGACCTTACAAGAAGAGCCATCAGCCAATCGGTGAGATTCGGTACAGATTTTCTTTCACCGCAATCGGTAAAAGCGATTGAGGTGCAGGATAATTACAAGAAAATTATTTTAACTGATGGTAAAGAAATAATGACCAAAGCAATCGTAATTACAACCGGTGTTGATTACCGGCAACTGTCAACACCCGGTATTGCAAAACTTTCCGGCGCAGGTATTTATTATGGCGCTGCCAATACGGAAACCAGTTCCTGCAAAGGCAAAGATGTATTTATTGTTGGCGGCGGAAATTCTGCCGGGCAGGCTGCCATGTATCTTTCAAAATTCGCCAGGCAGGTAAATATTTTAATAAGAAAAGATAGTTTGTCTTCCACTATGTCTTCTTATTTAATTGACCAGATTAAAAGCGTAGAGAATATTTCTGTTTGCGCCTATCGCGAAGTAATTGAAGCCAAAGGCAATGAAAGATTAGAACAACTGGTAATTAAAAATGTTAATACAGGCGAAACCTACACAGAAGATGCGGGAGCGCTCTATATATTTATTGGCGCAAAACCATTTACTGACTGGCTGGACGAAACAATTATAACAAACGATAAAGGTTTTATAGAAACCGGCCGCGATTTACAACACTATGATAATTTTCAAAAAAAGTGGAAGCTTGAACGGGATCCTTATTTGCTGGAAACAAGCTCTCCCGGAATTTTTGCAGCAGGCGATGTACGGGCCGGAGCCATGAACCGTGTTGCATCGGCAGTTGGAGAAGGCTCCATGGCAATTAGTTTTGTACATAAGTTCCTGGCTGAAGTTTAAAGTGTTTTACTGTTACTGCAAGTGTTGCTAACGGTAAAGGCTATGCGATAAATGCAGCAACATGAAATTTTTATGCCGGGATTGATAAGAAGATTGAACAGTTGTTATTTAAAAAAAAGTTTCGCTATGTGGTCAACAGCGAAACTTTTCCAAATACTTTTAATCGGTTAATCAATAGAAAAATTGCTCTTTGGTAATTTTTCCATCTTTTACTTCATAAACGGCAATTTCATCCATTTTCATGCGTCCCTGGCCTTTCATTGTTACGTCCATCCCCATTGCTATAGCAAAGTGGTTTCCGGCAACCTGTGGTTCGCCCGAATAACCGCCATGCATTTCTTCAACCATTTCTCCAAATTGTTTGCCTTTTTCTTTAATTGCTTCCATTCCTTCCGCTGTTTTCATTCCCGGAGAATTTTCCGGCTCAATACTCACTGCATTTTCCGCGTACAACTCATCATGTATTTGATTCCATTGCCCGGATTGTGCTAACTCATTAAAACGATTTGCGACATCCGCTGTTGTCATAACTGCATCCATTGTTGCCATAAAATAAAATTTTAGGTGAAAAATTAATTAGAAAAGTTACGCCATTTTTCAAATGAGTTAAATTAATTTACTATGAAATTTTAAAAATATCGCTGGCCTTAAAACATTGCCTCAAATGATCTTGTATTCAATATTTCTTTTGCTGTTTTTTCCATGTTATTATAGGTTGACCTGTATAAGAAAACAGCCATGCTTATACGTTTTACGCCGCAATCTTCCAAAGCTTTAACTGAAATGGCAGGTGTTGAAACTACATTTACGGGTAAGGTAGTTGACGATACAATTTTTTTAATTACATCCGCATCATTTATTCCGGGTATAAACAAACCATTGGCTCCTGCTTCTCCGTAAAGCTTTGCCCGCTCAATGATGGTTTCTACCGGTGATGGTAATTTTTGCAGAAACACATCCGTTCTTGCATTGATAAAAATTTGCTGACTGGTATTTTTCAGATAAGCTGCAATGCTGTTTAGTTTTTTAAGGTAAACATCCACACCTTGCGCATCCTCAATGTTTATTCCACTCACACCTGCATCAATCAATTCCTGTATGTGCTCATTCAACAAAGACAGATCATTTGTATAACCTCTTTCCAAATCAACGGATAAAGGGATAGAAATAGCAGACCTGATTCTTTTTATAATATACAGCAGTTCGGCAAATGGTATTTGCTCGCCATCTTTATAACCCAGTGAGTCGGCGATAGCGCCGCTTGATGTGGCCATTGCATTAAAACCGCTTGCTTCAATAATTTGAGCACTCTTTACATTCCAAACATTGGCCAGTATTAATGGTTTGGATTGATGATGCAGCTTACGAAATATTTCAAAATTTTGATTAACCTGTTGTGTTAGCATAAAAAATTTTTTATGCTCAAAGCTACGTTCGATGTTTGCAACTAAACGGGTGTAAAACCGACAATATAGAGGTTAATTAAGACATATCTGCGACTTTATATATAAGCAAGGGAACGCAGTAAATGCAAGGGTATTGCCAAATTTTTTATCCAAGGAATGCCATATCTTCTTCGCTCAGTTCAATATCAGCCGCAGCAATATTTTCCTTAAGATGGCTTAATGAAGCAGTGCCGGGTATTGGCAGCAGCCATGGTGAATGGTGCAGCAGCCACGCAATATTTACCTGTGTAGTGCTCACATTATATTTAGAGGCAATTTGCTCAATCCCCTTATCTTTTTTAGGCGCAGATAAATAAAGAGAGAAATAAGGAATTAATGGTATCTCATTTTTTTCACAAATAGTCAGCACTTCTTCGCCACCCCTGTTTTCACCCATGTGGTTTTTGAGGGTAGTACGTTGCGCATGGCCATACATATTTTCAACAGTAGCTACTTCGCCCATCCTCATGGCAGCTTCCAATTCTTCAGGCGTTACATTACTTACGCCTATATGCAAAATTTTACCTTCGCGCTGCATGGTGTACATAGCCTCCATAGATTTTTCAAAATTTGCATCACCGTGTATCACCCTGAAATGCACGATCGCTATTTGTTCCAGCTTAAGTGTACGAAGATTATTCTCAATACTTGTTCTTAAATTTCCAGGAGTATTAAATGGTATCCAGCTTTTATCAGGCTTGCGTGCCCCGCCAACTTTTGTGCATATCACCAGGTCATCATTATAGGGGTACAATGCTTCTGCTATTAAACGGTTGGTAACATCTTCACCATAATAGTCGGCTGTATCAATAAAATTAATCCCGCTCTCAACAGCGGTTTGCAATATTTTTAAAGCGCCGGGCCTGTCTTTTGGTTCGCCATAAATTCCTTCGCCTGTAAGTCGCATGGTTCCATATCCTAAACGGTTAACATGCAAAGGATGACTCGTTCTGGCGGCAATATATATATCTTTTGAAACTGGCATTGTATAGTTTTTTTAAATAGAACAGTTAAGGGGAAGAAAAGTTTAAAGCCCCTGCTGATGTTGGCGGAGACGTCAACTATCTGAAATTTCTTCCTCCTGGAAATACTTTTTCATTACCACCTTCTCTTACCTGTGATCTTTTATTTTGTGCATGTGTAGGAATAGATATTTCATCGGGCCTTGCCAAGGTCAGTACCGGAACATTCTCATCCCTGGAAGGTGTGAGATGACTGAGTAATTTTGATATATCATAACAGCGTTTCACAATCACATGAATTACTTCTCCTTCAATTTGTAATTTTCCTTCAGCCATCATCAATTTTGATTGAAGAATTTCCTTTCTGAATGTTTCAAAGAGGTTGGCAAATATTACCAGGTTGGCAACTCCTGTCTCATCTTCGATTGTCATAAAGCAAATGCCACCGGCTGTTCCCGGCCTTTGCCTTACCAGTACCAATCCTGCTACTTTCACGGAATCCCCATCCCTGCCATTACTCAACTGTTGGGTTGAAAGAATATGCAGCCTGCCCAGTTCCTGCCTGATAAAACTTACGGGGTGTGCTTTTAATGAAAATGCAGTGGCTGCATAATCATGCACCACATGCTCTGAGAGGTTCATAACGGGAAGGGTTATACGCTCTGCAGCAGCATCAGGTGATGGGTGGCCTGCGAATATTGCCTGAGGAGTATCTTTTACAGATACTTCCCACAATGCCTGCCTGCGATCAAGGCCAATCGAACGGAATGCGTCTGCATCCGCAAGTTTTTCCAATGTAACTCCACTAATGCCTGTATCACGCAATTCACTGATGTTTTTATAAGATTTATTTCTCCCCGTTACCAGTATATCTATATCTTCTTCACTGATGTTTTTTACCTGTCTGAATCCAAGCCGTACTGCATAATATTTTCCTTCTTTTTCTTCAATGGTATTTTGCCAAAATGAATAATTAATATCAACAGGTTTTATTACTACCTCATGTTTTTTTGCGTCGCTTATAAGCTGTGCAGGTTGATAAAATCCCATAGGCTGACTGTTCAGTAAGCCGCAAAGAAAGATTTCAGGATAATGACATTTCAGCCAGGCTGAAACATATACCAGCAACGCAAAACTTGCCGCATGGCTTTCAGGAAATCCATAGCTCCCAAAGCCTTCCAGTTGTTTAAATACTCTTTCTGCATATTCCTCCGTATAGCCATTTTTCAACATGCCTTTTACCAGCTTTTCATGAAATTGGCTAACGAGGCCTTTAGCTTTAAAAGTAGCCATGCTTCTCCTGAGTCCATCGGCTTCCGCGGGGGTAAAGCCAGCGGCTACAATAGCAATTTTCATAGCTTGCTCCTGGAAAAGCGGTACTCCTAATGTTCTCTTTAAAATTTCTTCAAGCTCTTTGGAAGGAAATGTAACTTCTTCTTTGCCATTGCGCCTGCGCAGGTACGGATGTACCATATCTCCCTGTATTGGCCCTGGCCTTACAATGGCTACCTCAATTACCAAATCATAAAAACATCTCGGCTTTAGACGCGGCAGCATGCTTTGCTGTGCCCTGCTTTCTATTTGGAAAACGCCAATAGTATCTGCCTTGCATATCATATCATAAACTGCAGTGTCATCTTCCGGAATATTGGCAAGCGTTAAGTGTAAGCCATAGTGTTCTTTCGCAAGCTCAAAACATTTACGAATGCAGGTAAGCATGCCGAGTGCCAGAACATCTACTTTCATAAAGCCCAGTGTATCTATATCATCTTTGTTCCATTCAATACAGGTTCTGTCAACCATTCGGGCATTCAGTATCGGGCACAGGTCCGACAGCTTATCTCTCGTAATTACAAAGCCTCCCGTGTGCTGGCCAAGTTGTCGCGGAAAGCCCATGAACTCACGGGTAAGCTGCAATATTTTTTTTAAATATTCATCTTCTGAACTAAATCCCTGTTCGGTTAATCTTTTGCCCTCAAACCATTCATCGGTAAACTCCCATATAGCTTCTGACAGTTTATTGATGGCATCTGTTGATAATCCCATTGCCTTTCCTACATCCCGTATAGAACCCTTCTGTGCCTGTTGGGTAACAGTTGCAACGATAGCGGCCCTGTCTCTTCCATATTTTTGAAATACATATTGCATTACTTCTTCCCTTCGCTCATGCTCAAAGTCCACATCAATGTCTGGTGGCTCGTTACGGGCAGATGAAATAAATCTTTCAAACAGCAAATCAAATTTGGTAGGATCAACAGACGTAATGCCAAGGCAATAGCATACGGTTGAATTTGCTGCTGAGCCTCTTCCCTGGCACAATATCTTTTGTTCTCTTGCAAAGCGCACAATATCATACACCGTAAGAAAATAAGAAGCATAGTTCATTTGCTCTATAAAAGTGAGCTCATGATTGATGGCAGCAATCGTTTTCCCAGGCAAAGGATTTCCAAATCTTTCTATAGCTCCTTTCCAGGCGAGATGGGCTAATTCTTCCTGGGGCGTCCGGCCTTCCGAAGTGATTTCTTGTGGATACTGGTATTTCAATTCTTCCAGGGAAAACAGGCAGGCAGCTTCTATTTCCTGCGTTTTCATAATCGCATCAGGGTATTGACGGAAGAGGCGTATCATTTCATCTTTTGATTTTAAAAATCTTTCTGCATTGGGATGCAATTTATAACCCGCTGTTGCTATGGTGCATTTTTCACGGATGCAGGTTACTATATCCTGCAATTGCCTTCTGCCGGGCTCATGGTAATGCACATCGTTGGTTGCTACAAGCGGAATATTGTGTAACAGGGATAATTGGGAAAGCCTGTACAGGTATTTGGCATCATCTCCGCTGTAACGGTGCGATGCTGCGATATATAGCCGGTTATCAAAAGCACTTTTATATTCCTCTAATTGTTGCTCAAATGATACTTCAAAATCAAACCGCAGGTTTAATACTGCCGGTGGTATTACAATAAGCCTGCAGTTCTGCGTATATGCGTATACGTCAGCTTTGTATAAATCGCATTTGCCTTTTTCTGTTCTCCTGTTGCCCAGTGTAAGCAGGTTACATAATTTAGAATAGCCATTGATGTTAGCAGGATATGCCAGAAGGCTGGGGCCATCTAATAAATCAAGACGGCAGCCAACTATAATTTGTATGCCTGCTTTTTTAGCAGCTGCATGTGCCCGCACAATGCCGGCAAAACTGTTTCTATCGGTAAAGGCTATGCGCTGATATCCCAATGCTGCTGCCTGCATGATCAATTCATCCGGGTGAGAAGCGCCGCGGAGAAAACTAAAGTTGGTGGTTACCTGTAATTCTGTGTAGTTCATAAGTCTCTCCATTTATGCAAACAAGCCGTGAATAAACCATTGATATGTTCGCTCCGCATCATAATGTCCCAAGCGGAAAAGCCAATACCGGCCGCCTGCCTCATCTTCTACTGTATAGTAATCGCGGTGCCGTCCCTGCTTCAGCCACCATTCCTGCTCAATACGTTCGGGGCCGTCAGCTTTTATTATCTTATGCAATACGCCTTTGTGGCGAAAGGTCATTGGAGGGTAGTCTGGTATCGGCGCCGTTACTTCTATCGCCTGCGGCTCAATAAAAACTTTTAAAGGACGCATGGCATGCTTCCATTCGGTAGCAGCTTTTTCATCAAGCGATACAGTTTCTTTAAATGATCGTTCCGGCCAATAATGCTCAGCAGGCAGGTAGCGATGTATATGCCCGCTTCCTGTTTTTACCCCGATCCTGTCCAGCAGTTCAGCAATAGCGGTATCAGTGAGGTTGCCTCCTCCTTTCCATAGCTCCGACTGTAATGGCGAAACATCTTCTACCTTTTTTGCTTCCATTATAAATAATTCTATTCCCAATGCAGGTTCTATGGTTTCGATCTTTGTTTCAAACAATTTAAATAAATGAATTTTATTACAGGAAGCCCTGCTGGTTCCTATAGTAACCTGTTGCATTTTATTATCCGTTTTATACATGGTTAGCACTGCTGTCCGCAATCCTTTCCCTTCTTTTTGTAAACGGGTGCAAAGGCAATCCAGCAATTGCTGTAAGGCTATTTCAATTCCTGCTGCAGTAACGATGGGTTCAAGGCAAGGAAGCCTTTCCACAAAAGGTGCGGCAGGTACTACAGCTTGTAAAGGTTCAGTTTTTGTACCAAGCGCTTCATCCATCCTGCTTAGTAATTGCGGGCCAAAACGCCTTCGCAGTGCGGATCGCTGCATGCCCATAAAAGAACCTACTGTTCCAAGCCCCAGTTTTGCGAGTTTTTGTGCCGTTTCCTCATCCAGCCGTAAAGCTTCAGGAGGCAATGACTGCAAAGTCTCATATTCTTTGCCCGGGATAATGATAGGTTGATTTGTGAAACGTGCCGCAGCCCAGGCGGCACCGATACTACCGGCGGCGGATATACGAATATCATATCCGAGTGCCTTAATCCGGTTACCCATGGCAGTTAGGTAAGCTTCTTCACCTCCCCACAAATGGGCACAACCGGTAGTATGTAATATTAAGCCGCCAGGCAAATCTATCGCTACTTCGGGTGCAAACCTTATACACCATTCTGCGAGCCCTTTCAGCAGTTTTGCAGGAAGACCTTCCTGGGTTTCCAAAACCTGCAGGCCGGGGAAAATTGCCCTTGCATCTGCAACTACCATTCCCGAAAAAATGCCTTTTTCAGTTGCCAGCTGATTGGCAGCTGTTACCAGCATGCGCCCGTGATCAGGCGCAGCGAGCACAAAGGGAATAGTTTTTAAGGCAGGGTTACGCCTGCAACACCAGTCAGTAGTAAGATAACGAAACCATATACTTACCCATCTCTGTTCCATTAGCCTGTTTTTACTTTTATGATCTGTGGCAGTACGGGTATTTTTTCAGCCGTGTAAAACCGGCCTTCTTTAAATGCCAGTTGCCATTTACCGGGCTTCCCATTCCTTACTTTCAAGAGTTCCACATTCCATTTAGGAAAGCCCACGCCCGGCATATCTTCCGATTCGCCGGGAAGTGAAATAACCTGCCAGCGGGCTATACACGCATTGGCCTGCATTGTTTTTGGGTGATGCCTAAGTACAAAACCGGTTACCCGGCTTTTTTCTACAGCCAGTTGGAAGCGCCTGGAATGGGTAAAGTTCATCTCAGGAATTTCACCCACTACGGCAGCCAGCGATTCGCATTTGAGTGCTTCCTCCATAGCCCACAGCATTTCTTTTTCTTTCCTCAGGTGAATAAATATTACAGATTCCGGTACAATACCGAATGACTGGAGTGCAGGAGGAAAAATGGTACTGTAAGAACTTATCCAGATGCAAACGCCACCTTCTTTCATCAGCGGGCCGAGAATACCGGATATAAAACCTCCCGTGGCTGCGGACGCCTCAGCAGAATAAGAAATAAATTCATGGATAGCTCCTGTAGGAAAAGTATGGTAAGGGAAAGCCTTCAAGACTGGTCCAAGGCCGGTTTCAACTCTATTTTGTACAGGTATGGCATAACCCTGTAGGGGAAGAATATCCTTTTGGAGTTGCGAAATAATATCGGCCCTTGTAGCTATCATGCACTGGCAATATTACTAAATAATTTAGTTTTATTCAAAAAGTATACTAATTTATTTAGACGAGGTTTATTCAGCTGAAAAGTTTGAGAATAATTGTATTAAGCGCCAGGGCTGTTGCAATGCAAACGTCAGCAGTTTATGAATTGCTTTATCTGTCATAGCTTGTAGCGTGTTGGTACCAGGTAGCAGTTAGGTATGTTTCAAAAGTATATAAAAAAATTCCGTTGCTCCGGCTATTACTCTACACTACATCAAGAAGACGCCGGTGATAATTTATTTGTCCCAGGTGATAGGCAAGGTGTGCTGAAAGATGCACTAAAAAATATTCTGTGCTCACCACTTTCCCAAGTACTACAGTTGGGTAATTTTTTTGCAAATCATCTTCGCTTAATTTCTCTAAAGCATTTTTAACAACAATAATGGTGTTCTCTACTTTTTCAATCAACTCAGCCCTGGGAATATTTTTTTGTGAAAATTCCAAATCCCTATTTCTGACATAATCTGTTCCGCCAAGTTCCTTACCTATAAATGCATTAAGATTTCCTACGAGATGAAGACATAAATTTCCGGCAGAATTCGGTATCTGCTTATCAACTGCCCAGATTTTATTTTCAGCCTGGTACTGTTCAATTTCCAGCTTTAATTTTTTTAGATCTCTTTCAAAAATTAAATTTAAAACTTCTGTCAGCATTTTATTAGTTTATAAATATTGAAATATTTTCAGTGATAAAGGTAATTACACCCGCTTTCGAAACAAAGTAAAATTAATTTAGGAATATCAGTGAAAACCTAACAGGAAGGAGTGTTACACATACTTTTTCAGGCATTGGTCTTCCGAAAATAATTACACATCTCAGGAAAGCCACATGCTGCCGTTATATACTCCTGATCCTTGAAGTCTCTTTTAGTTTTTATAGTGCTTTAATTTTGAAAGGAGAAACGCCAACGCTGGCATAAAATTATTTGTTTTCTTTTCATCTATATAACGGGTAAGGTTAATCGCAATTGAAAGACACATAATAGTTAAATTTTTTTTATTGATAGCCCAAGGATGCTGCGCCATAGGAATTTCTTTTAACGATTCAGCCTGATTACTTTCATTTCGTTTATTTTAAAAAATCTCCATCAATAATTAAAAGCTTAACGCCGTTTAACGAAACAGAACGGTGAGAACTTAAGTTATCGGAAACTATGTAAGACATTCCTTTACTTAATGAAACTGCTTCTCCATTTTCAAGTTCACTTTTAAATTCCCCTTCCAAACAATGTACAATATGACCTTTTTGACACCAATGGTCCGCTAAATATCCTGGAGAATATTCCACTATACGAATCCGCAATTTATCAAATTGAAGTGTTTGCCAAAATGAAGTGCCGGTTTCACCTGTATGTTCAGTTTTTTCTATGTTATTCCAATCTATTGCCTGGAATGAAATGTTGTTGCTCATTTATTTCGAGTTAGCGTTTAGTTTAGCCGGGTTGACCTTCATGAGGTGTCGTTTTTTATCTTCCTCATGTTGGCAAACATCCGCTTATTTCGGGTTATGAATGCTTCTGCGAATGTAATTATTTGTTTTTGTTTCATATATATAACGGGTAAGGTTAGTTGCAATTGAAAGCTACATAATATGATTCACTTCTTTTTTATCGATAGCACGGACGCTGCGCCAATAAAGGAATAAGTCAGGAATAGTAGTGGGAATTTCTTTTAAAAAATTTTTGAATTTTTAAAAAATGGATTATTTTAGAAATAATTTTATTTCTTTCTCCTCAAGAAACTCGACCCAAAGCTACCGCTCCAATTAGCTAATCTTTGTCACGCCCTTCAAGAATTATTTATCATTTATAAAAATAATATGATGCAAAAACAAAAAAATCATCTTGCCGGTACAATCATTACCGGTGCAATCATGGCGGTGTCAGGTTTAAGTTCCAATGCCCAGGTCTCCGATGCAATCCGCCCCTTTCATATCAATTTTCCGCAATCGGCACTTGACGATCTCCGCCAACGTGTGTTGGCGACAAAGTGGCCCGACAAAGAAACGGTTACCGATCAATCGCAGGGCGTGCAACTTGCCACGATGCAGAAACTTGCTAAGTATTGGGCAACAGATTACGATTGGCGCAAAATAGAGGCGAAACTGAATGCCTTACCACAATTCATTACGACGATAGATGGGCTCGATATTCATTTTATTCATGTTCGTTCGAAAGAAAAGAATGCGTTGCCGATTATCATCACCCACGGTTGGCCAGGCTCTATTATCGAGCAGATGAAGATCATCGGCCCTCTCACCGATCCTGTTGCCTATGGTGGAAAAGCTGAAGATGCTTTTGATGTAGTGATACCTTCACTTCCCGGCCACGGTTTTTCAGGGAAGCCCACCACTACCGGCTGGGACCCGCAACACATCGCACGGGCATGGATAGTGTTGATGAAACGCCTCGGATATACACGATTTGTGGCGCAAGGCGGTGATTGGGGCAATGCTGTTACGGAGCAGATGGCGCTGCAGGCACCGCCCGAATTGATTGGGATTCATACCAACATGCCTGCCACTGTTCCGGCCGATATTGAGAAGGCACTCGATTTCCACGAACCGCCACCATCCGGCCTTTCAGCCGATGAGAAGCATGCATGGGATCAGCTCGACTTTTTCTACAAGCACGGCCTGGGCTATGCCAGCGAGATGGCGAATCGCCCGCAGACGTTATACGGGATTGAGGATTCACCTGTCGGCCTGGCTGCCTGGATGCTCGACCATGATGCCACCAGTTATGCGCTCATTGCAAGGGTCTTCGATGGTAAGACTGAAGGCTTAACCCGGGACGATATCCTCGACAACATTACGTTATACTGGTTAACAGGCACAGCCGTTTCTTCGGCTCGTCTCTATTGGGAAAGCAAGCTTGCCTTCTTTGCCCCGAAGGGCATCACGATCCCGGTTGCGGTAAGCGCCTTTCCTGATGAGCTTTATCAAGCCCCGAAAAGTTGGACAGAGCGGGCATATCCCAAACTCATTTATTACAACAAGCTCGACAAAGGCGGACACTTTGCAGCATGGGAGCAGCCGCAACTTTTTAGTGAAGAGATGCGGGCAGCGTTTAAGTCACTGCGTTAGTTAGATCAGGTTCAATGGCGTATACATTGTACACCGTTTCACCACTCCGAATGCTCAGCATCGATTTTAAAAGTCCAATTAAAAAACAGGTAAATGTCAGAAGATCTCAAATATGATCGTCGTCGTTTTTTAGGAACTGCGGCCATAACCCTTGCAGGTGGCCCGCTCGCCATGATTGATCCAGCGGATGCACAACCGGGAAAGACAAAGCCGACAGACGCAACCACAATTAAACGCAACACGAACACTTCTTTCGATTCAATAAAGCAGATCGATGCCGGCCTCCTGAATGTTGGATATGCTGAAGCGGGTACTGCTAACGGTAATGTAGTAATCCTGCTGCACGGCTGGCCCTACGATATTCACAGTTATGCCGATGTAGCTCCTTTGTTAGTAACGAAAGGTTACAGGGTGATCGTTCCTTATCTGCGTGGCTATGGCACCACGCGATTTCTTTCTGATGAAACGCTCCGAAATGGGCAGCAATCGGTAGTTGCTGTCGATATTATTGCCTTGATGGACGCACTTAAAATTCAGAAAGCAATCATTGCCGGCTTCGATTGGGGAGCACGGACAGCCTGCATTATGGCAGCACTTTGGCCGGAGCGCTGCAAAGCAATAGTTTCTGTAAGCGGTTACCTGATCGGCAACCAGGAAGCAGGCAAGATGCCGCTGCCGCCAAAGGCTGAGCTCCAATGGTGGTACCAATATTATTTTGCTACAGAACGTGGCAGGGCCGGCTATGACAAATACCGGGCTGAGTTTGCCAGGCTCATTTGGCAGATTGCTTCGCCGAAGTGGAACTTCGATGATACTACATTTGATCGCAGTGCGGCGTCCTTACAAAACCCTGATCATGTAGCTATCGTGATTCATAATTATCGCTGGCGACTTGGACTTGCCGAAGGTGAGCCGAAATACGACGACCTGGAAAAGCGACTTGCTGAAGAGCCCGGTGATTACTATACCAGCCATTACTCTTGAAGGTGATGCAAACGGTGCACCACACCCTGATGCCAGTTCCTATGCAACAAAATTTTCGGGCAAATATTCGCACCGGGTTATCACGGGCGGCATCGGACATAATCTCCCCCAGGAAGCACCAAACGCTTTTGCTGATGCTGTCGTCGAAGCTGATAGTTTTTCAAAATAAAAGAAGGAGGGAAGAAGCAGTATTGATTCTGCCAAAGTAAATTATTTGTTTTTGTTTCATCTATATAACGGATAAGGCTAATCGCAATTGAAAGATAGATAATATAATTAAGTTTCTTTTTTATTGATAGTATAATTGGATGCTTGCTCTAACATAGCCACGGTGGTACACGAAACGGCAGCCGTATTGTTTCGTGTGCCACGAACACGGGCGGGGTCTCATCTATATAACGTATAAGATTAATCGCAATTCCTTGCCGGGGTTAGTCTTTTCATAAGCATCTTCTTACACGATGCGTCTCAAAAAACTTGCTGGTAAAAACACCAACAAGGGAATTAGAGGATAATGCATGGCATTTTAAAAACTGTATTTCTTTTTGAAGTAAGTAATCAGCGAGGTAGCATGCGCCTGTAAACTTTCAATTTCAATAATCTGATCGTCACAAATGCCGCGATATTCATCCAACGCATTGAAATATTTATTGAGCAAAGGTTTGTTGTCAGAAAACAAATTTTTTTTTGGAGTATTCAACTTCTCCACAACAGAGTCGTTTACCTTCGATTCATGAATACTGAAATCAAACAGTTCATAAGCAGTATTTCTTATCAGCGTTTGTGTTTCCTGAACTGTCGTCGTTTCATTCAGTTGAACCCCGCGAAAGTGCTCGTCATATTGTAAAATATTTTTTACATCTTCCCGATCCATAAACCGAAGACCGCCGGCATTCTTGAGTTGCTGCAAAGTGCCATTGGCATTTATAAGGTCAGGAAATCCCGTTGAATGCCTGTAAAGATTTAGCAAACAGTTGCAGGGAAGGTTTAACCTCACGGAATCGTGGCAGCTATTCAATTCATTAAACGCTGCTTTTTTTTCCTGGTAAATGCCGATGATATGTGAATAAACTGAAGTATCTTCTTCAAGGTCGCTTATAAACGATTTAATGTATTGAACACCATCCCTATGCTCTTTAAAATGCTCACGCAGATTTTCCGCAAAGAACCCTGTAGTTACAGCGAGAAACAGCATGAAGAACTCAAAGAAATATTCTTTAAAATTTTTCTTCTCTACGTGTGGATGATGATGTACTTCCATGAATTAATATGTCTGATATGATGAGCTATGATGGTTGGCTTGTTGTATGAATACTTCTGCTAATGTAATGATTTGTTTTAGTTTCTTCTATATAACGGATATAGTTAATCGCAATTGAAGGAGACGTAATATAGCTGAGTTTCTTTTTTATTGATAGTATAATTGGATGACTTGCTCCAGCAGGGAAGCTATACGACAAGATTGCGCTATGAAAATTCTCCATACTTGGACTAAGAAGGGGCAAAACCATTAATGCTTTCCAAATAATTTCCATTTCTCCGGGTTAATTGAATACAGTAAATGGCCCCTGGATTTGCTGTCTTTGATGTCCACATTATAACTGGTAACAGGAGTAATGTTTTTTAGCAGAGAGTTATAATCCTTTCTCTCTTCTATGGGTTTATAATCAATTTGCCTGATAAGATAGGTATAAAAATGATGCGTAAAAAGTAAGGAAAGCTCAGTGAATTGCTTTGTATATGATTCAACACGGGAAGCTGTATTGAGCACTATTCCAAAAACAAAATTCCTGCCCACTTTCTCATTTTTATAAACAAGACTTCCTCCTGTATGTAGCCCGATTCCAAAGCCTAAGTTTAAATTGTGACCAATTTCCCCGGACCAGGTTTTCAGATTATTTGAATTATATTTTTTTATTTCAGCTTCTAAGAATATAGCGAGAGAGCATGCTAAACCTAAGGCTGTCCAGGCATGAGTCTTATCCCAGAATAAGCATAAGTGACCATCACCCGTATCATTATAATAGAATAGTGTATCATTGCCCAGGCGATCCAGTTCTTTTTTAACATGCTCATTTATTTTCATCAAAAATTTGGCGTGCTTCTTTAGCCTGGTTGTGTTGTTTCTGCTTTTCTGATCTTCACTTAAGCTGATTTCCCGGGTAATATATGTTGAGTTTCTAAGATCCAGGAAATAGCAACTGGACAAAGTTTCCTTATAATTATCAGCTAATAAAGTCATAATTGTTTTACAGATTTTGCGTGGCTCATAAATATACATCCCTTTTTCTTCCAAAAAAGTAGTAACCTCTAATTAAGAATGTTGCACAGATGATAACTTAACGAAGCAGGAAGAAGTATTACTAACGATAAAGGATATTCGATAAATCCAGCGACATAAAACCTATTTATGGTTTTACTAACGAAGTAGTATACACGCCGAATGTGAGTTGTTAATGTTGTACAGCGGTTACGATATTTTTTTCTGTATTTGCCAATAATGTCCGAACGGGTCTTTAATTTTTCCTTGCCTGTAACCGTATTCGTAATCTTGTGCCGGGCTTATTTCAATTGCGCCTGCTTTAATTGCTTTGCTCATTACTTCGTCTACGTCTGAAACAAATAAGCCAATACACACGGTAGTGCCGTTGTTTTTGTCAGGTGAAAAGTTATATGGGTTTGCTGTTACTTCGTGTACATGAAATATGGCTTCGTCAATAGAAAGTTCTACAACGTGAATACTGCCATCATCATTAGAAAATCGCATCTGCTCTGCTGCTCCAAAGGCGTTTTCATAAAACGAAATGTCTTTTACTCCATTATTTATGAAAAGCTCGGGAGCAAAAAATGCTTTACGATCTTTTGTTATCATATTTTAGTCTTTAAATAATTAAAAGCCGTACCTAATTGGGATGGCGGTATTTTTAAAATTAAAACAAATTGTTGTACACGCAAGACTCCCTTGTATGAGGCGCTATTGAGACTGCATAAAATTTTCCAGTGAATATGGTTTATACTAATATTGGTAATATTATTGTAAAATGGCAAGGAAAAATACAGCATTAACTTCAGTGACAATTTTAATGGTGTTCCTGTTATTCTATTGCAGTAAGTCATTCGCTCAAAAGTTTGAAGAAGTTCCTTATAAAAAATTTGCTATTGAAGCGGGCGCAAATTTTTCAAATATGAATTTTAATAAAGGCGTTCCTCCACCTTCCTCACCGGTGCCTTCTTCCTGGATGGCCGGAATATCTGTGGGAATATTATTAAAAGTTCCGTTGGCGCAAAATCTGTTTTTAGAGCCTGGCTATTTCTACATACACCGGAATGGAATGGACAAGAGCGTCAATATAAAATACTCAAATGATTATTGTTCGTTACCTGTTTTATTAAAATATAAAGTTTTTTCTTTTATTGATGTAGTGGCAGGGCCACAGGCTGAATTATTAATTCATGCTAATGCAAGCGATAACGGTACTGTAACCAATATAACCAATGATGTGGAAGAGCGCAGTATCATCGCTACGGTGGGTTTTGATGTTCATGTAATACCATCTTTTTATATAGCAGCCCGTTATCTGCAGGGGCTTAATCATATTGGTATCGGGCAGCGTTCGGTGAATGTGAAAGAATTTAAATATGAGTCTGCGAATTTAACTATAGGGTTTGAATTTTAAAAACCGGTACAAATATTACAACATTTTTCAAAACAGTCACAAGTATGACTAACGCTATTACTTTAAATTAAACTTTATGTATTCGCGTATTCTATTACAATAATGGTGTTATACATATACAGAATAATCTGCACTTTGTATTTGGCGGGCTTAAAGATATTATAGTAAAGCCACTTATTTCAGTCGTGAAAAATAAAAGATATAACGGTTAGGGTTACAGGAAATAAAAAAGGTTTAAGTTTTTAAATTTGTTTACATGATTAATTATTGTTTTTATTATAAAAAAAAGGGTACCTTTCTTAAATGGATGCAAAAGTTATTTCTTTCTCCACAACGAAAAAAAAGCCCTTGCTTTCAAGGCTTATGATGGTTACTTTAATAGAGGCTTTTACAAAACAAAATAAGGGAATTCCTTTCGGACCGGTAGATATAAGAGGCGGATCTTTTAGCGCTTTAATAAGCAGGGAACTGGTGGAATACAAAAAGGTTACTATAAAAAATCATACGCAATCATTATGGCAGATAACTCCCCAGGGAATTAATATATTGAGAACTATGGGCGTTAATGTAGATTTATAAACCATGCAATGAGTTAATTCCATTTTCATCAATTAGCAAGTCAATATTTACCAGGCCTTTCTTTCCCCGATAGTCTTTAACGCTGCTATAAATATAATCCCATTGCTCCGCAACTAATCCGTTTCTTACATTATCTTTTCAAAGAATGAACTACGATGTTTCTGTATCTTTTTTGTGAAAAGATAAAATGGAAATGGATGGGTGTTGGCCGTGCGTGGGAATTAACAGGAAGACCACCGCCTGCATAAATTTCCACGTAGTTACTTTTTGTAAATTTGTTTGTGCCGCAAGTGATCCCCGGCAAAATAATACTTATGAGTTTAAAACAAGATTACTAAACGCAACTATATGCCGGGTAAGCCCGTTAAATGTTACAAGGAAGACTTTACTATGCACAAATATTACTCTTTACTTGTGAATGTTTTAATAAGCGGCATTTTATTGTTTGGAACTTCCTGCAAAAAGGAGTACAGTTTTGAAGGAGGGGATACTCTTTTACTTGCATCGGGCTCGCTAACAGATTCGCTGGGCAATTGTAGTAACATCAGCATTAAGGGTTTTTATTCGCCCGGTATTGCGTTTACGGGTAACAACTATATAACAGCAGAGGCAGATATCACCAACACAGGCTCTTATACAATTTATACAGACACAGTAAATGGATATTATTTTAATGCTGCAGGTTTTGCCACGACCACAGGACTCCAGGCAATAAAAATAAACGGCTATGGCACACCGTTAGTTGCCGTAGCGGCCCTGTTTACGTTGCATTTTAAAGAGAGTGTTTGTTTCTTTACAATTTTGCCCGATTCTGCGATTTTTAACCTGGCAGCAAACTGCGGCGCTGCTATAGTAAACGGTAACTATAAAACAGGAGTACCATTAGATACTTCTAATACGGTAAATGTTCTATTGAATGTTGTGAGTCCTGGCCCATATAGTATTCAGACGCCTGTTGTAAATGGTATTTGTTTCGGCGCGAAGGGAACTTTTACCACTGCCGGTACTTATATTATAACACTTGCCGGAACAGGCACCCCGGCAGCAGAAGACACTACGGTTATACCATTTAATATTGACGGAACTACCGGTTGTAGTTTTATAGTGTCGGTTACTGCTGAAATGATGGATTACCCGCTGTTTTGGAAGTACACTGTAGATAATTCGATTCATCAAAAAGGAATACTCGATAGTGGTGTGTTAAGTACTAATGTTAACATGAATTACCCTTCCAATGTCGTATATGCTATGCAGGTATATGGAACGGGTAACGATCCGTTAGTAAAGAATATCACTTTCGAGTTAAACATAGCCCGAATCAATCATGTTTTATCTTCAGGGTACTACATTCCTGGCATTACCGGCAGCACGGATTTTATCGGATACATGGGACATTTCGATATGACAGGAAATCTGTCTGCTTCTGACAGTTTTCCGGCGTTTACCATTATTGTTACCACTTACGATAGTGCAACGAGACTTGTAGAAGGAACTTTCAGTGGGCCTGTTATAGACCATTTTGGCTTAATGCATACTATTACTGATGGTGCATTCAGAACTTATTTTAAATATTGACAGAAATATTTTTATTCTTTTAGCAAACAGTATACCGTAGACGAAAATGCATGATGCCGGTATGGTACTTTGCGGTGATTCAAATTTATGCCCATGTTGGCCTCTTCTAAAGTTTATGGCAAAACGAAAAGAGATCGTGATTTACGGTAGGATATGCACTGCCTGAGTTTCCACCACGGCAGCCAAGAGTAATTTAGAAATTAACAAATGATAAGTGTTTTATAACAAATGGTAGTATAGATAAGCTTGAAGGTATACGCCGAGATCGCGCAAGGAATTTTTTTTATCTGGAATAAACCCAGGAATATTCAAGCTTATAATTTAAACATACTACGGGTGAATATTGAAATCCGGTTTCATTCACTCTGTTTATAAAAGAGGATGACTTTTAATTCTTCTGATTCTTCAGAACCTGACTCCTAAACTCAGAAATACCTGGCCCGGATTAGTATTGCTGGTGGAATGCTTCATAAGGCTTGATGTTCCATAATTGTAACCAAAATCAACGAATGCAAAAGCAATATTTGCTCCTATTCCAATCTGACCATAAAATATAAATGAATTGACATCATCCTTTGAAACACCAAAATGGTTATCGCTAACACCAAGGGTAAAAGAGGGCATTGCACTGATAAATGCACGAAGAGAAACTATCTTGGCAAACGATAGGAAGTTAACACCAAAAGTTAAAGGAACATCGAGGGCTTGTACTTTGAGATCACCCGTATCCCGGGAAGTTAGCTTACTATTGAAACCGTAAACAGCATTGTTATACCTTAGTCCAAACTGCCAATAAAGGAAACCGCCTTTTTCCCAGGCGACCCCAAAGTGGTAGCCAACACCTGAATTTGCATTGTATTTTTCAGTAGAGCCGGACATTGTGTTAGAATTCCCACCGGCATATATACTGAAATGCTTTGGTTTTGCAGCACTTTCATTCGTGGTGGCAGGCGGCTGTAGTAGCAACAGCAGCTGGTGCATGGTTGGTAGTATCAGCCATCATAGTGGCACTGGTATCCACCGGTGCTGGTTTGGTGGTATCTACCTGCGCCATCACAGCAGTGTTCAGAATAATAAGAATTGCAATAAGGGGAATTGACTTCCATGCGGAAAAATTGAAACTGTGCTTCATAAATTAAATTTAATAGTTAACAAGTATAAAATCATGCTTTCTTAGGATCTCAGAGAATATTTTCTAAAGTCAATTTGCCTAAATTTAAACAAGCGCTAGTTTTGGACGTAATGTGGTAAGCCGCCGGATGGTCTTTTATCTTATTCAGTTATATTATCCTCAATGTAGTATGCAAAAAGACAAGCAGCTACATCCTGAAATTCCTCTTTTTTACAACAATTATAGGATTACAACACTGGCAGTGAAATAATTGTTTAAAATAATTTATGAATAACCAAACTTATGCATTATTTCACTAAAAGTAAGACATTTTGCACAAAAAAATTTAAATCCATCGTATTTTAAAGCTGCTTAACTAAGGGAGTTACAACGTATTGTCATGCATTCGCTATCTTAAAACTGTACTCAAAAAAGCTATGCCTGCAGTAGTTTCAGTTCCATACTCCTGGTTTTTGTGTTATATAGCTTTTAGGGAGGGAGGTTATTGTTTTGGGAACAACAACGTGCATGAAAAAACCCCTATAAAGAATTATAAGGCTTGATCAAAACTTTTTTTTACTAAAAATCTAAAACGATCGAGACCAAAAAAATTATCCTGGCTATGCTGCAAAATCTAAATCAGTTAATACTGCATTGTCCATATATTCTTCTTCCAAAGCCTTCCTCTTTTTCGTAATCATTTTTAACAAGGAAATGTTCAATCGCGGCATAATGGGTTGCAATGAAAAAATAAAAACCATTTTAATACTCAGCGAAAGCCAATAATTATTGGCAGGCACAAAATGAAAAATAAAATGAAGGATGCTGTCTTCAAAAATGAAAAACACAACAGCAATTAATAAAGTAAATGCCTTTGCTTTTTTACCTGCCTTTGTGATGGTCAGTTCATCAATTGTATCCTGCAATTCAATATTCTTTTTTTGAATCTCGGCTTTCTGTTGTTTGATGGTACTATTTCTTTTTTTTTCGGCCTCAAAAACCAACTTCATATTTTTTATTTTCTTCGCATTGTCCTCCTTCCCAACCTGTTCCTGCAGGGAGTGAAATTGTTTATAATGAAAAAGGCTTCTGCTTACATCGTTTTTACTATGATAAATTTCAGAAAGCAATAAATGCAGTTGGCACATCTTAGGCTTCACTTTAATTTCTTCAGCAAGCGCTAGCCCTTTATTCAAAACTGCAATCGTTTCATCGGGACGCGATTGTTTTATATTGATTTCACCCGGGCGTATATAGTTGCTAATGGCTCTGCCTATTAATTTATCAGCTGTTCTTGTGTCTGCGGCCCTTTTATGTAACATTTCCGATTCATCATAATGCCCGGTTTCAAAATAATAATTGCCCATCTTGGTTTCGGCTGGCGATACCAGTGAGGGTATTCCAGTTTTATTGGCAGCATCCAAAGCTTCCCGGAACATCAGGCCTTCGCCATGAAACTTCTTTATGCCTTGGCTAAAAAATTACAGTATTTATTTTTTATAAAAAATATAAATGGAAAGATAGAAATAGTTTGCCGGTGATCTTGAGATCAGACCTTCACGAGTGGGTAGGTTTTTGGTTTGGAAAAGAGTGGGAACACCTACGTTAGATTAAGTGATGGCATAATGGTTTTAAGAAGACCAACCTTTGGCATAAAAATTAATTCCTTGTGCACTTTTGTAGTGACCTAACGCATTACAATACTATAAATTTTGAAGAGTACATTTTATTATCGGTGAATAATTTAATTAAATAAACACCGCGGGAAAGCGAAATTGGGATTGTCAATACTCCGTACCGTTGTTTATCAGCGTCGGAAATCGTAATACTGAGTATTAGTTGTCCCATGGTATTATAGATCATAAGATGCCCGCCTTGCCCAATATTTGCGTTTGTTGAAATATTCAGAGTATGCGTGCCGTTAGGATTCGGGTAAATGATAAATTCCTTGTTGTCAATCTGGTGGCTACTTATGTCCGTGAATAATTGAGTTCCCGATATTAATAATGTTGTATCTACCGGATATAATTGCGAAGTAGGAATAACCTGTTTGTTTATACCCGGCCCGCTCCATTGCAGCACACAACTGGCATTCCATTTATTTTCATAGTATTCGAGCTTGATAATATTCTTTGTACATTTCGCTAAAGTTATCATTACACTGTCTTCCGGTGCCGATTGGTCTATCCACTTATCCATTACCAACTGGTTGTTGATCCAAAGCCTGTGTCCATCGTCCGAGCTAACATAAAAGGTGTACTTGCCCGAGTCAGCACTTTGCACGTAACCCGTAAATCTTGCTTTGAAAGAGTCCACACTAATTCCCGAAGGGCCACCTGATTTCCAGTTAAAATTGATGGTTGGTTCTGTTTTCGTAATGGTAGCGGTAGAAGGGAAAGGAGCTGTAGATGGTGTATTTGAATAATATTGAGCTAACAAGCCGGTGCCATTACCAATACATTTCGTTGTATCGGGGGGGATTACTGTGCTATCTACCGGATATAATTGCGAAGTAGGAATAACCTGTTTGTTTATACCCGGCCCGCTCCATTGCAGCACACAACTGGCATTCCATTTATTTTCATAGTATTCGAGCTTGATAATATTCTTTGTACATTTCGCTAAAGTTATCACTACACTGTCTTCCGGTGCCGATTGGTCTATCCACTTATCCATTACCAACTGGTTGTTGATCCAAAGCCTGTGTCCATCGTCTGAGCTAACATAAAAGGTGTACTTGCCCGAGTCAGCACTTTGCACGTAACCCGTAAATCTGGCTTTGAAAGAGTCCACACTAATTCCCGAAGGGCCACCTGATTTCCAGTTAAAATTGATGGTTGGTTCTGTTTTCGTAATGGTAGCGGTAGAAGGGAAAGGCGCTGTAGATGGTGTATTTGAATAATATTGAGCTAACAAGCCGGTGCCATGACTAATACATTTCGTTGTATCGGGGGGAATTACTGTGCTATCTACCGGATATAATTGCGAAGTAGGAATAACCTGTTTGTTTATACCCGGCCCGCTCCATTGCAGCACACAACTGGCATTCCATTTATTTTCATAGTATTCGAGCTTGATAATATTCTTTGTACATTTCGCTAAGGTTATCACTACACTGTCTTCCGGTGCCGATTGGTCTATCCACTTATCCATTACCAACTGGTTGTTGATCCAAAGCCTGTGTCCATCGTCCGAGCTAACATAAAAGGTGTACTTGCCCGAGTCAGCACTTTGCACGTAACCCGTAAATCTTGCTTTGAAAGAGTCCACACTAATTCCCGAAGGGCCACCTGATTTCCAGTTAAAATTGATGGTTGGTTCTGTTTTCGTAATGGTAGCGGTAGAAGGGAAAGGAGCTGTAGATGGTGTATTTGAATAATATTGAGCTAACAAGCCGGTGCCATTACCAATACATTTCGTTGTATCCGGGGGAATTACTGTGCTATCTGCCGGATACAATTGCGAGGTAGGAATAACCTGTTTGTTTATACCAGGCCCACTCCATTTAAGAATACAAACAGCATTATATTTATTTTCATAGTACTCAAGCTTTATAGTGTTTTTAGCGCATTTCGATAGTGTAACAAATGCAATGTCTTCAGATAGTTGTTTGTCCTCCCATTTATCAAGCATTAACTGGTTGTTTATCCAAAGCCTGTAGCCATCATCCGAGCTAACATAAAAGGTGTACTTGCCCGAGTCAGCACTTTGCACGTAACCCGTAAATCTTGCTTTAAAAGAGTCCACACTAATTCCGGGAGGCCCACCTGAGCCCCAGTTAAAATTTACGGTTGGTTCTGTTTTTGTAAGGGTAGGAGTAGCTGGAAAAGGTGCGGTAGATGGTGTATTTGAAAAATATTGAGCTAACAGGCCGGTGCCGTTACTTGCACATTTTATTGTATCAGGAGGACTTAATGTAGTATCCGCAGGATACAACTGGGAGATTGGAATAACCTGTCTCGTTATTCCAGGCCCGCTCCACTCTAGTATGCAATTTGCGTTCCCTTGATTTTCGTAGTATTCAAGTTTTATATCATTCTTTGTACACTTGGGTAAGGTGACAATTGTACTGTCATTGGGTGATGATTGGTCTATCCACCTGTCTATTACCAACTGGTTGTTTATCCAAAGCCTGTAGCCGTCATCTGAGGTAACATACAAGGTGTATTCACCGGAATCAATGCTTTGAAGATAACCCGTAAATCGTGCTTTAAAAGAGTCAACACTAATTCCCGGAGGCGCACCAAAAACCCAGGTAAAATTGACATTCGGTTCTATTTTTGTAAGCGTAGGGGTAGCAGGGAAAGGCTCTAACGGGGGAGTATTTGAAAAGTATTGAGTCAACAAGCCGGTACCGTTGCTAATACATTTTATTGAATCCTCAGGGTACAACTGAACAGTGGGTATTACCTGCTTTACGATACCCGGCCCGCCCCATTTTAATATACAAGTAGCAGTAGAAGAATTATTGTCATAATACTCAAGTCTTATAAAATTTTTTGTACATCTGCGCAAAGTGATGGTTGCACTGTCCTCAGATACTGATTTGTCCATCCATTTATCTATCACTAACTGGTTGTTTATCCAAAGCCTGTACCCATCATCTGATGTAACATAAAAAGTGTACTTGCCAGCATCAAGACTCTGCACACTGACCTGAAAATCTTGCTTTAAAAGAGTCGAGGCTGATTCCCTGCGGGGCTACCGGAACCCCAGTTAAAATTAATAGTTGGTTCTGTTTTTGTAATCGTAGCGGCAGAGGGGAAAGGTGCTGAGGATGGCGAATTCGAGAAGTATTCAGCTAACAGGCCGGTACCGTTACTGATGCATGTAGCAGTATCCGGTGGATAAAGCCCATAAACTTTTATGGATTTAGAAAACGTTGGAACGAATACTTTTCCATTGGCAACCGTAGGGCTATTAAATTTTGCAAAGTTCCCTATTACGTCTGTGGGTTCTGGTCGCTGTTCCATAACTCATTACCTGAAACATCATTTGCTCTGATATGCCGCAAAAGTACCAGGTCTAACCTGGCGATTAGCATTACCGGAACTGGGGAAACACGCCCATACAATTGCTGACGATGTATCCTGTCCGTTTGATGATAGGGAAAGCATAGCACCCGGCATCCCGTTATCAAGTGTTCTGGGCCCCTGCTTGTATGAGTTCAGAAAAGTTCCCTTAGCCCTGTCGAAGGTAAATTGCCGAAGGTTAAAACTCTCTGACCAGGCATACACAAATTCCTGCCCGTTTAACTTTGCATATACCGGGGAGCCATGAACATGGACAAAGCCGGTTCTATTTGGATTGAACTCGAGGGTATCTTTTACCTGGCTATTCGTGGAATTGAAACGACCCATGTTGTTGTAATCAACCACATAAGAAATTCCCTCTTTTGATCCGGAAATGGTGGTGCTGGAATTTGGAATTATTAGTACGCCATCAGATCCATAATCAAGATCTTCCAAGTCCAAATAAGCATAATTGGCTGGTGTGAACCAGTCAAGGGGTGTTAGCTGTGGCGTGAGTTTTATGAGGCTGGAGCTTCTATTTCCTACCGTTAGTATTATCTGGCGTGGTGGTACCATTACCTGTTACTACGTAAAGATTGCCATCCTGGCCAACTGATATACCTTGCCCGGCCATCCAGATACCTCCGAGTCCACCGTTAGGAGTTGTATTGTAGGTATATTCTGAGACTAAGTGATGGAAGCGTCAAAACCTAATATCCATCCGTGGTACGGTCCCCAATCGCAAAAGGAAGCGCTGGCAACATATACAGTATTATTGTATAAAAGCAAGCCAGGTCGCTGGTTCTGATACTTAGCCTGGTAGGATATCTGTCCATTTACACTTCCGTTACCTGTGCCGTTTACCTGTGCCGTTATAAGGTGGGGACTTCCTGGTTTGTGTTGACCGGTTTTTAAATCCAACGCATTTAAATAATCGTAAAAATTTCCACTATTATCAATTGTTTTAGTAGCGACATATAGCGTATTTGAGGCAGTATCAATCACCGGTGTTCCAATTATGCCGACCTGGCCTGAGAAATCCCTGTAATTACCATCACATGGAGAACCATAGTCTAAATCTTTTAAGTCAGCAGTATTCGGAGCTCTTTGACCAGTAGGATTTAAGTTTACTTTCCACAAAAAGGCTGTATCAGTTGGGTCATCAGCATTGAAAGCGTAAACAGTATTATTGACGGTAGCCGTATACAGCACGCTGCCGGTATGGCCACCGACAGTAATATTGTTAACAACTAAAGGTTGGGCGTAAACTTGATCGTCAACGTTAAATGTGCCAAGCCGACCAAATTTATCTGCTGTAACATTGGTGTGATTTAAAATTGTTTCTTTATTGTTCCAACCAGTACGGTTTAGATTATTGTGTTGGGTAAGTACGGAAACACCTGTTTGAGCAGAAGAAAAAAGGCAGGATGTAACAAAAAACAATATTATGAAAAGTACTCTCATAGTGTCAATTAATTTTGATCTCTGAGGTAGTTTTCAATACAAAGGAAAGTTTTTTTTTGGATATTTACTAAATATTATGAGCCTTTTTCCAACTTTGCTGTTGTCGCCATTTTCAAGCGTGTAAACATCCCAAAGGCCAATTAACGTACAACAGGGTGGGAAAGAAGGACTACCTCATGAGGGTTGTAAAAATTAAAACAATTCGTATATCTGGGTTTAAAGAAACTGCCGATATTGCATCTAGCTTCCGGAGCTAGTGTAATTGTTTTAGGAATAACAAAGTCGGCATAAAAATTATTTTTATTAAAAAGAGTTTTGATAAGGTAAGAACTGTGTTTCAAAAGAGGCATAAGGTATAACTAACGTAAAAGGCTATGCGACAAAGCCTGGGCATGAAACTTCTTATGTCTGGACTAAGAAGGGGGTTACTTTCTCAATATCTTCTCCATTGTTTTCCCTTTAGCTAATTCATCAATCAACTTATCCAAATAACGCATCTTTTGAATGAGTTTGTCTTCAATTTCTTCCACCCGGTATCCGCAAATTACACCTGTAATTTTTGACACATTCGGATTAAGTGCAGGCGCCTGAGCGAAAAATGTTTCGAAATCATTTTTCTTGTCAATTTGTTTTTGCAATGTTTGTTTGTTGTAACCCGTTAACCAAAAAATAATGGCGTCAACTTCTTCTTTTGTGCGTCCTTTTGCCTCCGCTTTTTTTATGTACAACGGATAGACACTGGCAAAAACAATTTTATATATTCTACTCTTGTCCATTTTAGTTGTTATTGAATGTCAAAATTAATTTGTCATAGTTAGCCACAAGTTAGCACGGTCCCGCTATTCTTAGTTTATCCATAATCGTTAGTCACGCCGCCTGATATTTTTGACTCAGTATTTACAAACAATAAATCTATAACAAATATTCAATTTTGATAAGCTTAAATATACCAGGTTGCCAACTTACCTGCATAAATATTGCAAACAAATGATAACTGTATTTCGTAACAGACACAAGCATAACTAACGCTAAAGGCTATGCGACAAAATTTTTTTCCTTTTTCTCATCAACCACTCAGGCAGTAGAAAACATTGCTGAGAATTAATATGGTTACTGCAATAGTTGAAAGTTGATAAATCAAATTTATTTATATTTAGTATATGAAAAATACAATCGTTATCTGTTGTTTGTTTCAACTTATTGGCTTTACTTGTTTTTGCCAAAGTATTAAGCCAATTAGCTATGGTAATAACCCTGCTGCAGGAAAGTATTACAATATAAGGGGCATTAAAATCTATTGCGAAATTTATGGCAGCGGAAAACCGCTATTAATGCTGCACGGCAATGGTGGAAGTATAAAAAATTTTGAAAAAAACATTCCTTATTTTTCGAAAGATTATGAAGTAATTGTACCTGATAGCCGTGCCCAGGGTAAATCTGAAGACCGTGGTGATTCACTAAGTTTTGAAATGCTGGCCGATGACGCGGCTGTTTTGCTGGATACTTTGCATATAAATGCAGCCTATGTAATTGGCTGGAGCGATGGAGGAATTAGTGCGCTTCTACTGGCTATGAGGTATCCTGAAAAGGTAATTAAACTGGCTGCAACCGGAGCTAATCTTTGGCCGGATTCTACTGCCGTAGACACTAAAACCTGGAAAAAAGATTATGCAACCTATAAATTATATAATACTAATATGATTGGATCACTTGCCCAAAGGAATAAGAAAAAGTTATTTATGCTGGATTGGTTTCAGCCTGATATAGAGCTTTCTTCGTTGCAAGCCATTAAATGTCCTGCCCTGATTATTGCAGGTGATCACGATGTAATTACAATTGAACACACTACATTAATGTACAGGAATATTCCACAGGCATATTTGTGGATTATTCCTAATTCCGGGCATAGAACGATGATTGAACATGTTAATTCTTTCAATAAAACAGTTGATTATTTTTTTACCAGTTCATATCGTAAAAGATAATATTGAAATAATGTAAAAAGTTTTAATCTCTGCTATTCTTAGTTTATCCATAACCGTTAGTTGCAGTCTCCTAAGATTTTAACTCAGTATTTACAAACAATAAATCTATAACAAATATTCAATTTTGGTAAGCTTAAATACCTGAGTTGAATAGTACTTTTATAGTTTAAAGAGACTAAGAGTAGCAGGGGGGTATACCCCGGGCTTTACTATTGCTGTAATTTCATCCGAATTTCGCAATGTCATGCAGGCACTTTGCTCATTTTTTCTCTTTCCCAAAAACGATGTTGAGCTATCGCATTAATAAAAGACGAAGCAATTGCGGATGTATAATTTTTTCCGGTCACAATGCCTGCTGACATGAGGTTATTCTATCATCGTCTTCACTATTTATTTTTTCTCCTGCAAAAGTTGATGATAAAAGATCCACTCCTTCGGCAGTTGCAGCAATTGCTTTACAATGCCTGTAGGCTTCGTTAATGAACAGAATGGCGTTGGGCTCATTTTTTAAAGCGTTAATGCTATTCTTGCCGCCGGGAATAAATAGGGCATCGAACAAAACAGACGATGATCCTAAAAAAGCCTGGTCAGCTTTTATTTGTTTATTATCTGCCGATGTAAATACTCCCAGCTTTAAGGCAACAATTTTTACGATAGCGCCTTTTGCTTCAAGCGCCGCTTTCATTTTCATTAGCGAGTCATCTACACCGTTAGTTGCAAGAAAAGCTACCTGCCTTGTTTTGATGGTGTCTTTAATTGTATTGGCCATGCTTAATGCTGCTGATTTTTCTACAGCCTGTTCTACAAAAAAAGGTTGAAAATCTTTTGGTTTTGCGTCGGCTCCGTAGCTATGGTTTATCGGCTGTTCCGGCTTCGGGGGAACTTTTATGCCGAGATTATCCGCAACCCTGGCCGCAAGGTCGTTATCAATTTGTGTAAGTAAGCCAACAACTCTTATACGTATAGCCTCGGTTTCGCAATGGCCCAGCTCAAAGCTTAAGGCATCCACCATGTGATTTTGTTCAGCCGTACTCTGACTCATATAAAATAATCTTGCCTGGCTGAAATGATCAAAAAAGCTTTTACTTCTTGCCCGTACTTTTTTTGCGTCTATGCGTTCAACGTAAGAAGTAAATCCGCCCTCGGTCATCTTCGCCTGGAAGGGGCAACCGCCACCTAACGAGTTAGGGTTATACGCAATTTTCCCCTTATTTATTTGCTGGCGCATGTGCCCGTCACGCTGGTGATTGTGCACCGTGTTTATAGAACGGTTTATCGGTATCTCGTGAAAGTTGGGGCTTCCCAATCTTGATAATTGTGTATCAGTGTAAGAAAACAAACGTCCTTGTAACAGAGGATCGTTGGTAAAATCTATACCCGGTACAAGGTGCCCCGGATGAAAAGCCACCTGCTCTGTTTCTGCGAAAAAATTCTCGGGGTTGCGGTTCAAAGTCATTTTGCCAATGCGCATTACCGGAACTTCTTCTTCGGGAATTATCTTGGTAGGGTCTAATAAATCAAAAGCAAATTTATGCTCATCTTTTTCCTGTACGATCTGTACACCAAATTCCCATTCAGGATAAGCGCCGCTTTCGATGGCATCATGCAAGTCGCGGCGATGAAAATCAGGATCTTTACCATTAATTTTTAAAGCTTCGTCCCATGTTACAGAATGCACACCCAATAAAGGCTTCCAATGAAATTTTACAAAACATCCTTTGTCTTGCGCATTAATAAAACGAAATGTATGGATACCAAAACCTTCCATCATTCGCAGGCTTCTCGGAATCGCTCTGTCGCTCATTGCCCACATAATCATGTGCATTGATTCCGGCATCAATGAAATAAAGTCCCAGAACGTATCATGTGCAGATGCGGCCTGTGGTATTTCATTGTGTGGTTCAGGCTTTACTGCGTGAATGAGATCTGGAAATTTTACAGCATCCTGTATAAAAAACACAGGAATATTATTTCCTACAAGATCATAATTTCCTTCATCTGTATAAAACTTAACTGAGAAACCGCGTACATCTCTTGCAAGGTCACCGGAGCCCCTGAAACCAGCCACTGTAGAGAATCTTACAAACACAGGAGTTTTTACCGAAGGGTCTTGCAGAAATCCGGCTTTGGTATATTTTGACATGGATTCATACACCTGGAAATATCCATGAGCAGCCGAGCCACGGGCGTGAACTATTCGTTCCGGGATTCGTTCATGATCGAAGTGTGTAATTTTTTCCCGAAGAATAAAGTCTTCCAATAATGTTCCGCCTCTTTCTCCTGCCTTTAACGAATTTTGATCATCATTAATTTTTAAACCCTGGTCGGTGGTCAGAAACTGATCCGTTCCATCTTCCATGTGTGGCGCAAGATTTTCAATTTTTTTGTCGGTTGGTTCTTTTGGTTTAGATGTTTTAGCCATAGTATTTTTTTTACATTAATGCTTAATACAATATCAAATACTTATCCAGAAAATTATTCATTCTAAAAAGTGAAATGGATTACCTGACCTTTTTGCCGTGGGCGAACACCGGCTCCCGGAGGATTACTCTTTCTTCTAACAAAGTAACGGTATAGCATAAGCGCAAATAATTATCCGGTGTGAGTTAGTCATTTTGTTTGTGTTCGAGTATGTCTTCTTTCACATTTTCTTCAATATCCTTTTTACGCTGATGCATTTGTTCGGCTTCATCAATTGAATGCGATTGCTGCAGGGACTCTTCTTTTTCTGTTTTGCGTTTAAGTTTTGAGTAATATTTTTGTATCACTTTCAATTCTTCTTCTGTCATATTCTCTACGTCTACAAACCGGTTGCTGGCAAATTCATGTGCTGCTACTAATTCATTCAACTTTAATTGTACAGCCATTGATTCTTTATTCTGTGATTTTTGTATCAGGAACACCATCAAAAAAGTAATGATAGTAGTTCCTGTATTTATAACCATTTGCCATGCTTCAGAATAATGAAATGCAGGGCCGCAGATTGCCCACACTATTACGGAGCCAAAGGTAATTATTATTGCCGCAGTACTTCCGGTAGCTAACGTTGCTTTAGAGGCAAGGTTTTCAAAAAAACCCTGTTTGGATGGATCTTTTTTCATTTATTTTATTTTATATTGAAGGATATGTTACTTCGCCATTTATAATTGCCATTATTCTTTAAAATAAAAGCCACCAAATAGAGGTGGCTTTTAAAGATTGTATAGTGACTCTTAAGGCGACTATACCAGTTCTTCCGCTGCCGCATAATTTACATTTTTCTCAGCAATACCGGTAAGTTTTTCATCGGTTGTCTTTTCTTCTTCCAGTGTGGAGATAAAGAATATCTGCAATATCATCTCTGCCTAATGTTTTAGCAAGCTGTGTAAGGCCGCCATACGTTGATATTTCATAATGTTCCACTTTCTGAGCAGCGAGTATAAGGCCAACATCTCTGGTTGACGTTCCTTTTTCAGTTTCCGCTACAATATCATCACCTTCTTTTAGAATACCTGCCATCGCTTCGCATTTTTTGGCAACCGGCTTTATATCCAGTAGTTCAAAAACCTGCTCCAGCCGGGTTACATGGCCTTCAGTTTGTTTTAAATGATCGGCAAAACCTTTTTGCAATTCAGGAGAAGTAGCCGCTTTCTGCATTTTAGGTAAAGCCTTTGTAATGTGCTTTTCAGCCCAATAAATATCTTTTATTTCATCTGTAAAGAATTCAAGTAATCTTGAATCATCTGCCCCTTTACCAAAATTAGCAGGTGTTTTTGTTGTTGTTGCCATGATTAATTTTTTTTGATTTTTTTTGAAGAAATCTTCATTGTAGAATACACAACTTTGCTGCCATCTTTTTCAAAAGATTTTTATTTTAATTACGCCCCACAACTTGGAAATAATTCTACAAAAAGCATAATAGTGAGGAATATTTAATGCAGCAAAAAGAATAAGTAATAAACGGGTTAGCGTAAATACATGTACTGTCAGGCCATAATTAAATTTGATCTGGATAATTACTTAACTTTAAATTTAAAACGATAGTTATATGAGAAAATTAAACAATGCCTCCGCGTATCTTCCCCTATTCTTCATTTCTATCATTTTTAGCAGTTGCCAGGCAATAGGCGATATCTTTAAAACAGGAGTTGGTGTAGGCATTGCCATTGTAGTGATAATTATAATTATTATACTTTTTGTAATGAGTAAGTTTAAAAAAGATTCTTAATATTTGGCAGAGTTAAATGAGGAAAATTGTTTGAATAAATATTTTTGTAAGCAATAGATGCTGATGCAAAGTGCACCCAGACTGCCTCATAAAGGTGGTTTTTTTATTTTTGCGTTTTATTTACCATTCCACATGCCCTCTTATTCCAAAAACGTGAACGGGTCCCCTGTCTTTGTTATAGCCGGGATTACTAACAAACTGGTAATCGAATGTTAGCCAAAGAAACCTGGTGAGTTTTGCATTGTAATATGTTTCGATAATACCTTCGTTTCCATAATTTAATTTACCATCGCCGATAATAAATCCATAACCGCCTGCTTTTAAAAAAGCCTGGTGGCCGTTTGAAATACCATTGAGAGCTCCGGCAAATCCAAATACATCATTTGAACGTTTCCACCCGGTGCCTTTTACAGATATGCCTGCATTTGCACCCTGGTCTATTTCTGTAAATGACCATGTTACATCTTTCCCATCGTTCCAGCCAACCCTGCTAAAGAAGCCTATCTCATCAGTCAGCTCCTGTTCTATGTTTACACCCAAACCAAATTTTTGCCCTCCGTAAGATTTATGTTCCTCATTGCCCTGGATAACATTTAATATAAAAGTGTTGTTGTTAGCAATGGCTTCCAATCCATCTGTATAAGAGGGAGCCTGGGAATTAGTATTGCTTGCAATAAACCTGATATTACCGGGGCGTTTGTTGATAGAAAATTTATGTTCAAATTCTAAAGTTTCAGAGTGCGCCTTGCTTAATTTATATTCCATTAAATGATAATTGGCAATACGGGGAACTGCAACGCTCGATAAACGAATTGCCCATTTTGGTTTTATTAATTCTGCTACTACTCCCAGTGTGTAACCTCTTGTGTCGGCAGGATAATCCCATGCACCATTAGCCCACAACGACCAATTGAAGAATTGTGTACGTGGGTCTTTACTGTAAGTGTTGTCATCATAAAAATCAGCTATTGCAAATTTGCCTGCACTAATTGTAATTCTATTGGTTGGTATTTTACCGGCTACCTGGTTTGCATCGTCATCAACATTTTCATAAGTGGTATTGCCCAATGGAATATACTGTTGCAAATAAGCCCTTGCTAAAAAAACCTGCGGCTCCACAGCTCCTACACGATAAGTTTCCCCGTTTAAGGCGCCTGCTACACCGGTAGCAAAGCTCAATCCTTTACCGCCTGAAACTTCCGGATTAAAATAGAATGCGGCACCTTTCCATAGTTTTCTTCCTAAAAATAAAGTAATTGTAAGGCTTGTGGCTATTGGTTCTACGGTATCTGCCAGGCTGTTTTCACCACTGTATAAAGATTTAAAACCAGAATGTTTTTGAGCTATTACAGTTGATTGAAAATGGCTTGTCCAATTAGAAGATGAGCTATCTGCTTTTGTTTCCTGTGCTGATGCTATTTGTATAAACGCTGCCAAAGCCAGGGCAGTTGAAATTATTTTTAATAGCATTGCTCAATAAATTTTGGGAGTTACCAATGGGTTTATGTACTGTTGTCTTTCGCTTCAAAAATAAAGTATTCTATATTCAATTTGGATAAGCTTACATATTCTGGTTGCTCCGAAGGTTCATCGAACTCCTATGGAGAGTTCCTTTGGAACAAACACCAGGATAGCAGTGGGTACTTTTATAATGTTAGCGGTAGTTATTTTTCTATTCCTGAATATTTTTCATAAATCGCCCTGTAGCCAAATAGCCTGCCTATCGGCCCAACTAAGTTCATTAATATTTTTTGAATTACTATTGGGATATTCGCATCAAAGGTTTTGCTATCAAGATATTTCAGAGTTACCAGGTCTTGAACAAAGCCAGCCTTTCCATTTTGTATTTTACCGTCTGTCGTCAGACCTATAATGTTTTCCATCCAATACTCAAAGTCTAAAGCAGGAGAAATGGTTTGAATAAAAGTTACTGGTTCATCATCACTATTGTAATGATTATGAGGTTTATTTTTGGGGAGTATCATTTTTTCCCCCTGGGATAGTGTTTTTGTTTTTCCTTCCGACCAAATGGTTAGCTTTCCGGCAAGCACTTCAAAACATTCATCTTGTAAAGAGTGAAAATGGTTTGGATATAGTTGTCCTTTATTGAGTGTTTGTTTCATAGTTATTCTTTCACCGTTTGTGTCTTTGGATAGCTCTGAATACTCATAAATGTCCCCGGTGGCCGGATTTTTTAGTATTTGTCCTTTTTGCGGCATAGTTAAAATTTTGGAAGTTGAAATCCATTATTATGTCGGATAATTTTTTAGCTGGTTCCCAAACTCGCTTAATAATTACTACTAACTTATAAATATACACAACCCTTTGCTCAGAAAAGTATTCATTTGCAAATAATAATGTTGCAACAGATGATAATGTATTTTATAAAAGGCACAGGCACAACTAACGCTAAAGGCTATGCGACAAAACTTGCGTCAAACTTGGGATAGCATTACCTTTATAATTTAAACATACTACGGGTAGGGGATAGAGGTACTTTTATAATTTAAATTTACTAAGGTTAGCTTGGGGATAAAGGCAGCGACAAAATTGATGTGACAATTTTATGAACCGCTATCCGTATCAAATGTTTTTAGCAATATATAAACAATGAAAGTTGAAATATATAATACTCCTCATGAGCTTGGAAAAGCTGCAGGCATGCAGGCTGCACAATTTATTCGTGAAGCAATTGAAACAAACGGAACTGCAAACATTATTCTTGCAACAGGAACGAGCCAGTTTGAAACATTGAAACAACTTGTATCAGAAGATATAGATTGGAGTAAAGTAATAATGTTTCACCTTGATGAATATATCGGGTTGCCTGCAACACATCCTGCAAGCTTTAGAAAATATTTGCAGGAAAGATTTATCTCAAAAGTTTCTCCGTTAAAGGCAGCATATTTAATACATGGTGAAACAGATCCGCAACAGGAATGTGAACGTCTTGGAAAATTAATTGCAGCACATCCGATTGATGTAGCACTCGTCGGCATCGGCGAGAACGGGCATCTTGCATTTAATGATCCGCCTGCAGATTTTGAAACAGAAGAGCCATACATTGTTGTTAATTTAGATGCTGCCTGCAGAAAACAACAAATGGGTGAAGGCTGGTTTGAAACTATAGATGATGTGCCGCAGAAAGCGATCAGTATGTCCATCAAACAGATCATGAAATCAAAAAATATTATTTGCTCTGTGCCGGATGCAAGAAAAGCAATAGCTGTAAAAAATTGTTTGGAGCAAACAGTAAGCAATCTTTATCCTGCAAGTATTTTACAAACGCATGCAAATTGTATTGTTTATCTTGATAAAGATTCGGCATCGCTGTTACATGATCAAAACAATTGATCCAGGATAAAAATTCCTGTTACTGATGAATTCCTCAAAAATTAAAAATATATAACGGTAAAATTATAACGCCTTTTAAAATTATTGAAGGCGGTTGTATTCTTATTACAGGTGATGTAATTGCTGAAGTAAGTGAGCAGAATATTGAAACTGAAAATGCAATTGAAATAAATGCGGAGGGAAAATATGTTGCACCGGGTTTTATTGATATACATGTTCATGGCGGCGGCGGCTATGATTTTATGGATGCAAGTGAAGATGCTTTTTTAAAGATTGCTGAAACACATGTGCAGTATGGTACTACGTCTATGTTGCCAACAACATTAACGGGCACCAAAGAAGAATTACTGGAAACACTTGCAGTATATGAATCTGCAAATAAAAAAAATATAAATGGTGCACAATTTCTCGGAATGCACCTGGAAGGCCCTTACCTCGCAATGAATCAAAGAGGAGCACAGGATGCACGTTTTATAAGAGACCCTGATCCTGACTGAGTACAAAGAAATTCTTTCCCGTTATTCCTGTGTGAAACGCTGGAGTGCAGCGCCTGAATTAAAAGGTGCTATTGAATTCGGTCGTTATGTACGATCAAAAAATATATTGCCGGCAATAGCGCATACCGATGCTGTTTATGAAGAAGTGCTTGAAGCATTTAACAATGGTTATACGCTCATCACGCATTTATATTCCGGCATGTCGGGTGTTACACGAAGAAATGCTTATCGCTATGCAGGCGTAATTGAAAGCGCATACATTATTGATGAAATGGATGTTGAAATAATCGCAGATGGCATTCATCTTCCTCCGCCTTTATTAAAGCTTGTGTATAAAATTAAAGGTGCAGACAGGATTGCGCTGATCACAGATGCAATGCGTGCAGCAGGAACGGATGAAACAGAAAGTATTTTAGGCAGTGTTGAACATGGTATGAAAGTAATTGTGGAAGATGGTGTGGCAAAGTTGCCGGACAGAACTGCGTTTGCAGGAAGCGTTGCCACTGCAGACCGGCTTGTAAGAACAATGGTGACAATGGCTGATGTTCCTTTGATCGATGCCATAAAAATGATCACCGGAACACCTGCAAGGATATTAGGAATATCACACAGGAAAGGTTCGTTGGCACCAGGCAAAGATGCAGACATTGTGATCTTTGATGATGATATTAATATTGAAACAACAATTATAAAAGGAAGGGTTGTTTATAAAAAAGCGATCCTGACTAAACCTTAGTAGTGAAGAAATCAGATTAGTTATCCAACCTTATTACCTTATTAAAAAAGACTGTTCCTATTTTCAATTTGATTATAAATAAGGTTGCCCGCAGCTATCCTTAGTTTATCCATAACCGTTAGTTGCGCTGTCCTGATGTTTTTACCTCAGTACTTACAACCAATAAATCTATAACAAATATTCAATTTTGATAAGCTTAAATATCCTGAGTTGCTCCAAAGAAGTTCCTTACGGAACAAACATCAGGATAACAATTCTTTTATAATTTAAACATACTTGCGGGTAGCAGGAGGCATAAATTACATTTCAGGATATTCTTTATTAATTTGTTTAAGTAAGTTAACAGCATTTTCTTTCGCTTGTTCTGCTAAGAATATTTCTATTCCTATGACATTCCTTTTGTTCCATAAAATCCCAAGGAATTCATTAAGCATTATTTTATCATCAGCATTAACTAATAATTTGTCAGGAAGATTTTTGAAATGATTATCAATTGAGAGACTCAGTGAATCGAAAGCAGGGAACACAGTATAATCAATCAGGTGGTACAGAAACGCTGTTTGTTTTTCAAGTGCATCAGACAATTTTTTCTGAACATCCAGTAAGTCATTTCTTATTAAGTTATCGTAGTCCATTATATTTTCAGAAAGCGATTGCGGGCCAATCAGCCGGAAACTGCCTGAGCTTTTTAATTGATCAATCGTCTTACTGTGATAACTGAAAGGATTGTACCCCATATTTAAAGAAATCAGTCTGTAAAACTCATGCTGATCGCTGGCGCCCGATATTATGTTTTATCAAATTAATGAGACTATCTGTACGATCCACTTGCCCGGACCAGGCATGAATATGACCATTCAGGCTTGCAGTATCCGTTCTTAGATCCTGAGCTAAACTTTTAATATACTCTTTGCCACGATGGCTATCTGTTATGCTTTCCCTGATATTCTCTGCAAAAAACCCGAGTGTTACTGCAAGAAATAGCATTAAGAATTCCAGAAAATATTCCTTGAAATTTTTCTTTTCTACGTGTCGGATGGTGATGTACTTCCATGTTTTCGATTTCTGATGTGGTGATGCCTGCCTGTCCGGTAGGCAGGTTTGATGTAACGATTCCTGTTTCAGTTTGTTCAATGGCTTGCTCTTGCGAGATATTTTCATTTGCAACTTCTTCATTAAAATTTGCAATTTGTTCTTTAGAATTTTCTTGCGGTATGTTTTGGTCTTCGGGCATTATTTAATATTATATTCTTTTTTTAAACTTGCAATAAGGTCTGTCCCATTTTTTAGTTGCGCATCAGAGGCAAGACCACGTAACAATACCGAATTATTTTTTTCTATACTGGCAAGCGATGCCAGTTGGTTTAATAAAACAGGATCAGTTGAAAGCAGTGTTGTTGGATGATTCAGCCTAAGGATTGAATGCTTAATTTCCTCCATTGTATTACCTACTGTTTCTGAAAAATATTGTTCCTTTAAAATTTGAGAGGTTATTTTATATGCCTCCTGTTCAAGCATAGTTAAATCGCTTTCATTCTTTAAAACAGCACTAAGAACATAATACCCGGAAATTTGTGATTGTAATTCCGTGTTTTTAAAATACCGCATTTCTCCGGAACTTTTTAATTCCTGGAAAGTTGCATCCGAGTTAGGAAATGGTATTGGCAGAAAAAGGAACCTGGAATAATAATATATATCATTGTATTGCGCCGGCAGCAAAGGTTTGGCAAGCATTTTCGCAAGAGAGTCAAGCTTTTTCTCTCTCCATAATTGAATTTCAATTCTGGTATTCAAAAGTGAGTTATCTGCTTCCAGGTCCTTGATTAATGATACAGCAAATTCTTTGGCTTTGCTTTGTTCTGCAAAATTTTCTCTTATATTTTCTGCAAAAAAGCCCAGTGTTACTGCAAGAAATATCATTAAGAACTCCAGAAAATATTCTTTGAAATTTTTCTTTTCTACATGTTGGGATGATGATGTACTTCCATTTCTTTTGAAGTTTTGAGTTTGCAGTTTGGAGTTCATGTCTGTGCTTCATGCTTTCAGGTTTCAATAGTTTGTCGTTGAGAAGCAGTCACATCTTCTTGCTGACTTTCAGACTTGTTGTCTTCCGGACTTTCTTCTATGTTTTGTTTCTTCACTCATCTTTCAAATCATATTCTTTTTTTATTAACTCAATAAGCCTGGCTGCCTTGTCTCTATATTGTATTTCAAAATACATGTTAACTTCTATATCACTTTTTTCAAACCGTATAAAGGAATAAAGCTGTTGCAGCAGCGGACGGTCATAACGGGTGAACATCTCTGTATGATGAGGGTATCCTGTGTACATGGAATCGTGAATATCACCGGAACCCTCTGGCAAAACGATCAACTGCATGGCAAACTCATCCAGCCTTTGCCACCGTTGAATATAAAAGTTTGAGTTGATCATAACCCCATCATAAAGTATATTAAGATCACTAATTGAATCAATAACTGCTTTTTTACGAATGACACTGAACCCGCCTGCATTTTTCAATTGGGTAATGGTGTTATCATAGCGGGTAAAGACGTTTATCCACGAATAGAAATAAACGAAATGATGATAGAATGTATCCTGTGTGCTGATATCGCTTAGTTTTTCTACAGGGATGTTTAATGCACTATCTATTTTTTTTATAAGCACAGCCTGGAATGCTACAGTTCCGTTAGCTGAAGCAGTATCTTTTTTAAGATCCTTTATCATGCTTTCCATATAATTCTTTTCCTTTTCATTATTCACCAAATGCTCCCGCAAGCTTTCTGCAAAAAATCCCATTGTTACTGCAAGAAATATCATTAAGAACTCCAAAAAATATTCTTTGAAATTTTTCTTTTCTACTTGTGGGATGATGATGTACTTCCATTGTTATTGAAGATTATATTCTTTTTTTAATAAGCTTAATAAACTTTCGGCTCTTTTATCAACCGCTTCTATTCTTGTCAATATTAATTTTAGATTAAACGATTGCAACTGACAGAGATTGGCGTATTGTATAAAATCTTCTTTCTTATTTGAAAGCAACGGAAATGATTCTTTTTTAAATGAATCAATTTTTTCAGCGCTGATAGTAAGCCCCATGATTTCGTCAATGTAGGAGGCATCGAATATTTTATTCCTTGCTTTAACCAGGTCGCTGTAGATTAAATCCAGAAAAGGAAAAGCGTCACGCATGTCTTGTACTGCCTGGTCATATTGTGCAATAGCATAAGCAACATTGTGTTTTTGAAATAACCGAAGGTCGCCGGAACTTAACAATTGCTTTAGAGTAGCATCCTGAAGTGATACGTTTAGCTTTCTTGTTCCAAATCTTCCAAAATATGTCCATGTACCTGCGGGAAGCTCATCAATAGCCTTTGTATGAACCAGCATCCGGAAAGTATCTATTTTGGGGATTACAAAATTTTTCTCATTGATAGCTGCATTCAATAAAGTTGTATCTACTTTAAGGTCTTCGTATAATGTTTGGGCATATGTTCTTCACGTTCGCCATCTACGATATGCTCCCGCAAACTCTCTGCAAAAAATCCCATAGTTACAGCAAGAAATATCATTAAGAATTCCAAAAAATATTCTTTGAAATTTTTCTTTTCTGCTTTTGGATGATGATGTACTTCCATTATTTCTAATCTTATATTTTATAATTCTCTGCTATAATTTTTCTTATTACAGAAGTATACGCTGATATTTTCAAGAGATTGATTTTTTCTGCAGCTATGGTAGATTTTTCCTGGTGCAAATAATAAATGAACTGGTTGTTTAATTGTTGATTGCTTTTGTTGATGCTATGTATCCCTGTAGTTCTTGTGATGCGATTGGCACTGTCTACCATCGTTTGAAAAACATTTGCATCAAAAATGATAGAAATAAACGGATACAAAGAGCGTCGTTCCTCCATCCCTACACTGTGATTATCTTTATAAGTGGCCACGTTATTTTCGTATTCTATAATGCTGTCTGCAAGCGCTGTATTTTTAATAAGCCTGAAGTTTCCGGAGTTATTTAATTGTTGTATCGTACGGTCGGCCTGTTCAAAAGCCTTTGTTCTGGTAATAAGTCTTGCAAAAAAATAAGCCGCGTTTATTTCATTGCTGTCGGGCAATGGCTGATTGATAATATGTATCAATTCATTTATCCCGCTTATCTGCAAACTGTCAAAGCGAACTGCTGTACTGATGTTGGTACTGTCGCGTTGCATGTCATCATAAAGCGAACGCACATATTCGTTCTGTTTGTTATTATCACTTATGCCTTCGCGAACATTCTCTGCAATAAAGCCAAGTGTTACTGCCAAGAAATATCATTAAGAACTCCAGAAAATATTCTTTGAATTTTTTCTTTTCTACATGTGGATGGTGATGTACTTCCATTGTTTATTTATATGTATGATGTCTCATTATCGGTTATTATCTGTCAGTTTTTTAAATGATATTCTTTTTTCAGTAAGAGTATCAGATCTCAGCATTTTTTTTAATAATTCCTGCTCATGATTTATAAACCTACACGAACTTCTGAAAGCCCCTCGCTATTCTTAGTTTATCACTAACCGTTAGTTGTGCTGTCCTGATGTTTTTAACTCATGACTTACAAACAATAAATCTATAACAAATATTCAATTCAACCTGTTTGTTACTCCGCATCCCTTATCAACATATGTATCTTTTCATCCCATTGCTTTTGTTGCTCTATATTATACATGTGGTTTGTTTCCTTATCGTATTGAGCATTTAACTGAGTAATGTTTTTAAGAACTGTGTTGAATACTGAATCAATTTTTTGCTTGTAATTATAAATACGCAGTATAGTTGTATCTACGGCTTTTTTAAATTCGGCTTCACATGCTATTGCTAAATTAAAATGGCCCTGCTCGTGATGCAGTAATTGTTCGGTTTCTTTATCCTCCAATACCCAGGAATTTTCTTTTAAAACATGCCATATGTTTAAATCAACTGTAACTGTATCCATATGAAATGAGCGTATTTTATATTTATAATATACGTTCCAGTTAGTTTCGGCCCAGTAATTTGAATTGCTGTCTGGCTTTCCCGTAAAATATTCCCACTTCAATGTATCGCCCGGTATTGTTTTACCATTCTGTAAAGATTGTGCAGTAATGTCTGTCACAAAACAATTTGTCAATACAAATATCAATACTAATTTAAGCGCTGTCATTTCTATGCTGGTGTTGATCTTTCCTTTCAAAATTAAAGCATTACAAAGATTAAAAGAGACCGCCGATGGTGCGTGAAAACAGATGATATCATATTTCGTAACAGGCACAAGCATAACTAACGCTAAAGGCTATGCGACAAAGATTGCGCCATGAAACTTCTTTATGCCTGGACTACGTTCGGGCATTGACGATGGCGCGGAATTGTTGTTGTGTCAGTCCGGCGTTTTCACTTCACACAATGTCGCACAAATCCTATTTGATTTCCTCTGCGCTTACCACGCATGAAGACCCGATAGCACGAAAATTAAAGAAAAGCATCTATTTTAGTGTCATGGCAGATTTGGAAAAGGTCAATAAGTTATTGGATGAAGTAAAGCTTTGTGCAGATCCCGATATTAATAAGTATTGGCCGCAGGTCTGCACAATTTTTATTCCCATGGCGACGGCTGGTTCAAAAGAATGCGCCCGGTCTTTTTATCAATGGGCAGAAGAAAATGTGCCTCGTGATTCGCTTAAATTTTATTATGCTGAATTGTTGTTGGCTACATCTTATTTTATGAACGACGATCATGAAACGGCCCTTCCGATGGTTTCGGGATTGCGAAAATCATTCGGGGAATATGATGACCAGGACGGCATTGAAATTTGTTCGTTACTAACCGGAGTGATATACCGCTCAATGGGCAATTTTGACCTGGCGCTGAATACCCTGATCCCGGTTTTCGACTATTTTAAACGAAACAGGCGTTACCCTATATTTTTTGAAGGGAGCTGCAATTCTCTTGGTAATGTAAATTTTGAATTGCATAATTATGACGAAGCCTATTCCATTTTCAATGCCGGTTACAAAGCAAGTTTAGAAAGTGGCAATCACTATTTTAACATCTATGCTCTGCATGGAATGGGAAAAATTAAAATGCGGCTTAATCAGCCTGTGGAGACACTTGAGTATTTCAATAAAGCATTGGAAGTTGCTGAAACGATAGAAGCTCCACTCCACATCGGCAATTCCTGGTCTGAGCTGGCAAATTTTTATTTACATATCGGAAATCTTGAAGCAGCAGAAAAATTAAACAAGCAGGCGTTGGCAATTCGTGAGCAGAATAATTTTACAGGAGCAGTTGTTACCAGTTACATTAACCTTGGGGAGATTTATATCCGGCAGTCCAGGTGGGAAGAGGCAATTGATGTGCTCAACAAAGGATTGGAGCTGGCAGAGAAGATAAAATTAAAACCTAAAATCTACCAGGTGCATCTTCTTCTTTCGAAAGTGTACAAAGCCATGAATGAAACTGCGATAAGCTTGCATCACTACGAGATTTTTCATGAAATACGCGAAAAAGTGCTGGAGGAAGACAATGCACGAAAGCTGGCTGATGCGAAACTTATTTTCGAAGCTGAGCAAACCCGGAAAGAAAACATCATTATCAAACGACAAAAAGAGGAGATACAGCGAAAGAACATCGAGCTGCAGGAAACTATTGATGAACTCACCATCACCAGGATCAGTCGCAAGGCAAAAGCACTCACTTTGATAATTGCCATTGTGATGTTTATCGTGGAAGATACCATTCTTCACTTTACCCTTCATCTTGTTGGTGAACAAGGATATTTCATTTCGTTGATAGTAAAAATGGTGATTATTTTTTCACTGAGCCCTATTAACAAAGGCATAGAGCATGCGCTGGTGAAGAAGGTAATTAAGAGAAGAAAAATTACTCTGCCGGGGGTAGATCCTGCCTGATGATATTTGTGGTAACATTAGACCCGATGCATCGCGGGATGTTGCTGTCTAACTCATAACTACACAACCCCTAGCTCAGAAAAGTATTAATTTACAAATAATAATATTGCAAACAGATGATAACGTATTTCGTAACAGGCACACGCATAACTAACGCTAAAGGCTATGCGACAAAGCTTACGCCATGAAACTTCTCTATGCCTGGACTAAGAAGAGGAATTTTAGTCTACCTGTTTCAGATGAGACAAACAAACGTTTCTATTATCTGTTAGCAGCCAGTTTTTTTAACCGCCTGGTGCTGCAGGTTTAGTAATATAAGCAACTATTTTTTATTTGACTACTTCAATTAATCAACTCATGTTGCACACTGTATCATAATAAAACTGCATGAATTATCGTTTGGATAGCAGTAAGTAGTTTTGGCCTTTGTGCCTTTTGTGTTTAATCTTTTATAAATTAATTGCCATGAGAAAATCTCTTAAATATCTTCTTGTTAGTTTTTTGGTTATACTTTCTTCATCTTTAAAAACTACCGTAAATGCACAGAGCGATTTTGCGAATGATATAAGTACGCTTATAGAAGCCTGTAAAAATGATTTTGCTGATTTAAAGGATCAGCTTGGTTGTCACAAACGATAAAATAGATATCTACAATGCAAATACCAGATAAAAGGATATTCAACTACTTACCTGGCTGTAGATAAGGCAACCGGTTATACTTACGTTTATGCTTCTTTGTCAACTACAGGCTCAACGGCTGATGCTGACTGCAACCGTATTGCCGGGGATTTCGCGTCCGTTCCAGGCTGCAATTTGTACGATTCCAAAAACGATCCCAACAGTAATGAAGACAGGCGGCTGCAGGGAAAGATCGCTAATGGTACCGGCTATATATTTATTAATGCCGTACTAACATTATCAGCACATTCCGAGATACTTGTAAGCGTTCAAAAACCCGTTGCTCCGTAAAATATTTGAGGTTCACAGGCAAAATGTATGCAAATACAGATGATAGCATGTTTCGTAGCAGCCACAAGCATAACTAACGTTAAAGGCTATGCGACAAAGCTTGCGCCATGAAACTTCTTTATGCTTGGACTAAGAAGGGAGCAAGTTCACAGGACTTCGCACCTTATCACCAACATTTAAATTGACCTGCTTTCAAAAAAATGATACTTTCCAGTTATATTAGTGAAGTATTTCAATATTAGAACCTCACCATTTCATATTTACAAGCAATGAAAAAAGGCATCTTTTTCTTCCTTGCAATATATTTTTTGCAAACAAATACTGTACATGCACAAGCCAATGCCATTGACAGTATAAAACAATTGTTACAAAACGGAAAGAAGGATACCAGCCGTGTAGTATTGCTTAACCAGCTCTCACGCCTTTATTTGTACAATAAACCGGATACTGCACTGTCGCTGGCACAGCAAGGATATGCACTTGCAAAGGAAATTGGTTTTACAAAAGGTGCAGCGGTAAGCCTGAACAGGATGGGTATTGCTTTTGATGGTACCGGGAATTATCCCAAAGCATTAGAACTTCATATAGCGAGCCTGAAAATGACAGAAGATGTGAAAGATGAAAGGATGATTTATATTTCCATGTCAAACATTGGATCGGATTATGACTACCAGGGTAATTATCGCATGTCTGTTAGTTATCAACTTCAGGCGCTATCAATTGCTCAACGCCTGAATAACAAGACTGGGATTCAAATCTGCCTGAGCAACCTGGGAGATAGTTATGAAAAGCTGGATATGTTGGATTCTGCCAGGATATATACTAACCAGGCTTACGAACTGGCAATGGAACTGAAGAATATAGGTAGTACAGGAATAGCTTTAAATAACCTGGGCAATATCTATTCAAAGATGGGGCAGGATGTTATTGCTATGGGAAATTATAATTTGAGTTTACCTTATTCCCTGCAGGCAGATAATGAAGATGGTTTGTGTGAGACGTATCTCGGTATGGCTAAATTATTCCGCAGAGCAGGTAAAACAGATTCCTGCTTGTATTATGCAAAACTTTCTTTGGCATACGGAAAAAAAGGAGACTTTACTGCAAGAGTGATGAATGCCAGTAATTTTTTGACGGATTATTACACCTCTATACATAATGTAGATAGTGCCTTTGCATACCAAAGCGCTACCATTGCTGCTAAAGACAGTTTATTTAGCCAGGAAAAAGCAAGAGAGATACAGAGCCTCAGTTTTGATGAAAGCATGCGCCAGCAGAATATAGCCCTGGCAAAAACTGCTGAAAAAAAACAACGAAGGAATAATATACAGTTCGCCATTATAGCCATTGCCATTGTATGTTTTATTATTATTTTTCTGTTACTTAGCCGCACGGTTATTGTCAATGAAAAATGGATTCGCTTTTTAGGTGTGCTGGGCTTATTACTTTTCTTTGAATTTATAAACCTTTTTTTACACCCCTATATTTCCGGAGTAACAAATGATTCACCCCTGTACACTTTATTGATAATGGTAATGGTGGCCTCTTTAGTGATCCCGTTTCATCACAGGATCGAACATTGGATAAAAGGAAAAATGGTAATCAAGAATAAAAAAATAAGACTGGCAGCAGCCAAAAGAACCGTGGCACGGTTGGAAAAAGAAGGAGAAAATTTAACCGGCAGCTAATAAAAGTAATGAAACTCGCTGTCCTGAGTTTTTTAACTCAGTACTTACAATCAATAAATCTATAACAAATATTCAATTTTGATAAGCTTAAATATCCTGAGTTACAAACTCAGTATAGCAGTGAACGTTATCTGTCTGACAAAGTATCAATAAACCCGTAACGTTCTTGCTGGTTTTTCCCGTCGGGCATTTTATTAAAAGCCCAATAAAAGATATATTTCTTGTCCTTGTCTATCCCCGTAAATATGCTGTCAACGTCTTTCCGAACTTTTTCATTTTCGAGCCTTAAAGCTACCGTATCCTTAAGATTGATGTCTGTGGTATAACATACCATTGGAAAAAAGCCTTCTTTAATTACTTGCGGAAAAATTCGAAACACTTTTGGTTTACTGTCTATGGCTGTAATTGTTAAAGGAAATTGGTATTTGGCATTTACTTCTTGCATGAGTGAATCTTCAAAATCTTTTATCTCTTTTTCTTTTACAAATTGTAAATGAGTGTCTGCGGGTCGTAGAAGCACATTACTCAATGAAATATTATTTACTGCATCTATTAAATATGATTTTTTATAACTCATTTGCGCCAATTTAAAATAATCTGACGCAGTTTTTCCGAAGAATATATTGCCCAAATTTTAAAATATTTAGTTTCCACCCGTCTGGATAATTGCCATAAACTGCCGTTAATAAAAACTGGTTACCGAAGTTGTTTAATAAAAGCAATGAAACATAAGAGTCTTTGCTTGGGCATGCATAAGTAAAGATGTAATTTTAATCGTTATCATCATTATTTCCTGATGGGAGCGTTTCGGCGATTCCTGTTGCAGAAGCATGATTCGAATATTCGTCAAGTATGCTGTAATTATCAATCTGTAGACCGCTAATTTGGTTGATTAATTTATTTATATCACTTCCAATTTGAACAAGGGCAGGTAACATTAAGGATTTTACCTCAGTCAAATTATTAGTAGTGACTCCATTAAACAATTTGTCATTGAGTGTTTTAATTTTTTCTCTTGTAGCAGGGTCAATACTTTGGTCCTGCCGAAATTTGAAAGTTGAAACATTGCAACTCTGAAGAAGTAATATAGCAAAAATAATGTGGAGCGTCCTGGTAAGCATAGAGTTGTTTTGAATGTCACATAACATTTAGAAAAGTATCCGAAAAGCCCCTTAAAAAATCCCTCAGCTATTCTTAACTTATCCATAACCGTTAGTTGCGCTATCCTGAGTTTTTTAACTCAGCACTTACAAACAATAAATCTATAACAAATATTCAATTTTGATAAGCTTAAATATCCCGAGTTGCATCAGGATAGCAGTACTTTTATAATTAAAACATACTAAGGTTGGCAGGGGTTGAACTTTTTTTATCGAACACTGACAGCATGAATTATTCTTGCTTTAATTCTTTGAGAGCTTGAAGCAATTTTGGAATATCCTGTCTGACATGAGCAATAAAATCGTAGTCAGCCTCCGTAGCTCCAATTAACTCTATGTCTGAGCCTGCTGTCATGATAAAGCTACTACCGCTTTCGTGATCTCGGTCTTCAATATAAGCCTTCCATGGGCCTTTTGTAGCTTGATTAGCTCGATGTTCTATCTCTTTGAGTTCTTTGTCTGTCATATAATGAATGTTGGCTGTAATTATTTTCGTAAATCTTTCTTTTAACTCAAATCCCATAGTACTCAATTATTCAGTCATCAGTTGTAAAACATGGGACTTCATCGAAGGCAGTTCATGCCCGACGAAGTCTTATTTGTTAAGTGCCGTTTTTTCCGGCTGTCAGCATGAGCAGCTTTGCTTTTAATTTTTCTCCTATCTCTTCACTCTTGTCAAAGTGATTCATCTCCAATGTTTCAAAAACTTTCATTGCTTTGTCAACATCGTTTGCTTTTGCGTATAAGAATGCTAAAACAAATTGAGGTTTTGGGAAATGAATGTTATAAAAATTTACATGTGCTGCTTGTTGTTGAGCAATTTCAATAAGTTGTTCAACTGAATTTGTTTGTCAAACGACTCGAAGATTTTTTCTTCACATCTGTCAAAGAGATTAGTAATGGTTTTTTTTGCTTTTTAAATCCCCAATGTGTTGCTATGCCATTTTTTGTTACCACCGTAAACGAATTTCGATCTCGTCAGTACCTTCCGATAAATGCATTAGAAACCTTTTGTCCGTTTTGTAAGACTCTATTTTATTTGAACGAACAACGGGAATAAGTCATATTAACTCCCCATACGAAGGTCCCTGGCTGTCTTTTCAATCTCGTGTAACCAATTGCTTGTCTAAATTTATTGTTGTCGTTGCGCCAACCATAATTGCCTTTTTTAGTAAACCTTTTTTGAAAGCGCGGAGAACGATTTCGTCAAGGATTGTTTGCAAAGCCTTTGCATCAATTTCAGGTTCGAATGAAGGAGAGCTGAAAAGTTTGAACATATGTCAATTTAAAATTGCAGCTAACTCATATATATACACAACCCCTTGCTCAGAAAAATATTAATTTACAAATAATAATACTGCAAACAGAATATAACGTATTTCGGAACAGGCACAAGCGTAACTAACGCTAAAGGATATGCGACAAAGATTCTACCGCTTTTAGTCCACTTGATTTAAAGCAGCCAACATTTTATTGAGCTGTGTCTCACGTTCTATTTTATAAGTGTCCCCCAAAGAGCTAATAATTGTGGTATAAGCTCTCTTTTTTATCGCAGTTTTTGCGATTTCATTAAAGTCTTTGTTCACTGTACCTTCCAAATACAATTGTCCGAAAGCTATAGCCACAATTGCAGCATCAATACCTGACATGTATCTACTTCCCAGTTCGCTTTGTTTTAAATAAGGTTTGAGTTTTTCAAAACTGGTTTCGTTTATGTCAAAAGTTGGATAACCCCAATTATCAATTTGCTCTGTTAAAACTTTTCGGATTATCAGCTTTATGTGACTGTCTCACTCCTTGAAACCTGCACAAGCGTCAGCGCCATCGTCGTTGCCAAACGGTGCGGTTTCGTTAATAGGGTTCCAAGAAAACTCTTCATTCATCAATCGCTTCGCGAACTGGATTTGCTTTTCTATTGTTGGTAAATAATCCGACATAGGTGTTTTCTGTTTTTGAGTTGTGTCAAAATAGTGCTGTTTGGTATATTTTGCGGTTTTCTTCGTTCTGTCCACAAGCAGTAAGTGACAAGAGTAAAAATGTTAGAAGTTGAGGTTTCATAAAGTGTGGCACAACATTATAAATATACACCACCCCTTGCTCAGAAAAGTAGTAATTTACAAATAATAATATTACCAACAGATGATAACCTATTTCGTAGCAGCCACAAGCATGGCTAACGCTAAAGGCTATGCGACAAGGCTTGCGCCATGAAACTTCTTTATGCCGGACGAAGGAGGCTCTTTTACCAAACACTTTATTTTTTTGATTTTTAAGACGCTCTAACAATTCATTGTAAAGAATAATTTCTGAATTTTTCAATGATGATCTCAGAACTCTAAAATCTTCTTGTTTTTCTTTCGTATTAAGTTGCCTAGAGTGTCCCATAATAATATATGCTCTTGGCTTAATTGACAGTTACCCGATGTTTTGTGTGGCGTTCAATATCTTCCTCCAAGATTTTTCGCCTGCTTTCTGCATAATAAAGATACTTTTCTGCTTGTACTAATGCCATAGTTGCATTTGGATGCCAGTAATAGTTTCCTCTATCTTGTTTTGGTGCAATCAATTCAGTTTGTGGCTTCTTAATTTCAAACATATCCAAGTAACCTTGAGCGTCAATCATTCCAAAATCCACTTTTCTTGCGCCTGCTAATACAACATTCAGTTCAGGAATTGCTTTGACGTAATTTGAATCAATGAGAAATAAGTTCTTTGGGAAATGCCCCCAATTGCTCTCACAGGTGTTCTTTGCAAGTTTACCTTCAAATCTTCTAGAATACTGTCGACGGTAATTGTATCAATCTTAACCTTAGTCCTGGTAATAAATTTGAGTTTATAGCTGTCATATTTATATTTTGTTTTTAGTAAGGTCTCATAAAAATTCTTCTATCTTTTCAGATCAGCAGGTTCATTCTTTCGATCACATCTTTTATCTAGACTTGCTAGAATTTATTTAATCTTTGCTGTGATGATAATTTCGTTTCAGGGTACGAGCCGGGTAAGTTGTATAAAAAAATTCATCAGCAAAATAACTTCTATCCCTTTTATTTTCATTTGAGAGATCGGTTATTTTATCTTTGAAATACTCAAGGTCTGTATAATTCAATGTAAACACAGTTCTCTTACCTGTTTTTTTATGTTACTCGTGATTTCTTATCTATAACAAATGAAGTTGGTTTAAAACGTTCAATTTTTTTATTAATATAGTAAAGCAAGCCTTGTTTAATATATCCATTTTCCTGAAACTTCTTTTGGCAATAATTTAAATCCGTTAAGCTCAATTTCTTTTAAACAAAAATCAGAAGGATAAAATTAATAATTAATTTTTTCTTGTCTATACGATATACTAGTTGTTTTTTATCTTCATTATCTTCATCAAAAACATAATTTTCTTTGATGTTTTCATCTAGAAATTTGTATTCAGTCTGAAGAGCCATAATAGTTATAAGGTTAATTAGGGTTATATACAACTCATAAATATACGTCGAGGCTTGTGCTATTGGGAATTTATTACTATGTCCGCCAGACCACGAATTATTTTAAGTTTACGAAATGAAGATAACAAAATGCTCAAAGGAATCGGCCAACACACAAACCAAAACTGAATATAGATTTAAGGAAGGATTAAGGTGTAAAGCCTCAATTGCTGGGAATGTTTTTATTACCCGAATGTGCCTTTTGAAATTTTCTAAATAGGAGTTTAAATAAAATATTGAGTTTCAGGAAAAATGGAACGTTTATATTCGATTTTTCCCCTGCTCTAATATCTTCAGTAATTTCTTGCCTTTTATATTCAGAATTTCATTATTATATAAGAAATGAACTGCTCCTTTAGCTTTGGCGTTAGCATAGCTTCTGTATTTTTATTGGCTATTGAATCAAACTTTAAAATAGAATGAGAGAATTCATATTTGGTCTGTTATCCTCAACCTGCATTGTGAATAGATATATTCCTGGTACATTTTCATCTATTTGGGTTGGTTATATTGTAAGTAGTGAGTGATGTGTAGCATTCCGTCCTGTTACTTCAATTCTCATGGGCGTACCTTGTACTTTTGAAGAACACCTATTTTACTTCTAATATGGCTTTTTGATTCTTTGCCTTGCCTGAGACTTACTTCTATAAAAAATATTTGGCTATTATCTTCTCCATCTTCAATTCTATAATTCGTCTTGGAAACATGAAAATTAATTTCAACTCCATAGTATTTAAAAAGATCTAAAAGTTGCAAGGAAATCGTACTGCCAAACCATCTGCATTTATCCATTATATGCATTGAGAAATTTGTAAACCAGTTTGGTATCATCAAAAATATTATCTTCTTCTAAAAAAATGTCTTATCCATTGTTCAGTTGTTACAAAGGTAAAGCGTTTCCTTACTATTACAAATTGCAAAGAGATAATCCAACTCCTGCTCATATTAATATTACATCCCCTTTATTGGCGCAAGCGTCCGCTTGTGCCAGTTATAGATACATTTTCATTCATTTGTTTCTAATTTTATCTATGTAACAGCTAAGCATAAACGTATTGAAAGTTTAGTAAATATAATTCAAATCTCTTTTAGTATTTCACAGCACAAGCGGACGCTTGCGCTAAAGTTGTGCCATGAGGGGCAATGAAGTAAGAAATTAATCTTTCTTTTTATACAAAGAACCTGCTATGTCTTCAATAAGTGTCTTAGGTAATAATTTTACCATTGCTGCACTAAAGCGGTTACTAAGACCGTAATAGTTCTCTTTTGCCACTCAGCATGCCTTTTACTGTTATTTCTGCCACAGCCTCTGGTAGTCATCGACATTTATCATAAATCTTTTGGATGTGAAATATTCCTGAACGCTTCACAAATCTGTATCTACACTACCTGGCAAAACAAGTAGTGAAAGCAGAAATATTCGCTTTCTTTAATTCATGTCTTAGTGCCCGCGTAAATTGTTTACCAATGCTTTGGAAGCGGCATACAGGTTTAATGTGGGCAATGCTTGTAAACGAGCCATGCTTCCTGTATTAAGAATGTAAGCTTTAGGCTGTTTTTGTAAAACAGGAATCATTAAATAAGTAATATTGATAAGTGTTCCAAACATTAAGCTGCAACATATTATTTTGTTCTGCTAGCAATAATTCATGAAAATTGCCCCACAAGCCGTAGCCGCATTATTAACCAAAACAGTCACTGGAAAATTATTTTGCGATATCCAGGCTATTACCTTTGCAGCGCTATCGTATTCAGATAAATCAATCACAACATATTTTACATCTACGCGATATGTATTACTAATTTTAGAAGCTACCTGTTGCAACAAAATTTCTTAGCGTTCATGTAATAAAATATCATATTTTCTTTAGCGAATAATTCAGCTATAGCTTTACCTATACCTTTACTGACTGCCTGTTATGAGGACATAACTCATAGTACGTTTAATTTGAAAGAATAATTACTTAATTTAATGTAGCAATTTATGATAAACCGGAGTTCGGCTAAATTATTTTTGGGTTTATATTTTCCCTGAATTATCGGGAAATACATAATCCTTCTTTTACTGGCTGCACCTATCACAGTTGATGGTGCAGACGATGCCATATTTTTCCCGAGTGAACGGTGAGGTCACTAGCTTCAGCTTCAGGCCTTTCGTTTTATCAGGAGAAGTATCAATATAATAAGGCTTACGAAAAAGCATTTGATAAAGATTTTGTTTATGTGTGCCGGGTAATAATCGTAAACCGCCCTTTTCAATAGGGGAGTCATCTAAGTAAATGCCAATATTGAGCATGGGGTCAAGTGTAATTTGGGTAAACAAGTCACGTAATCCATCAGTATGCCAGCCCATTTTTGTGAAATTACTTTCATCTGTATTTATAAAATGATTTATTACTAATCCATCTTTCTCATTTTCTGCTATACGGCTCTCAGTGCCATTAAAACATTTTAATGCCTCTATTCGGGGATCTTGTATTAAACTATGCAGGTATTCACTGTACAGAGATGCAAAAGCAAAACGCTGTATAATCTTATTCCCATTTTCATCTTTACCGTATTTAATAGGAATCCCGTTGATTTTTTGCAGCCCTTTAGATACCCAATCATTTTGCAAGTTTTCTATGGCTATTAATGCATCTTCTATTTGTGTAGGGGTAAAAAAATTTTTAAAATGAATAAATCCGTATTTGTTATAAAAATTCAAGATGCTCCTGGGTTGGAGTATCTTTAAATATAAATTTCTGGTGGCTGTTCATTTTATAAAATTAGAGAGGATCACAAATAATTATTTATATAAATTAAAAATGGGTATTTATATACAAACTTTATTTATTTCTACAGTAGGCATGCTCGCCGAGTCCCCTGCGGGATACTCGGCAGGGACCAAATTGCAGTCAATATCATTTCGCCTGCCGCCCTGCTTGCTATTGTAGATTTTTGTTTACAGTTCAAATAAGAGTTCTCGTTCCAAAGAATTTGTCTCAGGAAACAAATGCCTGAACAAAAAACTAAAAGCTAAACAACATTATCCGTCTGCCTGCATTTTTCCAAGTATTGTGCTGTTTGCAGTAGTTTGAATATTTTCAATAAGCAATCGTTAATCTATCAAAGTATGTCTTGTTGTTCTTAAATATAGCACTCCAAATAATTAAAATCGATAGGGTCAGGAACTGATCCTTTAGATAACAACCGTATAGCATCATTCGTAAAAATGATTTCCACTTATTAAAGATAGGGTTATCCGAAAAGTCCTTTGTCATTACAAAATCATAAAAAGAAATAATTGCCTGTTTAGCTATAATTGTATTAGTATTAGTTTTATTTCATCTTTTGTATAAACACTTCTTTTGTAAATAAATCTATACTTAATAGATTGCGTTCCCAAAATTGATATTTCCTATCTTTTGCTCTAACCTGAAATCTGTTTAAAACTTTAGGATGATTTTTTTCTAAATCTCTCTGATTGTTTGTGATACCCTTCTTCCTGGCGGGTGCTCCGTTATTGGCGCAAGCATCCACTTGTGCCAGTTATAGATACATTTTCATTCATTTGTTTCTAATTTTATCTATGTAACAGCTAAGCATAAACGTAATTGAAAGTTTAGTAAATATAATTCAAATCTCTTTTATATTTCACAGCACAAGCGGACGCTTGCGCTAAAGTAACCTTGCGCCAATGAGGGGATAAATTTTACTTGGGTTGCTATTTTCGTCTTTGTATTCAGTCTATTTTTCTTTGTACAAGGTTTCAATTTTTCTTCTAGGTCTATCCATTGCTTGCAAAAGAAATTGCATATCCGTTTCATATTTTTCTGTTGCAGACTTATATCCAGTCCGTGTTGCATAGTCATTCCAATATCTTGTATCATCATTGTCAAATTTCGAAAGTCTTATTGCCTCTTTAAAATCCGCTAAACTGCCTAGATAATCATAGATAAATTGCTTAACTAGTGCTCGATCATAATAATAACTTGCTTTGTTTGGATTTTTGTCAATACAAATATTATAGTCATTCAATGCATCAATGTCATAATTTAAGTCACGCAAAACACTCGCTCTTAAAGCAAATACTTCAGCTTCATCATATCCTTTTTGAATTGCTTGATCAAAAAATTCAAGAGCAGCGATTGTTTTTTGTTGCCTTCTTTCTGCTGATAATGATTTGTCAAGAACAGCATCTTTAGATAACTGCAGTCCTATTTTAAATATATCATATCCTTCAAAATATCCCCTTGTATATTTGTTTGGAGCAGTAGATTTGTCCGGTCTATTGGTCTTAAATATTCTCGAAATCCAATTCATGTAAAATATTCACTTTAAAGATGGCATGGCTGGTAACTCTAAATATACGCAACCCCTTGCTCAGAAAAGTATTAATTTACAAATAATAATATTCCAACAGATCATAACTTTTTAACATGCCAGGCATAACTAACGCTAAAGGCTATGCGACAAAGCTTGCGTCATGAAACGTCTTTATGCATGGACTAAAAGGGAAGACTAGTTACGTTTAGTTAGTCTGTTAAGTAAATTAAGAGCTACCACGATTGAAATATGGTATCTAAATGTTGAATCCTCTTCATCTGACAATCCTGGGTGATTACCTTCAGGGTGTAATCTTTTCCAAAACCCTTCTATGAATGGCTTGTTGCAATTATTGTTTTCAACTTCATTTAAGTCAGCTCTAAGAACGCAGGGCTCACAGTTTTGCTAATAAACTAATTGCAGAACTTGCATTTTCACATTTATTATTTGGAAGTAGTTTTTTACAAATGTCTATCAACAAAGATTCAATGAAGGGTTCGAATTGTCCATTAGCACCAGCCCAATTCCCTTGCGAATGGTTCAATATTGCTTGTTCTAAATGTCCTTTTGTAGTAGAAAAATTAAATTGATTTAAAAGTATAAACAACTCACTTTCTGTTTTTGCTTCTTCAATTTCAGTTGGTAGCATCTTTCTAATAGCCCTTCCCTTCATAGTATATCCGTCTCTCTTTAATGAGTTTGCCAGAGTCGGATACTTATAAGAAAATTTATCATCATAGGGAATATGGTCAAGACTATTATCATAAAACATTGAACTACGATTTTGTGGTTCATCTTCATAACGATAGAAATGGTCAACCATATATTGAAGCAGGTCAAGTTGGAAGGAGTCAGAGAATGGACCTTTTGGAGGTGGAAACTTTAAGGTTTTAAGTAAAATATTAATCTTATCATCTTTGGTAAATTTGCCCAGAGTCGGATGCGTCTTGTGTTCTAAGTCAAAAACAGCAAATATTCTGTCGACAACTTTTTGAATATAGTTGTCTATAACATTTACAAGTTCTATGCAGGTTTTGAATGAAAGCATGATGGTTAGCTGCCGCTCTTTTTAAGCTTGGACATTGCCTCTTTTACTCCACTAATCTGATACTTTTCTTCGTTTACTTTTTTGATTACAAATTTTAAAAGAATATCAATGTGTTTGGCTTTCTCTACACAGTCTTCTTCTGAAAATTGGTGGATACCACCAGAAAGTTGTTCATAAAGTAATTTTATTGGATTGTCACCTAATTCTTTAAGTGACGTCGGAAGATATTTATTTATAACATCTATAAGTTTAGACATTTGATGATCAGATTCAAAAACTTTATATGCACTTCTAACATTATCTGCACCTTCAAATTCCAATTCAGAAATATCCTTAATTATTCTTTTAATTTCGTTTTCAATTATTCTTCTAAAATATGCATATGATCCAATACCAAAACTTACAGATAAGGTAGTTAACGCCTTTTTATAGTTTCCAATATCTTCTTCAGTTAAGTATTTTTGAATTACGGCTTCAGGTTCAATTTCATAAGGTGGAAATTGTCCGACTTTTTGAATATAAATGTTTATTCCTGTACCACGCTCTTCAAATCGTTTATCGGAAGTTGACTTTATTAAAAAATCAATTTTAGTCTTGCATGATTGACACACACCATAAACACGAGTTGTTATATCTAACATGGTAGTTTTTTTGTCAAAACAATCCGGTAAACAGTGTTCTCTATTTGCTTCGTCATTATAAATAGTTCTTCCAAGATATCTGTATTCACCTGAAATTTCTGTTCTGAAAGTTTGAATCTTCTTTCTCCTTTGGACATTTGAACTTAAAAACCTTGTCTACAAAATCTAGAGGGTTAGAATAAGTATCATCGGAATTTTTAAAATGTTGAACAGCCTTTAATTTATAATATAGAGGAGCGTTTGTTAAGAAATTTGCAAATTCAGCATTAGTAATTATGATCATGCTTCAAATTTAAAAATGGTTCTCCTAATAGTAGCTAATTCATAAATATACGCAACCCCAAGTTCAGAGAAGTATTAATTTACCAATGGTGGTATCAGCACCGTAAATTGCAAAGAGATAATCCACTTCCAACTGTTCATACAATATTACATTCATCAAAAACCATCGGAAAAAATACTTTTGTAATATTACAAATGGTCTTTGTCTGTCGTACAATGGCCTTTGTCTGTCAAACAAAATACTTTTGCAATATTACAAATGGCCTTTGTCTGTCGGAAAAAGTGCTTTTGTAATATTATCATGAGCCTTTGTCCGTCGGAAAAAGCACTTTTGTAATATTACATTTTGCCCTTGTTCGTAAAATCCGCCCGTTTTTTTGTGGATAAATAACAAGCTGCTGCCGTAAAAAACAAAATTTTAACCCTTTTTGACACTTTTTTTACATTTTTAAGCAATTTTTTGCCGACATCTGCGCCATGTTTATAAGCTGCAAAAGAGGAGAATGTAGTAAACAGGCTTCACTCCTGCAATACGTAATATTACCCTTGTGCGCAAAACCGGGAAGTATCAATTTAGCAGCCTGTTCCATTGAACGGAGGCCGGGCAAACCGGTTTTAAACCAAAACCTGATATTATGAAAAATGTTTTAAGTATTATGATCGCCAAAATTACTATGGCTTTTGGCAGGCTTTCAGACCCAAAATTAATAACCAAGGCGCTTGCCATACTTACGGCAATGACGGACAACGTTAATTTTCCGACGCCATCGCCTGCGCTGGCAGACATTAGCGCTTCCATCACCGACTTCCAGGCGGCGGTGAATGCGGCTGCGCAAAGAGACCGCACAAAGGTGGTGCTGAAAAACCGCGCCCGTGTGTCGCTGATTGAGAATCTGAAATCGCTGGGTAATTATGTAACCTTCACTGCCAATACCGATAGCGCTATACTGAGCAGCAGCGGCTTCGATTTGCGCAAAAATCCACAGCCTGTAATTGTGGGTAAACCAATAGGACTGGTAGAAGACGGAATTAACAGCGGGGAGCTGATTAACAGCGCCGACAGCGCAAAAAACGGAAAGAGCTTTGTGCACCAGTACACTCCTGACCCATTAACGGAAGACAGCATCTGGACCAGCTACACTTCCACCTCTAAGAAGTATGTTTTTACCGGTCTCATAAGGGCACAGGTATATTGGTGCAGGGTGGGGGTAATCGGTGCAAAAAACCAGGTGGTCTTCAGCGACCCTCTTAGCAGGGTGGCACAATAAAAAATAAGGTACGGAGTTTTATTGTCTGTTACCTTTCTAATTGTTTCTCATAAAATAAAAGAGCCACTTTAACCGGTGGTTTTTTTTATGTTTTATGAGTGGATTCCAGGTTTCAAGTTTCAAGTTTCACGTCTTTGCAAGGAGCCTTAATCACGTCTTTGCGAGGAGCCCGAATGGATTATCTTACAAAATTACTTTGCGGCGACGAAGCAATCTCCTTGCTGTAACATCTATTAGGAGATTGCCACAAAGTTTTCGGCAACATGTTTCTAACCCCAAAGGCTATACGCGAAAACTTTTCGCAATGACGGGGCAGTGGGTTTACAAAAAATCAATTAGTGTTTAGCAACCCTGTTAGCAGAGTTGCGCAATAAAAAATAAGATAAGGAGTTATATTATTAGTTATTTTTTGGACTCATAGCAAAAAAAGTCGCCCTGCAGGGTGGCTTTTTTGTGTTTTACAAGCGTCTAAGTTTTAAGATGTAATGTTTATTATGAAATTGTCACAAAGTTTAATAATCACGTCTTTGCGTAGGATCCCTTGGATAGGAGCCGGGTATCTTCCGAAAACATTTTTTGCGGCTCCGAAGCAATCTCCTTGTTGAAACGTCTATTAGGAGATTGCCGCAAAGTTTTCGGGAAGACGTTTCTAACCCATTGGCTATACGCGAAAACTTTTCGCAATGACGTGAGCAGCGGGTTGACGAAGGCGGTGTGTTCACAAAAAATCAATTAGTGTTTGGCTACCTTGTTAGCAGAGTTGCGCAATAAAAAATAAAATATGGAGTTATATAGTTGGTATAATGTTTTAAAGTTTGTTATAATATAAAAAAGCCACTCCTACCGGTGGCTTTTTTATTTTTTACAGGGCAGCATCAGCGCCTATAATATCAGGAACATTTATTGAAAGCAATAGTATACCCGAATAAACAAGGTTAATAATAGATATATTATTTTTAAGAGCATAGAGCACCAAAGCGGCCACTCCCTTCACCTGCAGCTTCTGCATAATATTCCCCTTGTGTTTTTCAACCGTGCGTGTGCTTATATTTTCTTTTGCTGCTATTTCCTTGGCAGTAAGATCGAGACAAAGCAGTGAAAGTATTTGTTTTTCCCTTGGCGTTAGTTGCGGCAGGGGAGTGGTAACTGCGTTTACGCAAACACCGTTATACGTCATGTTTTTATGAGTGCCTTCATGCACGGCTTGTATGGTATTTATAATTTCTTCTTCTGTAGCGCTCTTATACAGCCATGCAAACTCTTCGGCTGTTTTCATGGCAACAACTGTTTCTGCATCGTTATGGTCAATAATTATAATTACGGCTATGTGCGGAAATTCAGCAGCAAGGCATCTGCCCGCTTCCAGGTTATTAGCGCCGGGCATTGAAGTGCCTACCATCACTACATCTGGCTGATGCAGGTTGCATAAACCTGCAAGGTCTTCACTGTTATTTGTTGATGCTGTTATTTCTATTCCCGTGGCGGCCTCAATTGTTTTTGCAAGTCCGTTTCTTGTTATAATATGAGCGTCTGCAATAATGAGGATTATTGGAGAAAGAGTCATAGGCTTTTCACATGGTGCCAAAAGATAACGGATGCGGGAGGAGGGGTATTGTGTATTTTTTTAGTTGTAAGTGGTAAGTTTCACGTCTTTGCGAGGAGCCCGAATAGGTTATCTTCTGAAAACATTATGCGGCGGCGAAGCAATATCACTGCTACGATGTTTATTATGAGATTGCCACAAAGTTTTCGGGAAGATGCTTCTAACTGTAAAGGATATACGCGAAAACTTTTCGCAATGACGAAAGCGGTGGGTTCACGTCTTTGCGAGGAGCTGGAATAGACAATCTTACAAAATTACTTTACGGCTCCGAAGCAATCTCTCTGTAGTGATGTCTGCCATAAGATTGCCACAAAGTTTCAAAACATGTTTATAACAGCAAAGGCTATACGCGAAATTATATTTCAATTCAGCATCCTGTACTCATTCGGCGATTGCCCAACCCATTGTTTAAACAAACGGGTAAAATGTTGCGGATATTTAAATCCTAATTCATAAGCAATTTGGCTAACTGATTTGCTTTGGTCAAATATTTTTTCTTTCGCCACATCAATCACTTTCGATTGTATGTATTCCTGCGCTGTTTTTCCTGTTTCTTTTTTTATCAGGTCACCAAAATAACCTGGCAGATAAATTCAATTCGCCGGCACAATAAGCTACAGAAGGCAAACCAATTGTTTGTGGTTTGTCTGTTTGAAAATATTCGTTCAACAAATTTTCAAACCTTTCTAAAATTCCTTTATGAACATTATCACGGGTAATAAATTGGCGGTCGTAAAAACGGATGCAATAGTTCAGGAACAGTTCAATGTTAGATACAATCAATCTTTTACTGTGCTTATCAATGGCATGTTCTAATTCGTATTCAATTTTTGAAAAACAATCCAACACAATTTTTCTTTCACGTTCTGATAAATGCAATGCTTCATTGGATTGATAACCGAAGAAAGTATAGTCCTGGATATGCTTTCCAAGTGATGTGCCATGTATTAAATCAGGATGAAAGACCAACGCATAACCTTTCGGCTGATAGGTTTCTCCATTGCTATTCACGCCTGCCACTTGTCCCGGTGCAAGAAAAACCAGTGTGCCTTCCTGGTAATCATAAGTATGCCGGCCATAAACCAAATCACCGCATTTTACATCTTTTAAAAATATAGTGTAGAAGCCAAAATACATGCGGGAACCTTGTCGTGGATTTGCCTTCGATAAATCAACAACACTTACCAGCGGATGTAGTGTTTCATTATTGTTGAATGCATTGTAATCATTGATTGTTTCAAATCTTTTCATGTTATCCATAACACTATCGTTTTATCAATTTCAAAATTACTGCTTTATTCATCCCTTCATTAATGAGCATTTCCTAATCAGCAATATTGGTAGATAAATCCGTAATCTGTATACCATGCAGGCAAAAAAATGCAAAGACCTTTGCACTACAAAAGAAGATAACTATGCAAAATGTAAAATTGAATAACGGTGTTGAAATGCCCATCCTTGGATTTGGTGTTTTCCAGGTAAAAGATTTGGAAGAATGTGAAAGAAGTGTTGTTGATGCTATTGAAACAGGCTATCGTTTGATTGATACAGCTGCATTCTTATGAAAATGAAGAAGCAGTTGGAAAAGCAATAAAAAGAAGTGGTGTAGCAAGAGAAGATTTGTTTATCACAACCAAACTTTGGATACAGTCAAACGGTTATGAAGGAACAAAAAAGGCTTTTGAAAATTCATTAAAAAGATTGCAATTAGATTATCTGGATTTATATCTTATTCATCAACCCTTCGGCGATGTGTATGGTGAATGGAGAGCCATGCAGGAATTGTATAAAGAAGGAAAAGTTAGAGCAATTGGTGTAAGCAATTTTCATCCTGACAGGCTGATTGATTTGATTATTCACAACGAAATTGTTCCTGCAGTCAATCAAATTGAAACACATCCGTTTCATCAGCAAATTGAAACACAGAAATTCTTACAGGAAAATAATGTACAGATAGAATCATGGGGACCATTTGCAGAAGGCAAAAACAATCTCTTTCATAATGAATTGCTTGCTTCAATCGGAAAGAAATATAATAAAACCATTGCACAGGTTGTCATTCGCTGGCTTACACAAAGAGGTGTTGTTGCCATTCCAAAATCAGTTCGTAAAGAAAGAATGGAAGAGAACTTCAACAGCCTCGATTTTGAATTAAGTACTGAAGATATGGAAGCCATCAAAACATTGGACACAAATGCAAGTCTCTTCTTCGACCATCGTGACCCTAAAATGGTAAAATGGTTGGGAGAAAGAAAATTGAATATTTAAATCAGGCAGAAAAATAATGAATATTCAATCTATTCAAAATATATTTATGATTCATTAAATAAAGCTCATCACATAAAAAAATATTAAGGTTCATTTTACTCTGTCAATTCATTTTATCCATACAATTACATGCGCAATCACCGGTTGAAACCAAAGCGCCAAACAGTAATTACAAGCCTGCATTCAGCGGACAAACAAGAATTGCCGGCGTAAAAACAACAACACCATATAAGGTTGAAAAAATAGCAGAAAAGCTCGGCCCTCCATTTGCCATTGTAACCATGCCCGATGGAAGGTTAATGGTAACCATAAAATCAGGCTACATGGAAATTCATGATGCCAACGGTAAGCTGGTAAAAAAGATTACAGGTCTTACCGGATGTAGTTTTTGCAGGACAAGGTGGTTTGCTCGATGTGGCTTTCGACCCAAATTTTGCAAGCAACAAAATGATGTATTGGAGTTATTCAGAAAAATATCAACAGGGTAATATAACATCCGTTGCAAAAGGAAAATTAAATGAAGCTGCCGGTAAAGTTGAAAATGTATCAGTAATATTTCGTGCCACACCTGCTACAAACAGCAACCTACAGTATGGTTCACGGCTGGTGTTTGATAAAGATGGAAATCTCTTTGTAAGTGTTGGTGAAAAATTTATCTCCTGAAGCCAGGGTACAGGCCCAACAATTAAATTCGTATCTCGGAAAAATAGTAAGAATAACAACTGACGGCAAACCTGCGGCGGGAAATCCATTTCTCAACAAAGCTGATGATAAGCCTGAAATATTTTCTTACGGGCACCGCAATCCGGACGGACTCGATATAAATCCTGCAACAGGTGAATTATGGGAATCTGAATTTGGTCCCCGTGGTGGCGATGAAATAAATATTATACGTCCCGGTAAAAATTATGGATGGCCTGTTATTACCTATGGCATTGATTATAGCGGCAAAAAAATGGGTGATAGCATTCAGCAGAAAGCAGGAATGGAACAACCTGTTTATTATTGGGATCCTGTAATATCACCATGTGGCATTTGTTTTTATAAAGGTAACGCCATACCGGAATGGAAGAATAATTTATTTATTGCTGCGCTTAGCGGACAGCATCTTGACAGGCTCGTAATTAAAAATAATAAAGTTGTTGGTGAAGAAAGATTGCTTGTTGATATAAATAATCGCTTTCGCGATGTAACGTATTTGAACAATATGTTGTATGCTATAACTGATGACGGCGATATATATCGCATCAGCAAAAAGTAAAATAGAAACAAAACAATAAAAAATAAACAAATGAAAAAAGTACTGTATTTAATGATCGTATTCTTTGCCGCACTTTCTACTTCGGCAATGGCACAAGACAGTTCTATATTTCCAAAAGGTGAAATAGGCAAGAACACTGATAATTACACAGGAACTATCTGGCTTCAATGAGCTAAATAAACCTGATAGTATTTTCAATTTCGGTATAGCCCAGGCAGTCTATGCACCGGGTTCAAAATTAGATTGGCATATTCATCCCGGCAGGACAAATTCTGCTTATTACAGAAGGCACAGGCTATTACCAGGAAAAAGGCAAGCCGATACAAATTGTTCATAAAGGAGATGTCATCAAATCCCTTCCCGGTGTTGCGCATTGGCATGCAGCAGCTCCCGGAAGCAGCTTTGCTTATGTTGCAATCTCACCTGCTCAAAAAGGAAAAACAATATGGTTACAAAGAGTAACCGATGCAGAGTATAATAGTGTAAAATAAATTTCTTCTCACAACAAAATTCACAATTGTAAAACTTATAATTAAACAGCATGATATGCAAGCAAAAAGAACAAGTATAAAATTATTGATTGTTTTTACAAATCTGATGGTATTAAGTTGTTTAAACAATGCATCTGCACAAAATAAAAATCAAATGGTGCGTCTTGCAAAACTTGTAATTGATTCAACACAATTGGAAAATTATAAAGCCATGCTGAAAGAAGAAATAGAAACTTCTGTACGTGTAGAACCGGGAGTTCTTACATTGTATGCGGTTTCAGAAAAAGATAATCCAACGCATATCACCATCTTGGAAATTTATGCTGATACAGTTGCATACAAAGCGCATTTGCAAACGCCTCATTTTATAAAATATAAAACCGGTACAAAAGATATGGTTAAGTCGCTTGAACTTGTCAGCGCCATTCCGCTTGTGCCTGAGATGAAAATAAAATAACGTATTATAAAATCATTTTAAAAACAATAAATTATGCAAAAACGTAAATTAGGAAACAGCGGTCTCGAAGTATCAGCAATTGGCCTTGGCTGTATGGGTATGACTTTTTCTTATGTGCCATTTCCAGAAAAAAGAAGACATGATTGTTCTTATGCAAAAAGCCGTGGAGCAGGGCGTTACTTTTTTTGATACTGCAGAAGTATATGGTCCTTATAACAATGAAGAACTGGTGGGCGAAGCATTAGCGCCTTTTCGTGATGAAGTGGTTATCGCTACAAAATTTGGTTTCAATATACAGGATGGAAAAATGGTTGGCGTAAACAGCCAGCCTGAACATATTAAAAAAGCGGTAGAAGGTTCACTTAAAAGATTGAAGGTTGATGTGATTGATCTCTTGTACCAACATCGTGTAGATCCCAATGTTCCCATTGAAGATGTGGCAGGAACAGTAAAGGATCTGATAGCAGAAGGCAAAGTAAAATACTTTGGTTTGTCTGAAGCAGGCGCCAATACCATCCGCCGTGCACATGCTGTGCAACCTGTTAGTGCATTGCAAAGTGAATATTCTATTGTGGACAAGACAGCATGAAAAAGAAATTATTCCCACGATTGAAGAACTGGGAATTGGGCTGGTTGCTTTTAGTCCTTTGGGTAAAGGATTTCTTAGCAGGTAAAATAGATGAAAACACAAAGTTTGGCGAAGGCGATATTCGTAATATTCTACCACGATATACTGAAGAAGCCCGTGCTGCCAATAAAGCGTTGTTGGATTTACTGGATGCAGTTTGCAGCAAAAAGAAATGCCACTCCTGCACAAATTGCATTGGCATGGGTATTGGCACAAAAGCCATGGATTGTTCCTATACCGGGCACGACAAAATTGCATCGTCTTGAAGAAAATAATGGTGCTGTTTCTATTAAACTAACGGCGAAGGAATTGCAGGAAATTGAAGAGGCTTCTGCTCAATATAACGATTATGGGTACCCGATATACCGAGGCAATGGAGAAGTCAACAGGATTATAAAATAAACGAAATAATATGGATAGATCAGAAAATCAAAACACCCATTTTTCAAAAGGTGATAAAGCGCCGGCAGATTAATCGCAAAAAGATGATGGAATGATTTACAGCTATATTCAATACCAGGATAATGTTGATTATTTTTAACGAGAAATAAATTTTCTGGTTACAGTAAGAAGATTGGCGATAAAGTTTTTGTTCGTCAGCCTGTAGAAAATCATCCTGAATACTTATATGTGAATACAATTTATGCAGTATGGAAATCTGATGATAATACAACATGGATGAAAGAAAATCTTTCATCCGCAGAACGTGCATTAGCTTATGCACCTAGCGGCCCGGCACAATAGAGCAAATATTTTGGTTTATTTAAAAAGAATTTATATAAGGTATTAAACATTCGACATATACTATGATTAGGCTCCCATTCAAAGAATCATTCTATTTTATTATGATTCTATGCTTATTTGTTTCGTGCAATTCTCATAAAGATTCTTATGATAGCTGGCAGATGTATGGCGGCAATGCAAACAATAATCATTATTCTTCTTTGACACAAATTGATACTGGTAATGTACAGCAATTAAAACTTGCATGGGTATATCATACTGGTGATGTTGATACAGCCAATCATTCGCAGATACAATGCAACCCGATAATTATTGATGGTGTTTTATACGGTACTTCACCTTTGATGAAATTGTTTGCAGTTGATGCAACAACAGGAAAACAAAAATGGATTTTTAATCCATTTGATAGTTTAGGCAGTGATAAAAGAATGTTCTTCATTTTGAATAATTGCCGTGGTATTTCTTACTGGAGTGATGGGGATGATAAACGTATTTTTTATACAGCAGGGTCTTATTTATACAGCATAAATGCTGATGATGGCAAGCCGGTAAATAGTTTTGGGGATAGCGGAAAAATTGATTTACATAACGGACTTGACCGCGACGTAAAAGATTTATTTGTTACCGCGACTTCGCCGGGTGTTATCTATAAAGATTTAATTATAATGGGCAGCCGCGTTAATGAAGGCGCAGCTGCAGCACCTGGTCATATACGTGCATTTGACGTACGAACTGGAAAACAAAGATGGATTTTTCACACCATTCCTTTTCCAAATGAATATGGTTATGATACATGGGAAGATACTGCCGCATATAAACATATTGGCGGCGCAAATGCATGGAGTGGTTTAACATTGGATGAGCGACGCGGAATTGTGTTTGCACCAACAGGTTCTGCCTCATTTGATTTTTATGGAGGAAAAAGAAGAGGCGATAATTTGTTTGCGAATTGTTTGCTGGCATTAGATGCTTCAACAGGAAAATTAAAATGGCATTTTCAAACAATACATCATGATTTGTGGGACCATGATTTATCATCGCCGCCGGCATTGGTTACTATTAATAAAGATGGGGAAAAAATTGATGCTGTTGTAATCACAACCAAAACAGGGTTTGTGTTTGTGTTTGATCGGGAAACAGGAAAACCTGTTTATCCAATCGAAGAAAAACCTGTTCCGCATGAATCAGAATTGGATGGAGAATATCTTTCTCCAACACAACCTTATGCTTCAATTCCCAAACCTTTTGTAAGGCAATTGATAACTGAAAATGATTTGAATAAATTATTACCTGACAGTTCATATAAAGAAGTGAAAAAAAGATATGATGGGTATAAGAAAAGCAACATGTTTGAGCCGCTTTCAAAAGAAGGAACGATAGTCGCTCCGGGTTTGGATGGCGGCGCAGAATGGGGCGGACCAACTTACGACCCAACTACAGGAATTTTATATGTGAATGCAAACGAAATGGTGAATGTATTACAGATGGTTGATCTAAAAGACAGTGCTGCGGGCACCGAAACTTTTTTGAATGCCGGCATGCGTTTGTATAAAACAAATTGCATGGCTTGCCATGGTGAGCATCGCGAAGGCGGCGGCAATTACCCATCGCTCATCAACGTAAATAAAAAATATAATGAGCAGGCGTTTTATCAGTTGATAACAACCGGCAGAAGAATGATGCCTGCATTTTCGCAGTTAAATGATGAAGAGAAAAACGCAATAGGCTCTTTTGTTTTAGATAACCATTCAACACAACAAAAAAAGTTTATAGATAGTGCAAAGCCCGTTGACCCTTACTTAAAAATGCCTTACGCTGTTACGGGTTATAATTTATTTTTATCGAAAGAAGGTTTGCCTGCAATTTCTCCACCCTGGGGAACATTGAGTGCTATTAATTTAAACACCGGTGAATATGTTTGGCGTGATACATTGGGCGACTATCCATATTATGCTGCAAAGGGAATTCATACAGGTTCAGAAAATTATGGCAGTTCTGTGGTAACAAAAAGTGGTTTGTTATTTATTGCCGCCACACGCGACGGGCATTTAAGAGCTTTCAATAAACGCACAGGGAAATTATTATGGGAATATCAATTACCTGCATCCGCTTTTGCTACACCATCTGTTTATGAAATTGATGGTAAAGAATATATTGTAATTGCATGCGGTGGCGGCAAATTAAAAACAACGTCGAATGATGTGTACGCTGCATTTTCATTGCCTGATTAAAATCATTATTCCTTTACCTGGTTGATAAAACACATTTTCATTTATAAGATTCTTATATCTTTACTCTACTGCACTCTACTGATATGCGTTAAGTGATTTTTAAAAGAAAATTTAATGACAACCTTAAGCGTAAGCAATACATCTGATTCACCAAAATACCGACAGATAATTGACCATAAGAAAGAAATAATTTCATTTAAAAATCATAAAAAATATTTGATGAATGATTGAATACAAAATTGAAAACAACGACGTAAAAGAAATAAAATAGTATTGTTATCCATTTTTACAAAACCATCTTTATGAGAAGAAATATTTTTTTGTTATTTATACTGCTAACAAATTTTTCTTTCGCACAAAAGTTTAAGAACCTTGCATCCACACCACCAATGGGCTGGAATAGCTGGAACAAATTTCAATGCGACAGCATTAATGAAACAGTAGTAAAACAAGTTGCAGATGCCATGGTGAGCAGCGGAATGAAAGATGCAGGCTATCAATATGTGGTGATAGATGATTGCTGGCAAATTGATAGGGACAGTGCAGGATTTATTATTGTTGATTCAAAAAAATTTCCTTCAGGCATTAAAGCTTTGGCAGATTATGTTCACAGCAAAGGTTTGAAGTTTGGTATTTATTCATGTGCAGGAATTAAAACCTGTGGAGGACGCCCCGGCAGTCGCGGCCATGAATACCAGGATGCATATACCTATGCAAAATGGGGCGTTGATTATTTAAAAGAAGATTGGTGCAATACAGATGGACAAACAGCAAAAGAGAGTTATACATTGATGCGTGATGCATTGTACAAAGCAGGCCGACCAATTGTTTTTAGTTTGTGCGATTGGGGCGCCAGCGGCCCGTGGAAATGGGCATCGGATGTTGGAAATTTATGGCGCACTACAGGAGATATTGCCAATAGCTGGGATAAAGGTTATGGACAGGAAGGAAAAATGTGGGGTGGCAGTGTTTTGATGAATCTTGATATGCAAAGAAAGCTGGAGCAATATGCAGGTCCCGACCATTGGAATGACCCTGACATGCTGGAGGTTGGCAATGGTGGTTTAACGGTGAATGAAGAACGTGCACACTTTAGTTTGTGGTGCATGCTGGCTGCTCCGTTGATTGCAGGTAATGACCTTCGGCACATGACAAAAGAAACAATAAGTATTTTAACCAATAAAGAAATGATTGCAATAGACCAGGATTCATTAGGCAAACAAGGCTATATAATTGATGATGAAAACGATTATCAAATTTATATGAAACCGTTGAGCGATGGCGATACTACTATATGTTTATTCAATCGTGGTGATGCAACAAAAGATGTAACAGTTAACTGGAATGATTTAAAGATTGGCAACAATTTTAAATTAAGGGATGTTTGGAAACATGCTTCTGCTGGCACAACAGCAATTACATTTAAAGCAAGCATTCCAAAGCATGACGTGGTAGTGTTGAGGTTAAGTAAATAATAACCGGTTATTATTTTATACCTGTTTTATACTTTCTTATTGCCAACGATTGTAACGCCGGTAATTCATCTGTTGGCTTATCTAAATAAAAATAAGCGCATGATGAAACATCATCGCTTCTGTAAAACATCACATAACCATCCGGTAAAGTTGTATCATTTAAGTTCAAAATTTTACCAGGTGTGTATAATGGCTTTGGATAACCTTGCTGGTCATCAATAGTTGCTGGAATTAATGGAATACCTTTCGCCTGCAATGCTGCCACCAATTCTTTTTTATTGCTGCCCATTTCAGGCAATACAACTTTGATAGCCTGTTTAAAAAATATAGGATCAGGAATGTGATAACGATAAAAGCACCAGCCATTATCACCATCTTTATTTGTGTATAAAGAGCCTGCATAATCGTTATAAAATTCTCCTTGGCCCCAGCCCGTGCCGATATAATCTTCAGTGCCTGTTCCTGATAAAGTTGGAAAATTTGTATCACCATCCAAATACATTTTTACTTCACCTTCGCCCCACCAATGATTTTCATAAATTGAATTTGCAATCACGCCAACATTCACACCGAGAAATCTTCCTTTGCCTTTTACTTTTGGCAACAACTCAAAATCTTTCGCCAGTTCAGTTGCCGTATCACGATGCCAGTATGCGTGAAAATATAAATTGTCTTTATTCCATGTTGATGTTTGCTGAAAATCCACATCATAAAAAATATGCGTTAATCTTTTATTGCTTTCGTTTGTAACCTGAATGCGTGCTGCAGTCTTAAATGGCATCGGTATATAACAAATGAATGAGCGCCCTTCAGGATTTGCAAATAAGACGCTATGAAAGGAGGAGGTTTTACCTAAACCCATTCCGAAGAAATCTCCGAAAGGCACGCTCACAGAAGGTTTGGAAGCATTATCCCAAAACATTTCCAACTTTAATGAACGCAACATTTCAGGTGAACGGTCATCAATGGTAATCCATATTCTGCTAACAATTCCCGGGCCTTTTGCGTGCATTAAAACTTTTGTTTCGCCGGGTTTTATTTCATCTGAAGGATGACCTTTTGCGCCATTATTTTCCATAGCTGCCTTGCTTTTTTCTGCAGTCGGATTTTCAAATGTTGCCCATCGAGGTGTTGATGTACTGTCGAATTGAAATAAATTTTTTGTTGATGGAAGTTGTGCGTTTACTGTTATACATAAGATCAACCCGAAAATAACTGAAAATAAGCTTTTCATCATAACATAATTTTAGTGAGCAAACTTTATGATGATGCAATATATGTTTTAATGAAGTGAAACTTTGCTACACAACAAATCACAGTTAAACCATACTTTTAATTAATTATGCAAGACTGACACCAACTTAATTACGCTTGTTCATGAATAAAAAAGGCTCTTGTTTTTTATCTGCGATTATAATTTGCTTTCATCTTTCTTGTACAATCAAACTTAATAATCAGTATAAAATATTTTTGAATAATAAGCTGGTGTTATTGCATGATGAAGGCAATCGTATTTATTCATTTAATGCAAAGGCTGGTGAAACATACTTCATAAAATGACAGGAAAATAACTTTTAAAAATCTTAATCGTAACTTTATAAGTAAACAAAATTATGAAAACGCTTACTATACAAATACCTGACGATGCAGGTATAAAAGAAAACGAATTGAAGTTCAGGATAGCTGCGCAATTATATAGCGAAGGAAAAGTTTCTTTGGGCGAAGGAGCAATAATAGCTGAAGTTTCTAAAAGATATTTTATTGAAAATCTTGGCAGTTTTGGTGTTTCCCTATTCAATTTTGGAACTGATGAATTATTAGAAGAGATCAAAAATGCATAGTGTAGTTATAGCAGATACGAGCTGCCTTATCTTATTTTCAAAAATTGACTTACTTACAATACTTCGTAAACTTTATCCGGTAATTAAAATAACGCCTGAAGTTGCTGATGAATTTGGTGAAGAACTTCCTGATTGGATTTTAATTCAACCCGCAAGTAAAAAGAATTTTAAAAAACTAAAGAGTTATACTTTAGGCGAAGGTGAAATATCTTCAATTGCATTGGCACTCGACTTACACGATTCACTTATAATACTTGATGATGAAAAAGCAAAGAAAGTTGCAAAGTCGTTACAATTAAATGTAACGGGTTCATTAGGAATTATATTGAGAGCAAAGCAAGAAGGTTTAATACCAACAGTGAAAGATATTATATACAAAATCAAAGAAACAAATTTTCATTTGCATTTAAATCTTGAAGAACTGGTATTAAAACTTGCGAATGAATCAGGCTAACATCTCACCAAAATTTTACTCGTTATTATGAAACAAATATTCAGCATTTTCTTCATCATTTTTATTACACAACAAAGCTTTTCTCAATTCACTGTCAGCGATAACCATCGTTATCTTTTAAAAGATGGAAAACCATTTTATTGGCTCGGTGATACGGGCTGGGAATTGTTTCACCGCTTAACAAAAGAAGAAGCCGATGAATACCTGGAACGCAGAGCAGCACAGGGTTTTACGGTAATACAAGCGGTTGTGCTTGCAGAAATGGATGGATTGCATACACCAAACGCGTATGGCGATAAACCTTTAATTGATGATGACCCAACAAAACCAAACGAAGCATATTTTAAACAGGTAGATTATGTTGTTGATAAAGCAAATGCATACAATATAAATATTGCAATGCTGCCAACATGGGCTGATAAAATAAATAAGGGAACATGGGGGAAAGGGCCGGAAATTTTCAATATAAGCAATGCAAAAATTTATGGCGAATGGATTGGCAATCGCTATAAAAACAAAACAAATATTATATGGCTTTTAGGCGGAGATAGAAATCCGCGTAACAACAGCGATGTTGCAATCTGGAATGCAATGGGTGAGGGCATTATGGAGGCAACAAATAATAAATCGATCATTACATATCATCCGCAACCATGTGATTCAGGTTCGGCTACATGGTTTCATCATGAAACATGGTTAGCATTTAATATGTTTCAAAACGGGCATTGCCGCGATATGGATGTGTATGATAAAATTCGGCTTGCGTATAATATGCAGCCAACAAAACCTGTAATTGACGGTGAATCTTTATATGAAGATCATCCTGTTTGTTTTAATGTAAAAGATTTAGGAACAAGCAGCGCCTATGATGTGAGAAAGTATGCATATCTCGATGTGTTTGCCGGTGCATTTGGCAACACGTATGGTTGTCATGATATATGGCAATTTTATTCACCAAAGCGCGAAGCAGTAAATGGGCCGCATGTTTATTGGCAAGAAGCACTGAATTTACCCGGCGCTAATCAAATGCAGTATGTAAGAAAGTTGATTGAATCTCATCCAATGCTGGAACGTATTCCAGACCAATCATTAATTGAAGAAAATAATCTAGCTCCTTCAGAAAGAATACAAGCAACACGCGGTAATGATTATGCGTTTATTTATACTTCTGAAGGCAAGCCTTTCACTGTTATATTAAATAAAATTTCGGGAAATTCTTTGCATGCTTATTGGTATAATCCGCGTGATGGTAAAACAAAAGACATGGAGAATGTTATTAACAACGGAACAAAAAAATTCACGCCACCTTCTTCAGGTTATGGACAGGATTGGATTTTGGTTTTGGATGATGCAGCAAAGAATTATAAGCAGCCTTAAAGCAATTTCAATTTTATTTTTTTAAATCTTTATTTCCAGCATGTGAAAAGCCCATATCATCGCCGCGTATAATTAAACGTGGAGAATTTGTTTGGGCGTGCACGCTTAGGGTCAGTGCAACAAAAAATAATATCAAAACAAATAGTTTTTGCATAATGAATAACTGATTAAAAATTTATTGTTCTTTTTTCATTTTATCATTGATAAATCAATTGATTTCATTGCATCATTTACAGTAATAAACAATGATGATTGTGATAAAAACGAATCACCATGATACACTTCTTCTTTAAATGTTTCTTAAAATAGAATCAGCACAGTACAGTTAAAACTATTGATGGTATGGGGCTTCCTCAAGTGAATGTTTTTATTTCAAAATAAAAACATATCCTCTCGTTTAAGTACTTCATTCAAATTTTATTTTTGGATTGCAATAACACCTTTTTCATTTATTAACATCATAGCAATAGGTTAGCCAAAATAAAGAAGAGATTAGCTATTAATCTAACAACTAATTTTTAATTCTCTTTAAAAGCTGATGGCGTCACTCCAAACTTTGATTTAAATACAGTGGAAAAATAAGCGGCGGAAGAAAACTCTATTATAAATCCTATAATTGTCTTTAATTTAATAGATTTTTCAGCCGCTCAAAATTTTTTATAGAAATTTTTGTACCATTAATTTCAATTAGTTTTTCAGATTTAAAATCGCTTAATGTCCGTATCAGGGATTCTGTTGCTGTGCCAACGTAACGAGCAATATCTTCACGTGATATTGTAATAGATTCATTTTTATTTTCCTGACTAAACTTATTTTGAATTTCAATTAATGCATTTGCAGTTCTTTTTCTCAATGAGCTATAAGCAAGGCTTAATAGTCGGTCTTCTTTTTCTTTTACATTATTACTCATAATACGTATGAATGCTGATGCAATGCTCATATCTTTATGTATAATTTTCAAAAAGTCCTCTTTTTTAATTTGCATTACTTCAGCATCTTCGAGTACCATAGCAGAATCTTCATAATTTATTTCTCTTAGCAATGCATGGTATCCTATAAAATCCCCTGCAATGTACAGGTCACAGATATACTCTTTACCATATTCGTTTGTTTTATACGATTTTATTTTTCCGTTAACTAAATAAAATAAAAACCGTGGCCTTTTCCCTTCTGTATAAAGGTTTTGTTTTCTGTGATAGGTTTCAATTTCATAATTATCAGAAAGACTTTGGAGAGAGTTATTTTTTATATCATTTAAAAAAGAAGTTATTCCCTGTGATGAAGTTGGATATGAATTTTGTAAAACTTCAGATTTTTTCAATCTCGCTTCAATAGCATTCAACAGCTCAATATCATCAAAAGGTTTTGTTATATAATCATCTGCTCCCATTTCCATTCCTTTTCTCATATCAGATCTTCCTGTCTTAGCAGTAAGGAATATGAAAGGTATATTTTCAGTTGAATGATTTTTTTTTAATAGATGAAGAACGCCGTATCCATCAAGTTCCGACATCATAATATCGCATACAATAAGTGAAGGCCTTTCGAGTAAAGCGATCTCAACACCTTGCTTACCGTTTGCAGCTGTAAATACTTTATAGCCTGCCAGCTCCAGAATCTCTGCGGCATTTTCACGGATATGTTCATTATCCTCAATTACCAGAATTGAATTCATATCGTTTGTTTAGTTGAAGGTAAAATTATTTTGAAAGTAGTTCCTTTTTGTAAATCAGATTCCAAAGTTATAGATCCTTTCAAAAGATTGACATATCGCTTCACTATGTGAAGTCCCATTCCTGTACCCTGAATATTTGCAGCATTTTTCCCCCGAAAAAAACTTGTAAACAAATGTTTTTTATCTTCCTCTGAAATACCAATACCTTCATCCTTAATTGAAAGTAAAGCTCTATCGTTTTCTACTCTGCAATCAATTTCAATTATTTTATTTTCATCAGAAAATTTTATAGCATTACTTATAAGATTAATACCAATGTTTCTCAACAATTTATTATCTGAATAAAATTCTTTTTCACCTGTAAATGAATATTGTAATAGCTGCCCTTTTTTTAACTGAACTTTCATTTCTTCTATTAGGCGCTGCAAAAGATTATCGAGGTCAAATATAGTAATATCAACAAATAACTTCCCTTCATCTAGTTTGCCCAGCGATAAAAAATCTTCCAGAATATCATTGAGGTGTGTTACAGATTCCTTTATACGGTTTATATGTTTATCTCTTTTTTCCTTGTCTGTTCCGTCGGTATATTTTGAAATCAATGAGGCTGAAGATAATACAGTTGTTAATGGAGTTCTAAACTCATGTGATGCCATAGAAACAAACCGGCTTTTAATTTCATTTAATTGTTTTTCTTTATTTAAAGCTTCACTCAATTCTTTTTTTGATTGCTCTAACTTTAATAATGCTTCATGTAAAATATGAGTTCTTTTTTCTACTTTTTTTTCAAGTTCATTATTAAGAAGCCGCAAATCCATAGTGAGTTTTTCCAGTCTTTCCTGGTGTCTTTTAAAATTAAGCTCATGATTTTTTCTGGCAGTGATATCAACCACAAATGCAATAACAAATACTTCATTATTCTCGCGGTAATGGCTTAGGCTTACTTCCACCGGAAACTCAGTTCCATCTTTTCTTTTTGCAAATAGATCCCTTCCCACGCCCATTCGCCTGTTTTGCAGATGGTGGTAAAATTCTTCCCGGAGATTATCATGATTATGCGTGAAACGTTGTGGTATCAGAACTTCAATCAATCGGTCTGCAAGTTCTTCTGCTTTATATCCAAAAATATTTTCTGCTGCAGGGTTTACTAAAACAATTTTTCCTGCTCCATTGGTTAAAATAATTCCTTCGGTTGCATTTTCGAATAAAGAAGTCATGTGCGTCTTATCAAATTGCATGTGCCTGAACAAATATTTTAGATAGGTGGCAGTTATAGCAGCAAAAGAAATTATTACAAGTAAAAAAAGATTCGCAGATAAAGATTCAATTGAAAAAGTAAAATTGGTTTTAGTAGTTGTAATTATGAAGGTTGCAATCGCAGACGCAAAAGCAGCAATAACCGTAGCGTTTTTTTTATCAATAAAAACCGTGAAAAAAATTGAAATAACGAATCCACCCTCTATAAAAAAAATCTGCGGGAAAATATAATTAAGAAAAATAGAAAGTAAAAATATTAATAACGAATAAAATATTGCCTGACGCGAGCTTATGTTTACCATATAATTCCGGAAAGTTTACTCTCCAATTAACAATGTACTAAAAAATTAATTCTTACAAAATCAATAATTTTTTTAGCAACTGATAGTGAGAAGAGAGATCTGATCCATTGATTTTTATCATTTCCACAACTGACAAAAGTCATAACTCTAAAAATTGTTCAAAACTAATTTCGCTTTCAAAATTATTTAATGGAACAGACTGAAAAAAACCAATTGGAACTGAAAGAAAAATTTAAACCAACGGGTGCGATGGCATTTTTTGTTTTGCTGGTATTATTATGCCTTACGATTTGGTTTGGAATTTATTTTTTAATGCTCAGCAGAGTCTAAAATTCATCATATGCTTGTAGAAAAATCAGAAAAAAAAGTATTGATAGTTACCGGGAGCATCATTGCCGTGTTTGTATTTTCTATTTTATATGCAAAAGGAAAATACAAAAGTGATTTACCGGAATGTATCCCTTATGATAAGGCTTACGAAGTTCCAAGGATAAATAAAATAGATGATTCTACTTACCAGGTTTTTGCAGTCGCACAGATGTGGATGTTTCAGCCATCAGAGATTTACATACCGGTCGGAAGCGAAGTTGATTTTTATGTTACCTCTAAGGATGTTGTTCATGGCTTTAATATAGCAGAGAAAAATGTAAACATGATGGCTATCTATGGCAATATTAATAAAACGACTGTAAAGTTTGAAAAGCCCGGTATTTATAAAATTACCTGCCATGAATATTGTGGCATTGGTCATCAAAATATGCAGGCAGAAGTAATTGTAAACTATCCCAAAAACAGCAAATAAAAAATATTTATGCAATTAAGTAAATCATTGAAACGGGTAATATATTTAGAACTTGCCATACCTGTTGCATTACTAACCCTTGGCTTATATCATGGTCTTATGCAAACAATTTATAGGGCAGGGATATTGCACCAGCCCGCTTTTGGAAAGCTGGAATATTACCAGGGCCTGACTTTACATGGAGTAATAAATGCATTAGTACTTACTACATTTTTTGCAGTTGCATTTGGCCATGCAATCATGGCTTTTTATTTAAAGACAGAACCCAACAAAAAACTTGCATGGTTAAGTTTTGCATTAATGATTACCGGTACATTGATGGCAGCATGGGCAATGCTTGCAGGTAAAGCATCTGTACTGTATACTTTTTATCCTCCATTAAAAGCACATCCTTTATTTTACCTCGGCGCAGTATTATTAATTGTTGGCTCATGGATTCCATTATTTGATTGGGCAAGAATGTACATGCAATGGAAAAAAATAAATGAAGAAGTAAAAACTCCCCTGGCAGTCTTAGGCACATTAATAAATTTTATTATTTGGTTTGTTTGTACGCTTGCTGTTGCGTATGAAGTATTGGTTTTATTACTTCCGTGGGCAATGGGGTGGACAACAGGAGTGAATGTAACCCTTGCCCGGACATTGTTCTGGTTTTTTGGCCATGCATTGGTTTACTTTTGGTTGTTGCCTGCATACATTATGTTTTATACAATGCTTCCTAAGCTGGCCGGTGGGAAATTGTACAGCGACAGGGCGGGAAGAATCGCTTTGTTTTTCTTTCTTTTATTTTCAGTTCCGGTAGGTGTGCATCACCAGTTTGCAGATCCCTCCATAACAAGAGGTATAAAATTTTTCCAGGGATTTTTGACATTTGGTGTTGCCATACCCAGCTTTATTACTGCATTTACTTTAGCTGCATCTCTTGAATATGCGGGAAAATTAAGGGGTTCGAAAGGATGGTTTGGATGGATGGGGAAGTTGCCTTATTTAGATGCTGATAAATATTTATTTGCTTATTTCATTTGCGGATTAATACTCTTTATTTTCGGTGGACTAACGGGTATCGTAAACGCTTCTTACCAACTAAGCAGTGTAATTCATAATACTGCATGGCTGCCCGGTCATTTTCACATGACGGTTGCCGGACCTGTTTTTCTGGCGATAATTGGTATGAGCACTTACATGTATTCCACCATTTCCGGTAAAAAAATATTTCTACCAAAAGTGAATGTTATCATTCCCTATTTATGGATGATAGGTGTTTTAATTTTTTCAACAGGATTAATGTGGGGAGGACTAATTGGTGAGCCAAGGAGGACAAATCTTGGAATGACTTACCTGAATCCGAAAAGTGATTTATATCATCCGGCATGGGTGCCGACAACTACGTTAGCATTGTTTGGAGGCATCATTATGTTTGCTGCAGGGATGTTATATTTCGTTGTTTTCTTTGGAACCATTTTTAGAAAAAGTAAAGAAACCGGTGTATTGGATTTTCCTGTAAGCGAAGCATATCATGATGAACCTCGTATTGCGTTACTGGATAAATTTAAGCCGTGGCTTGTAGCAATGGCGATCATTTTAATGCTTGCATATATTCCTGCATTAATAAATGTAAATAATAATACAGGCCCAAAAGCACCAGTGTATACTCCCGATAATCCGGTTCCTGTTCAAACAATAAGTAAAACAAAATGAGGTCTTCACGAGCAATATGGATTTTTGTTGTATTAATATTTCTGTTGCCGGCAATAGCCTATGCGTTGATGAATTGGTACGAAAATAAATACGAAAAATTGCCGGTGTATAATGTAGCACCAGATTATAGTCAAAACTTATTGGTTAAACTTTCATCTTTCAGTTTTATAAATCAGGATGCCAGAAAATTAAATGGTGATGATTGGGATAATAAAATACTTATTGTGGATTTTTTCTTTACTCATTGCCCTTCTATTTGCCCGAAAATGACAAATTCTCTTAGTGAGGTGAATGAATACTTTAAGAATAATAATTCAATTCAATTAGCATCCTTTACTGTAGACCCGGGTAATGACAGCAGCGCACAATTAAAAAAATATGCAGCTCAGTTTAATCTTGACACTAAGCATTGGAACCTAATCACTGGCAGTAAAAAGGACATTTATAAATTGGCGAGAAATGGATTTGCAATAGTAGCAACAGATGGTGACGGTGGTCCGGAAGATTTTATTCATAGCGATAAAATTGTTTTGGTTGATACCAAAAAAAATATCCGTGGATATTATGATGGAACAAATGCTACTGAAATAAAAAAATTAATTACAGATATAAAAAAATTACAAAATGAAAACTAAAGTTTTTGTTGCAATCCTTGGTTGCCTGTTTTTTTCGATTACGCAATCAACAGCTTTACCAACGGGTAAGGGGGAAAATATTTTTACAACAAGATGTATTGCTTGTCATAGAATTGATAAAGATTTTGCCGGGCCCGCTCTGGCAAAAGTAGATAAAAGACATACTATGAATTGGATAATTAATTTTGTTCATTCTTCCCAAACAGTCATTAAAAGTGGCGATACATCTGCAATAGCACTGTTCACAAAATTTAACGGTACAGTAATGCCAGATCATCCCGATTTAACAAATGATGATATTGCGAGTGTTGTTGAATATATAAAGGAGGAAAGCACAAAAGTTGTTGCTGTAGCAGATGTTCCTTTTGAAAAGCCATATCAGGAACAACCTAATTATTCTCCTATTGGCAGCGACAATTTTGGATTCATCCTTTCTTATATTGTAGTTGTAATAACTTTAATTTTAGTTTTGTTATTTGCTGTACATGTTAAGCAATTGGAAAGAAAAATGCACGGATAAATTAACAACCAATGTTGCTTACATCGTGTAGTTATAGAATCGGTTGCCAATACGTTTATCAGGTATTATTTTATGAATCATTAACCACGCAAATACTGGTTGTGTTTGTAATACGGACACAACATATTCCATTTTTTAAAAGCAAGCCATCAATGAAGCTTGTATATAATGCATTGTTATGTTTGATTATCGGCTGCCTGTTACCTTATCTGCCTTTTTCACAAAAATTAGGTTTTGAAATTTTACCATTAAATGTAATAGCCTATCTTATTGTTTTAGTAGTTATCTATTTTATATGTGCTGAATTTGTGAAGCGCTTTATTTATAGGAAAATAGTAAGTCGTAAATAAGATTTACCTACTAAACATACTTATTTCGAAGAAGAAGATTGATCAATGTTGGGGCTCTTAAGCAAAGCTGGATGTAACCTTGGTGTAAGTGGTATTAATTCCAGCTTAGAGCAAATTATTTGTTTAAGCTCTCGTTTTTTTATTGTGTAGGTATTTGCAATTTTCTGTATTATCATTTTTTCTTCACCCTCTTGTAAATCATTATAGTATGTTTGTAAAAGCGTAATGGCAATGCACCTATCCTGAAGCTTTCCAAGCATCTCTGTAAGTGATTCTATTTCTTTTTTCTGAGATAAATATATAGGAGCAATATAAGGATGAATGTATGCGAAGTTGTATAATATATCTTTTAAAAGCTTGCGAATGCTGTGAAAAGTTTCATCATCATTTAAACGAATCAGGTTGGTTTTTAATTCATAAACTATGTATTGTATAAAATTCCTGATTGAAACTTTTTTCAATTTACATGGTAATCCGGATATTATTTTTTCTTTATCATTAAGAAAATTATTATGGACACCCATAAACTCTTTGGTTTTGACCTTCCAATACTCAAGATCACTTTCCAGCTTTGTTTTATATGATGCAGGAATCTTATCAATTGAGTTTTCCAAATTTATCGTAACATCGTCGAGGTGGAGTTGAATGTTACGAATTATACCAACGTATCCATAAAATGTTTTCATTTTTCGTGTTATCTTAAATTGAAAGCCATCATCAACTTCCATATCAAGTAAATGCAAAAAAGCTCTGAGTTTTTTCGTTTCAGTTCTAAACTTATGAATATCCTCTATTTGAAAGTCGGTAATTATTAAAGGGAATAGCTTATCAATTTTTTTAAAATGATTATGAACAACTTCCTCTATTTCATTTTTCATGATCATTTTTAGAGTAATTGAGGTTAATCGTGATAGTTTAATTTCTTGCAAATATTTCTAAAAGTATTTATACAAAGAAAGAATAAAAATGATAATTATCAGAATCATAAATGATAATAGTCATTTGCATTAATTGCGACTGGATTTATTTTATTAAAAATAAAAATATGAAACTCCTGATTGTTTACGGAACCACTGAAGGGCATACCCGTAAAATTGCGCGATTTATGGAAGATGTTTTGCAGGAAGCTGGTCACAAAGTAGCAATCGCCGATGCTTCGGGAGATCCGCCTGCTCCGAAAGATTATAATGCGATTTTAATAGGTGGTTCTATGCATAAATACCGGTTCAAATTTGGGTTTAGAGCATCTTAATTTTTTTTCAGGTTGCAAGCCCGCAAAGATTGTGCTCTTGTCAATACAATGATTGGGTGTGATGGTTATGATAGATGGCATGTGAAAGCCCTGATGAATGTTTTGATCTCTTTAAGCATGCTCTTTATTCTTCAATTCATTTTTAGCCACAGAACTGATTTCTGAACTTACTTCCGGCAAAATTAATAACGGTATATGGGTATGAAAGATCATATTTTTAGTTTCGCTTTTTTTAAAAATGCGTTCAAGCCATTCTTGCTTATGCGGCATCATCACCAGCATATTCGCATCATACTTTTTAATAAATTCATTTAATCCATGACTTATATTATTGTCAGCATGGTTTTCGAATTTCATGTCTGGTGCTTGTACAATTTTTCCTGCTCTTTTTGGCATATTTAATACTTCGAACCATTCTTCATTTTTGTTTTTCACTACCGTTACAACATGAAGTTTTGATTTGAAAAGTTGAATGATATCATCAAGACGGGGTATTGAATGTATGTTTATGTCTAAACCCAGATCACTTGCAAATATTATTGTTTCAGGCTTTATAAATTTTGCATCCTCAGGTATTAATATTATTGCTACGTTACTCTTTTTTACCAATTCAGTTGCAGTGCTACCGAATATTTTTCTGAAGTTTTTACCACTGCCTTTCATACCGACAACAATAAAATCAGCTTTTTTTTCATTTGCTATATTGATGATAACATCTTCTGTAAATCCTTCATCACAACTAATTTCTATCATTTTTTTTTCAGGATCTAAAAAATCTGCTTCATCTAATAACCGCTGATCCGTTTGTATCATTATATCATATCGCGATACGCTTACATTTAATGATGCTGAGGAGGCGGGAATTTTATATGCGTTACACAAAATTATTTTTGCATTCAATACTTTGGCAAGCGCTACCGCATATATAGATGCATTGCGGGCTGCACTGGAAAAATCAGTGGCAATTAATATTGTTTTCATAAATTATTTTCATTAAAAATATTTTATTCGTCTTTCTTTTTTGCTGATTTCAGTTGTACAATGCATGATTTTTATCATACCCAATAATGGCAATTATCATGATTCAAAGTATCTTTCCATTTTAATTTTGTACGGAGAATTTTTTTTCAATAGAACTCTATAAAAATTATAAAACAATGTTGGGAGAATTAGATGAAATGCAAATGAATCATTTTCTTCTTAGTCAGGTAATTGGTAGAATCGGATGCACAAATGGAAGGGAGCCATATATAGTGCCGGTAACTTATGTGTATGATGGCAAAGACATAATTGGCCAACTAAAAGAAGGAATGAAGCTTGACATAATGCGTAATAATCCAAACGTATGCTTTGAAGTAGATTCAGTGCAAAATATGGCGAACTGGCGAAGTGTAATAATCAAAGGAACATTTGAAGAATTAAAAGAAAAGGAGGCAGAGAATGCAAGAAATTACTTATTCAACCATATGTGGCCTCTTTTAACCAGTGCAACCCTACATCCGCACGAGCATGAAGTATCTATTTCCGGGGTTGATGATAGCAATCGTATTAAGCCTGTTATATTTCGAATTCAAATAAAAGAAAAAACAGGAAGGTTTGAAAAACAATAAAAAAATATAAAATGAAAGCATTGGTATATCATGGTCCCGGGCAAAAATTATGGGAAGAAAAACCGAAGCCCCGGTTGGTTGATGCCACAGACGCTATTGTGAAGATTTATAAAACAACCATCTGCGGCACTGATCTGCATATCCTTAAAGGTGATGTGCCAGAAGTAACAAATGGCCGCATATTAGGTCATGAAGGCATCGGCATAATTGACGAAGCTGGTGCATCAGTTACTAATTTTAAAAAAGGAGATCGTGTTTTAATTTCATGCATTTCATCGTGCGGAAAATGTGAGTATTGCAAAAAAGGTATGTATTCTCATTGTGCAAATGGAGGATGGATATTAGGTCATCTTATTGATGGAACGCAGGCTGAGTATGTGAGAATCCCATTTGCTGATAACAGTTTGTATCATATTCCTGAAAACGCAGATGATGAAGCAATAGTGATGTTAAGTGATATTTTACCAACTGGTTTTGAATGTGGTGTATTAAACGGACAGATAAAACCTGGAGATACTGTAGCTATTGTTGGTGCAGGCCCAATTGGTCTTGCAACTTTACTTACTGCTCAGTTTTATACGCCTGCTGAAATCATTATGATTGATGTGGATGATAACCGCCTGGAGGTAACCAAAACTTTTGGATCAACACATATCATCAATAATCAAAAGGAAGATGCTGTTGCAAAAGTATTTAGTCTTACACAAAATAAAGGAGTAGATGTGGCCATTGAAGCTGTTGGAGTACCTGCCACGTTTGAGTTGTGCGAATCAATTATTGCTCCCGGCGGACATATTGCTAACATTGGTGTGCATGGCAAAAGTGTTGCATTGCATTTAGAAACTTCCTGGTCAAAAAATATAACTATTACCACACGTCTTGTTGATACAGTTACTACACCAATGTTATTAAAAACAGTTTCATCGAAAAAAATAGATGCCACAAAATTGATAACGCATCATTTCTCATTGCAAAACATTATACAAGCTTACGATACTTTTCAAAATGCCTCAAGAGACAAAACTTTAAAGGTGATACTTACAAATGAAGGGTGAATTTTTGCTGTTTACAACACAGTTTCATACAAAATTTATAAATTCATCTTTTATGAATATAGTTTTGAAATTATAACCATTTATTAATTACAATGGAATACAAAAATAGTATTTCAGCAGAGGAAGCTGTAAAGATCATTCAATCAGGCAATCGGGTTTTTATTCATGGCAGTGCGGCAACACCTGTGCATATTTTAGAGGCGTTGCAAGCAAGGCACAAAGAACTCAATAATGTTGAATTGGTAAGCATTACTACATTAGGTAAATTTAATTTTAATGATCCTGTTTACAGAGATAGTTTTTTTGTAAACTCTTTGTTTGTTTCAGAAAATACAAGGGAAATTGCAAATAGTAAGCATGGAGATTATGTACCCATTTTCCTAAGCCAGATTCCCCAATTGTTCAAAGAAAATATATTGCCTTTAGATGTAGCCATTATACAGGTCTCGCCACCGGACGCTCACGGATATTGCTCTCTGGGAACTTCTGTTGATATTGCCCGTGCCGCGGTAGATGTAGCATCGCACGTAATAGCTTTGGTGAATAAAAGAATGCCCCGAACTCATGGACAAGGATTTATTCATGTCAGTAAAATAAATTCGCTCGTTTGGCATGATGCTGAGCTCCCTGAAATTGATTACAGCTCTAAATCAAATAATGTTGTGATTCAAATTGCTCATAATGTAGCCTCACTTGTTGAAGATGGTGCAACCCTGCAATTGGGCATAGGCGCCATTCCTGATCAGGTGTTAAGAAATCTCACCAATCATAAATCACTTGGCCTTCATACTGAAATGTTATCTGACGGTGTGATACCACTAATTGAAAAAGGAGTGATTGATAACAGCCGTAAAAAAATGAATGTTGGTCGCTCTGTTACGGGTTTTATGGCAGGAACAAGAAAGCTATATGATTTTGTAGATGATAATCCAGGTATAAGAGTTATGGATATCAGTTATGTAAATGATACCAGCATCATAAGAAAAAATCCAAAGGTAATAGCTATCAATAGTGCTATAGAAATTGATCTCACGGGACAGGTTTGTGCAGATTCTATTGGCACTTATCAATACTCTGGCATTGGCGGGCAAATGGATTTTATAAGAGGGGCTTCATTATCCGAAGGCGGAAAACCAATCATTGCAATGCCATCTCTAACATCAAAAGGGCTTTCAAGAATCGTTCCTTATTTAAAAGAAGGAGCTGGTGTAGTTACAACAAGAGGCCATGTTCACTGGGTAGTAACAGAATATGGAATAGTAAATCTGTTTGGCAAAAATTTAAAACACAGAGCAAAGGAATTAATTAACATCGCTCACCCGGATCATAAAGAATTATTAGAAAAAGCCTTTTATGACCGATTCAAAAACAGTTAGTAATAATTTTTGTAAGAATTGACATTTATCCAATTTTTCTGAATCCCACATTCAATAACAATATTCCGCAGAGCATACAAATAGCAGCGCCCAATAATAATTCATTTATCCATGGAACACTTATATAATTCATATAAGAAAGTCCCTGTATCATTAAAAATATTTCATTTAAAATAATACCCCATACAAAAATAAGGATACCTGTATCCCATGCTTTTGTAGTGATAATAAAATGATTCATTTTGCAAAAGCCAATAATAAAAAGCGAAATAACTCCGAGGAACATTAAATGTAAATACCCGATGACTACCGGTCTGAAACCAAATGCCAGCTTACTTAAAGATGGAATAGTAGAACCAACCTGCAAAAGTAATTTAATCGATAATGCTATTGCCGGTAAAATAAATAGCCACTTTGTTTGCCCTGAAATATTCTTAAATATCTCTTCTTTATTTGTAAGAATGTTTTTTAATAAAAGTATCCAGCCAAGCAATTGTGCAACCGCTGCTGCTACTACAAGTATATAAACCCATGTAGGAATAGGAAGCCATAAAGCCGACAAAAAATAAGCGGGAATGCATGCTGTTGCAAAGAGCCAAAAAACTTTTTTTTGTAACGAAAAAGATAAACTGGTTTTAAGTCGTTCGCTTAACAAACCCATACATGCAAAGAAAAACCATCCGTTATATTGAAAATGCAGGAAATAATAAGAGCTTGAAAGGAACCAGTTTGGGTGCTGAATTTTATTTGTCATCATGTACGAAAGAAAAAAACCTCCGAAAGATGAGAGAACACTATAAAATAAAGCGGCTTTAAACCAGTAGGCGCTTATGATTTTTACTTTTATTTTATTAAGATCAATCCAGAAAATTACAGCAAATAAATAAGATACAAGAATGGATAAAGTTGAAAATATGATTGAAATATTTCCATATCCATCCCATGAAAAAGCAAACAACATTCCGTAAGCACATATTAGATTAGCGATCAAAAGCCATTTATATTTTTGTAAAGAATCAACTGAAAGATAATTATACAAAAAGCCCCACATCAATGCCATCAATACCTGCGTTGCCCATCCTGAAAATGCAAAATGCGAATGTGCATGCAAAAAATTACTTTGTTCAATAAAGGGTAAATAATAGGCGATTTTATATCGCATTATTACACCTAATAATGCAACAATAAGTAGGTTTATAAAGGCATTCTTTATCCATTTTTGTATAGTAATATTATTTTCTGACTCAGGCATTTACTATTTATATATTCTTGTGTAAATAAATAGAGGCTATCTTGTTTTGCTTCAATCGAATGATTTTGTTTTGGGTATCCTTACCTTCAACAGGTAAAGTAAATCTTAATGACTTAGGCATTTAGCCTTCACTTTTTGATTCAAATCAAAATGCATCCTGAATAATATGAAAGCAATTGTAATATCACCTTCAGTGTGAGCAACACTAATAAAACTTAATATGTCTTTAAAGTCTTGTTTGTATTCGTTTATCAGAACAATCCGCGGAGAATTATTTAATACCATCATTTTTACGCATAAGCTCTAAAAGCTGCCTGGCATCATTATCTGTAAGATTTTGATTAGGCATACGCACTAAACAAATTTCAAGTTGAGCCTGGGCCTTGGGATCTTTATTCAACATTTCATCAGTATTAGTAACGAAGTTCATAATCCATTCAGGCTTATGTCTGTTTGTAACACCTTTCCATCCCGGACCCACCAATTTCTCTTCTGTAAGTTTGTGACAGGCTGCACATTTTGCTTCATAAATAATTTCACCCTTAGAAGCCAAAGCTACATCGAGTTTATCTTTAACATCTACATGAGTAAATTTTCCGGCTCCCCGGCTTGAATCGTAGGAAGAAACATTTCCAGGTGGATTGGGAATTTTTTCTCCATTTGAGTCAGGTGTAATAGTGGTACCTGTTTTTGAAGAGTCGTTGGAGCCACCACTATTGCAGGCATACATAGTAGTGGTAATGGTGAGTATACCTAATAACATTATTCTTTTCATAAATTAAAGTTTAAAATATTTTTGATGCAAGAAAATACTATTAATGGGGATACATTTTCAATTTAAAACTCCCGAAGACTAATTCAATACCAGAAATTGCGTTACAGTATCACCCATTAATCAGATACTTAATAAAAATTCTTTAACCAGTAAAAACCAGGCAACTACATTTTTATAGGTACTAAGTTCACGGCGTAAAAGAATTAATAATTTATTGTTTCAAAAATGCTACAATTTTGTCTCTTTCTTTATCAGTAAGCAAGGCCCTGGTTTGCATGTGCATTCCTACAGTCTCCCATTGTTCAGGCGAAAAGGCGCCAGGTGAAGGAGTATTATGACATCGCTGGCAATTTTCTGCCCATAATTGTGCTCCTGATTTCGCTTCTATTTTTTGACTTACCCCACAACTATTAAATATTAATCCGATTAAAATTATAATAATACCTATTGCTGTTACTATTGATAGTTTTTTATAACGTAAGATTTTCATAACTATACATTTTATAATTGAATTGCAAATTGCAGGTACATAGAATTGGATTGGCTCACAAAACCCTGAGGCACGTCAGAATTAATAACTGAATTATTGGTTGTTTTTAATGCCTCATAAGTAAATTTTACAACTGTTCTCCAGGTAAGCCAATAATCCAACCCAACTGCCCATCCATTTTGTTTTGATCCCCACATTGAATTTGTTGGAGTAGTGAAAGTTCCATATCTGCCTGCGAGCTCGAAATTTTTAAATACATTATTATTGGAAAAAGAAGGCCGCAAAGAAGCCTGTATAAATCCCGTAGTTGTATGGTTTGTAAAGCTGTAAATGGAAGAATCATTTGGATTAATATAATTTGCAAGCCCAATATCTATTACATTGTATTGTCCTTTTATATTCAGTTGAAAAGGCTTTATGTTCTCTACCAAATTCATATCGAAAGCATACATATTAGCCTTTACCTTTTCATAATCTGAGCCAACATCACCAACCTTACCTGTTAATCCAGATACACCTAACTCAAGGGAAGAATTGGCAAAAGGCAACCAACCTATCCGGCCCGTAATTGTTTTATTTTTATTATTATCACCTATGCCGGAAGATTGAAGTTGTCCGTCACCAAGTAATTGCAATCCGTTAGTAACAGAAACATCATAATTCCATTTCATCGCTCCGGCCTGAATGCCTCCTTCTGCTTCCACACCATAATCTGTAGTTGGAGGTAAATCGGCAACTCCAAATGGGTCAGATGCCAGCTTTGTTATCCATCCGGCTGCCAGATGTTTAGGATAAAACCCAAAAGGAATTACTAATAATCCTGCACGCAATATAAGGCCCGGAGTTGCGAAATAAGAAACGTCAGCCCAGTTTACACCCAATTGGTCGTCGGCAAAAGAAGGTTCAAATTCCATTAGAAATTTATTGCCATGCCTCCATAAAAACATAGGGCTAAATTCATAATGATCACCATCAGGGAAGCTATTGGTATTTGTTACCTGTTTACTTCCATTAAATGTATTTGTGGTTTTATTAGATGCAAAACCAACAGTGGCCAGGCCAACGATCATAACATGATCTTCTCCCGATTTTTGATGATGAACCTGGCCTTCCAAAGCATCTATCCTGTCTAATAAGGAAGAATCAACTACAACTTGTTGTTGAATTACATTGGCCTGATTGTTAGATTTACTGGAATCCGTCTGGGCATATAAAATATTGACTGTTATCATACAAAACAGTAGTAGTAGTTTTCTTTTCATAGAAATATTTATTTTTTGTCATTTGCAAGAGTGCGTATATAATTGACCAATTCCCAACGCTGATTATCAGGAAGGGTAGTCTTATAAGAGGGCATGGGACTGCGCCCTGTTGTAATCATCCAGTACAATGCTCCATCAGTTTGTTGTTGCACATAATCAGATGAGTGATCGGCGGGTTTTTTCGGCAAACCGGCAGCTGCAACACCATCACCCTTACCTTTACTTCCATGGCAAGGGCCGCAGTAAGTTGTGTAAATTACTTTTGCATATTTAAGAATCTCCGTATTACCAGCTAAAGGGTTTTTCACATTATCAGCTTCTTTGGGAGCAACCCATGTTTTGCTTTGTGATTTTGCCTCATTATGTATAAAAAATGAAATGAGCAGGAAGAGCGCAAAAAAGAAATTTATTTTATTGGTTTCTTTTTCTTTTTTAGTCTTTATCATGTTCATCTTAAAACTTTTTTTGTTATAAAATTATGAGGGAATTCATTGAGAACAAATGAGGTTTCTCAAGTGTAGAAGTGATTTTCATCAGGATTATATTTTCTTCGATGCCCAAATCCTTAAAATCTGGTGAGCCTCACAGTTTAAAATCTCACTTTGAATGCTCCAAACGCTTTAAATTCTCCTGTATTACTGATGCGTGTTGCCGCTAAATCTAAAGAATTTGCTAAAAACTGTTGTGCTGTCAGGAATTAAATATAAAATTGGATTTATTTGTAGCAATGAATGTTACACAATTCTATAAATATGTTACATAATTCACACATCGGTCTTTATAATTTTAGTAGTAGCCGAGTCTCTCGAAGAGAACTTGTTTCATGTCCTTTAGCTTTGTCGCATAGCCTTTAACGTTAGCCATGCTTGTGCCTGTTACGAAATACGTTATCACCTGTTTGCAACATTATTATTTGTAAATGAATACTTTTTTGAGCAACGGGCTGCATATATTTCCTATGTAAATACGAAAATTCATTTTCATTTATCCAGTTGTGTAAATGCATATTTTCATGTAAGTTTATGAGTTAGCGGCAACCCTAACAGGCCTCACGTAATTAAAGCTATTTTTGACAATGCCTGCAAATAATTTCGGCATATTAGGTTTGACAAACGAGCAGGTAATTCTTGCAAGGGAAAAATTTGGACAAAACAAATTAGATTACAAAAAAGAAAACAGTTTCTTAGACACCGTAAAACGCATAGCCAAAGACCCAATGATGATTTTATTATTGGTGGCTTCTTCCATTTACTTTATCAGCGGCAAAACGGGTGACGGAATTTTTCTAACTATTGCCATAGTATTTCAAACTTCCATTTCATTATATCAGTATTCCAGAAGCAAGAATGCTTTAGAAAAGCTGAAAGATTTTTCACAACCAAATTGCAAAGTCATTCGCAATGGTAACGTAGAAGAAATAAAAAGTGAAGATCTGGTAGTCGGTGACAGCCTAATGGTGGAAGAAGGCACATCTATTACGGCGGATGGCAGTATTATCCATTCCAACGATTTTTCAGTAAACGAATCTATACTCACAGGCGAATCACTTTCTGTTTTTAAGGATAGCACCAAAGACGATAATTTTATTTATAATGGTACAACTGTTGCCAGCGGTTTAGCTATTGCAACAATAACTGCTATTGGCAACGAAACAAAACTAGGCAAAATTGGAAAAAGTCTAGAAAATATAAGTGAAGAAAAAACACCGTTGGAAATACAGATTGCAAATTTTGTAAAAAAGATGGTAATTGCAGGCACGATAGTTTTTATGATAGTTTGGGCAATTAATTATTGGCATTCTCAAAATTTGCTAACCAGTTTATTGCAATCACTTACACTAGCGATGAGCATTTTACCCGAAGAAATCCCTGTTGCTTTTACAACTTTTATGGCTTTGGGTGCATGGCGTTTAATGAAAATGGGCATTGTGGTAAAGCAAATGAAAACTGTTGAAACATTAGGCAGTGCCACCGTTATTTGTACTGACAAAACAGGAACTATTACTGAAAATAAAATGAGTTTGGCGAAACTATTTTTGCAATCATCAAATAAAATTTCTCAGCCTAATGACACAATAACCAAAGACGAAAAAGAGTTAGTCAGAATGGCGATGTGGGCAAGTGAACCTATTCCGTTTGATCCAATGGAAGTGGCACTGCACCAAGCTTATAAAGATATTGTACAAAATGATGAACGACCCAATTACGAGCTCGTTCATGAATATCCATTAGGTGGTAAACCGCCCATGATGACGCATATATTTGAAGATGACAAAGACAACAGAATTATAGCAGCTAAAGGTGCACCCGAAGCATTAATGAATGTTTCAAACCTTACAGAAACCGAAAAGCAACAGATAAATGAAGCCATTCAATTTTTGGCAAATGATGGCTATCGAGTATTAGGTATAGGTGAATCAAATTTTACAGGTGATAATTATCCGGCAAAACAACAGGATTTGCAATTTCAATTTAAAGGCATTGTTGCTTTTTATGACCCTCCAAAAAAAAATATTCAAAAAGTATTAGAAGATTTTTATACCGCAGGTATCTCTGTAAAAATTATTACCGGTGATAATGCAGCAACTACCGCAGCAATTGCAAAACAAGTTGGATTTAGGGGTTATGAAAAGACTATAACGGGCGATGAATTGATGAAATTGGATGATGCGTGAATTAAAAACCAGTGTTATGGGCACCACTATTTTTACTCGTATGTTTCCAGAAGCCAAATTAAAAATAATCAATGCCTTAAAATCCAATAATGAAATTGTAGCAATGACGGGCGATGGTGTAAATGATGGACCAGCATTAAAAGCTGCACACATTGGTATTGCCATGGGAAAAAAAGGAACAGAAATAGCCAAACAAGCAGCATCATTGATTTTATTGGAAGATGATTTGTCCAAGATGGTTGATGCGATAGCTATGGGCAGAAAGATTTATGCCAATCTAAAAAAAGCAATTCAATATATCATATCCATACATATTCCGATTATACTAACTGTATTTATTCCATTGGCTTTGGGATGGGTTTATCCTAACATTTTTTCACCCATTCACATTATTTTTTTAGAAATGATAATGGGGCCAACCTGTTCTATCATTTATGAAAATGAACCAATGGAAAAAAATACGATGTTACAAAAACCAAGACCATTGACAACTACTTTCTTTAATTGGAAAGAACTATCAATAAGCATCATACAAGGATTAGTGATAACTGCAGGAACTTTATTTGTTTATCAGTATTCACTTAATCATGGTTACGATCAAGCTCTAACAAGAACAATGATCTTTACTGTTTTGATAGCAGCAAACATTTTCCTGACCTTAATTAACCGCTCATTTTATTATTCCATATTTACAACCTTGAAGTATAAGAACAACATGGTTTTATTTATTATTTTTATTACCATCACCATCGTAGGACTTATCCTTTATGTAAAACCTTTGACAACTTTTTTTGAATTTGAGACATTTAATTTCACTCAATTATTAATTTGTGTTACCATAGGTTTTATTTCAGTAGTTTGGTTTGAATTTGCAAAAGAAATTAAAAGGGCTAAACGAACACGGATAGACAGGGCAGGCGCTAACATGGTATTGCCAAAAGCGGGGCTGACGGAATTCTATTGAGCTGACTTGCAAAGTTGAACGTTAGTAATTCGAATCAACTTTAGTGCGAAAATTCCCCGCCTTCAGCAAATATCCGGAACGTCAGACTGTCTAAAAACTATTCACAAGGTGTATTCATCATCTTCAATACCATAATAAAGTTTTCTAAATGATTCTGTGGAGATTTCTTTTTTCTGTAAAACCATTTCCCGGTAACAGGCAAAGTAGGTGCTTTTTAGCTGCTCAAGGTATTTATTAAATTGAACATATTCTTCGGTAAGAGGTTTTGCTAAACCACGTTTTTCATTCCAATCAGTAGGGTTCATTAACTGTTTCACCGATATTTCTATTCGCTTTTTATTGATAGTTACTCTTGCGTACACTGGTAATTTTTCATTGTGAGCATTAATTTTTCGTAAGTGAAAAATAACGGTAAAGGTGTTTGTAAGTAGTGACATAATTATAAGTTTATTGGTTATAAATTTTAAGGTTGCCAGTCTCGATGCTTAATACATTCACAATCAAAAAATGGTATCATCCTATATGTTTTCATACTTCAAAAAAACTGAACTTGGTTTTCAACGAGTTATAAAGAAATTCGGTTACACAAGCTATTATCAATTCAAGTGTAACCGAATTTGTCGCACGGAAATTGACATTTTTTGATATTAATTGGTAGGCTAAAAATCGAAAAAGCCCGTAAACACTGAGTTTTACGAGCTTTTGTTTTTGAAAGAAATCAACTTAGTCGGGATGACAAGATTCGAACTTGCGACCCCACGCCCCCCAGACGTGTGCGCTACCGGGCTGCGCTACATCCCGAATTATTGCAAATCTATAAGAAAATACAATGCGAATATTTTCAAGATAAAACCAGTTTAAAAATAGTCGGTTTTAGTTTATGAAACAGTTTTCTTCATTGCCTGCCGCAACAATAAATATTTGTATTTTAAAAAATTGTTCTATAATTAATTCCTTAGCAGAAAAGAGCCGGACAATTTTTTGCGAATAATAAAGTTTATTATTTATAATTGCTTTTAATAAGCAATTATATTTACCATTGTAAAGAACAGTTAATATTTGATTATTTGATGAGGAATGGTTAATGTCATTTAACTTTATCAGGTAATAAATAATTTTCTTTTGCAATCTTTTTTTGAATGATAATATCCGTACTTAATATCAAATACCGTTACAATGAAAATACTTCCATTAATAGGGGGCATATTATTACTTTCTGTAAAAGCCGATGCACAAATAAGCATGCAAAATCTTCATCTTAATTTTTTCGCGGGAGTTGCAAATTACCAGGGTGATCTGCAGGATAAGCGATACACATTCTCTCAATCAAAATTCGCAGGTGGTGGCGGATTGTCTTACGATATTTCAGATCACTTTTCTGTAAGGGGAGAACTTTTATATGCACACATTTCAGCTGATGATAAATTGGGTCGAAACCGTACGAGAAATTTAAATTTTACGTCCAGACTTTATGAGGCAAATGCCGGGGTTGAATATTATATTACACGCCTTCAGGATCATGTTTTAACTCCGTATGTTTTTGCCGGAATAGCCATGTACCATTTTGGCCCTTATACATACGATACTTCAGGCAAAAAAACTTATTTAGAACCCTTAAGTACAGAAGGAGAAGGTTTTGTGCCAGGTCGGGATACTTACAAACTAACCCAGTTTTCCATTCCATTTGGTGCAGGTGTAAAATTTTCACTTAGTGAAAATATAAATGTAGGTATTGAAGTGGGATTCAGAAAATTGTTTACTGACTATCTTGATGATGTAAGCACTACTTATGTTGATGAAAATTTATTGCTTACCACTAAAGGACCCAAAGCTGTAGAACTTGCTTACCGCGGAGACGAGCTTAAGGATGGAAATCCTTCTTATCCTGCTGCCGGGTCTATAAGGGGAGGATCATCAAATAAAGACTGGTACTATTTTACCGGGTTCACTGCATCATTTCGTTTATTTCCGGGATATGACTCAGGAAGCGGGAGTAGTAAGCATGCAAAGTATGGATGTCCCACAAATGTGAATTAAAATGATTTTAATATTTTAGGATCAATATTTTCCTTTATAAATTGTATATCCCGCCGGCTATTTAATGTAACTTTTATCTGGTATGATGGAAGTTAAAAGGTCTAATAAATCAATTGATTCTGTTTTACCTTTACGCCAATTATGGCTTATAAAAATCTTGCAGAGTTTATTGCGGTTCTTGAAAGACAAAATGAATTAATTCGCATTACATCTTATGTAAATCCCCATCTTGAAATAGCCGAAATTACTGACAGGATCAGTAAAAATAATAACGGGGGTAAAGCCTTGTTATTTCAAAATACCGGCTATGATTTTCCTGTTCTCATGAATGCCTATGGAAGCGAAAAAAGAATGTGTCTTGCTCTTGGTGTTAATGATCTGAATGATGTGGCACATGATATTGAAAATCTTTTTCAGCTTCTTTCCTCCCCTAAAGAAAATATAATCGATAAACTAAAACTGCTACCAAAGCTTGGACAGTTTGCCGGCTGGATGCCGAAAGTTATCAGCGGAAGGGGAGAGTGCCAGCAGGTAATTATGAAAGAACCTGATATCACGAAACTTCCTGTTATAACGTGCTGGCCAAAAGATGGCGGCCCGTTTGTTACCCTTCCTGTTATACATACCAAAGATCCCAATAATAATATAAGGAATGTAGGCATGTACCGGATGCAGGTATTTGGACCAACGCTTACCGGTATGCATTGGCATAAACATAAAGTATCTGCGAAGCATTTTAATGAATATAAAAAACTAAATAAGCGTATGCCCGTTGCCGTTATACTCGGCGGAGATCCGGTATATGCTTATTCTGCAACCGCACCACTTCCTGAAAATGTGGATGAATATATGCTGGCGGGTTTTTTACGAAAGAAAAAAGTTGAACTGGTGAAATGTATTTCACAACCGGAAATAGAAGTGCCTGCAGATGCTGATTTTGTAATAGAAGGTTATGTTGATCCAAATGAGGACATGATTTGGGAAGGTCCTTTCGGTGATCATACCGGTTATTATTCTTTGCCCGACTGGTATCCTAAATTTCATATAACGGCAATAACGCATAAAAAAAATCCCATATATCCTGCAACAATTGTCGGTATTCCCCCGCAGGAAGATGCATGGCTTGGTAAAGCCACCGAACGAATATTTTTAGCGCCCATGAAAATGACAATGGTTCCGGAAATTGTTGATATGGAAATGCCGGTAGAAGGTGTATTTCATAATTTGGTTATTGCGAAAATTAAAAAAGAATATGCGGGCCAGGGGCAAAAAGTAATGAATGCCATGTGGGGCGCAGGGCAAATGATGTTTAATAAAATATTGGTATTGACAGCCTCCCCAAACCCCCCGATAAATCGGGAGGCTTTTGAAGATTCTTTTAAACTTGCTGATTATGAAAAATTAGCAAAAGATATTTTTAAAAATTTGAATCCCGCTGCAGATATTTATTTTTCTCAGGGGCCGATGGATGTGCTGGATCACAGTTGCAGTAAAATGGGTTTTGGCGGTAAGATGTGCATTGATGGAACTTTTAAATATGATGAAGAACTGGATGAAAAGTATTCGTCTATGCTTCCCCGTTTTACCGATACAGAAGCAAATGAATTAAAAATTTTATTTCCGGAGGTAAAAGAAATAAATTTTTCACTAATTGAAAAAAACATTCCTGTTTTAATAATTTCAATTAAAAAGAATAGAATAAATCATGTGAAAGAATTGCATGAATCTATTACTGCAATGAAAGAAACAGAAGGAATAAAAATGATTTTATATGTAGAGCATACCGTTGATGCAAATGACCTCACCGTTGCATTGTGGCGCTTTTGCAATAATCTTGATCCGAAAAGAGATCACTTTATAGTCAGGAAAAAATCTTCAATTGATACTTCCAAATACATTGCCTGTATTGGTTTTGATGGAACTATCAAGACAAAGGATCTTGATGGTTTTTATCGTGACTGGCCGAATATAATTGTAGCTGATGAGGCAACCATTCAATCTGTGGATGAAAAATGGAAAAGTCTTGGACTTGGTGAATTTATTCCTTCGCCATCATTGAAATTTAGAGACCAGATGTATGGGGAAGAAGCCGTGGCAACGCCCATCCCGAAATAACCTTTATTTAAGTTGAAGTTTTTACTAAAGCCCATCCCGAAAGGAAGGGGCGGTAAATTTTCCCTCTCAAAAAATAAATTCATACTGGCTTAACAGACACATTCGATCTAAGTTCCCCCTCTGGGGACAGGGGGCTATATATCCGTCGCCTCTCCATAAGCCACGGCAGTAGCTTCTTTCACAGCTTCGCTGATGGTTGGATGCGGATGAATAGCATTTAATATTTCATGGGCAGTAGTTTCTAATTTTCTGGCAGTCACTACTTCCGCTATTAATTCAGTAACGTTATAGCCAATCATGTGAGCGCCTAACAACTCACCATATTTTGCATCGTAAATCATTTTTACAAAGCCCTCTGTGGCGCTAACTGCCGTTGCTTTTCCGCTGGCAATAAAAGGAAACTTACCAACTTTCAATTCATAACCTGCATCCTTAGCCGCTTTTTCTGTATAACCTACCGAAGCAATTTCAGGGAAGCAATACGTACATCCGGGTACATTGTTATAATCTATGGCATCAGGTTTTTTACCGGCAAGGTGCTCAGCAGCATTAATGCCTTCTTTAGTTGCTTTATGCGCCAGCGCCTGGTTAGGCGTGCAATCGCCAATTGCATAAACGCCAGGTACATTTGTTTGCAAATTACCATCCACTACAATTTTTCCTTTATCTGTTTTAATGCCCACTTGTTCTAACCCAATATTTTCAATATTTGCTGTAATACCTACTGCACTTAAAAGAACATCAGCTTCAAGCGTCACTTCGCCATCCTGTGTTTTTACTTTTGCTTTAACGCCATCGCCGCTGGTATCTACACTGATAACTTCGCTGTTGACCATGATAGTAATACCTTGTTTCTTAAAATTCTTTTCCAATTCTTTGGAAACTTCTTCGTCTTCTACAGGAACAATTCTTGGTAAAAATTCTACGATGGTAACCTTTGTTCCCATGCTGTTATAAAAATAAGCGAACTCTGTACCGATAGCTCCTGACCCAACTACTATTATTGATTTGGGCTGGTTGGGCAAGTTCATTGCTACCCTGTATTCGATTATTTTTTTACCGTCTAATTTTAGTGCAGGTAATTCTCTGGCTCTTGCACCCGTTGCTATAATAATATTTTTTGCTTCCAGAGTTTGTTTGCTTCCATCAGCAGCAGTTACTTCCAGTTTAGTTGGTGATATTAATTTTCCATTTCCCATTACCACATCAATCTTATTCTTCTTCATTAAGAAAGTAACACCTTTATTCATTTTATCTGCTACACCACGACTGCGTTTAATTACGTTGCCAAAGTTTTGTTTAAAATCATTTACCTCAATTCCATAATCAGCAGCATGCTTTGCATACTCCATTACCTGGGCGCTTTTCAATAATGCTTTTGTAGGAATACATCCCCAGTTCAGGCAAATGCCACCAAGACTTTCACGTTCAACTATTGCAACTTTTTTTCCTAATTGCGAAGCCCTGATTGCTGCAGGATAACCTCCGGGACCACTGCCCAATACTATTACATCGTATGCCATATCTGTATTTATTTTAATGATAAGGAGCTTATAAAAGCGTTGCGAAATTACTTTAGAATAAGCAAAATGCAAAAAGCGTATAATCGTGTAAAGCTATTCTTAGCTTTTTGATGTTTTTTCTTTTTTCTCTTTTTCTTCCGAAAGCGTTTTAAGAGAATTAATGCTGAGATTAAATTCAAACCCGATTAGCACAACAAGGGAATTTAAAAAGATCATTACCATAATAACCATAATTGTGCCGATAGAACCATAAAGAATATTATACTTACCAAAATTATCTACAAACACTGTGAAGCCTATCGTTGCAATAATACTTAGCGAAGTGGCTATGATGGCGCCGGGCGAAACAAGTTTCCATCTTTTTGTTGTAGAAGGTGCATACTTATAAATAAAAGCATAAGAATAAAAGATAAGCGCAATAATAAAAATCCATCGTCCATATAGAATGAGATGCCTTACCTCCCTGCTTTTTATCCCTATTAAATCAAGAATATTTGCCTGTAGCAAAAGAAGGATAAAACAAACAAGCAACAGCCCAAAAAGAAGTAAGGTAAGCTTAATGGCTTCCCATCTTTTCTTCAATCCTTTTACTTTTTTAAAACCAATATAATCTTTATTAAAAGAGCGCATCAAGCCAATAACTGCATTGGAAGCAAAAAATAAAGAAAGTACAATGGTAAATGATATAAGCCCAAATTTAGATCCGTTAATAAAGCTATCTACAAATTGTATAATACCCTGGTTGTTTGCCTTTGCAGGAATAATATCTGTGATTAAGCCATGAAGCTGGCGCTTTAACTGAATTTTGGATACGAAGGGCAGGTTTGGAATTAGTGTAAATAAAAAAAGACACGTTGGTGGCACCGACATGATGAAATTATACGAAATCGCCGCAGCCCGCTCGGTAAGATGTGGAACACTGAAATTTCTGCCGTAATATTTTAATACCTGGTATAATGAAAATCCCTGGAAACCGGGCGGCACCCATTTCTTACTTTTTCTTATCAGGTAGTTGACAGGATGGAATTCAGTAAATATGCGTACAATTTTTATCAAAGCCTGTATGAATAATTTAAAATTGAAATATTCATTAATAAAATTATTGCCCTGGTTCTTTGGTTTGTGTCACACTATCAAGAGCCTGCCGGTAAGCTTTTGCATAAGCTGAATGCTCACTAAAGGTGGCTGAAAAATCTGATAAGCCACCCGAATTAGGCCTTGCTACAAAAAATAAATAATCCGTTTCCGGCGCATCCAATACCGCATCAATCGTTTTTATAGAGGGCGTATTAATAGGCCCGGGAGGAAGCCCGGGATGAATATAAGTATTATAAGCTGAAGGATAGGTCAGGTACTTAAAATAAATCCTTTTCAATCCAAAATCTTTCATCGCAAATTTAATAGTTGGGTCAGCGGCGAGCTTCATTCCTTTTCTCAACCGGTTAATATATACGCTGGCAACTTTTCCCTTGTCTTCTATACGGTTTGTTTCTTCTTCTACTATAGAGGCCAATGTGTAAACCTCGTTAGGTGTCAGATGTAATCTTTCAGCTTTTTTAATTCTGTCATCATTCCAAAATTTATGTTGCTCTGTATATAATTTTTTTAAAATATTCGTGAGCGAAGTGTTCCACAAATAAGTATAGGTATTTGGAATTACGATTGTCATTACTGAATTTGTGTCGACATCAAATTGTAAAACCGAGTCATTGTTGTTTAAAAAATTAATAACACGTATTGAATCAGTTTCAAAATCGTCACCAATTTTTTTTGCAAGATCTTCTTTGGTGCGGAGTTTTGTAATAACAAGATTAACGGCAGTTTGCCTTCCATTGCGTAACATTTTTACAAGACCTACAATGCTCATTCCATCGATTATTTTGTACTTGCCTGCTTTTACATTTTTATCATAATGTGAATACGCTGCCACTTTATCGAACCAAAAATCATTTCCAATAATTTTATTTTTTTTAAGACTGTCTTTTACTTCTCCGTAAGTAGCTCCGGTGTGAACATAAAAAAAATTTCCTTCGGGCGATTGTATCGTCGGGCCAAAAAATTCCCATGCGCCATAGGCTGCTATAAGAAACAGGGCAGTGAAGAAAAACAAAATAATTCTCCGCATTTTACTTTATTTTAAATTCAATAACGATTTTAAAAGGAATAGATTTTATAATTCATTATCAAAGTAAATAAAAAAACCCCGCCTTTTTAAGACAGGGCTATTGAATATAATTATAAATTATTTTGTAGAATTTGGAGAAGGCTGAACCGGTTGCGCACCGTTGTTAAACGGAACTGTATTAGGTGACTGAGCCGGGTTACTTGCAGGCGCATTATTAATTAAATTATCGTTAGCGCCTCCACCCGTTTTAGGTATGAACATGGCAGAAGTGAGGCACAGCACTCCAATAATTCCTGCAAAAAGCCAGGTTCCTTTTTCGAGCACATCTGTGGTTTGTTTCACGCCCATAAGCTGATTGCCGAATCCTCCCAGGGATGAAGAAAGCCCACCGCCTTTTGGATTTTGAATAAGAATAATAAGGCCTAAAACTACCGATGCAATAATAATTAAGACCAGGAAAACTATTAACATATTAATTTGATTTTATACTTTCAATTCTGGCCGCAAAGTAAGCGCTTTTGGAGGGATTAATCAAACTTAATTTGCTAAACATTTCTATAGCTTTTTCCCTTTTATCCTGTTTAATTAACACTTCTGCCATAGCTTCAGTCAGTATTTCTGTATTAATATTAGATTCATCTGCTGAAGTTTGAATTAATTTTTCAGTTGCCAGGCTCTGCTCCTCTAATTTTCCGGGATGCAACTTTTTCATGCTTTTAAGCCATGCGGTAAAACTTTTCATTTGGCTGCCAAGTTTATCATTTTGGAGAAGTTCCTCATTTATTTTTATTCCCTGCGATGCAAAATAGTCAACTGTGTGCAAAGGTTCAAATGCAATTATTTCGTCTTCTTTTATTGCATTTTCATTTTCAATAAGGTTATTTTGTTGCGTGGATTCACTTATAACAATTTCTTCGGAATCATTGTTTATTACATTGTCCTCTTGCTTGTTTTCTTCATACAAAATTTCAGGAATTGTTTCTTTAATTATTTCGTTTGTTTCTGCAATCGTTTCAGCATTTTGAAAGGAAGAAATTTCTTCGGGAAGTTCATTCTCAATTTCTACAGCTGCTTCTTTTTCTTCTGGTAAACTTTCATTGCTAATAATTTCCTGTTCCGAATTCGGGAACGATGTATCATTTAACTGAAATTGAAGCCAATGCGTATTATTAAATAATAGCGCTGTTTTCGCGGCAAGCTTTTCAAAATCGGGATGAGAAGTTTTTTTATAATGATATAAAAGAAGAAATGCTGCTAAAGAGCTATAAGGATGTTCTTTCGCATTTTTTTCAAGCACGTCAGTATTCTTTGATCCCTTTTGATAAAAATATTCAGAATAAAATATTTTGTCGTTCATGAAAATAAATTAATGCCGTTACCAGTTTGAAAATATTTTATTGAAAATTCCGTCAGTCATATCTTTTACAATCTGAGTGCCCAATTGCGATTCAGCTTGTGGTAAAGTTAACTGTGCGCTAAAATTATAGTTGGTGGTTACATCAGATTCCAGGTCTTTTGTATGATCAAGATTATCTTTAAAAATTACGTGAAAGGTTACATTTAACCTGTCTGTATTGGCTTGCTCCCCTGAAATACCCGTGGTTGTTACACTGTAATCAGACAAGTAGCCGCTGATATCATAGTGTGCATCATCGTTATTAGTTTGCGTAAGCCTGGTTTGGCCGATTATTTTTTGTTTTAATTTTTCTGTGATTGCCGGCGTAAGCTGTGGGTTTACATACCGCGCTTTATTTTCAAAATAGTTCACGCGAAAAGTTTTTACTTCCGGCGGAATAGGAGCTGCATCCTTTGTGGAGTATTTGCACGTCGCAAAGCACAGTGAAAAAAATAAGATGCTTACAGCAATCAGTAATTTTATTTGAGAAGTAAATTTCATTTTTTGATTTGAGAATTTTTCTAAAAGCAATAGTACAAATAAACAATTCAGCAGTAAAACAATTTAACAATTGCGTTTACTCATTAATGTTATATTCTTTTAGTTTTCTATATAGTGTCCGTTCACTGATTCCAAGATCGCTTGATGCATCCCGTCGTTTGCCACGGTGTTTCTTTAGTGCCTTAATAATTAATTCTTTCTCGGCATCCATAATACTCAGCGATTCTTCAACCTCATGATGCTCATCAATTGCATTATTGTTGCTGTTGCTATTGTTAAGAACGACAGGTTGACCATTTGCGATAGCCGGCGTTGCAGCATCACTATGAAAATCATTTAATATTTTTTCATTGTGAAAATTATTTCCATTAAAGGAAGAAGGATTCTGCATTACATCAAAAAACATTCTTTTTAATTCTGTTACATCTTTTTTAACATCAAAAAACAACTTATATAAAATTTCTCTTTCGTTATTAAACTCTTTTTGATTATTGCCCGATGGATTGGCCGAAGCCAAAACAGGCAAACGGTTAAAATTTGTTTCAGGCAAAAATTTTCTTAATTGTTCGCTGGTAATATTCTTATCCTGTGCAAGAACTGAAATCTGTTCTGCAAGATTCTTCAATTGCCGCACATTACCGGGCCACGGGTAATTCATTAATGCATTTTTTGCTTCTTCGTCTAACTGAACCGGCGGCGATTTATAACGTTCCGCAAAGTCTACCGCAAATTTTCTAAATAATAAATAAATATCTTCCTTACGGTCACGCAAGGCCGGAACCCTTATCGGCACTGTATTTAAACGGTAATACAAATCTTCGCGAAATCTTCCGGTGTGGGTGTATTCCAGTAAATCTTTGTTGGTTGCCGCTATTACCCTTACATCAGTTTTTTGCACTTTAGAAGAACCCACACGGATATATTCTCCTGCTTCGAGTACGCGTAACAGTCTGGCTTGTGTTCCTAACGGCATTTCACCAATTTCATCCAGGAAAATTGTTCCGCCGTTTACTGTTTCAAAGTAACCTTTGCGGCTATCAACGGCTCCGGTAAAAGATCCTTTTTCATGACCAAAAAGTTCTGAGTCAATTGTTCCTTCCGGAATTGCACCGCAGTTAACTGCAATAAAAGGATTGTGCTTGCGTGCTGAAAGCGAATGAATGATATGTGAAAAAACCTCTTTGCCAACGCCGCTTTCTCCATTTATTAATACACTTAAATCTGTATTGGCAACCTGTATAGCCACATCGAGCGCATATACGAGCGCTGGAGAATTACCTATTATTCCAAACCTGTTTTTTATTGCTTGCTGATCCATTTTAGTCTAAATATTTTTGTATTTCTTCTTTTAAAATAGGTATGTATTTTTTTACCGTAATATATAAGCGTTCTGTATCTATCATATCGTAATCATGAATTACTATATGTCTCATGCCAATGATATTTTTCAAATTAGATATTGGTAAATTTTTCTCAATTTTATATGCTTTATATAGCGCTTCGCCTATTATTGAAATACCTCTTTCTATTGCCCACTTTAATTCTATTTGTTCCAATTTCTATAACGTAATTTTTGAAGTAAACGATTCTAAATTCTTTATGGCTTCCATTACATCAAAAAGATATTTTTGTATGTCAGGGTCTGGCATAAATAAGTTTTTTAGACTTCTCAACTGATTTAATGAAATAAGGATTTTTTAATTTGTTGGGAACCAAATCAACTTTTCGTTGTAGAAGTCTTTCTAAAGTCTCCTTTAATAAAAAAAAGTTAGCAACAATGTCAAATTCTCCTTTGTCCCAATCAGTATAATTCTCCAAATCAAACTCATATAAAAAATCTACATCACTTTTTTCATTGAAACAATTATCCGCTGCTGCGCTCCCAAAAACATAAAGTGATTTTAATTTATGCTTTTTGCACATCTCTATAATTAACGGTATATTATCTTCTACAATTTTCACCATAATTTTTATTTTAATTTCCCTATCAATGTTCCTGCGGTACAACTTTCAATCACAACTTCTGCATAATCTCCTTTTTGCAAAACATCATTTTTAGGAAATACAACTACTTTATTATTATCACTTCTGCCGGCCCAATGCACATCACTCTTTTTTGAATTGCCTTCTATTAAAACTTTTACGGTTTTACCAACTTCTTTTTGCATGCTTTTTAAAGACTGAATTCTATGCAAAGCAACTACTTCCTGTAACCTTTTCTTTTTAGTTTCTTCCGGAACATCATCTGCAAAACGCCGTGCCGCAAGCGTTCCTGGCCGTTCAGAATAAAAAAACATATAAGCCAGGTCATATTCACAATATTCCATCAGGCTTAATGTTTCTTTATGATCTTCTTCTGTTTCACTGCAAAAACCGGTGATAACATCCGTTGATATTCCACAATCCGGAAGTAGTTCTCTTATCCTGTTCACTTTTGATAAATACCATTCACGGGTGTAAGTTCGGTTCATCATTTGCAAAATTCTTGTGCTGCCGCTTTGTACCGGTAAATGAATATACTTGCAGATGTTTTCATATTTACTCATGGTAAACAATACTTCATCGGTAATATCTTTTGGATGAGAAGTAGAAAACCTTACTCTTAATAACGGTGATACCTGTGCGACTTTTTCGAGAAGCTTTGCAAACGAAACAGCCCCCTCTAAACCTGCCTGTCCGGGAGGCAGATCTCCCACGGTGGGGGAGACTTGCCAAAAATAACTATCTACATTCTGGCCAAGTAAAGTAACTTCTCTATAACCTTCTTCAAATAAATTTATGCACTCATTTAATATAGATTCAGGGTCACGGCTTCTCTCACGGCCACGGGTAAACGGAACTACGCAAAATGAACACATGTTGTTGCAGCCACGCATAATACTTACAAAGGCTGTAACGCCATTGCTGTTTAATCTTATTGGTGAAATGTCGCCATAAGTTTCATCACGGCTTAATAGTACATTTACTCCTTTTTGACCACTTTCTGCTTCCAGAATTAATCCTGGTAAACTTCTATACGCATCCGGCCCAACAACTATATCCACTAATTTTTCTTCTTCAATAAATTTAGATTTAAGCCTTTCTGCCATACAGCCTAAAACGCCTATCAATAAACCAGGGTTGTACTTTTTAACTTTCCTGAATTCTGTTAATCTCTTCCTTACTGTTAGTTCAGCCTTTTCGCGGATAGAGCAGGTGTTTAAAAAAATCATATCAGCCTCCTGGAAATGCGGCGTTGGCCCAAACCCATTTTCATTCAATATAGATGCCACCACTTCACTGTCTGCAAAGTTCATCTGGCAGCCATAGCTTTCTATATAAAATTTTTTTGAAAAAGAAGTATTGGCAGACAGGGCAGGAGCAAAAGCCTCTCCCTGTCTCGCTTCATCGTGTTTTTTATCTATAAGAATATCCAGCATTTATTAATTTTTAAACCGGATTGCAAATATAAATAAATTAAACATGGCGACAAGATGGCAGAAAGTTAATAATATTGATTGCCTTGTGTCGGGGTGAGTGAATTTCTAAAAGATTATGATTCAACTTGGCAAACCTTTAGTCTCAATCGTGCTTGCGCAATTTTACTACTTCACTAATAAAGTAATTTTGAGACCTGAAAAAGAACCCTTTATTTCGTGAAAAGTATTTCAATGAAAGTTTATAATTCATTTTTTACAATTGGATTGTTATTTATTGCTTTGCCAGTTTTCTCTCAACAGCTTTTTCAAAGTACTGAATTTACGAATGCCTTAGCAAAGGGAACAAGAACAACAACAGGCAAAACTGGCAAAAGTTATTGGCAAAACAAGGGCGATTATACTATTCATGTAAGTTTTGATCCTGCATCGGATTTGCTTTCCGGAAATGAAGCAATCACTTATTATAATAATAGTCCTGATACTTTGAAAGAAATGATTATAAGATTGTATCCTGATCTATATAAAAAAGGTGTAACAAGGTTAACTGATATTGATGAAAAAGATTTGAATGAAGGAGTAACTATTGATTCTTTTAAAATTGGCAATGAAAGCATCAATAATTTTCTGAATCCTCATAAAGCATTTCATAAAAACACGAATTTGATTGTTCATCCGGAAGAATATATTTTACCACATTCGCAGGTTAAGCTATTAGTTAGCTGGCATTATAGCGTAAACGCCGGTTCTCCCGTGCGAACAGGAATGGTTGATAGCGGCTCTTATTTTATAGCATATTTTTTTCCAAGAGTTGCTGTGTATGATGATATTGATGGCTGGGATACCTGGAGCTATAACGGTTCGCAGGAGTTTTATAATGATTTTGGAAATTTTAATGTTGATATTTCTGTTCCTAAAGATTATGTGGTTTGGGCAACAGGCGACAGGCTGAATACGGCAGAAAATTTTAGCGATAACATTATTAAAAAGATAAAAACAGCTTCCACATCAAATGAAATTATTCATGTAATAGATACAGCTGATTACTTACACAAAACTATATTTTCACTAACGGCAACGGGTACATGGAAATTTTCTGCAAATAATGTTACAGATTTGGCTTTTGCAATCAGCAATCATTATTTATGGGATGTGAGCAGCGTAGTAGTTGATTCAACAACAGGAAGAAGAACATTGGCAGAAGCAGCTTTTAATAAGATTCATGAAGATTATTTTGATGTAGCCAACCAGGCACATCAATCTGTCTATTACATGAGTCATTATTATCCGAAATATCCATTTCCTTTTAATCATGAAACGGTATTTGACGGAACGGAACAAATGGAATATCCTATGATGGTGAATGACAATCCAACACCAACGCATAAAGATGCCGTTCAGCTTACTTCGCATGAAATATTTCATAGCTATTTTCCATTTTATATGGGCATTAATGAAACGCAGTACGCCTGGATGGATGAAGGTTGGGCCACCATTGGCGAGTCTGTAATTTCTCCGTTAATGAACGAACCGGAAGATGAAGGCATCTTCAGCAAAACACGTTATGAACAAATTTCCGGAACTGATAAAGATGTGCCCTTAATTACAAACACAAAGTTGTACAGCGATGCTGCTTATTTTTCTAATTCGTATGGAAAAGGTGGCTTGTGTTATTATGTATTGCAGGATATGTTAGGCGATGCACTTTATTTCAAATCTTTACATCAATATATGAACGACTGGCACGGAAAACATCCCGTTCCTTATGATTTCTTTTATAGTTTTAATAATGCATCAGGAAAAAATTTAAATTGGTTTTGGAACAAATGGTTTTTTGAATGGGTATATCCTGATCTTTCAATAAATAAAGTTGAAAAATCCGGAACTGGTTCAAAAATTACTATTGAAAATAAAGGCGGCTTGCCATTACCTGTTTACCTCACTATAACTTTTTCATCAGGAAAAAAATCAATTATTAAATCAACTGCAGAAGTGTGGAAAGATGGAAAAACTTTTATATCGTTTCAAACGAAAGCTTCTTTTGCGCAAATTTCAACAATAGAATTAGGCAATGAATTTATTCCCGATAAATTTAAAAAGGACAATAGTTGGAGTAAAAAAAATTAACGAATATTATTTAACACTTAAGAAAGGAACTCTTTTAGCCAGCCAGCTTTTTTTAACCGGAATAATCCATTCTTTTAATAATTCTTTTTTAGTAAGAATAGTGTTATTAAAGTATAAAGTGTTTGGCGTAAGCAATCCTTCTTCTAAAAAATTATTTATTTGTGACAAAGGAACCATTTGAATTCTTTCATTCATTATGAATGCATGCATTTGCCTGTCGAACATATCAACCTGGAAATCTTTTTCAATATTTTTAATTAGCCTTACCGAACTATCGGTACTACATCCGCTTACTCCTGAAGCAGTTTCATCTGCCATAAAAATTACAAATTGTCCAAAAAACAAATTGGCAAATCCTTTAACCGGTGTGCCGTGACTTTTCCATTCACTGGCAAAATTTTTCAAAAGTTCTTCAATTTGTATTGCTTCGGAAAGATTAAATACTCTGCTGCTCTGATAGATCCATACATGGGAGTTGCCATTGAAGTCTTTAGGGACTAAATCCTGGAAATTTACATTCATTCCGTAAATTTAAGAAGGAATTTTATTTTTTTAAAAAGGTTGCTTATTTTTTTATGTTAATGTTAATTTGCTTTTCCCAATCTTCTTAAATAAGCTACGTGCGAAAGTATTGCATGGCGCATTTTGGGGAATTCTATATAAGTAAGCCCATAATCATTGCAGGTACGCCTGATTATTTTGCTTATTGCAGGGTAATGTATATGCGATATTTTGGGGAATAAGTGATGTTCTATTTGAAAATTCAGTCCGCCCACCAACCATGAAATGAGTTTATTGCCGGTAGAAAAATTTGCTGTGGTGGCTACCTGGTGTATAGCCCATTCATTCTCAATCTTGTTGGTATCCTCATTAGGCATAGGAAAATCGGTATGTTCAACGGTATGTGCCAACTGAAACACAATACTTATTACAAAACCGGTAACCATGGTAATAATTAAAAAACCAACAAGCCAGGCAGTAAAGCCAAGCAGCCAGATAGGCAATGCAACAAACATAAAAGCATAAAGTATTTTAGCTGTCCAGAAGGAAATATGTTCTCTTACTGTCATTTTCCTTAAAACAACAGGACCGATTTTCCCGGAAAAATATTTTTTATAGTCAGAAAGAAATACCCAAACCAAATGAAGTAAAGTGTATAAAAACCAAAAATAATAATGCTGGAATTTATGCAGTCTCATTTTTTTCTGGGTAATCGCAAACCTAAGCCAGGGGCGGGCTTCAATATCATCGTCAATGCCATCGATATTAGTATAAGTATGATGAATAATATTATGCTTCATGTTCCACATGATAGCGCTTGCCCCTAAAAAATTTAAAGAAAAGCCAGCCATTTTATTCAAAGTTTTGTATTTACTAAAACTTCCGTGGGCGCCGTCATGCATTACATTAAAACCAATCGCAGCAGTAAGGCCGCCAAACAAAATGCATTCCGGTATGGCGATCCAAAGCATTGGTGTAAAAAATACAAGATGAATATAAATTAAAACATACCCCAGGCAAAAAAGGACAGCTTTTAAAAGTAAGGTGCTGTTACCGGTCATTGGTTTTTTCCGATCAATAAAATACTGGTTTACCCTGTTTTTTAATTCGATATGAAAATCACCTTTTCCCTGGATGAATTTTGGATTTGCCATTTTTTTTATTTAAATGAGTTATAGTTGTTCTGCTTACTTAACGCAGGTTTCTTTTTTTAAGTACTTTTTTGAATTAATGCATCAAAAGTTTTTATTCCAATCATTTTTTTTGAAAGAAAACCTTCTGCATATTTTACGCCAATCATCTTTCCAAACATCTTGGCACGGTTAATAATGCTCTCTAAAAATTCAGGAGAAGAAATATATGTTTGCGGCTCTTTATCGTTTGAATTTGGATTATAAAACTGAGTGGTAAAAGCTTCTATTGACTCAATTTTTTTATCAAAAACATTTGAAACGTCTATTACAAAATCAGGTTTAAAATATAAATCCTGTATGTAATTAAAAACATATTTCGGCCTCCATGGTTGCTGTCTGTCCTGGTTGTCTCCTGTTGTTTCTATTTTTATCAACCCCGATAAGAACGCTGCATCTATTACTAATTGTGCAGAACGCCCATGATCCGGATGCCTGTCGTCAGGTGCATTGCAAAGAATAATTTCCGGCCTGTATTTTCTAAGAACTGTTATTATTTTTCTTTGGTTTTCTTCATCATTCCTAAAAAAACCATCTGCCATTTCCAGATTTTCTCTTATATCTACGCCTAAAATAACGGCGGAGTTTTCTGCTTCTTCTTTTCTTGTTTGAGCGGTTCCTCTTGTTCCTAATTCGCCCTTTGTAAGATCGACGATCCCGGTTTTTTTTCCATTATTTTTTTCAACTAAAAGAGTACCGGCGCAGCTTAATTCTATATCATCTGGATGAACACCGAATGCTAAAAGGTCTAATTTCATTCTAAAAAAATAACAAATCTAAAAAGCGGGGACGAAGTAAAAGATATTTTAGCCCGCGAAGATAAGCAAAAAAGAGGAGCTTTTAGTTATATGCTTGTTATAATATCGGGAAATTACTGAGATTAATTTGAATGCATTGTAATTAAGAAAATCTATCCGGAATAACCATACATTCTTTGCACTTCTTTTACAATCGATTCTATTTCTGCATCCTCGCCGAGAGCATCATAGGGTTGCTTGAGATCGCTGCCAAAAACAAAAGCAACCGTTTCCCAAAAACGGGCCGTAACGCCACCCTTTAACTGCTTTAGAATATCGTAGCAATTAGTACCTTTTGTTTCTCTGTTGATAAGCTTCATCAAAACTTTGCCCTGGTAAACAGATAAATTAGTGAGCGGTTCTTCAAACTGCTTTTTTAATTCTTTTTCGCGGCTGTTAATATAATTACTGATATATTGCTTATCAGGATTTGCGGCTATATGTTTTTCTATATCATTAAAAACAATACCGGCACGCTTTGCATAAGGATAAGTAACATACACGGCATTTCTAAGCCGTGTCCATCTCTGCTTTGCCGTTAAAGTGCCTTTCCAAAGATATACGCCAGCCAATAATTTAGCTTCTATTGTATCGCCTTCATAAACAACTGCGCTTGTTACTATAGTATCATGTTGCCCGTATCTTGATTGTGCGTTGAGATGATTAACGGAACTTAAAGATAATATTACAAGCAGTGTAAGAAAACAGGCAGTATGATTAAAAATGGTACGCATTGCGTATGTAAATTTAAAATATAATTACATCCATGCAAATTTTCGATAGTAAAAAATTGCAAAAACAATTAACTATTTGCAATTAAGAACATATAAAATAATCCCGCAAGAACTAATATAACTGACAATGCGGTAATATAATTAGCTGCTTTAGCTCTGCGGCAAATAGAAATTATAAATCCACAAGCCATGATTAATAAGCCAACCCACACCAGATTTATATATGGAAAAACGTAAGCCTTGATTGTTATAAAATCTGTGAGAGCTTCTGATTCTTTAACGCCGATTTTGAACTTGTTATTGGAAGCAAGCCCTGCAAGTTTCAAATAAATATTTTGTCTTATGAGCGTGTCATCAATAAAATTAATTTGCTGATTGGTGATGGTAAGAGCAGGATAGGCCTTTGTTTTCGTATTGTCTTGTCCATATACGGTAATATCAGCCACTAATGCGGTATCCGATGGAGAAAAATGAAACCTTTCATTGTCAGGATTTTTAAGCATGTTATTTAAAACAAGAAAACCTTTGGAGTAGAACAAGGTATCGTTGATACCCATTTCATGAATTTTATATTGAGCCGTATCCGCCGATTTATTTTTTACTGAAGTGGTAGAAATATAAGTGAACACATCATGAGTGAGATAATGCCTGGTGCCGGGATTGGAACTAAGGTTGTTATCCTTCATTTGGTACACATCTTCTGTCAGAGTAAAATCTTCATTTACTTTGTTAGTAGCGGTATCCATTTTTTTAAAATGAATATGATAAAAAACACGGTTCTTTTCCTTTCCGGCAGAATCATCAAGATAAGTCACTGTGTAATTTCCGAGTTGTGTAGGAATATCTTTTAGCAAGGTAAGATTTTCCATCGGGTTCTCCGTTTGCTCTTCCTGTTGGATCTTTATCAAAAGGAATAAACAATCCTGTTTTACTGTTATCGCTTATTACTTTTTTATTTCCTGATGAAATCAGCATTCCGGTAATCATTAAAGCAAAGCCTAAGTGCGCAATGGCTGCGCCGCCTGCCTTTACATTTCCCTTTAAAACTGTTTTTAAATAAGCAGCATTGGCAATTACGGAAAATATAGATGCAAATAAAGCCATGTAAATAGCAATTAAAAAACCAGGACCCTTTTTAGTAAATTCTATCGGGTAAAAAAATACAAGTAAGAATGTGAGTATAACGGCAACGCTTAGGGGCAGAACCATTTTTTTAAATAAATAGTTTTTCTCTGTGTTCCTGTATTTAAGATATTGTGATAATGCTGTGAGTATTCCAATAATGAATGCAACTAACACCAGTACTTTGTTGTAAGTAAATTCCCTGTCTTGCGGATCGGCATAACTTGTTCCAAAAATTTTATTGTAAACAGGCAATGAAGTAACAGCAATTATAAAAAGTGCAGCAAGAAAAAAGATTAATGAACCAATAAACATCCAGAATTCTCTCGATGAAATATTTTCTTCTTTTTGTATAGATGGAATTTTTTTATACTTAAAAATAAAAAGTACTAACATGGGTAGTGATATGGCAACTACATAAATTCCAATGAGCACATTCATTGCCATGCCTGCTTCAGTAAATGAATGAACGGAAGTATCACCTAATATTCCTGTACGTGTTAAAAAAGTTGAATAGAGAACAAAGAAATAACTGAGTATTACAAAAAGATAAGAAGCCCTTAAAGCATTGCCTGTGGAATTATAAACGGCCATGCAATGCAAGCCCGATATTAGAATCATCCAGGGAACCAATGCAGCATTTTCAACAGGATCCCATGCCCAATAGCCGCCAAAAGAAAGTGATTCATAAGCCCATTTTCCGCCCATCATAATTCCAACACCTAACACACAACAACTGAACAAAGTCCATGGCAACGCAGGTTTTACCCAGTCAGTTAAATTTTTTGTACTAAGAGATGAATAAGCAAATGCTAAAGGAACAATAGTACTTGCAAATCCTAAAAACAAAATAGGCGGATGAATAACCATCCAGTAATTTCTTAATAAAACATTTAACCCTATGCCATCTTTAAATAACAGTAAATAATCCTTTTTCAAAAGATGCGTGATTGAATCAATAAACATTGGCGCATTGCTTAAATCAAGTTCGTTTCTTGTTAGTACAAAAGGGCTGCTGCCGATGCGTGTATCGCCAATGTAAATTCCTACAATCATCAGCAGCAAAACAAATTGAGCCAGCATTATAACTCCAAGAATGGGCGCTTCTCTTTTTTTGCTTGTGAAAATAAGTATGCTTCCTAAAACGCAATGCCACAGAGACCATAAAATAAAACTTCCTTCCTGGCCTTCCCAAATGCAGGCTAATAAATATTTTGGCTCGAGCTCTTTAGATGCATGTTTATAAGAATAGAGATATTCAAAATAATGATGAGAGCATATATAATATATAGTGATGAAAACAGTAAGTAAAGAAATAAACTGGATGAAAAAAGCGCCTCTTGCAAAAAGCATCCATGAATGCTTTTCATTTTCATTTTTAAGTGAGGACGCATAAAAATAAGAGATGGATGAAACCAGGGAAGCTATAAAGGCAAGCAATACAAAAAAATGTCCAACCTGGCCTGGTAATAAATGTTCACCGTCAAACTTCATGTTGCAGTTTAGTATTGAGAAACCGTTTTTTCCAATTGTTTTTTATCATCTTTATATTTTGAAGGGCATTTTAATAAGATGTTATCACATTCAAAAATATTTCCTTCCATTCTTCCTTTCAAAACTACGCGGTCACTTTGCTCAAGCTCGGCAGGTTTTGTATTATGATAAATTACCTGGGTGCTGCCACCAAGGCTGTCTGTGGCATAAAAAGAAAGATAGTTCGGATCTTTTATAGCATCATATTGAATCGGTTTCGATTTATCGAGCCTTGCAATAAGATGCACATATTTTCCCGGTTTTGCTTTTGCAGAACTTATAGTGTCATAAGTTGAAAAATCAACTGAATACATTAATAATACACCAATAGCTGCCGCGATAGCCACTAAAATAATAATGCTGGAAGTCTTCATATAAATTTTTCAATTGCAAATTTAGTTTAAAATGGGTTGATAATTTCTAAAACTTATCATTAGTTCATTACAATTCATTTCGTTTATGAATCGTTTAATGTTTTAACTTCTAAATATACATACGAAATTATATAATTTACGGGTTTATATAATTTTCTCGCGTATGAATACTTAGTAAAAAAGACAGTAGACAGTTATTCCAGACGCAAGTTATTTCTTTAGGAGATAGCAAATTAATTTATATTAATTATGTATAAATTTGATAATCATAGTTTTAGGGTATTTATTTAAATTTTTGATTTATATTATTTGTAAATAAGAATAAGTAAGATATCTCAGGTTTTGACAAGTTTTAAATAGTCATCAATTCAACTATCTTTGCACCCCTAAAAACAGGATAAAAAAAAATGACTGATTTATCAAAGTTTGATCCCAATTGCGTAGGCAATCCCAACAACAATATTTTTGGCCTTCCATTTACTGAAGAAGATGCTGCGGTTGTGTTGCTGCCTGTGCCGTGGGAAGTTACGGTAAGTTATATTGCCGGTACAGCAAGAGCGGCGGAGCATATATATAAAGCGAGCCTGCAGGTAGATCTTATTGACAGCGATGTAAAAGACGGATGGAAGCAGGGATTTTATATGCGTGATATTGATAAAAAAGTTTTAATGAAAAGCGATTATCTCCGCAAAGAGGCAGAACTCTTCATTAATTATATTTGCCAGGGAGATGAGGTAGGAGATAGCAAGTTCATGTGCAAAATCCTGAAAGAAATAAATGAAGGAAGCGAATTTTTGAATAACTGGGTATATGAGCAAACCAAAGAATTGCTTGATCAGGATAAACTGGTAGGTGTTATTGGCGGCGATCACAGTACTCCATTGGGATTTTTTAAAGCGATTGCAGAAAAGCATGGCGATTTTGGAATTCTGCAAATTGATGCACATTGCGATCTTCGCGAAGCTTATGAAAATTTCAAATATTCACATGCTTCTATAATGTATAATGCCTTGGAAGAAATTCCGGAGTTAATAAAGTTGGTGCAGGTTGGCATCAGGGATTATTCTCCGCTGGAGTATGATTATATTAAAAACAGTAACGGAAGAGTGATTACTTATTTTGATAAATATATAAAAGAACAAATTTTTGAAGGAGCTTCCTGGAAGCAAATTGTAGATGATATTGTAAGTAAACTTCCGCAAAAAGTTTATATCAGTTTTGATATCGACGGACTCGACCCCAAATTATGTCCTCACACCGGAACTCCCGTACAGGGCGGCTTTGAAGCAGAACAAATTTTTTATCTCTTTAAAAAAGTTATGGAAAGCGGGCGACAGCTTATAGGCTTTGACCTTAATGAAGTTGGCATCAGCCCCAATGAATGGGATGAAAATGTTGGCGCAAGAGTACTTTTTAAATTGTGTAATTTATTGGTAGCGCAGAAAATTAATGCTCATGCAACAGTTTGAATCTGATAGCTATCGGATTATTCTGAAAAATGACAAAATAAAATCATATCGTTTTATTGCTTTACTCATTGTATTTTCTAATCTCGCAATTTTTATTTTTTTGTTATTTTCTGATAAATATTTTTATGACGCTGCAGCTTCTTTATTTTTAATTGCAGTGTATTGCCTGTATCGTTTTTATATCGCGAAAAAAAATAAATCCGGGTTTTACATGGATGTGGTTTCTTTCTTTAGTCTTGCAGGGTGTTGGATTGCACTGCATAATTATGCGATAGCTGCGGTATGTGCATTGATGGGCATGCTATATTATTTTTCTTTGCAAAAATTATTGTTTGTTTTTAATAATGTTTCAGTAAAAAAGATGAATTTTCCGTCATCGGAATATCAGTGGAGCGGGTTTAGCAATGTAATGTTGCGTGATAACATTCTTACACTCGACTTCAATAATAATAAATTAATTCAATGCGAAATTGAAAATGATATCAATCAGGTTGAGTTCAATAAATTCGCACAACAACAAATATTGAAATATTCACATCCGGAAGAGAACTTATATTTAAATTAAGCACCTGTTTGAAACATAGCCCTTACATATTATTTTCTGATGGGGAAGGAAATATTTTTGAAGACACTTCTCTGTATGTATGCGGCCGAAGCGGGTGGGATGCATTGCCCGTTGAGAAAGACGAATGGATTGAATTACCGTCAGGCGGGCAATTGTATGAACTTCCCGGCAGGCGTGGTATTGGTATTGATGTAAATACAGGTGACATGCGCCTTTGTGAGAAAGGGTGGGCTGTGGCGGCTTTTATTCCTCCTGCATATACAGGCACCTACCTGGCTGCTTATGAAACAATGCCTGATGCAGAAACGCTTCCTTTGTTTTGTTATACTGCTGCCGGTTGGCGCCAGGAAAAATTTTATGTTCCTGCAGTTCGTATTGAAAATGATATACGGCAGGAGAGCGCCGGTTTTGATGAAGAACGAATTGAAGCAGGCGTAAAAGAATACTTATCTGCGTATAAGCATAACCGTTTGGTTCAACATTTGGCTAATAATTGTTGTTTAACCTATCATTGTCCTGCCGCAAGAAATTATTTTATGGGAAGATGGGAATGTCCTGTTCCCAGTTCACCGGCTTGCAATGCCAATTGTATTGGATGTATTTCTTTTCAGCCACAGGAAGAAACAATTATTTCCACCCAAGACCGGCTGACATTTAAACCTACGGCAGAAGAAATAGTTGAATATACGGTTCCTCATTTGGAAACTGCACCGTTTCCAATTGTAAGTTTTGGACAAGGTTGCGAAGGCGAGCCTCTTTTAATGTGGCAAACTATTAAAGAATCTATTATTGAAATAAGAAAGCATACACAAAAGGGAAGTATTAATATCAATACGAACGGCAGCGATCCTAAAGCTGTGAAAGCCTTGTGTGAAGCAGGTTTGAACAGTATTCGCGTCAGCACGAATTCTGCAAGAGAAAAAATTTATACGCCTTATTACCGGCCTAATAATTATGAATTTAATGATATTGTAGAAAGCCTGAAAGTAGTAACTAATTATAACGGGTGGACGAGTATTAATTATTTTGTTTTCCCCGGCATGACGGATAGTGTTGAAGAATATGAAGCCTTAAGAAAACTGATACAAACAACAGGATTAAAAATGATTCAATGGCGCAATTTTAATATTGATCCTGATTGGTATCTTGGGAAAAATTGGTGTAACCGAAACCGGTGAATGTATTGGAATAAAACAAATGATGGATTTAATACACGAAGAATTTCCTGATTTAAAATTTGGTTATTTCAATCCCTCTATGGAAAGAATAAAAGGCGATTTTGAAATGGATTACGCAAAGTGATCATTTACTTTAAAGCAATAACTACATTATCTTTTATCTGAGGGTACATTTTGGTATAAATATTCTCTAGCGCTTTTGCGAGCGCCAATTCTTCAGGGTCGGATAGATCTGAGAAATAAGTTTTCGCAAGTCCATCATTATAATATTCATCAGTTTCATTTAATTGAACTTTGCTACTAAATGTCTTAAAATTTAAATTTTTATCTTTGGCCATATTTTTAATACTAAAAGATATTTTCACTTTTGCCGATCCACCAAAATTTGGATGGAGCGTTATATTATCTGCGGGTGCCTGCGCATAAATTGATTTGGAAACATAAGAATCATATCTACTAAATCCATCTGATCCATAAATTGTATTTTCAGCAAGTGTTTGATTTGATATTTGTGGTATTGTATAAGAAGTAGTATGTTCTTTGGATATATTTAAATCAATTAAATTTAAACTAATTAACCAATCTACTCTTAAGTTACTTTTTTGTGCCTGTTCTTTAGTATAAAATGCAATTGGATATTCACTATTTAAAGAAGCGTTTTCCAGGTCTGTCTTTAATTTTTTTTGAAAAAATTCATTGCTCAAATCGTATCCTTCTTGCCCCCATTCGCTGTTTGCGAAATAAGAATTATCCTGTAATGAATCAATAACAATATTTATAACTGCCCTTTGGTAAGCAATATTCATTTTGGATTTTACTTCTTCATATCCCGGTACATAATAATCTGCTATCTTAAAATAACTATATGCTTTATTAGCATTACTTCTTCCGGAATTTTCTAACAATGCCAGTCCTTCTTTATAAAAGTGATCTGCGGCTGCCTCTTTAGTTTCAACAATATCATTAGCATAATTATGCGGTTGCAAAATTTGTAATGACGCAGGCGAGTTCATTATTAAACGACATGCATTTTGTAAAGCCTGGTATTCTAATATAATATCATTCCAACGGGGTAAAGCATCGTTATTATTGGCTTTAAAAGATTTTATGTTCGATAAATGCGAACGCTGAATATCAGCATATATAATCTGAAGCTCTTTTCTGGCCGTTTCATTATCCGGATTTTCATTCAAAGTTTTAACAACAGTACTTAGGGCGTTGTCCGGGTCTTTTATTTCTAAAGAATTTTTTTTGCTGGAAGTACAGGAAGTGATAAATATAATAAGCGCTAAAAATTGTATAAGTTTTTTCATTCTGAATGAATTTAATGCGGGGTAAAAACTACCTCTAAAATTATAATAACGCAAATATTATTTTTAATATAATAAAGCACCACTTATTTATTATTTAACAGAGAAGCAATACTGTATTTTATTTGAGGATAAATTTTAAAGTAGATATCTTCCAGCGCCTTTGCAAGTTCCATTTCATTAGGATCAGATATATCTGAAAACCTGACTTTCACTAATCCAGTATCGTCATATTCGTCATTTTGATTGAATTTATTTTTGCCATTAAGAGTGCTTAAACTTATGGTTTTGTCTGTAGCTACATTTTTGATGGAGAAAGCCATTTTGACCTTTACTGAACTACTATTATGTCCATAATTATCATATTTAATAACCTGTGATTTTTGGGGCGGATACGCTAAATACGTCATTAGCGCCAAATGTAGCCGCAGGTGCAGGATCAGGTCCGGAGATAATTTGACCGCCACTTGGTCTAATATAAGTTACCAGGTTATTTTCATATGATTCCAGTGGAGGAACAGAGTAATTAGAGCTACCGCCAGATACTAAACTATTAACATCCATACGTATTAAGTCTAAACTTATAATCCAATCTTTTCTTATAATATTTTCCCTGGCTTCAGTTGCGCTATAAAATGCAATTGGATATTCACTATTTAAAGAAGCGTTTTCCAGGTCTGTTTTTAATTTCTTTTGAAAAAATTCATTGCTTAAATCGTATCCTTCTTGTCCCCATTCGCTGTTTGCGAAATAAGAGTTATCCTGTAACGAATCAATAACAATATTTATAACAACCATTTTATAAGCAATATTCATTTTGGATTTTACTTCTTCATATCCCGGTACATAATAATCTGCTATCTTAAAATAACTATATGCTTTATTAGCATTACTTCTTCCGGAATTTTCTAACAATGCCAGTCCTTCTTTATAAAAGTGGTCTGCGGCTGCCTCTTTAGTTTCAACAATATCATTAGCATAATTATGCGGTTGCAAAATTTGTATTGCCGCAGGCGAGTTCATTATTAAACTATATGCATTCTGTAAAGCCTGGTATTCTAATATAATGTCATTCCAACGAGGTAAAGCATCGGTATTATTGGCTTTAAAAGATTTTATGTTCGATAAATGCGAACGCTGGATATCAGCATATACAACCTGAAGCTCTTTTCTGGCCGTTTCATTATCCGGATTTTCATTCAAAGTTTTAACAACAGTACTTAGGGCGTTGTCCGGGTCTTTTATTTCTAAAGAATTTTTTTTGCTGGAAGTACAGGAAGTGATAAATACAATAAGCGCTAAAAATTGTATAAGTTTTCTCATCTCAACTGAATTTAATGTCAGGTAAAAGTTACTGCTAAAATAATTTTAATGCAAGTATTATTGCCCATTTAACTATAATTTACAATAGAAATATTTTTGAATTATAAACGATATTATTTCTTATAATTAGAAAAAAAAGTTGATAAAAGTTTAAACCGGTTTTTTTAAATAATAAACCAGCAACTCACCGGCATCTTCTTTTCCTGCATATTCATAATTCTTATCCAAGCAAAAATTATTTTTTAGTAAAAGATTTGTTGATCTGTTATTAGCAGGATGTGTAAACGCAGTTACAGTTTTCAGTTTCATTTTGTTAAAACCATAATCAATAATTTTTGTTATGGCTTCCTGCATCAGTCCTTTTCCCTGGAAATCGGGATGAAGCTCATAACCAATTTCTGCCATGCTCTTTTCAATAGAAATATTCCACAAGCAGATAGTGCCGATTAGAGTATCACTGGTTTTTAACGTAATGGCCCAATAGACCGATTGATTATTATTAATGCCGCTGTTGATTTTTTCTATAAACTTTTCTGCATCGGTTATATTGCCCGATTTAGGCCTGTCAAGAAATTTATTTACCTGTTTGTCTGAACGCAGAATCAGAATTTCCTTTGCATCTTTAATTGTAAGCTTTCTTAGCAGTAAACGTTTCGTTGTTAAACGGGGAAATGGTGTGAATTTTAAATGCAGCATTGATTTAGTTATTGATCTGTAATTTATAATTTTACAGACAAAAATTTATAACATGAAAAAAATAATCTTAATTGCCCTGGTGCTTCTCGTACATAATAATTTCGCTTTCTGTCAAAAAGTACCTTATAATGTGGTGTTTGATATTACCAACGGCGAACCCGCTATTCAGCAAAGAATGATCGTATTGGTAAACGAAATTATTTCCGCTGATCCCGATGCAAAAGTGGAAGTAGTTTTTTATGGCAATTCAATTGTCATTATTGATAAAACCAAATCCAGCGTGACAGATGATATTTCAAAACTGTCCGAAAATAAACAAGTGCAATTCCGAGCCTGTGCCATTGCCATGAAAAAACATGATCTCGATGAAACCGGCCTGGTAAGCGGTGTTCAATCTGTTCCGGATGGCATTTATGAGATTGTGAAAAAACAGGCGGCAGGTTATGCATATATAAAAATTGTTCAGTAGGCGTTGCAATCGCCAAAAACAATTCAGTTGTACCATAAGCGATTAACAAGATCCGACTTACTTTCTCATGTACTTCCAGTTTCTTGATTTGCCTTCTGCGACCCACTCAATTGTTTGTGTAATTCTTTTATTTTTTGTTTCCTCTGTTTTTGCTTCATCAATCCATTCAACATATTCTCTTTTATGTGATGGACTAAAATTATCAAAAGCTGTTGCGGCAGTTTTGTTTTTATTTAATGCTTTTTGCAAGGCATCCGGAATTTCCATCTCTTTTGGTGAAGCAGTTCTTTTTCTTTCGGGCAATTTCACATCATCGTCATTTAATTTCATTGCTTCTTTTATCCAGCTAATAATTTTTTTGTCAGGGGGCAAATCTGTAATGCTTTTAATTTTACCGAGATGCCCCATTGCATATTCATTTTTTCCAATCATTTCTTTTGCATCTTTCATGAGGGCTGTTTTCCAAAAACCAAATGCGCAATGCTGTTTAAAGGCTGCCATGCTGCACATCATTCCTTTATAATCGAAATGAGGAAACCCCCATTTAATGGTTTCTTCAACGTTGGGACATGCAGTATGGACCAGGCGTCTTAAATGATTTAAAACCGGCCTGGCAAAATCACCAGATTTTAAAATGTATGTATCGATTCTTTTATCTTTTTGTAACATCTTAATTGCATTTAAAAATTATTTACAATATAATTATTATTTCTTCATAAAAATGGATGTGGCATACTTTGCGGTGCGCCATTTACGGTATTGGTTGAAGGAATTTGCGGGGTTACTGCTGCCTTGTTATTTATCCCCGTTTTAAAAAAAGCAAGAAAATCACGAATGAATAAAAAGGCAGCAGGTCTCCCATGAAATTTACTGAGTTTGAATTTTATTCGTATAACCTACACCGTTAAAATGATAATTTTTTAAAGTCCGGATCTAATTTTTTTGTTCTCACATTTTTGTAACTTTAAAATATGGAAGTAGAAGAACCATCTCATGCGTATCAAAAAAAGTTTTATACCATCAGGGAATATCTTGAAATGGAAATTGCAGCTTTAGAAAAGCATGAATTTTATAAAGGCGAAATATTTGCCATGTCAGGCGCCGGTGCAAGACACAATATAATTTCAGTTAATATATTGGTAGCTTTTGCAAATCAGTTAAAAGGCAAACGTTGCCAGCCTTACGGCAGCGATATGCGGGTTAATATTCCTGAAAATACATTGTTTACTTATCCTGATATTTCAATCTTTTGTGGAGATGTTATTACCTTAAAAGAAGATGAAAATACGGCTATTGAACCAACTGCAATTATTGAAATACTTTCACCTTCTACAAGAAACTACGACCGGGGTGTAAAGTTTATGTTATACCGTGCTATCCCATCATTGCGAGATTATATTCTTGTTGATTCGGAAACAATTCATGCAGAACATTTTACTATTAATAAAGAAGGGCTTTGGCAATTGAAAGAATACAATCAACTTCAGGAAGAAATTTTTATAGAGACTCTTAATGTGAGATTGCCAATGAAAGAAGTTTATTACAGAAGTGAATTGCAGTAATGATTCTCATGGCTGAATCAAAAACTTGTAATTAATAATTCCTTCTGATCAATAATAAATTTTTAGAGTTACTTAGATTGAATCTATACTACTTTTCAACATCTGTTATTCTTGCAGCCCATCCGCCGCCAGGCGCTAAATGAATTTTCATTTTCGTATCTGCATTAACCCTTAGGATTTCTTTTTTATAATCTGTTGCATCTCTATCTGCATTTACGCCATCTTTAAAAATCACCGCTTCATAATTTCCTTTTCCCAAAAATGAAAAATCGATATCAATGTCTCTTTCGTTCCAGTTAGTCATAGCGCCAACATACCAAACATTATTTTTTTCTCTTGCCACAGCAACATATTCACTAACGGCGCCGGCTAAAGGAACTGTTTTGTTAAATGTAGTGGGAACTTTTGCAATAAAATCAGTGCTTTCCTGTTCTTTCATATAAGCAGTTGGATTATCGGATAACATTTGTAAAGGAGCCACAAAAACAATGTACATAGCCAGTTGATGGCAACGGGTTCCCTGGCTCATTGGCAGGGAATTGTTGGGAACAAAACCAGATTTGGTGGAGTTTCTCATTGCTCCCGGTGTATAATCCATCGGACCTGCAGCCATGCGAATGAAAGGTATGGAAACATCATAACGCGGAACATCATCATTAGGTGTCCACTTAACATTTTCCATTCCCTTCACACCTTCAAAATTTACAACGTTAGGATACGTTCTTTGTAATCCGGTCGGCTTAAACATACCGTGATAATCGATGATCATTTTATTTTCTGCGGCTTTCTTTGCAATTGCATATAATGATGAAACCATTTTCTGATCATCACGATCCATAAAATCTATCTTAAACCCTTTTACACCCATACCTCCGTACTTTGTAAAAACCGAATCCATTTTTGCATTGACAGCATACCAGCCTGCCCATAAAATAATGCCCACATTTTTTTGTTTTCCATAATCAATTATTTCCTGCAAATTTATTTTAGGAGATACATCCATTAAATCCAGATCATTGCTCCATCCTTCATCGAGTATAACGTATTCTAATTTATTAGCAGATGCAAAATCAATATAATATTTATAGGTTTCTGTATTAACACCAGCCCTAAAATCAACATGACTTATGTTCCAGTTGTTCCACCAATCCCAGGCAACCTTACCGGGTTTAATCCACGATGGCTCTGCAATGCGTGATGGTGATGCTAACTTTTGAACCATATCGTTATTTAATAAATCAGTATCATTGTCACTTATAATAATAACACGCCACGGAAAACTTCGTATACCCTTTACCGTTGCAATATAATCTGCTCTTTTGCTAACCATAGTATTTAACATGTGATAACCTCCTTGTTCTTCTGCTAATGGATAAGGGGCATATACACCTATAAAACTATGGTCATTTTTTTCATTCACCTTTACAAACATACCCGGGTAGTCTTCCAGGTCAGCTTCTGTTAATACTGCTTTTTTATGATTGTCTAAATCAATCATCACCGGTAAAAAGCCAAGAGTGTCCTTTGAGTATTGGGATATATTTCTTTCGGTATACAGTGCTTCATAAGATTGAATGTATTGTTCTTTACCGCGAAGATCCCGTACAAAAGGAATGAAGCATTTATAATCTTTATTAAAATTAAAATTGGCTTCTTCGTTTACGATTTTTATCTCTCCGCTTTTATTTGTAAAAAAACGATAAGCAACTCCATCATTATATGCACGGAATATAATTCCATAATCTCCTTTACAATTTAATGTAAGTTGATTGTAAACATCGGGGATAACATCTTTTATATAATCAATTGCATTGATCGTTGAATTTACTTTTTCTGTTTTTGCTGAAGTGATTTTTACATTATTTCCCAGCACTTCACTTGTTTGCAATTGCAAAGAAATTACAGAGGGTTCAATTACATGTTTCGAATTATTTGTTACAGACCATTGAAGTTGATCTCCGGCATCTATCTTAATAATATTTTTCCCGTCCGGCGATGTTAGTTGATAGGTTTTGCTTTTTTGTGCGAATGCTCCCAATACTACAACCAGTAAGAGAATTGTTAGATTGATCTGTAAAAATTTCATATTGTATTTTTTATATTAGTTAATCCTGAACAGATGGCCTTGATGCAGATTTCAGTGCTTCAATTTTTAAAACTGCTTTCTTTAAATTATCCGATGTTGCTGTTATAATTATGTCTCCGTCTTCCGAAGTTGACTGAATAATTACCTGGGCCAAACCGCTGAATAATTTTCTTTTCCATTGAAGAGCCGGGCTAATTATTTGTATAAGCCCAGGATCCATATTGATAAAATCCCATGAATGATCTTTTAACAATGGCGTTGTTTTTATGGCTATAACGTTATTGCCTGTACGAAGTTCAGAAGCATTTAGCAAAAATTCATTTCCATGTAAGCTTTTATTTAAATTCTCTCCGATTTCTTTGCCATTAATAAAAATGGATTGTTCTTTTCCAATACTTTTATAAAATAAATGTATCGTATCATTTTTGTTTAATGCAGGCATTGTAAAGCTGCCACGGTAAACGATTGCTTTTACACTATCCCCAAATTGTTGTGTACGTTCTTCTGTGAATGCCTGCTGCCATTGCGTATCATCATATTCAAATGAGGTTTCGTTGCTTTGAGATATGTCTTTTACATATTTCTCTTTTAAATTTTCAATTTTTATAATGTTGATTTGAGGTAAAAATTTATCTTTTTCTAAAGACGTTGGATCCCCGTTTCCAACACCAATTATTTTTGCAGGGCCCTCAATAGTAAAAGTAATTTCATTACCCGCTGTTGGTATATGCAAATTATTTTTATCAAGTACCTCTGCTGTTAGTATGACTACATCTTCTTTATTGGCCTTAATAATATTTTGATTTGATGAAAGCCTTATAAAAGCTGCATCACCCGTTGTTTGTACTTTATCTGATGTAATTTTTTTGCCATTATTATAACCAATAGCTTCCAGTGTGCCCGGTATATATTTCACTTTCCATTCTAGGTGCGAATTTTTTTGCGTTGCTTTCTTACCTAAACTTTTTTTGTTGAGAAACAGTTCCACTTCATTGCAATTACTGTAAACCCATACATTAATTTCCTGTCCTTCTTTTCCGGGCCAGGTCCAGTGAGGAAATACGTGCACGATGGGTTTATCCATCCACCACGATCTTAAGTACCATGCATCGTCTTTTGGATAACCGCATAAATCAACCATTCCAAAAAGTGAAACAACCGAGGGCCATCCAAAAGGCGTAGGTTCGCCACGGTAGTCAAAACCAGTCCAAATAAACATTCCGGCAAGATATGGGCGTGCTGCATAATATTTCCATCCCTGTTCTATGCTGAAATAATTTTTAGGATGTTGCGGGTCATCGTACGCTGCACGGTAATGTTTTGCAAGATCATTAAAATAAATTCCGCGTGTGGCAACGGTTGATCCTTCTTCGGTTCCCCAGCTTAGTTGCCAGGGAAATTTTTTATGATGCTCATCTGTATTTTTATTAGCCACATAATTATATCCAAGCAATTCGATAGTTGTTGAATTGCCATTATCTACACCTCCGCTAAAAGCTAAAGTAACAGGCCTTGTTGTATCAATTGTTTTTACATAATCCTGCATAGAAGTGGCTACTCTTGCGCCAACAATTGTGTTTTCAATCGCCCATTCTTCATTGCCAATACTCCAGCTAATTACTGACGGATGATTTCTATCCCGTTCTATCATTCTCTTTAAAGCATTGAAGTGGTATTCTGTAATTCCCATCAACCTGTTTTCATCAATTACAAGCATGCCGAACTTATCGCAGGCATCCAATAATTCCGGTGTTGGCGGATTATGGGAGCAACGATATGCATTGCTTCCTAAAGATTTTAAAGAGGCTACACGAAAATCAATCAAAGCGTCTGGCATAGCGGTTCCCACGCCTGCATGATCCTGGTGATTATTTGTGCCTTTTATCTCAACATGTTTTCCATTTAAAAAAAATCCTTCATTGGCGTCAAATTTTATGGTGCGTATTCCAAAGTTTGTTGAGTAAGTATCAAGAAGTGAATCACCATTCATTAATGTTGTCACTAATTTATAGAGATAAGGATTTTCAATATCCCATAGCGATGGATTTTGCAAATCAATTTCAGCTGTAAAATCTTTTGTTTGAAATGCATTCAATGAAATATTTTTTTGCAAATCTTTTGCAACTGTTTCTCCATTTGCGTTTATGACAGACTGTTCAATAGTAAATAATGAAGGAATATTTTGATTATTATTTACTGTAGTGGTCGCATTTATTTGAGCAAGATCATTTACTACATTCGTTGTTACACTACTACCGTTAGTTATTACATGCAATGGGTTTGTTTTATTGAGCCAGACATGCCTGTAAATACCTGCGCCTTCATAGAACCATCCTTCTTCCATGGTAGCGTCTACTCTTACAGCTACTTCATTTTCGCCGCCATAATTTAAATAATCAGTAATATCATATTCAAATCCTAAATAACCACTTATTTCAGTACCAAGATAATGACCATTTACCCAAACAATACTGTTTCTGAAAACGCCATCAAATGCAATGCTTATGCGGCGCCCAAAATCTGAAGAAGGAATTGAAAAAGATTTACGATACCAGCCAACGCTTGTACCGGGAAAATTTCTGCCAATGGCTTTGAAGCCATGACTGAAGCTTGCGTTACTATCGAATGGTTGTTCAACTGCCCAATCATGTGGAAGGTCTAATTTTCTCCAGGATCTGTCATCAAAATTGGCAGCAGCTGCGCCGTCACCATAACCTGCTTTTGCGTAATAAGAAAAATAGCCGGTACCATTATTAAAATCTTTTTTTGTATCATAAGGATGCCCAAAAGCAAATCGCCATCCGAAGTCCATGAGCAAATGCTCTCTCGAAGAATTTATTTTTTGCTGTGAATAAGAATAGATTTGAAAGGCCAATAAGAAATATATACACATTAAATTCTTTCTCATAGCATGAATAATTATTTATAGGTTGATGAGAAATTATTTTCTGAAGAAAAAAATAAGACAATAAAAAAATCTTGTAAACTTTTCGGAAACCTGTTCATATCAAATCATTTTTTAGAATAACCAACAGTATATTGTAATGCTTCAATGGCATTTGCTAAATACACAATCGGCGCATTCCAGTTAATAGCAATTTCGTTGGAAGCATAAGCGCAAACACTATCTGAATAAGCAGTTTCAGGTTCTGTGAATTCATAAGCACATTTATCCTGCATACCAGGATTAGGGCCGCCAACTAATAAGCCCGGAACAGGGTCAACGATGCCATCAGCAGTAGATGCCCGATGGTGAGGAAACATTGGAGACCTGCTGCCTATACCTGTTACAAAACAATATCCTGTAGCATTTCTTCCAAGCAAATAATCGAGATTAGTTAAAGCATAATCCACATATTTTTTATCCCCTGAAAGCTGGTATGCTTTTATTAAAAGAATTCCCTGGTTGGCAGCAATAGAATTACCTCCCCACGAAAAATCTCTTACCGATTGACCCATTACGGTTGAAAATGCGTTGGCGGAAACCTTGCTAATATATTCGTTTGCCATAGTCATTATTTTATCTTTCATCAATGAAATATCATTTGAATTTAGCCAACTAAGTTCTTTTCCGAAACGAAGCAGAGAATAGTAACCCATCATGCCGACATTAGCCCACGACGGGAGAGTGAAATTATCTTTGATATGGTTTTCCAACGTATCATAAAAGCGTTTGTCCTTTGTAGTTATGTATAGTTCCGAGGCAGCCCAAAACCATTCATCATTAAATTTTCTGTCACCATAACCGCCGGTAGTTATTGCGGGTTTGTATTGCTGATTGATAAAATTTTGGTTATACGCTAAATCAGGATTAGCCAAAGCCCATTCCCATGCCTTTTGTGAGGCTAAAAGGCAACTATCGGCAAGCCCGGGGAGTTCAGCATTATAGTATTTTAAAATTCGGGTAGCCTGTGCCGTTACTGCGGCAAAATCTAAAGTCGCGGCTGTGCCTTTCTGTACTACATATCTTGGTGCTTTAGTAACGCCAGGCATTACGAATGAATCGAATGCAGCGTTGGTACATTTGTTATAAACCCCGCCATCATAAGGATCCTGCATGGTAAGCATCCAGCGCAGGTTGTAAATGCATTCATTTAAAATATCGGGTACGTGATTACCACTTTCCGGGATATTTGTGCTTAACTTTTTAAAATAATCAGGGAAGTCTTCGTATGCTGAAAACAACGTTCCCATGGTAATGCCGGAGTTTACAACATATTTATTGTAATCACCCGCATCATACCAGCCACCGGGCGTTGAAATGATAGTCCCATCAGGTCTTTCCTTGCTTGCTGCAGATGGATGAATATAAACAACAATGTCAGGATGGCCTGCTGGACGATGCCACTTCCCCGCAAATTTCTCTGCTAAAGGCATTGAAACTCTTTGATAATAATAACCTTTTAAAGTTGCCGCGGCTACTTTCCTGGTTACATTATCATTAATTTCAAAAACATAAGAATTACCTACGTCCGGGATGCAGACAACAAAACTTCCTTTTGTTGAGAAGGAAGAAAAATTTGCTATTCTCGTTTTAGTTGATGAGTAGGCGGATTGTTTTTCTTCACTCAACACTCCTGTAAATAATGTATCTCTTAAATTAGTGCTGGTAATATAAAATTTTGATGCAGATGTTTCACCGGTAACAATAGCAATCTTGGGAGCATCAGGATAAAAACCTGATTGGTTTAATTTTATTTGTATAGTAACAGTCTGGGAAAAACTGCAAAATGAAAAGCTACAAAACAATATACTTGTGATTAACACATATTGAAAAAGGATTTTAAAAAGCTCAAAGCAGTAGCCTGTTTTTAATAACTTATTTCGCATTTGCAAGCAATGTATTAAGTAGAAAATGATTTAGATTGGAACTCTTAATAAATTTTGTGAAAATATTCTATTTAGTGTAAGAATAACAATTATTCTAAATTTTTTTTAAATGAAATGGCTTATATGTACAATCATGTTATGAAACAAAAGGCTGTTTAGTAATAATAAAATTAATTATATCATCTAAAGAAATTCCGGCACGATTACAGGCATCATTAATTTCTTCCCTTGAGACATTGGCTGCAAAAGATTTTTCTTTCAGTCTTTTCTTTACGCCTTTTAATTCCATTCCTTCATATCCGCCGGGACGCATTAAAGAATATGCATGTATCAATCCGGATAGTTCATCGAAAGCATACAACATTTTATCCATCTTCGTTTCAGGCACCACTCCAAAGTGATTGGGACCATGAGAAGCAATGGCATGAATAATCTCCGGATCAACATTTCTCTTTTCTAATTCTTCAATAATTTTTTTACAATGCTGATCAGGCCATTGATCCCAGTCTGCATCATGAAGAAGTCCTGCCATTTCCCAACGCCACTGATCTGCATCATCAAGGTTTTCTTTTTCTGCAGCCCAGCATTTCATCAGCTGAGCCACCTGTTTCATGTGCAATTGTAAACGCGGATTTAAAACCCATTCATTAAATAAACTTTCCGCTTCCGTCTGCGATAGGGTATTTCTTCTATTAGCAGCATTTCCAAATTGAGTTCTGTTTAATTGTAAAGACATGGCAAAAGATTAAGCATAATTTTTTAATGTCGCAACCAATGAATAAACCATAGGAATTTTACCGGCCAATTTTTTTATTACGAATTTTCTTTCTCCGGTTTTTTCTGTGTCACTAAAACAATCATAAGGCGAATAATCATATTCTTTTAATTCGTCTACTATCATACCGTTAGTTGTAAGGCTTTCAAAAACTTCGCTTATAGAATGGTTCCATGTTACGCTTTCCAGGTTTATATCTGCAGTAGCATCTGCATAAGTGTTTTGTTCTAATTCAACAATGGGTTCTTTTTTAAAATAACTGTATTCAATTTTATTAAAGTCATTATCAAACATCCAGACAACAGGATGAAATTCTACCAAAATAAAAGTGCCACCCGGCCTTAAAAAATCAGCAATTAGCTTTCCCCATTTATTAAGGTCAGGTAACCAGCCTATTGTTCCATAAGATGTAAAAACAATATCGAATTTTTCATCAAGATAAGCGGGTAAATCATAAATATCACAACAAATGAAACGTGTATTTAAACCAAGTTGTAATGCTAATTGTTTTGCCTTTTCAATGGCATTGTCCGAAAAATCAACACCTGTGCAAACTGCGCCAAGACGTGCCAGTGATAATGTATCCTGTCCGAAATGACATTGTAAATGAAGAATGGTTTTATCTTTAATATCTCCAAACAAATTAAGCTCAATTTCATTTAGAGAAGATTCGCCTTTTACAAAATTCTCTAAATTATAGAACTCAGACTTGAAATGATAATCTGTTCTTTTATTCCACAGCGCTTTATTTTTATTTATGTAATTATATTCTTTGTCCATTATTTATTTCACAGAATTATTAATTTCTTTCGGATAAAATTATTTCTATTTTGGAGAATTGTTACGAAAACTAAGATGATTCCTTCGTTTTTTTGCTTTCAAAAAAATTTTTGCCAATTTTATTCTATGGGGAGTCTATTCCTGATAGATTGCAACCGGGTGTGTTTGATACAATCCATCAATATTAAGTTATGCACAAAATTTATCTGAAATATTACTTGTAAAAAAAATATTTATTGCCACAAAAAAGTAATCTTAGCACATGAATAAATTATGGCCGCTTTTGTTTTGCGCAATACTTGTTATCAGCACATTGCTGCATTATAAAAACTTTTCGAAAGACCTGGTTGGCATACACGTTTGGAGGCAAACGCAAACGCAAGCAACCATCAACAGTTTTTATAAAGAAGATCTGAACATACTTCACCCCCGCAAAAATGATCGCGGCAACGGCAATGGGATATTCAGGATGGAGTTTCCTTTGGAGCAATGGCTTGTTGCAGGCACTTATAAAATTTTTGGCGAAAGCATTTTAATAACGAGACTATGGATGTTCATAATTGGTTTGTTTTCTGTATTGGGAATGTACAGAATGCTTTTTGCAATATTTAAAAATGAATTTATAGCTGCTTCGGGTGCCTGGGCTTTTAATTTTTCTCCTGCTTTTTTTTATTATACAATTAATCCCCTGCCCGATAATCTTGCATTGGCATTTTCTATTTGGGGAATGTACTTTTTCTTTAAATGGTGTTACAAAAAGGAAACGGTATTGTTATTATTAAGCAGTTTGCTATTAGGCGCAGGCGCATTGTGTAAATTGCCTTTTATCTTATATTTTATAGTTCCTTTTGTTTATTTTCTCAATGCCTGGCGTTATGAGAAGCCCGGCGGAAATTTCCTTGCTTCTTTTGCGTTTATTGTGTTGCCGTTATGCTGGTATGCAACTGTAATTTCAGGGTGGGAGGGCAATGGTATTGTGCAAGGTGTTTTAGATAATAAAGCATCCTTATCAACAATTCTCGATTACATTTTACATAATGCAATATCAATACTGCCTGAGTTACTATTAAATTACGGCTCGCTGCTATTCTTTGTCGCGGCATTTTATTTTATTATAAAAAATAAAACTTTTAAAGATAAAAGGTTCTTCTTATTTGCAATATGGGGGCTGGCAATTATAGCTTATTTCGTATTTGAAATTAATATGATTACCACTGTTCACGATTATTATCTTTTTCCTTTTTATCCGCTGCTTTTTATTCTTGTTGGTTATGGAATATATCATTTTTCTACAATAAATAAAGTAACCAGGTATGTAACTTTCTTATTACTTTTTATACTTCCGGTAATAGCCAGTTTACGTATGCGTAATGCATGGAATGAAAACACTCCGGGCTTTAATCATGATTTTTTATTATATAAAAATGATCTGCAAAAAGCAGTGCCCGATACTGCTCTTTGTATTGCCGGCAACGACATATCACATTTTATTTTTCTTTATTACATTGATAAAAAAGGCTGGGTTTTTGACAATAATAATTATGATGCTGAAAAGTTAAGTAAGGCAATCGCGGATGGAGCTACTTATCTTTATAGTGATACGCGTAAAATTGATACCGCAGTTTCTATTCAGCCTTTTATTGAAAAATTAATTACTCAAAAAGGCTCGGTAAAAGTGTTCAAATTAAAACAACCAGAAATACAAGTCGGTAAATAAGTGTTAAGCGAAAAAGGCTTTTAAATATCACTTCTTTTATAAATCTTTATTAATTTTTTAATGCCTTCATCTAATGGTATCAGTTTCCTGTGCAGGTAAGATTTCATTTTTGAAATATCCGGTAATCTTCTTTTCATATCGCCTTCTTTCAAAGGAGGCAGGTAAATAATTTTTGAAGAAGAATTGGAAAGTTGTACAATTTTTTGCGCAAGTTCTTTAACGCTTATTTCTTCATCACTGCCAATATTTATTATTTCATTTTTTGCGGTATCGTTGTATAATATTGCGGTACTGGTTTCTATATTATCATCAACATAACAAAATGTTCTTGTTTGTTTTCCATTGCCATAAATATGTATATCCTTATTTTGCAGGGCTGCTTTTAAAAATCTTGGTAAAACAAAATCTTCACTTTGCCCCGGCCCATAAGTATTAAAGAATCTAAACACAGTATAATCTAAACCATATTCCTGTGAATACGATTTGCAAAATGCTTCCCCCACATTTTTTACAATAGCATAAGGCAATCTTGAATTAAGCGGAGTAATATCTTCATATTGCGGGATGCTCACAGGTTCTCCGTATACTTCGGAGGAGGATGAATAGAAAACCCGTTTAACACCCGTATTTTTTGAAAGATCCAATATGTTGCGAACGCCTTCAATATCCTTTAATACCAGCAATGGATTGTTAAGCGTTCTCTTTACACCAACTACTGCAGCATAGTGAAAAACATAATCAAAAGAATGAGCCAACATAATAGATGAAATTTCATTATAATGATTTACATCAGCTTTTATGAAACGAAAATTAAAAGCAGAAGCAGGTAACTTTTTTATTGAACCTGTAAAAAGATTATCGGCAATAACAACAAAATTACTTTTATCTGCTACTAACTTTTTTGCTAAACTTCCTCCTATATTTCCCGCACCTCCGGTGATTAAGATTTTTCTTGTATTTTCCATGCTTTATTAATTGTTGTAAAATTTTTGCAATTAATATATTTTGTTACTTTCAAATAATTTTATTCTGAAAGATAATACGTTTATTGCAATACAGTTTTGCAGTGTTAAGATATAACTATAGTATAGTATGCAAAAACCAACAAAGGCATTACTTATTTTTTTTAATGGCAAATCCAATGCCGGCGGCGCTGAGAGAATGGTGTTATATCTTGAAGAATATTTTATAAGCCGGGGTTTAAAAACAGAAATTATAGATGAAGAATTTTTATTAAATACTAAAGGCGGCAAGCTGTTTAAGAAAATATTTAAGTACAGGCATTTCAAAAAAAGAAAGCCCGTTTATATGGCAAGGTTTACATCTGCTTATTTATGGACAAGAAAAAAATCAAATCAAATCGTTATTTCTAATGGTGAATCAACTCCTTTTTATCCTGTTGATTTCGTGATAAGCCAGGGTTGCTATCATGCAATGGAGAAGGCTTATGGAAGAGAAAGTGATGAGCTTAGCAGGATTGCAAAATTGCAGCAACGTGGCCTTCAATTAGCAAAACAAATTATAACTGTAACGGCAAAAGTTAAAGAAGAACTTATAAATATTTACGGACTTGATGCTGGTAAAATTTCATTGATAAGTAATCGTGTTGATACAGACTATTTTAAGCCTTTGCCTAAAACGGAAACCGGACTTAGAACTGTTTTGTATGCCGGGAGGCTGGAAGATGGCAAAGGACTAAATGTAATTAAAAACCTTGCAGAGATTGTTGAAGAAAAAGAAAACTGGAAATTGCTGATTGCCTGCAACAATCCGGGAAATACGGAGCTATTTAAAGAATTAAAACACACAGAAATTACAATAGGGTTACAATTGGAAAATATAAATGCTGAAGCTTATTCAAAGGCTGATATCGTTATCTTTCCTTCTTTGTACGAAAGTTTTGGGATGGTTACCATAGAAGCCTTGTCTTCATGTGTCCCTGTTATTGGTACGCCTGTTGGCATCATTCCTGAATTGGCTGAAAGAAAATTTCCGGGTGTGTACGTTCTTGAACCATTTAGCGATGACGGTATTTTAATTGTATTCGATAACATTATTAAAAAATTTAAAGACATTGACAGAAATAATTTACATGAAATGGTTAAGGCAGAATATGGTATCGCATCATACCGGAAACGGTTAGACGAAGTAATGGGTGGCAGGTTAAAACTTAAGTGATAATGCATAAACTCATTTTATATATTAAAACATACAAACCGGATTTTGCAAGGGTGCAGAACCTGTTGCATTCGATAGAACAATACAATGCTGATGATATTCCTGTATACATTTCAGTAAATGATAAAGATTATAAATACTTTAAAAATAATCTATCAGGAAAATTTACAATAATGCGTGACAGCGATATTGTGATAAGCAAAATGAAAGATGACTGGCGCCACCAGGCAATTGTGAAACCACAATTATACCGCCTTAAGATTTGTGAAAATTATTTGTGTGTAGATTCGGATAGTGTGTTTATTCGCCCGTTTAAAATAGTTGATTTTATGTATAATGATAACACGCCTTACACCATTATGCATGAGAATAAAACTTTTTTGGACATGCTGGAAATTTTAGGAATGGATTCAGCAAATATTTTTCACATCAATGCACTAAAATCTATTCGTGAAAGATTTGGGACACATGGCAAACTATGGGACTACGGGCCTAATCCGCATCTTTGGTCAGCAAAAGTGTGGCAGCATTTTAATGAAATTTATCTTGCTGAACAGAAGCATACTTTTGAAAGCTTCTATAGAGAAATGGAATTATCTGCCTTACCGCATGAAGCAGCTATTTATGGCGAATATCTTCTAAAAACAAAGCTGATTGAAATAATGCCTGTTGAAGGATTTTTTAAAGTGTATCATTATAAAGAACAGTTCGAAATGGAAAAGCCATTTTTCGATATTGAAAGACTCAAAAAAAATTATATGGGTATTGTGATGCAAAGTAATTGGAATACAGATTTAGCGATAAACGCAGAAACAAAAGAATCTTTTTTATCGCGATTATTTAAATTTAAATAATTTGAAAAGCTTTATCCATTTTTTCGTAGACCACTTCTTTGGAAAAGTTTTTTTGATAGCATAATTTACCCAGGTTACTTTGCCTTTGATATAAATTTTTATCTGTCAGCAACTGCAGAACTAATTGGGCAAACTCTTTTGGATCATTTGCAACAAGGCAACCATTATTAATTTTATCCGGTAAGCCATCAACACCTCTTTCATTACAAACAACCGGTAAGCCGTTAGCTAAAGCTTCTACTACTTTAACTTTTACTCCTGTACCCGAAAGCATCGGGCAAATAGCAACAAAAGATTTTTGATACATAGCATTTAAATCTTCAATAAATTTTACAGAGGTTACATTTTGCAAGTGCCCTGGAATGTGTTCTGTAACTTTTCCAATTACACACAGCTTTAATTCTTTTGGCAGCGAAGGATACACTTCGTTAAAAAACCATGCAGATGCTAAAAGATTATGCGGATTATCAGTAGCCACGTAAATAATGTCATATTCTTTTTCAATCGAAGAAATAGTCTCAGGTTCTTCCATTATGACAGGAATATATTTTACTTTTTCTTTAAAGAATCCGCCAAAGAAATCAGTTTCCTCCGGCGAGATAGCCCATATCTGATCGAACAAATCAACACGCCTTAATTCATCTCTAATAGCATTACTTTTTATAAAATCAATATCATCCTGGTGTTGAGTTGAAAGTAGATCATGTGTATCAACAATGGTAACTGTATTTTTTATATATGGATTGTTCTTTATTAAATCTGCCCAATAAACATAGCTGATGATCACATAATCATAATTATTTTTTTTGAACAAAGCATTAAATTGCATTTGCAAATTCAATGTTGTATGATTAGGAATAGAGCCCCTTATCCGGTTCAATTTATTTAAAAAAATAAGATTCCATATTTTATAACCAAAAAAATAAGTAAACGGATTTTTCTTTATGGGCTTTCTCCTGAATACATACAAATTATTGGCAAGCGCTGCATCAATAAATTTTTGTTTCGTTTTTTCTGTCCAATTACCCCATTGTTGTTTGCTGACAAAATCTACATAAAACCTGCGTTCTTTAAAATAATGTAATAAACCTAAAGCTCTTGAACAACTTCCACTGTTTTTTTCAGCCGGGTTTAAAGGAAAAAAATATAATATTCGCTTCAATGTATTTACTTTATAAGCAGGTAAGTAGAAGAATTATCTACAATTAAAGATATATAAATGTTGTTCAAATAATATAGATACATTTAAAAAATGCAAGGCGATTATACCATTGATATAGTGATTCCTTCATTCAGATTAGATGAAGAAATATTGCATCGCATTGTTGGCTTATCAACGCCGGTAAACTTTACTGTTGCTATTTATATTATTGCAGACAATCCTAAACTAACGGTTCCGCAAAGCATTATTAATTTGTATAATGATGGAAAAATAAATCTGTTTATTAACGAAACAAATATTGGCTTCTCTGCCAGCAGGAACAAGGGTATTAGGGACGGCAATGGAAAGTGGATTTTATTGTTGGATGATGACATTATACCAAATGATAATCTTTTAATTTCTTATGCTAATGCAATTGCTGCTAACGAAAATGCAATTGGATTTGCAGGTGTTACTTTTTTTCCGGAGCCATTTAATGCCGTTACCAAAGCGCTGGAAATAAGTGGAGCAACGGGACATTTTAAGAGTGCGCAACATATTCCCTCTATGAAATGGGCGCCTACTGCAAACATCGTGTTAAACCGTTATAAAATATTGAATTCTTTGTTTGATGAAACATTAAAAGCTGGTGGGGAAGACATAGATTTTTTAGTTAAGAACAGTATACATTTTAAAGAAAATTATATTTCTGTTCCCGATGCAACTGTAGAGCATCCCTGGTGGAATAAAGGAAAATTGCAAACAGTAAGAATGTTCCGGTATGGAATTGGAGCGGCTGAAATTGCGACAAAAGATCCGATGAAAAATTATACTTACCGCGATTTTTTTAATACCTCAGAACTTCTTTTATTATTGTTACTGATCTTGCCCTTCGCAGCTTTTTATCATCATCAAAAAATTATAGTTGTATGTTTTGTGGCTGTGATAATTTCAGAGTTTATCACAAACTATCTTAAAGCAATTATTATTGGTAAAACTTTTTCACCGTTAGTTGCCTTTAATTTATCCTGGTTAAAAAATTGCCGTGAAGCCGGCTATTTGTACGGCTCTCTTGCAAAAGGTTATATAAATAATTTTGCGACAAGAATAGATATGGGCTTTACAAAACCACACCCCATTCCTTTCAGGTTAAATAGATGGAAGATTATTAAGATGCTAATCCTGGTAAGTATACTGCTGGTAATAGCCATTTATGCAATGCGTAGTTCCGGTTCTTACACTTTCCTTGTATGTTCTATAATTTGATTCTACCCCAAACCTTTCTAACAAAGCATGATCAAGATGATAGCAAACTGCACGCATCTTAATTTTCTTTTGTTGTAGGCCTGCATTTACAAGGCGTGCGGCAAATTCAATATCCTCATGTCCCCAGCCTTTAAAAACATTATTATATCCATTCACTTTTAAAAAATCATTTCTCCAATAGGCGCAATTGCAACCATGTGTATTATCAGACCGAAAACTATATTTTGTAAAGAATGATTTTAGAAAGGGAATGCGCATGGCGTTGATCCTGTTTTTTATTCCTAGGGCTAAAGGAGACAAGGTTAAACTACCATATTGATTTAATAATTTTTTTGTTTTTGCAGTGGGTAATATTACACGACTTGCTCTTACATAACAATTTGCTTCTGCTGCCTCCAGGTGATCTTCAATAAAATTTTTATGCAATATTATGTCGCCGTCAGTTTGTATAATATAATCACGGGTAGTACCTGAAACAGCCTTATTAAGTATTATTGATTTTTGAAATCCATTATGATGCTGCCAAAAATGCTTTATGGGTACATTGAATTTTTTAACGTAACTGTCAATTAATTTTTTCGTCATGCTGTCGGAGCCGTCGTCCGCAATTAAAATTTCATCTGGAAGTACGGTTTGTCTAAAAACACTATCAAGAACAAGTCTTAGTGCCTGCGGCCAGTTATAGGTGCTGATCAACAGCGCGGTTGATATTCTTCGGGTCATGGTTAAAGTATTGATTAAGTCCGGTTTTACAAAAGGTACGGTTGTCTATAATAGCTTCTCTTAATAACTGTTCATTAATGGTAAGTCTGCTTCTCTCAATTTCCTCATGATAAAGGTGGTAAGCAATACCACCCAATTTAAGGAACCTCTTCTTTCTGCCAACATTCAATAATCTTGCCACAAACTCTTTGTCTTCAGGGCCCCAGCCTTCAAATACTTCGTTGTATCCGTTCACTAAAATGGCATCCTTTTTCCAGAAAGCCATATTACAACCATGTATTTCATATACCTGACCGCCCTTGTTCTTATAGGTCGTTTCGAATAACGGCCATAGCAAAGGTACTCTTAGGGCACTGGTAATATTGCTAATGCCCTTTATAAAAATACTAACATCCACATTCCCATTTGTTAACATCTTTGCTGATAATCTTTTATCGAGGTATATTCTGCTGGCCCTAACAAACGAATCTTTTTTGGCAAACTGTAAATGATCTTTTATAAATGAAGGATGCAAAATAATATCGCCATCTGTTTGTATAATGTAGTCGCCCTTTGCAACAGCAATGGCCTGGTTGCGTATAGCAGCCAGCCTAAAACCTTTGTCTTCATGCCAAACATGGTATAAGAGGAATACGGAATTGTTGTTGAAATAATTTAATTACTGCTGCTGTTTTTTCATCTGAGCCATCATCTGCAATAATTATTTCATTTGGTAGCAACTTTTGATGCAATACACTTTTAAGGCAGAGCGACAATGCTTCCGGCCAGTTATAGGTTGATATAATAAGCGATGAGGACACCATTTAATAACTTATTCCTATTGTGTCGAATGTTTGCATGTCAATTAATTTGCGATACAATCCATTTTGAATCATCAACTCAATGTGAGAGCCCTGTTCTATGATTCTTCCTCTTTCCAAAACTATTATCACGTCCGCATTTTGAATAGTGCTTAACCGGTGCGCAATTATTAGAGAGGTTCTGTTCTTCATTAAATTATTCAGCGCCTGCTGCACCAGTTTTTCAGATTCTGTGTCTAATGCAGAGGTGGCTTCGTCAAGCAACATAATTGGAGGATTATACAATATTGCACGCGCTATACATATTCTTTGCCTCTGACCGCCGGACAACTTCATGCCCTTATCGCCAATATTAGTTTGATAACCCAATTTTGAAGCAACAATAAAGTCGTGTGCGTTTGCAATTTTTGCGGCATTCTCTACTTCTTCTTGTGTACAGTCAGGCTTGCCAAAAGCAATGTTGTTGAAGATAGTATCATTAAAAAGAATGATCTCCTGGTTAACGATGCCCATTAACGATCTTAATGACGCCACAGTTACAGACTGAATGTTGATGCCATCTATCAATATTTCACCCGAACCGGCCTCAATAAATCTTGGTATCAAATCCATCATTGTAGATTTGCCACCGCCCGAAGGACCAACTAATGCTATTGATTTTCCTTTTGGGATAACAAGGTCTATATTATGCAAAACTTCATCTTCAGCATAGCTAAAGCAAACATTTTCAAATGTGATATTATCATTGAATTCTTTAATAGAAATGGCATTGGGCTTATCGGTTATTTCCGGTTTCTCATCAATAAGTGCAAGCACCCGCTGACCGGCAGTAAGACCTGAGTGGATATTGGTAAATGAAGAGGAGATTGCTTTTGCCGGCCGCATTACCTGTGAAAATAAAGCTATGTAAGCAATAAAATTTGCACCGGTTAGCTCTCCTGTATTTGATATCACCAGCGAACCTCCATATAATACAATCCCGGCTACCATTAATATGCTCAGCGATTCTGATACCGGCGAAGCAAGCTGCTGCCTTTTAACCATAGATCTGATGATATTGGAATAATGAACATTCTCGTCATTAAATCTTTTTTTAATAAAATCAACTGCGTTAAAAGCTTTAATAATGCGCATACCATTTAAGGCTTCGTCTAAATAACTTATCATAGTTCCATAAGATTCATGAGAAGCAATGGCCTGTTGTTTTAACTTTCTTACAATTTTTGATATAATGAAAGCTGATACAGGAATAATAAGCATAGATACCAGCGTAAGTTTGTAAGAAATAATAAATAACATTAAAAGATAGGTGATTAAAGTAAGCGGTTCTTTAAAAATTACCTGTAGCGTTCCCGTTACTGAATATTGAACTACCTGCACATCTGAAGCAATTTTTGAAATAATATTGCCTTTTCGCTGGCTGCTAAAATAGCCGAGGTGAAGGTTCATTACGTTATCAAACACCGCCTTTCTTAAATTAAGTAAGGTATGAATGCGAAGATTCTCCATTACGCGGTCTGCAAGGTATTTAAATATATTACCCAGGAACACCGATATAACAATAATCAGGCAAACAATCTGTAGCGTGCGATATACACCATACTTAGACGCAGCAAGGCTTGAGTAGTAATTAAATGATTTGAATATATCTAAAAAATGTTCGGGCTTTGGAGGAAGATTAGTAATGCCATGCTGGTTGAACAAAACATTGAGCAAAGGTGCCAATAATGCCAGGTTTAAAGTGCCAAACAGGATGGCCAGTATGGTAAAAACAATATACGGTATAGCATATTTTTCTATAGGTTTTGCAAAAGATAAAAGCCTGAAGTATGTTTTCATATAATTGAAAATAATTAATTTATAGCATACCGTTAGCACCTATACGAAACATTACATTTTATGCTTTTGTTAAAGACAACAAAAATGACAGAATTGTTTCAAAAAGTTTCATTTTTATTGGAAGCCCCGGTTTTAATCGTGGAAATCATAAATGGTTTCAATCATTGTATTTCAACATTTGTATTTCGTGAAGCTACATTTGACACACCAGGCTTCGGCAAAATTTAATTCTTCGCAAAAGTTGGCTCGTCCAAAGAAAATTACAGGTTAATAGGATGGGGGTTAACCAAATCACGGAGGTATGTGACTTATAAATGAATGTTTTTAGAAGAACACCGGCAAGGCACAAATGCTCAATAGAGCCTCATCTCCTAATTTATACCAGTCATCGAAAAAAATTACCTGTTTACCGAAAAGAAGAAAAAAAATTTGATAACAGTTACATCTTTATCAGCAAACACATTGAACCTTACAAATCCAGTATCTTAAAAAAAAAACAAACAAATCCAGGTTCTAAATGAATTATCCAATTCCAGGGAAAAAATCCGTTATCTGAAAAAAACCAAACAACACCACCCAAACGAAAACGTGTTGAATCCACAATGTATCTGAATTGTACAAAAGTTACTGAATTGAATTTTAAAAATTAAACCTCAACTTACTGTGAGGTTTTTTTGTTTAAATAATATAAAGTGCCTTTTTATATTTTAATTTCCTTCTCTCGGTGGGAATCTTTGACCGGCATTTCTGAATTAATATTGTCATAGGTAATATAACCGTTTTAAACATCCAGGAGTGAATAGTTTATTGCCAGATAAAATTCACTAAAAATAATACATGCCGATTTTCAGCGAAAGTTTAATTTTATGCATATGAACAGCAGAGTTTTTATTCTTCTTTTTTTTACCATGATATGCTACGGGCATTCCTTCTCTCAAGCTATAAAGGAACCGGTGCCTTCTACCAGTCCGGGTGTTTATCAATTGGCCCAGATTGAAAGAAAATATGGAATGTTCATTCACTTCGGCATCAATACTTTTTATGATGAAGAATGGACAGACGGCAGCAAGCCTGCATCATCTTATAAACCAACCACTGTAGATGCCGATCAATGGATAAGCACCGCTAAACAGGCGGGCATGAAGTATGTGATATTGGTAACCAAACACGTGGATGGCTTTTGCCTCTGGGACAGTAAATACACAAGCTATGATGTAGCCAGCTCAGGCAATAAAACAAATGTGGTTGAAGCAGTTGCCAGGGCTTGTAAAAAATATGGATATCCGCATGGGTATTTATTATTCCCTTTGGGACAGGCATCAGAATGCTAATCTTGCCGATACTTCGCTGGACAAGGCCTATAATGAATACATGGTTAATCAAATCAAAGAATTGATCGGTATTACGAACAAATATACAGGTATGGTGGAACTATGGCTTGATGCCGGCTGGGAAAAAAAGAGGGAACGCTGGCCAATTGCTGAAATTTACGAGACGGTAAAGAAGATGGCGCCTCAATGCCAGGTAGGAGTGAACTGGTCTATAGGACGGCCAGATAATCCCGATCCTGACTCTGCTTTTTTATTGCCCACCATGCAAAAGACAGGTTACCCGATTCGGTATTTTCCGAGTGATTTCAGGATGGGTGATCCTTATCTGCCTGCTGATCCTGATCCTAAATTATTTTCTCACGATGGTAAGCTCTATTACATGCCATGGGAAACAACTGTATGTATAAGTCAAAAATGGTTTTATAATACAAAGGATACTGTTTATAAAACACCGGAAGAACTATTAAAACTTTATAAAAGAGCCACGGCGCAGGATAATATACTCATCCTTGATTTGCCGCCAGACCGGAGCGGCAAATTAAGAGAGAAAGACAGGCAATTGGTGTTTGCTTTAAAAAAACTGATTCCCGATAAGACGAATAAAGATATTAATGGAAGGTTACGCCAGAGATAGAAAACAACACAATGCAGAAATATTAATTGTCGAGAGGTATTGAAAAATAAAATACGGAGCCTTTGCCAGGTTCACTACTTACGCCAATATTTCCATTGTGTCTACGAATAATTTCCATTGAAATAAATAAACCAATACCAAAGCCCGGAAATGTTTTTTCACTTTTTCCTTCAACCCTATAAAAACGTTCAAATATTCTTTCCTGGTCAGTTTTATTAATCCCAATTCCCTGGTCTTCTACTCTCACGATAAGATTATTATTTTCTATAATACTTTCCACTTCTATTGTACTTGATAAGGGCGAATATTTTATGGCATTGGTTAGAAAATTAATCAGCACCTGTCCAATCCGCTCTCTGTCGGCATACAGAAGCACGTTTACCTCTTTCGCAAAAGAAATATGGTATTCGGTATTAATGTGCTCTATTTCATCAATCACCTCGTGTATCAATTCATTAACCTCGAAATTTTCTTTATGTAATGTAAGGCTTCCGGATTTTATTTTTGAAAGATCGAGCAGGTCCGCAATAAGATTGGTAAGTTTTATAATTTGCTTGTCAACTACATTCAGCGATTTTATAAGAAATGCATCTTTGCTGTTACCATACTTACTCTGCAATAACTGTGTGTATGCTTTAATAGAGGTAATAGGCGTTTTTAGTTCATGGCTGGCGAGGCTTATAAAATAATCTTTTTGCTGATCCTGTTCTTTTATGTCCTGGATGTCGGTGCTTGTGCCCACCCACATTTGAATTCTGCCGGCTTCGTCTCTTTGCGGAAGAGCCCTGCTTAATTGCCACCGATATTCGCCATCATTGCGACGAAAGCGATGCTCAAATAAAAAATTTTTCCCGGTTGTAATAGAATGTACCCATGCTTTTATATTTTCTTCCCTGTCATCGGGATGAACAACTTTTATCCAGCCACCATCATCCATTTCTTCTTCTGACAGGCCTGAATAATTATAAACAGCTTGATTAAAATAATTCAAATTTCCTTCTGCATCTCCTGTCCATATAAATTGGGGCATTGATTCTGCGAGAAGCCTGAATTTTTTTTCACTGTCTTCCAACCCTTTCCTGCGCTGCTTTTCATCCGTTATATCATTCAGGGTGCCAACTATTTTAAATGGTTTATCTGCTTCATTATAAAAAACTTTGCCCTTTGTTTCTATCCAGCGAACCGATGAATCACTCGGGATTATTCTTACCTCATAATGTAAATGACCTGATTGGTACGCCTTTGCAAAAGCATCGTCTCTTATAGAAAGATCATCGGGATGGAACTGGTTGATAAATTGTGAGTGATCTATATCTGTTAACTCTTCATGGCCCACAATTTCAAGAAATCTTTTTGACACTCTCAAAACGTCATTATCTAAATCCAATTCCCAGGTTCCCAACTCGCTTGCATCAATAACAATGTTTAATTTTTCTTCACTTTCTTTAATTTTCTTTTGTGCAATTACCTGATCATGTATATCAATACAAGCGCCTATGAACCCTTCAAAAATTCCATTTTCAGTAAAACGCGGAACGATATTTTTTGAAATCCATCTATATTCGCCGTCCTTTCTTTTAAACCTGTATTGCAGGGAAACTTTCTCCTTGTCATTAACAGCTTTTGTATATAACGCAAGGCATCTTTCATAATCGTCCGGGTGAACTCCATTGTCCCATGGTTTTCCATACTCTTCCTCCCTGGTTCGTCCTGTAAAATTTTCCCATTCCTTATTAACAAATGAACACAGGTTGTTAGCATCCGACATCCAGATTAAAGCAGGAGCGCTATCGGCTATATTTCTAAAACGTGTTTCACTTTCTTTTACTTTTTGAAGAGCGCTTGTGAGATATCGTTCTGCATTTTTTTGATCCTGAATATTTACATAGGCGCCTATCCATTTCTCAATGGTTCCATTTTTATTTATAATCGGAACGCCATTTCCGTAAAACCAATTAAATATTCCGTCCCGGCTTTTTAGTCTTATTTGGGTTGCGAACATTTTTCCCGTGACTAAAGCATCGGTCCAAGTTTTAATTATTTTACTATGATCTTCGGGGTGAACAATTTCTTTAAAAGTGGACTCGTCCCTCGGTTCAACGCCAGTAAATTCCTGCCAGAGGTCTGAAGCAAATGTTTGTTCTCCACGTCCATTAGTAGTCCATACTAATGCCGGCAAATTATTAGCGAGTTGCCGGAATTCTATTTCACTTTCTTCTATTTTTTTCCAGGCAAGCATTTGTTCACCAACTAATTTAGTTGTATTCTCACTAACAATTCCAAGTACTCCTGCTATCTTTTGCGACTCGTCATATACCGGGTTATAATTAAATGTCCAGTATACTTCTTCCATTTTGTCGTTGTGATAAATTCTGATAAGATGATTTTCACAGCGCATAGTTCCGTGCCCAGCCATTACCTTATCGAGCAGGGGTTTAAGAATATCCCAATTTTCTTGTAAGGCTTCTTGCCCTGGAATTCCTAAAATACCGGGATGTTTTTCACTGTTACCTAAACGATATGCATCATTGTAAAAACATGTAAACTGATCACCCCAAAACAGGAACATGGGGAACTTGCAATTTAAAACAATGCCAAGTGTTGTTCGTAAACTTTGCGGCCAATGACTAACGGGGCCCAAGGGAGTTTTGCTCCAGTCTTTTTCACGGGTAAGCGCTCCCATTTCTCCGCCACCGGAAAGGAACTGGAATTTTTCTGATAAAGACGTTTTTAAATCAAAATCTTGCATGGAACAGTATCTGGTAAAAAAGCGCGCAATTCATTAAACAAATCGATAAGCTAAAAGTAATTATTTATTTTAAAAACAATTGATTGCAAATCAACTTTTAATAATATAAAAATTAAAAAATAAGTTTCTATTGCAAACCTATGTTTAAATTTTAGCTCTGTAACCGGTAAAGATTTCTTACGGTGAATAATTTTTATACATAAAAAGTTGATACAAATAATTTGTGTTTTATAAAAAAATACGACTCTTTTTTTCAGCATTTAGTTACAAAATCTGAGAAATTTATTTAATAGGCTTTATTAATATTAAGTTTTATCACCAACAATATACAACTTTAAATAACTGTTTTATACAGAGCTATTTTTTTCTTACCTGATTACTGTAGCATATCCTTACTATAAGAATGATCATAAAACCCGTTGTTCACATCCAATTAATACAATGGTTAAGAAAAAAAAGTAATTCACAATTTTGTTAAAATAATTATTATCACTGTTATCTATATTCAGAATTAGTAGCTTTGTATTTGAAATATATTATTATTCACATTTTACAGCTTGAATAAAAGTCTACAGCATTAAGAGTTTTCCTGCTTACCAAAAGAACTTATTACTCCGATGAAAAACTGCCTAATGTGGCGTTCACCATACCTCTTTTAACAACCATGACCTGGAAAATAAAAATTAATTGCATAAAAAACCTGCATCTGTATGCGGGTTTTTTATTTGACAGAAACCTAACATTGCCGGTTAAGCGCTGTTTTATAAAAGGCAATGAAAGGGGCGTAAATATTTTTAATTGTCATATTCATAAATAGCTCCATCATTGAATTGTTTGATGAGGTGCATTTTTTTTATTTTAGTTATAAAGCTTATTCCAATTAGGTCAGGGTCTTCTCCGTCATTAAACCAGACCACATAACAATGCCGGTTGTTTAAAAAATCATGTACTCCCCTGGTATTTTCTTTATTTGGTAAAAAATTCCCGGGCCTTCCTGTAAAAAACCAGACTGCATCGTAAGCATTGGAATAAATAGTATATCCGCTTCGAAACGGCACTAAATTTTTTTGAATAAATAAAACGGTGGGCGAGTATTTCCATTGATCTTCGGTGTAGCCGGGAATTCCGGCATCCTTCACGCCATCCCATGTTTCGTAGTCTGCTGCAAGTTGACCATATTGAAAACATAAAAAAATAATAGCACCCAATACTACTATCCATTTCTTTTTTAAAGGTGCAACTCTTTTAATTAAAGCAACTATCCAGTTACCGCAACTCCACAACAATGGTATAAAAACCGGTGTAAGGAATCTGCTGTCAAGTGGTTCAAATCGCGATACACTGGCAATAATTATCATGAATAACAAATACAGCAGCGCAAAAACTGCAGCTATATTTTCATAAGTAATAAAACGCGGGTTGTTTAAAAACTGTCCCACGCAGATTACAATAAGAAAACAAATAATAAAAAATGTCGCCCATGCGGCGCCGTTATAATGCCCGTTGAAGAAAGGAAGCCAGTCATAAAATACAGTTCCCATACCGTGCATATTTACTGTTAACGAGGTAAATGATTTCTCACGATTACCCGTCACCGTTCCACCCACAAAATAATTTCTTATAAGGTTAATTATTAACAACAAGGAACTTATTGTACTAAATAAAAGCAGGTTTTTTAATTTTTGTCGCGGCGGCAACTTCGCATCCGATAATAATAAAATAAAACCGGTTCCAATAATTGTGACACCCGCATAACGGGTTATTGAAGCAACAGAAACTATACAAGCGGCAATAATCAATGTTGTTAAAGAATGGGTTTTAAAATAACGCTGCATTGTTATCATAAAAAGCAATAGCAATAAAATAAAAATTGTTTCAGACCATAACATTGAATAGACTTCCAGTAATCCGGGGCTTAATATAATGCAACTTAGTATTGCTGCTTTATACCATTTTGAGCGATATGAAAACTGCTCCATTATATAGCCGGATAAATAAATAATAACAGCAAAAAGCAATGCATTTAAAATAGCTCCAAACACTAATGGCTCTTGCCCTGTTACCAACATAATGCCGGTAAGAAAAAGTGGATAGAAAGCCGGGAATTCTACAAGAGGATAATTTTTAAAATCAACCAGGTTACAACTTTGCAGCATGTTTTTAGCCGTCGTAGTATAAACTACTCCATCGGGACAAAGCCCTATACCACTGTGCCGCGTAAATAAAAAAATTATTGTAAATCCTGCCGCCGCAGCTATTAAACTATCAATGTTTTTTTTGAGTGATAAAAATTGAAACATTCGCAGGGACATTAGAATAAAAACAATATTGCAATTTACAATAAGTAAATGTTACAAGAATAATCCAAAATTATATAACAAATAAAAAATAGCTTTTGCTAATTTAACGTTATCAATTTAAATACAGCATTATGAAAAATTTACATTGGAAATACGATCAAATAAAAACAAAGAAGGCCTGTAATAATCCTAACTGTACCTGCGAAGTACGTACTTGCGAAGATTGTATGTGTGATAATTGCAACTGCGGAAAAACTTTTAAAAGATAAAGTTATTACTAACTTACACGGTTATTCGGAAATAAACTTCCTTCCGTTTCATAAAAACTTTATTAAAAGAAGACTGCTAATTTAAGTTTGGCAAAAAAAGGCGTTCCAGCAGTAAAACTAATATCATCAACAGGCGCAGGCTCATTTCTTAACCGGATTCCACTTCAAACTGTGCTTCTCTCCATTCGGTATTAAAAAGGTTTTGTATCTCCAGGCCTATTTCATATTTTTTTCGTGTATAATTAACCGTTAGATCGGTGACAAAATATCCCTGGGCAATAAGTGAATTGTCTTCATTTGCGGGCCTGTCTTTCATATAACGATAGCTTAAGCCTCCATTGATGCCATTAGCGAATTTGAAATCGAGACCACCGGCGCTGGAAAGCGGAACTGCCAAAGGCAAATAATTATCTCCTTTAGGCTCATCCAGACTTCTTGCCTTGCAAATGTTTACATCTACCGTTGCAAAAAGCCATTGATTAAACTGGTAGCGTACAGATACATCCAAACCCTGTCTTCTTGTTCTACCTCCTTCTTCCAAAGTTCCTTCGTCAGCATCATAAATAAATTCCTGTTGCAATTGTAAATACCATAATGCTGCATTAATGTACAAATGAGATATTGGTTTCCAGTTAATGCCAAAATCAGCGCCATAAGCTGCAGGCAATATATCGCGGCCATCGTTGGCAACTACCACCTTTGCATCATTTGAGTGAAATCCCTTTCCTGTTTTTAAATATAATTGCAGCGCATTGTTTGCAGTATATTCAATATTTAATTTAGGGCTTGCTATAAATTTTGACCTTGCCGGTTGTGGAGGATTTATTTTATCTAAATAATTAAAATTAAAATAATCAATACGGACGCCGGCATTCAATAACCATTTACCTGTTTTAAAATTTTCATCAACGTATGCATTCAAAGAAGATTCTTTTATGTTACCCAATTGTAGGTATTCAAGAACTGTATTTTTATTAATGGTATGAGATAACTCACTATTCTGTATTGAATTTAACTGCCATGCTGCACCAATAGTTGAATGGAGTGAGGTGTTATTGGCAAAAAAAGAATGATGAACGAGTTTACCGTTATATCCAACAATATTTCGTGATTCTCTTTGCCTTAACTGATCGCCGTTAATGCTATCGTCAGCAAAAAATGTTGTATTATAATTGAGGTTAAAAAAATAATTTGAGTAATATACCTGGTTTTCCAGCACTGTATTATTTGAGAGTACAGAACTAAATTTTATAATTGCATTAGTGCGGTTGGTATTGCCCCCCTGCGCACTATCAATATATTCAAAACGGCCTGTAATACCTTCTGTTACTGCTCTTTCAGGAATTTCACCTGAGGATCTCCAGTTACTGTTGTAAGTAGAAAGTGTAATTCCCAATTTATTTTTTTGATTAAGAGCCACATTATATTTGCCAAATAAATTGATCCTGCTTAAGTGTTGTGGAAAATCAAACGGGCCGTTAGTATAAGTTGCTTCTCCTGCTATATAAGCGTTTTCACCACGTTGCTTCGCATGGTCGCTTAATAAATTAATCATCGTCATTATTCTTCCTGTATTAAATTGTCCGCCTTCAATTTTAACTTCATTATTGTTTAATACATCATAAGTTTTAAAACTTACATAACCTGCGGTTGTAAAATCACCATAAGCGGAATAATAAGGGCCTTTACCAAATTCATATTTGTTTACGAGTTCAGGAATAAGAAAATGGAGATCAGCAAAACCTTGCCCGTGTGTATGCGAAACAAGATTCAAAGGCATTCCATCCACGGATACATTTACATCAGTTCCATGATCAGCATCAAAACCCCTGAAAAAAATGTGTTCTGCAATGCCGCCGCCCTGGTGCTGGCCAAGAAACAATCCCGGAACAAGCCGCATCAAATCCTGTGAGGAGTTTACAGGACGCATATTCAAATCTATAGCGCTGAGATTATGGAACGAAGAAATGTTTGATTGCGGCGATATGATAATTTCCTTTAAATCAAGCGGCCCTTTTTCAAGGTAAATAATATTGCTTTGTTGTTTATTTAATGTAACCGATTTTGAATGATAGCCGATCATAGAAATGTTGATAGCACAACTATCTGCAGAAATATTTATATCGAACTTACCTTGCGCATCCGTTACAAATGTTTTCCCACTTTTAATAATATTCAAAATAACAGATTCAATGGGTTCATCGGTTTTTTGATCTAATATTTTACCTGTGATTTTATTTTGGCCAAGACAATAGGCTGAAATAAATAATAAGCAAAAGAAAACTATAAAAATTTTCACGATAGAAATAAATTAAGGCTTCAGTAATTAATATGTGTTACGACTTGCTGGGTATAAATTCACGTGCATTAAATGCCGGTTGTTTATAGTAACTCATATAAGAACAACTAAAATGATTTTAGTTAGCTCTCTAAAAGATTATGATAGAACTAACTGCGGAGGCTGAAAAAATGAAGAGATAAATTCCTGTGATTTGGGATTGGTATAAAAGGAATTATAATGATTGATCAATGGCAATAACGCAAAATTAATTTTTAAAAATTTTTGTAAAAATAATTGTAGTTGAATATCTTTTATAACCACTGATTTACCGTTAGACTTTGACTGATCTTCATCTGCGGCTAATTTTTTATTCAGGTAACAATTTCCCTTTGCAGGAACTGCCGGCAACCGTTCTGTTTATACAAAGTTTTTTGGAGATATAATCTTTATTGATTTCGTAATTGAAAACAATAGTCCATTTATTAAATGTCTGTATGCCTACCGCGATCAGTAATATTATTGTAAATATATATTTCAAAAGAGATTACAAAATTAAAGCAAGGCTGATAAATAGATAGAGCTAATATTTTTTTCAGTAAAATTTATTTCCATCTTATTTAATTGATTCTTTTAAATATTAGAACGTAAGCTATAAAAAGTTAGTTGCCTTCATCTTTTATTTATAATTAAGTTTATGGCATTGGCGGATAGTCATAAAGGAATAGCGCAAACATGTCCCGGACATCAATTGTCATTACTATTTTGAGCTAAAGTAAATTTTTGTTTCAACTTAACTTTTGTGTAAAGGGTATATTTATATTCGCCCGGCATAACCTGGCTTTCTTCGTCATTATTACTTTGATGTTTTCCGATGGTCGAAACTTCGGTTTCACTACCGTTTTTACCAGGACGCGGTTGTTTAAGTGCATTTATTGTTACCTCCAGTGAAATATCTTTAGCCATGTCATTAACAGAATAATCAGCGCCAAACCACTCCTTGTAAGGAATAGCAATTTCATAAGTGAGTTTATTATTCTCATCCCAGTTTATAGCAGCGTTTATGCCGGAAGTATCATTAATAGGAATGATGCCATTCCTGTTTGCAAATCCTTTTGCTTCCATGGATGTATTTTGTAAAATGAAAGCTGTATTGCTGTTCTTATAGTCTGTCATTTGTTGTTCATTGTTATCAGCCGGTGTCAGCGTAGACGCAGATTGCCGGGCAAGCGGGAAAATAACAGAGACTTTATGTTTCCCTTTGGCGCTTACCGAAACTTCCATTCCGGCGCCCATAATTTTTGTTTGAAACATTTTATTGGGAGACTGGAAACATAAATACAAATTTTTGTCATCATTGGCAAAAGCAAAAAATAATTTAGTGCCGCTATCATAAAACCGTAACGGAAGTTTCCATTCATTTGCCTTGCCGTCGATTGTTACGGGCGACGATACCCATGTTGATTTTGGTGTGCCATCCTGGGCTAAAGAAAAGACAGAGACAAACATTAGTACAAAAGCAACACTATTTTTTTTCATCCTGGTTATTTATGCGGCTTAATAATTCAAATCTATTGTTAGAGGGAATACCTTAAAAATTAAATGTGATAAAATAAAGTTATTGTTTTAAAAGATTTATTTCACCATTAATAATTATTTCTGAGTCTATCTGAGTATACACTGAAAGTTAAAATAATATATTAACGGATTAAACATTCGCAAAGCAAGCTGATTTGGTTGCATTGCTGGTATTAATTAGTTTTAAATTACAGTAATGCAAAATGTTTTGTGCTATGCGTTTTGACACTCTATAAATGATACAGCCAGAAAAAATAATATCTTTACGTGAGAAATTGTAACTCTGCAAAATGCAAAGATTTTATTTTGATACTTCGGTTTTTGGCGGTGCGTTTGATAAGGAATTTGATGAAGCGACCCTGCAACTTTTTGAAAGAGTTAAATTGGGAAAAGTTGTTTGTGTATTTTCAGATTTGACAGAAACTGAATTATTGAATGCGCCTGAAAATGTTAAAAAGCATTTTAAGAATCTACCAAAGCGAAATATTGAAAGAGTAACTGTAACAGATGAAATCCTGACTCTTGCCTCTAAATATGTAACAGAAAAAGTTGTAGGACAAACAAGCTTTGACGATTGCTTACACATTGCTGCTGCAACAATTTACAAGGTTGATATTTTAGTAAGTTGGAATTTTAAACACATAGTAAATGTTTATAGAATTCGTGGTTATAACTCAATCAATATTCGCTCGAATTATCAATCATTGGAAATACGTTTACCAAAAGAAATTTTAGAATATGAAGACTGAAACTAAAAAGACAGTACAAAAAAAAGAGTTTGACACTGTGAAAACTTTTAGAGCCATTAAGGAAAAAATTTCTTTGGAAATGGCTAATATGAACTTTGAACAAATTAAAGAATACCTGAAGACAAATAGTGCAAAACTCTACAATAAATAACACAGCAAGCAACATTTGCCTGACTATAAAGAAGCGAAGAGTCAAGAGAATAATTAGATATACTTCAGGGAACATCTGAATTTATATAATCGTGGCAGACTTTCTAAAATGAGCTGTGGTCCATGTTTCAGCAACAGTTTCCCCTAAATCAATTCTGTTGAGCGTTAGGGGTAACCCATAACAGGTCAGTCCCCGCATTATATTTTCAACGTTAGTTCATAACTTCAATAACATAAACGACCAGTCCCTATCAGTTAGAGCAGTGTGCAAAAATCAATATTTAAAATCAAAAAAATGGAACTCAATGCCAAATCAATTCGTCCTTTCATTGGAGCTAAAAACTATGAGGAATCACGTAAGTTTTATCAAGACCTTGGTTTCGAAGAAAGTATTTTATCTTCTGATATGTCCTATTTCAAAACAAATGGATTCGGCTTTTATTTGCAGAATGCTTACGTAAAAGATTGGATAGACAATTCTATGATTTTTATGGAAGTAGATGATGTAAAGCGCTTTTGGAACGAACTTCTGGAATTAGAACTTACGTCTAAATATGACAATGTAAGATTAACGCCTATCCGCGAATTAGTGTGGGGTAAGGAATGCTTCTTGCATGATCCATCTGGAATTCTATGGCATTTTGGAGAATTTAATACCAAATAATTTTATAACAGTTTGTTTTATTGCAAACTTTAAAATGATGCCAATGTACGACAAGTGAAATAATATTTCCTCCGTATGTCCAATTTGCTACACCTCATTTGTTATACTTCTATAGTTCCTACATTTAAAAAAAATTAAAATTTTAAAAAATGAATGAGTACGCATTAATCATGAGACATGAAGACGGTAGCAAAATAGCTTCACCCGAACAAATGCAAATATGGATGAAACAAACCATGGACTGGATTGGTGGCATTGCTGCACAAAACAAATTCGTTGGCGGCACAGGTTTATTATTTGACGGAGCCAGAGTTGTACATCACAATAAAGTTGTTACCAACGGTCCTTTTGGCGACATCAAAGAAACCATCGGTGGCTTCATTACCGTTAAAGCCGATTCTGTTGAAGAAGCAATTGAGTTTGCAAAAGGTTGTCCCGTTTTGCAGGGCGAAGGAAATACGATGGAAGTTAGAAAAATCGCTAAGAATGAAGGCGCTCACTAAAAATATTAAGTAAACAATTAAAAAAATTTTAAATGAAAGATTTCTTATTTGTATTCAGGACAGATTATAGTTCAATGCCCGCAGGTTCGCCTGAAGAAGCGCAGTCTATGACAAAGAAATGGATGGATTGGATAGGTAATATTGCAGCACAGAATAAATTATCCGACCGGGGAAACCGTTTGGATTCTTCCGGTAAAGTTGTAAGAAATAATAAGGTGGTAACTAACGGGCCTTACACGGAAATTAAAGAAAGCATTGGAGGTTATTCTTTGATTAAAGCAGAGTCGTATGAAGTTGCTGTTGAACTTGCAAAAGGTTGCCCGATTTTGACCGTTGGTGGAAATGTAGAGGTGCGGGAAGTAAGTGTCTTATGATAGTACCACAAAAATTTAAAACGAAAGCCTTTGTATTTTTACAAGGGCTTTTAAATTTATGGAACAACAGGAATTAATACCGCATTTATTCAGAACAGAATTCAGAAAAATAACTGCTGTGCTCTGTAAGCTTTTTGGTATTGAGCATATTGAAATTGCAGAAGACATTGCCAGTGAAACTTTTCTATCTGCACTTGAAACCTGGAGTTATAAAGGTATTCCTGAAAACCCTGTTGCCTGGCTTTATACCGTTGCAAAAAATAAAGCAAAGAACCATATTAACCGCAATCAATCTATTTAGTAGAAAAAATTGCAGCCGCAATTAAAGCATACATCATCAGTAACTAGCAAGAAATGGAAATTGATCTTCTCTGAAAAAAATATTACCGATAGCCAGTTGCAAATGTTGTTTGCTGTTTGCCATCCTGCAATTTCAACAGAAGCGCAAATAGGTTTATCGCTTCGCATTCTTTGCGGTTTTGGTATTGAAGAAATTGCAAATGCTTTTTTAACCAATAAAGAAACAATTAATAAACGATTATTCAGGGCAAAAGAAAAATTAAGACATGAAAATGTACAGATAGAATTTCCTCCGATGAACAGAAATTAATAAGCGACTTGAAACAGTGTTCACAACTTTATATTTATTGTTTAATGAAGGATATTATTCAGAAAGCCAGAAATACTGTATTGCGTGAAGATCTTTGCCTTGAAGCAATGCGCTTAACTTATTTGCTTATTGAAAATGAGCAAACAAATCAACCAGCTGTAAATGCTTTGATTCTCTTTAATGTGTTTTCATTCTTCACGTTTTGAAGCAAGAAAAAATGAAAATGGCGAAATGGTTTTATACGATGACCAGGATGAAAAACTATGGAATCAGGAACTGATAAACAAAGGAATATATTTTCTTAATAAGGCTCCACAGGGAAATACAATTTCAAAATATCATCTGGAAGCAGGCATTGCCTATTGGCACACCATTAAAGAAGATACAAAAGAAAAATGGGAAAATATTTTACAATTGTATAATCAATTGTTGCAAATAGAATATTCGCCTGTTGCAGCGCTCAACAGAACCTATGCACTTTCAAAAGCAAATGGTAAAGATAGAGGCAATTACCGAAGCTGAAAAATTGCAACTTAACCAATAATCATTTTTACTTTACTTTACTCGGTGAACTTATACAAAGGCATCGATAATATAAAAGCAAAACAAAATTTTGAAAAAGCCCTGTCATTTGCAAAAACACAAACAGATAAGCAAACCATTCAAAAGAAGATAGAGAACCTTTGAGACCTGCATTAACCTGGTTGCATCCATCATAATTTTTTTCCTTTAATGCAAAATTAAATTCTTCAGGTTTTGTAGATATTCTTATCAATAGCTTTCTGTTTATAAAGCGATACCTCATTACATCCTATTGCCATAAGTAAGAATATATAATCTTGTTCGTTGAAGACTGGCCAGTGTGTTTTCAGTGTCAAAATGTATTAAATTTGTTGATAGAATAAAGCCAGTGCGAACAATTAAAGGCCTTTTCTGTTTAAAAGGAGTCCGGATTTAGAATATGTCAGACATTTTATAGATAAAATTCATCATTTCAACTAACCGCCGCGTTATGTTAAAAACATTGAAACCGACCTTTCAGAAAGTGCCACCAAAGGAAGATTTATTTCTTACTTTAAGACAGCAGGTAAATGATACTGTAAAACAATTAGAAAATAAACGGCGTCCAATTATTTACATTAAAGCCATCGTGTTTCCTGCTTTATATTTTTTATGTTATGCCATTGCAATTTCATCGGGCCATCAATTTTCTGTGTTGTGTATATGCTATGCTTTTTTGGGCATTTTGATAGATTTAAATTTTCTCAATGTAATTCACGAAGCTGTTCATACTACACTTTTTCGCAATAAAATACTGAATAGGTTTTATGTGCACTTGTTTGATATAATGGGAGCAAATGGTTTTATATGGCGTATCAGGCACAGATTACATCATAATTATCCAAATGTAATTGGGTGGGATAGCGACTTCGAGCAAAGCCCTATCGCAAGAGTGTTCCCAAAGGCTCCTTATACCAGGATGCATCGATACCAGCACATTTACCTGCCGCTGTTGTATCCTTTATATCTTTTTAACTGGCTGCTGATCCGAGATTTCAAAGATTTTTTCAAACGCAGCCAGTTAGTAAAAAGAGTGGTGCATATTCCTGTTATTGAATATGTAAAATTGTTTTTGTTTAAACTTTTTTTCCTGGCGTACATTATTGTAATTCCGAAATTGGTGTTGAACATATCGTGGATGCAAATACTAACAGCATTTGTTATCATGGTTTTTACCGCAAGTTTGTTTTCTTTAATAGTATTGCTTACTCCTCATGCTGTGCCTGATAGTGATTTCCCGGTACCGGATAAGGATGGTAATTTACCAATGAGTTGGTTTGAGCATCAGCTTCACACTACAAATGATGTGACAGAAGATAATTGGTTTACGCGTTCCTTTATGGGCAGTTTTAATTATCATATTGCGCACCATCTGTTTCCTTATGTTAATCACGTATATTATCCCGAAGTGACTGCTCTTATAAAAAAAAGTGCGTCAAAAAATAATTTACCATACCGGACTTTTCCTCTCGTTGTTTCTTTAAAAAAGCATTACCAACTGCTAAAGAACAATAGTATTAATGAAAATATATTTGAAGAAGTAATGTAATGAAGGATTGCCGTCTGATTGTTTTTCAAAAATTGAAAACAAATATTTGCAAAATAAAATCAAGCGAAAAATAAATAAAGAGCGGGAATACCATTATCTACAATTGGTATATTGAGAATTTTTTTGCACAAATAAAAGTAAAACAAATTCTGCGACTTTATTTTTCATAAATTGTATATGAAATATTAGCCGAATTTTCCGGCATGATTTTGTAGCATTAAAAAGTAAATTAAAATTAAATAAAATGAATAAAATAATTGATCTGAAAGATTTGTTGAGACATGAAATACTCGACTTGTATTCAGCAGAAGAACAAATTATAGATGGTTTACCGGCAATGATTGAAAAAGCAACCGACCCGAAGTTAAAAGAAGCATTAACAGACCACCTTGCCGTAACTAAAATACATAAAGACCGGCTTGATAAAATTAAGGAAACAATAATGAATGCTAATGATACAGAAGAAAATACCGGTTTCTTTTCAAGCTTATTTGGCGGAAGCAATACCGTTACGTGTAGAGGTGTTGAGGGGCTTATAAAAGAGGCTGCAAAAATGATGGATGAAGATATGACTTCCGAAGCGATGGATGCTGCTATAATTGGAGCCGCTCAAAAAATAGAGCATTATGAAATAGCAGGGTATGGAACTCTTCAGGCTTATGCTTCGGAATTAAATCTTGATCTTATAAAAGCAGAGCTTGCAAAAACACTTAAAGAAGAATATGATGCAGATGATTCCCTTACGAAATTAGCTGTTGGGCATATAAATCCTGACGCTGAAGGTGCAATTGACGATGAAGAGGATAATGCAAATGCAGATGACTACGACAGGTTAACTAATTCTGTTTCCATTATGAACTCATCAGATTCTTCTGAATATGAAGAATAGATAAATAATTTTAGCGTACGCGTATTTTTACGATAATCACCGTAATTTCCGAATATTGGTAAATAGGCAGTAATGCGCTTGTAAAGAGGTTGCGGGTCTTTTATCTTTGTTCCAGAAGTTGATTGATGTTCAACATTAATCAAATATCCAAATATCCATAGAAAAGCGAATATCCAACTATCCAACAGAAGAATCATTCAAATCCGGTATCAGTCAACTTCTTTTTTTCCAATATCTTAATTAATTAATAATTCCGATGAAAAATAGCCATATTAAATGGCAGTTGTAACATCCTTTGTAAATACCTTCCCCTGGATTTTTTAAAATATTAAAGCCTGCAAACATGCGGGCTTTTTGTGTCTTGAAGTAAAGCATAGCTATGTTATAATAAAATTTCACTTCCGGTATCGTTTATAAAAACTGCTCTGGATTTTTTAATTAAAAATTTTTCGGGATATTTAATTTTCAAAGCCTGAAATTCTACCTTATCATCCGTAATATATAAATCCTGTATGAAAAAAAGTGTTCCTGTCCTTATGCTTTTTATCTTCTCCGGAAGCTTTTGTTTTTCTCAAACGCAGCACTCCGAAAATGTTTATCCCAAAACGGTCGGATACGCAAGCTTTGTTCATCCAATTGTAACATTCAATAAAAATGGAAGCACCTTTAATTTTTCAAATAGTTATATTGTCGGATTTCCTATGGGCATTAATATATTAAAAAGCGATAAGATTGGTTTTAGTTTTGAATTAACGCCATTTATTAAAGCACAGGACGGAACCAGTAAAGTAAATAATTTATTATTTCATCCAGGTATTATGTTCAGATATAAACATGGGTTTACCATCATAACAAGAATGGCATTTGAAACCAGCGGCCGATATGGTCTTACTGCAGTTTTCAATAAGGTTGTAATCAGGGAAAAACATGTAAATTATTTTATTGCCGCTTCGGTTCCATGTCGCACCGGAAATAATTTGCCCTCTTCTGTCGGAATCGCATTACAAATGGGAGTTAGTTTCTAAGAGTAACAAGCGGCGGTCTTTACTTTGAACGATACCCATATTTTCTGTTTAAGCTTAAAATAAAACAAATAAGTGGAATTGTTAGGGTTATTACGTTTAAGATAGTTAGTGTATTTACCAATAGCGCAGTAATTTCAGAAGCAATATATTTAAGCAGTACCGCTCTTGTAAGAGCATCTGAGCGCTATATCTTTATATTAGAAGTTGATTGATGTTCAACCGACATTAATCAAATATCCAAATCCAGTGAAAGAGCCATATCGAACAACAAAACAAATCCGATATCAGTCAACTTCTTTTTTTAATTCAATGCCCGTAACAAACCAATATCCAACGAAGACCGGCTGTAAAGCCTTATCCGTTTATCCTTGAAAAAACAATTCCCCTGGAATTAAGTTATTCCACAAAAGTCTGCAGTAACTCGCAGGCTTTTTAGTTTATGAAACTTGCATTCTATTGATTCAAACTGAAATGATATTTCCCTGAACCTATATTCAAGATTACATATCCATCTTCAGTACCGGCAATCTTTATGTCTTTTATCAAATCAATGGCAATACCGCCTTCCCTAACTGAATTCGCATTGCCTGCAGGAATATATACTGTAGCAGTTGTGTTTGCAGGAATTTCAACATCCATTATTATTTTATTGTCTTCAATTTTCCAGGTATTACTTACTGTGCCATAATAGGTTTTGAGACTTGCAGACACATTCGTAAAGTCTGCCACCAATATGCGGTTTTATTTTTATGTGCTTATAACCCAGCGCCGTCTTCATAAGTATCAATGCCAACCATTGCACGATACATCCAATCACCAATAGCGCCATAAGAATAATGGTTAAAAGAATTCATGCCAGGCGTTTCAAAAGTGCTGTCTGGTTTAATGCCATCCCATCTTTCCCAGATGGTAGTGGCGCCCATTTTTACAGGATATAACCATGAAGGATAGGTATCCTGCAATAATAATTTATAAGCAATACTGTCATAACCAAAACGTGTAAGCACATGGCATAAATAAGGTGTTCCCAGGAAGCCTGTGGTAAATGATTATCATAACTTTTAACATTATCTGCCAAACGTGCTGCGGCCTGTGTTCTTAATGATTCAGGCAGCATATCAAAATTCAATGCAAGTACATAAGCTGTTTGCGTACCTGAAACAAGACGTCCATTCGGCGTCATGTATTCTTTTAAAAATGCATCCTTTATTTTTTGCAATAAAGCTAGAATAAGTATGCCACATCATCTTCTTTGCCTAAAACTTTTGCAGCATTAATTAGTAATTGTGTTGAATGTGCATAAAAGCATTGTGCAATTAAATATTTATCGGTTACGGCTGCTCTTCCGTCATTATCATCTTCAGGCCTGATAAAACAACCAGTCACCAAAATGAAAACCTGTATTCCATAAATCATTTTTGCTTTTGCGGTGCATGTAATCAACCCATGCTTTCATGCTGCTGTATTGATCTTCAAGAATTCTTTTATCACCATAAGCGAGATACATATTCCAGGGAATAATGGTTGCAACATCTGCCCATCCTGTAGAACCACCTGCATCCTGCGGCCCAATACATTCGGAATAACAAAAGGAACATCTCCATTTGAATATTGATCTGCGGCAACATCTTTAAGCCACTTTGCAAAAAAATTATTTACATTCATATTAAAGGTTGCGGTTCGTGAAAAGACCTGCGCATCACCAGTCCAGCCAAGGCGTTCATCACGTTGCGGACAATCGGTTGGCACATCTAAAAAATTACCGTGTTGTCCCCATTGAATATTATGTTGTAGTTGATTGATTAGTGGATTGGATGATGAAAAAGTTCCTGTTGGTTGCATGTCAGAATACAAGGCAACAGCAGTAAAATTTTCAGGCTTTAATTCACCAGGATAACCTTCTATTTTTATATAACGGAATCCATGCCATGTAAAATGCGGTTCAAATATTTCTTCTCCTTATCCTTTTAAAATATAAGTATCCTGTCGCTTTTGCTTCACGAAGATTAGTTGTATAAAAATTACCTTCTTTATCCAAAACTTCGGCATGAGAAATAATTACACTGTCACCTGCATTTCCTTTTACTTTTACTATAACCCAACCAACAAGGTTCTGGCCAAAATCAATTACATGTTCACCTTTAGGTGTTGTAAAAATTCTGACCGGTTTAAATGTTTCATGTTTTTTTACCGGCTCGTTATTGGTTGCAATTAAATTATCTAATGAGAAGTTTGCAACAGTTACACCACTCCAGTTTGCATCATTATATCCCGGCAATGTCCAGCCGGTTTTATCATGCCGTGCATCAATTGTTTCACCATTATAAATTTCTGCATAACGTATTTCACCAGTTGATGATTTCCAGGTATCATCTGATGTAACAATTTGTGTTGATCCATCACTATATGTTATATTACCTGAAACAACAACGCAATATCTTTTCCATAAATATTTATATTATTTCCAAAACCAATGATGCCGCGGTACCAGCCATTGCCTAACGTAACGCCAATTGCATTTTTTCCATTTTTTATCAGCTTAGTTACATCATAGGTTTGGTATTGTAAACGATTTTTATAAGACGTCCATCCGGGAGTTAAATAGGCATCACCAATGCGGTTACCATTTATTGCTGCTTCATATAAACCATGTGCCGTAATATATGCTGTTGCTGAAACAATTTTTTTACTTGATGAAAATTCTTTTCTGAATAAAGGAGAGGGCCGCATGACAGAATCTTCCACATAGCCGGGAGTGATCCATTTTGCTTTCCAATCGGAGGTATTAAGCAAAGCCATTTGCCAATAAGCAGGTGGGCTCCATAATGTAGTTGTACTTTTATTATCCCAGGTACGAACCTGCCAGTAATACTTTTTGTTTGATTGTAATTCTTTTCCTTTATATGAAACATGCACTGATGAATCGGAAAAAACTTTACCAGAACTCCAAACTATATTTTTATTTTTTAAAAGATCCGAAAGGTTATCGCTTACGCGAATTTCGTATGCACTTTGCATAACGTTTCTTTTATCAGAAATAATTTGCCAGCTAAAGCGGGGATTTGTTGCATCAACTCCTATAGGATTTGTTTTATTTTCAACCAGGAGATTTTGGGCTAAAAGCATTGATGGAACTACAATACAACTAATAAAAGTAATAGTAAGAAAAATAAATTTTTTAATCATTGTTTGCCTTTTAGGAAGAGTTTGATTCAATTAAATTTATAAGAATACAAAATGTAACACAGCAATTTACGGATTGTAATTTTTTAAATAAAGCTAAAGTGATTTGTGAAGTTGTCTTAAAACTTATATGATTTTTATGGTCACTAAAATAAAAATTGTTAATAATTCCCATTTTAATGTTGATAATTTTTAAAGGTAAGCATGATTTTTGCTTAATACTTCCACGTAAATTTATTTCATGGAAGAAGAATACCTGACATTGCAAACAATTTTTGATATTGTAAAAAATGATGCGCATCCCCAAAGCTATTTATGCAGTGCCAGGGAAATTATCTTACGACAGTTTATCGGATGGGATGTTATTCAGAAACATTTACAGTTACTGGCCGAAAGGGAATTAGTTGTTGTAAAGCATCTTGATAAAATTGCAATTTCTATTACACAAAGCGGCATTGACAGAGTTAAGTCTTCTTCGCATCCTGAAGCGTGGATTGCCGGCAAAATAACTGAAGTATAAAATGAAAATAAGTTATTGAACGAATGGTTCAATAACTTCAACAGGTCAAAATTTTATTGCCTGTTAATATATAAAAAGAATAATATAGCAAGGCCTTGTAACAAAGTAACTAACAGAACACCTTTGATTGCATCTTTCTCTTCGTTTGGATTTTCCATTGTAAATCTTTAATTAAGCAAATTTAAATTGATATCAATTAATATGCAACAAAGTTAAATGCCGGCAATTACAATCCCAAAATTGTCATAGAAAATTATTCTTTATTTGGAGGCTTTTTAAAATCCCTGACATTCTTGCAATAAATTATACTTATTTATAATAAGGCATGTGAGCATCGGCAAAAGTTTTTTCTGTATCATTCCATTTATTTTCTACATCAGCTCTTTGCTTGTCCAGTTTTTTATTGGTGTTATTATAAGTGTCGGTTGCTTTATTAATTTCCTTAATCCCGTCATTAAACGCATTCACGTCTTGTTTGGTACGGTCACTTTCAGATTTTGAATCAAAAGATTTTTTTAGTTTCTCAAAATTTTCTTTTTTAAGAAAGTAATCCATTTGCTTAGGCATATCGTTTTCTGCCATGCTTTTATAAAAATTTAAAATTTCCCTGCAGTTTATTGCCATTGCCGGATCGCCTTCAAAGCTTTTTAAAGAATCAAGCCCGGCTAAGCCTTCAGTGGCAAAACGAATTAATGAATTGCGTCCCTGTTCTGCTTCGGTTATTTTACCCGCATTTAAAGCTTTTATAATTTCACCGTCCTGCCAGTAACATTTAAAATAAATAAGATACAATTGATTCCTGTAGTGATTTAACTTGCCGGATTCATCCAGCTTCTCACCTAAAGCGCTTTTTGATTCAATAAGATTTACATTATATTTTTTTGCGAATACATCTGTTGCTTCTTTCATTTTGTCATTTGCTTCGTTTATTTTTTCATTTGTTTTTTCCTGTAATAAAAGAAATGCCTGCATCTCATCAAAAGATTGTTCCGCTATATCTTCAAGATTTAAAATTTTAGCATAGTCATCATTAAAAACATTGTAGCAAAATTTTATATAATTCATGCTGCTTTGTCTTAGACTATTGTCGCCTTTATAATAAGGAAGGCTTGCTGTATTTTCACGGCTGTTCTCAATGCTTTCCAATGCCGCCTGCCTCATTTTATCAATTTTCCTCGCCCTGCGAACATGTGCGGTGGCGCTCATGTACGCCATGTACTTTTGATTCATTTCAGTTTGTGCGTTGCTGATGGCGGTTATATAATCACCCGGGTTAGAAAGATCCTGGGCGTAAGAAGTTTTAATGCTTAATACAAGAATGCTTAATACAAAAAAGAATAGCTTTTGTTTCATAAGTAGTTTTGGTAATGTTATAAATAAATGATGAACTTAGTAAATTATTTTATCATAAGCAAAATCATATCATAGGCAATTTGAAGATAAGGATCTCTCCTTAAAAATTTTATCCATTGGTTATTCATCTCTTTCAAATTATCGTTAATCTTTAATTGTTCTTCTTCAAACGAATTGTTTTCTACCGTGTAAGGAGAACTTCCTGTTTTTATAGTTGCCGTATCCATATTTTCTTTTGCAGCTTTTTTTTCTTCATCAATTGCATCTGATAATTTTAAACTCACTTCTTTATTTTCATCTGCTGCTTTTTCAAATTCAATATAATTTTTTAATTTCTGAAAATAAGAAGAAGCATTTATTTTTTGTTGTGCAAGAGTTCTTAAATTATCAAAGTTCATTGCAGGATAAGGCTTAAAATATTTATTACCTTCTATTGGCTGCGAAATAAGTGCGTAAGGATTATCGGCCTCACGTTCAGGATGTGCTTCCAGTATATCGGGTAATACAACATCAGGCTGCACACCGGTTGCCTGCGCTGTGGTTCCATTTACACGATACAGTTTCGAAACAGTTACTTTAAAATAACTATCCGATTTTACATTGCTGGCATTTTTAGTTACATCAATTGCAGTATCCATCGGCAATACAATTTGTGCTGTAGCTTTTCCATAAGTAGGTGAGCCAACAATTACAGCACGGTGATAATCCTGTAAAGTGCCTGCAACCACTTCTGAGGCAGAAGCGGTGTATCCATTAACCATTAGCATCAGGGGACCATCATAAATTGTTCCCCTGTTAGCATCTTTTAAAGTGAACACTTTTGCGTCATTTCCTTTTTCCATTCCCACCGGTCCTGCATCTATAAAAATTCCTGATAATTCAATGGCTTCTTCCATAGAGCCGCCACCGTTATATCTTAGATCAATAATAAGACCCTCAATATTCTCCTTTTTTAGTTTTAAAATTTCCTTTGCTACATCATTGGCACAACCTTTTACTCCTGAATTTTCATTATCCCAATCCTGGTAAAAAGAAGGCAAAGAAATAAACCCAATTGTTTTATCGCCTTTTAATAAAAAACTTTTCACTTTATTCTGGTCGTCATCATCGTTCATTTTTTCTTTTAATAATATCACCGTGCGCTCGGTGCCATCCGGCTTTTTTATTTTGAAAGTTGCTTTATTATGATTGCTCATTTTAAGCACTTCATACAATTGTTTTAAGCCACCCGAACTAACATCTATCGGTTGTTTATCTTCCCATTGTATAGATAAGAATTTATCTCCTTTATTCATTTGCCCGCTTTTAAATGCAGGACTTCCGGGCATAATGCTTTCTATTTTTACAGAACCATCATCCTCTTCCATGCATCGGAAGCCAAACACCAATTGCTGCTGGCCAAGCTCACTTTCAAAATCTTCTTTTTCTGTTAAAGGAAAATATTCAGAATGCGGATCGTAACAAACTGCAATAGCTTTACAATATTCATCGCCAATAGCCTGTTGAATGCCTCCTGCACTTTGTAAAATAATATTGATATAATGTTTGTAGGATTGCTGTGCCTTATGCCTGGCAATGGGTTCAATACTATCCACATATTTTTTTTGTTGAGACACATTCAATGTAATCAGTGTATCATCTTCTGTAATATTATCAAGCGCCTCAGATTTTAAAAATTTATACAATTTCAGGCGAATGGCTTTTTCATCAGCAGGGTAGGAAGTGTCTTCTTTAGCAGTTATTTTTTCAGGTAATGAAAAGTTGAACGGAGTTTTACAAATATTATCGATCATGGTATCTGCTTTGGAAATGCGGTCGCTAAAAATTTTTGTTATGGCAGATAAAAATGCTGATTGTTTGTTTTTTATTTCATCATCAATATCAAATTGAAATTTGGAGAGTGATTTTATATCTTCTGTAGTAAAAAATATTTTATCCTCGTCTAATTGTTTTAGAAGTTGGGTAAAAACGTGCGAAGAAAATGTATCATCTAACGGTCTTGGCTGTACGTGAAATTTTTCAGCCATTCTTGAAATGATGTAAGCATTTTTTACAGCAGTATTTAGTTGCTGGGCATTAGCAAAAAAATTTGCAAGAAAAAGAAAGACGATAAGCGAAAGACTTTTTAAAAAGTTAGTGTGGTTAAGCATTGTACATCGAAAATAAATATTTTATGGAAATCAAGTGTCGATGTCACAAAGTTTTTATTTCCTTTTAAAAGCTGAGAATTTATAATATTAAAGCCACCTTCTCACTTTTGATTTGTAATCAAGGTAGTCTTGTCCGAACCTGCGAATAAGGTATTTCTCTTCACGATTGATTATGTATTCCTGGACAATCAAAAGAAGTAGGGGAAACAAAATAATGTTCCACCAGTTTCCAATGAAACAGGTAATTCCAAGATAAACGATTGCCAGCCCAACATACATTGGATTTCGGGAAATGTTGTAAATGCCATTTGTCTGAAGTGAGGAAGCAGGCTTTATCAGAATTAAAGTGTTTTTGCTCAGAAAAAACTTTCTCAAACTTGTAACAAGAAAAAATAATGAAATAACGAATAATGATATTCCAACAATCCTGATTATTTGCGAATGAAATACAAAATCATTAATTGCAACTTTCTTTTGTAAGAATAAAGCAATTAAAAATATCACGACATAAAACAAGGGTGGCGGAATATAAACTCCCGGGCTATCCTTTTTAGTTTCCATAATTATTTTTTCTTTTATTATTAAGTAATGACAAGAGAAGGTAAATCTTTTTTTGCATAACCATAAGTTTCTGACGGCCTGGTGAATAACAGTCACGCATTTATGCAGGCCTGGAATTAGAATTCCTGTCTGCCGGAACTGTTGCCAAATTTATAAATGACCCGTCCTGATTGCTACAACGTCCTGCCCCAATTTCAGCAAGTCTTTTGTTGCCGGCTGCCCTTCATTTGTGTGCCCCTATCTAAAGATTTTCTTCTATTGTTTGTTTAAATGTGTATATGTCAAAGGGTTTTTCTATGTAGCCGTCGGCATTTATTTTTTTACATATTTCTTTAATTTCTGCGTTGGCTGAAAACAGAAGAATAGGAATATGTCGGGTAGCAGGATTTTCTTTTATCATAGCTACAGCATTCTCACCGCCAATATCTGGAATCCAAAGGTCCATTAAAATAAGATTGGGTTTCATTCGGTGAATGTCTTCAATTACATTTTCACATCGTGATAGTGTTTCTACACGATATTGATTTTTTGATAAAAGTTTCTTGCACAAGAACAAAATTTCAGGGTCATCTTCGTATATTAAAATGCATTTATCTTGGTTGTTATGTGGCATTGCTTTTTTATTGCGGTGAAATAATACTTAACGGTATTGTGAAATAAAATGTACTTCCTTTGCCGACTTCACTTTCCGCCCACAATTTTCCATGATGGCGTTGAATTATTTCATAAGAAATAAACAACCCAATGCCCAAGCCTTGAAAATGCACTGCATGTTCTTCAATACGATGATACTTTTCAAATATCTTATTAAGGCTTTGCCTGCTCACCCCTATTCCGGTATCTTTTACAGAAACTTTTATAATATCTTTTTCTTGTTCTATGTTTATAAAAACTGTGTCTGCAGCCGGTGAATATTTGATGGCATTGTTTAATAAATTAATAACCACTTGTTGCAGCCTGTCTTTATCTCCGGTTACTACATCGTTTACATTTCCCGTTTTTACGATTGTATGTGTTTGTGAAGTAAGCTGTACATTCTCAACAGTACTTTCAATCATTTCATTAAAATTAAAAGTAGTAATAGTATAATTTAATTTGCCAAGCCGTATTTTACTTACGTCAAGCAATTCGCTCACTAATTCATTAAGCCTGTTAACAGACTGGCTTGCTCTTTTGCAAAGAGGTTTAAATCTTCATCGTTTCCCTCTAAAGAAAGTTCCAGCATCTGCAAATATGCTTTGGCAGTAGTAAGTGGTGTTTTCAGTTCATGGCTGGCAATGCTGATAAATTCATCTTTTTTTTCGTCTTTAATTTTTTGGTTCTGTATATCTGAATGCACACCCACCCATTGGCGCAAACTACCATCAGGATTTAAAAGCGGAATTGCACGAATTGAAAAATATCTATAGCCATCATCTTTAGTTTTTACCCGATGCTCAAAAATAAAAGTTTTGCGTTCTTGTACTGCTTTGTTCCATGCATCCACTGTTGGTTGTGTATCATCGGGATGAACTGCTTTTGCCCAACCATATCCCTGATATTCCTCGTAAGTTTGTCCTGTGAGGAAAGCCCAGCCTGGTTGTTCTCCTTCCATTTCACCCTTTTCATTATTTGTCCATAGAATTCCCTGCACTGCCTCTACAGCTGCTTGAAAACGTTGTTCGCTTTCTTCAATTTTTTTTCTTGTTGCAACCTTTTCAGTTACTTCTGTAACAATAGCTATCACACCTGAAATTTTTCCATCTTCCTCTTTTAGCGGATGCCAGAGAAAATCGAAGTAGAATATGTCCTCTTTTCCGTAACGGTTAACTGGTATAGGAACTTCGTTTCCGTGATAGGGTATTCCGGTGTTTAATACATTATCCAGCAGCGAATGAACGGCATCTTCTACTTCAGGTAAGGATACAAACAACGAGTTTCCTACAAATTCAACTTCTTTTTTATCTACTAACTGCAGGTAGGCATCATTGGCCATTTCTACAATGTATTGTGGCCCTCGTAAAATGGTAATTCCAACAGGAGCCTGCTTCATGGTGTTGCGAAAACGCTGGTTGCTTTCCTTTAAGCTTTCTTCTGCCTTCTTTTTGTTGGTAGTTTCGATAACTGTTACCAATACGCCGCCTACTTCTCCATCATTTTTTTTGATAGGGCTATAAGAGAAATCGAAATAACATTCTTCTACATAACCGTTTCTGTTTAAGGGTAACATAAAATCAGGAAAGCCTACTGCTTTTCCATTCATTACTCCGTCAAACATGGATTCAATGATGTGCCATATTTCAGAAAATGTTTCCCGGGTGCTGATACCCAATGCCTGTGGATGTTTGGAAGCTCCAAGAATAGGACGATACCCGTCATTGTAAAGCTGGATATATTCGCTGCCCCATGCGATATACATACCAAAAGGATTATTGAGCATTACAGCAACCATGGTACAAAGGCTTTGAGGCCAGTCTGCAGGGTCACCTAAAGTGGTTTTACTCCAATCTTTTGCTCTTATAAGTTCACCCATTTCGCCTCCGCCTTTGAAAAAATAATAGTCAGCATTTTTATTGCTCATATAAATATTACTTAGATTTTAAATATTAATTTATTGCCTGGAGCCTTTCATTAGCAGTAAATTATTTATTTTGAAACCGTTGCCAAAATATAATACCCAAAACTCAAATAAACTAAATGTATTTTTTATAACAGGTCAACTTTTTTTGTCCTGTCCGAAATTTTATGGTGTGTTCCAACAGGGTTGCCGCTAGCTCATTCATTACAAAACTAAAATAATCCATTTTATAATGAAACCAATTAAGCTCTATTTGCGAACGTATTACTATTGAGAAGCTAAAATAAAAAAGCCTTGAAAGGTAATGCTAACAAACCTTTTACTGCTATGTGTTCGGAATAGCAATCGAACCTTCACATCCTTGCGAATGGAGGATTATTGATCTTTATAAAATGATTTTATCAGTTCCTTTAGCTCTTTATCACTGATTGCAGCTGTATCGTCCTTATCATAAATTGTAATTAGACTAACGGTTATACGGTCTTTTATTGATCAAAATAGTCTCGACTAAAGAAATTACTCTGGCACCACCACTTTTGCTGATACTATTAAAAGTCTTTTCTAAAAATTCTAAGTGATTGATGATTGTTACCATATCGTTTGAAGTGTCTTACAAAATAGCAGGCAACTCATTCATTTACGGAACTAAAATAATCCATTTCTTAAATGAAACCAATTAAGCTGTATTTGCGAAAGTATTACTATTGTAGAATTAAAATAAAAAAGCCTTGAAAGCTAGTGCTAACAAGGCTTTTATAACTCTGTGCCCGGAACAGGAATCGAACCTGCACATCCTTGCGAACGTCAGATTTTGAGTCTGATGCGTCTACCAATTCCGCCATCCGGGCATTTTAATTAAGAATTGAAAATGGATAATTGATAATTCAAGATTATCCAATTTTCGGGGTGCAATAATACACATTCTGGCTAATCTCTCCAAAATACGTTTCAATATTTCTTTAATAATTTAAAATGTAAATTGCCGCAATTGAAAAAAATCGAATGCTTACAATTGGTCTGATAAGAGAAGGAAAAATTCCGCCGGATAATCGTGTGGCGCTTACTCCTGTGCAATGCAAATGGATTGAGCAAAATTTGCCTGTTGCTATAAAAGTACAACAGTGTGAAATAAGATGCTTTAAAGACAGGGAATATATGAACGCAGGAATTGAAGTGAAAGAAGATATTAGCGATTGTGATATTTTACTCGGCATTAAAGAAGTGCCTGTTGATATGCTGATTCCCGGAAAGATTTATTTGTTTTTTTCTCACACAAAAAAAATGCAGCCTTACAACCAAAAGTTGCTGCAAAATATTATAAGCAAAAAAATTACTTTAATAGATTATGAATGCCTGGAACATGATGATGGTACCCGTATTATTGGTTTTGGTTTTTTTGCCGGAGTCGTTGGCGCTCATAACGGCATGATGGCTTATGGAAATAGAACAGGGGCTTTTAAATTGGGAAGAGTTTACAAACAAAAGTCTTTCCAGCAATTAATTCATACCTATTTTGGATTACAACTTCCTTTGCTTAAGATTGCTGTAACCGGCAGTGGGAGAGTAGCACACGGAATTTTGGAAGTAATGAATCTCATGGAAATTCATGAAGCTGAACCAGATGAATACCGGGAACAAAAATTTGATTACCCTGTGTATGTTCATTTAAAGGGCGCAGACCTGTATGAAGATAAACTAACGGGAAAGTATAGCCGAATTGGATTTCATCATCATCCGGAAAAATATAATTGTCTTTTTAATAAATATATTAGTGAAACTGATATTTTACTCAATGGCGTTTATTGGGAAGAAAAAATACCACGCCTGTTTGAAATGGATGATATGAAAAAGTAAAAATTTTAATATTACTACCATCGCTGATATTTCAGATGACAGGAACGGCTCGATACCTTGTAACATTGGTGACGGAACAATGGAAGAACCTGTTTACGGAGTTAATAAAATTTCCGGGGAGCTGACGCCTCCCTATCTTGAAAGCTCCGTAGATGTAATGGCAGTAGGTAATTTGCCCAATGAATTACCAAGAGATGCATCAAGATATTTTGGTGAGCAATTGATAAAATTTATTTTAAGAGATTTAATAAAAGGTGGTTCAAAGATTATTAATAATGCCACTATTGTTAAAGAAGGAATACTGACTAAGGAATTCAATTATCTTAAAAAATATGCAGGTTTGTAAAAATTGAAGTTTGAAATATTTACAAGTATAAATAATAATCTTTAAGAAGCTCTTTGAATTCCCCCGAATATTCGTTTTTATTAGTTTTAATAGTTAACTCATTTTTTACTGTCGCAGTTTCCTGCTTTTGTAAAATAAGCATGGTTCGAAAATAGTTGTGTAAAGGCGTTTGTCTCACCTCCGCTTTTTCTTTTACAAACAAAAAATGTTGCAAAGCTGTAGTTTCAAACAACTTTGCTCTTTGCCATGGCAGCAATACAGCAAAGGTTCCATCTTCGCTCAATAAATCTTTTGCAACACTTATTAGTTCTTCTAAACTTAAGCCAGCACTGTGTTTCGATAGATTTTTTTCTTCCTTTTCTGATAACAGATCATTCTCATAAAATGGCGGATTGGAAATAACTAAATCATACTTTAAAGATTCATCCCAATTTTTTATATCATCATGAAATATTTTTATTTGATTATTCCATGAAGATGCATTTATATTTTCTGCTGCCTGCTCAAATGAATTTTTTTCAATCTCCACTGCGTCTATGGCAGCGTTAGTCTTTTGAGCAAGCATCAGGCTTAGCAATCCGGTTCCGGTTCCAATGTCTAAAACAGTTTTGGGATGTATAATCTGCTTTTCAATTTTGGAAGCAACCCACGCACCAAAAAGGCATGAGTCTGTGCACACTTTCATGCTGCATCTATCCTGGTTAATTATAAATTTTTTAAACTGGAAATATTGATTAGACAATTGTATAAAATTAATAGAAGATATTTTCCCACTAAGGCACAAAGAACACTAAGAAGGCAGCTTTGTGATCTTAGTGCCTTTGTGGGACAAAACTAAAAAACAGCTCTTGCAGATGGAACAACGGATAAATCTTCAAAAATTCCTGCTAAGTATTTGTAGTAGCCTGTTATCGCAATCATAGCTGCATTATCGGTACAATATTCAAATGCAGGAATGAAAGTTTTCCACCCTTCTTCAATTCCCATCTTTTCAAAATTATTGCGTAAGCCACTGTTGGCGCTTACTCCGCCCGCAATACAAATATTCCTAATGCCTGTTTCGTTAGCTGCTTTTTTTAATTTATTTAATAGTATCGAAACAATTCTTGATTGAACAGATGCACAGATATCAGCCATATTTTCTTCTACAAAATTTTCATTTTTTAGTTTTTCGTCTCTTATAAAATAAAGGATAGCTGTTTTTAATCCGCTGAAACTAAAATTTAATCCATCAATTTTTGGTTCTGGAAATTTATATTTATCTATACCGCCATCCTTCGCATATTTATCAATCAGTGGGCCACCAGGATAGGGGAGTCCTAATATTTTTGCAGACTTATCAAATGCTTCGCCTGCAGCATCATCCAATGTTTGCCCGATTACTTTCATTTTTAAATAGTTTTCACACAAAACAATTTGCGTATGTCCTCCGCTAACGGTTAAACACAAAAAGGGGAAAGAAGGGATTTCATTTTTTTTGTCAGGCGATTGAATGCAATTTGCCAGCACATGCGCCTGCATATGATGCACTGCAATTAGAGGTTTGTTACAAGCCAATGAAAGTGATTTTGCAAATTCAGCGCCAACCAATAATGCTCCAATCAACCCGGGAGCCTGCGTAAAAGCAAAAGCATCGATTTCATCTAAATTTACATTTGCCTTTTTTAATGCGCTGTCAACAACCGGAACTATTGCCTGCAAATGAGCCCTGGAGGCCAGTTCAGGAACAACTCCTCCATATTCTTCATGAACTTTCTGGCTGGCAATAATATTACTTAAAATAATTCCTTCCCTGCATACTGCTGCTGCAGTTTCATCGCATGAAGATTCAATTGCAAGAATTTGAGGCATATAAAAAGTAAAAATTATTTAGAACGAATGGCTACAACAGGATCTAAACGTGAGGCAGCATACGCAGGAATGATTCCGGCCAATATACCTATTAGTATGCATATCGAAATGGCAAGAGTAAGTATTCCGACTGAAATAAACACAGGAAAATCAAACACGTTTGTGAGTACTAACGTTAATATATACACGAGAATTAATCCCATTAAGCCACCCATGACGCAGATAATTGATGATTCCAGTAAAAACTCTGAAAGAATACTTCTTTTTTTTGCACCAATAGCCTTCTTAAGCCCGATCATTGCAGTTCTTTCTTTTACGGTTACAAACATAATATTTGCGATACCAAAAGCGCCCACTATTAAACTTAAAATTCCTATTGCCCATCCGCCAAGATTAATGCTTCCAAACAATGAGCTGACTCTGTCGCTAAAACTGCTTATCTGGTTCAGTGTAAAATTATCTTCCTGGGTAGGGCTAAGTTTTCTGATTGACCTCATAACACCCTCAAGCTCGTCAGCCAGTGCCTGTGAACTAACATTTTCTTTTCCATCCACAACAATATGAGGCCTGCTATAATCTTCATTAAAAATTTGCCTTGCGAACTTGTAAGGTACTATAAAAGACTGGTCATAATCTATGCCTATTGTTGATCCTACCTTTTTTATAACGCCGATAATGGTTGCTTTAATTCCTTTTATTTTAACTTCTTTATCAACTGCAAGCGCAGGGTCACCAAAAAGATTTTCAGCATTGGTATAACCAATGATTGCGATGGGGCTACCGGACGTAAATTCAGACTGTGACATATATCTTCCATACGCCATCTTCACCGGCTCTATGGCATTTTCCTCTTCACTCACTCCTATTACACTTACTCTTTCTAATGCATAACTTTCATATTCCACTGTAACCCGCGTATCAGTTACAAAAGCAACATTCTTAACGAGGCTGCTTCGTTGCTTTATAAAATTTACTTCATGATATTTAGGAACAGGCCTGTTTATAAATTTCCACCACGGGTAATCCGGGCCACCGGCATAATCCCATTTATCAATAGAAATAGTGTTAGTGCCAAGGCTTTTAATCTGATTTTGAATATTTGCTTCCAAACTGTTAACAGTAGCCAGCACGCCAATGATGCAAAATATTCCAAATGAAATTCCTATTAATGAAAGAGCCGTACGCAATTTATTTACCATGAGTTCCTGCATGGTTAAGCGGAAAGAACTTGCCAATATGTTAAGCGTTTTGCGCATAAGGCAAATTTAATGTTTTTTAAGATGCGTTTGCAGAGCCGCAATTACTGGCCTTGTATCAATTTGAAAATATTTCCCACAAAGTCACAAAGGCCACTAAGAATTCTCAAATAAAAACTTTATGCTTTCCGTGTCTTTGCGGGGAACTGAACTTTCAATAATCAAATCTCCACGAAAGCGACTAAGAATTTTCAAACAAAAAACTTTGTGCTCTCTGTGTCTTTGTGGGAAACTGATACTGCCAATAATCCAACTCTGTCTAAAATCAAGTTCGTACTTTTGCTGCCCTTAAACCACTTGTATTGATTGCTTCAAAAGAAAATATAAGACTTCAAAAGATTATCATCATTATTGCAATTGTTTTATTTTCTATAAAACTTACGGCATGGTATTTAACGCACTCTCTCGCTATTCTTACTGATGCTTTGGAAAGTATCGTGAATATTGCCTCTGGTTTTTTAGGTTTGTATAGCTTATACCTTTCTGCAAAACCAAAAGATGCGGATCATCCTTACGGGCATGGAAAAGTTGAATTCATTTCTGCAGCTGTTGAAGGAACATTGATTGCAATTGCCGGAATTATTATTATATATAAATCTGTTGTGAGTTTTTTTTATCCCCGGCAAATTACCAAACTTGATTATGGAATTATCTTACTGGTTGCTACAGGAATTGTAAATTATTTTGCAGGCGTTGTGTGTGTTGCCACAGGTAAAAAAAATAATTCATTATTATTGATTGCGGGTGGTAAACACTTAAAGACTGATACCTATAGTACCATTGGTATTTTTATAGGATTGGTATTATTATATTTTACCAAAAAGGTTTGGCTGGATAGCGCTGTTGCCAGTTTTTTCGCTTTGATTATCATTTTTACCGGTTATAAAATTGTTCGTACATCCATTGCCGGTATAATGGATGAAGCTGATGTGAAATTATTACACAGCCTTGTAGATTTATTAAACCATAACAGGAAAGAAAACTGGATTGACCTGCACAATCTTCGCTTTATTAAATACGGAAGCACGCTGCATTGTGATTGCCATCTTACCGTGCCCTGGTATTTGAATGTACATGAAGCGCACGCAGAAGTGGAAGCGCTGGCTAAATTAATACAAAATGAATTTGGCGAAGCTGTTGAGCTCTTTGTACATTCAGATGGATGCGAGGAATTTTCCTGCCGCATTTGCTCCAAACAAAATTGTATGGTGCGTAAGCATGATTTTGAAAAAAAAATAACCTGGACAATAAAAAATATTTCAAAAGATTCCAGGCATGCAATTTTTAGCTAAAAAAATATCCCCTCATAGAAATGAGGGGATTTCCAAAATTCAAAAACTGATTATCCATTAAGCTCTTCTGTTAGTACTAATTATTTTTTTGAATTGTTTATTATTAAAAAATTTTATAAACATGAATGTACCGTTAGTCCGTTATAATTTTTGTCAAAAAAGATTACAGATATTGTTTAGCAGTTGGGTATAAAACAATATTGCATTCGGTCATAAAAAAGTGCAAATAGGTTGAGTTCAAAGTAACTTTTTGTAAGAGTGATTCAGGTGTTGCGGAAGTGTATTAAAATAGGGTTAGCAACGCCTTCCGCAGTATAAAACGTTGATAGAAAGGAGTTATTTTATTAATGTATAAAATTGAGTAGTGTTACTTTGAAAAAAGTAAAACCCACAAGAATTTATACGAGCAATTATTTAAATAATAATGCAACACAATATGCCGCTCCGGCAGCAAGAGCGCCTATGAGCATCACTTTTAAAGCGCCGGGTATTACTGCTACACCCGTAATTTTACTTTTGAAATATCCGAATACGAAAAGGCAGATTAAAGTGGCTACAACTGAGAATTTTAAGGCTTCTTTCGAATCATTTATAAAAAAATAAGGGCTTAAAGGAATAATGCCGCCAACAATATAGGAGACGCCAATATTTAAAGCGCTGTTTCTTGCTCTTTTAGGATTTGGTTTATCAAGACCTAACTCAAATTTCATCATAAAATCAACCCATTGCTTTTTATCTTTTGCGATTTCTTCTGTCGCTGTGTTTTGAAGTTCTTCACTTAAACCAATGCTTTCGAAAAAATCTTTAACTTCTTTTTTTTCCATTTCAGGTATTCGCTCCACTTCTGCATATTCTCTTTTCAATTCACTATTGTAGTGATCTTGTTCTGTTTTACCGGCAAGATATCCTCCAAGTCCCATCGCTATTCCGCCTGCAGCAATTTCCGCAATACCTGCTATTACAATAATCCCACTGGTAGATACGGCTCCGCTTAGTCCGGCAGCAAGTGCAAATGGAACCGTAAGGCCATCACTCATTCCAATAACAACATCTCTTAAAATATCAGAACTTTGTAAATGCTCTTCCGTATGATGATGGTCATGATGATCGGACATTGGTTTTTGTTTACTGGTTTAAAAAGTTAATTGGTTAATTGAGTAATAAGCTAGAAGGTGAAAGATTATGTGATAAGTTTATCATGCGATAAATTTACTGACAATTTTATTTGCGTTTATCCCTGCGGGTTAGGGTGCTTTATAACTTATTCTGTAAACCGCTCCTTTATAATCATCGCTCACAAGCAATGAGCCATCATCTAAAACCTGGACATCCACAGGACGACCATTAACACTCGTTAAATTTTGCAGCCAGCCCTGGGCAAACGGAACAGGGTCGCTTAAAACTCCGCTGCTGTCCATCTTTGCAACAACAACCCTGTAACCAACAAGAGTGCTGCGGTTCCAGCTTCCATGCTCTGCAATAAATATTGCATTTTTATAATCTGCAGGAAACATATTGCCGGTATAAAAACGCAGTCCAAGTGACGCCACATGGGCGCCTAATTTTTTTACGGGTGGTGTGTAATCGAGACAACTTTTCCCTTTACCGTATTCCGGATCCAGAATATCTCCCTGGTGACAATATGGATACCCGAAATGCATACCAGCCTGTTGTTGCATTATTTAATTCATCACTGGGTATATCATCGCCCAATTCATCGCGTCCATTATCAGTAAACCAAAGTTGCCCAGTTATAGGGCTCCATGTAAAGCCAACCGTATTTCGTATACCGCTCGCATAAATTTCAAAGCCTGTTCCATCAGGATTGATGCGTGTTAAGGATGCATAAGGTTTTGGCGAATCACAGATGTTACATGGTGCCCCAACAGGAACATATAATTTTCCATCGGGGCCAAAGGCAATAAACTTATTACCATGATGCGTAGCAGTAGGATATTTATCATAAACGACAACAGGCGCGGGAGGATTACTCAATCTTGATTCAATACTATCAAGCCTGTAAATAACCGATATAGTTCCAATGTAGAGACTTCCATCTTTAAAAGCTACTCCGTTAGGAACATTTAATCCGCTTGCAATAACATAGATTTTATCGGCTTTGCCATCGTGGTTTTCATCGGTTATGGCATACACCTTATTTTTTTTTGTACCAACAAAAACAGTACCATTTGGCGATACACATAAGCTTCTTGCATTTCCTATTTCAGCATACACGTCTATTTTAAAACCATCCGGCAGTTTTATTTTATCAAGATTATATTTTTTAAAAAGTGAATCACTGTTTTGCGAAACATTTGTGACTGATTTTGCATTTTCAGTTTTATTATTCTTACAGGCATGAATTGATAAAATAGTTATCAATGCAATTGAAATAACAGCTAATTTTTTTAAGGATAAAAATGAAAAGCGCATAATAATATTTTTATTAAGTTAAAAAATGAAAACAAAAATGTTTAATCAATAATGTAGCCAAACAATGTAGAATATTATAATAATTTATTTAGATTTATCAGAGACGGTTGCAATTTATTTAAAATAACATAGAAACGCCATTTTCAAATTTAGCTTCATGCTCCAGGAGCCATTTCTTTCTCGGTAATCCTCCGCCATAACCGATGAGGCTTCCATCAGAACCTATTACACGATGACAGGGAACTACGATGTTAAGTTTGTTGCGGCCATTTGCTGAAGCCGCGGCTCTTATTGATTTTGCATCTCCCAGCCGTTGTGCAAGCTGTAAATAGCTAATCGTTTTGCCGAATGGTATTTTAACTAATTCGTTCCATACTTTTTGTTGAAATGCGCTTCCTTCCTGTTGTATAGGAAGATCAAATAATTTCCTTTTACCGGAAAAATATTCATTAAGCTGGGTAATGCATTTTTGCAAGACTCTTTTTTCTTCTGCAGATAATTCTATTGTTTCAGGCGCCATTGCTGGTTTATCATTAACGTAAAAAGTTCACTAATATAACTGCCGGAAATTTTTATTTTAATAGTACCAATTGGGGAATCATAATACATTATGACGTTATTTAATCGTCTAACAATTTAGCCAAAAAAATAAATCATTTTTTTTGTAAAGATTGGCAGCATCTGAAAAGCACTTGCTATATTCTTCCAATAAATGTTGAATAATGCGCTTGTTGGTAAGCTGCCTGAAATAAGATGGCGTAGGGGGAACGGAAATTCTTTTAAAATAATTTTCCACATCTTTATGAGAATAGATTTGGCCATTGAGCGGATCGATATAAAAATTTATTTTTTCACTTTTTTGCCTTTCGGGATTGGGAAATTATAATCAATATCAAAATAGCCAAGAATAAATTGTTTGGGAATATTGATGGCTCTCATTGGAATATCAAGAAGCTCGCAAACGATCAGGTACAGTATACCGTTAGTAATAGCATTTCCTTTTTTTTTTTCTATTACCTTGTTAATTAAAAAGTCGTCGGGAAAATCGTAAGCAACTTCATTTCCTTTAAGTTTATAATAACTGTAAAGGATACCGTAACTATG
>CAWBII010000011.1:0-72165 GCA_963788795.1 uncultured Chitinophagaceae bacterium
ATGATAACAAAGACAGGCTTATCATCAATAAAATAAGATCATCAAGAAAAAGGCCGCATTTAAAATATTGGTTTTATGCAGGATGGAGCGAAGAAACTGCAGACCGGGATAAAGATGGAATTATTGATGTGGTTGATGATACTAAAGATTTAATTGATTTAATTAAACAAAAAAATGTTTGCCTTTCCGGAGATATCACTTATGTTGAAGTTAAAGAAGGTACACATGATTATGAGTCATGGAGCCATGTACTTCCTCAATTTTTAATATGGGCAGATGGAAATTAATATTGTTTTTTCTTCCTGATATAAGTAAGATCATATGCAACACTCCATGTTTTTCCATCATCATTTGATGATTCCTGGAATTGCCGCACCTGGTTAGCTCCCTGGTTAAAAAACCTGAATCTTATTTTCATATTTCCCTGAGGTGTTGCCGAAGAAGATTCAAATTCCATAACGCTGTCCTTATACACGCCGTTTATATATTCTGTTACAGCGCCACCAGAGCCGACCCACACTTGTTTCCATTTGTTAGTAACAGGATCAACAAAATTCATGCTTTTGCCAGTATTAGGATATCCAATAGCCGTCCAGTTTTCAAGAATAAAACAACCGCTTGCTTCCATTTCTATTTTGCTGGAACCTACTATTTGATTACCACCCGTTGGATAAACATCCCAATCACCTATCCAAAAATCAAATTCACGTCCATGGGCATTTCTCAGACAGGGATATAAATTATCAGTAGCTTTTGAAACTAAATTTTTAAAGCCCGCATCATTACGCATTTGATCGTATTCTTTTGCCGTATCCAATTCTGGTATATTCGAGTAACCATGACCGATAGCACTGTCAAGTTGTTTTAAAGCTTTGTCTTTTTCATTGTTAGCCGCATACGCTCTTGCAAGCCTTGAACGGATAATGGGCTCGCCTGAAGGCAGTGGCTTTTTCGTTAATGATAGTTCAAGATTTTTTATTGCAAGATCATATTTGCCAAGATTGAGATAAGAAAAACCAAGCCTGTTCAATGTAAGAGCACTTTGTATCTCTCCCTTTGCGAAAGCATTTTCATAAGTATTTGCTGCTGCCTGCCATTCCTGTTTTAAATAAAGAGTATCTGCTTCGGCAATTAATGGACCGCTTTGCTGTGCCTGCACTACAGGGCAGGAGAAAATAAAAGAAAATAAAAGAAAATAAAAATATCGCATACAATTGTTTTTGACTAAGCCAAGTGCAACTTATAATTTTTTATTTTGCAAAATAAAAAGCCATTTGATCCAAAATGTAAAATAACCCGCTTTATCGATTACTGGCAGGAAAATAAAATAAGGCTACAATTATTGCAACCTTATTTATCCCTATTCCAAAAAAAATAACTTAATAATCATCCTCGGGAAATCTTGTCCTTTCCACTCCATTCATTTCATAAATATTGCCGGGATCGTCTGAAAATTCCACTTTCATGTGAATGCTATCCGCGATAATACCTGATTTGGAATGCCCTGCTTTAGAAAGTATTTTGCCATCGGTTAAAGTAACAGTTTCCGGAAAGCTGGAGCTTCCCGGAATAAAATATTCATTGCTTGCTGACGGCGCCGAAGAAAATGTGAGATCACTGTAATTGGCAGTTGCGTTAATTTTAAAGCCGTATCCATTTTTATAGTCATCTACAAATATGCTATTATCATTAGCAGAAGTGTTATAAGTAGCAATTCGAAAATGGCCAATTCCATATACGTCCGTGGTCCCATTCAAATCTAATGTTACCCACCACTCATTCGCAACCTTTACCGCGGAAGTGGCGCCCGGATCTTTTGTCTTTTCGCATGAATTCAATAAAGAAATTGCTGCCATGCTTATTAATATTAAAATTATTTTTTTCATTTTCAATTGAATTTTTATTGTTTTACAAAAGTTCGTAACCCTGTTCCATAACCGGGATTCAAAATTTTCCAGGTGTACATAGGTGGATTAGAGTTAGTATAAGATTCGTCTGATGAACTTGTTGGTGATCCATCACTTGCAAGCTGCTCTGGTATGGAAATATTAAATCCTGAAGGATTTATTGCTACAACTGTTAAATTAGTTCCGGGTGCGCCACCGGGATTAAAAACTGTATAAACTCCGGGTGCAATTTTGCTCCATGTGGCTACAGAACCGTTGTTTGTTCTTGCATAATTTCCTGATAAATCATTGGCAGCAGCATCGGCCGCAGTTGTATAAACAACCACTGTTCGTACTGCGCTCGCACTATAGCCATCAATATTTACGGCTGAATAGGTTAATGTGTAAACGCCATCTGTATTACTGTCTACGGTTCCTGAAGTTGTTACAGGCACCTCAGAACCTGCTGCTTCTGCTTTTACTCCCGGTTCCACATAAGGAGTTCCATTGGGAACAGCCATTATAACATCACCTGTTAAAGTTAAAACCGGGTAATAAGTAACTTTTGAAATTCCAACCATTTCAGGGGTGTTAATTATATCATCTTTTTTACACGAAGAAATAATCAGGACAAAAACACTCAATAGAAATACAAATCTTTTTTTCATTTTAAGCTATTTTAATTTTTAAAGTTATTTCCCCCACCAAACCGGAGTAGTTATGGGTACCTGGGCAGGCGTATTGGGATTTGTAGAAATCTCTGCATCGGGAAATACAAGACGCTTTGGATATTGTCCTGCCGATAATACTGAATTTTTTGAAACTACAAATTCGCCTGGCACCCAGGAAGGATCAGAAGAATAAACAGGACTGCTTTTAGGAATACCTGTTCTGTTCCTTTCAAACCATCCTTCAATAAAATGTACCCCATAAGCAAATGATGTCCACTTCTGAACCAGTATTGCTTCTATATTTTTATCTGTTGTTGCTGAAGGATATTCATAAGCCCCGCCGGGTGTAATAAATGAACTTCCATTTTCACCTAATGCAAAAAATTCAGCCAGCACTCCGCTATTGTATAATTGTTTTGCACCGTCGCCTGAAAAATAGCGCTCTCTCGCTTCTGCCTGTAAAAAATAAGATTCGGCTGCAGAAAGAAATACTACAGGATCTGTTGCACTTTGTTTAAATATTGATGCTGCAAGCGCTGCATTGGATGGATTTAGAAAATCACCCTGGTCAAGGCCCGTAGCATTTGTTCCAAAGAAATCCACCGCCCTTGGATCATTATTCTCCTGTAAAAATTTTAAAAATGTGTTACTGGCAACAAGATTAGTTGCCGTATTTAGCTGCCGGATATTTTGTTCGTATAATGGATTGGAAAGACTTGGATTATCCGTAAATCCTGTAACTTTTGCATCCTCCTGAAGAAATTGTGCATTCCTCGCATATAAAGCTTCAATACCTGCTTTTGCTTCATCTGGTTTCGCATTGATCATTCTCAGGTAAAGTTTTAACTCCAGCGTGTTGGCAAATTGTTTCCATTTCTCGATATCGCCTCCAAATAAAAGATCAATGTTTCCCTCATTAGTAGCCCTAAGATCAATAGCTGATAAAGCATTGAAGTCTTTACCCAATGCTGTGTCAATTCCCGCAATCAGTGATTTATAAATGGTATACCCATCGTCAAAATGTGGGGTAAGATTTCCAACCCCCTGCAAAGCTTCAGTATAGGGAATCTGGTCATAAATATCAACCAATAAACCGGTTGCATACGCCTTCATTACATTACCCATAAGATAAAAATTCCAATCCTTGGATTCATTTGCTTTATCAATAACGAATTGTAGATTTTTTAAGCCATAAGAATATAATGTTGTGTATTGTGCATTATAATCTGTGGTTTTCAAATCGTATTGATCAATATTTTTATATTGATTTGCTGAAGCTGCCTGGGCAAGATATTCGCCTAAAATTCCGCCTATAAGGGCAAGGTCACCTCCTTCAACTGCCGCTACACCCATTACAGCCACAGGGAAAACTATTTTTGGAGTTCCAACTTCTAAGGATGGATTATTAGGATCATGATTAATGTCAAACGTTTTTTTGCACCCGGAGCCTGCAATAAGCACGCTTATGAAGAATGCAATTACAATTTTTTTATTCTTGAATAATTTCATCTTTATAATAATTAGTTTTTAAAAATTTGCTTTTAAAGCAACCCCAAATTGCATTGAAATAGGAGCTGTTTCAAACTCGCCTAACTGGCTGGTAAGATCATTGCCGAAATTTGATGCTTCCGGATCTATATACATATTGGAAGCCGGTGTCCACAATAATATATTCCTTGCATAAATGGTCAGGTTTAAACTATGTACCTTCATCTTTGAGGCAAGGTGCTGACTAAACAAATACGATATGGAAACATCTCTTAATTTTAAAAATGACCTGTCAAGTATGTCATTGCTATAGGCCAGTGCGGGGTTGTTGCCCTCAGGAAAAAAGTCCTGCAAATTATTTTCGGTTATAGGAGTTGTATTCTCTACATAAACAGGTTTGCCCTGGGCATCAGTTCCATTTTGAACTACTGAATTGGGATATATGAATGGTCTCCTGTCATTATATGTAGTTGGGATTGAGTTACCAGTAAAAAGAAGTTGCTCTGCTGTTTTGCTGTAAAATACCCCGCCTTTCCTGTAATCGAGCGAAAAATTGAGCTGCCATTCCTTGAATTTTAAAGTGTTGGAAAGGCCCATAGCATAATCATTTTCTGCATTGCCATAATATATCCTGTTGGTCGTTGGAATAGGTTTACCTGTTGAAGCAGCCACGATTATCTTTCCATCGGGGGTCATTTGGGGGCCGAAAGCATAGATACCGGTGGCAGTTTGTCCGGGTACAGCATCTAACTCTACACCACCGTTTATTCCGAAAATGGTAACCTTTGTAAGGCCATTTGACAGATGCTCAACTTTGTTTTTGTTTTTAGTATAATTATAATTAAAAGACCATGTAAAATTTTTCGTTACAACTGGCTTCACATCTAAAGAGAGTTCAATTCCTTTGTTATCGATCAGGCCAATATTTTCCGTTAAAAACTGGTATCCCGTTCCCGGGGAAAGAGGAATATTAAGAATCTGGCCATTAGCTGATTTATCATACAGCGCCACATCCAGGCCAATTCTGTTATTTAAAAACCTGATATCCATTCCCAATTCGGTTTCCGTGGTAATTACGCCTTTAAGATTGCCGTTAGCAATGGTATTTTGAATCTCGAAAGAGCTTACCCCGTTGAATGGAAAAGCTACATTTCCAAAAGGTAAAGGAACTGAACCGGCGACTAATACAGGATATATAGAATATACGGGCGCAGTTGTTCCGGTTTTACCATACCCCGCCCTAAATTTCAAATAAGAAATTGGTGTGCTTTTTAAATTAAATGTATTAGTAGCAACCCACGATAAATTGCCCCCGGGATAAAAGAAATGATTGTGGTCAATGGGCAAGGTAGAGGACCAATCGTTGCGTGCATTTACCGTTACGTATAGCTGACTCTTATAACCTACCGTTGCCTGTCCGTAAACTCCAAGTAATCTTGTACGGCTTTTTGCGTCAGCCGCAACAGGTTGTTTCGTTGAATTGGAAAGATTATAAAAACCAGGAATCAATAAATTAGTAATAGATGCAAAACTGGATTTGGTATCAGCCTGGTTATAATTAACGCCGCCGATTACTTCCAGATTAAAATCATTGTTGATGTCTTTATTATATTTCAAAATAAAGTCGCCGTTGATGCTGCCTACATAATTATTACCATCAATAACAGAACCTACGTCCGGAGCTCTGCTGGTTCCTTCGGTATTACCTCCTGCGTTCCAGCTTCCCGGCTCAGGCGCATTTACTGCATTGTAAGCAAAAGTGCGGGCGTTGTCAACATCGCCGCCTACACGCAACTGGGCCGCCAATGCAGATGTAAACTGGTAATTCATATCAAGACTTCCAAAAAATCTATCGGATGTTTCACTATTACTGTTGTTATGCAAACCATAATAAGGGTTCTCTGCATAAGGAGTAAAATAGCTGTTCACATCAAAAAACTTATTAGTGTAATCTCTGAAATCATGAATAGGAAGATCTACGGGTATCTGTAAAATATCCTGGAAAATTGTAGAGCCTGCAGTGCTTCCCTGCCCTGTTGCAGGTTGGTTTACTTTCCTGTTTACATAATTAAAAGAAGTATTTATTGAGAAATTTTGGAACTTGCTATTAGTTCGCAGAGATAAATTATTGCGTGCCAGGTAATCGGATTTTGTGGGTATCACACCATCGCTTGATACATTACCATACGAAAAATAAAATGTGGTTTTATCACTACCCCCTGAAATAGCTATTGTATTGTTTAATTCAAGTCCGGTGGTATAAAAATCGCGGATGTTATCCTCAATAAATGAAAAAGGTTTTATTAGCTGTGAATTATCTACAATAGAACCCCATGGTCTTACTACACCATCGAGCCTTGGCCCCCAACTTCCATTCTCACCAAGTACAAATTTGGCGTTCCACCCCTGTCCAAAAGTGCTTTGCAAAGAAGGTAATTTACCTACTTTGCTAAAGTTGACAGATCCGGCAAAATCAATGCTTATTTTTCCGGACCTGCCCCTTTTAGTTGTAATCATAATGGCACCATTTCGCGCTGCGGAACCATATAACGATGAAGCCGCAGTTCCCTTAAGTACCGTAATACTTTCAATATCGTTTGGATTGATATCATTCGCACCGTTACCAAAGTCATTTTGACCTGTAAGGCCAACGGTACCTACATTATTGGCGCCCGACAAAACATTGGAACCGGAACTTAATCTGGCATCTGTTAATGGAACTCCATCTATCACGTAAAGTGGCTGATTACCTCCTTCTGTAAGTACTCCGTATCCTCTCATAACAATTTTGGTAGATGAGCCCGGGCCGCCAGTATTTGATATTTCCGCTCCGGGAATTTTACCTGCAAGGCCGTCAAATGCGCTCACATTGGCCGTGCGGTTTATGGTTTCGCTATTGAACGTGGTAGTAGCATACCCTACCTTAGCTTTTTTACTGGTTTGGCCAAGTGCAGTAACAACCACTTCTTCCATAACATTAGAAGCAGGCTTTAAAGCTATAGCCACATTATTTTGGTTGCCTACCTTTAATTCAACTTTGCCGAAGCTGGCCGCTGTAACTACCAATATGTCATTTGGCTTTGCATTGATTGAAAATACACCTTCTGAGTTTGCTGGTATCCCTTTTGATGTGCCTTTAATGATAATTGAGGCTCCGCTTACGGGATCTCCTTTATCATCAACTACTTTTCCCGTAACTACGTGGCTTTGTGCAAATGCTAATGCTCCACTAAGTATTAGCATTGTAAATAATGTTAGAAATCTTTTCATTGATATTTTTTAAGTTTTGATAAATGCAAATGATCAGAAGGCAACAATATTTGTTAATATGTGTCAAAACTTAAAAGGTTAATTACCGAAGCGTGAAATTTTTATAATGAGCCGTGTGAATTTATTTCTGAAAAAACGGCGGTGGGGAGTTATGTTAAAATTGAAGGATTAAAATCTCAGGTTCATCCATGAAAAAAGTATCCCAATGTATAAAATCGACTTTCTTATTGGTAACTCACAAATAATTCTGTTTATAACGGATATGTGTATACGAAGAATGGATTAACTACGATTGGCCTGTGCCGGGCATTGAATTATTTACAACCACGAAAGTTGTATATCAAACAAATCTCTTAAAGCACGTCTTGCAGCATAATAACCGCAAATGCCATGTACACCGCCGCCGGGAGGTGTTGATGAAGAACAAATATAAATGCCTTTTGCTGCAGTGCGATAGGGAGAAAGTTTCAAAACAGGTCTTGTAAAAAGCTGGCTTGCTATAGCCGCTCCGCCATTTATATCTCCACCGATATAATTTGGATTGTAAGATTCTACGTCATGTGTATTCATTACGCTGCGTGCAAGAATACAATCTCTGAAGCCGGGAGCAAAACGCTCAACCTGTTTTTCAATTGCATCAGTCATATCAATTTGCGAACCGTTAGGAACATGACAGTAAGCCCAGGCAGTATGTTTCCCTGCAGGCGCTCTTGATGTATCAACAACACCTGGTTGTACGAATAAAACAAAAGGCTTATCAGTATGCTTATTTTTTGAAACCAGTTCTTCACTGTTATAAATTTCCTGCATGCTTCCGCCAATGTGTATAGTGGCAGCAGATCTGCACTTAGCATTTGTAAAAGGAACCGGTTGAGATAGAGCCCAGTCAATTTTAAATATTCCTGCACCATATTTATACTTGTGCAACTGCCATTTATACAATGCAGAAAATTTATCCCCTCGCTATTGAAAGCAGTTGTGCAGGCGTTACATCAAGCATTACAACAGTGGAAGGTGGCAGTTGCTTTAAAGAAGTTATCATACATCCTGTTTGTATTTCACCACCTGATTTTTTAAAGCAAGCTGCCAAAGCATTGGTAATTTGTTGCGCTCCGCCTTTCGGTAAAGGCCAGCCATTTATATGTGCAAGTATATTGAGTACAATTGCCATGGAAGAAGTAGTTAGTTTATTCAGCGGCAGCATAGAATGTGCTGCCATTCCCGCAAAAACAGATTGAGCTACATTGTTTTTAAACTGATGTTTTGCAAAATGACTCGCTGAGCTAAGTGCATAATAAGCAAACTTTGCTTTTGCTTTTGAATAAGTGCTTAGATGCAGCGGCCCTACAAATGCTGAACGTACTGATGGCCATTCTTTGACTAACGGTGAAAAAATATTTTTATAATTATCGGCATCTTTACCCAATTGCACCGCGGTTACTTCTATTGAAGATTGAATTGCAACAGATGAGCCGTTATCGAAAGGATGAGCAACAGCGCATTTAGGTGTTAAGTATTCAAGACCAAATTCTTCAAGATTGAATTGTTTAAAAACAGGAGAATCTGCTCCAAGGGGGTGTACCGCAGAGCATACATCATGAATAAAACCAGGAAGCGTTAATTCAGCAGAACGCATGCCGCCACCTAAAATTTCTTTTCCCTCAATAAGTAATACGGCGAGCCCTGCACGCTGCATGGTGATGGCTGCTGCAAAACCGTTAGGTCCGGAACCAACTACAATGGCATCATACTTTGTTTTCACTTTACTTATTTTAAGCTATATTTTTATGAGTAGCAAAAATCAATCTTATTTTTCAGCGAATATAAAATCTGAAGACTGCTTTAGTAACTTTCTGTAATGAAATTTATTAAGGTAAAACAATGCCTTAAATAAGAAATTGACGTGAACACCCACATTGATATTGAATTGGAAACGATGCTTGATAAGTCAGTTAACCCGCCAACTTATTGGCTCACCCGCTTTATGATTCTTCGCCTGCTCGGAGTAATTTATGCAGTCGCCTTTCTGGTGTTGATCAACGAGATTATTCCTCTTATCGGCTCTAATGGACTACTTCCTATAGGTATTTACCTGAAACAAATAAGTAATGCATTGGGATCAACCGGGGCAGGCTTCATACGTTTACCATCGCTCTTTTGGTTTATTCATTCTGATACCGCTCTGCTAACTTTCGCATGGATAGGCTTCTTTCTTTCTTTAATTGTGGTTGCAGGTTACGCAAATGCTCCGCTGCTTACAGTACTTTGGTTTCTTTATATGTCCTTTGTTCATATAGGGCAGGACTGGTATGGATACGGATGGGAGATTCAGCTTCTTGAAACCGGATTTCTTGCTATCTTTCTCTGCCCTTTGATTGATATGCGGCCTTTCCCCAAAAGGGCAGCTCCAATGCCAATTATTGTTTTATTCCGCTGGCTTATCTTCCGCATGATGCTTGGGTCCGGATTGATTAAAATTCGCGGCGATGAAATATGGCGCAACGGAACGGCTCTTTATTATCATTTCGAAACACAGCCGATACCCGGACCATTAAGCCGGTGGTTTCATTTTCTGCCGCATTCTCTTTTAAAAATAGGAGTGTGGTTCAATTTCCTGGCTGAGCTTATTGCACCATGGTTTGTATTCTGGCCGCGGCTTGCACGCCATATTGCAGGATCAGTAATCGTATTATTCCAGGTTATTCTTATTCTCAGTGGCAATCTTTCTTTTTTAAACTGGCTTACCATTGTTCCGGCCCTGGCCTGCTTTGATGATGGCTTCTGGTCGAAGGTTCTTCCAAAATCGCTTGTAAAAAAAGCGCAAGTTGCTGACCAAAATGCTCTTCCATCCCGACCTATGTTAGCTACGGCTTGGGTTGTTACAGTTATTGTTGCTATTCTCAGCATACAGCCTGCATTGAATTTACTTTCTTCCACCCAGATTATGAATACTTCATATGATCCTTTAGAACTCGTAAATACCTATGGTGCGTTTGGCACAGTGGGGCAGGAACGTCTGAATGTGGTATTTGAAGGAACAATGGATGATAATCCTGGTAACAGTGCCCATTGGAAACCCTATATTTATAAAGGCCTGCCGGTTGCTCTTGATAAACGGCCGCCGCAAATAGCGCCCTACCAATTGCACCTCGATTGGCAGATGTGGTTTGCTTCTATGGCTTCGCCGGATGAATATCCATGGACGTTCAATCTTGTATGGAAATTGTTGCATAATGATGCCGCGGCTGTAAGCCTTTTCGCTCTCAACCCTTTTCCCGGCAAGCCGCCACGATATATCAGGGCAGTGCTATATCGTTATACATTTGCAAAGCCAGGTAATATGCAAGATCTTTGGTGGCACAGTGAGCGGGCGGGGCTCTGGCTCTCAGCTATGTCTATAAACGATCCAAACCTCATTGGTGTTTTAAAAAGTGAAGGTTGGATTCCTTGAATTGAACCTCATAATCCGGTTAGCAGCTCTTTCGGAAGAAGATTATTCATAACCCCTGTAACTGTGATTATTAACTCCATGGTTATGGGGCGATTGACGGCTACCCCTGCATCCCAATAAAAACAGGGTAAATACAACCAGCAACATCAAGACCTTGAAACAATTGTTTTTCATCAGGAGGTTTTAAAAAATTTAAATTACACTCATGCCGTTGATATCAACAGGTCAGCGTAATAAAACGCTTGCGTGGTAATTTGTATTGCAAAAAAGCACTCAGATTTGTTAACAGATTTTGAGCATAGCGTAGAAAAAATTATGCAGTTTTCTTTTAAAGTTTTAAATAAGCAACTATATTGAGCCTTTATTATTTTTAAATAAACCAAAACTAACTAACATGCAATACTATTTAAGTGTTTTAAAAAATTACGCAGTTTTTACCGGAAGAGCAAGACGAAGCGAATACTGGTATTTTATTTTATTCAATTTTATTTTCGCAATCGCTGCTTCATTTATAGATCGTCTTTTAGGAGATACTTTTACAATGAACACTGTAAACGGAGCTATGAGTTTACCTTATGGCTACGTGAATTTATTATATAGCCTTGCTGTATTTATTCCTGGTCTTGCTGTAGCAGTAAGGAGACTTCATGATGTAGGCAAAAGTGGATGGCTTTTTCTAGTCGTTCTCATTCCTCTTGTAGGCGCTATTTGGTTATTAGTTCTTTTCTTTACAGATAGCCAGCCTGGAATGAATAAATATGGACCCAATCCAAAAGGAATAGGCAACGTTGACGAAATAGATGAAATAGGAAGTGACATTGCAAAGTAGAAGATAAACACTGCATAATTTTATATAACAATTAAGGGAAGCAATTTTTGTTGTATGTGTGTTTGCCTAATTTCTCTTAACTAATATTTTCTTCTTTAACCATCGCCTTACAGGTTCATCATAGAACTTCAGGCATGCATAAGCAAGTAGAATACTTGAAATAAAAGTCAGTAACGCAAAGGGCATTGCTTCGCTTACGGTTGGTTTGTGATCGCTTACCCATGCCGTGTAGATGTATATTAGTGGATAATGCGTCATGTATATCGGGTAAGAAATATCACCTAAGAACTTGCATATACGTGATGAGATTTTACCGGTTACTTCTCCACTTGCTCCTAAAAAAACAACCAAAGGAAAAATAAAAATGATAGTGAGCGATTCATAAAGGCCATTCATCCAGAGATGTTCGCTGCCGCCAATTCTTGGTATGGAGAAAATAATTACCAGTATTAAACTGCTCCAAAAAAAAGCATTTTTAATGTAAGTAAGTTTTGCAGTACGGGAAAGTAATAATCCTGCAAAAAAAGGATACATCACCCGGGTAAAGCCAATACGCAATTGTTCTGCATTAATAGACCAACCTCCAATTACATCACCGTTAGGGCCTGTTAAGGTAAATTGTATAAGAGCACAGCCTGCCACAACAACTAATATCCAAAGTGCCAGCTTTGAAAATTTTCTTACAAAAAGGCCGTACAAAATATTAGCAATGTATTCAAAAAACAATGACCAGCCAGGACCGTTTAAAGGATGCATTTCCTGCCAACCGCGTATATCCATAGATGGTGGCACAGGAATTAGTGTAAACCCAATCAGCATTATCATCAGCATTTTCCATACAGGTACCAAGTGTATCGTTGGCCACATTGCTGAATCCTGGAAATAGAAGCATAAAGCTCCAATAACCATTCCTATCACTATCATTGGCTGAAGCCTTACTAAACGAACTTTAAAAAAATCTTTTAGCGTCATCCTGTTCCACCGATCATCGTAAGCATAGCCAATAACGAAGCCGGATAGTACAAAGAAGAAATCAACTGCAAGATAACCATGGTTAATAACCTGGCTAAAACGACTACTGGCATGTGCTTCAAAAATATGAAAGGCAACCACCATAACGGACGCTACCCCACGAAGTCCGTCAAGAATAAGGTAGTGAGGTTTGGTAATTAATACATTTGTTTTTATAACCGTTAGTTTTTATTTTTTATAATAGGATTGTTTAATCATATTTCGAATTTCGATATAAAGCAGATCTTCATCAATATCAGCTAATCAGATTTGCTTATTAACGATTGTATATAATCATTAAATTCAATTGAATTGAATATTTCTGCAATATAACCGATATAATTATCAGGTCTTAATAAACAACAAAAGGAAGAAGAAAAATTCGCTTTTTTAAAAACTTCATCATTAAAATTATTTTTTTCAATATAAATTTCCTTTACAAGCTCAGAGCTATTTACAATTTGCTCACTCATATTATAACAAAGCAAAAGAAACGGCCTTGTTGCACTGGAGCGGATAAATTGAAAACCGGAAATTATTTCATTATCAATAAAAAGGTTTATGTATGGGAAACGCATACCTGCCTTAATTTTCCCTGCTTTACCTTTTGATAAAGATGAATTTTTATAATTGATCTCGGTTTGAGATACCAGCAAAAAAAGGTTACGCCGAAAATATTTCAACCCCATCAATAAAGGCATAACTGTTGGCACAAGATACATGCGAAGAAAGATAGTGAATGCAGTGTTTTCAGACATCATAGAAAATGCGCGGTCAGTTGTTTTTAATAAATTTTCAGCAACAGGATTTCTTTCTTCATGATAAGTTTTAAGTAAACTTTCTTTTACATTGCCATTAATTACCAATGCCAATTTCCAGCCAAGGTTGTATGCATCCTGCAAACCTGTATTCATCCCTTGCCCGCCTGCGGGACTATGCACATGGGCCGCATCTCCGCAAAAAAATATGTTGCCTTTATTAAATGCTTTCACTTTTTTATGATGCAGCCTGTAAGTGGAATACCACTGTGTATTATAAAACCCCAGATCAAGTTGCGCATCTTTATTAACCTGCTCACTAACTTCATTAAAGTTTATTTCCTTGTGATGATAAAATTGTTTCGGCAAAATACCGATTGCCCTGAAACGTCTTTCACCAACCATCGGAAACAATAAATTAAATGTGTCATTGGCTACAAAAAAATTCAGCTTGTTCAAACATGCATTCGCTTTAACATGAGTATCGGCAACATAAAAAACATTCTCATAAGTGCCACCGGTGAATTCCATTTTTGTTAACTCCCGAAGGCTGCTGTTTCCTCCATCGCAGGCAATTAAATATTTTGTGGTCACTGTAAACTCTTCATTATTTTTTAGTGTTACTGTAAACTGATCCTGAGTTTCTGCATATGAAATGAACTCCGTGTTCCATTCAACCTCGCGGCCATGTTTTTGTAAATAATGATACAACAAGGTTTCATTTTTGCTTTGCTCATACATCAGCAGAAAATCAAAAGGAGTTATATCATCACCAAAATTTTTTAATGCAACGTGAGCAACTTTTTTTCCTTTTCTCCAAAAACATATCCCATCTGTTTTTTCTGCATTGGCAACAATTTCATCAGATAAATTCAACTGCTCATATATTTCCATACTTCTTGCCTGAACAACTACAGCTCTTGATTCTGTTGTTGGGGCTGATTTTTTATCAATGATTAAAAAATCAATATTGAACCTCACTAACTGTGCAGCCAGCATTAAGCCGGTTGGTCCGGCGCCGCAAATAATAATTGAATAATTTGTTTGCATGATTTTAAATAAGAAATGTATTCATTAATTATAAAGATAAAGAAAGCGATGAGATGTAATTTCTATGAAGATGAACTACCGTCTGCTATTAATACCCTGAATGTATTTTTGAAAATTAGTTGAGTGTTTGTCTTCCAACTTTATGACCTGCTATTGCATAGTAAGCTATCATCGCATAACATGGAATCACCATCCAATAGGCCTGTTGTGCATTTATATGGTCTGCCAGCCAGCCATATAAAAGCGGCAATAAAGCCCCGCCCGAAATTGCCATCACCAGGAATGAAGAACCGATCTTGGTAAATTTTCCTAAGCCTCCAATGGCTAAGGGCCAGATGGAAGGATACATCAGGGAGTTTGCAAGACCCAATAAAGCAACAAACATAACAGAAATATATCCGTGAGTAACCAGCGCCAGCAACGCAAAAATAATTCCGAAGGTAGCAGAATACCTAAGCGCCTTCTGTTGACTAAAATATTTTGGAATACAGATGATTCCCACCAGGTAACCCGCCAGCATCCCCATCAATGTAAAAGATGTAAAAAATTTTGCGGTAGTTAAAGAAATACCCTGATAAGTTCCATACTCAATAATGGTATTGCCGGCAATTACTTCTACGCCCACATAAAGAAATAAAGTAAATACACCAATCAACAAATGGGGAAAATTAAAAATACTTGTTTTTGATGAAGGCACAGGCGCTCCGGAAGTATCCGTTTCTTCAGGAGCTTCATTTATTTCAGGAAGATCAGATCTGTGAATTATTACCGCCAACACAACCAGTATTACAGCAATAATGCTATAAGGAAAGATAACTTTTTTCGCCAGCAAATTTAACGCAATATCCTTATCAATAATGGTCATGTGCTTTAATTGCTCTGTGATGCCATCTGCATTATTTAAAATAATGGCACCCAGTATGGCAGGTGCAATAATGCCGGCGACGCCATTGCAAATGCCCATAATACTCATGCGTTTGGCAGCACTTTCTTCAGGCCCGAGAATGGTGACGTAAGGATTTGCGGCGGTTTGCAAAACAGCCAGACCGGCTCCCTGCACAAAGAGCCCCAACAGGAAAATGCTATAGGTACGATAAATGGCAGCAGGAATAAAAATAAGAGATCCGGCAGCAACCAACAGAAGCCCAAGTGACATTCCATTTTTGAAACCGGTAATTTTTAACAGCACACCGGAAGGTAATGCCATAACAAAGTAGGAGATATAAAATGCGAAAGCCACTAAATATGCCTGGAAATTATTCAGCTCGCAGGCTATTTGCAGGTAGGGAATTAAAACAGAACTTACCCATGTTACAAATCCAAAAATAAAAAAAAGCGCCCCGATAATTACCAATGGATTCAATCCCTTTTTCCTACTCTTCATATTTTATTTTTATGCAGGCACTTCCTTTTAATTCTGAATATTAGTTGGTTTCTTTTTGAAAATAATCCATTGATTGTTTAACGCTGCCATGCTTTAGCAATAGTTCCTTTGCTTTTTCGTAATCAGCTATCTGAGCTTTTTCCATCAACATTTTCACGCTTCGGTCTAACATTTTTTCATTGAGTAATTTCATGTTTACCATCCGGTTATCTTCAACCCTGCCTAATTGTATCATAACAGTTGTACTAATCATATCAAGAATCATTTTCTGAGCAGTACCGCATTTCATCCGCGTACTTCCTGCTAATATTTCAGGGCCTGTTATTATTTCCACCGGAAAGTCTGCCTGTTCTGCGATAGGTGAACCCGGGTTGCTGACAATACACCCTGTTGCAATATTTCTTTTACGACATTCTTTCAACGCGGCCAGCACAAAAGGTGTAGTGCCGCTCGCAGAGATACCAACTACAATATCTCTTTCTGAGATGTTTTCATTTTGGAGCATGCTCCATCCTTCGTTGATGTCATCTTCCTTTTCTTCAAGCGCTTCTACCAGCCTGTCTATACCGCCAGCTAACATTACATTAAAAATACCTTTCTCAATTCCAAAGGTTGTAGGGAGCTCAATAACATCCAGAACAGATAATCTTCCGCCGCTTCCCGTGGCAACATAAAACATACGGCCACCTTCCTTCAATTTCGATACGATCGCCTGAATCACCTGGTTAATTTGCGGCAAAGTTTTTTTTATTGCTAATGCCACCGTTTCATCTTCGCGATTGATATTAGCGGTAATTTCTTCAACCGACATCTTTTCAAGGTTTCGGTATTTTGAAGGTTGCTCGGTTATTTTTATCATTTCCATATTTTTTTATTGTAATTAAAAACAGTAATATCTTTTCATTCTTCATTGCGGTTCAAAATGAGATGATATTCTCATTATGAAATATTCACCAAAATTTTAGGCTTTAAATTTACTTCATTCAACATTACCAAATCCAACACTCTTTTCCCAGGGGAATAAAAATATTGCCTGAAGCAGTCTTTATAGTGTAGCCTTATGCGTTAGTCTTATTAATGGAAAATTTAACTTTACACTAATTCGAACCTCGATTGGGCTAAAATTGACTTAGCGGACAGAAAGTTTATGGCTTGTTTCCCGCAAACAAAATATTTTTTTATTATTAGATTACAAAAATTTAGTTTGAATGTTGTGCAACAAGTTTGAAAAAAATATTTCGTATATCCATATGCGTTATATTAATTTAAACACGTTGTTGCAATTGTTCAAAAGATTAATGGAAGGAGGGAAGCGTATGCTGGCGAACGATTTCCCCTGATAAATACCACTTGTCGTTCTTATACAGCCAGATAAGGTTATAAAACACCCGGGTCAGGACCATTGCCTAATTTTTGACCTTGGTTAATAATATATATATAAGCAGTATTTCCCTGTATTTCAATATAATGGATGGTGGTACTTTGGGTAACAATTCCTTTAATAATTATATTATTTAGCTCAAATTTAGGGACTTTGTTGCGAACTGGGGTTATCCAATACCATCTACCTGAACCTCTTTATTTATTTTTTGCACAAGACCTTGCAATACTTTTCCCGGACCGGCTTCTGTAAAATGAATAGCACCATCTGCAATCATTTGCTGCACTGTTTGTGTCCACCTAACGGGGCCGGTTAGTTGCGAAATTAAATTCAGTTTTATTTCAGCAGGATTGGTTACTGCTTTAGCAACTACATTTTGATATACGGGGCATATAGGAGAATGAAAGGCAGTTTCCTCAATTGCTTTGGAGAGTTCTTCTTTTGCCGGTTGCATTAATGGAGAATGAAAAGCGCCCCCAACAGGAAGCAGCAATGTTCGCTTTGCACCGGCTTCTTTTAATAGTATACATGCTTCATCAATTCCTTTTACAGAACCTGATATAACAATTTGTCCGGGACAATTATAATTGGCAGCCACAACAATTTCATTTGTTATTGAAGCGCATATTTCCTCCACCTTTGCATCATCAAGTGCCAGTATTGCAGCCATTGTTGAGGGATTAATTTCACATGCTTTTTGCATAGCTTCTGCCCTGATTGATACCAATTTTAGCGCATCCTCAAAACTTAAACATTCATTAGCGACCAACGCAGAAAACTCCCCAAGAGAATGACCTGCAACCATGTGAGGCCTGGTATTGGAAAGAGTTTTAAAAGCTATAACAGAATGTAGAAACACTGCAGGCTGGGTTACGTTAGTTTGTTTCAACTCTTCCGCAGTGCCAAAAAACATTACATCGGAAATAGGGAAGCCAAGAATTTCATTTGCCTGGTCGAATAAAATTTGGGCCTGCTCATCTTCATCATATAAATTTTTTCCCATCCCGATAAACTGCGAACCCTGTCCCGGAAAAATAAATGCATGTTTCATTTTAATAATTTTTATCTTCTTTTAATAAGATCGGCCTGGATAAGACTAATAAATTCATTCCTGGTTGTTTGTTTTTCAAACTCGCCGGAAAAAGCGGATGTTGTTGTAACTGAATTTTGTTTTTGCACTCCACGCATCATCATGCAAAGATGATCCGCTTCAATTACTACGGCTACGCCTAATGGGTTCAAACTCTCATTAATGGCATCAAGAATTTGCGTGGTTAGTCGCTCCTGCACCTGCAAGCGCCTTGAAAATACATCCACAACCCGGGCTATTTTACTTAAACCGGTTATCCAGCCGTTAGGAATATACGCAATATGCGCCCTTCCAAAAAAAGGCAGCATGTGATGCTCGCACATGCTGTACAATTCAATATCTTTTACAATAATCATTTCACTGATATCTTCATGAAATTTTGCTGAATTTAAAATAGCATGAGCATCCTGTTCATAACCTTGCGTTGCAAATTGCATTGCTTTTGCCAATCGTTCGGGTGTTTTTAAGAGGCCTTCTCTCTGGGGATCTTCACCAATAAGCCTAATAGTGTCGCGATAAGCCTTTACCAGGCCATCTGTAACAGTAACATCGTATTCTTCATTCTTTTTATAAGCCATGTAACTTTTTTAAATAAATTATTGAACGGGATATTCTACAAAATTTCTCGGGGTTTCGTATAGGCGTACCTGTAAGTCAAGGTTGCGGTCAATCTGATTTCTGAGAATTTCATAAATAACGATAACAATATTTTCAGCAGTTGGGTTCAGTTCTGCAAATTCTTTTACATCCAGGTTAAGATTTTTATGATCCAGTTTTTCGAGTACATTGTCTTTTATAATATCACTCAGCAATTTCAGGTCTATTACAAAACCTGTATCAGCAGCGGGTCTTCCGGTTACTTTCACCTCCAATTCATAATTATGCCCGTGATAAGAAGGGTTGTTGCATTTACCAAATACCTCTTCATTTTTTGCTTCATCCCATTGGGGATTGTTAAGACGATGTGCCGCATTAAAATGTTCTTTCCTGTAAACCGAAACTTTTTTCTCCATCTTTAAAAAATTTAGTCTCCAAAATATTCAACATAAATACGAGGTGTTTCATACAATTTTATACAATGCAATTCAATTTGTTGCGGTAACCGCGGCTGTAATTGTTTCCAGATTGCCTTTGCAAGATTTTCTGTTGAACACATTTGTCCTTTTAAAAAATCAACATCCACATTTAGATTTTTATGATCCAGTTTATCCAATACAAATTGCTTAATTAAAAGACTTAAATTTTTTACATCAAACAAAAAACCTGTATCCTCTGTAACCTCTCCTTTTATAGTAACATACAATTCATAATTGTGCCCATGCCAGTTTTCGTTGGCGCATTTTCCAAATACAATTTCGTTCTTTTCTTTGTCCCAGTTTGGATTATATAATTTATGAGCCGCATTAAAATGTTCTATTCTCGTTAAATAAACCATTACACTTAAAAATATTTTTCGCAAAGGTAGGTTCAGAAAAATTAAAATCCGGTTTGTAAATACGAAATTTGCAGAATGAATGTATTAGTAGTGAGTGCCACAGAATTTGAGGTACAATCTTTCCAAGATGAAAATAATATTGCTGAAATATTGATCACCGGAGTTGGTATTCCGGCAACGATATTTCAACTTACAAAAAAATTAATGGGGAAAAAATATGATGTGGTAATACAGGCTGGCATTGCAGGTACTTTTACAAACACTTTCAAAAACGGAAGTGTAGTGCTTGTTGAAAGAGATACATTCGGCGATATTGGCATTAGTGAAAAAGGAAGTTTTAAAACCTTACTTGAAACGGGATTTATAAATGAAAATGATTTTCCTTTTACAAATGGATGGTTAGTGAACCCACATGAATATTGTAAGAATTCTTCTCTTCCTTCCGCAATTGGAATTACCGTTAATAAAATCACTGATGTTGCGGCCCAAATAAAAAATTTATCTGAAAAGTTTAATCCTGGAATTGAAAGTATGGAAGGCGCTGCATTGCATTATGTATGTCTTCAACAAAATATTAATTTTCTTCAGCTGCGGAGTATTTCCAACGCGGTTGGTGAAAGAGATAAACAAAAATGGAAAATGAAAGAAGCCGTCACAAATCTCAACATTGAATTGAAAAAATTAGTACAGCATTTTATTTAAATTATGAAATATACACTTGGATTTTCGCCATGCCCGAATGATACTTTTATTTTTGATGCACTGGTAAATAATAAGATTGATGCACAGGGAATTAAATTTGAAGTACAGCTTGAAGATGTTGAAACATTGAATGAACTTGCCATTAATAATACTTTGGATTTTACAAAAGTAAGTTATGGGGTTTTACCCCTGATTATCAAAAATTATAAAGTACTTAACAGCGGAAGTGCACTGGGCAAAGGCGTTGGCCCGCTTCTTATATCAAAAGAAAAAGTTTCGTTTCGTGAGGTAGATGAATGTACGATTGCCATTCCCGGGGAAAATACTACCGCACATCTGTTATTCTCCCAGGCATTTCCCAATGCAAAAAATAAAATCTTTAAAAGATATGATGAGATAGAAAATTTTGTTCTAAGCTCCAATGGCAAATCGCTCGGTGTAATTATACATGAAAACAGGTTTACTTATTTTGAAAAAGGATTAAAAAAGATAGTAGACCTTGGAAATTTTTGGGAAGAAAAAACCGGCTATCCTATACCGTTAGGAGGTATTGCAGGCAAAAGAAGTATTGATGAAAAGATATTAATGAAAGTAGATGCGCTCATAAAAGAGAGTATTGAATTTGCATTTAAAAATTACCCCTTAATTACTGATTACGTAAAAAAGCATTCCCAGGAGATGGAACCTGAAGTAATGAAAAAACATATTGATTTATATGTAAATAATTATTCAATAAATCTTGGGAAAGATGGTAAGAGCGCAATTGAAAAAGTATTAAACGTGTACAATCAATCTGGCAATAAAGAAGAAATTCCGATGAATGAGAACGAGTTGTTTGTAGCTTCCTGATTTATTTTTTTGAAACAGCTTTTTTGTAAACCCGCAGACAGCGTTCCCTTGCGAAACTATGATCCACGATTGGTATCGGATAGCTAAATTCCTGGAACTCGGGAACCCATTGCTTAATATATTTTAAATCTTTATCAAATTTTTTTGTTTGTAATTCAGGATTAAATATTCGAAAATAAGGAGCCGCATCGCAGCCGCTGCCTGCGACCCACTGCCAGCCGCCATTATTTGCTGCTAAATCAAAGTCCAATAATTTCTCTGCAAAATAGGCTTCTCCCCATCGCCAGTCAATCAATAAATCTTTACATAAAAAACTTCCCACGATCATGCGTACACGATTATGCATATAGCCGGTTTCATTTAATTGCCGCATTCCTGCATCAACAATGGGATAGCCGGTTTGGCCGTTGCACCATTTTCTAAATTCATCTTCATTGTTGCGCCATTTTATATTGTCATATTCCGGCTTAAACGCTTTATGGTGGCCAACGCGGGGAAAATGCCATAGGATGGACATATAAAATTCCCGCCATATTAATTCATTTAAAAAAGTGGCGTTTAATTCTTTGGCTTTAGCCACTAACTTTCTTATGCTTATGGTTCCAAAACGCAAATGTATTCCCAATCTTGACGTTCCATCAGTTCCGGGAAAATTTCTTGTTTTGTCATATTGCTTTATTAATTGTTCACCAGGATTTTTAGAAGGAAATTTTTTATCAGTTTCTTTAAAACCCATTGAATTTAAGGAGGGAATTCTTCGCGGATGTTGCTTAAAAAAATTCTTATCATATTTTTCCGAAGGATATGACTTCACATAAAAATCTGTAAGCTTGGCTTTCCATTTCCGGCTGTAAGGTGTGTAAACCGTATAAGGATTTCCATCATCTTTAAGTACTTCATCTTTTTCAAAAATTACCTGGTCCTTATAAGTTTCAAAATCGATATTATTTTTAGCCAATAAATTTTTTATTAACTCATCTCTTTCAATTGCATAAGGCTCATAATCATGATTAGTAAATACTGTCTGAATATCATATTCCTTTATTAATTTTTCAAACACTTCTTCGGGAGTTCCGTAATACATTTCAAGAGAAGATTCTTTTTTTTCTAATTTTTCCTGTATCTCAACCAATGCATCCCGAATGAATTCAACTCTTTTGTCTTTTTTTTCTTCAAGCTGATCAAGAATTATTTTATCAAAAATAAAAACAGGAATAACGGGATACTTTTCTCTCAAGGCATAATAAAGTCCTGCATTATCGTGCAGCCGCAGGTCACGGCGAAACCAAAATATATTTACTTTCTGCATAAATTTTAAGAAGGATTATTGCAGCACTTGTAATAAATTCAATAACGAAATTGAGACTAAATAGTTTGGAGAATATGATTGTAAATTTCTTTACTTATTGTATTAGTATATTTTTTTTCCTTAAAATTTTTAACCCATTTTAAATGATAAATTGAGTTTGTAAGGAAAACTTCATCCGCATGTAACACATCATTTATTGAAAGTGGTTTTTCAATTACTTTATAATTTTTTAAATGAAATTTTTCGAGCATCCATCTGCGCATAACACCTGCTACACACCCTTCGGAAAGTGGTGGCGTAAAAATTTTATCTTTTTCAATTATGAAAATATTAGCAATAGCACTATCACAAACCCGGTCGAAAGAATTAAGCACAATACAATCATTCAATTTATTTTTTTTAGCAAATAACCCTGCCATTACATAAGGCAAATAATTGTTTGATTTTAAATTTGAAAAACTATCACAACTTTTTTTCGCGCCCGGAAATACATTAATGATTAATCCATTTTCATTCATTTGCATGGTATCAGGTAAAGGCCAGCTTTCAATAATAAGTTGGGATGCAAATTCTCAGGATCAAATATTCCACCGTTTCCACGAAATATCATCAGCCTTATTCTCGCTGAATCAGAATGTTTATTTTTTTTTACCAGTTCGTGAATCTTTTCTTCGAGAAAAAAAGCAGTGAACTGTTTAGGAACATCAAATTGAAGAAGAGAAAGTCCATTAAACAATCTTTCAAAATGAAACGCTTTATTAATAATATTTCCTTTCGTCATTTTCATGGTTTCAAAAAGTCCGTCTCCATACCTCAGGGAACGGTTTTCTGAACCAATGACAGCCGTATTTGCAGGATAAAATTTATTATTATAAATAAAAAAAAGCTCAGTCATAAATTAAATACGAATGAGCAAAAGTAGCAGTATGTAATCAGTAAAAATAAAATTAACCCTCTTCTTCGAGCAGCTTATTTTTTACAGCAAACATTATAAGACCTGCGGTGCTCTTAGCACCGGTTTTCGTTTTAAGTTTATCCCTTATTGCTTCAATAGTCCGGGGGCTTAAATCAACTGCCTCTGCAATTTCTCTTGTGCTTTTTTCTTCACACATAAGCCTTAGCACGGTAATTTCTTTATCGCTAAGTGTTGCGTCTTCCTGCTGAAGTTTTATTGAAGAAGGGGTTTTATGGCGCAGGTTATTCAGCAAGCGCTTTATTAGTTAATGAATTGAAATAAAACTCCTGCTCATAACATGTTTTAATAGCTTCATAAATTATTTCGGAATCGGATGTTTTGGTAAGATAACTGTTAGCGCCGAGTTCCATTAGTTTTGTTATCATGCTCTGGTCATCCATCATCGTGAGCATAATAACTTTAATACGTGGATATAATTTTTTAATTTCAGGTAATGTAGTAATGCCGTCCATTATCGGCATTTGGATATCGAGTAAAATAACATCTGGCTGTATTCCTTTTAAAAGATTTAAAAGATGAGAGCCATTATCTGCTTCTGCAATTACTTTAATATCCTTTTTAGATGAAAGTGCATTTTTAACGCCAGCTCTATACAATACATGATCATCAGCAATTATAACATTTATCAATTCTTCAGTTTCGGCTTTCATTGGAAATTAGTATTTTTTTTAATTTGAAATCTTAATTTACAAATCTCTTGGTTTTAAATGGTAAATTATACAGAACAAATACGAAATTATATCAATAGTAATAATACTTATAAATGGAGTATTAAAACGGGCAATACCCGCAAAACATACGTAAAACTTCCTAAACATTTTTTTTATACTAATTTCTTTGTAAAAAACACTCATTTTCTATTTAGGAAATTTATTCCGGATATTGATGAAAGCAGTTTGTTATTTATAAGAGTCAATAGTTTCTATTAAAACAAAGCATGGCATACAATGCTATTAGTAATGATAGGATTCAGAATTATTTTTTAAATATACTTATTTTTTCTTTTGACTTTTCGGAGCAAAGATGGCAAACATTCTTTTTCCCTCGAGTTTCGGCATGCTTTCAAGCGTACCAACTTCCACTAAACGTTCAGCAAATTTCAATAATAATAATTCGCCTCTTTCTTTAAACATTATTGCTCTTCCTTTAAACTGAACGTAAGCTTTTACCTTATTACCATCTTTTAAAAAATTCTCTGCATGTTTCGATTTGAAGTCAAAATCATGATCATCCGTATTGGGTGTAAAGCGAATTTCTTTTACTTCAGAGACCTTGCTTTTGGCCTTCATCTCTTTTTCTTTCTTCTTTTTTTCGTAGAGAAATTTATTATAATCAATTACTTTACAAACCGGCGGATCGGCCTGTGGAGAAATTTCAACCAGGTCAAGTCCCTGGTCATTCGCAATTCGTTGAGCTTCTGCAATTGAATAAACTCCTACTTCAATATTATCGCCAACCAAACGTACCTGTGGCACTTTTATCATATGGTTGGTTCGGTGTTCCTGTTGTTGTTCTTTTTTGAAACGTGGATTAAATGCACCTCTGGGTGCTCTTGGTGGAAATGCCATTAATTGATTTTAGTTTATAAATTGTTTTCTTTGTTATTACAGCAATTATATTGCCGTTGTTGATATTTTTTTATTTCTTACTTCTTCCTGTACCATCTCAATTACTTCTGATACTTCTTTTACTCCTTCATCACCCTTCCCCTGCCTTCTTACTGAAACTTTTTTATCGTTCACTTCTTTTTCTCCTATAATAAGCATTAAGGGAATTTTTGCCAATTCAGTATCCCTTATCTTCTTTCCAATCTTTTCGCTCCTGTCATCAATTTCTGCACGAATATCATTATTTTTTAATTCATCTAAAACATTTTGTGCATAAGATAAAAATTTATCGCTAATGGGCAAAATTTTGACTTGAACCGGCACCAGCCACATTGGGAATTTACCGGCACAATGCTCGGTAAGTACGGCAATAAATCTTTCCATACTTCCAAACGGAGCACGGTGAATCATCACCGGCCGGTGTTTCGCATTGTCTTCTCCAATATACGTTAAATCAAATCGTTCCGGTAAATTATAATCTACCTGGATTAGTACCTAATTGCCATTTTCGGCCAATTGCATCGCGAACCATAAAGTCAAGTTTCGGGCCATAAAAAGCTGCTTCACCATATTCAATCACCACATTCTTTAATTCCTTTTCCTGAACTGCTTCAATAATGGATTTCTCAGCAAGATTCCAGTTTTCATCACTGCCAATATATTTTGATTTATCATGCTGATCTCTTAAAGAAATTTGTGCTGTGTAATCAGTAAACCCAAGTGAATTAAAAACATACAATACCAAATCAATTACTTTTTTAAATTCATCTTTAACCTGGTTAGGCATGCAAAATAAATGCGCATCATCCTGTGTAAAACCTCTCACTCTGGTAAGGCCATGCAATTCGCCTGATTGCTCATAGCGATAAACTGTTCCAAACTCTGCAAACCGCAAGGGTAAATCTTTATAGCTTCTTGGTGACGATTTATAAATTTCGCAATGATGCGGGCAATTCATTGGCTTTAAAAAAAACTCCTCTCCTTCAACCGGGGTTTTTATCGGCTGAAAACTATCTTTCCCATATTTTTCATAATGTCCGCTGGTAACATATAAATTCTTGGAACCAATATGCGGAGTAATTACAGGAAGATAACCTGATTCTATTTGTGCTTTTTGCAAAAAATTTTGAAGTCTTTCCCGAAGCATAGCTCCTTTAGGCAACCACAATGGCAAGCCGGCTCCTACCTTTTCAGAAAAAGTAAACAACTCCAGTTCTTTCCCTAGTTTCCTGTGATCTCTTTTTTTTGCTTCTTCCAAAAAAACAAGATATTCATCCAGCTCTTTTTGATTAGGAAAAGTAACACCGTAAATGCGTGTAAGCATTTTATTTTTTTCATCACCCTTCCAGTAAGCTCCTGCAATTCCTGTAAGCTTAATTCCTTTTATTAAACCTGTTGAAGGAATATGTGGACCACGACACAAATCTGTAAAATTTCCCTGGGTATAAAAAGTAATGTTGCCATCTTCAAGATTCTGAAGAAGGTCTAGTTTATATTCATCTCCCTTTTCGTCAAAGTATTTTATTGCGTCAGCTTTTGAAATTTCTTTTCTTATAAAAGAATTATTTTGTTTCGAAAGCTCAGCCATTTTCTTTTCAAGCTTTTCAAGATCAGTTTCTGAAATTACATTATCACCTAAATCAATATCATAATAAAATCCTTTTTCTATTGGCGGCCCAACCCAAAACTTTACTCCGGGAAAAGTATCTTCAATAGCTTCAGCCATTAAATGCGCGGAAGAATGCCAAAAAGTTGACTTGCCCTTTTCATCATCCCAGGTAAGAAATTTAATGGTTGAATCATTTTTTATAGGGCGTGAAAGATCCCACACCTCGCCATTTACTTCTGCTGCAAGAATTTTTCTTGCAAGCCCCTCACTTATTTTTTTTGCAATGTCTAAAGCTGTAGAACCTTGCTCATATTGCCTTACAGCTCCATCCGGAAAAGTTATATTCATAATTCAATCTACCTCTATTACAGGCTTCTTTTAATTTTTTAAGAATGCAAATTTAACGAAGTATTAGACAAAGATGCTATTCCTTTGAATGATATACTTTTAATTACCTATAATTTTGTAAGTAGCGGAAAAAGACTTTAAAACGGCAATAATTAAACAATCGTTTCAAGCTTTAGTTTATTTAATAGTATGTTACAAAATAGTATGAAGATATTTTACTTTTTTATTTTATTAATGATTTCGTCTACGCTGTTTGCCCAGAATTTTAATGGACAGTGGAAAGGAAGTTTTAATGAAACAAGCTATGGATTTTCAGGCCTGGAAGGAAATGGTATTGATTACGTTTTAGAACTGCAAATATCGGGATCGGAAGTTTCAGGATATTCTTATACTTATTTTAATGAGGGACCAAAGAGATATTATACAATTTGCAGGTTAACAGGAACCTTGGACCGTTCAACAAAAGAAGTGGTAGTTACAGAAGTTGAAAGAGTTAAGTTTAACACTCCGCCCGGTTTCCAAAATTGTTTTCAAACCCATAAGTTGCGCTATGTAGAGGATAGCGCAGATATTGAAACGTTACGCGGAACATGGATACCAGCCCCTAACCAGACCGGCAATTGTGGCTATGGAAGCACTTTTCTTTCAAGAAGAGTTATTAAAAAAATGGCTTTGGGAACTGCATCGGTTGATAAAAAGACCGAACCGCCAGCTCCTAAAAATGCGGTTGCTTCAAAGCCTAAAAGCACTCCCCCGAAAACAACAACTCGTAAAGCTCCTGCCAAATCTCATGCTGAAAAAAATAGTCCTGTTGTAAAAAATGATGATGCTAAAAAAGACATTCCGTCTTTAACTCCTGAGCTAAAAAAGACGGATACTATTAAGCAAAGAGTTTCCGGTTTTGAACCACGCAGAAAAGATATTATAAAAACTATTTCTATTTATCAGCCAACTTTTAAAGTTGATTTTTATGATAATGGCGAAATTGATGGAGACTCAATAACTGTTTTTTACAACGGCAAGATTACGCTTTTACATAAGATGTTAACAACCAAAGCTATTTCACTAACGCTTAGCTTAGACGAAAATGTGAGAGAGAATGTGCTCACGATGTATGCAGATAATTTAGGTTCCATTCCTCCTAACACGGCATTAATGATAGTAACAGATGGAGATAAAAGATACGAAGTACACATCTCTTCGGATACTGAAAAAAGCGGAAGTGTTGTGTTTGTGCATGGGCAATAAGTACATTAATTTATTGAACTAAATCTTGCTTTTTAGTCTGTTCGTTTCCTGTTTGCATCTTAGCCGTTTTATACGCCCACCAGATTAATACAAACTGGAGTGGGAACAATCTTATCCATGCTACCCATTCAGGAAAACAAAAATCTTTTGATACACAGCCGTGCAATTGTATCAGGTAAATATGAGCTGGTATAAAAGCAACTAGCAAAAATATAATTAACCATACTCCATACTTTCTTGTTGAAGGAAAAAGCATGAGTTGAGCGGCAATTACTTCAAGGCTCCCACTCACATAGTTTATAGCTTCTTTATAAGGAAGGTAAGGCGGGATAATTTTGATATAGTTAGCCGGATGTATAAAATGATTACAGCCCGCTATAAAATAAAAGAGGCAAATTATAGCAAGGTTTATTTTCTTAAATAACATACCGGTTAAAATTTAAAATTCCAGGTTACCGACGGGGTTATTGGAAATATTGAAACCTGCTTTGCCTGAACATCTAAGCTGCCGTTATATGGGTTTCCCGTTTGATCAAAATAAATAAAATATGGATTTTTACGATTGTATGCATTATAAATACTGAATACCCATTCACTTTTTAATTTTGCTGTGGGATGTTTATTGGGCGTATATATTGCTCCAAGATCGAGCCTGCTATAGGATGGTAACCTGTATTCATTAATTCGGCTATACTCCTGCGTTAGTACGCCGTCAAAAATATAAAATCGCTGGGGCAAAGTTGTTGGATTTCCTGATCCAAAAACAAAAGTTGCTGAAAGCTTCCACTTTTTTGAAAGCTCATAAATTCCTACAACAGAGATATCGTGTCGCCTGTCATACTTGGCAAAATATTCTTCACCTGAATTTAATTCCGGAAATTTTCTATACGTCCAGCTTAAAGTATATCCTATCCAACCGGTTAATCTTCCTTTTGTTTTATTAATAAATAATTCAGTTCCATAACTCCATCCTTTACCAAAAGTGAAAAAATTTTCAGTGTCTTCCAAAGTTGAAGGCACATACCCATCCTGATATTCAATCTGGTTTTTCATTTGTTTATAATAAACTTCTATGGATGTTTCGTAAGTATTGTCGTTAAAATTTTTAAATAGACCTAAAGCATATAACCAACTTTCCTGTGGCTTTACTTTTAAAGTACTCGGCACCCACACATCTGTAGGTAATGTTGTGCCCGCATTGCTTACCAAATGAATGTATTGAAAGTTTCTTGTTACGGATGCTTTAAGAGATGTTTCATCAGTAATGGCGTAGCGAATTGTAAAGCGGGGTTCAAATCCAAAATAAGTGATTACGGGTTGTCCTTTTTTATAAACAGAACTATCAATACGATTTCCATCAGCGTCTGTTGTATAAGCCTTATAACTTCCTATTTGCTGAAATAAACTTTCACGAATGCCTGCATTAATTTTTATTTTATCGCTAACATCCCAATCATCCTGGAGATATATCGCTGCTTCATGCGCATATTTTTGCTGGGCATTATTTGGTTTAAATACAACGGTATCCTGGCTTCCACTCACTACTGACGGCGTGAATGTGTGATAAGTGTATAGGGCTCCAAATCTTATTTTGTGGTTGGTGAAAGGATACAAATCAAAATCTTCTTTTATATTCCAGTCTTTAATACCTGAAAGAAGGTTGAGCTGAAAATTATTTTGATTGGCGCCAAAATTGAATTTGTAATCGTTATAAACAATAGTTGTATTGGAAAATAAACGATTATTAAAAACATGATTATAACGTAAAGTTCCCGTAGAATTTCCCCAGGGAATATATACTTTCAAAGATTGCTGTCCATTAACAAAATCAAACTTATCTTTTCCAAAATATCCGCTTAGATAAATCCTGTCTTTCTCGGAAAATTTATAATTGATCTTTGCATTTAAATCATAAAAATAATAACCTGATCCATAAAAGGAACTTGTTTTTCTTACAAATGGCTTTACTAATGCATCAACATAAGTTCTTCTTGCGGAAATTATAAAAGAAGCTTTATTTTTTTTAATCGGCCCTTCTATTGAAAATCTTGATGCTATTAAACCAATGCCGCCCTGAACCACAAAATTTTTATCATTGCCTTCCTTCATTGAAATATCGAGTACGCTTGATAGTCGCCCACCATATTGCGCAGGCATGCCGCCTTTAATTAAAGATGTATTTTTAATTGCATCCCCATTAAAAATTGAAAAGAAGCCAAATAAATGACCCGTATTATACACAACTGCATCATCTAATAAAATTAAATTTTGATCCGGCCCACCACCTCTTACATACAAACCAGAGCTGCCTTCGCCGGCGCTTTGAACTCCTGGCAAAAGTTGTATCGTTTTTAAAATATCTATTTCTCCTAAAAAAGCAGGTATTGATTTTATCTGGTTAATAGAAAGATCGATCTTTCCCATCTGTGCGTTCTTTACATTTGCATCCCTCTTTTTGGAAGAAATAATTACAGCCTGCTCCGTTGTAACTTTAGAAGCTACTTCAAAATTATATTCAACATTAGCATGTAAGTCAATCTTTGCTATTTGAGGGACGTAGCCAACATAAGAACAAATAAAATTATAAGTTCCGGCCGGAAGCGTAATAGAATAAAATCCAAATTGGTTAGATGTAATTCCTTTTGATTCTCCTAAAATAGAAACAGTGGCCCCTATTAATGTTTCACCCGAAAGCGAATCTTTTACATAACCACTTAGGGTAAATTTATTTTGACAGAGAGAAAAAAAAGGCGTCAATAAAAAAGCAAAGGCAAATAACTTTTTCACTTTCAATAGGTAGATTAAAAATAAAATTACTGAAGCGAATCTTTTATTTCACCGCATTCAGTGTGATTTTTACCGAGATAAGGATTAACTATTTCGGAAGTATTGCTCATCCAGCTTCCTTCTTTATCCTGTCCGAAAGCCGTGGGGCAATTTTGCCAGTAAAGTTTTGGCCCTTCATAAGATATGGTTCTCAGAAAAGGATATAAATTTTCGGAAACCATTCTAAAATCTTCACGCATTTCTTTAATATCTTTTTGTTGCAAAATATCCTCAGCATTCACTTTCATATCGCTTACCTGCTGTTGTGCGGATGTTAAAATAAGGGAATCGTCTTTTTTAAGATCATTCAATTTTAAGCTATCAACGGTGCTCACAAATTTTAGAATTTGATCTTTAATTTTTATAGTATCACCATCGGCAAAAGCATCCCGCATCCTGAGATATTCGTTTATTACATTTTCAATACTCAAATTAAATTCTTCCGAGTGTTTTTTTATTTTTATAGCTCCCTGTTTTGCCTCAGACGAATGGGTACTTTTCTTAAAAAAAAACCAATAAACCCCAAATAAAATAACTGCTAAAAATATAATTGCCAATAATCTTTTCATCAATATAAATTTTTGCCAAAAATAACATATAAAGGTGAGTGAGTATAAAGCGATGATATAATAAGCGAAATAGAACTTAATTTTGCACGCTTATAAAAAAATATTATGCTATTAGGATTACAAAATGTAACGTTTGAATTTGGTGCAAGAATTATTGTGGAAGATGCAACCTGGCATATTCAGCCGAACGAACGAATTGGTTTAATTGGTTATAATGGAACGGGCAAATCAACTTTATTAAAAGTATTTACAGGACAATATCTGCCATCTAAAGGAACTGTTGAAAAAGGTAAGAGAAACAACTATTGGTTATCTTCACCAGGACCTGTTAAGTTTTGATACAGACGATTCTATTTTGGAGGTGGCATTAGGCGCTTTTGAAAAAGTAAACAATTAGAAAAAGAAATTGAAGAAATAGGAATTGAATTAGAAAAAACTTCTGATGAAACGTTGGCTCATTTATATGCTGATAAATTACATGAGCTTGAAGTATTAGGTGGTTATGATATTCATCATAAAACAGAAGAAATTTTACAAGGACTAGGCTTTGCGAATGAAGATTTAAATCGGCCTTATAAAGAATTTAGCGGTGGCTGGCGCATGCGAGTGTTGCTGGCAAAGATGATATTGATGCATCCTGATGTTTTGCTGCTTGATGAACCTACAAACCATTTGGACTTACCATCTATTGAATGGCTTGAAAAATATTTGCAGCATTATCAGGGTACCGTTGTTATTGTAAGCCATGATAGATATTTTCTTGATAGAATGGTTACAAAAATTGTTGAATTATATCAGCAGGAATTGCATATTTATACCGGCAATTATGCTTATTATGACAGGAAAAAGAACAACGAATAGAACTGCAACAACGAGCTTATGAAAATCAGCAGGATTATATTCGCCAGCAGGAAAGATTTGTTGAACGCTTTAAAGCAAAAGCCAGCAAAGCTGCACAGGCGCAAAGTCTCATGAAACGACTGGATAAAATTGACCGCATTGAAAATACTGAATTAGAAAGGCCAAACATGAGAATCAATTTTACGGTTGATAAACAGCCCGGAAGAGTTCTTTCTACTCTAAAACATGTAACAAAAAGTTTTGGCAGATGTAAAAATTGTGGAAAATACAGAAGCAGAAATTGACCGTGGCGATAAGATTGCATTGATTGGCGCTAACGGAAAAGGTAAATCAACATTATTACGAATGCTTGCAGGAACAGAACCTTTTGAAGGAGAAAGAATTGGGGCCATAATGTTAAAGATGCATTTTATGCACAGCATCAATTGGAAGCATTAGAACTTAAACAATACGGTTCTTGAAGAAATGAATTATTCAGGCAGCGGTAAAACAGAACTTGAATTAAGAACTTTGCTAGGTTGCTTTTTATTCAGTGGTGATGATGTTGAAAAAAAAATTAAAGTATTAAGCGGTGGCGAAAAAGCAAGAGTTGCACTTGCAAAAACAATTGTAAGCAAAGCAAATTTTTTATTACTGGATGAACCTACCAACCATCTCGATATTCATTCTGTTGACTTACTTATTGAAGCATTAAATAAATATGAAGGCAGCTTATATTCTGGTAAGCCACGACAGGTATTTTGTTACTAAAACAGCTAATAAAATATGGGAAATTGAAGACCATGAAATAAAAGAGTTTGTTGGAACTTACGATGAATGGGAAAGGTGGAAGCAGGAAAGAAAATCTGCGGAAAATGAAGCTTCGAAAAAGAAAGAATTAATAGTTGAGAAAAAAAAGGAAGAGCCTGTTCAAAAGAAATCAAACAATAATGATTCTATTAATAAAGAGTCTCAAAAAGAGTTACAAAAAACACAAAAGCTTTTTCAACAACTTGAAGAAAAAATAGCAAAGCTTAACAAAGAAAAAACAGCTTTGGAATCCGATCTTGCTTCGCCAAATATTTACCTGGAAAAACAAAAGTTTTTAAATGCAGAAAATAAATACAAGGAGAATTCAAGTGAATTGCAAAAAACCAATGCTGAATATGAAAAGCTTTTTGAAAAAATAATGGAGTTGGAAGAAAAAAATAATTGAATTTTTGTCACATGATCCCGGGGGCATGTTAACCTGTAAATAAACATATTTCATATTTGGCGGCCAGCCCTGAATTAAACTATATTTGCAAAAAAATTTTCTTTATAAATTCAATGTATTATTAATATTTCCGGCCCCGTAGCTCAGTGGATAGAGCAACAGCCTTCTAAGCTGTGGGTCACACGTTCGAATCGTGTCGGGGTCACACCAACCTTTTATAATAAAATTTTAAAGAATCCGGCTTTTATCATTATCCATGGATGTCGGCTTCATAAAAAAACCCGCCATTCATTTACAAATCAGTCATGTTAGTTCTGATGCCTTTCGTATTTTTATAAAAATAAAATTGAATGGATGTTCAGATTGAAGAAAGCTGGAAAAGTATTTTAAAAGAAGAATTTGATAAAGTATATTTTCAACAAATAGTAACTTTTTTAAAAGCAGAAAGAGTTGCCGGTAAAATAATTTATCCGCCGGGGCAATTAATTTTTAATGCTTTTAATAAAACTCCATTTTTAAAAGTGAAAGTTGTTTTATTGGGGCAAGACCCCTATCATAATAAAGGTCAGGCACACGGACTAAGTTTTTCGGTTCCGGATGGAATTCCAAAACCACCTTCTTTGGTAAATATTTTTAAAGAACTTGAAAGTGATCTCGGCATTCCTCCTGCGAAAAATGGAAATCTTGAAAAATGGGCGGAACAAGGAGTTTTGCTGTTAAACGCGTCGTTAACCGTTAGACAAAATGAACCCGGGAGCCATAGTAAAATAGGATGGCTTCAATTTACTGATACCGTAATTTCAAAAATCTCTGAAGAAAAAGAAGGAATTATTTTTTTATTGTGGGGGAAATTTGCCCAGGATAAACAGTCGATAATTGATGAAACAAAACATTACGTTTTAAAAGCGGCTCATCCATCTCCATTTAGTGCTGATAAAGGCTTCTTTGGTTGTAAGCATTTTTCAAAAACAAATGAATTACTTGCAATTCAAAAAAAATCAGCCATTGATTGGAAATTGTAATTCATTAAAAAACTTTTGCAATATTGAAAACCATTCTTGCCAGAATTTTTGCTGCATGGGCTCTCATAATTTTTATAATTACCATGCTTCCTGTTGCAATACTTATGTGGCTAATTGGAGTAATAAAAGAACCAAAACGAACTGATATTTTCAGGATTATTTCAAAGATATGGATGCGTATATTTTTCTTTTTGAGCGGATGCAGTTTAAAAGTAAGAGGAATAAAAAATTTTAAAAAAGGAGAAAACTATATTGTTATTTGCAATCATAATTCGTTTATGGATGTTCCGTTAACTACTCCGTTTATACCAAGAGCTAACAAGACAATAGCAAAAATAGAAATGGCTAAAATCCCAATATTTGGTTTGATCTATAAAAGAGGATCAATATTAGTTGATAGAAATGACAAGAATAGCCGGAAGAATAGTTTTAAAAAAATGAAAGAAGTCCTTGAAACGGGAATGCACATGTGTATTTATCCTGAAGGAACCAGAAATAAAACAGACGTGCCAATAAAAGAATTTCATGATGGTGCATTTAAACTCGCTGTTGAAACTGGGAACGCCATTTTGCCGGCATTGATATTTAATACAAAAAAGGTTTTACCCCCGGGAAAAACATTTTTCTTCTGGCCATCAAAAATGGAATTGCATTTTCTGCCACCATTGTACGTAAATAAACCGGATGATTTGGAATTAATAAAACAAAAGCTGCATGGAATAATGACCGGCTATTATGTGAGTCATCTCAACAAATTATCTTAAGAAATATATTTTATACTAAAATAGAAGATTAATTTACTACTCGATCATCCTATTTCTCATGCCATAGGTTATTAATCCTCCGATAGTTTTAGCACCTATTTTATTTTTCATATTCTGGCGAATAGTTTCAATAGTTCTCGGGCTTAAAAAAATGATTTTGGAAATTTCTTCCGTGGTTTTATCTTCTGCAAGCAGTTGCAATATTTTTAATTCTTTTTCGCTAAATGTAATAGGGGTGTTGTTTCCATAATGATGCCGGACATTTTTCTTTTGCATCAACTTGCCCATAACGGCATTATTCACCAATTGATTAAAATAAAAATCATCATTCATACAAGTGAGAATGGCCTCGTAAATTTCATCAGGGTCAGTAGTTTTTGTAAGATAAGCGTTAGCACCCATCTCCATCATTTTACTAATCATCTGCTGATCATCGTACATAGTAAGCACAATTATTTTTATATCATCATATTCTTTACGAAGCATAGAAATTGCGTTGATGCCATCGATTTCCGGCATTCTTATATCCATCAATAAAACATCTGGTTTTTTTATACCAACTTTATGCATTAAATCTTTCCCGTCTTCCGCTTCCCATATCATTTTTAAATTTTCTTTAGTAGAAAGAGCCATTTTTATTCCGTCTCTGAAAATTTTGTGATCATCAGCTATCGCAATTTTAATTAGTGAGGTAATAGACATGGATTTGTAAGCTTACGTTTTTAATGGTAGTATAAGTAGTAAAAATATAAAACTATAACGAAGAATCTGCAAATCTATTTCAGAAAAATCCTTTTATTTTTCAATACAGAACAATTTTTTAAAGTAAATACACGTTAGTGATTTTACTATTTCGGCTTAGTTAATTAACTATTGTTTTTTACATTTTCACCAAAATAAAAGGTATTAATTACATTAATAAAAATAAGTATTTGTGCTTTCCAAAATCATATCAGATGGCTTATTTTTGAGTCAAATTGATATTTTTATCAGTTCATTATCGTATAATAATATTATATTGCACAAATAAATAAGGGGTAGCTAATTCTATTGTAAATCATATCGCTATGAATGCGCACACCTGTAAAAAAAATTTCAAAACACCTCTCTGCTTTTTATAAAAGCTAAATTTAATCTCACTCCTTTTTCTGGTTTTACTTCATAGTATTAGCACTATCGTATAAATGCTATTTATTTCAATAGTAATTTTACTATTTTTTAACGTATATTTACCCCATTTCTAATAGACATTATGCGCTATATTTTGCTCTTAAACACTTGCCTAAAAAGGATTTCGACACATTTAAGCCTATTTCAACAATAAAATACTGATTGATAAATATCTCGTTTTTAATGAAGTTAGTGGTGGAAATTATCAATAAAAACCACAAACGTTACTTAAAATTTACAACTATGACACAAAATGCACTTTTAGAAACAAAGAGCCTCGCTGAAGTAGGTGAAAACATTGGCCTCGCCGAAGGAATTCAATTAGTAAATGCTTTTAAAAAAGCTAATCCAACTGCAACGCAAGGTTATTATATTGGGCGTAACATTCTGGAGCAAATTATGGCCCAACCTGGTTGTGTAGGTATTAACTTTCGCAAATGTCTTACCAACATGAATGAAGAGCATCTAGTTTATACTGCTGTTGATGCTGAAGGAAAAGACATTCTTGAATTTTCTGTAGTTACCAATACAGGAGATATCATTAAACAGGATGCTATAGTTGCAGACAGAACAATTTACTGGGAAGGTGTTAACGGAATTATTGAAGTATTAGGTGCATAATTTTTAAAATTTAAAATAGATGGTTATATTTGGTTTTAAACTGACCTGCTATTTTTAAATTAATTTCATACTTAGGTACTTTTTCAAATTTGTTGCCCATAGTTTTCTTTTTATTATTTAAAAGAAATAATAAGGAAAAAACACTATGGGTAATTTTTTTTTATGTTTTATACTGCAATCTAAATGAAATATTCGCATACTATTTATTTGAGAATCGCATACATATTGACTTTATACTCCTCGCTCTTTTTACCATATTAGAGTTTTCTTTTTTTTGCCTTTACTATTATTTTGCTTTACCAACGATATTAATAAAAAAAGTAATCCCCGCAGTTTTTGGTGTGTTTACCATCTTTGCATTTATCGATTTCTTCCTAATTAATCAAATGAATGATTTTGATTCATTTGCAGTTGGGGTAGAGTCAATCGTGATTATCATCCTTTGTATTTATTATTTAACGGTGCAAATCAAGGGAAACAATAATCTTTTTGTATATTCCACAACCAATTTTTGGATCATAATTACGTTTCTGATTTATTTATCAGGGACATTTTTTCTTTATATAATGACAGAAAATATGATGGATAACAAGAATTTTCAGTTTCAATACGTTGTTATCAACTCAGCATTTAACGTTATTAAGAATATTTTACTTTCGATAGCAATGCTTATGAAACCTACCCCTATACACAATCAAAAACAAAAAAATAAAGAATGGGATGATTTATTATCATATAAATTAAAAAACTAAAAGCTTAAACTTCTTCATGTTCTTCTTACAAACTTCTGAAAATACTTTTGGTGTATCTAATGTACTTATATTAGGTACCATCGGAATGTTTGTAATGGCTATAACTCTTGTATCGGTTGTTGTATTTCATCAGCGAAGGGTTATTAAGTTTAATAAACAATTGCAGAAGCTTGAAGAAGAAAAGCAACAAATGTTGCTTAAAGCTTCAATTAATTTCCAGGAAGAAGAAAGACAACGCATTGCTGCAGACCTGCATGATGATGCAGGCCCACTTTTGGCTACGGCACGGCTATACCTGAACGAAAATTTGATTCACCAGGAACCTGCTGTACAATTGCAGTCGATTTTTAGCGCTAAACAAATTATTGACGACAGCATACAACTCATACGAAATATATCGCACAGTCTTATGCCTCCGACTCTTAAAAATTTTGGGTTAGAATCTGCAATAAAAGATCTTTTTGAAAAAATAAACGGCTCAGGTGTAATTAATGCAAGTGCCCGCTTTCATGATAACAGGGAGAGATTAAAGGAAGAGCAGGAGTTACTTATTTTTCGTGTATTGCAGGAACTTGTAACAAATATTATTAAGCATAGTTGCGCAGGATTTATCCATCTCACACAAAATGTGCAAGGTAATTTTTCTTATTTTCGTATTCATCACGATGGAAAAGGTATTCTTCAGCAGGAATTCGAAAAATTAAGTTATGATTCAGGAGGTCTCGGATTAAAAAATATAGAAAGTAGAATTAAGGTGTTAAAGGGTAATATTTCTTTTGATATTGACAGCACCCAAACTTATTATAAAGTAACAATTGAAGTGCCGAGGGAAAGCTCCCGCTAGATAAATGAAATTTTAAATAATTCATTTGTAACATACTTATCCTTTATTTAAACACGTTAGATTAATTATGGATACAATTAAAGTTGCCATAGCTGATGATCATAAAATTTTCCGAAAAGGGGTTATACTTTCGTTAAGGCCGTATCATAATATAGAATTCGTGCTTGAAGCTGAAAATGGAGAAGAGCTTATTCAGGGAGTTGAAAATGCCAACCCTGATATAATATTAATGGACCTTAAAATGCCGGTAAAAGATGGTATTGAAACAACTAAATATTTAAATAAACATTTTCCTGCAATCAGAATTCTGATTCTAACCATGTATGAAGACGAACGTTTTGTTGGACATCTTATGGATAGTGGTGCGAATGGATACTTATTAAAGAGTACCGACCCTGAAGAGATAAAGCAAGGAATAATGGATGTAATGAGAACCGGTTTCTATCTAAATAATTTTGTGAATCGTGTTCTTATTAAAAAGAATTATTCAAAGCAAAAATTCAATCCAAACCTTAACAGTGAAGTAGTAATAAGTGAGAGGGAAAAAGAAGTACTATCATTAGTGTGTCTTGAATATACTGCCCAGGAAATTGCGCAAAAAATGGATATTAGCGCCAGAACTGTTGAAGCAATTAAAGACAGGTTAATGGAAAGATTTGGTGTAAAAAATTCTGTAGGGCTTGTTTTTTTTGCAATGAAAAATTCTTTAATTGATTAACGATCTATTCCGGATTTTACAGTTTTATTTCAGGCACATTTTCAGCATAATAAAGTTTCCCTTCAGTTTTACTTTTAATTTCTTCAACAGTAACCCCCGGTGCTCTCTCAATTAAATGGAACCCATATTCGGTAACATTTAAAACACCCAGTTCCGTTACGATTTTTTTTACACAACCTACGCCCGTTAGTGGAAGTGTACATTGCCTTAACAATTTCGACTGGCCTTTAGGGTTAGTATGCATCATTGCAACAATAATATTTTTTGCGCTGGCAACAAGATCCATAGCACCGCCCATACCTTTAACCATTTTACCCGGAATTTTCCAATTGGCGATATCTCCATCTTCACTTACTTCCATTGCACCAAGCACCGTAAGATCAACCTTACCGGCACGAATCATTCCGAAACTCATCGCACTATCAAAAAAAGCTGAACCTGGAAGTGTAGTTATAGTTTGCTTTCCAGCATTAATTAAATCCGGATCCTCACTTCCTTCTAACGGGAAAGGTCCCATTCCTAACAAGCCATTTTCCGATTGTAACACTACATCAATTTCTTTAGGAATGTAGTTTGCAACAAGTGTGGGTATACCAATCCCAAGGTTTACATAAAAGCCGTCTTTCAATTCCTGAGCTATTCTCTGTGCTATTTGGTTTTTATCTAACATGCGTTAAAGTGATAATTGAAATATTCTTTTATGCTATAATCTAATTTCTTACAGTTCTATGCTCAATTCTTTTCTCATAGTTTTCACCTTTAAAAATTCTGTGAACATAGATTCCTGGTGTATGAATTTGATTAGGGTCCAATTCGCCCGGCTGTAGCAATTCTTCTACTTCGGCAATAGTTATTTTGCCGGCCATCGCCATTAATGGATTAAAATTTCTTGCCGTTTCTTTGTAAATCAGATTTCCTGCAGTATCACCTTTCCACGCTTTAACCAGCGCATAATGGGGGTTAAATGCATACTCCATAAGATATTCCTTACCATTGAATTTACGCAATTCCTTCCCCTCGGCAACTTCTGTTCCTACACCTGCAGGAGTGAAAAATGCAGGCAAACCATATCCTGTAGCCATACATCTTGTTGCAAGGGTGCCTTGCGGAATTAATTCAACATCAAGTTCTCCACTTAACAATTGCCTTTCAAATTCTGCATTTTCGCCAACATAAGAGGCAACCATTTTTTTTACCTGCTTTTGCTGCAATAACAATCCAATTCCAAAATCATCGATCCCTGCATTATTTGAAATACATGTAAGATTTTTAATTTTCTTTTTTACCAAAGCAGTTATACAATTTTCCGGTATTCCACATAAGCCAAAACCACCGAACATTAGAATACTTCCGTCCGTTATATCATTTACTGCTTCTTCGGCATTGCTAAATACTTTATTCATCTATGTTATTCTAATTATTTTAATGAATCCATTTTTCTTATAGGATTTAATTTTCTTATAGGATTTAATTTTAAGGAGTGGTTTTCTGCCTTCATATCCAATTGACTCTCCCTTTGATTTTGAGCATTCAGACTATCAAAAATAGTTCGCATCATGTCAGGATGATTAGTGTACCAGTTATAACTTTGATTAAAGGAAGTTGACGTAATTTTATGGATTTCAAATACTTTTTGCGTCAGTACTTTTGTTTCTGCTACCTCATTTACGGTAGAATCTTTTCTTGCGATGGCTGTAGAAAGCGCCTGGGCTCTTATCACATCCCATAAAATTTTTTTCATTTCATCTTGTTTAATGATTTCTGAAGGGACTTTATTTTTTCCCAAACATGAAATAAATAAACTTAACACCATTAAAAAAAAAATATTCTTCATCATTTAAGTGCTTCTTTATATGCAGGTGCGTTAGGAACATCTAACCGCTGTAAAAATTCCAGCGCTCTTGATTTATCCGGAGGAGACGCTTTCGAAAATATTTTTATAAGTTCCTGCGATTTTCCCATGAAAAAAAACTGCATGACCATTAGGCTTGGATTTTCAACATTCAAATTATTAAGAAGATTAAGCACATTTAACATTTGAATCCTTGCGTTTGCTTCTTCATCATAAAGCTTATCCATCCCCAATCTGTAATAATTATATATGGCATCATGAATAATTGTGTACCTGCTGTTTAATAAATTTTCTGAGAGCCAATACCTGTTTCTTGTGCCATCGAAAGCCTTCCAGCCGGAAATACCTTTGCCCTCGGGCGCATTATTCACAATATTTTTCGCTTTTTGAAAAAAAGAATTTCCTCCCCTTGGTGAAAATGAATCATAATCCATGCCTATAATGATATCTATGTAATAAGCAAATATGGCAGTTAGATTTGAAACCAAAGGATCTGTTCCGGAAACCCTGGCATCGTTAAACTCCAATTGTTGAAACTCAGCATATTTAAATATTATGTCATTATCCTGAAAATTAATTATTGGGGAAGAATAGGACGAATTAAAAATGGGCCTGGCAGATTGAATTGTCAGAGAAGCTTTATAAATATTGGGGTCATCAGAAGATTCAAGATTTAACAGAAAACTACAATCAATCTTTTCCTGCTGGGCAAAGTTATCGGAAGTCCATTTACTATTGTTCACAAAATTAGTAAGAGCAGTTTGTAAAGTTTGAAATACTTTTTTGTCAACACCTCCAGGTGATACCCGGTTACTAATAACATTTACCCTTGCCCTAAGTTCTTGTGAGTAGACAACAGATGTTGAAAAAAGTAAAAATAAAAAAAGAGGTACTTTATACATTTCTATAATTAATAATGGTGTTTACAATATCTTTAGCGACATCAATTTTTGATTTTGTATCAAAATTGTATTCATTGCCTTTTTTATCAAAAATAATAATTTTGTTAGTGCCTTTTCCAAAGCCGGCTCCTTCATCATTTAAAGAGTTCAGAACAATAATATCTGCATTTTTTTTTGCAAGTTTTTTTAATGCATTCTCTCTTTCATTATTTGTTTCCAAAGCAAATCCGACCAGCGTTTGATGTGCGGTTTTTAATTTACCGGCTGCTGATAATATATCTTTTGTTTTAACTAACTTCAGCGATAAAAAATCATCATCTTTTTTAATTTTTTCTTTTGCTGGATTTTCAGGTGAATAATCCGAAACGGCTGCTGCCATTATTATAATATCGCAATCGCTTATATATTTTAAGCTTGCTTCATACATTTCAGTGGCTGAACTAACTTTTGTAGTTTCTATATTTGGAGGGATATAGGCTTCGGAGGGTCCAATAACGAGATGTACATAAGCGCCTCTTGCATTTAATTCTTCTGCTAAAGCAATTCCCATGGTACCCGTCGATCGGTTTCCAATATACCTTACCGGATCAATCGCCTCATAAGTTGGCCCGGCAGTAACCAATGTTCTAAGGCCCTTCAAACTTATTTGTTTTGAAAAAAAAAATTCCAGATACTTTATAATTTCTTCCGGTTCTGCCATGCGTCCTTCCCCATTTAACCCACTGGCTAGTTCTCCTTTATTTACAGGTAACAGTTTATTTCCGTTTTGCTTTAAGATATCAATGTTTTTTTGTGTTGCCGGATGACGCCACATATCTTCATCCATAGCAGGCGCAATTAAAACAGGACAAACGGCAGAAAGATAAGTAGCCAATAACAAATTGTCACAAATACCATTTGCCATTTTGGCTAAAGTATTGCACGAAGCTGGTGCAATCAACAGCACATCTGCCCAACGACCCAGCATTACATGATTTGCCCAGGTTTCATCATCAAAAAGCTCCAGATAGTACTTTATTTTTTGACAAGGTAGAAAGGGTTAGTGCCGAAACAAAATCAGTTGCAGACCTTGTCATAATCACCTTTACTTCAGCAGCATTTTTAATCAGCAGCCGTAGCAGGAATATCGATTTATAAGCAGCAATACTTCCTGTTATACACAACAATATTTTTTTCCCTTTTAAAATGTCAGAGTTCATTTTATTTAAATATTCCGGTGTCATTCTTAAAAAATAAAGTAGAGCAATTTATAAAGCTATTATAATTAAAAATGGCGGTCTTATGCCGCCATTAAAATTATCGTTTCTTATCCAAAGATTAACATAAAATCATACTAATATGAACCAGAACTTAATCAAAGAGATTATTATCTTCGTTCCTGCGATAGTAAATTTTATCTTCCATGAATTCGGTCGTAGCAAGAAGCGCAGGATTTGGCATTCTTTCGTATGCCTTGGAAATTTCTATTTGTTCTTTATTCTCATGAATTTCTTCAAGACTATCAGTATGACTGGCAAATTCTTCCAGTTTATTGTGAAGTTCCTCTTTAATAGAAATATTAATTTGATTTGCCCTTTTTGCTATTACAGCAATTGATTCATATAAGTTTCCTGTTTTTGCCTTCACATCAGTGAGGTTTTTTGTTTCTACAACGTTACTGGTGTTGGCGCTCTGCTGGCGTCTTAATTTACTCATTTTCTAATTTTTTAATGTTATTCAAACTAAGGTTTTTATAATTTTCAGCTTCTTTCAATAATTTACTCTCAGGGTACCTGTCTGCAAAATCAAAATATTCGGCAGATACTTTTTGATAGCGTTCTTCCTGTTTATCAGGTATGCTTAATTTCGCAAATTGATAATAAGATTTAACAGCCATGTACATATAATCATCTCCTTTGCCTGATTCAGGATAGCTGTTCAATAAATTAGTAAATGAAATGCCAGCTGCACGGTATTGCTGGAGATCATAATATAATTGCGCAGCTTTGTATTCCTTCAATTCGAGCTTACTCCTGCACTTAGCAATAATCTCATTTGCATCTTTTATTCTTTCAGAGTTAGGATGTGTCCCTATAAATGACTGCATCATTCCAATAGCCTTATTTGTATTTATTTGGTCGAGTTCCGCTTTAGGGGATTGTAAATAAAAAGTATATGCTTGCATATAGGCCACTTCTTCAGCTTTGTCACTGTTTGGAAATACTTCTAAAAAACCTTTAAAAAGGTTTTCGGCATCGGGGAAGTTCTTTTGATAGAACGAACAATATGCATATTTATAATATAGCTCCTCAAATTTTTCTGTGCCTTTAAAAACTGAAAATAATTCTACATATAACTCTTCGGCATTCTTATATTTTTTATTGGCATAGTATTCATCTGCTTTCTTAAGCTTATAATCAAAATCTTTGCTTTTGAGCACTTTATTGAATTGTGTAGAACAACCGACTAACATCAAAAGAGGCAAAGATAAAAAGACTACAAATTTCATCATAAAGAGCTGCGAAATTAAGCGATTTTAACCAAAAATGATTTAAAAAAAAACATTACAGAAATCGAGGGAGTTAATATTTTGATAATTACATAAAGACCCTCCCCAAGAGGGAAGGGTCTTATCATTGAGCAAAAAGTGGACTTTTTATTTAGATTTAATATCAACAGTATTGGCATCACCGCCGCCTACTTCACAATTAGTTTCAATACGATCTGCACTTATTCCTTCTTTTTCTGTTAAGTAAGCTTTAATAGCTGCTACTCTTTTATTACAAAGTGCCTGTGAAGCTTTAGAAGCTGCAGGATAGCCTGTAACAATTATTGAACAATCAGCATTATTTTTTAATTTAGAAGCTACTGTTGCCAACATTGCTTTGGCATCGTTGCTCACGCTACCGCTGTTTCCCTTGAAAGAAACGCTTGGTAAATCTCCAATTTGACAACCCACTGGAGGAGCTACCATGTTTTTGCAACATTCCGGATCGGGACATTTACCTACGCCATCAGCATCAACAGGCTGGCATTCTGTAGGAGTAATCAATTGCTTGTCTTTACAATCAGGTACGCCGTCACCATCGGTATCTCTTGAAACACCGTGTGTATCAACAGGACAGCCTGCAGGTGTATTCGGTTCTTTGTCAAGCTGGTCAACAACACCGTCGCCATCAGCATCATCAAATACCGGTTTAGGTAATTTCATGTGCTTAGGATTATTAATTTCGCTATAAGCATAATCAAGTGGGTTAATCCACCATAAAGGTTCAACAGCTTTTTTGCCAATATTAAAGTTCAATCCTAACGAAAGATAATTATAAGTGTCAAAATCACGCGTCTGAACCGGATCAGTTAGCGGACGTTCAGGCCATTGTTGTCCATCAAGCAAATCATCTTTGATAAAAGTAAATTTATCTTCGAGTGCGAGATTGATTCTGCTACTTAACTTGAAAGCCAGACCACCTATTAAACTACCTGATGGTTTTAAAGTTTTATCGCCGGAATGAGGGTCATTTTGTCTATCGTTTTGAGCATTTGTTTCATAACTACCATCCAGAATATCTCTTTAATGCTTTACGAATATCTTTTCTATTCGAATAGCCAGATTGGGTAATTGAAGTAAAGTTATATGGCGTTGAACCGTTTAAAGCATCCACTTTTGTATCATAAGCTGTCACACCAAAACCTACACCTCCGTAAATAACAAAACCTGTTTTTTGTTTGTGAAACCGTATATTATTAAGAGTAAATAATCCCTGCAAATCGAGGTTCTGAACTTTCGTACGGTAATTGTAATATACGGGTACCAGTGCTGCAGAATTATAATAAGTTGACCACGCCGGATTATTTGCATATCCAACTGATGGCTTCCAGTTTAGTCCTTCAGCAGTACCATTTTCATATTGCAATCTTACAGATAAAAGATAACCTAATGCTTTACGAACATGTATGCCAAAACCAAAAGTAGGCAGTTTTGAAGAAACATCACCACTCACCGAAAACAGGCCGCCTGAAATACCAATTTCTGTTTCACTACGAGGCTTCGCCGGGAAATTATAAGTGTTATTCATGAATTCGTTTTGTTGCGCCATTCCCTTTTTGGGAACAACACTCGAATCATAAATATTATAAACTCCGGTATCCTGGGCGAAAACGCCGAAGGATAAAAGGGATAATATCCCTATTAGTAATAATTTGTACTTTTTGCTTGCCATAACTTTTTGATTAATGATTTCTAAATAAACTAGTTGATTAGTTGCAAAAATATTAAACGAATATCAAAATTCAAATTTTTTTTAGCAATTATTTAGATTTTGAACCATTTATATATCTTTACAATTTCGTAATCAATAGACCAATATTTCACCTCTACTGCTGCATCATCATTAAGTTTTACTCTTTAGTTACATTTTATTATTGCTATTTTAAAATTCATTGTGCCAACCTAATTAGATATTTACTATGCTTTTGTGTTATATTGCCTTTTTATAAATGTATGAAATTTTCGAAAGATCTTATTGCAGAAGAGCTAAACACTTTTGAACAAAAATTTTCTGAATCAGTAAAAAGTAATACGCCTCTGCTTGACAGGATAATGAAATATATTATAAAAAGAAAAGGAAAACAGTTAAGACCGATGTTTGTTTTTTTGAGTGCAAAACTTCATGGCACTGTGAACGAATCTACTTACAGAGCAGCAGCATTGGTGGAATTACTACATACAGCTACTTTGGTGCATGATGATGTAGTGGACGAATCCTTAGAAAGAAGAGGTTTTTTTTCTATAAATGCTTTGTGGAAAAATAAAATTGCCGTTCTTGTTGGCGATTATCTGCTTTCAAAAGGTTTGCTGCTTTCCACCGAGGCTGGAGATTTTAAACACCTTCACATTTTATCGGATGCAGTAAAACAAATGAGCGAAGGCGAATTGCTTCAATTAGAAAAATCCAGGAAATTAAATCTAAAAGAGGATATTTATTTTGAAATAATAAGAAGCAAAACAGCTTCATTACTTTCTTCTGCCTGTGCTGTAGGCGCCTGGAGCACAACTAACGATGAAGCTATTACAGAAAAAATGAAAATGTTTGGCGAAAAAACGGGAATTGCTTTTCAGATTAAAGACGATCTGTTTGATTACAGCAATGAAAATATAGGTAAACCAACCGGTAATGACTTAAAAGAAAAAAAACTTACGTTACCATTAATCTATACCTTAAATAATATTGACACATCTGAAAAAAGAAAAATTATTTACATTATAAAAAATCAAAATAAAGATCCCGGCAAAATCAAATATGTTTTGCAAAAAGTAATAGAAACCGGGGGAATTAAATATGCTGCAAAAAAAATGATAGAATATCGCGATGAAGCATTAAAAATATTATTAGAATTTCCGGAAAGCGACATCAGGAAAGGGCTCCAGGAATTGGTAATGTATACAACAGACAGAAAGTATTAATTGGGTATTAGCATTAGTTAATCATGTTCATGGAAAAGAGATGGAAAATATTATCTGCAGATGAAAGTAAGATTATTTCATTACAACAATCCCTTCAAATTAATTACTCCCTTTGTAGAATTCTTGCCGAAAGAAGTATAGATACTTTTGAAAAAGCCAAAGATTATTTCAGGCCGCAACTTTCGCAACTTCACGATCCTTTCCTTATGAAAGATATGGATAAAGCCGTTGGGCGAATTTTGCAGGCAATTAATGATAATGAAAAAATTCTTGTTTTTGGTGATTATGATGTGGATGGAACAACCTCTGTTGCATGTATGTTTCGTTTTCTTAAAAAAATATACATAAAAGAAAATATTTCTTTTTATGTTCCCCATCGTTACAGGGAAGGATATGGTGTAAGCAAAATGGGAATTGATTTTGCAAAAGAAAATAATTTCACCCTTATTATATCCCTTGACTGTGGCATAAAATCTGTTGAACTTATCGGGTATGCAAGATCGTTAGGGATTGATTTTATTGTATGTGATCATCACTTACCCGATAGGGAACTTCCTCCGGCGGTTGCCATTTTAAATCCCAAACAAAAAGACTGCAATTATCCTTACAAAGAACTTTGTGGCTGTGGAGTAGGATTCAAACTTATTACTGCTCTTTCACAACGGTTAAGCCTACACGAAAATGAATATCTTTGTTACCTGGACTTAGTAGTAACTGCTATCGGTGCAGACATCGTTCCTATTACCGGCGAAAACCGAATTTTAGCTTACTATGGTTTACAAAAACTAAACACCGATCCTTGTGCCGGAATCAAAGCCTTAATAGAACTTGGTGGCATGCAAAAAAAGTATTCTATCAATAATGTGGTATTTATTATTGCACCACGCGTAAATGCCGCCGGCAGAATGGACGATGCCACGAAGGCTGTGGAAATGTTTATTGAAGACGACTACACAAAAGCAAAAGAGTATGCTGAAATGTTACATAGCGATAATACGGACCGCAAAGAAGCAGATACGAATATTACTGAAGAAGCGTTGGCAATTATTGAAAGCAACGACGTACTGATTAACCGCAAAACAACGGTTGTATTTCAATCGCACTGGCATAAAGGAGTGGTAGGAATAGTTGCAAGCAGGCTTATTGAGAAATACCATAGGCCAACAGTTGTGCTTGCCCAAAGTGGCGACTTTGTAGGAGGCAGCGCACGAAGTGTTCCTGGCTTTAATTTATATGAAGCCATACATTCCTGCAGGGAATATTTAATTGGTTACGGCGGCCATTTTGCAGCTGCAGGCATGACAATGCTTCCTTCAAATATTGAGGCATTCAGCAATAAGTTTGAAGAAGTCGTTTCTTCAATTATTGAACCGCACCTGTTAATTCCTGAAATTATAATCGATGCAGAAATTGATTTCAAAAATATAACGAAGAGTTTTTACAACATCATCACACAAATGGAACCTTACGGCCCTGAAAATCTGCGTCCTGTTTTTATAACTAAAAATGTGTATGACACTTCGTGGTCAAAGATTGTAAAAGAATTACACATCCGTTTCGTGTTAAAAAAAGATAATGTTGTTTTAACCGGCATAGGATTTAATATGGCTGAAAAATTTCATTTGCTCCAAATGCAAAAGCCTGTTGACATCGTTTATACTATTGATGAGAATGAATGGAACGGTGAAACTAATCTGCAGCTAAAGGTTATAGATTTCAGGATTTCAGAAACTCAACTCAATTAAATTATATTTCTATAAAAAAGTTTATTTACTATATAAGGTATTGGTTTTTTATAGGAATGAATTGGAATTTTCCGCTGGCATTTTTTAGTATTTATCATGAAATAAAAGGTGAAAGAAAATATAAACTTAGAACAATAGAATTAGACAGGCTTAAAACAATAACTGTAAAGGGAAAAAATCTTTCTCATGCATCTATTTACCAGGCATGTAATTATTATATTCTTGAAAAAGGGTTTAACTACCTGCAAAGCACACACGAAAATAAAAACATTGTAGATTTTGGCTGTGGCAAAGGAAGAGTAATGGTTGTTGCAGCATATTATGGCTTTCTTAAAATAACAGGGATTGATTTTGCAAAAGCGTTATGCAATGCAGCTGAAGAAAACACCGGGAAGGCTTCTTTACTTTATCCACATGCAAGATTTCATATTATTTGTGATGACGTAGTCGACTATAAGATTGAAAAAGACCAAACAGTTTTCTTTTTCTTCAATCCGTTTGATGAAGTGGTAATGCTAAAAGTGGTAAAAAATATTCTTTCATCATTTAAAGAAAATGAAAGAAAGATATACATTATGTATGCAAATCCGGTTCATAAAGAAACTTTTTTGAGTGCAGGATTTGAAGAGGAATACTACTATAAAAAATTGCAATATTTGGAATTGAGTATTTTATCGAAAGAGCCCGAAGCAGAAAACGAAATCATTTGAAACCTTTCAAAAAAATAGCCCCGAAAAAGCGGGGCTATAAAACATTCTTTGATCTAAATTAGACTTCTAATATTATTTTGCTCTTCTCCTTTCCTTCCATCATTTCAACACTTCTGTTTATAAAATTTGTAAGTTCATTCCCTTTTAATAATCCTTGTGAAAGCAAAGCAAGGTCTGCTAAATTTCTAACTTCTTTTTCCTGCTTATCTTTATTTTCTTCTTTTAATATCTTTTGATAAACAGGATGATTACCATTTACCGTGAGCGTAACTTCTTCAGGCAAATTTCCATAGAAACTTCCCATGCCTCCGCCACCATTCATCGCCATATCTTTCATTCTGCGCATAAATTCCGGGCGTGTAGCTATTACCGGTAGTGTATCAGCCGATAAGCCTTTTACTTCTGCGGTAACATGTAACTCAGGAATTTCAAACTGAAACATATCTTTCAGTTTCAACTGATCATCTTTACTTAAAACACTGTCAATATGATCGCCCTTGTCAATTAGATTATCAGTAATATCTGCATCAACTCGTACAAACTGAACATCGCTCCATTTCATTTCCATGTTATTGATAAATGCAGCATCCACAATAGTTTCCATCTTTACTAACTATATAATTTTTTTTCTTTGCCTCTTGTATATAACTATTTTGCTGAACCGGATTTGTCGTGTATAACATTACCAATTTGCCTTCTTTATTTTTTTGCAAAGCTTCTGTTGCGGTACGATATTCATCAAGTGTATAAAATTTTCCTCCTTCTGCATCTTTCAAACAAATTAAATTTGTTTGCTTTCTCTAAAAATTTATCATCCGTTATCATTCCATACTTTACAAAAAGCCCAAGGCTTTCCCATTTTTCTTCAAATGACTTTCGATCATTCTTGAAGATTTCATCGAGCTTATCAGCAACTTTTTTAGTGATGTAAGAATTTATTTTCTTCACATTCGGATCGCCTTGCAAATAACTTCTGCTAACATTTAACGGAATATCCGGACTATCAATTACACCATGCAACAACATTAAAAATTCAGGAACAATATCCTTTACTTCATCAGTTACAAAAACCTGGTTGCTGTATAATTGTATTTTATCTTTCTGAATTTCGAAACTCTGTTTTACTTTGGGGAAATATAAAATACCGGTAAGATTAAATGGATAATCAACATTCAAATGAATCCAGAACAAAGGCGCTTCACCAAATGGATATAATTCTTTATAAAAATCCTGGTAATCCTGTGGTGTAAGGTCAGCGGGCTTTTTGGTCCATGCAGGATTGGTATTATTTATTTGCTTATCCTCAAAATTTATTGGAACAGGCAAAAAGTTACAGAATTTTTCCAGCATATTTTGAATACGTTCTGTTTCTAAAAATTCTTTGCTTTCTTCATTAATGTATAAAACAATATCTGTTCCCCGTTCTTCTTTTTCAGTTTCTTCCAATGTAAATTCCGGGCTTCCATCGCATTCCCACCTTACGGCTTTAGCATCTTCCTTATAACTTTTTGTAATGATTTCAACTTTATCACTCACCATAAAAGAAGAATAAAATCCCAAGCCAAAATGACCAATAATATTGGCTTCATTCTTTCCTTTATATTTTTCCAAAAACTCTTCCGCACTGCTGAAAGCAACCTGGTTAATGTATTTATCCACTTCCTCAGCCGTCATTCCAATGCCTCTATCAGAAATGGTTAATGTCTTTTTTTCTTTATCAATAATAATATTAATATCAATATTATCAATATCACCTTTTACTTCTCCCAATAGAAGAGTACGTTTTCAATTTTTGCGTAGCATCTACAGCATTACTTACCAGCTCGCGAATAAAAATTTCGTGATCGCTGTATAAAAACTTTTTAATGATGGGAAAAATGTTCTCTGTCTGAACTCTTATACTTCCTTTTTGCATGGTGGTATTTTTTGCAATTGTTTTCAAAAAAAATGCCACAATAATTTTGCTGACAACATGGCAAAGGCGAGAATTGATTACGCGAAACAATTTATACCTATCAAAAAAATAAATGCCCTCATAAAATTTGCAGAGATAATTTTTTTAAAGAAATTTAATGCCTGTAATCAAATGCTTAAATTGCAACCATTGAATACTTCTTTATTTAAAAGTCATTTCAATTTAGCAAGTTGCTTTGCTTACAGCTAAATTATTTGTGTCATGAAAATAGCTACCTATAATATTAATGGTGTTAACGGGCATTTACCGGTATTGCTGCGCTGGCTTAGTGAAACATCTCCGGATGTTGTTTGCCTGCAGGAGTTAAAAGCGCCACAGGAAAAATTTCCTGAAAGTGCGATACAGGAGGCAGGCTATAATGCCATCTGGCATGGACAAAAGAGCTGGAATGGTGTCGCCATTCTTTCCCGCAATCGAAAAGCCTGCAGGAAGTATGCAGGGTATTACCCGGTGACCCGGAAGACAGCCATAGCCGCTATATAGAAGCAATGGTTAATGGCATTACTGTCGGTTGTATTTACCTGCCAAATGGCAATCCTGCCCCCGGTCCGAAATTAGATTACAAAATGCGTTGGTTTGAAAGGCTTACTCATCATGCTGCAGGACTTTTTGCATCGGGTGTTCCGGTAGTATTAACGGGAGACTATAATGTAATGCCAACTGAAATAGATGTTTACAAGCCGGAGCGCTGGGTAGATGATGCCTTGTTCAGGCCGGAAGTGCGTGCTGCTTTTAAAACGCTGGTATCACAGGGATGGACAGACGCAATACGGAAATTGTATCCTGAGGAAATCATTTATACTTTTTGGGATTATTTTCGCGATGCCTATAGCCGCAATGCAGGTTTACGTATCGATCATTTCCTGCTTAGCCCACACCTCTCCAAAAGGCTTATTGCTGCCGGCGTTGACCGCAATGTTCGCGGATGGGAAAAGTCAAGTGACCATGCACCTGTTTGGATTGAACTGGCTGATGAGAAAAAATAATTGTATTTAAAAAGAATAAGAGTAGAGAGAAATAAAAGGAGATGTTTACCTTCAAAGAAGATTTAAGAATAAATCATCCGGAAGTTGTAAAAGGGTGAAGAAACGGGCCAACTCTTCCTGCTGATGTTGATATCCGTGCTAACATTTCAAGAACAATTTTATTGTGCTATTTATAAAACGGCTAAAGCAGCCCGACTTTTTTATTTCTAATGTTTAGTATTCACTAAAATTAATATTCCACAATAATTCTTTATTTTCATTCTAACTAAAGTTTACCAAATGTCTCACCCGCTTTTTCGCAAAAAAAGTATTACTGCTATTTTAGCCGATGCCAAAGAAGGCCTTTCAGATGCTACACATTCTGCTGGCGGCTTAAAAAAAGTTTTAAGAGTCAAAGATCTTACTGCTATGGGTATAGCAGCAGTAGTTGGTGCCGGAATATTTTCAACCATTGGCAATGCATCTTTCCAGGGTGGACCAGGCGTAATATTATTGTTTATTCTTACAGCAGTCTGTTGCGGTTTTTCTGCTTTATGCTATGCAGAATTTGCTTCGCGTATACCCGTTAGCGGTAGTGCCTATACTTATGCTTATGCAGCCTTTGGAGAATTGATTGCGTGGATCATCGGTTGGGATCTTTTAATGGAATATGCAATAGGGAATATTGCGGTCGCTATTTCGTGGAGCCAGTATTTTGTAAACCTTTTAGAAGGATTGCACATACATGTTCCTGCTTTTTTAACTACTGATTATCTAAGCGCATCACGTGCCTTTACTGCAGCAAGTATTGAATTAGCCAGGGGAACTGCTATTGCGGATCTCCCCGCAACAATGCGGCAAGGTTATACTGCATGGTTGAATGCACCACACATTGGAAACTTAAAATTTATAGCAGATATACCGGCGCTTGCTATTGTGTTTTTTATTACATGGCTTGTTTATACTGGCATTAAAGAAACAAGAAAAGCTACTAACCTTATGGTTGGTTTAAAAATCATTATTATTATTGCCGTTATTGCTATTGGATTTTTTTATGTGGCGCCCGCTAACTGGAGCCCTTTTTTGCCTAACGGCTTTGGTGGAATGATGAAAGGTGTATCGGCTGTGTTCTTTGCATACATTGGGTTTGATGCCATATCAACCACTGCCGAAGAATGTGAAAATCCACAACGGGATTTACCTAAAGGAATGATCTATTCTCTTATTATTTGTACGGTACTATATATTTTAGTCGCTATTGTTTTAACGGGGATGGTTTCTTATAAGCAATTGCAGGTAGGCGATCCGTTAGCTTATGTTTTTAAACAGGTTGGCCTCAATAAAATAAGTTATATAATTTCTTTTAGTGCGGTTATTGCAACAGCCAGCGTATTGCTTGTTTTTCAATTGGGGCAACCAAGAATATGGATGAGCATGAGCCGTGATGGCCTGTTGCCAAAGGCTTTCAGCCGCATACATCCTAAATATAATACACCTTCGTTTTCAACAATTGTTACAGGATTTGTAGTAGCAATACCGGCGTTGTTTTTAAATCTTACAGAAGTAACTGATCTTACAAGTATAGGAACTTTATTTGCGTTTGTGCTTGTATGTGGCGGTGTACTTTTATTGCCTGCGAGAGAAGCAGGAGAAGATAAACCCAAAGTTTAAAATACCGTATATCAGTTCGCAGTTTATTGTTCCGGTTCTGTTTATTGTGGGAGTTATTATTTTCTGGAAAAACTTTTTAGGTTTATTTGATTTTAGCCAGGGTTGGGAAGTGTTTAGAGATAAACTGCCTTTCTTTCTTTTCATAATACTTTCTACTTGTATTAACGATTGCTTCATTTGTAAAAAAATTATCATTGATTCCAACACTTGGTTTAGCCAGTTGTTTTTATTTAATGACGGAACTGGGTTACACCAACTGGTTACGATTTTTAATATGGCTGATAATTGGGTTGGTTATTTATTTTATGTACAGCAGGCATCATAGTAAACTGGGGAAGGATAATGTTAATGGTAGATATTAAAGAACTGTTTGGTAATTATATTAACTTCTTAAGTTAATTCACAATATGCAACTTTTTCCTTCTATCTGTTCAACAATCAATCTTCTATCTTTGCGTAATGAAATACCAGTTAGGCGATAAAGTGTTGGTGCTTCATTCTAATGAAGAAGGTGAAGTGGTTGATATCATCAATGATAAAATGGTATTAATAGATGTAGATGGCGTACGCTTTCCTGTGTATATGGACCAGATTGACTTTCCTTATTTTAAAAGATTTTCTGAAAAAAAATATTTTGACGAACGCAATCCTGCGCCGAAAAAAAGTAAAGTTTATATTGATGACATTCAGAAAGAAAAATCAATTTCAAAGCATAAAGTAAGCGAAGGTGTATGGCTTTCCTTTTTACCTATGTTTGATAAAACTATTTTTGATGATGATGTTGTTGAAAGTTTTAAACTATATCTCATTAACCAAACAGATGAGCCTTATAATTTTACTTACCAGGTTAACTTTTCAGGATTAAAAAGTTTTGAATTAAGAAACCAGATATTTTCTTTAACTGATTTCTACCTGCATGATGTTCCTTTTGAAGATATGAATGATGCACCAAAATTTGAATTTGATTTTTCATTTATCAAACCTGATAAGAAGAAAGCAGAACATTTTGAAGCTGTATTAAAAATAAAGGCAAAAGCTTTATTTAAAAACATTGAGGAGATGAAAATGAAAAATGAACCTACCTTCTCATTTTTGCTCTTTGAAAAATATCCTGATAAAATAGAAGATATTATTCCTGAATATACTAATACACAAGGACTGTTATATGATGCTTCCAAAGTGAAACAAAATCTGGAGCCTGCAAGATCGGTAATCGACCTTCACATAGAAAAATTATCGGACGATTGGAAACACCTGAGCAACTTTGAAATACTAACCTTACAGCTAAGCGTATTCGAAAAATATTATAATCTTGCATTGGCGCATCATCAACCTAACTTAACTGTAATACACGGAATCGGAACGGGAAAGCTGAGAGAAGAGATTCATGAGATTTTAAAATCTAAAAAAGAAGTGAAGAGTTTTGTGAATCAGTATCATCATAATTTCGGTTTCGGCGCTACTGAAATTTTCTTTCAATATTAAGCCCCTAAATCCTCCGAAAGGGGACTTTTGAAATTCTAAATTTTTGGAATCATTTTCTCTACTTGACATTAACTTATCTTTGTTCAACTGCAAGCCGGGTTATCGCTATTATCGAAAGATAGTGGAGGAAAGTCCGGACAGCAAAGAGCAACACACCGGTTAATAGCCGGTTCCGATCCTGAGTCCTGAGCTTGTCGAGGGATCGAAGCATTGGAAAGAAAGTGCCACAGAAAATTACCGTCCGCCTTTGGTGGATAAGGGTGAAAACGTAAGGTAAGAGCTTACGGGAATTATTGGTAACAATAGTTTTGGGTAAACCTTGTGTGCTGCAATGCCACGTATATCGCGATTTGCCTTAACAGGTGAGTAACCTGCTCGTTTATATTTCTGCAAGTGCAGAATATCGGGAAGGGTAGGCAGCAAGATTGTTGCAGTAATGCAACAGCCAGATAAATGATAACCACCCGATAATATCGGGAACAGAATCCGGCTTACAGGTTTGCAGTAAATGAATTTAAAGGGCATCCTTTTGGGTGTCCTTTTCGTTTGGACTCTATTAATGTGTGTGAACAACATTGCTGTTAACCCTACAAACTAAATTCATAAATAAAGCGTAATTTAATAAACGTATTTTTTTACTAAAAATAGACTATGAGATTATTTATACATTGTTTTTTTATTTTTATCATTATTCTTAATTGCGGGCAAATAAAAGCTCAGAAGCTTGCAGAGATTCCTTATGTTTCTGGCCTAAATACGCCTATTGATTTAAAAAATTGCGGAGATGATAGATTATTCGTTGCTGAAAGGGGCGGACGCATTCGTGTTGTAAATGCTGATGGTACTTTACGTGTAACTCCATTTCTGGATATTACTTCAAAAATATCTTCAGCAACTGAAGGCGAAGAAGGTTTTTTAGGTATTGCCTTTAGCCCTAATTATAAAACAGATGGGAAATTTTACGTTGATTATACTGGCAAACTTGCCGGTCAGCTCACTTCATTTGTAGAAGAATATAAAGTAAGCGCTTCAGATTCTAATATTGCTGATCCTTCGTCAGCATTAACATTGCTTACCCAATACCAGCCATTCACTAATCATAACGGAGGCAATTTAATGTTTGGTAAAGATGGATATTTATATATCAATTTCGGTGATGGAGGTAGCGGGGGTGATCCATATAAAAACGGACAAAACAAGACAACATTTCTTGCAAAAATATTAAGGATTGATATCAGCAATTCTTCAACTGCACAACCATATTCTATACCTGCAAGTAATCCTTTTGTGAACGATACAACTACAGGAATTAAAAAAGAAATATGGGCTTATGGCGTTCGCAATCCTTTTAGAAGTAGTGTGGATAGAATTACCGGGGATATTTTAATTGCTGATGTAGGACAAGGCAAAGTTGAAGAAGTTAATTTTCAAAAATCAAACGATGTCGGTGGCAGAAATTACGGGTGGAATATCGTTGAAGGTGATTCATGTTATAACCCTGCAACAGGATGCAGTAAGGCAGGAATTACTATGCCCATTTATGAATATTTTCATAATGGAGGTGGAGCAGCTATAATCGGGGGATATGTGTACCGGAGTGCTCAATCAAAACTTTTATGGAGCCAATATTTATTTACTGATGCGGTATTGAGATTTCTGGATGCATTTAATTTAGATAATGGTATAGTTTCAGGAAATATAAATCATCTTATTACTGCGGCACAGGCAAGAGGTTATCCTGTTTCTTTTGGTGAAGACAGGTATGGTGATCAATACATTATTTTTAATGCGATTGGAACAATTTACCAATTACAGGATACAAGCTACCTGCGCAGACCAAAAGCATATTTTACTCCAACAAACCAGGGAACAGGTGCCTTTTTATTTGAAGGATTGCAAGGGAGGAATTTAACTTATCAATGGCTGAAAGATAATGTGATTATTTCCGGCGCAACTTCTCCTGATTATACCACATCAGAAATTGGCAGTTATACGCTGGAAGTCTCAAACACACTTGGTTTTAAAGATACTTCAGATGCTTTTATTGTAGGCTCATCTCTTAATTTAACTTTATTTACCGCTCAAAAAATTACCGGTAATTTAATAAGATTAGATTGGCAAACTGCTGCAGAATTAAACATTAAAGGATATACTGTTCAACGAAGAAAGGATAATGAAATTACTTTTTCCAATATTGGTTTTGTAGATAGCAAAGCCATTAATGGTTTTTCAAATAATAAACTTGATTATTTATTTACCGATTCTTCAGCCTTGAATTATACAAAATTATTTTACAGGTTGCAGATTGAACAGGCAGATGGTTCATTTACTTATTCTGATATTCGTTTTATTACAGCAGATGTCACTAAAAATGGTTATATCCTTTTTCCAAATCCTGCAAAAGGCCAGGTTCAACTCTATCTTAATGAATTTACAAAACCGGTTATACTGATTTTATATGATAATACCGGTAAAAAAATAAAAGAGCAATTAATTAATCAACAAAACAATACCATCACATTGCCTGTATCAGGAGGAATTTATATTGTTCAGTTAAGTAATGAAGATGGGTCAGATAAAGTAAGGAAAAAACTTGCTGTAGAATAAATTCATTTAAAGAACTTTCGTTTGGCATATAGCCACATTACTATATCTTTGCCGCCTCAAAAAAAAGTTCTTTATAAAATGCTAAGCAGAAGAATTATAAGGGTGAAAGTGATGCAGGCTCTTTACAGCATTGAATCAATGAATAACGAAACGCACCCGGGCGAGCCATTGCAGATATTGAAACAAAATATTGAACAGGCACGTCATTTATTTACTTACCTGGTATATTTTATAGTTGAAATAGCAAGATTTGCAGAAAAAGATGCACTGCAAAAGTCGCAAAAACATTTACCCTCATTAAATGATCTTAACATTAACACAAAAATTTCTGGTAATGAAATTGTTTGGGCTATCCTCGAAAATGGTTCTTTTAAAAAATCGCTGGAGCAATTCAAAATAAGATATTTAATTGATGATGAACTGGTGAGAAAATTATATCTCTCCCTGATTTCTTCCGCTGAATATAAAGAATATACAGAGCTCAAATCAAGAGATAAAAAGTCTGAGAAAAAAATATTGGAATATATTTTTGGCAACTTAATGCTTCCTGACGAAAATTTTATAAGCGATGTTGAAGAAAAATTTATTCACTGGGATGATGACGCAGAAATGATGATTGTGCTCATGAATGGATTATTGCAAAAACCTGCTTCGTTTAATTTTGAAGAAATGATAAGCAAAGAAAAAATGGATTTTGCAATAGATTTAATGGAATGTGCTATTGATAAAAAAAATTATTGCCTTGAATTAATTAAACCAAAATTAAAAAACTGGGATGCGGAGAGAATTGCTTCGCTCGACATGATATTAATGCAGATGGGAGTTTGCGAATTTTTATATTTTGAAACAATTCCTCCCAGGGTTACTATTAATGAATATATCGATCTTGCCAAAGAATACAGCACAGAGCAAAGCGGCCATTTTGTAAATGGCGTTCTTGATAATATCCATAAAGAATTAATAGAACAGAATAAAATACATAAGAAGAATTTTAAAAACAGTACTTTATAATACCTTTGCAAAAAAATTAATAATAGATGAATAGATTGATTGCCGGCTTTTGTATTATATGTCTTATTTTTTCCTGTGATATCAGGAATACACGAAATAAAGCTGGCGCAGCAGCCACCAATTCTGCGACCCGATTTACTGATTCAACAACAGTACAGCTTATTGATTCTGCTTATGATTTTGGCAATGTTACGGATGGTGATAAAGTAGAATATAGTTACCGTTTTCGCAATACGGGAAAGAGTCCTTTGATAATTGCATCGGCTGTGGCCAGTTGTGGTTGTACGGTTCCGGAAAAACCTGAAGAACCAATAAAACCAGGAGAAACAGGATTTTTAAAAGTTGTATTCAATAGCAAAGGAAGAGTTGGAGATGTGCATAAAACAATTACGGTTACTTCAAATGCATATCCAAAATTTCCCGAATTAGAATTAACTGGCAAGGTAATTTCAGCAGATAAATAATCTAAATAAAAAATTTATATCAACAAAAACAAAATAAATAATATGAATGTAGCAACGGTTTTTTTAATGTTAGGACAAGGGGGAGCAGGCGGCGGCGGTTTCCAGTTTGTATTCTTAGGACTTATGGTTATTGTATTTTATATGTTTATGATACGGCCACAGGCAAAGAAAGCAAAACAACAAAAACAGTTTCTTACCAACTTGCAAAAAGGAGATAAAATTGTAACCATCGCCGGAATTCACGGTACGGTAAACAAAATAAATGATGATGGGACTATGATGCTCGAAATTAACCCTGGCAGTTATATCAAAATGGAAAAAAGCTCTATCAGTATGGAAATGACTGCTAATATAAATAAGCCGGTCGCTCCGATAAAATAATACGCGATGTAAAAATTAGATGTAAGAAGTACGATATAGACGTAAAATCTTAAAGTTTTTAAACATCGTACGTCTTACATCTAACATCGTACATTTATCACCGTTAGTACTAACTGTCTATACTATTATAAAAATTTATAGCTTTCAAAAAGTCAGCTTCCTTTTTCACTTTTAATTTGTTTTCTTTTATATAAGAATTTACCTGGTCTTTTTTATCTCCTGTTAAATCATCAAGAGCAGATGAACTAAATTTAAGAGGGATTACTTTTTTATCTACCAAAGCAAATTGATTAATATGTAATGTGTATTTCCTTGAGTTGTTAACAATTCCATTCGAATAATTTTCGCCCTCAGGTTTTTTCTCATAAGTCTGGAATATAGTTATTTTGCCCGTATCAAGAAGCTCAACAAAATCATCAGACTCAGGGTCAATATTACTTCTAAAAACCATTACAGAATTTGGATTATCAGCATTGCTGTTATCAAAGATTCTTACTTCCTGTATGTTATCGGTAAATTCATAAATCAAGCCATCGCTGGTGTAAAGAAATTTATGCCTTTGTGCATCTAAATTTATTTTTGCGATGGGATATTTTTCCCCGTTTTTTAAAGTTACTTCTCCTTTTTTCCAATCATCAAATACCATTGGATTTCCTTCTACGTCATTGTCTGATTTTGCGGTAAAATGCTCCCCCTGGAAAGGAGCTGCCAGAACATTGGGAGAAAGATTAGTTTGAGAAAACGCCATTGAAATAAAACTAAATGAGAATAGGGTGAAGAATAATTTAAGCATAGATTGTTTCTTTTAATTGTTATGTAAAATAAATTTATGTTGTAATAAAGGTATTGATGGTGTTTAAAATAACGGGGAGTATAATTATTGAAAAAATATTTATTTAATTGTTAGCTGACTCTATATAATTTGTTTATAAATAACTTAATATAATTGGAGAATAAACGGATACTATTCAAATCTTAATTAGCGGTATCGATATCGTTATAATAGTTTATCGCTTTCAAAAAATCAGGTTGATTTTTAAGTTTAAGATTATTGGCTTTTACAAAGGAAGTTACGTCATCTTTTCTATCTGAGGTTAAATCCTGCAGGGTTGAAGAACTGAATTTTATTGGAACAGCCTGGCCATTTGCTATATAATAATAACTGGGACGTAACACATATTTTCTTGTGTTATTGACGATTCCATTTGAATAATTTTCTCCTTCGGGCTTTTTGCTGTATTCACAAAAGATAGTGACTTTACCTTTGGTAAGTACCTGAACGAAATTTGCTGCTTCCGGATTAATATCGCTTCTGAAAATCATATCTGAACCCGGATCATTCCTATGATCTTCACCAAAAATTTTCACTTCTCTTATATTATCAGAAAATTCATAAAGCGAATCATTTACAAGATACACAAACACATCTCTTGATGCATCTAAATTCATTTTTTTTATGGGATATTTTTCACCATTTTTTAATGTTACTTCACCTTCTTTCCAATCGTCAAAAAGAAAAACATTTCCCTCTGCGTCACCTCCAATGTTATCATTTGTTTTAAAACTCCTCTCCTCTAAAAGGATCACCTGAAACATTTGACATGGCTGCAGGATCCAGATGTATAGACAAAATGCCATTTGTTGCGCCTGTAGGCCTTACTATCGAAGCCCCGTTTTGAGAAAATGCGGGTGAAATAAAGGCAATTAATAACAGAGACGAAATTAATTTAAGCATGAAATTTTCTTTTAAGGGACAAAGATAATAAATAATGAATTTTATAAATCACTTTTAACATCGATAAATATTATTTTTACTTGTATAAAATAATATGAAAAGAATTGGTTTAACAGGTGGAATTGGAAGTGGCAAAAGTACGGTTGCTTACATTTTTGAAGTATTAGGTATACCCGTATATTATGCTGATGCTGCTTCTAAAAAATTAATGAATGACAACCAGGAATTAAAAGATAAAATAAAAAAAGCTTTTGGAGAAGACACCTACTCTAATAACAGGCTTAACCGGGAATATCTTTCCGAACAGGTTTTTAACGATTCAGAAAAAATAATTTTACTCAACTCAATAGTACACCCGGCCACGATAAAAGATGCAGAAGAATGGATGCAAATGCAGCAGGCGCCTTATGTAATTAAAGAAGCCGCCTTAATTTTTGAAAGCGGCTCCAATAAAAGTCTTGATTATGTTATTGGGGTAAAATCACCGGATGCTTTAAGAATAAAAAGAGCCATGCTACGCGATAATATTACTGCAGACCAGGTGCATGCAAGAATGGATAAGCAAATGGATGAAGAAACGAAAATTCGTTTATGCGATTACGTTATAGTAAACGATGAACAGCAAATGCTGATTCCACAGGTGCTTGCTTTACATGAAAAATTTTTAAAACTTGCTCAACCAATAAACTAATAAACCAATAAACTAATTAACTAAGTGCCTCAAGCCCTTTCTTAATCCTCCTAAATCCTTCTTCGATATTTTTCATATTATTCGCAAAAGAAATTCTTATACAGGAAGGTTCGCCAAATGCATCACCACTTACTGTTGAAACATGCGCAGTATTTAAAAGATACATGCAAAGATCACTTGCATTATTAATCATTTCATTTCCGGCTTTCTTACCAAAATAACTTTTTACTTCAGGGAAAATATAAAAAGCGCCGTCAGGCTCTACGCATTTTAAAGAAGGAATTTCTTTTAATAATTCCATTACACGTTGCTTGCGTGCTTTAAATTCTTTAACCATTTCATAAGTGGAAGAAAGCGGGGAATCTAAAGCAGTAATAGCGGCCCGTTGCGCAATGGAATTAGTGCCGCTTGTAAACTGGCCCTGAATTTTTTCACAGGCTTTGGCTATCTCAACAGGTGCAGCAATATAACCCAGCCTCCATCCTGTCATAGCAAAACCTTTGCTCAATCCATTCACTATTATAATGCGGTCTTTTAAATAATCGAATTGTGCAATGCTTTGCTGTCCGCCACCTCCATCGTGAGCATAATTGATGTACTCATAAATTTCGTCGCTGATAATAAATATTCCGGGATGCTTCTGAAATACTTTGGCAAGCCCTTCCAGTTCGTCTTTCGTGTACACGGCACCGGTAGGGTTACAGGGCGAAGAAAAAATAAACAATTTTGTCTTAGGAGTTATGGCTGCTTCTAATTGTTCAGGAATCAATTTAAAACCCGTTCCCGGCGTGGTATGTATAAATACTACTTCTCCTCTTCCCAATCTCGCAATTTCAGAATAAGAAACCCAATACGGAGTTGGTATAATAATTTCATCATCATCATCCAAAATGCTAAGCATTGTATTGGCAATACTTTGTTTGGCGCCTGTGCTTACAACAATTTGTTGCGGCGTGTAGGTAAGGCCGTTATCTCTTTGTAATTTCCTGCAAATGGCTTCCCTGAGGTCTAAATATCCTGGCACCGGTGTATAATGACTCCAGTTTTCATCTATCGCTTTTTTAGCAGCTTCCTTTATGTGTTCTGGTGTATTAAAGTCTGGCTCACCTACACTCAGGTCTACCACATCAATTCCATTAGCTCTTAACTCCCGGCCGAGCTTAGCCATTTTCAATGTTTCAGGTTCATTAAATCTTAAAAGGTTCGAAGAAAGTTGCATGATTTATTTTTTATAAAATTTTTGCAAAAATAAGAGATTGGAGTTTTGCAAAACAATCATTATTTGTTATAATTTATTTTAAAAGCTAGAAAGATCCGGTTGGATATGGCTTTTTTCTTTTTAATTCATAATCATAAATTACCTGGCCAAGATTTTTCATAAAAGGCAATCCGATGGTATCATACTCATATATATCATCATTAATTATACCATTCGTATTGCAATTAATAGCGGCAGATAAAAAGAACTCTACATTTTTATTAAAATCAGTTATGTAAGCAATATCAAGCAATTCTCCATATGCATCTCCTTCTTTATTGAATATTCTTATATTTTTTGGTAATGGCTCTTTCTGTGAACCATACAATAAAAATTTTCCATAAGCATCAGGCAGAGAATCGTAAGATGGATAAATTGATTCCGATGGAAACTGCGACATATATTGGTGTAAAAATTCGTAGTCGCTTTTTGTGAGGTTGAATTGTTGCTTTTCCGGTACACTCTCGGGAAAAATTACACTTCTTAATATTTGGTGAAGATCTTCAAGGCATATCCTGTTCTTTTTTGAAAAATTCATTGGCGTATTTATAAGTTCGCCATTTTTATAATGCGCTTCTCCCAACGAATCGTGCCTTTCAGTATAGACATCTGTATTGTAAGTGAGTGGCTGATTATATAATACATTGTTTTTGCTATCTAAAAACTCAACAGGATTCGTGTGCCTGTTTTCATCTTCCGATAAAAAAACATTTAAGCGATGAAGTATTTGCGCATCTTCATATCCCTTATTGTGTAATTGTTCATTAATATATTGCTGCCCTAAAAATTCGTACAGCCTGTTGAAGGCTTCATTGTCACTTACTAAAAAAATTCTTTTTATATAACTTTCTATATTCGGCCTTCCATCTGAGGTTTGAGGATCGTTATAGGTAGCAGTTTGCCCGCTGTATCCTGCTTCCGTAATCATCGAAGTATTTTTTGTAATTCCTGTTTCATTAAGTGCATTCAGCTTTTGCAAAGCAAGTAATGCAACAGGAAGCTTTACAGTAGAAGCGGGGTAAAAATATTTTGAAGCATCCACATTAAAGTAATAATCTCTGAACGAAGGAATATTATTTGAATCCCTGTTTATTTCAGTATAAATTATTTGCACATTCCAATTCTTTTTGTTCTTTAGTATGCTATCAAAGTATTGAGGATATTCTTTTAAAAGATTAACTAAAAATGAATCTGTTTTGGAATGATCAATTTCCGGAACAATATTATTCACAGTTGTGTCATTTAATTTAGTTGAAACAGTATCAACTGTTTTTGGTGGGTTTATAGTTTGCAATTTTTTGGAAGTGCTACATGAAGCAATATACAAGAACAGCTATAGTGGATATTAGAAATAAAGCCTTAATTCTCATTTTAATAATGTTCGTTCAAAAATATGGAACCATATACTTAAAATGCCTTAAATATTTTTTAAAATCCTAAGTTAATCATGTGAAATGATGAAGGGATTTAACTCCAAAACCCTATCTTTGCAAACTTCTAAAAATTAAGATATGAAATTGAAAGGTTTGGTGTGGTTTTTTGCCATTACGCTTATTCTCATTTCTGTTTACCAACTTTCTTTTACCTGGGTTGTAAATAGCTATGAAGGAAAAATGAAGCTGAAGGCTGAGAAAATGGTAAAGATGGGCCATCCCGGTATTACTGGCGATGAAAAAGATAACCTGGTAGCCCGCCAGCTTAACACGAATACTTGATAGTACAAAAGACGCCAAAATTTATCCCGTATTTGGAACCTCGTATTTGAAATGCAAAGAGAATGAATTAAATCTTGGTCTCGATCTGCAGGGAGGTATGAACGTTACTTTAAATGTAGACCTGGAAGGAGTTATAAAATCATTAAGCAATAATCCCAAAGATCCCCAACTTATAAATGCATTAAATGGCGCCAATGCACAAAAGGCAAAAAGCGATCTGGATTATATTGCTTTATTCGGACAGGTTTTCAAACAACAAAATCCATCTGCGAATCTTTCATCACTATTTGCCGGTGCAGGAAAATCTATAAAAATTACTGATGGTGATCAGCAGGTTTTAGACCAATTGGAAACTATATCAAAATCTGCAATCAATCAGACTTATAAAATTCTTTCCAATCGTGTTGACCAGTTTGGTGTTGCCCAAACCTCTACTAATCTTGAAGAAAATAAAGGAATTATAACTGTTGAACTTCCCGGTGTTCAGGATGCTACGAGAGTTAGAAAGCTATTGCAGGCTTCTGCACATCTGCAATTTTGGGAAGTATATAATATTGATGAAATTGGTAAAAACATACAGGATGCTGATAAAGCTTTGTCGCAATATTTAAATGGTACAACAGCAGATTCAACCAAAAATACAAAAGACACAACTGCTAATAAAGCTGATTCTTTAAAATCAGCAGCAAACAATCAACCTCTTATCAGCGCCATTCATTTCTTAGGACCTCAACAGGATAAAAGTGGTAAACCTCAATATTATGCACAAATTGCAACTGTTGAAGAAAAAGATACTGCAAAAGTTAATGAATATCTTAACCTGGATGTTGTAAAAAATAATTTTCCTTTAAATCTGAAATTTTTATATGGCCTTGAAGAAAAAGACGAAAAATCAGGAAGAAGGTATTTTGAATTATATGCGGTAAAAACAATACCGGGTTCTGATAAAGCAAAGCTGGAAGGAGAAGGAGTTGAAGATGCTTCAGCAGATTATGATGAACATGGACGTCCCGCAATTAAAATGCAGATGACGCCAACGGGTACACGCACCTGGGCAAAAATGACTTCTGATAATGTAAACAAGCCAATTGCGATTGTATTAGATGATGTAGTGTACAGTGCACCAAATGTAATTGGTGCCATTGAAGGTGGTAACTCTGAAATCAGTGGAAACTTTAGTGTTCAGGAAGCGCAGGATCTTGCCAATATTTTAAAAATTGGTAAAATAGATGCACCTGCAAAAATTGTACAGGAGCAGATAGTTGGACCAACGCTTGGTAAAGAAGCTGTACAGGGTGGTGCAAAAGCGTTCGCCATTTCTTTCCTTGTAATTTTTATATTGATGTTGGTTTATTATAATACCGCGGGGTGGGTTGCCAACATTGCATTAATATTAAACTTGTTATTTACAATAGGAGTGTTAAGTGCATTAGGCGCTTCACTTACTGCTGCTGGTATTGCAGGCCTTGTTCTTACCATCGGTATGGCGGTAGATACTAACGTAATTATTTTTGAAAGAATAAAAGAAGAACTCACACGAGGTAAAAATTATCAACAGGCGGTTAACGATGGTTACAGGCGATCGCTTGCCCCGGTAATTGATGCACACGTTACTACATTTTTAACTGCTGCTATTCTTTTCTATTTTGGTTTAGGCCCGGTAAGAGGTTTTGCAACTACACAAATGTTAGGTATTGCGTCTTTCGCTATTTTGCGGAATATTATTATCAAGACTCGTTACTGATGTATGGACAAACAGGCAAAGACATTTTCAATATTTTACAGGCATTTCAAAAAGAATTTTTAAACACGCCAGCTTTAAATTTATTGAATACAGGAAGTATGCTTATATGCTTTCGGTTGTTGTTTTAATTCTGGGTGTAGGATCTTTTTTTAATGGGTTTAAGCAAGGGGTTGAATTTAAAGGCGGAAGAAGTTATACGGTGGAATTCCCGCACGATGTAAAAAACGAAGATGTTCTTAATAACCTTGAAAAGGCATTTGACGGAGATTATCCGTCAATTAAAACTATAGGTGATAGCAGGCATTTGAATATTACTACTTCTTATTTAATAGGGCAGGAAAATGCCGATAGTGCTGTTCTCACACGTTTATATCAGGGCTTACAATCAAAGCTGGCTCCAGGCCTCACTTACCAGCAGTTTGCAAAAAGCAGTATTCAAAGTTCACAGGTGGTGCAGCCCGTTATATCGAAAGATTTAAGAAACGGCGCTATTAAGGCTACCTTGTTTGCATTGATTGCAATTATCTTGTACATCTTTATTCGTTTCCGCGATTGGAGATATTCGATGGGAACTATTATAGCATTATTGCATGACGTATTTGTTGCGTTGGCAGTATTTTCATTTTTCAAAAACATTGTTCCTTTCCCTTTAGAAATTGATCAGCACTTTATTGCAGCCATACTAACAGTAATCGGTTTCTCGATGAATGATACCGTTATTGTATTTGACAGGATCAGGGAATACAGCCGCAACATGAAAGGAGCTGATAAACCAACCATTATTAATCGTGCAGTTAACGATACATTAAGCCGTACGATTATGACTTCTGCAACGGTATTTCTTACATTGCTTATCCTCTTTATTTTTGGCGGAGAAGTTACCAGGGGATTTGCTTTTGCAATGTTGATAGGTGTTATCACCGGGACATATTCTTCTATATTTGTAGCTGCTCCTATATTGGTTGACTTTGCAAAAGATAAGCCATTAGGTGAAGCTGATCATGCAACAGAAAAATTGAAAAAAGCTACTGCTGCAAAATTGGCTAAAGCAAAATAAGTTTAATAAATAAAAATTTATAAAGCCTGTTAGTTTGAATACTGACAGGCTTTTTGTTTTTAGAAATTGTATGAATATTCCAAATTATAAGAAGAATAAATTCAATGATAATCCTTTTAGAATGGATAACCAATTGCTAAATTAAAAACCAGGTTTCTTTTTCTCCAATCACTGCTGCCAAAGTCAACTTGGTCTAAAATCCATCTTTGACCCTGAGGAAGCCACGGTTCCCTTATTGGCATTGCAAGATCCAGCCGCAACAAGAGAATGCTTAAGTTAAAGCGTAAACCTATACCTGTGCCTGCAGCCAGCTGATTAAAGAAATCCTTTGTAAACTGCGCTCCCGGCCTGTCAGGATCTTTATTATATAGCCATATATTTCCGGCATCTACAAAAAAAGCTCCTTCAACAATACGGTTAATCTTATAACGTAACTCAGTATTCAATTCGAGTTTAATATCGCCCGATTGATCGGGTAAAAAGTTGAGGCTATCTGCATTGGGATCCCGGTAAGTACCTGGCCCTATTGACCGGCTTCTGAATGCACGAATGCTATTATTGCCACCAATAAAAAATTGTTTGATAAAAGGTAACTGTGTATTGTTTCCATAAGGGTATCCAAATCCAAGAATGACCCTGCTAGCCGATCTTAGTTTTGAACTAATAGCATAGTAATATCTAAAATCGGTTTGCGCTTTTATGTATTGTGAAAACGGTGTGTTGAAAATTCTTTTAGCGCCGTCGCTGCCTGGTTTCACTATGATGCCTGCAATATTTCCTGACAGATCTACAAGACCGTTAAAATAAAAGCCAGTTCCTTCAGGCTTATTTGCCAGTTGGTCTATAGAATAAGAATAATTGGAACCCACTATAAATTGCGTGTCTATTGAATGTTTTAGAACAGGATTTTTAGCAATACTGTCAAGATATAGTTGTGTAACATCTAACGCCTTTACATAATTTATAGAGATGGGATCAAATACCTGGGTAGTTTTTATGTTCTGCTTCCACGAATAGCCAAGTTCACCAAGCACAGAACTAAGAGTATATAATTTTCTCCTGTTTAACAGATCGTAACTAAGACTGATTTTAGTGCTTGGTACGTAGGCATTGGTTGTATTAAATTTAAAGATGGGAGTTACAAATTTTGGAATAGTCAGGGCAGCTCCAGCTCCGAAATTATACGTATTATAACCGCTTTGATAACCGCTGTACTGAACCTCAGTTCCTACATTCGCGTGTACATCCAGTCTTTCTGCTCCTTTAAATGTATTTCGGTTACTAAAAGTTACAGTAATTAAAGAACCAATATAATTATTGGATTTCGTGTTACCAGATAGCTCTGCACGCAAAGATTTTTTTGGGGAAGGCGTGAGGTAATAAAATGTATTTAATCTTCCTGTATCACTTTCACTATTTGGCGAATTTTCAAACCGGTTCTTTACAAATTTAAAAACATTAAGATTTATAAGCCGGCTTAACGTTAAGTTATGATCGGTGCGGTTATAAACATCTCCTGAATCAAAACGCATAATATTTGGGAATAATTGCGGCTTAAATTTTTTACGGGGATCAACAATGTAATAACCTTCATATAAATATTTTTCATTATTGGCAGTATCTCCCCGGTTTGCATTAAGCCGGTACGTTGGATAGATGTAAACATTATCTATGATGTAAGGTTTTTTAGCAATAACCGGCGTTTGCTCTTTTACCTTTACATAAAGGTTTACCTTATGATTTCCAATGGTACTGTCGTATTCAATTATTAAAGCATCCGGGCTAAAATAATAATAACCCTGTTCCTTTAAAATTGCGTCTATGCGTTCCCGTTCTCCCTTTATAATATCGAGGTTAAATGCATCTCCGGGATGAAGAAACGAATTTGATTTCGTTTTAAGAATAGTTTTACCTAATGAAGAACTGTCCACCGAAAAGCTTACCTCATTGATAGTATAAACGACGCCGGGCGTAAGGGTATAGGTTGCGTGAGCTTTTTTATGTTTAACCGTGGTATCGCCGTTTACTTCAGCATGGAAGTAACCTGTATTTTCAAGATAATTTTGAATAACCTTTACATTGTAGTCAAGCTTTACGGTGCTTAATAAAACAGGAGGCTCGCCAATCTTTCTGAAAAATTTTCTTATGAACCCACCTTTTTTGGGATCGCCACTAAGACTATATAAATCAAGTTTAACAGGTATGCCTAAAAATTTACCATTTGGTTTTGGGCGTGGTAATCCTTCTGTTTTTTCAACAACGGATTTTTTTTCTTTATTTGACAAAGTACTGTCGGCAACCTTAACGGAAGCGCCTGTGTATAAAGCATCTCCTTTGGGTACTAACTTAGTTACATTGCAGGAGGCACAAATTAAAATAGCAAAAATTGAAAGCGGTGGCTTAATCTTTAATGTCATGTGTACTCTGGTTCTCATGGTCTTTAACGCGTATCAATTGTTTGCCCGTTGGTTTTCATTGCTGAACTTTTTTCGGTTTCCATTTTATTCTCTTTTTTTATTTGCCGTTTCTTCCTGCGTTCTTCTTTAGTTATAAAAATATCTTTGAATTTATTAAAATCAACATTGATAACAAAGCCAAGCCCTGTTTCAATTACATAACCTTCAATAGTGCCTGTATAATCATTTTTACGATAAGCCCGCAGAAGATATTTACCATCTTTACTTAATTTGTAATTTATAGAAATATCGGGCGAGATAGATCTTTGCTGCGTGCTATTAGCCTGTGGCCCTTCGAGTTGGAAATCATTTCCAACGGTCACGGTTAAACGATCACTTAATAAATTTTTAGATACACCAACATTTAAATCTGTACGATCCTGTTCAGTTCCTGTTGTATAGTCCTGGGTGGTGGCTAAATCAAAATTTATATCAACTCCCTGTATAAGATTTTTTGTGAGGTTATTTAATTGTTCTGACAAGAGCCTGCTCACACTTTGTTTTGCAAATGTAGAAGCGCTTAGCGAACCACCGCTGCTGGAAAAAGGGTTGTCGCCCACAAAGCGGTTTAATAATAATAAAGCGAACACCTGCTTATTCATTT
>CAWBII010000012.1:0-149592 GCA_963788795.1 uncultured Chitinophagaceae bacterium
TCGCAGCCTGACCGTGAACCGTTCATGAGGACGTTATGACTTCAACTCCTGCGCTACCATCGAAAATCGAAACAGAAACGATGCGCCGTATCACATGGCGCATAATTCCCTTCTTCATGGTGTGTTATTTCATTGCGTACGTCGACCGTGTGAATGCCGGATTTGCGGCTCTGCAGATGAACAAGGACCTGGGCCTTACCCAGGCGGCATTCGGCTTGGGCGGCGGACTGTTTTTTATCGCCTATATTCTATTCGAGGTTCCCAGCAACCTTGCGATGGAGAAGTTTGGAGCGCGTGTTTGGATCGCGCGCATCATGGTTACATGGGGACTGGTTGGCATTCTATCTGCCTTCGCCGTAGGGCAAATTACCTTTTATCTGTGTCGCTTTTTGCTGGGTGCGGCGGAGGCCGGGTTCTTTCCTGGCGTGATCTTGTATCTGACGTTCTGGTTTCCGGCGGCCTATCGCGCCCGGATCGTTGCTGTGTTCATGGTGGCGATCCCGCTCTCGAGTTTTCTGGGATCGCCGATATCCGGCGCCTTGCTGTCGATGGATGGCTTGCTCGGTTTGCGAGGGTGGCAGTGGCTTTTCATCGTTGAAGCAATTCCGGCGGTCCTCCTTGGAGTATTTTGCTATTTCGCACTCCCGAACAGGCCTGCCGATGCAAGGTGGCTCGCACCAGAGGCACGTGAATGGCTGGTTTCACGACTGCAGTCAGAAAAATCGCTGGCAAAGAAGGTTGGCCACATGTCGCTGTGGCAAATCCTGACGAACAAATATGTGCTCATCCTGGGTTTGATCTATGCCGGCAGCTCGGCGACCAGCAATGCCTTGTCTCTATGGCAGCCGCAAATTGTGAAGTCGTTCGGGATGTCCGACATGGAGACCGGCTTTTTGAATGCCATCCCGTTCGGAATAGCGTCAGTGGCGATGATCTTTTGGGGAAGATATTCGGATAGATCAAATGCGCATGCTCAAAACACCGCAATACCCCTTGCGTTGTGCGCAACGGCGCTTCTTGCAACCATGCTTACGAACTCGTTGCCCGTGACCCTTGCCATTCTGAGCGTGGTCTTGATCGGTAACTATTCGATCAAGGGACCTTTCTGGGCATTGGCGACCGGAACACTTTCCCCAGCGACCGCTGCGGCCGGAATTGCGGGCATCAATACCTTGTCGCACATCGGCACTTCGGCCGCGGTGTGGCTGCTTGGCGTCATCAAGGAAGCGACGAATAGCTTCCCCATGGCTTTGATACCGCTGGCCCTGCTTCAGATTGCCGGGATCATCGCGGTCCTTTGGATCAACAAGCAAGAAACTCATTCCGTAGCCGCCACAAGCCCTGTGCATTGAGCGCAAAGCAATATGTCCGACATCCGCAAAGCCCCACAGCTCTCACCTACCAGGGTATAAAAATGCCTGCTCAATCCAAAACGAAGCTTCCCGCGACGCTCATTCCGGGCGACGGTATCGGTCCGGAGATCGTGAAGTCGGCCGTCGATATTCTCGAAACGCTTGGCTCCCCGTTCGAGTGGGATATCCGCCAAGGCGGCCTAGCGGCCATCGAGGAAAGCCGTGATCCGCTGCCGCAGGCCACGCTGGACAGCATCCGTCGTACGCGGCTCGCCCTGAAGGGCCCCTTGACGACGCCTGTCGGCGGGGGATTCCGCTCGATCAATGTTCGCCTGCGCGAGGAATTTGGCCTTTACGCCAATGTGCGTCCGGTTCGGAGCATGGTTCCCGGGGGACGATTGACGATATCGACATCGTGCTAGTGCGAGAGAACCTCGGCGGGCTTTATGTGGCCTTCGAGCATTACATCCCGATCGGAGACGATCCGCACGCCGTCGCGATTTCGACCGGGGTCAACACCCGCGAGGGATCGCGCAAGATTATCGAATTCGCGTTCGATTATGCGCTCAAGAACGGACGCAAGAAGGTAACCGTCGTCCACAAGGCCAACGTCCTCAAGGCATTGACCGGCGTATTTCTCGAGGTCGGCCACGAGATTGCGAAGAAATACGAGGGCAGGATCCAGATGGACGATCGCATCGTCGATGCGACCGCGATGCAGCTTGTCATGAATCCCTGGCAGTTCGACGTCATCGTCACCACCAATTTGTTCGGTGACATCCTGTCCGATCAGCTCGCCGGGCTGGTCGGGGGCCTCGGCATGGCTCCCGGTGCCAACATCGGACCAGATGCGGCGATCTTCGAGGCCGTGCACGGTTCGGCGCCCGATATTGCCGGCAAGGGCATCGCCAATCCCCTCGCTTTGCTGCTGGCCGTCGGGCTGATGCTGGAGCACGTCGATCAGCCAGACCTTGCCAACCGTCTCAGAACCGCATTGATCAGGTCTTGCGCAAGGATGGAGTTCGTACGCCGGATCTGGGCGGCAAGGCGTCCACCGGCGACTTTACCCAAAGCATCATCCGTCGGTTGGGAGGGTAAGCAAATGACTATGATGGCTGCATCGCATCCGGAAATCGTCGCCGATACCACGGCGCAAAAACTCTCGCGTATCAAGGCAATCGTAGCCGCCTCGTCCGGAAATCTGGTCGAGTGGTATGATTTCTATGCCTATGCATTTACCTCGATCTACTTCGCGGCGGCGTTTTTACCGTCGGGCGACCAGACCAGCCAGTTGCTGGCGACAGCGGGAATTTTTGCCGTAGGTTCTTCATGCGGCCGCTCGGTGGCTGGCTGTTCGGATGGATCGCCGATAAGCACGGTCGCAAAAATTCGATGGTGCTACCGGATCTGAATTGAACGCGACCGGCGCTGTCCATACGCGAGATGGCGCCTGATGAGGACAGAATTCAAACGGGAGAGACGCCAAATGGCTAAGGGATCAGATTTATTGGTTGCCGCGCTCGAGAACGAGGGCGTCGATCGAATTTTCGGGGTTCCCGGCGAGGAGAACCTGGATGTCGTGGAAAGCCTGCGCAACTCGTCGATCAAGCTGATCCTGACTCGCCACGAGCAGGGCGCGGCCTTTATGGCTGCGACTTACGGGCGGCTGACCGGCAAGCCCGGCGTGTGTATCACCACGCTTGGTCCGGGCGCGCTGAACCTGACGACGGGAGCAGCCTATGCTCTGCTTGGTGCCATGCCCATGATCATGCTCACCGGTCAAAAAGGCATTATGAGCAGCCGCCAGGCAAAATTCCAGATTGTCGATGTGGTCAGTGCCTTCAAGCCATTGACCAAGCTTTCCCTCCAGATCGTCAGTACGAGCAGCATTCCCACGATTGTTCGTGATGCTTTCCGCATTGCCATGGAGGAACGACCAGGTCCTGTTCTGCTGGAATTGCCGGAGGACGTCGCGGGCGAAGATTTTATAATGATTATAACGGTATGTTTGTTTCGCCAATACTCCGGGGGTATAATCCATTATGGGAAATCGACTATGCAACTGTACATTTTTCACTTGCGCCGCCTAACGGAATACCATATACGAATAAGAATATATATCTTTTTGGACAGTTAACTAATTACAACTATGCTGATAGTCTTAAAATGATTTTTAATCCTGATAAAGGTATGTATGAAACCCATCTTTTATTAAAACAGGGTTATTACGATTATACATATGTAGCTGTTGATAAAAATAACCCCGGCATGCGAAATGAATTAGATGGAAATTATTATGAAACTGAAAACCTGTATACTATTTTGGTATATTACAGATCTTTTACTGATCGTTCAGATCAGCTTATCGGGATTGCTAATTTTGATTCAAGAGCGGATAAAACGGGGGTGAATTTTTAGGAATTATTTCATTTTTTTAAAACAGCTAAACAATTTATAAATACAACATTTTATTTATATTTGCAGCCGGCAAGTCTTATACGGCCAGCTCCTACAGAACTCCCCCAGGATCGGAAGATAGCAAGGGTATGTGGTTGAGCGGTGCGATGTAAGTAACTTGCCGATTTTTTTTCTCCGCCAATTACACGAATTCAGATTCACGAATTTATTTCATAACTCATAATTCATATCTCTTTATTCATAAAGAAATATCTTTGTGCAATAAATAATAATTTAAAAAAAATAATCATGAAATTTTTTATTGATACGGCGAATCTCGATCAGATTAAAGAAGCAAACGACCTGGGAATTTTGGATGGTGTTACCACCAATCCTTCATTAATGGCTAAAGAAGGAATTAAAGGAACAGATGCAGTGATGAATCACTATAAAACAATTTGCGAAATGGTTGATGGGCGACATAAGTGCGGAAGTAGTTACCACTGAGTTTAAAACGATAATTGAGGAAGGGAAAAAACTGGCTGCCATTCATGAAAATATAGTGGTGAAGGTGCCTATGATACCGGATGGAGTTAAAGCGATAAAATGGTTTACCGACAATGGTATACGTACTAATTGTACATTAATTTTTAGTGCCGGGCAGGCAATGCTCGCTGCAAAAGCAGGTGCCGCTTATGTTTCACCGTTTATTGGCCGCATTGATGATAGCGGATGGGACGGGATTGAATTAATTCAGCAGATTTCTCACATCTTCCAGGTACAAGGTTTTGAATCAGAAATTCTTGCCGCATCTATTCGCAGCTCATTGCATATTATTAAATGTGCAGAAGCTGGTGCCGATGTTTGCACCTGTCCGTTAGAATCGATAATCGGTTTAACAAAACATCCGTTAACAGATATTGGCTTGGCTAAATTTGTTGCGGATGCAAAGAAATTTGCATAAATATTTGAAAATAAAAATTTGTTATTTAAAATTTTTCAATACATCTTTGTCCTGCAAATGAAAATTAAAAATACATATAACAGCTGGTGGCAATCAATCTCCTGATTGTGCCGCATAGCTTTATTTGTACATTAAAAATAAATATTACGCCCCGGCACTTAGCCGGGGTTTTTTTATGTTATGAAGAAAATAGAATTATCAACCACGTTCAAGAAATTATTGGCGGATGTGTATACACCTGTAGGAATATATCTGAGACTCCGCGACCGTTTTCGTGACACAGTTTTATTGGAAAGTACCGATTTTCATGTGGGTGAAAACAGTTTTTCCATTATAGGAATTAATGCCATCGCCGGTATTGAAATAAGCAATTACTCCGAAATTGAATTCAAATTGCCATCACAGAATATTCAAAAAATTAAAATTACAAAGGATACAAAAGTTGCGGATGAGCTCTGGAGATTTATGCAGCATTTTAATATTATTGAACCGCCGACATTGCCTGTAAGTAAAGCCCAGGGCTTGTTTGGTTATACAACGTTTGATGCGATACAATTTTTTGAAGACATAAAATTTAAATCTTTAATCTCCGCCGTAAATCCCGAAATCCCGTTAGTTCGTTATCGGTTGTACCAGTACGTTATAGTCATTAATCATTTTAAAGACGAATTATTTATTTGCGAAAATCATATAAATGGAATTGAAAGCGAAGTTGATATTGTTGAAAGTCTTATTAAAAGCAAAGATGTTCCTTCCTATCCTTTTGCTGTAGTAAAAAAGGAAACGTCTTCTTTAACGGATGATGAATATGTCAGTATGGTTAAAAAAGGAATAGCCGCTTGTGCAAGAGGAGATGTTTTCCAGGTAGTACTTAGCCGTAAATTTCTGCAAAAGTTTTCAGGAGATGAGTTTAATGTTTACAGGTCATTAAGAAATATTAATCCAAGTCCATATCTTTTTTATTTTGATTATGGTGATTATCGCTTATTTGGAAGCAGCCCCGAAAGCCAGTTAATTGTTCAAAATAATATGGCAATTGTTCATCCTATTGCAGGCACTTTTAAAAGAACGGGTAATGATTCGGTGGATGAGGAACTGGCCGGAAAATTGGCAAAAGATGAAAAAGAAAATGCAGAACATGTAATGCTGGTTGACCTTGCCCGCAATGATCTTAGCCGGGTATGTAATGAAGTAAAGGTTACGCGTTTTTGTGAAGTTCAATATTTTTCGCATGTTATTCACTTGGTAAGTGAAGTAAAAGGCAAAGTATCTGAAAATACCAATCCTTTTGAATCTGCTCGGAGCTACTTTTCCGGCAGGAACATTGAGTGGCGCACCAAAGTATAAGGCGATGCAGCTTATTAATGAATTTGAAAAAGATGCGAGAGGATATTATGGCGGCTGCATTGGTTTTATCGGATTTAATGGCAGTATTAATCATGCAATCATGATTCGTACTTTTTTAAGCAAAGAAAACAATCTTATTTCAAGGGCGGGCGCTGGTATTGTAGCTGCGTCTAACCCAACCAGTGAGTTACAGGAAGTAACCAATAAATTGAATGCACTTACATCGGCAATTAAATCAGCGGAAAAAATATAGAGAATGAAAATTTTGATTTTTGATAATTATGATTCTTTCACCTACAATCTTGTTCATGTTGTTGAAAAGATAACTCATGAGAAAGTGGATGTGTATCGTAATGATAAAATATCACTTGGAAAAAGTGAATGAATATGATAAAATAATTTTATCGCCCGGCCCGGGCATTCCGGTTGAATCGGGATTATTGCTTCCACTGATAAAAGAATATGCACCCTCCAAATCTATACTGGGCGTGTGTCTGGGACAGCAGGCAATTGGCGAAGCTTTTGGCGGAAGCCTGGTTAATTTAAGCACGGTATATCATGGCGTGGCAACAAAAATTAAAGTGAATCCTGCGAGAACAAAATATGAAAATGATGTATTTAATTCGTTGGATAGTGAACTGGAAGTTGGCCGTTATCATTCATGGATCGTAAGCAAAGACAATTTTCCAAAAGAACTTGAAATTACGGCGGAAGATGAAAATGGATTATATCATGGCATCTACGGCATAAAACTTATGATGTGCAGGGTGTGCAGTTTCATCCGGAAAGTGTATTAACTCCAAAGGGAGAACTAATGATGAGTAATTGGTTAAAAAGGTAATATGAAAGAAATACTTAAATATTTATTTGAGCATAAAACTTTATCCAGGGAAAAAGCAAAAGAAGTATTGGTAAATATTTCAAAAGCGATTTACTCAGATGCCGAAATTGCATCATTCGTAACGGTATACCTTATGCGAAGTATTACCATTCCGGAATTACTTGGCTTCCGCGATGCATTAATTGAATTATGCGTTCCTGTTGATTTGAAGCCATTCAATATTTTGGATATTGTGGGAACTGGCGGCGATGGAAAAAATACTTTTAATATTTCTACTTTAAGTTGTTTCATTGTTGCAGGCGCCGGCCAGAAAAGTTGCGAAACATGGCAACTATGGCGCTTCATCTATCAGTGGTTCAAGTAATGTAATGGAAGCTCATGGATATAAGTTTTCATCAGATAATAAAAAATTATTGGAAGAAATTGAACAGGCAAATATTTGTTTTATGCATGCACCCTTATTTCATCCGGCTTTAAAAGTTGTTGGACCAATAAGAAAGAATTTAGGTGTCCGTACATTTTTTAATATGCTTGGGCCAATGGTAAATCCTGCATTACCGGATGTGCAGGTTATTGGGGTGTATAATTTGGAAATGGCACGCATTTATTCTTACTTGCTTCAGCAATCAAATGCGAAATTTACCATTGTTCACAGTCTTGATGGCTATGATGAAATTTCATTAACGGGCGATACAAAAGTTATAACCAATGATGGAGAAAAGATTTGTACACCGAATCATTGGGAAAAAGGATGGTAAGCCCATCAGATATTTATGGAGGTAATTCAACTGATGAAGCTGCCAGGATATTTTTAAAGATTTTAAAAGGTGAAGGAACCTGGGCACAAAATGCCGTAGTGATAGCAAATGCAGCAACAGCGTTATCTTCAACGGGAAATTTCCCTGACTATGAGCATTGTTATGAGTTGGCTGTTGAAAGTTTGGAAAGTGGAAAAGCATATCAATCTTTTAAAAAATTAATAAGCCTTCAGTAAATGAATATACTGGATACTATAATAGAAAAAAAGAAAATTGAAGTTGCAGAAAAGAAGAGAAATATTAGCATTTCTGAATTGGAAAAAGCACCATTTTTTAAAAATGAAACATTATCTTTTAAAGAATTTTTATTAAGAGATGATAAGACAGGAATTATTGCGGAGTATAAAAGAAAGTCGCCTTCGAAAGGAATTATAAATGATTTTTCATCAGTGGCTGAAGTAACAACTGCTTATGCGAAATATGGCGCCAGCGGTATTTCTATTCTTACGGATGAAGAATTTTTTGGCGGTTCTTTAAATGACTTACTGGAATCAACAATTAATGAAGTTCCTTTATTAAGAAAAGATTTTATTATTGATGAATACCAGTTAATTGAATCAAAAGCTTATGGCGCTGAAGTAATTTTGTTGATAGCGGCCTGTCTTACAAAAGATGAGGTAAAAACCCTGGCATCTTTGGCAAAAAATATTGGCCTAAATGTTTTGCTCGAAATTCATAATGAACAGGAATTAGTACATATTTGTAATAATGTAGATGTAGTAGGGGTTAACAACCGCGATCTTAAAACTTTTATAGTTGATATGAATCGCTCTATAGAATTGAGTAAGCAAATTCCTGCCGATAAAATAAAAATTTCAGAAAGCGGTATTGATAATATTGCTTCAATAAAGGTTTTAAAAGAATATGGCTTTAAAGGATTTTTAATTGGAGAAAAATTTATGAAAGAAAAAAATCCTGGGATTGCATTTCAGAATTTTACACAAGAACTAAAAATGTAAAAATGAAATTAAAAGTTTGTGGCATAACCCGGTTAGATCAATTAAAACAATTAAATGAGATTGGTGTAAGCTACGCAGGACTTATATTTTATCCGCAATCTGCAAGATGTATTATTGATAAGCTACATCCTGAAGATATAAATCCTTTGTCCCTTTCTTTAAAAAAAATTGGTGTATTTGTAAATGCACAGGAAGCCTTCATCATGCAACAGGTTGAGGATTTTGGATTGGATATGGTTCAGCTACATGGAGATGAAACACCAGGGTTTTGTAAAATTATAAGCGATCAGATCACGGTTACAAAAGCTTTTAGAATTACTCAAACAAATGAACAAAATATTGATTGGATGATAAAGCCTTATGAGGAATATTGTGATTTTTATCTCTTTGACACAAACCGTAAAGGAGCGTATGGAGGTACAGGAGAAAAATTTAACTGGGAACTTTTACAGGAAAATAAAATTAATAAGCCATTTTTTTTAAGTGGCGGAATTGGCTTAAAAGATGTAGAGAAATTGAAAGTATTTGAGCATCCGTTTTTTTATTGCGTAGATGTAAACAGCAGGGTTGAAATTGCAGATGGAATAAAAGACATGAATTCAATAAAAATAATGACAGAGGAACTATTAGACAAAAAATATAGCTGACTGTATTAAAAAATGAAAACAAAAGAAATTTTTGAAGTTGATAAAAATGGTTACTACGGCCAGTTTGGAGGCGCATACATTCCTGAAATGTTACACAATAACGTTCAGCATCTCAGGGAAAATTATTTAAAAATTATAGGCGAAAAAAAATTTAAAAAGGAATTTAATGATTTATTAAAAAATTATGTCGGAAGGCCAACACCGTTATATTTAGCGGAAAGATTAAGTAAAAAATATAACGCAAACATTTATTTAAAACGTGAAGATCTTTGCCATACAGGTGCACATAAAATCAATAATACCATCGGACAGATTTTATTAGCAAATAGACTTGGCAAAAAAAGAATCATTGCAGAAACAGGTGCCGGCCAACATGGAGTTGCCACTGCAACAGTTTGCGCATTGAAAGGATTGGAATGCATTGTTTACATGGGCGAAAAAGATATTGCAAGGCAGGCGCCAAACGTTGCAAGAATGAAGATGTTGGGAGCAACAGTGATACCTGCATTAAGCGGAAGCAAAACGCTAAAAGACGCTACCAATGAGGCTATCCGCGATTGGATCAATAATCCAGATGATACACACTACATAATTGGAAGCGTAGTTGGCCCCCATCCATATCCGGATATGGTTGCCCGGTTTCAAAGTATAATAAGTAAAGAAATTAAATCTCAGCTAAAAAAAATAACCGGCAGCGAATTACCTGATTATGTAATTGCATGTGTTGGCGGAGGAAGCAATGCTGCAGGCGCTTTTTATCATTTCCTAAATCATAAATCTGTTGAGCTTATAGCTGTTGAAGCAGCGGGAGAAGGTATTAATAGTGGTATGAGTGCAGCCACAACTCAGTTGGGTACTAATGGAATTTTGCATGGAAGTAAAAGCCTTGTTATGCAAACAGAAGATGGCCAGGTTATAGAGCCACACAGTATTTCAGCTGGCCTTGATTATCCCGGTATTGGACCAATGCATGCTCATTTGTTTAAGAGTAGGAGAGCAATTTTTATGAGTGCAACTGATGAAGAAGCGCTCGAATCGGCATTTGAATTAGCAAAGCTTGAAGGAATTATTCCTGCATTGGAATCAGCACATGCGTTATTCATTTTAAATAAAATGAAATTTAAAAAAGATGATGTTGTGGTGGTGAATTTAAGCGGAAGAGGAGATAAGGATATGGACACTTATATGAAACATATTAAATCATAAAAATAACTTTTAGAAAGTTTAAAACTTTTTAAAAATTTCGGGTTTATATAAAGGTTAGGTCTAATGAATCGTATTAAAAAATTATTTTATCAAAAGAAAAAAAATATTGTAAGTATCTATTTTACTGCAGGCTTTCCTCAATTAAATAATACCGCTACAATTCTTTCTTCATTACAAAAACACGGGACTGATTTGATTGAGATAGGAATGCCGTACAGTGATCCGTTAGCCGATGGCCCAGTAATTCAGCATAGCAGCCTGATTGCTTTACAGAATGGGATTACAATTAAAAAACTTTTTGAGCAATTAAAAGATTGCAGACACACTATTCATCTTCCATTAATTTTAATGGGATATCTCAACCCGGTTTTGCAATATGGAATAGAAAAGTTTTGCGGCGATGCGCATGATGTGGGTGTTGATGGAATAATATTACCTGATCTTCCTTTGCATGAATATGCGACAGAATACAAAAAACTTTTTCAAAAATATGAACTTGATTTTATTTTTTTAATTACGCCCGAAACAAATGAAAAGAGAATTAGAAAGATTGACGCAATGAGCAAAGGCTTTATTTATGCAGTTTCATCTTCTTCTATTACCGGAACTGATAAAGATTTGAATCTCCAGAAAAAATATTTCCAAAGACTGCAGGATATGAGGCTTAAAAATCCTGTCATGATTGGATTTGGAATAAAAGATAATAAAACTTTCTACCAGGCCTGCAAACATGCATCAGGAGCAATTATTGGAACAGCATATATCAAAGCAATTGAAAATTCCAATAGCATTGAAGCTGATACAGAAAAATTTCTTAACTCAATTTTAGATACAGCAATAGCGTTATAGAATCGGATTTACTTAAAAAAAATTAAATTTGTTATCTGATAAAATAAGATAATGAAAAAAATATTTATACTTCTTCTTGCTGTTCCTTTTTTTAGTTTTTCACAAACAAAAAAGAAAGCTGAAGTTCCGGTGGAAAGCGGCTTTGTAATTACGGGCAATGTAACAGGTTTCCCTAACGGCACACCTGTATCTTTTTTAAACGACCAGACCGGCCAGCCTGAAAAGCAAACAACTATAGAAGATGGAAAATTTATTATTAAAGGCCAAATGCCTCAACCCTCTTTTAAGGTTTTAATTTTTGGTGAACTACAGCAGGGAGTAGCTTTGTTTTTAGATAACAGCAATATTAAAATATCAGGTGATAAAAATGCCATTGATAAACTTTCTATTACCGGATCTTCTCTTCAAGCTCAATACATGGAATATACAAGCGCTATTCAACCTTATGCAAAAATATTTGAAGAGAATGCAGCCTATGATCCTTCAGCATCAGATGCAGTCGAAAAAATAAGTACGGATTTTGTTAAAAAAAATCCTGCCTCTTATGTTGCTCCTATTGCCATTATACGTTTAATTCAGGCCACACAAAATAGTGTGAAGGCTGAAGAATTATATAATTCAATGACTGACCCGGTAAAGACAAGCCCACTTGGCCAATATGTAAATCAACAAATTCAGGAATCAAAAATAAATGCAATAGGTTCTGTTGTTAAAGATTTTTCGCAGAATGATACTTCCGGAAATCCTGTAAATATTTCTTCTTTCAGGGGTAAATATGTTTTGCTTGATTTTTGGGCGAGTTGGTGCAGGCCATGCAGAATGGAAAATCCAAATGTGGTAGCAGCTTACAATAAATTTCATGATAAAAATTTTACTATTTTAAGCGTATCACTCGACCAGGCCAAACCAGCATGGGTAAACGCAATTCAGATGGATGGACTTAACTGGAGCCATGTGAGTGATTTGAAAGGATGGAACAATGAAGTAGCCGGCCTTTTTCAAATTCGCAGTATTCCACAAAATCTTTTGATAGATCCTGACGGAAAAATAATTGCGAAAAACTTACGGGGACCATTACTCGAAAATAAGTTGAATCAAATTTTGAAGTAGAATTAATTTTTTGAAATTGGTCCAATAAATTTCTTTTTCTATATCAATTGCCTTTTATATAACTGTACAGCATTTTCCAAACCAAAATATAATGCATCTGTAATTAATGCATGGCCAATAGAAACTTCGAGTAAGCCCGGAATATTTTGAGAAAAGTATTTTAGATTATTTAAATCCAGATCATGTCCGGCATTGATTCCCAGGCTCAATTCATTTGCTTTTTTTGCAGCTATAGCATAAGACTCAATTGCCTTCTGCCTGTTGCCCATTGCAAATTGTTTGGCATAACTTTCAGTGTATAATTCAATCCGGTCTGTACCTGTTTCTTTTGCGCCAATAATCATATTTATATCCGGATCAACAAAAATAGAAACACGGATACCTGCTTTCTGAAATACAGAAATTATTTCAATTAAATACTCTTTATTTTTTATAGTATTCCACCCATGATCAGACGTAAGCTGTCCTTCGGCATCCGGAACAAGCGTTACCTGTTCAGGTTTATTAGCAAGAACAAGATCTACAAATTTTTGTTCTTTGGGATTGCCTTCAATATTAAATTCCGTTGTTATAATTTTTTTTAATTCATACACATCTGCATAGCGAATGTGCCTTTCATCCGGACGGGGGTGAACAGTAATTCCTTCCGCTCCGAAATTTTGAATATCAATAGCTGCTTTAATCACATCAGGATTATTGCCCCCTCTTGAATTACGAAGTGTTGCAATTTTATTTATGTTGACGGAAAGTTTGCTCATTATTTTTAAATTAAATGCATATAAAGTTATGTATGAATTTTGAAGTGAACTTTTGATTTCATAAATTGAATCCCATAGTTACGGGATTGCAGGAATTTTGCCTGGAATATTATTCAAACAATGGCTCAATGATTCAATTTAATGCCGTTATAAAAAAATTTAATGAGCAAGGCGAAAAGACCGGTTGGTCGTATATTGAAATTCCCGAAGGGATTGCTTCAAAAATTAAACCCGGCTGTAAAAAATCATTCAGGGTAAAAGGCTCATTGGATAATTATAAAATTGAACGCACAAGCCTTTTACCAATGGGAGGTGGTAGTTTTATTATTCCAATAAATGCCGCTATTCGCAAGGCTTTGGGTAAAAGAAAAGGAGCTGTTATAAAAGTGAATCTTGCTGAAGATAAAAGGGATGTTGAAATAAATAAATCATTTTTAATTTGTCTGGCTGATGAGCCCAAAGCCCTGGAATTTTTTAATTCTCTTCCCGGCAGCCATCGAAATTATTTTAGTAAATGGATTGAAAGTGCAAAGACAGATGAGACGAAAATAAAACGTATAACCCGTGCCGTTATAGCCTTATCGCGGAAACTTGGGTATCCTGAAATGCTGCGAATGGAAAAAGAAGAAAAATTTCTGTAGTCAGCAAATTTTTTATTCATTCTTCTTTTTCAATAATAAGACCTATTTTAGTTACTGCTATTACTATTTTTCTCGCCTGCGGCTTAGCCCTCCCATTTATTAAATTTAAACACAATGTAACATGAAAAAAATTTCATTTCTTTTGATGGCTTCCGTATTTGTAATTTCCTGTAACGAATCAAAACAAGAATGCCACTAAAAACACAGACTGGCTGGCGGACAATTTATCAGGCAAAGTGGAGCAGATAACTGACTCTACCTTTAAAGCAGACAGCACCGGTAAAATGGGGGAACTTGATTCCTGCTGCGTAGCCTCAACAAAATATGATGAGAAGGGATATTCCTCCGGCTATACTTCTGTTAATAAAGCAGGCACAGATAATCAAGAAGGTATATTCACTCATGATGATAAAGGATTATTCACCAGTCAGAAAATGACAAAAAACGGTAAACAAACATCTTCACTTACCGTGAAGAATAAAGATGGTATATACTCCGAAGCACAGAGTTTTGACTCAGCAGATAAAATGGACTTTTATTACACTGATCTTACGGCAAATGATTATGGGCGCATAACGGGATTTAAACAATATAAACCTGACAGCACGTTGAAATCAAGCATGACGTTTAACTATAACAATCAATTTCTCACAGATCAAACTGCAAAAGATAGTGTAGGAAAGGAAACATCTACTTATGCTCAAACATTCGATGACAAAAACAATGTTGTTGAATCAACTTATAAGGAAGTAAAAACAGACTCAACAAAAAAGGATACAACAATAACTACAATTACAAAATACCGCTACGACACGTTTGATGATAAGGGCAACTGGACTGAGCGAACCGAAATGGATAAAGACGGTAAGCCCGTTAAAATTGTAAAGAGAACCATCACCTATTACAAAGAATAGTTTTATTTCTATTCTATTTTAAAGTATAATAAATGATAATGATTCATTTATTATGCTTTTGTATTTTTATGTTAATTCATTAAGCATCTTTATTTCCATTTATTCAACTGTACTTTTAAATGCCGCAACATGTTTTGGAAAGAAGGCTTAGCCTGGCACAGGCTACTGCTATAAATATGACAGATATGGTAGGCATTGGACCTTTCATTACAATGCCAATGGTTATTGGCATGATGAATGGCCCGTATTTTTTATACGCATGGCTGGCGGGCGCATTTCTTTCAATAGTTGATGCAATGATCTGGAGTGAACTCGGAGCCGCATTTCCAAAGGCAGGCGGCTCTTATAATTTTTTGAAAGAAGCGTATGGAAAAAAGAGCGTAGGTAAAATGATGAGTTTTTTATTTGTATGGCAAACCATGATCCAGGCACCGCTTGTGATTGCTTCTGCCGCAATAGGATTTGCAAAATATTTTTCTTACCTGGTTCCACTGAATTTTATTACGGAAAAAATAGTTAGCGGATGCGTTGTTGTTTTAATTATTATTTTATTATACCGGAAAATTGAAGCCATTGGTAAAATAAGTATGTTCCTTTGGAGTGGCGTAATTGTTACCATGTTCTGGATTATTGGTGGCGGCATTGCACACGGAAATTTTTTAGCGCCGATAAAAAATATTAATTCAGGTATAAACATAGATTATGCCTTTATTACTGCAATAGGTTTTGCAAGTGTAAAATCTGTTTACAGTTATTTGGGTTATTATAATGTTTGCCATTTAGGAAGTGAAATAAAAAATCCGTCGAAAAATATTCCCCGCAGTATGTTTATATCTATTGCAGGTATTGCCGTTTTATACTTAATGATGAATATAAGTGTAGTCAGTGTTGTTCCCTGGCAAAATGCAAAAAACAGCGAATTTGTGGTTAGTGAGTTTATACAAATACTTGCCGGAAATACTGCAGCCAAAGTTGCCACTTGTTTAATTTTATGGGTTGCCTTTGCATCTGTTTTCTCTACAACCCTTGGCTACAGCCGTATTCCGTATGCCGCTGCAGCCGATGGAGAATTTTTTGAAATTTTTGCAAAGGTTCATCCAACAAAAAAATTTCCCTATGTTTCTTTATTGTCCCTTGGAAGCCTGGCATTTATTTTCAGTATGCTTTTTAAATTAAGTGACGTTATCAGTGCGATATTGGCTATGCGTATTATGATACAATTTATAGGACAGGCAGTTGGTTTATTAATATTAAGAAGTAAAAAAACTGTTATAGAATTTCCTTATAAAATGCCTTTGTTTCCTGTGCCGGTAATTCTTGCAATTGGCATGTGGTTATTTGTTTTAATTTCTACAGGAAGCAAATTAATGAGTTGGGGTTTATTGATAATTAGCTTTGGAGCAGTTGTTTATTTTATTAAAGCAAAAGTGAAAAAGGAATGGCCATTTGTATAAAAAAGAAATGGTGCAATTTTATTTCATAATTCAGTGAGCGAGAGAACATTTCCGTCAGGATCTTTAAACCAGGCAACTTTCGCACCACCGGGAGAGATCCAGATTCCTAAACTATCCTGTTGAAGAAATCCATACTTTTCACAAATAACTTCTTTACCATTTAAAGATTTTATTACTGATGATATATCTTCAACATTCCAGCCTAATACAGTAAATGGATAAGGTATAAATCCCGGTACAATTGTTACCCTTAATAAAGTTCCGTTGGCATTAAATTCCAAAGCGTAATTGTCTTCAGATAATAATGAAAGCCCCAAAGTATTTTGATAGAACTTTTTTGCTTCTGCTGGTTTTACAGTAGCCACAAATGCTTTAAGTTCTTTATCTGCGAGCATAACTATATTTTATTTCTAAGATTTAGAATCTCCCTTTGCATCTCCTCAATTCTTTCCAGCAAATAACTAATCGTTTCTATTCCTTCAATATTTATGTCAAGATCATAATGAAGGCGAACGAATTTTTCGAGCTTATGTATTTCATTAACAGGTATGTAAGTGGAACTTCTAACAGACGTAACACTTATCAATCCTGAGTTTTCTAATGAATTTATAAATGAATATTCGATGTTATGATGAATGCAAAAATCTTCTGCGGGTATTAAATCTTCCTGTTCCATAGCAAATGTTTTAGGTTGATAATTTCGATAGTTCAGTAAATAATTCTTTTTGTTTTTCGGTTAAATGAGTAGGAACATTTATGTTCCATGTTACATATAAATCACCATGCTCGTCTTCTTTTTTATACATGGGAAAACCTTTTCCTTTCAATCTCACTTTTGTTCCATTCTGCGTGCCTGCATTTACTTTAAGCTTTATTTTTCCATCCATGGTATCTATTGTTTTTTCTCCCCCTAATACAGCAGTGTATAAATCAACATCTTCAGTTTTATGCAAATCATTACCATCACGCCTAAACGCAGTATTGTTATTAATAACAAATGTTATTAGAAGATCGCCGTTAGGGCCTCCGTTAGCTCCGGGGCTTCCGTAATTTTTTAACCTTATAACCTGGCCATTGTCAACGCCTGCAGGAATAGTTATTCTTACATTTTTACCATTAATGGTAAGTGTTTGCTTATGTGTTTTATGAGCATCAATTAATGATAGATGCAGCTCAGCACTATAATCCTGACCGCGGTATTTTGTTTGACTTCTTCTTCCTCCGGAGCCACCAAATAATGATTCAAAAAAATCTGAAAATGCAGAATCATCTTCTGATGAATAAGTGTAATCGCCATAATTACCTCCGCCAAAGCCTCCGCTGCCAAATCCTTGCGATCCTTGTTGTTTTGCTTTTTCATATTGATCAGCATGTTTCCAGTTCTCCCCGTATTGATCATATTTTTTTCTTTTTTCAGGATCACTCAGCACTTCATTGGCCTCATTTATTTGCTGGAATTTTTTATGTGCATCTTTATCGTTTGGGTTCAGATCGGGGTGAAGCTTTCTCGCCAATTTACGATACGCTTTTTTTATATCATCTGTTGAAGCATTTTTAGCAACTCCCAGTGTTTTATAATAATCTACAAAATCCATTTTATTAGTTTGACTTTTAAATTTAATCCTTAATAAAATTAAGAGATATTAAAATAACAGGAAAGGTCAATATGTAATAATTTAAAAAATAACATAGATGTTTTTGATGATTACATTTGCTTTAAAATTTAAAACATGAAAAAAATATTTTTTATACTGTTTTTATTTGCTGCATCCTGCACAGTTGCTCCACATGTGAGCGTTTCAAATGTTGGGAATAATAACAGCAGTAATGGCAACCTTGTTACCAACGGAAAATTATTTGCAACAGCTTATCAGCAAAGAGCGGCAGAATATCGTGCTTTATGTTTCCAGGCTTTTAATATAGCTCACCAAAGAGTTGATGAAATAATACTTACTAAAACTGAAAAGCCTAAAGTAATTATTACGGATATTGACGAGACCATTTTAGATAACAGTGCATACGAAGTACATCAAACTTTGCAGGGGAAAGGTTATGAATCAGATTCATGGTACGAGTGGTCTTCGATGATAAAAGCCGATACAGTTCCCGGCAGTCTTAATTTTTTGCAATATGCTTCATCAAAAGGAATTGAAATTTTTTATGTTACCAATCGCGGCGAAAGAGATAGAAACTTCACTATTAAGAATCTTCAAAAATTTAATTTCCCCAATGCTGACAGCTCACATTTATTTCCACTACAAAATACTTCATCAAAAGAAGTACGCAGGCAGGGCATTGCAGTAAACCATACTATAGTGATGCTGATGGGAGATAACCTGGGTGATTTCAGTTCTTTATTTGATAAAAAAAGTTCGGATGAGCGCAATGTAAATGTGAATTCGGTTGCGTCGGAATTTGGCAGCCGTTTTATTGTTTTGCCAAATCCTGTATATGGTGACTGGGAATCGTCTTTATATAAGTATAATTCACTTACTGAAGCTCAAATGGATTCTGTAATAAAAGCATCGCTGCATTCTTACTGATTTTTTATAATTCCGAAATCCATTTTTTTGCAAGATCAAGGTCTTCCATTTTAAAACCCTTGGTGGGAGCAGGAATAAATATTCCAAAAGTATCAGTAAATTTTTTTATTCCATCTTTTTCAGTAACTATAGCAAGCTTGTTCCATTTTGAAAAATACCGGGCACCAAGAAGTCCGTCTTGTATCCATGCTCCCAAAGTATAATTTTTAATAGAAGTATTTAAAATCAGCATGTAGTTCATTTTGCTGCATGTTTGCGCTACATTTTTTACATAAGGGTTTATTACATTATAATAATCATCCTTTGTAACGGTGCCGGTTGAACGAAAAGCAGTTACATATGCCGGTAATCCCTTTATCACTTCAGTCATAAAGCTATTTTTAATTTTAACATTTTTTTCAATCCACTATACAAAGTTATTGATAAGAAAGCGAAGAAGTAATCACACATTTAAGTAGAAAATTTTCCCCTTTATTGAAGCTGACATAATAGAAAGCCTGTTGATATTGCAATACAGGCAATGGCATGCTTTTGGTTTTAATAAAAGCGTAAACAAAAATAAATATTATGAATACTAATGAAAAATTAACCGAAGTATTAAATGATCTTATCCGTATTAACAATGACAGAACCCAGGGATATGTAAATGCATCTGAGAAAACAAAATCTATTGATGTGGATCTTCATGCAACATTTACTAAAATGGCAGATCAAAGTAGAAAGTTTACGGCTGAATTGACCAATGAAGTAAATAAATATGGCGGCGAACCTGCAACAGATACTACCACCGGAGGTAAAATTCACCGGGCATGGTTAGATGTAAAAGCTACATTTTCCGGCAAAGACAGGCATGCAATTCTTGAGTCATGCGAATTCGGTGAAGATGCAGCACAGAAAGCTTATAAAGCAGCTTTAGCATCAGATGCAGAGATAAGTGCAGAAACAAGAAAGCTTATAACTGACCAGCAATCATCTTTAAAAAGATCTCACGATCTTATAAAGAATTACAGAGATGCGCAGGAAGCAGTTGATGCGTAGATAAAAGATTAAAAGATAAATCCCGAAATAAATTCCGGTTTCATTGAACCGGGATTTATTTTAAGACAAAAATTCTAAATTATATCAGGCAAAAATTCTACATTTTTAAGTTATATTGCCATCAATATGTTTCGGGAAAAACTCAATTATTCAATCCATTTTTTAAAAAATTTTTTACTTCCTCAAGAAACCATACCGGATCATCATACATTATAAAATGTTTTGTTGGTGCTATAATAATTAATTTATTCTTAAGCTGGCTGTACTGTTGCTCAAGTAATTTTTGAGACATTTCTTTTGTACTATAGGTACTTCCTAAAATAAGAACTGGTATATTAATTTTAGAAATTTCATTTCTCAAATCAGTCGTGTTCATTTCTACATAAGTATAGCCTAATGTTTTAGGGTCGCTTTCCTCACTCCATTTAGCAATAAGTCTTGCGTGTGTGGAATCACTTACAAGATTGAGCATAGCTTTAAATTGTTTGTCGTCAAATTCTTTATCCGGCATGTTTTTAAAATTGTTAGCAACAGCTTCGGTGTTATAAGAAGGATTAGCTTTAATTTCTTCTGCAGTAACAGATGGTTTCATCATTGCAGGAAGAAAAGGAACACCATCTACACAAAGAACCTTCGAAAATAATGACGACTCTTCACTGGCCACCCAAAGACACATAAATGCGCCAAGGCTGTGTCCAATAAGAACCGGCTTATTAAGATGATTTTCTTTTACATATTTTATTATTTCATTTTTAATCGTTTTAAGAACAGGCGTGTCTATTGGCGAAACACCGCCAAATCCCGCCAATGTAAGCACATGCAACTGATAGTTTTCTTTTAATGCATCCACAGTTTCTTCCCATACATCCCCGCTGCAAGCATAGCCTGGAATAAGTATCACTGGCTGGCCTTTTCCATACACTTCTACCTTAAAAGCTTTTTGCTGGCAATATGCATTTATAGACGCAAACATTACAATAGAAAGAAATATTTTTTTCATTTTTCATTTTATTATTTGAATGTCCAAAGTTTAGCTTTGTTACAAACTATTGCAAATATTTTTTTGGTTCAGGTAGATTTTAGAATTCATGAAGCAGTAAGTTATAAAATTCTCATCTCATTTTTATCTTTACAAAATGAAAAGTGTTCATATAGAAATTTCAGGTAAAGTGCAGGGAGTTTTTTTTCGTGCTACAGCACAGAAAGTAGCCAGGTTTCATAATATTACGGGTTGGATAAAAAATACTTATAATAATAAAGTAGAAACACTTATAACGGGAGAGGATGAGGATGTTGAAAAGTTTATCTCGTGGTGTAAACGCGGACCTGAAAAATCTAAGGTAGAAAATGTTATTATCGCCAATGTAGAATTGCAATCTTTTAACGGCTTTGAAATAAGAAGATAAAGGGTTTTATAAAATATTTTCATAACATTAACTTTCTTTCATCATATTTACTATCTTAAATTGTATCTATTATTCCAACACATTTTTTTATTCCGAAATTTTTAAAATTATGAAGTTATTAATTGCATTGATTTTTTCGATTAGCTCCTTGTCTGGTACAGCACAAAAATTTTATTTATTAATTGGAACATACACAGGAACAGGAAGTAAAGGAATTTATGTTTACAATTTCGATGCCCAAACAGGTAAAGCAGACTGGGTAAGTAATACAGATAGCAGCACTAACCCATCTTATATTGCTTTATCTCATAACGGAAATTTCGTTTATGCGGTAAACGAAACTAACGGAGCTATTCCCGGGAGAGTAAGCGCTTTTTCTTTCAATAAAAATAATGGGGAACTAAAATTTTTAAACACGGAGTTATCCGGCGGAGCTGATCCGTGTTATGTTGAAGCGAGTAATAATGGCGAATGGATTGCAGTGGCCAATTACACGGGAGGAAGCCTGTCTGTTTTTCCATTAAATAAAAATGGTTCATTGCAACCTTATAGCCAGTTAATGCAGGATTCAGGGAGCAGCATCAATAAAGTAAGACAGGAAAAAGCACATGCACATGAAGCTGTTTTTTCTCCTGATAATGCTTACTTATTTTCTCCTGATTTAGGAATGGACAAAGTGATGATTTATAAATTTGAATCTTCATCGAAAAGACCTCTTCAACCTGCAACTCCTGCTTTTGTGAATACATCCCCCGGAAGTGGCCCCAGACATATAACTTTTCATCCCAATAAAAAATTTGCATATCTTATTCATGAATTAAGCGGAACTATTACTGTTTATAATTATAACAACGGAAAATTAAAAGCCTTACAGGAATTGCCAACTCATCCACGCGGCTTTAAAGGCATAATAGGCAGTGCAGAAATTTTCGTATCGCAGGATGGTAAATTTTTATACGCCTCCAACAGGGGAGATGAAAATACTATTACCATATTTTCTGTAAATTCTTCAAGCGGAAAGTTGAAACTCATCGGTTATCAATCAGTTTTAGGCGAAACTCCCCGTAATTTTATTATAGATCCTACGGGAAATTATCTGTTAGTGGCCAACCAGAATAGTGATAATATTATCATATTTAAAAGAGATAAGAAAACCGGTTTGTTAAAAGAAACTCAAAATCAAATTAATTTACCTAAACCAGTGTGTTTGCAGCTCCTTAGAATAAATGAGTAGTTAAACCCTTGAACAACTACAATAGTCTATAAATATTGAGCCTTCTTTATTTAACATTCTCACTCATTTTAAACATAAATAATAAATTAAATTTGGTAATGAAAACTATTTACAAAAAAATTATTATGAAAGCTTTTACTAATATTATACTCCTTGCAGTTTTAACCACGGGAGTTTTTAATTCTGCTAATGCGCAAAGAGGCCGCGACAACACTGGTCGCGGGAACAGGGAATCGAATGTATCTCCGCAACGTGAACACAGAAGTTTTTCGGAGACAAGAACATTTAGTCAAAATAATGTAAGCAGGAATAATTCGTTTACGCCAACTCAGCGAAATGAAAGATCATTTACTCCAAACAGTAATGAAACTCCCCGTTCTTATGCTCAAAGAAATGCAACAACAAGGAATAATATCGTAAGAACTGATATAAGAAGTGACCGCAGTGTTACTGTAGCAAGACAAAACAATGCAGTTGCAAGTTCAGCATATAACGGTGACCATATGAATACTTCAAGAAGTTACTATCCAAATGGCACCGGGAATTACAAGTATAATAATAATAATTACACGTACAATAATTATTATCATTATAATACCAAGTATTATGGAGGAGGTTATTACATTTATAACCACAGAAGTTATTGTTTTATGTACGGCCCGCATTATGCCGTTATTCCAGGAAGTTATATTTCAATAAATTTTGGAGGTTATCCTTACTATTATAATAGCGGACTATTTTATGGACACTATGGAGGTTATTACCAACCCATATTTCCTCCATTTGGTATTCAGATAGGTGTGCTTCCTTTTGGTTATTATAGCTTTTATTTAGGCGGTTATCCATATTATTACTACAATGGAATTTATTACCAGCAGCATGATAATTCATACCAGGTTGTTGACGCACCAATGGGTGCCTCAGTTTATAATTTGCCACAAGGAGCAAAGTCAGTGATATTAAATGGTGAAAAGTTGTATGAACTTAATGGCACTTATTATAAAGAAGACAGGGATTCAAAGGGCCAAACAATTTATACAGTTGTAGGTAAAAACGGTGAAGTAAATAATACTAATGAAGGAACCGTAAACGGCAACGATAATAATAATAATAATGGTGATAATGCCAATGTAGCGCCTTCCTCTTTGCAAATAGGAGATATGCTAACTCAATTACCAGAAGGTTCTAAAGTGGTGACTATAAATGGTGAAAAAATGTATGTTACACCTGACGATATTTATCTTAAAGAAGAATCCCACGGAAGTGCAGAGGAATTTGAAGTAGTAGGGAAATAGTTTTAAGCAGTATTAGTTTTATTTAATAATAGTTTATTTTTATTTTAAACCGGCTTAGGCCGGTTTTTTTATTGAAAGCAAAGATTGCCTTAATTAAAATTATTGCAAATAAAAACCCACTCTTTTGAGTGGGCTCTAAAATAATTACGCGAATATTATCAGGCACTTTCCTGAACACGTTTTACTCCGTTTTTGTATTCTCCAAGGATAACAACCTTTTTAAATCTTGAATATTGCTTTGCTGCAAGTTCCATTGCTTCCTCAGTTTCGCTTCTTAATTTTAATCCTTTGCCTTCGCCGGAATTATAAATTTCAATATAAAAACCGTCTCTTAAAGTAATTGCTCTTTCTCTTGGTCTTCCTGTTCTCATTTTATATGTTTTAATTATTAATTTATTTTGAAAACTTATAACGCATTTTTTCCAACAATGTTCGAAAGTTTCTGAAATTATTACGTTATAAGATTTGCGAACCGTTTAAAATTAGGGTATTTTCTGCTTCTTAGCATTACCTTAACAACTAATTCACATATTATAATTAAATCAGCCTAATATCTGTAATGTTCAGGCTTGAACGGTCCATTTTTCGGAATACCTAAATATTCAGCTTGTGTTCGTTCGTTAATTCTTCCAATTCAACACCAATTTTCTTCAAATGTAAGCGTGCAACTTTTTCATCTAAATGTTTTGGTAACACATACACTTTGTTTTCATATTTATCATGATGCAGCCAAAGTTCAATCTGTGCCAATACCTGGTTTGTAAATGAATTACTCATTACAAAAGATGGGTGACCTGTTGCACAACCAAGATTTACCAAACGGCCTTCTGCTAAAAGAATAATATCTTTTCCATCAATTGTATATAAATCAACCTGTGGTTTGATTTCATTTTTTGTATTGCCATAATTATCATTCAACCATGCAACATCAATTTCAATATCAAAGTGGCCAATATTACAAACGATAGCTTTATCTTTCATTACACGGAAATGTTCGCCTGTAATCAAATCGCGGCAACCGGAAGCAGTAACAATAATATCAGCTTCTTTTACTGCATCAATCATTTTCTTTACTTCATAACCATCCATTGCAGCCTGTAAAGCGCAGATAGGATCAATTTCTGTAACAATCACACGGCAACCTGCACCACGCAATGATGCAGCAGAACCTTTACCAACATCACCATAACCACCAACAACAGCAACTTTACCGGCCATCATTACATCAGTTGCACGGCGAATAGCATCAACCAAACTTTCTTTACAACCATATTTGTTATCAAATTTTGATTTGGTAACAGAATCATTGATATTGATTGCAGGAATAGGTAATGTGCCTTTTTCCATTCTTTCATATAAACGATGAACACCTGTTGTTGTTTCTTCACTTAAACCTTTTATATTCTGAATCAAGCTCAGGATATTTATCAAACACCATATTGGTTAAATCGCCACCATCATCCAAGAATCATATTTAACGGACGGTCAGAACTTCCAAAGAATAATGTTTGTTCAATACACCAGTCAGCTTCTTCCAGTGTTTCACCTTTCCATGCAAATACACCAATACCTGCAGCAGCAATAGCAGCAGCAGCATGATCCTGTGTTGAAAAAATATTGCATGAACTCCATTTTACTTCAGCGCCTAATTCAATCAATGTTTCAATTAAAACTGCTGTTTGAATGGTCATGTGCAGACAACCTGCAATGCGTGCACCTTTCAATGGTTTGCTTGCGCCATATTCTGCACGAAGCGCCATTAAGCCCGGCATTTCTGCTTCGGCTAATTTTATTTCTTTGCGTCCCCATTCGGCAAGTGAAATATCTTTCACTTTATAAGGAAGGCTTAAATCAATGTTTTTTGTTACAGTTGACATATATTTTAATTTTAGACAGCAAAAGTAAGAAAGTAGAATAAAATAATATTTATTTAATTAATTTTGGAATAGAACTTAACGTTTAATAATATTTAAAAGAATAAATATATAAGTTTATATGCCAAAAGCCATCAAAAAAGAAGAATCCACTATCGCCGGTTTTAGCATTGATGAAAAAGATCTTGCGATACTGAAATTGCTACAGCATAATGCAAGGATAACTGTTAAAGAAATTTCAGATAAAATTCATCTCAGCACAACGCCTGTACATGAACGCATCAAACGCATGGAAGAAGCCGGCGTAATAAAACAATATGCAACATTGGTTGATCATTCAAAAGTGAAAAAAGGGTTGATGGTGATCTGTTATGTTTCGCTTAAAGCAGCATAGTAAAAATGCCGGCACAAAATTTATAAAAATGATACAAAGAATTGCCTGAAGTGATAGAATGTTATAATATTTCCGGTGAGTTTGATTTTATGCTGAAAGTAGTTGCGGAAAATATGGATGCTTATTATGATTTTCATGTAAACAAATTAAGCCAGGAAGAAAATATCGGCCATGTACAAAGTGTTTTTGTAATGGGAATTATTAAACAAACGCACCGGTTGGTTTACTAGTATCAGGTATGAGGTTGACGAGCATTGTCAATTTCTAATTTTTCATTTTAATTGAAGTTATCCTCCAATCATCTTTAAAAACTCATCTTTCTTGCGACGTGAAATATCTATTAAAGTGCCATCCTGTAGTTGCACATGGCCACCCTGGCTGCGTACATATTTTTGAATGTAATTGAGATTAATGAGATGCGAATTGTGAATTCTGTAAAAATTGTAAGGAAGCAGCATTTCTTCAAAATCTTTTAGAATTTTAGTTACCATAACAGTTTTATTATCCATAAGAAAAATTTTACTGTAATTAGATTTTGATTCAATATGAATTATATTTTTTATAGGAATAAATTCAATTCCTTCTGAAGTGGATATAGCAATTTTATCTTCCTGGCTTCGGTTATCACTTAATGATTTCCTGAGAATATCAATCTTTTCTTTTGTTTGCCTGTTGAGGCTTTTGCTCAGCCGTTCAACCGCCTGTTGCAAATCTTCTATACCAATAGGCTTTACGAGGTAATCAAAAGCGCTGATGCGTATGGCATCTATTGAATAATGGTTATAGGCTGTGGTAAAAATAATATCAAAATCATATTCACCCAGTTCCTCAAGCATTCTGAAGCCACTCATTCTGGGCATTTCTATATCAAGAAAAACAACATCAGGCTGGTGTTGTCGTATAAGCAATAAACCTTCTTCTGGTTTTTGCGAAGCAGCTATAATGCTTACATCGGGACAAAAGCCTTCCAGTTTTTGCTGGAGATTTTGCAAGCTGTTTAGCTCGTCATCAATTAAAATTGCTCTTATCTTTTCCATGTTACAGTGTTTTTATTTTTACTTCAACCCTCGTCCCAACTGGCTTATTATCTGTAGTGTATAGGTCAACTATTTTAATGTCGCCATTGGTATCTTCCTTATGGTTAAATAAACGGATCCTGTCTTCAGTAATTTTCAGGCCCACACTTTTATGATGCAGTTTATTTATTTTATTATAATCTGCTGATTTTTGCCTGCCTATTCCGTTATCCTCAATTATATATTTTATATAATCTTTTTCAAGTGTAGCCGTAACCGTTAGTGTTAAGTCTTTTTTATGGCTGTGCGCAATTCCATGAACAATTGCATTTTCAACATAAGGCTGTATTAATAAGGAAGGAACATTGTAATCGCCTGAAATCAATTGCGGATCAATCTTTTCCTTGTAACTAAATATATTATTAAACCGCATCTGCTCCAAGTCAATGTATAATTTTAAAGCCTCCATATCCAAAGACACAGTGGTAATTTCATCCCGGCTGCTATCCAGAATGGTTCTAATTAACAAAGCAAATTTGTGCAGGTAATCGCTTGCTTTTCTCTTTTCATTCTGCATCATAAAATTTTCAATGCTGTTAAGACTGTTGAAAATAAAATGAGGATTCATTTGCGCACGCAGGGATTGTATTTGGGATTCTGCGATTTTCTGTTTGAGAGAAAATTCAATTCTTTTCTTTTTGGCCTGGCGCGATTTATTAATAAAAACTGCAATGGCAATTGTAAGAAATAAAAGTATCAGCGAAACTCCAAGCAAGGCATTCTTAAAAAGTAGCTGTTTTTTTTGTAATTGAGAAAGCTCGAGCAGATGCGTATTTTCAATTTCTTTCTTTTTTACCAGCCACTCTGATTCTTTTATGACTAAATTAAGGTTATTATTTTGAGAAAAAAGAGATTCAAAACTACTGCGGTAAATACGAAAATACGCTAAGGCAGAGTCCCTGTTATTTTCTTCATCATATACATGCGACAATTGCTCTGCCGTATTTGAAATGCCCTCATAATATTTAACCCCTCTCGCTATGCTTAATGCAGTATCAAGCGCTGCTATTTTTTTTGTGGTTGATAAATTATTTAAATATTGGCCTTCCGCCAGATATACCTGGAACTCATTTCTTGTATCTCCTTCTTTTCTCGCTTCGATAATAGCTTTATTGAAGTAATATTTTGCTGAATCATACTTGTTAGCAATAGCATACAACTTCCCAAAACCTAAATAATATTGTGAGTAAACGTAACTTTCGTTTGTTAATAAAGCATAAGGTATTCCCTTGAGCAGGTCATTTTTTGCACTTCCATATTGCCCTTGATTGAAATCGCAACGGTTTAATAATTCATAATTAATTGCCACCCCTCTCCATGTTTTCAACTGTATGTTTAATGGGATAGCCTTTTTTGTATATTCCCTGCATTTATCAAAATTTCTTAGGCTTAAAAAGTTATCACCTATGTTATTAAGAGATACCAATTTTAATCTTACAGATCCACATTCCTCTGCATAATCAATCGCTTTAAAAAACGCATTGTTGCTCGCGTCAAAACTTGCAGAATTCAAAAGTAAAAGACCAATATTAATTTGCGCAAGTGATTTACCAAAAGTAAAGTTCATGCTATCGCTTAGCTGCTGTACTTTTTGATAATAGTAATAAGCTTTCTGAATATCTTTTTCACTATACCGATAACTTATACGATGCAATGTTTGGATATATTGAGAATCAATTTTTGGATGTTTGTTTACCCAATCCATCAGACTATCAATATAGTGGCCCTGTGAAAATAAATAGCCACATCTGCAAACCAATAAAAAAATTATAATAGCTTTTTTATACATAAATAATAAAATATAATTCTGTTAGGTGGAATTATAGTTTTTAAAAAATCAGAAATTAGCAGGATTTGTTTTTATAGGATTATTTCAAACTTGTTTTTACTTTCTAATTTTCCATGATCTTAAAATCCTTCATTTCAATTTTGTATAGGTATCTGTCGCGACACGAAATTTTCTTTGAAGCAAATAATGAATAAAAACAATATCAATTTACAATCTATTCGCATGCCATTCCAAATTATTGAATAATTGGCAGGGTTTTCTTGAGTAGATGGATGAAGTTGTGAAATAAATGGATAAATTTTCAGAGCACTAATTCCATTGTATAGTCATCCATAAGGTCATGAATTAAATAAAGTTCCTTTGAGCCAAATGCTTTAATTGATTTCATTATTGAATAGTTATTTTCAAATCGGGTGCAAAGAATTCCCTATTTTTATTGTCCGTCACAATGATATCAAAGAAATATAGTTCTTCATCTTTTTGAAAGCCATCTTTCAAATTATCAACCCAGGCTTTTGGTAGCGGACTGATTTTAAAAAAATCTGCAAGATTTGTGAAAGTGACACTCTTTTTTCCTGTTGCTTCATCTTCAATCACCCCTTTTCTTTTATAAAGAAAATGGTAAGAAGTTATATTATAAATATTTTTTTTATCATCTGTTATTTTTAATGGCAGCGAAATTAATTGAGCGGCTTCTTCTTTTGTGACAGTAGCCCCATTTGTGTTTATGCCGAGATACGATTTTACCACAGGCGGCTTGAACTTAGGCACTTTGGTAATGCTGTCAATTTGCGCAAAAGACCATAAGCTGTTATTCACAAACAAAACAATAAATAGAAATGATTTCATTGATAGTTTCATAGTAATATTTTAGAAAGCCTTATTTGAAAATTTTATTTTATTGTAAAGAAGAAAGCGTTTGTTCTATTGTACGAATTTTAATTTCTGTATCTGATTTCTTTTTGCGCTCCAGCTCAATTATTTCTGCTTTTGCATTTTGCACAAATCTATCATTACTTAATTTTTTATCAATGCTATTTAAGAAACCTTTAAGATAGGTAAGGTCTTTTAAGAGCTGTTCCTTTTGAACATTTTTATCTACTTCAATATTAGCTTCAATATATATCTTTTCTTTTCCTGCAACCAGCGTAATAAAAGAATTTTCCGGTTGGGCTGAAAAGTTGATGCTTTCTGCGTTAACCTGTTTGGCAAGAATGTCTTCAATGCTTTCATATTGCTCTTTATCTTTAGTTTCTATATATAATTTTATGGCATCTTTTTGCCGGATGTTGTGTTTATTCCTTGCATCACGTATGGCAGTAATTGATTCTTTAAGCTTATTTCCCTGCTGCAAAATAGCCGCATCTTTATTACCCACCGGGCTAAATTGTTTAACAATAAGATCATCATTCCTGTCTTTTAAGAGATGATAAATTTCTTCTGTAATAAATGGCATAAAAGGATGTAGTAACTGTAACAGGTCTTCAAAAAAATTAATTGTTTTAAAATAAATGTATTCGAAATTTTTTCTTCAAATCCCGGCTTTATCCATTCGAGATACCAACTGCAGAAATCATCCCATATAAGCGAATAAATTGTTTTTAATGCCTCACTTAATCGAAATTGGCTCATTAAACTATCCACTTCTATCCTTACTTCATTTAAACGATTTTCAAACCAGTTAATTGCAAAACTGTTGATATTAATCTTAATCGACAACTCAGTACTTTCTCCTGACAACTTCTCCTTCCACATCTTCACAAGCTTCAAAGCATTCCATAATTTATTATTGAAATATTTTCCCTGTTCAAGGCTTCCTTCATCAAACAAAAGATCATTTCCTGCAGGAGACGAAATCATAATTCCAAAACGAACAGCATCTGCTCCGTATTCATGAATTAGATGCAAAAGATCGGGACTATTGCCAAGGCTTTTACTCATTTTTCTTCCCTGTTTATCCCGAACCATTCCTGTAAAATAAACATCACTGAAGGGTTTTTCTTTCATGTATTCCATTCCGGCCATGATCATCCTGGCAACCCAGAAAAAAATAATGTCCTGGCCTGTAACCAACACTGATGTTGGATAATAATAATTAATGTCTTTATTTCCCGGCTCTGTAATTCCCTTAAACACTTCTATCGGCCAAAGCCATGATGAAAACCATGTGTCTAGAACATCTTCATCTCTTGTTAATTGTACATTGCTTTTCGATTTCGATCCGGACGCTAGTTGCATAGCTTTTTCTTCACTTTCTGCAACATACACATTTCCATCTTCATCGTACCAGGCGGGAATTTGTTGTCCCCACCAAAGCTGCCGGCTGATGCACCAATCCTTTACATTCTCCAGCCAATACTTATAAGTGGCATTAAACTTTTCGCCCGGATGAATGTTTATATTTCCGGAAGTAACGGCTTTCAGTGCAGGCTGCGCCAGCTCTTTCATTTTTACAAACCATTGCGTTGATATTTTCGGTTCTGCTACTACGTTAGTTCGCTGGCTGTATCCAAGTCTTGTTGTATATTCTTCTTCTTTTACCAATAAGCCCTTTGCTTTAAGTTCTGCCACAATTTTTTTGCGTGCCGTAAAACGATCTTCTCCAATATAAATCTGTGCAGCTTCACTCATTGTGCCATCTTCATTTAGCGTGTCCACAACGGGCAGGTTATATTTAAGTCCGATATTAAAATCATTAATATCATGTGCAGGCGTTATTTTTAAAATTCCTGTACCAAAATCTTTATCTACATATTCATCAAAAATTACCGGCACTTCTTTATTGATTAAAGGAACCAGTACTTTCCTGCCTTTCAATTTCGTGTAACGTTCATCGTTAGGATTTGCACAAATTGCTACATCACCCATAATTGTTTCTGGGCGTTGTGTGGCAATTACGATTGCCTCCACCTCCTCTCCTTCGGTAGAGGGCAAAATTGGGTCTTTAGATTCTATTGAAATCGTTGCGCTCTTAGTGGACGGCACTGTGGCACCGGTCTCTCCTCCTTTGGAGGAGCTGGAGGAGGCTACTTCATACTTTATATAATACAATTTTCCTGTCACATCTTTGTACTCTACTTCTTCATCGCTCAATGCTGTTTTTGCAGCAGGGTCCCAGTTAATCATTCTTGCACCGCGATAAATCAGTCCTTTATTATATAGATCAACAAAAACTTTTATAACAGCTTTATAATAATGGTCGTCCATGGTGAAGTTTACACGTCCCAGTCCACACTGCAACCGAGCCTTTCAATCTGGTTGTAAATTATGCCGCCATATTTCTCTTTCCATTCAAAAGCATATTTCAAAAATTCTTTTCTCGAAAGATCTTTCTTATCAATTCCTTTTCTCTTTTCAACATATCCACAACTTTTGCTTCTGTGGCAATAGAAGCATGGTCGCTGCCGGGAACCCAACAGGCATTAAAGCCACTCATGCGCGCTTTGCGAACTAGAATATCCTGCACGGTTTCATTTAAAGTATGCCCCATGTGCAGCACTCCCGTTACATTTGGCGGCGGAATTACTACAGTAAAAGCCGGCCGCTGATCAGGCAGGCTTTTAAAATAATTTTTTGAAAGCCAGTGTTGATACCATTTTTCCTCAATTGCCGCAGGTATATAATTTTTACTTAAATCCATAATTTATCCGAAAATTTATAGCCTGCAAATGTAATAAAAACAAGATGCACATTATAACTAAGGAAGTTAGTAAGTTTACACTCCAAAAGAATAATTTGTTATACGCTATTGTAGATATTGAAACAACCGGCGGCTATGCTGCAGCAAATGGAATTACAGAAATAGCCGTGTTTATTTCTGATGGGGAAAAAATAATAAATCGCTTTCATACATTACTGAATCCTGTTTATACGATTCCCAAATATGTAGCTGCTCTTACAGGAATTACCAATGAAATGGTAGAATACGAGCGACCTTTCAGCAGCATTGCCGATGAATTATTTGAATTGTTGAATGATAAAATATTTGTTGCACACAATGTAAATTTTGATTATTCATTTGTAAAACATCACCTTGCACAAGCAGGTTATTACCTCAATTGCAAAAAACTTTGTACCGTAAGGTTGGGAAGACAAATCCTGCCAGGCGCTCCAGGTTACGGGCTGGGAAAATTATGCAGGCATCTTGGTATTGTAATTGAAGACCGGCACAGGGCAGGCGGAGATGCATTGGCAACTGCACAATTGTTTCATCATTTACTTTTGAATGACACTAACGGTCATGTGCAAACGATGCTGAAAGCGAAAAGTAAAGAACATTTTTTGCCGCCTAATGTTTCTGCACAGGTAATAAAAAAATTGCCTCACCAACCCGGCGTTTATTATTTCCACGATAAAAAGGGAAAAGTTATTTATGTAGGTAAAGCAAAAAACCTGTCGAAAAGAATAAACAGTCATTTTTCTAACAATAAACCCAACCGGCAAAAGCAGGAATTTTTAAAGAAAATTCATAATATTACTTATAAAACAACTGCAACGGAATTAATGGCTTTCATTTTGGAAAGTATTGAAATAAAAAAAATGTGGCCGGAGCAAAACCGCAGCCAGAAAAGGTTTGAGCAGGCGTATGGTTTGTATTCTTTTGAAGACAGGAAAGGATATATAAGATTATGCATTGAAAAAAAGAAGAGAAATATAAAACCTTTATACACTTTTAACCTGCTTGCGGAAGGTCATAATTTATTGAGAAAATTAATGCATCAATTTGAGCTTTGTCCAAAGCTTTGTTTTTTGCAATCAGAAAATATAAGCTGCCGGTTACTTGCTGAGAAAAAGTGTAAAGGAGCGTGCGAACAGAAAGAAACTGCACAGGAATATAATAAAAGAGTCCAGGCATGTATTGATCATTTGGATAATGAATTGCCCAGCTTTGCTTTAATTGATTTTGGGTTACAACAACAAGAGCAAAGTTGTATCTTAATGGAGAAAGGAAGATTTTATGGAATGGGCTATCTGCCAACCGATGTTCCTATAAACACACTTGATGAATTAAAATACCGTCTTACGCCTTATACCGAAAATGATTATATAAGGGGACTTGTTTATCAGCACGCAGCAAGATATCCGGCAAAGAAAATTTCTTTAAATAATTAGTTTTTGCAGCAGCTCTGTAAATTTTTTTCTGCGTATAAATTCGGCTCCAAGGCTTTCCAGGTGAGGGGAATACACCTGGCAATCGATTAAGTCAATTCCGTTATCGGCTAAATTTTCAACATATTTGGTAAATGCAAATTTGCTTGCATTGCTTTTGCCGGCAAACATACTTTCTCCAAAAAAAACCTTACCTAATTGAACCCCATATAATCCGCCTGCTAATTCTTTATTAAACCACGCCTCAGCGCTATGTGCGTAACCTTTTTCAAAAAGAATCCCATATGCTTTTTCAATTTCATCCGTAATCCACGTACCGGGGCCAATTTTTCTTTTAGCCATCCGGCAATTTTTTATTACCCCCGCAAAGTCTTTGTCAATGGAAAAAGTAAACTCATTTTTTTTAATGGTCGCTCTCATGCTTTTGCTTACTTTAAGTTTATCCGGGAATAAAACGAAACGTGGATCAGGACAATACCAGCAGATGGGTTCATCCGGATTGTACCAGGGGAAAATTCCTTTTTTGTAGGCGTTTAATAAAGTATTTAATTCGAGATTTCCGCCAAAGGCAAGAAGGCCATCTTCATTAGCTGATTCAACATCCGGAAAATCAGTGGCGGTACGAGGTAAAAAAACCGGCATTAAGAATTGATTATTGCTGAAGAAGAAAAATATATTGGAATGGTTACCAAAGCTAAAGCGTAAAGAAATCAGTTATAACATTTAATGTTCCGACAGTTCCTCGACTGTTGCATTAATTCCCCGTTCTGTGATAGAATCACACATTGGTTTCAGGAAATCGTAAGAACCATCTTTTACACCGTATTTTCCCTTTGTATGAATTATCATGGCACATTGTTCAGCCTGCTCAACCGAGTGTCCGCATATTTCCACTAAAGTGGTAATTACCCAGTCAAAACTATTCACCTCGTCGTTCCAAACTACGAGCTGGCATCCGCCATCGTTCTCAATTAATAATTCGGTATCAAAGTCTTCGGCTATATATGTTTTCGTATGATTCATAGATAAAATACTAACGCAAAATTACGATTTTAAAAGCTTATTTCTGCTCTCCACATCGGACATATTATAAAATTTTAATTCAGGCATTGAATTTGGGGATATTAATATCAGTACTTAGAAATAAGAAAAAAAGTAGGTAAGCCAGGGAATAATAATAATCCATTTTATTTTAAAAACACCTAAAAAAGCCGTACCATTAAATGGGCGGCTTTATTGTTTATTTTTTTTCATTCTCGTTTTGAGCTATGCATCTTGTTTAAAGTTAATCAGATCCCGTTTCGTGCTTCATCGAAAGCGTCGGTAATATTTGCTTTATCAAATGCAAAACAAGTCTTGATTTTTTAATTGCCCATTATCTGCCACTTGAAGGCGATTATCCATTACTGCATATCCATAAATATAAACCAATTTAATATTTAAAGGCATTTCGCTTATTGGCCTGAGATAATGTTTATTCAGGAAATGTCGGGCGGGGATACCCGCCAGGAAGGAGGCTTAGTTTTTAATGCATCCATATCATCTAAAATTACCTGGCAACGTTTTAAGGCGTCTTCAAATGTATCAGCAATATTCGCTTTACCAATTGCAAATACAAGCCTCGATTTTTTTAATTGCTCCATTACCTGTTCGCTGCTTATGCCCGATAAAATAATTTTAGTACCTCGTTTACTGATTTCTTTAAACACTTCTTCGAGTACATGTATGCCGGTAGCATCGATAATAGGTACTTGTCGCATACGGATGATAAGAACTTTCGGAGTTCTCTCAATAAATTTAATAGAATCTTTAAACTTATATGCAGCGCCGAAAAACAGCGGCCCGGTTATCTCAAATACTTCAGCATTCTGGGGAATTAGGTAGTTGGTTATGGCACCTTTATCCAGATCATCGCCATGGTCATCAATTTGGTTTGTTAAAATACTAACGTTACTGAACTGTATCATTTTGCGCATAAAAAGAAATGCCGCGAGTACCATTCCTATTTCAATAGCAACCGTGAGATCAATAATCACAGTTAGAAAAAACGTGGTAAGTAAAACTGCCGCATCACTTCGGGATCCTTCCAATACCGATTTAAAATTTCTCCATTCACTCATGTTATAGGCAATAACAACCAATATAGCGGCTAATGTTGCCATGGGAATAAGCGAAGCCCATTTGCCAAAAAATAACAGTATTAGCAGAAGTGTAATTGCATGAATCATTCCCGCCACCGGAGTTCGTCCGCCATTTTTTGCATTGGTTGCAGTACGGGCGATGGCACCAGTTGCGGGAATACCGCCGAACATTGATGAAAAAATATTGGCGGTTCCCTGTGCAACTAATTCCATATTGGATCGGTGATTACCTCCAATCATGCCATCTGCAACTACTGCGCTCAATAACGATTCAATGCCTCCAAGAAGCGCAATTGTAAATGCGGGACGTACCAGGCTTTTGATTGTTGCAAAATCAAGGTGAGGAATTACGGGCGATGGCAATGATGATGGAATAGTGCCAAACCTGCTGCCAATAGACTCTACAGGTAAATGAAATAACTGTGCGGCAGCAGTTGTAACAAGTATAGCTATTAGTGAACCGGGTACTTTATGAGTAACCTTCGGCCATAACAAAATAATTATAACTGCTGCACAAGCTATTGCAACAGTATAAATATTTAACGAATGAAAGTTTATAAAATAGCTTTTCCATTTTTCTAAAAAATCTGCGGGTACGGCACCCATTTTCAATCCAAAAAAATCTTTCATTTCCGATGAAAAAATAATCAGCGCAATACCACTTGTGAAACCTATGATTAACGGATGGGGAATAAACTTAATAACCGCTCCCAGCTTTGCTAATCCCATTATTATCAGCATTACCCCGGCTATAAAAGTCGCTATAATTAAACCATTGATACCGTATTGCTGAACGATACCGTAAACAATTACAATGAAGGCGCCCGTTGGGCCGCCGATCTGGACCTTGCTGCCGCCTAATGCGGAAATAGTAAAACCTCCTATGATTGCTGTATATAATCCTTTTTCGGGAGAGACTCCTGATGCAATTGCAAACGCAATGGCCAGCGGTAAGGCAACAATTCCTACAATTAAGCCGGCCATTGCATCTTTGCCGAACTGGTGCCGGTTGTAAGTTTTTAAAATGTCAAATAATTTTGGCCTTAACATACTTATCTGAATTTAAGCCCATATCTCCACTACTTTCAAGTGAAGAAAATTAAAAAACCCCGCTTTATACGGGGTACCTGTGGGAGCACACGGGTTCGAACCGCGGACCCTCTGCTTGTAAGGCAGATGCTCTAAACCAACTGAGCTATGCTCCCTTTATTTTTGGGAGTGCAAATATAAGAGACGAATAGTATTCTAAAAAATTTAAATCAAAAAAGACGAATCGCAACATGGCAAATTTTCTTGTTAAGCAGAAGGCTTAACTGAATTACTCAAGTTTGTAAGTCACTGAGTGGCACACGCATGAAAATTCCGCCAATAGTTTTAAACTAACCGGGAATTATACAGAATTTAGCAAACAGGTTTATTAAAATTTACATAAAAATACGATTATGAACTTATCACAATTTCATTTCAGCAAAATAAAAACAGTATACGCGTTACCGTTAGCCATGCTATTTTTAGTAATTTCTTTTAAAGGGCTTGCACAAACCGCACCTCCGAAAGACTATTTTACGGTAGAAAATTATTACAAAGTAAAATGGGGTTTTGCAGATGAGTTTATCAATCTATGGAAAACGAACCATTATCCTCTACTTAAAAAGGCAATTGAAAAGGGAGATATCATCAGCGTTACCGCATCAAAGCCCATGCTGCATAGCGGTGAAGATACCCGTTGGGATTTCAGAGTGGCTATTGTTTTCAAAAACGCGGCAGCAGCTTTCGACCCGAACCTCACTACTCCATATAAAAGCCAATTGTACCCTGACCAGGCAGCATTGATAAAAGCAGAGCAACATCGCTTTGAACTTTTAATAGCTCATTGGGATGTTGAAGTGGAAGAGGAATCGCTTAATTAAAAATGCAAAAATGGTATTCGTTACAATTCTCCTTTTTTTAATTGAGATACCGCATAGTCAACAGCCCGTGCTGTAAATGCCATGTAAGTTAATGATGGATTTTGTGTAGAGGTAGAAGTCATACAGGCTCCATCAGTAACAAATACATTTTTACAGTTATGAAACTGGTGCCATTTATTAAGTAATGAAGTTTTAGAATCATTCCCCATTCTTACACCACCCATTTCATGTATATCCAATCCCGGCGACTGTTTGGAGTCAGAAGTTTTAATATCAGTAAAGCCTGCTTTGACGAACATTTCTGTCATTTGCTCAAAAAAATCTTTAATCATCTTTTCTTCATTATCATCGTAATCAATTGATATTTTAAGCAGCGGCACCCCCCAATCATCTTTTTTATCTGCGTCTAAGGCTACATGGTTAGTCTCTTTAGGAATGGTTTCTCCCATCATTTGAGAGCCGACGTACCAGGGGCCTAATTTTGGGTTTCCAAATAAATTATTCTTTAAATTTTCACCGGTTCCATTCATATCTGTTACGCCACTTCTTCCTGAAGAGAAAGTTGCTGCATAGCCGCGAAGAAAATCCATTTCCTGTTTATGTAAATTTCTGAAACGGGGAATGTAAGCATAAGTTGGCCGGCGACCACCATCGGTTTTTGAATCCTGGAAGCCATCATATTGTGCAGAAATGCGTGCCCTGTAATTATGAAAGGCAACATATTTTCCCAGGAGTCCATTATCATTCCCAAAACCATCGGGAAAACGTGTTGAAATAGAATTCAATAAAATAAGATTGGTATTGATGGCTCCTGCATTTACAAAAATAACCGGGGCGTAATATTCAATTGATTCTTTTGTATTGGCATCAATTACATGTACACCAACTGCCTTTCCTTTTTCATCATCATAAATAATTGAATGCACTACAGAAAAAGGGCGCAGCAGTCATGTTTCCTGTTTTTAAAGCCCAGGGAATTGTAGTAGCATTGCTGAATTAAAATATCCGCCAAACGGGCAGCCACGCTGGCAAAGGTTTCTATTCTGGCATTGGGTTCTTCCCTGGTCAAGATGAATTTGTTTAGGCTCTGTTATGTGAGCACATCTTGCATAAATTACATGTCTGTCTGCATAGTTTTTACCAACAAAATCTTTAAAATAATTTTCTACACAGGTTAATTCAAGCGGTGGTAAAAATTCTCCGTCAGGCAGATTGGCAAGGCCATCTTTATTACCCGATATTCCTGCAAATTTTTCAACATAACTATACCAAGGGGCAATATCCTTATAACGTATCGGCCAGTCAACCGCAAAGTGATCTCTGGCCGGCCCTTCAAAGTCAAAATCGCTCCACCGCTGGGTTTGCCTTGCCCACATAATAGATTTCCCGCCAACCTGGTAACCTCTTATCCAATCAAATGGCTTCTCCTGTATGTAGGGATGTTCTGTGTCTTTAACAAAAAAATGCATAGCATCTTCCCTGAATGCATAACACCTGCTTATAACGGGATTGGCTACACGAATATCGTAGGGGATATCTCCGCGATGTTTAAACTCCCAGGGCATCATATTTGTGGTGGGATAATCCTTTATATGTTTCACATCTCTTCCTCTTTCCAGCACCAGGGTTTTTAATCCTTTTTCACAAAATTCTTTTGCTGCCCATCCACCGCTCATTCCTGAACCTATTACAATGGCATCAAATGTTCTTGATTGTTTACTATCCCCCATAATCAGCTTGCTTTTTTTACCGGAACACAGCCATAAAATTTGCCCGGAACCAGTTGGTATACGTGAACTTTTGTTAAATAATATTCTGATGTCGTGTATGCTCGTACCGTTAGTCTTTTTATAGTGCTATAAAAAAAAGATATGTTTCCTGTTATATCTTTATTGTCTTCAACGGATTGTAATATTTCTTCTTTTTGAGAAGGAGTGCATTTTACAAAAGACCTATTAAATTTCTTCCCGGAAAATTCTTCAAAGTCGTGTAATCCCTTTATAAATTTATCCTGCTCGGCAGGGGCATAGCAGTCATCAATCATCATTAAAGAAAAAAGATATGCCGAAACATCCTTTGCACCCGGTGTATTTGTTTTCGGAATAATAGTTTCAGTAACATCTGAAAGAAGCGCTTCATCCTTACCATCTATTTTAATTTTCTTTAAAGAGATTGATGATTTTTGTTCATCCTGTAAACATGAAGGTAATAAAGCGGCGCCTGCTGAAATTATTATTAATGTTTTTAAAGTTGAACGCCTGTTCATTTCTATATTATTTTATTAAATGAAGAAAGGGAATTCATAAATTTTTCCTGATATTGAAATAAATATTATTAGTATTTAAGATTTTTAAGATAATTCATGTTGTACCCAAGGCAATCAAATGCGGTGCCACTGTACTCTTCCTGTTCCACGAAGAAATATTTCATTCCTGCTTTCTTTGAATTTTCAAGCATCTTTTTTATATCTAAACCTCCCTTGCCAAATTCAACACTGTGCTTTTCTTTCAGGTCCATATCTTTCAAATGCCATAAAGGAAAACGACCGGGATATTTTGCAAAATAATCTAATGGATTATTACCGGTAACAATCACCCATCCCAAATCCATTTCCATTTTTACAAATTCAGGATCAGTATTTTCCAAAAGAACATCATATAAAACTTTTCCATTGTCTTTCTCAAATTCTGAATCGTGGTTGTGATAACCAAGAGAAATGTTTGATTTTTTAGCAACTTCTCCGGCTTTATTAAATAGTTCCCCGGTACGTTTGTAATTATCAACGGTTTGGCCTTTTTCGGGCATAACAGAAACAATTAAATATTCCTGTCCGGACTCAGCTGCCTGGTCAATTGTATCCTGCCATTTATCATCATAATGTACGTGGCCGCTTCTTAATGTCATTCCAAGATCTGTACAAATTTTCTTTATTTCCAATGGTTTGAAACCATAGTAATATCCTTTATCGCTTGCTGCAGATTCAATTTCTTTATAGCCAAGACCGGCTATCTTTTTTAAGGTTCCAACATTATCATCAAGCATTTCTTTACGAACTGTATATAACTGTAATCCTACATCTTTTACTGATTTATGATTTGCAGCTTTAGCTACATCTGGTAATAAGAATGAGCCAATGGCAAATGCACCTGATGCTTTAAGAAAATTACGCCTGGAATTCATGCATTAAATTTTTAAATGATAAGTAAACTAAAACATTTTATTTTTTCAGAATAATATTATAGTTAATAATATCTTCCAATTAATTTATTATCTACAATTTTTGTTTTTAATTCCGAAGGATCAATTTCTCCCTGGTTAGCATAAACAATTTTACCACCGGGTTCCACTAAAATTGTATAGGGTATTGTCCCATTCCATTTTGCATCTATTGCGTCAATCATTTTGTATTTATCATCCGAATTGAAAAGATAATTCGTATTGGAGGCATGTAACGATTGTAACATTTTTAAAACCTTGTCTTTTTTTTCAGGATTATCAGCGCTAACGCTTATGAATTGAAAATCTCTATTCCGGTACATACGGTTAATAGTAACTAAAGATGGAAATTCATTTACACATGGTCCGCACCATGTTGCCCATACGTTTATTAAAAGCAACTTATCAGTATTGTTTTTTATCAGGTTCCGGATGCCTGTAGAATCAATATTATCCAGCGTTACGGGTTGCGCAGCCCATTCTTTGTCTGCTTCTGCAATGTGCTCTTCTTTTTCGGCCCATTTTATAGAGCAGCCAAAGACTTTTGTTGTTGCTACAGGCACTTCCTTACCTGCAAGTAAAGCTTCAATTGCATTTTTTGTGTCAGTATTTTTTGGCGTTCCTGTTGGTTTTTCAACATCGTCTATGCGTCCCTGGTATCTTAGCTTTCTTTCTTTATCAAAAATAAAAACATGAGGTGTAGCAGCGGGGCCATAAGCATTTGCTACAGTTTCATGTTCGCCATCAAATAAATAAGGGAAATTGAAATGCTTATTTTTTGCCCTTACTTTCATTTCTTCAAAAGTATCACCCAAATCAGTATAACCCAGTTCGCTTAGCTGAACAGATCTAGGGTCGTTAGGCATTATAGCCACAATGGCCACATCGTGTGGCGTGTAATCTTTTGTAAGCTGAATCAATCTATCTTCATAAGCCTGTGCGGTAGGGCAATGGTCACAGGTAAAAACAATCACTAAAACTTTTGCATCTTTAAATGATGATAAAGAATATATTTTTCCGTCAACACCTTTCAATTTGAAATCGGGTGCATTACTACCTATTGCCAGTGTTGTATGATCATCTGAGAAAACATAATTGTGTTTTATAAAACCAAAACAAAAAAATATTAAAACTAAAAATGAAAAAAACATTTGTTTCATATCATCAGTTTTTTAATAATAAATATTTCCAGTCTTTTAAATAAATCTCAATCATAATATTACAATGCCATTATTTAAATTCTTCTGAATTACTTACAAAGGCAATATGCTTACTATCGGGCGACCATGAATTTACATTTAAAGTACCGTCACCTCCATATAAATAAGCAATCACTCCCGGAGCGCCACCCGCAGCAGACATTAGATTCAAAGTTACCTTTTCATAAGATGGATGTTCGTTTGGATTTATATCAGGTGGAAAGGAAATGTAAACAATCCATTTGCCGTCAGGCGAAATGTGGGGGAACCAATTATGCCTTTCATCAAATGTAAGTTGTTCCTTATCAGAACCATCGGGTTTCATTCGCCAGATTTGCATAGTGCCTGTTGGATTGTCGTTGTAATAAATATATTTTTTGCCCGGAGCATATTCAGCGCTCTCAGCATGGCCTCCTGCAATAGCTGTTATATTAATTTGACTTTTATTGGAAAGGTCCGGTGCGCTTAATTTTTCCGGTATTCCTCGATCAACAGAAATTGCATAACGTGAACCACTTTCACTAAACGAAAGTTTTTTACCGTCGGTTATCCAAATTGGGTCTTGTAATTTTCCTTTAGATTCATAAATTACTTTTCTTACGCCATTCAATACATCCATTGTTTCCAACCGGCTACCTAACGTACCGGTAAACGCTTTTACTTTTACATTGGGATTGGGATAATACTTATTACTAACGGATTTGTCTATGCGAACATTCCACATCTTTGCTTCCTCTGTTCTGTCAGAATCATGAGAAGAAATAAAAAGACCAACATAAACGGAATCCTGCATGGCATACATATCTGTTGTGCCTACTTCTTGCAGCGGCTCCCCGGGATTGGCAACCCGCATGGTTATTTTTTTATCAATGCGTTCCAGTTGAATCGTTTGATACACTATTTTTTTTGGAAAGAAAATTTCTTCCTGCGGATCTCGCATGTAAGCGCCTCTTAAGGGACGCCATTGCAAAACAGTAAGACCATCGCCATGCACGACTGCATTATAACTTGCCGCCGCGTCATCCAGTGACTCCCGTATCATCCAGCCTATTTTTCTATGGCGATTTCCTTTTTCACTAATAAATGCAAAGCCTGCTGTGAGAATAAAATCTCCGCCAATCTTTTTATATAAATATTGAAATTCATCCCTGTTGAACCAAATATTATAACCTGAACCTTTCATATAATAAGTCTGGGTAGCCTCATCATAACTGGAAGCACCGGCATTTTTTGGACTACCAATATCTATGCCTTTATCAAAAATACCGATGCTAGTATTTTGGCTGTAACAAATATTAAAACAGGACGAGGAGCAAAGGAAATTTCATATCATACATTTAGAAAAAATAACGCAACCAGCAAACGAAGAATCCTTTCAAAATTAAGAGAAATCATTAATTCCGGTTGATTTAAATTCCTTTATTGGTGTTATCAAATACCAATCTAACGCTCAACAACTTTTTAAATCTCTTTAACTATCCTTTTGCCCACTCTTGCCAAAAAATGAAAATAATTTAATTATAACAGGAAGGCTTGCTGCCAGAGCAGCGACATAAGATATTAATTTCGAGTACACCTCCTGTTGCGACGTTAGTAAAAAAGCAAGGATTGCCAGAACCAGTATAAGTAAAGGATTTTTTAGTTTGTTCCAGTTACCGGTGTCTTTAATATTATTTTTAATTTTCATTGCCTCGCTGTTGCCAATTGCAGTGAGTATAAAATTGCGGAAACCCTTATTGAATAATCTTAGCGTTCCATCAGGCCTTGTAATAATACCCTTAGCCAACAACATGTTCAGGTTGTAATCATCAAAAGAATTTACAAGGTTATCTTCTGCAAGGTCGTACAATAAAAATTTTTCTTCCTTGGTTAACGATTGCCATATATACATATAAAAATAATGAGAAGTTATTTGTAGTTTAAAAGCTAATTCATCAGCATTTACTTTTATGTGTTTATCATTTAATTCTTTAGCTAAATCAATAGCATACGGCTGAATTTTAATAAGAAAATGGGTGTGCTGTGTTTCTTTGTAGATCGATTCCCATGAGTTATCAATATGGTTTGACACTGATTGTTGCAGTGGTAAAACAACAATACGGTAATGCCCCAGCAATACATGCCATCTTTCAAGATCCTGTCCTGGTTCGGATTTATCGGTTGTATCTATTGATTGTTCCAAAATTGAATCGAGAAAAGATACCGGGTGTACGGTTGAAAGAATAATGATTTTGCATTTGCTGTCAAGCATCAGCGATTCAAGAAAATTAAGCTTTATGCGGTTGGTGGCAGCATCCTGTATATTGTATTCAAAATGGTTTACGATAATAAGTTTATTTTTTTCAGCAAAAGTTTTAGTCTTGTACGCTTTCCATTCGGGAGTGGCTTCCCTGTCATCGCCACTGTCCGGAATATTGATGAGGTCTGCAATAAATACATTGCTTGCCTGCTCATCGTTCTCATTGTAAATAAGTGCTCCGCTTTCATTTTGTATTTCACCATTTTGAATTTTATCTTTTATAATGCTGAGTTTTCCCGAACCGGGAAGACCAATAATAAAGAGCAGTTTGTTTAATTTGGAGTTGGCAATTATTTTATCATCAAGTGCATGCCATTCTGTTAAATCGGGAAGGCCTAAACAGAATAATTTACTGATAATATTGAAGATGATAAAATAAAAGGCGCCCAATGCAGAAAATAATAATATCCAGAATACTGAAGCGCCAAACCAGCCTTTGTTGAATGGAGAAGGAACCTTGTAATTGAGGCGGGCAGAAGATATGGTAAGATACGTGCCCGGTGTGTATGTTTGAACATGCGTAATACTAACGCTGTCTGTTTTGCATGCTCCTTTTAATAAGGAGTTATAAAAAAAAGATTTGTCAGTTGCTTCTCCTGTATAAAATTTTTCTTCTTTAACGGCTTCCTTGCTGATACTAATCCGAAATAAGCGTAAAATATTTGCTGTAATTTTTTCTTCTTTTGAATATTGTTTCGGTGTATCAGTTTTGCCTAAAAGAATATTTTTTATATATGCTTTATCATAGTAATAGCCTCTTGAAAAATTAGTATTATCCGTGTTTAAATTTGCATAAGAAGTATCGCTTGTTTTATCCAACAATTGATTGGCATATTGCAACTGCCTGTAACGTATACTAATATTTTGTTCGTAATTGTAGGAAGTAATATAAAAAAACAAGATAGGTATTCCACTGGTGATGATAAGTCTTGTAAGGCCCATCATTGCAAAACTGCGTTCATAGTTCCACTTTAAAATAATTTTTTTACCGGCCTTTGTACGTATTCCTGTTAAAATATCATCGCCATATTGAAAGAAAATCCATCCGGCAATAAATGTTAGTGATTCATAAATTAATAATATTAAAATGCTATGCGGATCAAGTGTTCGCAGTGCTAAAATGTCAATTATAAAAACGGAAAGAAGCAGCGACCAGAGTGTTTTAATCTTGAACTTATAGTTATCTGCCTGGTTATTATTTTTATAACGCCTGGCAAAAAGGCTGGTAAGAAAAATGGATATAAATGTTACAGAAAACAACAGCATATAGAGGTACGTTAAGAAAGTGCTGATTCTAATAAAAGCGAGTACCCAGGCAATAATGACTACATTAAAAAGTGTTGCCAGGTTATATTGATGATGCGATAAAATTTTTGGCCCTATCCAACTGGTATCGTATAGCTGTCTTTTAAAAAATGAACGTTTTGATGATACAAGAAATACTACAAAAAGCTCTAAACCTAAAAAAGCGAAGAACAATAACATCATAGAAAAAGTAAAACTATATATTTCCGTATCCCTTGTTTCTGTGTAACTCACATCATCCAGCACAACGATAAAATAGGGAAGATCATTTATAGGTCTTATGCTAACATCATATTCCTTACTGAAATATTTCGTTTCAAAAGAGCCGGCGGTTCGTGCTTCAATATTGCTTAGCAGTTTATCTTTTTCCGAAAATTCATTTAATAAATTTTCATTAAGATTTTTTGTTTCATCTGAATGATACAACACGTTGGCATTACCATCAATTATTGCAAATTGATAACCTGCCGGCAAAATAGTATTATGAAGACTTTTCAAATTAACTGACATAGCGCCGACTGCCTGTCCTTCAATACCCGATGGAACCGACAATACTGAAGTGAATGATCCGCTTGTCCAGGATATGATCTGATCGAAATAAAATTTTTGAGTGGCATCTTTATTAAGAAGGTATTCATTTCCCGCAACAATTTTTTTAAAATATTCCCTGTTTTTAAAATTTCCATGTGGTGCATTCATATTTGTTGCAATCCAATTGGCCTGTTCATTTCCACTCTTATCTAACCAGAATACCTGGTTTATGCTTAAGTCTTTTCCAATATTCATCAGGTTTTTAGAATTGGCAGGTATATTTTTATTTTTAAATGAAATGCTGTCTGTATTCAGATTAATTATATCATTAAAAAACGCAGGATTGGTTTTTACAGAGTCATCAAATATTTTTAATTTTTTATAGACAGCTTCAATTTCATTTTGAAAAGCAGTAGTTACTTGCGCTGCCAGTGTATCATTTGAATGGAGACTTTTATCGGGCCTCAGCACAAGATTATATTTAAAAAAAGTAAAGAACAATATTGACATCAGCAACATGGAAACTGCAATAGTTGAAATTCCATCTGTAACTGTAAGCCTGTCTTTATTGCCCATTTGGTAAAGCTTAATCCACGGAAAGGCGAGAATAATAATGAGCACAATAGTTACAAGCAATAAAACACCACTGGCAGGCAACTGATTTTTTTCTCCCTGGTAGCGGTTGTTGGAAAGCAAACCCGTAATCACCCATTCCTTATCGGAAGTAAAATTTACAGGTTGAGAAAATAATTTATAATCCGTCCCGCCTATGCTGAGGCTTCTTACGGATGAAACTTCTATGCCGTTTTTTTTATCTAATAAAGAATCTTTTAAATAAGTAATTCCTGACGGAAAAGTTTCATAAACTAAGCGTGCATCACTAAATACAAGATATTGATCAAATACATTTTCAGGAAAAAGAAATTTTATAAATTGATTAAAACTCAATATCATGGACATTTCATAAGTGGCAGTATCTGTTGATTCAATGATGTGTTTTATTAATTGCAAAGTGATGAGACGGGTGTCATCATTCACGGTAATTTTATAGCTGCTGTCGCTGAATTTAGTTTGAAGATTTTTTTTGGTTTCTTTTATTACAGGAGGAGTAAGTGTAAAATTTTCTTTAGAATAGTTGTCGATATATTTATTTACGTACTGTCGTAACTCATCGTTCCTGGAAGATGTGTTTAAAAGATTATTCATTAGCGCAACACTGTTCTCAATTTTTTTATGCAGGTTATCGTCAATATTTTGTAATGTTCTGAAGCGCTGTTCCTGCAGGCTCTTTTCATTGTTTGGCACATAAATAAAAAAATAAATTCCACCACAAAAAATCACAAATATTAAGGTGAGTATTGCTGCAACATAATTTCTGTTGAAAGAAAATTTCATTGGAGGTTGTTTAAAACAAATAAACAGACGCGATGAATTTTACATCTTTATTCCTGCGGAGGAGAGAGCTTTTAACAGGATAGTGAATTAATCATTAGCTAAATTCTGAAATAAATGCAGCATTATCAAGTGTTCTTAAATTTATTATACACTCATTTTTTTTATTAATGAAGCATGTAAGCTGCTTTATAAATTTACTTTTCTATTACAATACAATTGCTTTTAAAAAAACCTTTGATTAAATTAGAGCTACGATATGCAGTAATCCCCACTCACCAAAATTTTTTTATGAAAAAGTTCCTATATGGTTTACTGAGATTTATTTCCCAGTTATCAAAATCACTTTGGCTTTTTTTCCCCGGAATCACCTTCTTATTATTTGCCATTCTTTGTTTCTGGATGCTTGGCCAGGGCAAAGATATCATCGTTGCTTTTACCGAGAATACATCGAAGACAATTTTATCAATAAACTATACGCGCATTATATTTTTTGTAGCCATAGGTTTTTGGACTTATGTAAGCTGGTATTCTGCAAGAATTATTTCTTACATTAAAACAACACAACAGAAGAATGAATTAAAAGAAATTTCAGGAGAAAGTAGTGAAACACTCGAAAAAGAATATACAGAACAATCCAGGTTTTTTGCTGTTGATACAAATTTCCTTGATGAGTTTCCGAGAATCATTGGCAATAGTTGTTTTTTAGTACTGGAACTGGCTGTGCTTCAGTCTCCGGTTTCATTGCATATTATTAGTTCAACTGCAGCATGGATTTCATTTTTTATTTTATTAATTATCATCCGTTATATAAATAAATGGGCCAGTAATAAACTGGCAACAAAATCATCCTTCGGGAAATTATTTTTTGTATTGCTGTTTCTATTGATTGCGCTTATTATAATGTCCAGCTTATTCATAAAAATTTATATCGTTACTCTTTTAGGATTGTTAATTATATTTCACGTGGTTTTTATCTTATATATAAATCTTAGAAGAGGCCAGATGGAAAGGCAGGCACGGGAGCTATTGCTTGCTAAAAAAACAATTCATAAAGAACCCAACATGCTGGAAAGATTAATGAATTTTTTCTGCATTCCTTTAAAAGAAACAGGATATTTTAAATGGTTTTTATTGATTGGAATATGTGGGATTGCTTTATACATTGCTTCAATAATATGGCTTTCTTTTGCAAGAGGTATCGGCCCTTTCCCTTTTATCATCCTGGCTTTTGGAGTATTACTGGCTTTCGGAAATATAGTTACTGCATTCTCGGTAAAGTATAAGGTTAACTTCCATTTTATTCTTCTCATTTTGGCATTTATACTTGGTTTTGGTGAGACACATTATGTAAGAACTATCGACCTGCAGGCGAATAATAATTATGAATCAAGACCTGATTTAAAAATGTATTTAACAGCATGGCTTGCCAATAGAAATATAGCAGCAGTGCCTGATTCGGCGAAGTATGATATGTATTTTGTGATGTCTAACGGTGGCGCATCCCGCTCCGGCTATTGGACGGCAGGCGTTTTAGGAAGATTGGAAGATGCCTCGCTACTTCATGATAAAGCAAACAGGTTTTCTGATCACGTTTTTTGTGTGTCGGGAACTTCAGGAGGTGGAGTAGGAGTGGCCACTTTTTTTTCTTTATTGAGAGATAAAGAAATGCATACGGACCCGTTATATGCAAAATCAGCAAAGGCTTTTTTGAAACAGGATTATTTTACCTACACGTTTGCAAGAATGCTTGGCCCTGATTTTTTCAATTACATATTTCATGTAAGTACAGTAAAAGACAGGGCTGCCGCTTTGGAAATGTCTTTTGAAGAATCTTCGCGTAAGGTAAATGATAGCACGTACCAGGTATCATTCTATGATATGTTGTCAAAATTTCCCGCGATAAAGAACGATCAAATTAATTTGCCTATACTTTTTGTAAATACCACCAGGATGCAGGATGGTAATCCGGGTATTGTTACAAACCTAAGACCAGACTCCGGAATTTTTAATGAAAGAATTGATGTATTAAGCCTGTTAAATAACAATAAAGATATCAGTCTTGCGTCAGGAGCTATTCTTGGCGCCAGGTTTCCCTACTTAAGCCCAGCGGGAAGAATCGGTAAAAGTTATTTTGTTGACGGCGGATATTTTGATAATTCAGGAGCCGGTGTTATCCAGGAAACCATAAGAGGTATTTTGAATATTGAAAAGGAAGATAGCATGACTCACGGTACTTTGTACACGCAAATAAAAAAGTTGCGTTTTAAAGTGCTGCATATTGTTAACAGTCCTGTTGAAGAAGATTCCAGTAGTATCGTAAAAGTTGCTCCTATAAAAAATGATTTGCTGAGTCCGATTCTTACAATTGAAGGAGCTTATGATATGCAAACAACTGTAAACGATATGAGACTGATTAATTACATTGACGACATCAATCGGTTTGGTGGTCACCAGGCTAATTATACCAGGATATCTTTATATAAAGATTCAGCCGAATGGAGCCAGGATCCTTTGCGCACAAGGTTTGATGAAGAGCCGGCGTATGCTATGAACTGGTTTATATCGGATACGCTTCTGCGACGTATTGATAACCGGTTGCAGCAAAATCCGCAATTGAATAATCTTATTAATTACTTTCAGCAAAAAGAACATTAAGGGAAAAATAGTGAATGATCACTTTGCAAAAATATTTTCTTTTGAAAAAATTAGTCGTTGAATAACTGAAGCGATTTTGTTATTACAATTAAATAATTGCTCCCCTTTATACCCAAGAATCCGAAAGATTAATCCATTAACGGGAAGCATGGAAATGCCAAACATAATATTTTCAATTCCGGATAATATTTGCGTGCATTCTTCAATTATTGTTTTCATATCTGCTTCATCATTTATAAATAATAATGTTGACTGGTGTGTGTATCCTTCTAATTGTCCGAGAGCCTGGATATTGTTTTTCGCTGGTTCAAGTAAAATATTTTCTTTTACAACTAATTTTTTATTAATATACACATTGGTGATATTTTGAAATCTTGTAAACTTAAATTCCTCACCGCTTAATTTTCTTCCGCAGGTAATAATTTCGCTCCAGATAAGATTATGTTTTTGATGTAAATAAATATTATTAGCTGATGAAAAATCAGATGTATTATGCGGCACATTAGGATGAGGTAAAAAAATAAGTGATCCATTATTTTCCACCTGGACATCTATAGATTGACTTGCTTTATTCTTCATTGCAAAAAGCCTTTGATAACCTTGCGTAGTTACATGAACTTTTGCGTTTTCTTTTACATCAATTTTAATATTGTAATTATCATTACTTAATATTCCGGGAGATGAACTGGTGATCATAAGCCGTAATAAGCCATCAGACTTATTCTCTGTAATATTGGCTAACTTAAACGGCTGCTTATAATAACATTGTTTTAAAAATGTCGCATTATTTTTATGTGCAGCCGTAAAATATAAATGAGGATCTAACGGCATAGCATAGGGTCATTTACATCTTCAATCAGAGCATACTTTTTTATCCAGCCAATAACACTGTCCAGTCCTGTGCCTTCCATAAGATTGGTAAACACAAAGGGATTGCCTTTGCGCATTTTTCTTGCATCATGTTCCATTACAGCAAGGTCTGCATGTACATAAGGAGCCAAATCAATTTTATTAATCACAAGCAAATCACTTCTTGTAATTCCGGGGCCACCTTTACGCGGAATTTTATCGCCTTCGGCAACATCAATAACAAATATCGTAACATCGGCAAGGTCGGGACTGAAGGTTGCTGAAAGATTGTCGCCACCACTTTCAATAAAAATTATTTGCACATCTGGGATGCGTTTGGCCATTTCTTCCACAGCTTCCAGGTTCATGCTTGCGTCCTCACGAATGGCAGTATGCGGGCATCCTCCTGTTTCTACTCCAATAATTCTTTCAGCAGCAAGCAAACTATTCTTCGTAAGAAATTCAGCATCTTCTTTTGTATAAATGTCATTGGTAATAACGGCGATGCTATAATCGCTGTACATGGCTCTTGACAGCCTTTCTATTAAAGCAGTTTTCCCTGAACCTACAGGGCCTGCAATTCCAATTTTTAAATAGAGACGAGCCTCACCCCCAACCCCCTCTCCGATAGAGAGGGGCCATGACTGATTGAAAATTTTTATATTTCCAAGTTTATCTTCCATATTTCGTCGTTTTTATTTAAGACATATATAATCTTGAATACAATTGTTCGTGTTGCATACTTCGAATGTCAAAACCTGCACAGCAATAGCCAATCATTTCTTCATCGGGCGCTAAACTTTTTTGTGTCAAATCATTTATTAAAGGAAATAGTGAGATTAATATTTCCTGTCCTTCCTGCTGCCCCAACGGAATTAATTTAACTGCATTAGTTACAAAGCCCGTGGCAAGGTTGTAGTAAAGTGCTGTAAGGGCCTGTGTTTTATCAATATTCATCGAGCAGGAAAGTAGCCCAAAAGCAATGCAATAATGTCCAAATGCTTCATGGCTAAGAATGCTTTCTTTATATTTTTTAACCAACTCAAATGAATTATTTTTTTCAAATATTTTTAAAAGGCGAATGCCTAATTTACTACTGGCAAGCCTTATTTCTTTTGGTAATTTAACTGCAGTGCAGGTATTATCTAAAGCTATAATTGTTTTTAAGTCGTAATTAAGAGCTGCATCAAAAGCTAATGAAACTAATGCAGCATCTGTAAAAAAAATATTTTGTGAAAGCTGTTGTATTACAAATTCTTTTGCTGAATTTTTATCTATAACAATTCCTTGCTGGGTATATGTCTCCAGCCCTGCAGAATGTGCGAAGCCTCCTATTGGTAATGCAGTGTCGCACAGATGTAATAATTGCAGCAGATTGTTTGAAAACATTATGAAGAGGTTGTTTGCTGAGCGGTTTTATTAAATATACTACCGGTGATACCTACCTGTAAATGAGGCAGCACCGTTGTTTGAAAAGAATCATTGAGTTTTCTTTCTTCTGCTTTTACTGCATAACCCAGCGATTGTAATAAATTATATAGCGGAACATCATAGGGAATCAGTAACTGATCGTCTTCATAAAAAAGCGGCAGATGCCGGTTACCAATTTCATAACATACAGAGGCTGCTTTTAGCATGTTACCCGGAGTGATGACAATACACTCACAGGGATTTATTTCTACAGCAATAATGCCCGTTTCATCTTCATATAAAATATCCCCTTCTTTAAGGTCCGGATTTTCATTCAAAAATTTGAGTATGATGTCTTTTCCTTTTTTTGTTTGCTTGTGAAGGATGCGCTTTCTCTTTTCGTGCCATTCTATCATTACTACATCAATATCACGTTCATGGTTAAACGCTGAATGTATGTTGCCCTTTTTTTCCTTTACCAGTATCATTTGGAATTATCTTTAAAACAAAAAATATCGCTGCGCCAAAGCTACCTCAGCCAGTGGCTCACAGGTAATATGTTCGCCATCTACCTTTACTTCGTAAGTTTCAGGATTAACGTCTATCTGTGGTGTTTTGTCGTTATGTATCAAATCTTTTTTACTGATGTTCCTGCAGTTTTTTACCGGCAAAATTTCTTTCTGTAACTGATAAGACAATACAGCGCCATTATCTAAAGAAGCCTGCGAAACAAATGTGAAACAGGTTCTGTGTAAAGCTTTTCCAAAAGCGCCAAACATGTGACGGTATATAACGGGTTGTGGCGTAGGGATAGACGCATTTGGATCGCCCATCCTGCTTGCGATAATCATCCCTCCTTTTATAATCATTTCCGGTTTAGCTCCAAACAGTGCAGGTTTCCAAAGAACAAGGTCTGCACACTTTCCAGCTTCAACTGAGCCAACATATTCCGATATGCCATGAGTGATTGCAGGATTAATCGTATATTTTGCTACATATCTTTTCACCCTGAAATTATCATTGTTGTTCTTTTTGTCTTCTTCTAAAAAACCTCTTTGCTTTTTCATTTTATCAGCAGTTTGCCAGGTACGTGTTATCACTTCCGCAACACGTCCCATTGCCTGGCTATCAGAACTCATCATACTGAATACGCCCATATCGTGTAAAATATCTTCTGCAGCAATTGTTTCCGGGCGAATGCGGCTATCAGCAAAAGCAACATCTTCAGGAACTGATTTATCCAAATGATGACAGACCATCAGCATGTCAAGGTGTTCATCAATTGTATTAACTGTGTAAGGCCTTGTTGGATTGGTTGATGATGGCAAAATATTTGGATACATCGCTGCTTTAATAATATCCGGAGCATGGCCGCCACCTGCTCCTTCCGTATGATAGGTATGTATCGTTCTTCCATTGATTGCGTTGATGGTATCTTCTAAAAATCCTGCTTCATTTAGTGTATCGGTATGTATTGCAACCTGTACATCCAATAAATCTGCAACCTGTAATGAAGCATCAATAACAGCAGGTGTAGAGCCCCAGTCTTCATGAATTTTAAGCCCTATGGCGCCTGCTTCAATCTGTTCAATAAGCGGCGCTGTTGTTCCACAGTTTCCTTTACCGAGAAAGCCAAGGTTCATGGGAAATGCATCTGCGCTTTCCAGCATCTTTTGAATATTCCATGAGCCGGGAGTAACAGTTGTGGCATTGGTTCCATCCGCAGGACCGGTGCCACCACCTAACATAGTAGTAATGCCGCTAAACAAGGCATGGTCAATCAACTGCGGGCAAATAAAATGAATATGTGAATCTATTCCGCCCGCAGTAACAATAAGGCCGCCTCCTCCATGAACTTCAGTAGATGCACCAATAATCATATTTTCGTCTATACCATCCGTTATATCCGGATTACCGGCTTTACCAATACCAACTATTTTTCCATCTTTAATACCAATATCTGCTTTTACAATTCCCCAATGATCTATGATTAAGGCACTCGTTATTAAAAAGTCAAGCACTCCTTCATTTCTTTTTTTTGTTGACGATTGCGACATTCCATCGCGTATGGTTTTGCCGCCGCCAAATTTATTTTCTTCACCATAAATAGTGTGATCTTTTTCAACTTCAATAATGAGATCCGTATCGCCCAGCCTTACTTTATCGCCAACAGTAGGGCCATACATATTGGCATATTTTATCCTGTTGATATGAAGGCTCATATTTTTTTATTTTTGAAATTATATGACGATAAATTTTTTAATGCTTTTTCTTTAATTGCTTTATCGGTTATATCTCCATTAACAAGATTATTGATACTAAATACTTTTTTATTTCCGGCTAAAGCAACCAGCTCTACTTCTTTTTCTTCTCCGGGCTCAAAGCGAACTGCAGTGCCCGCTGCAATATTCAATCTCATGCCAAATGATTTTTCCCGATCAAATTCCATTTGCCTGTTCACTTCAAAAAAATGAAAATGAGAGCCAACCTGTACAGGCCTGTCGCCGGTATTAGCCACGGTTACCATAACGGTATTGCGACCAACATTACATTCAATGTCTTTTTCGCCAACAAAATATTCTCCTGGTATCATCTGAAATTAGAATTAAGAATTAAAAATCAAAAACAAACGATCTGTAACTTATCACTTATGGCTACTAACTTATTACTTTCACCTGATCGGATCATGCACCGTAACCAACTTCGTTCCATCTGGAAAGGTCGCTTCAATCTGCACTTCATGTATCATTTCGGGAATGCCTTCCATTACATCTTCACGTGTTAAAATTGTAGCGCCGTATTGCATTAAGTCAGCAACATTTCTTCCATCACGGGCGGCCTCCTGTAGCCGGCTACTAATTAATGCTATGGATTCAGGATAGTTTAATTTTAATCCACGGGCTTTGCGCTTCTCTGCCAACTCGCCGGCGAGAAATAACAATAATTTTTCTGTTTCTCTTGGTGTTAAATGCATGAAATAAAATTCTGAATTTATTCACATCAGCAATCGCAGGTGTTAAATGTAAAGAGAATAATTAAGATTATAAAAGTAAGGATGCATAATTTTGGAATTATATACTTTATATAAAAAAATTACATAATAATGAAAACAGCAATTGTAACAGGCGCATCCGGCAACATGGGGCAGGCTGTGGTAAAAAAATTTATTGAAGAGGGATATTTTATTATTGGAACAGTAATACCTGGTGATTCTACTCCAATTAATTTTCCTGCGGATAAATTTGAAAAAGTAGTTGTTGATCTGGGAGATGAAGATGCTTCAGTGAAATTTGTTGAAATGGTAATTTCAAAGTATAAAAATATAGATGCTGCAGTGCTGACCGTAGGCGGTTTTGCAATGGGTTCAATTGCTGATACAAAAACAAGCGATGTCAGCAAACAATACAAATTAAATTTTGAAACTGCTTATAATGTTGCCCGTCCTGTATTTGTTCAAATGATAAAACAAAACAGTGGAAGAATTTTTATTATTGGTTCAAAGCCGGGCCTTAGTGCAAAAAACGGAAAAGGCATGGTGGCTTACGGGCTTGCAAAATCTCTTATTTTTCGACTTGCTGAATTAATGAATGATGAAGCAAAAGGAAAAAATGTTGTAACAAGTGTGGTTGTTCCGAGTACGATAGATACACCTCCAAACCGAAAAGCTATGCCAGGCGCTACTTTTGACAATTGGGTAAAGCCCGAAGCAATTGCAGATGTTATTTACTGGCATTGCACCGAAGAAGCGGCAGTTTTGCGGGAGCCCGTTATTAAAGTTTATAACAAGGCTTAAAATTATTTTGAAATAACTTCCAAATGAAAATCATGTTTGGGAAAGCGCATGGTTAATCATTTAATCTTTGATGCCCATATATCCATTTTATTTTCCATGATATCAAGTGGCATTACGCCATCTTTTAATAGTTCATCATGAAAATCAGAAAGGATGAATTTGTTTCCTAGCTCCTTTTGATATTTTTCCAGAAGCTCTCTTATTTTTAGTGCGCCAATTTTATAACTCAATGCCTGCCCTGGTATCACCATGTAACGTTCTATTTCAGCAGTAGCGCCTTCTTTACTTATTGCTTCATTATCCATCATATATTTAATAGCCTGCTCTCTCGTCATTCCTTTCAAATGCATTCCTACATCAACTACAAGCCTGATGCCCCTGTGAATATCGTCGCCCAATGCTCCCATGTGTTGATAAGGATCGGTGTACAATCCCAATTCTTTTCCCAAAGACTCGCAATATAAAGCCCAGCCTTCGCCCATTGCGCCATACCATGCAAAGCGCCTGAACTTTGGAAGGCTTGTATCTTCCTGTTGCAGCGATATCTGGTAGTGATGGCCGGGAATGGCTTCATGCAAAAAAAGTGATTCCATACCGGAAGTTGTATTGAATTTTGTTGCATCTAAAATAGGAACATAAAAAATGCCGGGCCTGCTTCCATCAGGTGAGCCCTGGTTATATTCAGCGCTGGCGCTGGCTGCGCGAAACGCTTCTGTTTGCCGTATTTCAAAAGGGGTCTTCGGTGTGCGGCCAAACATTTTTTTCAGGTTAGGGTCAATTCTTTTTTTAATATCCCTGAATGCATTCAATACATCTTCAGGAGTTTTATAAGGGGTAAACTTTTTATTCGTTTTCATATATTCAAAAAATGAATCAAGGCTTCCTTTAAAACCTGTTTCATTTTTTACTGTTTCCATTTCATTTCTTATTCGCTTTACTTCAGCAAGGCCGGTATTATAAATCTCATCGGCTGTTTTATTGGTAGTTGTCCAGTACCTGATTAAATAATCATAAATTTTTTCTCCGTTTGGCAATGTGCTGTATCCTGTTGAAGTTCTTGCTGCTGGCAGGTATTCATTTTTTAAAAAAGCTCCTAATTTTTTATAAGGGGGAATGATGTAAGTATTAATTGCATCAGCATATTTCTGATACATTTCTTTCTTTAATGAATCGCTGAATGATGAAGGGAACATTTTAACCGGCCCATAAAAAATATTTTTTGATGAATCTGTTATGGTCATGGCTTCCATCTGCGGAATCATTTTTAATACAATTGCTTTTGGTAATATATAATTTGCTTTGATACCCTTTTTAAAACCAATAATTGCAGAATCGCTCCATATAGAAAATTGTTTCATCCTGCTTATCCAGTCATTATAATCTTTTTCTGTTTTAAAAGGCTGAACACCCTGTCCGGAGCCTAACTGCCCCATTGTAATAGGCAATCCCCAAAATTGTGTAAAAGGAATATATAGGCAAGCCATTTCTCCGGGATAAAGAATATTTAAATCCAATGCTTCCAGTTGCATTTTCATTTCCCTGTCAAAAATTTTATAACTGATTAAATCATTTTCATTCAGCGTTGATGTATCATATTTTTCAACTTCATTTAAGTATTTCGTATAAAAATTATGCAGGGTGTCTTTATACGATTCTGTTATATAAATTGGCAGCTTGTCGTTATATCGGTTATCACCGTTTTGTGTTGCCTCTACCGGATATAACTTGCATGCGATCTTCATAATAAGTATCAAACATTTTATTAAGACCGGGATTACTCATTTTAGTAGATATTGATGATTGCTGATTACAATTTATGGCACTAACAAATACAAAACTTATCAATAATATTTTTTTCATTCTTATCTTTTATCGGGCTAAACTAATAAATTAATTGTGCATGAATTAAAATAAGGATTCCCGTTGATAATGCAACAATAAAAAATTTTAAAAATCGCCAGGTTGCTACAGTTTTTAAATAATATTAATTTTGATTATTAATATTTCAGATCATGGCCTATAATGAAAAGTTAACAAACAAAATAAGAGCTGCTCTTGCCCATTTACCTAAAGTAGAAGAGAAGAAAATGTTTCGGGGCGTTACATTTATGGTAGATGATAAAATGTGCATTAGCGCCGGTGATAATGAAATAATGTGTCGCATTGATCCTGAGTTGCATGAAGAAGTATAGCGAAGAATGGTTGCCGTTCTGTGGTGATGAAAGGAAGAGAGTATAAAGGTTATGTTTACATTAATGAAGAAGGAATGAAAACTAAAAAAGATTTTGATTATTGGATCGGGCTTGCTCTTGAGTTTAATAAAAAAGCAAAAGCATCCAGGAAGAAAAACAAAAAATAATCACATTGAATTTCCCGTTGCAACCTGTTAATGCATGCCGGGGATAGCTTCTTTATTTAAAAACAAAAACCCCCTGTCACCAGGGGGTGTTTCGTTAGTAAAATCTAGTTTGTGATTTCATAATAATAAACGTCACTATGTGTTTATTTATTATGTTTTGCAGCATTTATTATTTTTTAGAAAGATGGCTTAATACACCACATTCTTTTTTCATATACTAAATTTTTTTATAAGCATTTTGGTTTTTAAAAATAATTTAAACGGAAATTTTTCTTATTAATAATTATCTTTCCACTTCCTTTTTAATTTTAAAATACACACATGAAAAAGATTGCTTTATCCTTCGCAGGATTTATTTGCATTGTTGCACTAATTCAATGTAATTCCACAAGCACAAACACAGAAACTACCACTACAGATTCAACTACAATGATGAACAACTGATTCCGGCAACGTTACTGCCAATTGGAAATTGGGAGTTCAAATGTGGACGTTCAGAATGTTCACTTTTGCAGAAGCGCTGGATAAAGTGGATAGCGCAGGCATAAAATATATTGAAGCTTTTTGGGGACAACCTCTTGGTGCAGGTATGAAAGATAGTTTTGGTATAAACATGAGTGACGATAGCAAAGCCAAACTAAAACAATTGCTTCAGCAAAAAGGTATTAGTATTGTTGCAATGGGCGTTATTACTCCTAAGACAAAAGAAGAATGGACTAAAGCTTTTGATCTTGCAAAAGATTTTGGACTCAGCTATGTTACTTCAGAACCGCTCAAAAATCAATGGGACATGGTAGATAGCATGGCCGGCGCGTATGGTATTAAAGTGGCGATACATGATCATCCAAAGCCAAACGCTTACTGGAGCCCTGATTCTGTGTTGGCTGCAATACAAGGGCATCCAAATATTGGTTCATGTGCTGATATTGGGCATTGGGCACGCAATGGAGTCAATCCTGTTGATGCACTTAAAAAGCTGGAAGGACATGTTTATGGAGTTCATTTAAAAGACATTAAAAAATTTGATGATCCAAAGGCCGAAGATACTATTGTGGGCAAAGGTGTAATTGATTTCCCTCCAATATTCCAGGAATTAAAACGCCAGCATTTTAGTGGCATGTTTTCTATTGAGCATGAATCAAACTGGTATCACAGTGTGCCGGATGTTATAGAAACGGTGAAGTTTTATAACGACCAGGTAGCGAAGCAGCAGTAACTTCATAATACGGCTATTTAATATTTTTTATGAAATGCAAATTAAAATATTTAATAGTAACTATTCTTTTGACAGTTGTTACTAACGGATATGGTCAAACGAATACTGGAATTGACGTTTGGCTTACCAATCCTGATAAATCTGCATTGTTTACACACCAGGATAAACAGTTACATTTTGATGTTACAACAGGCAGTGGCCCGGTAATTAATGTGAGCGATAAACAAATTTATCAATCTATGGTTGGCTTCGGGTTTGCGTTAACAGGAGGAAGTGCGATGCATATTATAAACATGAATTCAGCAAGCCGTTCAAAATTATTGCATGAGGTTTTTGCAATAGATAATGATAATATTGGGGTGAGCTACTTGCGCTTAAGTATCGGTTCATCCGATTTAAATGATCATGTATTTTCTTATGACGACTTGCCGGAAGGAGAAACGGATGTTAATATGAATATGTTTGATTTGGGTCCGGACAAGAAAGATGTAATACCTGCTATGAAAGAAATACTGGCTATTAATCCATCTATAAAAATATTAGGATCTCCGTGGTCGCCGCCTAAATGGATGAAAACAAATGATGACACAAGAGGTGGGAGATTGAAGCCAGAATATTATGCAGCCTATGCAAGGTATTTTGTAAAATATATTTTGCTCATGAAGGCTGAGGGAATAACGATTGATGCAATTACCGTTCAGAATGAGCCACTTCATCCGGGAAATAACCCCAGCCTTTTATTAACTGCTCCGGAGGAAAAAGATTTTGTAAAAAATAATTTAGGACCTGCATTTAAAGCTGCCGGTATAACCACTAAGATTCTTATTTATGATCATAATGCAGACAGGCCTGATTATCCGATTACGATTCTTGATGATCCTGAAGCAGCTAAATATATTGACGGTTCTGCGTTTCATTTATATGGCGGAAAAATAGAAGCCTTAAATTATGTTCATGATGCACATCCTGATAAAAATATTTATTTCACGGAGCAAATGGTAGTACAGTTTCATGATACTGCACGAATGATTATAGCTTCTCCTGTAAGTGAGGTTATTATTGGCGCTACCCGCAATTGGTGCCGGAATGTACTGGAATGGAATCTTGCTGCAGGCCCTGATTTTAAACCTTATACTGACCGTGGTGGTTGTTCAATGTGCCAGGGCGCTGTTACTATTAACGGCAATGAATACACGAAAAATATTGCTTATTATTCCATGGCGCATATTTCTAAATTTGTAAGACCGGGTTCGGTGCGTATTGCAACAAATGATATTGAATCATTGCCAAATGTTGCTTTTATAACTCCGGAAAATAAAAAGGTTTTAATTGTTGCCAATGAAGATAATGCTCCGCAAACTTTTACTATTAGCTATAATGGGAAAAATGCATCGGCAACGTTAGAGGGAAAGGCTGTTGCAACATTTGTCTGGTAAAAATTTATATCATCTTAGTTCATTCATCAGGATAAAAAATATTGAAAATGAAATCCTTTTGTAAAATAAAATTTCAACTTGGCATCCTCCTTTTAGCGTGCAATATTTTTTTTAGTGGATTGCATGCGCAGGGATTTTTAAAGGCGGAAGGACAGAAGATTGTAAATGCAAAGGGCCAAAATATCTTACTGAGAGGCGAGGGGCTTGGCGGCTGGATGTTACAGGAAGGTTATATGCTGGGTATTAATAAAGATGCGCAACAAAATAAAATAAGGTCGCGAATTGAAGATATGATGGGCGCTAAAGAAACAGAAGAATTTTATGATGCGTGGTTCACAATTTTATTCAAAAAGCTGATATTGATTCGTTGCATGCATGGGGATTTAATTCTGTACGATTGCCTATGCATTATAATTTATACACTTTGCCTGTTGACAAAGAACCGGTAGCCGGTGAAAATACATGGCTTGATAAAGGCTTTGCACTAACGGATAGTTTATTAAGTTGGTGTAAAGCAAATAACATGTATCTTATTCTTGATTTACATGCAGCGCCCGGCGGACAAGGTAATGATATCAATATTGCTGATCGCGATACAACCAAACCTTCTTTGTGGCAAAGTGAAGCCAATCAACAAAAAACAATTGCGCTTTGGAGAAAATTAGCAGAACGTTATAAAGATGAAGAATGATTGGTGGCTATGATATTTTAAATGAACCTAACTGGGGATTTACTGATACTGTTAATGATCAGAATGGAACGAAAGAACAAAATAATGCGCCATTAAAAGAATTATTTAGCAAATAACAACGGCTATTCGTTCTGTTGATAAAAATCATATCATCATTATTGAAGGCAATGGATGGGGAAATAATTATAAAGGCATGTTACCAACGTGGGATAATAATATGGTGCTGAGTTTTCATAAATACTGGAATAATAATAAGCCTGAAAATATTAAACGTATTGTAGATACACGCAATAAATATAATGTTCCGGTATGGCTTGGTGAAACAGGCGAAAATTCAAACACATGGTTTACAGATGCAGTGCAGTTATTTGAAACAAATAATATTGGATGGACCATGTGGCCGTTGAAGAAAATGGGAACAATAATCCATTGGAAATAAAATCAAATTTAAATTATGATGAGGTAGAAAATTACTGGAATGGAAAAGGAAGAAAGCCTAAAGAAAGTAATGTATACAGCGGCTTGCTGGAGCTTGCAGTATACACAAAATCCGATCAAATATTGTTCACAAAGATGTAATTGATGCATTGTTTCGCCAGCCTTTCATCAGAAGCCATTCCATACAATTCATATAATTTAAAAGATAGTTTGTTAATCCCTGCTGTTGATTATGATTTAGGCAGAAATGGAATTGCTTATTATGATAAAGACACGGCTAACTACATCTCATCGGGTGATAGAAATGCTGGCAACAGGGGACATGTATATCGCAATGATGGAGTAGATATTTATAAAGATTCAGCAAAGTATGAAAGTTATTATGTTGGAAGTATTGAAGATGGCGAATGGCTGCAATACACTATTAATGTGGTGAAAGAAGGAAATTATAATTTAAATATTACGGTGGCATCTGCCAGTGAAACAGGAAAGTTATCTATAACTGATAATGGAAATGTATTGGTAAAAGAAGTTGCTGTGCCCAATACCGGTAATATGAATACCTGGCAAACTCTTATCGAAAAAAATATTCATTTATCTCAGGGCAAGAAACAGGATAAGAATTCTCGCAATTAACGGAGGTTTTAATTTAGAGAGTATTCAGATAAATTAATCTTACGTGCTAATAACGGTATGGTGTTAAACGAAATTAATTAAATCTGTCCGGATCAAAAGGTTTAATATTCATACTGGTTGGCTCATCATTTATAATTTCGCTTACTAACTTGCCGGTTGCTGCTCCAAGGCTCAATCCCAGCATGGCATGGCCTGTTGCAATTACTAAATTTTTATATTGATTTGTTTTACCAATGTATGGTAACCCATCTGCAGAGCAAGGCCTGTAGCCATACCATGTTTTGTCCATACCAGGAAAAGGTAAGTCCACTTCGGGAAAATATTTTTTTACTGATTCCAATATCCCTTTAACCCTGTTAATTTTCGGAGGTGTATTTAGAGAAGTAATTTCCATAGTTCCACCAATTCTTAATTTATCTTTTGCCATTGGCGTTAAGGCAACTCTTGCTTCACTTAAAATTATAGGATGATTTATTTTAAATGGAATATTCATCATAAGTAATGGAATAACCTCTGCCGCCAACAAGTGGTATATTTAAATTTAATTTTGAAGCCACTTCTCCGCTCCATGCACCGCAGGCAAGCACAATATGATCGCATGAATATTCTAATAAATTTGTTTGGACACCTTTTACATTTTTTCCTTCTGTAACAAAGTTTTTTACTTCTTCATTGGTATGAATATATACACCATTATTTTTCAGAAAGGCAATCAAATCTTTCATTAATTTATTGGGATACATGTGTGCATCACATTCAAAATAAACAGCTCCTTTTATATCCATAGTAACATCAGGTTCCATCTGCTGCACTTCCTCTTTATTCAGGAGTTTTGCATCGAGCCCTAATTTTTTTGAGGCCTCAACAAGTTCTTCTCCATGATGAGCGCTCTCTTCAGTTTTAAAAAAATCAAGCATACCTTTCTTCTCATAATAAAAATTAAAGCCCGGAACATTACATAAATCTTCGTATAGCTTCCTGCTTAATAAGTTAATATCACGGAGAGGGATACCCGAATTTTCTACATTTTTTTTATTGGAAGATTTAATGAATTTAATTCCCCAGTTAAAAAGATTTCTGTTGAACCTGGGCTGCACATAGAACGGGCTTTTGGAATTAGTCATCCATTTAAAACCCTGCTTAACAATGCCGGGAGACGCCAAAGGCACAAAATGGCTGGGACTAATGTAGCCTGCATTGCCATAAGAACAACCATCAAGCATATCTGTTTTATCAATGATTATTATTTGATGCCCTTGCCTCAGTAAATAGTAAGCACTACTTAATCCGATTATACCACCGCCAATAATTATTATTTTAGCCATTTGTAAGAAATCATTAAATATTCTATATCACCTGAAACCCCAACGCATAAGGATCATCTTCTTCATCTATGGTTATAATGTTATGTCCATAAATTTTTGCCCAGCCTTCAATAGCCGGAACTATTGCAGGCTTGCCTCCAACTTCAGTAACTTTTTCAATAGTGCCGGTAAACTTAGAACCGATAATACTTTCATGAATAAATCTATCGCCTTCTTTTAATTTTCCTTTTGCATACCATTGTGCCATTCGCGCGGAAGTGCCGGTACCACAAGGCGAGCGGTCAATTGCTTTATCTCCATAAAAAACGGCATTTCGGGCAGTGGAATTTTTATCCAGCGTTTTACCTGTCCATAAAATATGTGAGCATCCATTGATGGTTGGATTTTCCGGATGAACAAATTCATATGTTTCATTTATCCTTTTGCGCATTACACGGCTCCAGCTTATTAATTGGTCGGCAGAATAATTTTGCAAGTCCTTTAAAATTTTCCTGTACATCAACAATGGCATAAAAATTTCCGCCATACGAAACATCAACATGCAATCACCCAAGATCAGGACATTCAACCGCTATATTTTCTGCTGCAAGAAATGATGGAACATTGGTGAGTTTTACCGACTTTACTTTATCCTCCTTGCTTTTTATATTCAATCATAACCAAACCTGCAGGAGCTTCCATTCGGACAATTCCCGGAGTTTTTGGAACAATTAAATCTTCTTCAATGGCAATCGTGATGGTGCCAATGGTTCCATGTCCGCACATCGGCAGGCAGCCGCTTGTTTCAATAAATAAAACTGCCACATCATTTGCAGGATCATGCGGCGGATATAAAATACTTCCACTCATCATATCATGACCGCGTGGTTCAAACATTAATCCCTTTCGTATCCAGTCAAATTCTTTTAAAAAATGCTGGCGTTTTTCACTCATATTATTTCCATGCAATACCGGGCCACCTTTAGCAACTAATCTTACGGGATTGCCACAGGTATGTGCATCAATGCAATGAAAAATATGTTTCATGAATTTTTATATCACTATTTGACCGGTTCATTTATTCAACATCACCAAAACTATGTTGATTGTTTATAAGCCGTAGAATTTTTTTAGGATTTTTATTTTTTAATTCTTTCGGTAATAAATATTCAGGGCAATTTTGAAAACATACCGGTCTTGCCCAGCGCTTTACTCCGTTAATACCAACTGCAGTAAAGCGGCTGTCAGTTGTGGCAGGATAAGGGCCGCCGTGAACCATGCTGGGACAAACTTCTACACCTGTTGGCGGATTATTGAAATTTATTCTTCCGGCAACGGAAACAGCTTCTTCAATTAAGCTTTTGTTTTCCTTAAAGTCTTTATCTGTTCCCATTAATGAAGTAGTTAGCTGCCCCCTAACGGATAGCCATACACGCTTTAATTCGTCAATACTCTTTACATTTTACCATTAAAGAATAGGGACCAAATACTTCTTCATGTAAGGTTGGATTTTGTAAAAAAGTTTCACCACTAACGGAGGCGATTGCTGGTAGCGTTTTTATCCCGTTGGTGGGGTAGGTTGATTTTTTTATCAAAGAAACTCCTTTCTGCGATAAAGCTTTTTCCATCTTTTCAATGTAAGCCTTTTGAATGCCTTCATGCAGCATCTTTGACGGAATGAATTTTGAAACCTCTTCACTTAATTTCTCTAAAAAATTATCCAGTTCACTACTTTCAACAGCCATCATCAAACCCGGATTGGTACAAAACTGCCCCATGCCTAATGTTATGGAACCTGAATAAGTCTTTACAAGCTCACCACAATTTTTTTCCAATGTATCATTAAAAAAAATAACCGGGTTGATGCTTCCCATTTCTGAAAAAACAGGAATAGGATTTTCTCTTTCATGCGCATAATCATACAATGCCATACCACCAGTCATCGATCCCGTAAAGCCAACAGCAGCCGTAGCCGGATGTTGTACTAAGGCTTTACCTGTTTCAAATCCTTCATCATTTACATGCTGAAAAACTTTGGACGGCATGTTACTTTTTTTTATTGCATTTTTTATTGCTTCATAAATCATTTCGGATGTTTTCGCATGTGCAGGATGCGCCTTAACCACAACACTACAGCCAGCTGCCAGGGCAGAAGCAGTATCACCACCTGCTGTGGAGTAAGCAAAGGGAAAATTGCTGGCCCCAAAAACAATTACAGGGCCAAGTGGAATCAGCATCTTTCTAAGATCAGGTTTAGATACAGGCTTACGGTCAGGCAAAGACGTATCAATAGAGGCTTCTACCCAGCTTCCTTCTCTAACCATTTCTGCAAACATTCTCAATTGCATTGTGGTTCTTGCTCTTTCGCCTAATAGTCTTGCTGCGGGGAGATTTGTTTCTTCACTTGCCTGGGTAATTAATGTTTCACCAAGTTCTTCAATTTCATCAGCAATCGTTTCTAAAAAAACTGCCTTTTCTTCAGGAGAAATTTTTTTATAAGCATTGAATGCCTGTAAGGCATTCAGCATTATTTCATCTATTGATGTTGAAATTTTTTCAGGTGTTTTTGTAGCTAACATAATTTAAAAATTTTATAGAGACATGCTTTTAGCCGAAACAGCATATGATTTTTCATGCAGTAAATAATTTGCCAGGTTGGGTCTCGATGCAATACTATCATTAATAATTTTTAGGACCCTTTCTCTTTCTTCACCAACTAAAGTAAGCCGCGGCTGGCGAACCTGTTCCGTTCCAATGCCTGTTTGTGTTTCAGCAAGTTTAATATACTGCACCAGTTTCGAATGAATATCCAATTCAAGCAAAGGCATAAACCAGCGATAAATATAAGTCGCTTCTTTTATTCTTCCTGCTTTTACCAAATTATAGATGGCCACTGTTTCAGCGGGAAAAGCGCATACCAATCCAGCAACCCAGCCATGGGCGCCCATCAGCATTTCTTCCATGGCCAATGTATCTACACCACATAAAATTTTATAACGGCCGCCAAATCGTGTAAGCATCCTCGTTACATTGGTTACATCACGCGTTGATTCTTTTATTGCCTGGATATTCCGGCATTCTGCCAGTTCAGCAAACATATCAGGAGTAACTTCTATCTTATAATCAACCGGGTTATTGTAAATCATAATTGGCAAATCCGTTGAAGAAGCGATTGCTTTAAAATAAGTAACCGTTTCCCTGTGATCGCTTTTATAGCGCATGGGCGGTAATAACATCAAACCTTTACAGCCCCATGCTGTGGCCAGTTCTGCCTGCTTCACAGCTTCCCGGGTTGCCCCTTCAGCGATGTTTAATATTACAGGAATTTTGTTTTCTACATTTTCTACAGCAAATTGTACCAGTTCCGATTTTTCTTCTACTGTTAGTGTGCTTGATTCGCCCAACGTTCCCCCAAGAATGATCCCATGCACGCCTGCATTTAGTTGCGCATTAAGATTCTTTTTGAACATTTCGAAATCGAGCGTATCGTCTTTTGTAAATTTTGTTGTGAGAGCGGGAAATACTCCATTCCAGTTAATAGGCATAAGATAAATTTTAGTAAAGGTATTTTTTTCTAAATAAAAGATAATTGTAAATTGAACTTTTAATTGTATAACCCGGAAAGAAGTTATAATTTATATTTACTCTCATGAAAAAATATCTGTTATTCTTTGCACTTTTTTCTTTTTATTCTTTAGGAATATTTTCCCAAAAGAGAATAGTTCCTACAAGTCAACAATTACAATGGCAGGAGATGGAGACAAATGCATTTCTTCATTTTACGGTTAATACTTTCACTGATAAAGAATGGGGAGACGGAACAGAAAGCGAATCAATTTTTAACCCAACTAGATTTGATGCAGAACAATGGATTAAGGCATTGAAAGATGCAGGATTTAAAATGGCCATATTAACCTGCAAGCATCACGATGGCTTTTGTTTATGGCCTTCGAAGTATACAGGGCATTCTGTAAAAAACAGTCCGTGGAAAAATGGACAAGGTGACGTGGTAAAAGAAGTAGCTGATGCCTGCAAAAAATACGGATTGAAATTCGGCGTCTATCTGTCACCGTGGGACAGGCATGAACCCTCTTATGGAACTCCATCTTACAATACTTATTATGAAAATCAACTAACAGAATTACTTACTAATTATGGAGAAATAGCTGAAGTGTGGTTTGATGGCGCCAAAGGAGACAATGCAAAGGATATGGAGTATGACTTTAAAGGTTATTGGAATTTGGTAAGACAGTTACAACCCAATGCAATTATTTTTTCTGATGCGGGGCCTGATGTAAGATGGGTAGGAAATGAAAGTGGCAATGCAGGGCAAACATGTTGGTCAACTATTGATACGGCAGGAATGGCACCGGGAAAAGCCGATGGAGCTTATTTAAATACAGGTGATATAAATGGTAAATACTGGATACCTGCTGAAACAGATGTGTCTATAAGGCCGGGATGGTTTTATCATCCGGGTGAAAATGATAAAGTAAAAACGCCACAGGAATTAGTGAACCTGTACTACCAGTCTGTTGGCCGCAACAGTTTGTTGTTGTTAAATATTCCGCCCAATCGCGATGGATTATTATCTGAACAGGACGTAAAAAATATAGAATCTTTCCGAAAAATTATTAATGAAACTTTTCAAACAAACCTCGCCAGGGACTATGCTCCATCTTCTTTAACTGATAAAAAGCTAAATACTTTTATTTCATTAAATGTAAATGAGCCGTATACAATTGATTTCAAAAAAGCTGTGCAACTTGACAGAGCTATGTTGCAGGAAAATACTGCCAATGGTCAAGCCATTATGAATGGCTTATTAGAATATTGGGATGGAAAAGACTGGCAAAAGCTGGATACATTTACAACGGTGGGGCATAAACGCTTATTTCGTTTTAATATGGTTACTACACAAAAGATCAGGCTTACTGTTTCGGAATCTAAAAGAACTGTTCAACTTGGGGAGATTGGTTTTTTTAAGGCGTCCTCAAATGAATAGCTGGGGAAAAATTATAAGTTCCACTGGTTCATAATAAACTCAAATACAAAATTCCAGTTATCAATGGACTGTTTGGTGCTCTGGCCGCTTCCATGGCCGCTATCATAGTCCATATGCAAAATAATTGGATTGATCTGCCCTGAATTATTCTGAAGAGCTGCAACAAACTTTTTGGCATTCATTGGGTCAACACGGCTATCATTGGCCCCTGCAGTAACTAGCATTGTGGGCAGGTTAACTCCCATTCGAATATTTTGATAGGGCGAATATTGAAGCAGCCAACGAAAGTCCGCGTCGTTGTCGGAAGTGCCATATTCAGGAATCCAATAGCGTGCAATTAAAAACTTTTGATAACGCAACATATCGAGTAACGGTACTTCACACACTATAGCTTTGTATAAATCGGGTCGCTGCGTTGCGATGGCTCCCATAAGTAAGCCGCCGTTACTTCCACCAATGGCAATTAGTTTTGAAGGGCTGGTATATTTCTCTTTGATGAGCCATTCTGCACAACTGTTGAAATCATCAAAACAATTTTGTTTATTGGCAAGCATTCCTTCCCTGTGCCATCTTTCGCCGTATTCATCGCCACCTCTTATTCCTGCTTCTACTACAACGCCGCCACGATTGAGGAAGGGTGCAAAAAAGCCATAATAGTGCGGTTCAATTCCAATATTAAAGCCACCATAAGCGGTAAGCAAAACAGGATTAGCGCTATCCAGCTTCATGTCTTTTTGGTGAATTACAAATGCAGGAACTTTTGTACTGTCTTTAGAATAATAAAATTTTATTTCTCCGACAATATTGCTCATATCAACAGGAAGTTGCCTTTCATAATATAAGCGCCATTGAAAATTGGATGACGAGGCAACAAATATTTTTGGCATTGAAGTGAAGGTGTTCAACGTAAGATAAACCGAATCCTCCTCACGGTCATAGCTAACCGAGGATACATTCCCTGTTTCAGGTAAATCAATTTGTTTTAATTTATTTCCATCGAGATCATAAAGCGTAAGCCGGCTTTGTATATCTTTTTTATCCTGTATAATAATGTTGTTTTTGGTAACAACATAACCCTGCATTACAGTTTCACTTTCAGGAATTAATACTTTCCAGTTGTTATATTCAGGATTGTTTTTATCGGCTACCATTAACCGGTAGTTAGGTGCATTGTCGTTGGTAAATATGTACAATTTATCTCCGATAGCTTCAGGATAAGCAGCAGATTTTTTACTTTCATAAATAAGATTTCCTTTATCTAATATTCCTGTTTTTCTTATATAGCAGCTATTTGAATAGAAATCTCCTTCACCATAAAAACTTACATCGCTATAACGGTTATCATAAACGAAATAACTATTCTTGGCATCACTGGTAGTTCCTGCAAATGTGGCCTTGCCAGCAGGCGTCCCCGCTTCCCATAAATATGTTTTTAAAGGCAATTGTTTGTTTACATCTTCCTGGGTTCGAATAGTATAATATGCGTGCTTCTGATCTTTTGTCCAGCTATAACCAAAGGTATTTTCGAGCGGAGGATATAAAATTTTTCCCGTTCTGGTATCTATAATATAAGTTGTTGAAATTTCTGCGCCGCTTTTTTGTGCGCTGATGGCAGCTTTTTCACCATCGTAAGTATAGTCGACACCCGACGTTGAAGTTTTGCCCGAAGTATCTAATGCAACCGGATCCCATATCAACACTTTTTTCCCATTTAGAATAGTGTATAACTTATATTGCTTATCACCTTTCTTTTTTACATTTTGAAAAACCCGTTTGCCTTGTTTGTTAAGGGGGCCTTCATAATCAATATCGATATAAGCGGCAATTTCTTCACGAACGCCGGGATGTGTTTTTTGTGTTGCATTTAGATACTGAATTCCATAATCATGTTGTGCTTTTGTCCACTCAATAACTTTGGGGTCTTCTTTATTTTCGAGCCAGCGATAATAATCTGTAAGTATTACCCCATGCAATGTATCTTTTACAGCTATCGCTGGAGTTTTTGGGGGAAAGAATTTTGACTGTGCAGATGCAGTTATAATAATGATTTTAGCTGCAATAATTAGTTGAAAATATTTCATGAGCGATAGTTGATTACACGCTCAAGATAATTATTTTTTATGAGTGTGAATGTTGTATTGGCAACACTCACCGTTATAAACCATGGAGGTTTTTAGGGGTCAGGAAAGTAATTTAAGGTGCAGGAATGAATAAGGATCTATAGAAAATTGTTTGTCCGTTTCCTCTATAATATCTCCTAACTCCAGGTCAATAAAAGACTTGCCCTGTTTTATCTTCCACAGAAATAATTTTTTATTTTCTCCGGTATGTAAATATACTTCCGGTAACATCTCTGGCAGTAACCCGTTCCAGCAGGCATCTTCAAGTTGCTCTTTTTCTGAAAAATTATTTTTTCTGCCGGAAACTTTTTCACTCAATTCTCTTTTGGAAAATGTTGTTCCGGTTAATAGTAAAATTTCCTGTTGTGTAGAATTTGTTTTCATGTCGTTTAATTTAAATTGTTCCATTACACTCATATCAATTAGACGCCAAACAAACTATTAAGTAAACACTTACTGAATAAAAATTTGTGTTAAATACTGCTTGCTTATCTTAAAACTAATTTTACGCCAAATTATTTTGTGGAAAAAGAACTATTTATCACTTAAATTGTAATAAACATACGTTCAGATAATTATGAAAGCAGAAAAGATGGCTCCCGATGAACATGCCATATTGATAAAAAATCTCGTTTATCTCATTGAGGAAGGAAATGCCCATGTTCCTCTCGATGATGCGCTGAAAAAAATACCTTTTCCATTGTTAGGCGAAAAGCCTGGAAAACTCTCATACAGTATTTGGCAACTTGCAGAACACATTCGTATTGCGCAATGGGATCTGCTTGAATTTTCCCGTAATGCAAAATATGTTTCTCCAAAATGGCCTGATGATTATTGGCCAAAGGAAGCTGCGCCAAAATCCGAAGCAGATTGGAAGAAATGCATCAAACAAATAAATGCTGACCGGAAATCGTTTATAGAATTAATACAAGGTGCCGGCAAGAATTTGTACAAGCCTTTTGAACATGGCAGCGGCCAAAGCCTTTTAAAAGAAGCATTAGTGCTTGCAGATCATAACAGTTATCATACCGGTGAAATTATTATCATCAGAAGATTGTTAAATGCATGGAAGTAATCACTTGTTCCATCTTCATCCTATAATTGCAGTGAAACTAACGTTTTCGTATAAACGCAGAATAAATTTTCATCAGACTAACCGGTGATATTGAACTTTCGGTTTTGGATTATGCTACCTTTGAATATTAATGCTTCAATTTTCTTATGGTAAAAATTGGTGAATACAATGTGCTTAAAGTAATCAAGGAAAAACCTATGGGCGTATTTCTTGATGATGGTGATATCGGTATATTATTGCCAAAACGATTTGTGCCTCCGGGAACAAAAATTGGAGATGAGCTGAAAGTTTTTTTATACCATGATGGTGAAGACAGAATTATTGCCACAACTCAAAAACCATATGGTGTATCAGGCGATATCGTAAAATTAAAAGTAGTAAGTACCAACCCACAAGGTGCCTTTCTTGATTGGGGATTAATGAAAGATCTTTTTATTCCGCGAAGCAGGCAGGTAAGTTTTATGAGACCCAATGGAGAATACCTTGTAAAAATAATGGCGGATGAACAAACAGGAAGATTATTTGCGACTGAAAAACTGGAGCCATTTCTTTCCAATAAAGAGCTTGAAGTAAAAGAATTGGAACTGGTTAATTTACTGGTTTATCGAAAAAGCGATCTTGGTTATGTTGTTATCATTAATAACAAGCATACAGGGTTACTACATTTTAATGAGGTATACCGGGCTATAGAAATCGGCGACTCCTTCCCGGGATTTATAAAAAAAATATATCCTGTTAATGAAGAGGGAGAATTTATGATAGACGTGGTTGCAGGCAAGCCGGGGTACAATAGAGTGGAAGATGAAAGTGCAAAGGTCTTGCGTTTACTGCAGGAAAATAATGGATACCTTCCTTATCACGATAAATCTTCGCCGGAAGAAATTTATTCCTTCTTTAGCATGAGTAAAAAAACATTTAAAATGACAACAGGGAAATTATACCGTGAAAGGAAAATTGAATTTACGAAAACCGGGATTAAGCTGGCTGCTCAATAAGGTAATTCATCTTTATAAATCTGTAATCCTTTGTAAATTTATTTATGAATACAATTCGCCTGGCAAAGTCATCAGACGCTTCATCTGTGCTTGCTATTTATGAACCTTATATTTTAAACACGGCATTTACTTTTGAAACTGAGGTACCGACTGTGGAAAATTTTGAACACCGCATAATTAGTTACCAGGAAAACTGGCCGTGGCTCGTTTATGAAGTTGATGGTGTTATTGCGGGCTATGCTTATGCAACAAAACACAGAGAAAGGGCGGCGTATCAATGGTGTGTTGAAAGTTCGGTATATGTTCATGATAATTTTCAACAGCATGGAATCGCAAAGGCTTTATACAATGCCTTATTTAAAATATTAAAGCACCAGGGATGCCGAAATGTTTATGCTGGTATTACTTTGCCCAACGATAAAAGTATAGGCTTTCATAAAAGATTTGGTTTTATAAAAATTGCTGATTATACAAATATTGGCTATAAGCTCAATAAATGGAACACTGTTAGTTGGTGGCAAATGCAACTAAATGATTATTCTGACGATCCGGTTGCACCAATAAAATTTCCTGAGGTTGATGCCTCTTTCCTCAATACAATTTTAAAATAGTCTTTTTATATCTTTCCATTCATAAAATTTGTAGAAGTTAATTATTATGGTTAATTTTCATAAACACACCTTGAATACTTTTTTCGTTTCCCTTACGATTTGCAGATAGTATCAAATAGTTATTTAATTGATATCAATCTCTAACCTGTTTTGAATGTCTTTTAAATCAGCGTCCAATTGCTGATTGTTAATCTATGCATGCATTTAAATAATTATTTAATCTTCATTATTAAAACTTCAAAAATGAAAAGAGAAATTTATTGTAAAGGGTTACTTAGCATTATTTTTTTTATGACGCTAATGGTTACTGCACACAAAATGGTAAACGCACAGGTTACCACTTATCAATACAGGTACGTTGCGCCTGATAAGCAGGCTGAATTTATAAAAAGAGAGACAACTTATTGGAGCGTAGTGGCCCGAAAAGCTATTGATAAAGGAACGTTGTCATTTTGGGCTTTGTTGGAAAAAGTAGGAGGCACTGATATGCAAAATTCATCCAATTTTTTGTTCATCAATACCTATCCGGATATTGATACCAATCTTGGTGATGTATGGAATGCTGCTCCTGTATTTCCCGGAGTCGCAGCCGATAAAATGAGTACTTCTTCTATGAGTACAGAAACAGCAACTATATTTTTGCATGATGACGGATGGCAACAAGTTGCCAATGCGGATCCATCAAAAGATTTTAATTATGTTGTAATGAACTACCATAATTCATCAAATGCTTCCAGCTTCATGGACATAGAAAAAAACCAATGGGGACCATTTATTAAAACATCGATGGATAACAAATTAACGGAACAAAAAGCATGGGGTAATTCGGTTGTATTATCTCCTGTAGGTGGTAATATGAAATTTAATTGCCTGTCTTATGATTTGTATTCGAATTTAAAAGCAGCATTAATGCAGACATGGAGCGCAGATACAAAATTTCCCACTGCGGGGCTTGATTCCTTGCAAAAAATATCATTGGTTCCTCCCGCAACAATTATTTACAGAGTTATAAAAGTGGAAGCTAAGAATTAAAATTTTAAATAAAAATCCCACGTAGAATCTATCCTGCTTTTTATCCTGAATAAGACCTTGCAGGACTAATTTACATAAAGACAATATACCATTCTGTGGAATGGCATACAAATTGTTATTGTATAATTAGTTTCAATTAAGCTCAACATATACCGGAAATAGAAATTTTTCCGCAATTGCTTTTTGAACTGGATTTAATGGAAGTGGGTAAAATCCCAAACGCAATGTTTGGGATTTTTTTTTGTTATGCTCTGCCAGATTGTGTTAATTGTTGTCATTTTTCATTACCAACTTTCATTTTTATCTGTTGAAGTAACTTCTTTTAAGTTAGTGATTTTGCATTAGTCAGAATTGGACTTTTTTAATTCATGATTGATGAATTTTTATAAATTTTGTCAAAATCACTTTATTGAATCTTTTTGCTGCATCGCTTCCTTAAAAAATTTTCCGCTGCCTGTCAGGTCAAAATTCCATGATGCTAATAATTGTGGTCCCCACTCGGGATCAAAGTCCCATGCAAGCCAGCTAATACCATTGTTTTCAAGATATGTTGGTAATGCGTGATCCATAATTTTCAGCGCCGTCTTTGGGATCGCCATTGCGTATATTGAAACCAATTTCTGTTGCGATTATCGGGTAATGCTTTGCAGCAAAACCAAAATCTTCTTCCCACTTAGGTTCCCAGGGTTGAGAGCGTTTATTCGGATAGGGATGTGTTACATAACCAATCCCGACAGCATTGATGGGTTCTTCTCGCAACGGCGTAAGATCATACGCCCAGTCAAAGCCTGCTACCAGCGGTATTGTTTCACTATCAAATGCTCTTATTAACTGAATGGTAGTTTCATTTATTTTTTTCCAATCAGTCCAGCTAATATTGCCAAGCTGACCGCGATAGGTGGTTGGTTCATTAAAAAGTTCATAAAAGGCAACTGTATTGTTACCGGTAAAATGCCTTGAAATTGCCTGCCAGAATTCATAAGTTTCTTTAAGAGTAGTATTATACATTGGGTTTTGGAAAAGCTCCATCTCTAAATTGCCGATAGAATGCCAGTCAATATCAACATACACACCAAGATCGGTACACCAGCTAACAGCGGAATCTAATAATGTCATATATTTTACGGGGGTTCGTTCTCTCCAGGCTACAGGATGCACCGGAATGCGAACCAACATTACGCCCATTTCTTTCACCTTTTCGAAAAGCATTTTGTTCCAGTGGCCCTCATGATCAATTTTATCAGGGTCCGCTATAGAAACGCCGCGGAATAATACTGTATCGTTGTCGGCATTTACAAATTTGTTTCCTTTAACCGTAATCAAAGACATCAGTTTTGCTTTGGGATTTTTTGGTTGCCATGCAGGATATCCTCCTTTCCACCAGGGATGATAATTATTTTCAGCAGTGCTTTGCGACTGAATCTGCAATACCACAGCCGTTAGTATTGCCAAAAGCAGGCAAGGCTTCAGAAATTTCTTCATACCAGGCATTTGTATTTATTTTATAAAGGGTAATAAGTTAAAAGTAAGAAGAATGTATATACTTGTTACATTTATCCTGAATAAAAGTGAACTTATAACAGTCAGGGATATTCGCCATTACCTCTTTTTGTGTGGGAAGAACTATGAAACTAAAAACAGGCTTTAATCATCCAGGCCACATTGCAGCATGAAGTTATTGGTAAATACTTTTTTTGCCGATTCAGATAATAGGGAATTCCTGCACGCTTTCCATTTCGTCAGATTATCGCCGTACATTTTATTCAATAATTCGGGAGTAAGACCGAAATTAAATTTCCCCCAATGCATAGTAAAGGGGATGGATAGCTCATCAAGCCTTGCCCAAATTTTTTGGATAAAAGTTCTCGATAATTGCGAATCAACTCCATCTAATTCCATAACGCATGTTTTGTCAAAATGAGTGAAGCCCAGCAATGCATCTGTACCTTTTACATACCGCAAGGCAAGGGCTCCGGCAAAGGGAGTTACTTTATTAATAGCAACAATTTCTTCTAATACAGTGCTGGCATCAGTTGTATGAACAGCTATGGCGGCGCTGGCGGCTTTCCCCCTAAACTTTGTATTACTGAACGTTTCGCCAATAGTTCCCGTCATGCTTACATTGGCCGTAAATGCAAGTGGAAATAATTTATTTACGATGCCCGGTATCAGCAATGAAGAGAGATCAGAGCCTATCGTATCAAGAACTTTTTCCACTACTCCAAGGAGGTCATCGCCATAAGTAAAACCTTTATCATCTGTAGTAATTTTCGTGTAGTCGTCACGGTAAGGAGTTTTATACATCGTTTTAAAATATACCCCTTTTTCGGGATTATCCGGCTCAAACATTTGCAGGTTTACCAATATCTCAAAATGATACATCTCTTTATCCGGGCCAATCGGAGGAGCCGGAAGCTCACTAAGAATACCGGAAAAATCTAGATGATTTATTGCTTTTTTCAAATCATCATTATAAATAATATTGCCCGTTCTATATTGTTCTAATAAAAAAATTGGTTCGGTTTCTATTAAAATGCCATGAATAAATCCAAAGCTTCCAAAGCTTACAACCGCAGCATTAAACATGTCGTCATCTTTGATTGGTTCAGCGCCGAGCCAGTTAATAAAATCATCTGAGGCAACAGGATTGGATTTTTTTTCAATCCAAACATGCCTGTCAGGGCCTGTAACTATATGCAATCCTACAATGGAATCATGCACTGCACCTACATTAAATGCAGAACCGTGTGTGCCCGTTGAAGTACAGCCGGCAATGGTTTGGCCGTTACTGGCTCCGGAAGCTTTTAGTGATCTTTTTGGATTAGAATCCTGCTCTAACTTTTCATCTGCATCCAGCACACTCATGCCGCACTGTGTAAAAAAAAGATCTCCTGCTGTTTTTCCGCTTTGCAAATATTCAGACGCCACAAAAGAATTTTTAAGATTAAATGAAAGGCGTAGCGCTTTTGTATCCACAAGGCCACCTTCACAAACGGCTACTTCAGAAAAAGACCATCCATTTCCGAGCGCACGCAATTGAATATTGTTGTTAATGGCATATTGTATGAGCCATTGAAAATTCTTTGTAGTATCACGGTATGGGTTAGACGATTTTGAAGAGGGAATACTCAGCTTGAAAGATGAATTTTTTTTATAATTATGAACAAAATTTTCATGCCCGTTTTCCCACGTTGTAATGGGCAGAGCGCTTATACCATCAGGTAAATTAGTTAGAGTTGCCATCGTTTATTTTTTAATTATGACCTAAAGAATCAGTTGCAGGGCTGTAAGGAGCGCAAACCCATTCCACTCTTTGCGGCATCACTATGCCCAGCGTTCCTATTGTGATAAGGGCAAAGCCAAGGTTAGTCTTTACCGTTACCATATTCAAATGGTTGAACCTCGCGTCGCACTTTGGGTCTATATCCTTTGGTTGTATCAGGCCCCAGGCATAAGACCAGGTTGTTTTTTTATTTAAAGGATTATTGGCAAAAGTATCAGAATCGTATTTGGTAACGATGCGTGTAGTAGTGCAGGAGTCAAAAGACCACGAAGCTATAACTGTTATTAAAATAATGATTGTGTGGCGGAAATATTTGGGGAGAATCATTTTAAAAAATTTAGGTTATTTAATAAAACGCCGTTATAAGAAAGAGCAGAACAAAGTAAAAATTACACCAAAGAATTTATTGGTGCAAGGAATTTAGAATATTTATTGCAAATAAATTAATATACTCCCGACTTATTTTTCATTTGAATAAACTAAGTACATCTTATGCTTTGTTGCCAAATCGTTAATAAAATATCGTCTTTTTGTAAACAACCGATACGCAGGGAAATCACCTCGGCAATTGGCGCTCGGAGGCTATATGGGCAAAAAAATATTTCCTTTTATATGGTTCTTTAAAAAATTTACAGGTAATAATTTTTTCGAAGGATCGAAAGTAAAAGAAGTTTTAACTACAAAGGGTACTCCATGGCAAACAGAAGGTATTGATTATATTTCTCACACCAGGATGTTTCTTACCTGCGAATCCACGCCTGAAATTCCTGCATCACTGTATACTATACACCTACAACTTGATTATTAGTTCACTATACTTTAGCCATTTGAACTTTAGAAATGATGTATTTCAAATTAAGAAAATCAAACCTATCTATCTCATTCTTCTTGTATCTACCATTCCTTTAAAAGATGGCTTATCTAGTGTTTTATTGGCCGATATAACAGCAGGGTCTTCTTTATAAACTTCCCGTGCCTGCGGTATAAAGCTTCCGGTCGTTATATATTTAATTGACCTGGCAAGACAGGCTTCTGAAGTGTCTCCCCAGTTTTTATCAAGGCCATCCTCTGTAATAGCATCAGGGGCAAAGCCATCAAAATAGCCTCCATAATTAGAAGCGTTAGTTGATCTGAATGAAACAGGAAATACATACCAGTCTCCCGCTGAAATAGGAAAAAATCCAACCGGTTTGCCATCGGTAGGCTCAGGGCCAACCAGCTTAACTGTCATGTATGGTTTTAAATTATTAATTAATAATTCACTTGCGGAAGCGGTACTCCGGCTTACAATAAAAAGCACATGATCCGGATTTAAGGCGCCGGTTTTATTGAAGTATAAGGTAGTATTATAATCCTGGTGTTTATCGTTAAAAGTTTCTTTCATCATTAGCTTGCCATTGGTTGACGACGGGGCAAGATATTCCGCAAGCTTTTGCTGTAATGTAACATAGCCGCCACCGTTATATCGTAAATCAATTACAATATCGCTTACATTTTTTGTTGCAAAATTATTCATCACCCTTTGCAGATCGCCGTTAATTTCAGTTGTGTCACCCAGGAAAGAATTCATTACCATATACCCGATGGTTTTTCCGCTTATAGAATAAACAGAATCAAGATATACCGTTTGTTGCGGATAAGTAGTTGCATTAAATGTCATGTCAACCGAAGTGCCATCAGGTTTAACGAATGTAAAAGTGGAAGTAGGGCTATAAAAAACATTATTTACAATAAAGTCTGCATTGGAAATGGTAATGTTGGTATTGCCATTAATTTTTGTAATCCTCCAGCCTCTTTCAACTCCTGCAAGTCCTGCCGGTGAAAGTCTTTCTACTAATTTTACCCTTAGGTCGCCTTCAACTCTAAAGAATACGCTAAACCCAAAATCTCCATCTGTTGCAACAGTATTTATCGATCCTATTCCGCCGCTTAATTGGTTCCAGTCAGTTTTTAAAACTCCAAAGCTCCATTTGTCAACCGGTGATGTATAGCCGGGTTCATTGCTATAAGCTCTTATGGCCACCATTACAGCATTTGGGTCATTATAACTTTGGGCATTAAAGGTTGAAGGAATATTTTTGTACCATAAATAAAAGTCTCTTGCTGCAATTAAAGCCGAATCTTTAGCCTTTGCAGCCAATGCAGTCGAATCGCTGTTCCCGGGATCAACCGGTGTATCTTTATTTTTTTTACAGGAACTGATTAACCCGATAAAAAAAACCAGGCATGCGAGTTGAAAAAGAATTTTACTTCTCATAGATTAATAATTGCTTGTAAATTAAATAAACTATTTACGAAAATATTATGCCAATAGCATTATGAAAGGTATTTAACAAGATTTAAATTTTTTTTACAATTTTGTGTTCTACAATATAAGCTAAGGTTGGGGAAATTGTATCGTGTTTTGCAAATATTTGTTCTATGATCAAAAAACAAAGTGCGGGTTTATTGCTTTACCGGAAAAATAAAAATATCCTGGAAGTTTTCCTGGTGCATCCGGGTGGCCCCTTTTGGAAAAATAAAGATGAAGGGAGTTGGTCAATTCCTAAAGGAGAATTTAAAGAAGATGAAGAACCTTTACGTGCGGCTATTAGAGAATTTTCTGAAGAAACGGGGAAAATTATTTCCGGCAGATTTCTGAAATTAAAACCAATTGCACAAAAATCCGGTAAAAGGGTATTTGCCTGGGCAATAGAGAAAAATATTGATGCAACAAATATTACATCTAATCGCTTTGAAATGGAATGGCCACCGCGTTCCGGTAAATTTCAAAATTTTCCTGAAGTAGATAAAGCAGCCTGGTTTTTGATGAGTGAAGCAAAGAAAAAAATTAACGCAGCGCAGGTTTCTTTATTGAAAGAATTGGAAGAAAAATCAATTCTTAATTCAATTCAAGCTTAGGTAAACGAAAATTCTGACTGTCATAAACAAACAATTCATCTATCTCATAAGTCCAGAATTGATACAAAGTTGATTTGACAAGTATTTTTTCAATTTCATCTTTTGTTTCAGCATTAATAATAATCCAGCAACGGTGTGTTTCCATGCTTACCGCATAGCTCTCAATTACATTAGTATTAATAAGCATATTTACATAAGTGCGGTGCTCCGGTACATAGTCCATAAAATTTTTAGCGAAATCAAATTTTATATTTACTAAAAAAGTTTTCATTGTAGTTTCCAGTCAATAATGTTGTTGCTCCATTCTTTTTTGAAAGGTACAGATATCTTAATATAATTGTCAGTATATCCTTCCATCATACCGTTTTTACGAAGGCCTTCAAAAAGAACTTTCCTTGTTTCACCGGCATGGCTGTGTGTAAAGCCATGTAGTTTTTTATAAGATAAATTACGCAAAATTTTAGTTCTGTTGTTACGAATGTTTACAGAAACTATCGGTTCTATATTTAACGCGTAAGTATTGGCTCTTTCTGAATAAGTGAATACATGTAAGTAAGAAACATCCAGGTCTTTCAGAAAGCAAACCGTTTCATTAAAATCCTCATCCGTCTCTCCCGGAAAGCCGGTAATTACATCGACCCCAATGCAACAATGCGGTATCAGTTTTTTTATAAGAGCAACTTTTTCAGCATATAATTCTTTTTTATAACGCCTTCGCATAGACGCCAAAATTTTATTGCTGCCGCTTTGCAACGGAATATGAAAATGCGGCATTATTTTTTTACTTGCTGCAACAAATTCAATAATATGATTTGATAAAAGGTTGGGCTCAATAGATGAAATGCGGTAACGTTCTACTCCTTCATTTTCTTCTATTGCCTGTAACAAACCATAAAAATCTTCGCCTGTTTTTTCCCCATTATCATCTTTGCCAAAATCTCCAAGATTAATTCCGGTGAGTACAATTTCTTTTACACCCGCAGAGGCAATTTTTTTTATTTCACTTAAAACATTTTCTATTGAGTTGCTTCTGCTTTTTCCGCGGGCCATGGGTATGGTGCAAAAAGAACAATTATAATCGCATCCATCCTGAACTTTTAAAAAAGTTCTTGTACGATCATTAATTGAAAAAGATGAATGAAAGCCATTTACTTCTTCAATATCACAACTGCATATTTTTGTGCTGTCTCCTTTCGTAAGTTCTTTAAGGTGTGTTGTGATATTAAATTTTTCGGCTGCTCCCAATACAAGATCAACGCCATCAATCTCGGCTATTTCTTTGGGTTTTAATTGTGCATAACAGCCAGTGATTACCACAGTTGCTTCCGGCGCTTTCCTTTGGATCCTTCTCACCAATTGCCGGCATTCTTTGTCAGCGTTTTCGGTAACAGAACAGGTGTTGATCACATATACATCTGCCTCATCATTAAAATCTTTTTTTACAAAGCCATCATTCTGCAGCAGTCTTTCAATAGCTGATGTTTCAGAATAATTAAGCTTGCAGCCTAATGTATGTAATGCAACAGATTTTGGTATGGACATAGTATAGCAAAAATAAAGAATAATGTTTTTTTGAAATTATATTGCGGAAAATCACTGCTGATGAATAAAAAAGCAAGTTCTATTATATTAATTATAATTATTGCTGTTTTAGTTATAATAAAACTGGTTGCTTTTTATAAGCAGGATAACATTTGTTAGAATGCGGTTCAAATGATGATTCATTTCGCAATACCAGTCATCTTATTTTAACCAGGCATGCCAAATGCAGAATGGATTGCAGGCACATAACAGAACCGGAAATAGAAGAAATTATACATGAAGGAAAAGTTAATTATTCAAAAAGCGGTAAGGCGAGCAAAGGAGATGAAACATATGCATTGGAGGGATATAGCAATGAGCATCAGCATTTACGAATAGTTGTAGCTCCTGAAAACGACGGCCTGGTAGTTATTACCTGTATTGATCTTGACAATGAATGGCCTTGTAATTGCAATTAGATTTTAAAAAATATTTTTTAAAGCGCGGTTTACTTATTGGAAACTTATGCCTAAAGAGTAATATTCTTTTAATCATTTATATGTAAATTGCATCATAAAGATTGTTGCCAATGGAGATGAAAATAAAATCCTTTTTTGCAAAACCTTTCGCCCTTTACATATACAAGCAGATCCGTAAATCAATGCTCACGGCTATTGCAGACCAGGAGCGCATTTTTCAATCGCTTCTTAAAACCGGATTAAAAACTGAATTTGGAAAAGAACATCATTTTGAAAAAATAAAAAATCATGATGATTTTGTAAAAAATGTTCCCATAAGAGAGTACGAAGATTTTAAAAATTATATTGAAAAAATAAAACAGGGCAAGCATAATATTTTATGGAAAGGTTTACCAATTTACCTTGCCAAAACCAGTGGAACAACAAGTGGAATTAAATATATTCCGATTACAAAAGATTCTATTGATAACCATATTGACACTGCAAGAAACGCACTGTTATGTTATATGGCAAAAAGCGGTAACGCACAATTTTCAAATGGTAAAATGATTTTCCTGAGTGGCTCTCCGGAACTGGAAAGAGTAGGAGGCATTCCCACCGGAAGATTGAGTGGCATCGTTAATCATCATATTCCAAAATATTTACGCTCTAATCAATTACCTTCTTTTGAAACTAATTGTATTGAGGACTGGGAAGAAAAACTGAATAAAATTGTTGAGGAAACAGTTAATGAAAGAATGACGCTTGATCAGCGGTATTCCGCCCTGGGTGCAAATGTATTTTGATGCGTTGATAGAAAAGACGGGTAAAAAAATCAAAGATATTTTTCCCGATTTTAGTGTGATGGTACAAGGCGGCGTGAACTTTGAGCCTTATAAAGCAAAGCTCCTGGAAACTATCGGAAAGCCAATTGATACCATTGAATTATTTCCTGCAAGCGAAGGATTTTTTGCATTCCAGGATAATATTGATGAAGAAGGCATGTTGCTGAATACAGACAGTGGGATCTTTTTTGAATTTGTTCCTACAGGTGAAATTTTGAATAGAAATCCCACACGTCTTACTTTAAAAGATGTAAAGCTGAATGAAAATTATGTTTTAATAGTAAGCAGCAATGCGGGTCTGTGGGGATATAATGTTGGAGATACCATAAAATTTGTTTCCCTGAATCCTTATCGAATAGTCGTTACCGGTAGAGTAAAACATTTTATCTCTGCCTTTGGCGAACATGTTATTGGCGAAGAAGTTGAAAGCGCTTTATTAAAAGCAGCAGATGCAGAAAGTGTAAAAATTATTGAATTTACTGTTGCTCCCAAAATTTCAGAGGATGACAATAAGAGTTATCATGAATGGTATATAGAATTTGAAAACCTTCCGCGTAATCTGAAACAGTTTGCTCAGAGCTGTAGATGAAAACTTGAGAAAGAAAAATATATATTACGATGACCTTATTAAAGGAAATATTCTTCAGCCTTTAAAAATAATTCCTGTTCAAAAAAATGGTTTTATTAATTATATGAGAAGCATCGGTAAGCTTGGCGGGCAAAATAAAGTGCCACGCTTAAGTAATGACCGAACGATTGTTGATCAATTACATCAATGGGCCAAAAAGCCTTCGGCTCAAATAATAACAAATTCTTAAAAACGTTTTGCTGAATAAATTATAAAAAAATATACCTTTGTTTCCTATTCATTAAATGTTATAAAAGTGAAAGGTCTTAATTCTATAAATTTTTCTCTCGTGTTTTCAACTTTGAATGTTGAACGAAGAATGCCTCTTCGCTGTTTTTTCCGACCTGGATGCTGATAGGCCGAGGCAGTTGACAATGTCCCTATCAGTGAAAAAATCCCCGCTCACAAAACATAATTCATTTAAACAAAACGCAAAGTGGAACAATCAAAAATAATTGTTCGGGTTGCAACTTCCGCTGATTTCAAATATGCTCAAATCATCACCGATGAGATGGCAACTTCTGCCCAGGCAAGAGGAACCGGTATTGCAAAACGTTCACCAGAATATATTCAACAAAAAATGGAGGAAGGCAAGGCCGTTATCGCTGTTACCGAAGATAACGCATGGGTTGGCTTTTGCTATATAGAAGCATGGGGCAAAGAAGGCTTCGTGGCCAACAGCGGGCTTATCGTAGCACCTGAATTCAGAAAGACGGGGATAGCGAAACAAATCAAAAAAAGGATTTTCGATTTGTCGAGGGAAAAATATCCGAAGGCAAAAATATTCGGTTTAACCACGGGTCTCGCAGTTATGAAAATCAATAGCGACCTGGGGTACGAACCTGTTACTTATTCAGAACTTACTGATGATGAAAATTTTTGGGCAGGCTGTAAGAGCTGTGTCAATTATGATATACTCATGAGTAAGGAAAGAAAAAATTGCATGTGCACTGCTATGTTATACGATCCAGCAGATCATTATGAACCTGAAGAAACTGCCGCCGACTTTAAGAAACATTCAAAACAGTACGAAAGGTTTATGAGTATTAAACAAAGCCGGCTTATTAAATTTTTGAAAGGAAAAAGAAATGATACCCGAAAATCAATTTTAAGCTTTTTCCTTAATCTATAAATTATGATAATGAATAAAAAGGTAGTAATTGGGTTTAGTGGCGGCCTTGATACTTCTTACTGTGTGAAATATTTTACCACCGAATTAAAATATGAAGTACAAAGTATCATTGTAAATACAGGTGGTTTTTCAAAGCAGGAATTAAAAGATATAGAAAAGCATGCAAAAGCCTTAGGTGTAAAAACACATACAACAGTTGATGCAGTAAAAAGCTATTACGATACTATTATTAAATACCTCATTTATGGGAATGTTTTAAAAAATAATACTTACCCTTTAAGCGTAAGCGCAGAAAGGCTTTCGCAGGCATTGCACATTGCTGAGCATGTAAAGAAATTAAAAGCGGATGCGGTGGCACATGGCAGCACTGGCGCCGGTAACGACCAGGTAAGGTTTGATATGATATTTCACATAATGATTCCCGGTGTTGAAATAATTACTCCTATTCGTGATATGCAATTATCAAGGCAGCAGGAAATTGATTACCTCAAATCAAAAGGCGTGGAAATGAATTTTGAAAAGTCTGCGTATTCAATTAATAAAGGACTTTGGGGAACCAGTGTTGGAGGAAAAGAAACTTTATCATCTAACGGTATGTTACCCGAAAATGCATGGCCCACACAACTTACTAATAAAGAGCCGCAGCAGGTAAAATTACATTTTGAAAAGGGAGAACTTTTTGGTGTTAATAAAAAGAAATTTGATCATCCTGTAGACGCCATTAAATATTTGCAAACGCTTGCTGGTCCTTATGCAATTGGCCGTGATGTGCATGTAGGTGATACGATTATCGGTATCAAAGGGCGTGTAGGATTTGAAGCAGCAGCTCCTGTTGTTATTATTAAAGCGCATCATGCTTTGGAAAAACATGTGCTTACCAAATGGCAATTAAATCTTAAGAATCAATTATCGGAATTTTATGGCAACTGGTTACACGAAGGTCAGGTACTCGATCCTGTTATGAGAGATATAGAATCATTTTTAGAATCTTCACAACAGCATGTTACCGGGGATGTATTTGTTCAATTAATGCCTTACCGTTACCAGGTTACCGGTATTGAATCCAATTATGATTTAATGAGCGCTAAGTTTGGTAAATATGGTGAAATGAATACAGGCTGGAGTGGGAATGATGTAAGGGGCTTCAGTAAAATTTTTGGTAATCAGACTGCAATTTATCATGCTGTAAAAAAAACCGCTGATGAACACAAAAATTAAAGTTGGAATAATTGGAGGGGCTGGTTATACAGGTGGAGAACTAATAAGGTTGTTGGTAAATCATTCCATGGTTGACTTAATTTTTGTTCACAGCAAAAGTAATGCCGGCAAGCCTTTGCATGCGGTACACCAGGATTTAATTAATGAAACGAATATGCATTTTTCAGAATCTACCAATGATGATGTTGACGTACTTTTCTTATGCACAGGTCATGGGGATTCAAAAAAATTTCTGGAAGAAAATGAGGTTCCAAAGCACGTAAAAATTATTTCTCTTTCGCAGGATTTCAGGTTAAAAGCCAATGCTGTTTTTAAAGACAAAATATTTATTTACGGCTTGCCGGAAATAAACAGAGAAAGAATAAAAGCTGCAAATTACGTTGCTAATCCCGGATGTTTTGCCACTTCTATTGAACTGGGATTATTACCTCTTGCAAAAGTGAATGAAGTGAAAGATGTTTATACAACAGGTATCACAGGTTCTACCGGTGCCGGGCAAACACTTTCTGCAACATCCCATTTTTCATGGAGACAAAATAATGTTCAGGCTTATAAAGCTCTTACGCACCAGCATCTTGATGAAATAAATGAATCATTAAATTTTTTATCTGGTTCTTCTTCAGCTTCCATACATTTTATTCCATGGCGTGGAGATTTTGCGAGAGGTATTTTTGTTACTTCGCAAATGAAATCTGAAAAGAGTCTTGAAGAAATTTATAAACTATATCATGAATTTTACGAGGACCATCCATTTATAAAAGTTAGTAAGGAGCCTATATTTTTAAAACAGGCAGTTAATACCAACAATTGTTTTATTCATCTTGAAAAAGAAAAAGATAATCTTGTTATTCATTCCACTATTGACAATCTTTTAAAAGGAGCAAGCGGCCAGGCTTTGCAAAATATGAATTTGATGTTTGGTCTTGATGAAACCATGGGTTTAAAACTGAAAGCAAATTATTTTTAGAAGAGGAAAATTGGTGGAGGGCAAAAGGTTTAAGGTGGAAGGCAAAACGTTACAATTGGAAATTTGGATATATGAGGGACTATAAAAAGCTAGAAGTATGGAAAAAATCACATGAGTTATATGTTTATGTGAAAAAAAAGGTTGCGCCAAAATTTTCAAAAGAAGAGCGATATGAATTAACCTCACAACTATTAAGAGCTGCGCTTTCTATACCGTTAAATATTGTTGAAGGGTGTGGCAGATATACTGATAAGGATTTTACCCATTTCCTTGATAATTCCTTAGGTTCAACCAACGAAACAGATTACTGCTGTTTTGCTGCATTTTGAGTTTAACTATATCGCCGAAGAAGAATATATTATTGTAAATAAACTGGTCAACGAAGTGAGAGCAATGCTTATATCATTTATTAACTTTTTAAGAAGTGGAAAATAGAATGGAAGAAGGGAATCTTTTACCTTAAACCTTTTACCTTAAACCTTAATTATGAAACTATTCGATGTTTACCCCGTTAACGATATCAATATCGTAAAGGCGACCGGGTCTTACGTTTGGGACGATAAAGGAAACGAATACCTTGACATGTATGGTGGCCATGCGGTAATAAGTATCGGTCATACACATCCATATTGGGTGAAAAAAATTGAAGCGCAACTTGAACAAATTGCATTCTATTCCAATTCAATAAAAATTCCCATTCAACAACAACTTGCCGATAAGCTTGGTGAAGTTTCAGGTAAAAACGATTACCAGTTGTTTCTTTGTAACTCTGGTGCAGAAGCCAATGAAAATGCATTAAAGCTGGCATCATTTTATAATAATCGTAAAAAAATTATTTCTTTTTCAAAAGCATTTCATGGCCGCACATCTCTTGCAGTTGCAGTCACAGATAATCCTTCAATTGTTGCCCCCGTTAATGAAACAGAAAATGCAACTTTTCTTTCTTTTAATGATGAAGAAGCTTTGCAAAATTATTTTGATAAAAAAGGTGAGGAAGTTTGTGCAGTGATTGTAGAAGGTATCCAGGGAGTTGGTGGTATTAATGTTGCTTCCGAATCTTTTTTGAAACTGGTTAGGAATTTATGCAATCAATATAACGTGGTTTTTATTGCAGATTCCGTTCAATGCGGCTATGGGAGAACCGGCAAATTTTATTCTCATGACTATGCTGGCGTAGACGCAGATATTTATACCATGGCAAAAGGAATGGGCAATGGATTTCCTGTTGCCGGCATTTCTATTGCGCCTCATATTCATTCAAAGTATTTTATGCTGGGCACAACATTCGGTGGAAATCATTTAGCCTGTGCCGCAGCCCTGGCGGTTTTGGAGGTAATAGACAATGAAAAATTAATGAATAATGCGAAAGAAGTTGGCTCATATTTATCTGAAGAGATTGGAAAAATAACTGAGCTAAAAAATCTTCGCGGTAAAGGATTAATGATTGGCTTTGATGTTACCCCTGAATTAAAAGATTTGAAAAAGAACCTGTTGATGAAGCATCATATTTTTACCGGAGAAGCAAAGCCAAATGTAATAAGATTACTTCCGTCTCTTGCCTTAACAAAAGAAGATGCTGATAAATTTTTAGCTGCTTTACGCGAAGAAATTTCAGTTCTTTCTAAAAATTATGCTGAGGCAGATGCCTCATAACTCATTTTATAATTAATATCTTTATCTCTTAATCAAAGAAAAAAATTGAAAAATTTTCTTTCAGTAAAAGATGCAGAAAATATTGATGAATTAATAACAACTGCAAATAATTTCAGAAACAACCCTTTATCACAACAATCATTAGGAAAAGGGAAACGTATGGGGTTAATATTTTTGAATCCCAGTTTGCGAACACGATTAAGTACACAAATTGCAGCACAGAATCTTGGAATGGAAGCAATTGTTTTTAATGCTTCACAGGATGGATGGTCATCTTGAATTTGAAGAAGGAGCCATCATGAATGGCACACTGTTGAACATGTAAAGGATGCTGCGCCTATTCTTGGCCGTTATTTTGATATTTTGGGAGTACGCACTTTTCCTTCTTTAAAAAATAGGGAAGAAGATTATAATGAACATTGTAATGAACCAGTTTGTAAAATATTCGGGATATACCGGTTATAAGTCTTGAAAGTGCAACCGTTCATCCGTTGCAAAGCCTGACAGATATTATTACAATCAACAGATCATCTTCCTGTGAAAAATAAAATAAAACCAAAAGTTGTTTTAACCTGGGCGCCTCATGTAAAGCCTTTACCACAGTGCGTTGCCAATAGTTTTTGCGAATGGATCAATGCATGGGAATATGCAGATTTTGTAATTGCTCACCCTGAAGGATATGAACTTGATGAAAGATTTACAGGCGATGCGCATATTACTAACGACCAGGCACAAGCGCTAAAAGATGCGGATTTTGTTTATGTAAAAAACTGGAGCAGTTATAAAGATTATGGAAAAGTTTCAAGAAAATGCAAATGACTGGATGCTAACCAAAGAAAAACTGGCAGTAACTAATAACGCAAAAGTTATGCATTGTCTTCCTGTTAGGAGAAATGTTGAATTAAGTGATGAAGTATTGGATAGCGATAATAGTATTGTAACGGAGCAGGCATCAAACCGGGTATGGGCTGCACAAGCTGTACTGTCGCAGATTTTAAAAGATTTGCCATGACAAAAGATTTATCTGAACAAAATAATGAATAAAAGAACTTCTCTATATTATAAAAATAGGTGGAAATGTAATTGATGATAAAAGTAATCTTGATTCTTTTTTAAAAGAGTTTTCATCAATCAAAGAAAAAAAAATATTAGTGCACGGTGGCGGAAAAATAGCAACTGCAATTGGCGATAAGCTAAACATTCAATCAAAATATATTGACGGCCGAAGAATAACCGATGATGAAACAATTGATTTGGTTACGATGGTGTATGGCGGATTGGTGAATAAAAAAATTGTTGCTGAATTGCAATCGCTGCAATGCAATGCTATCGGCCTTACAGGTGCAGATGCAAATGTGTTACCCGCAAAAAAACGTCCTGTAAAAACGATTGATTATGGATGGGTTGGAGATGTAAATGCTGATCATATAAATCTTTCATCATGGCAATTATTTATTGATAATGGTTTAACGCCAGTTGTGGCTCCGTTGACACACGATGAAGAAGGTCATATTTTAAATACAAATGCTGATACCATCGCTTCTGTGTTATCTGTTAGCTTTATCAAAAGTTTACAACGTTGAGCTTGTTTATTGTTTTGAAAAAAACGGTGTTTTAGCGGATGTGAATGATGAAAGCAGCGTCATTGCTGAATTAAATGCTGCTACCTACAATACACTTAAAGAATGTAAAAAATTATTTGCCGGTATTTTGCCAAAAATTGATAATGCTTTTGATGCTATAAATAACGGAGTCAACAAAGTTATTATAGGAAATTCAAATGATCTTTTTCAATTAATAAATGAAAAGAGCGGAACAAAAATAATTGCATGAATAAAGAAATAAATATCGCAAATAATTATCCGAATACATTGTTTGTCAGATGCATTGAATTTATTAAAGCAATTGATTGCGATTCCTTCATTCAGCAAAGAAGAAGATAAAACGCGCTGATACAATTGAAACTTTTTTTAAAAGAAAAAGATATTTAAACAAACAGGTTTCTGAATAATGTGTGGGCTGCCAATAAATATTTTGATAAAAAAAAGTTTACAGTTTTATTAAATTCTCATCATGATACGGTAAAGCCAAATGCAGGTTACACCAATGATCCATTTGAGCCCATTGAAAAAGATGGAAAGTTATTTGGACTGGGAAGCAATGATGCGGGCGGCCCCCTGGTTTCACTAATTGCAGCTTTTATTTATTTTTATAATGATGAAAATTTACCTTTTAATTTAATTCTTGCAGCAACTGCTGAAGAAGAAATTTCCGGTCACGATGGAATTGAAAATCTTTTGCCCAAACTTCCGAAAATTGACTGCGGTATTGTTGGAGAACCAACATTAATGAAAATGGCAATTGCAGAAAAAGGGTTGCTTGTATTGGATTGCACTGCACATGGCGTGGCAGGCCATGCTGCAAGAAACGAAGGCGTAAACGCAGTATATAAAGCTATGAACGATATTCAATGGTTCAGCACTTTTCAATTTGAGAAAACATCTGCATTTCTTGGTCCGGTTCACATGGCAGTTACTTCAATTAGTACACAAAATAAAGCGCATAATATTGTACCTTCCGAATGCAGTTTTTTAGTTGACATAAGAGTCAATGAGTTTTATTCATTTGATGATATAATTAATGAAGTACAAAAGAATATAACAAGTGAAATTAAGCCAAGAAGTACAAGATTAAAAGCTTCGTTTATTGAAGAAAACCATCCTTTGGTAATTGCCGGAAATAGAATGGGACTTGAATCTTATGGCTCACCAACATGTTCTGACAGGGCATTGATGAGTTTTCCTGCTTTAAAGATAGGTCCAGGTGATTCGGCAAGAAGCCATAGCGCTGATGAATATATTTTTATTGATGAAATAAAAGATGGAATTGAAAAATATATACTGTTATTGCAGAATCTTGCTCAAATTCTATTAAATAATTCGATAGTTTTTCAGTTTAGAAAAGATTCATAAAACATTCTGTATCTCTCCTGCAATGGAGCGGGGTTAATTAAAAGATTGATGACCCTTAGATATTGTTAGATTAGCAAAGGAAACTAAAATTTGATGAATTCTATTTCTATTATTGCTTATATTTTAGGTAGTATAATGATGATCTCATTATTTTATAAAATTTGGTATCATATATTTCTTGCAAAGAATGTTGATAATATGCCCTCAATTGTATTTTATTTTTATAAATATTTTCCTATTAATATTCTTTTACCGTTAAGACAAAGACCTAAATAATGAAAAAGATAATAAATTGAGAAAAAGCGCAGATATCGCACTGTTCATTTTTTATGGAAGTGCAGTAATATTTTTTCTGGTTTCTAATTTTTTTGAAAAATAGATATTCAAACTGAGGCATTAACACTAATTCGTCTAATTGGTGTTTTAAAATTCGTGTAATAAAATAAATATGAAACTCTGGCAAAAAAATATTTCTTCAACAAAAGAAGTCGAAACTTTCACTGTTGGTAAAGACAGGGAACTGGATATTTATCTTGCACCCTTCGATGTGCTTGGCTCATTGGCTCATATTCAAATGTTGCAAACAATTAATTTGCTTACTGCAGAAGAATTAGAAATTTTACAAAAAGGATTAAAAGAAATTTATAAAAATATTGAGCAGGGAAAATTTAAGCTTGATGATGATGTAGAAGACGTTCATTCGCAGGTTGAATTGATTCTAACAAAAAAATTTGGTGATACCGGAAAAAAAATTCATAGTGCACGCTCCCGTAATGACCAGGTTTTAGTGGATCTAAAACTATACATGCGACATGAAATTGAAATATTAGTGGATGATGTAAAAGAGTTTTTTGATCTCTTAATTCAACAAAGCGAAGCTTATAAAGATTACCTGTTACCTGGCTATACGCATTTGCAATTGGCAATGCCTTCCTCTTTTGGGCTGTGGTTTGGAGCTTATGCTGAAAGCCTTACCGATGATATGATAATACTTCATGCTGCATGGGAAGTTGTTAATAAAAATCCTTTGGGATCCGCTGCAGGCTTTGGGTCTTCGTTTCCAATCAACAGAAAATTAACTACTGAATTGTTGGGGTTTGAAGACTTGAATTATAATGTTGTATATGCACAAATGAGTCGTGGCAAAACAGAAAGAATTGTTTCGCAGGCATTGGGAAATATAGGTGCAACACTTTCTCGTCTAAGCATGGATGTTTGTTTGTATCTCAATCAAAATTTTGATTTTATTTCTTTTCCTGCAGAACTTACAACAGGAAGCAGTATTATGCCTCATAAGAAAAATCCTGATGTTTTTGAATTGATTCGTGCACATTGTAATCGCCTGCAGGCTTTACCAAATGAAATAATGCTGATGGCCGCAAATCTTCCTTCGGGTTATCATCGCGATTTTCAATTATTAAAAGAACATATCATTCCTGCATTTGAAAATTTGCGTAATTGTATTTCAATGGCAACATTGATGATAAAAAATATCGAAGTAAAAAAAGATATTCTCGGGGACGAAAAATATAAATATTTATTTAGTGTCGAAGAGATGAATAAGTTGGTTTTACAGGGAACTCCTTTGCGTGATGCTTATAAAAAAATCGGGATGGATATTGAAAATAATACCTTCACATATAATGCACAGATAAATCATACCCATGAAGGTTCTATCGGTAATCTTCAAAATGCTTCAATTGAAAAAATGATGGACAATATTCTCTCTCGTTTCAATTTTAGCAAGGTGAATGATGCAATACAAAAATTATTGAAGTAAATTGCCAACCTCGGTTTTTAGAAGCCACATTAAATAGCTTTGCAATAAAATGCAATTCAATACTAATGAATGATTTTATTATGGATGAAATAAATAAAAAAAGGATTGCAGTTTTTGGATCAACCGGCTCAATTGGCACGCAGGCGCTGGAAGTAATTGCAGCCAATCCTGATTTATTTGAAGTTGAAATATTAACAGCACAAACAAATGATACACTTCTTATTGAGCAGGCAATAAAATACAAGCCAAATGCTGTAGTTATTGGCGATGAAAAAAAATATGAATCGGTAAAATCTGCACTCAGTTCAAAAGATATTAAAGTTTTTGCCGGCGCAAGCGCTCTTGAAGAAGTAGCTGATTTTGATACTTATGATATGATGCTTGCAGCTATTGTTGGTTTTGCCGGCTTAACACCTACTTTGAAAGCAATTGAAAAAGGTAAAGCAATAGCACTGGCAAATAAAGAAACGTTGGTTGTAGCCGGAGATATTGTAATGCAAAAAGCATTAGAAAAAAGAGTTCCGATAATTCCGGTTGACAGTGAGCATTCTGCAATTTTTCAGTGCCTTGTTGGGGAAACAAGAAATAAAATTGAAAAGGTTATTTTAACGGCAAGCGGCGGACCTTTTCTTGGAAAAAAGCCGAACTTTTTGGTGAATGTAAAAAAGCATCATGCATTGCAACATCCAAACTGGAATATGGGCGCCAAGATAACTATTGACTCTGCAACGCTTATGAATAAAGGGCTTGAGATGATTGAAGCCAAATGGCTTTTCAATCTTTTGCCGGGACAGATACAGGTAATTATTCATCCGCAAAGTATTGTACACAGCATGGTTCAGTTTGAAGACGGAAGCATAAAAGCTCAGATGGGTTTGCCGGATATGAAACTTCCCATTCAATATGCTCTTGCTTTTCCGCATCGTCTTCCAAATAAGAACCCAAGAACTGATTTTAAAAAGATAAGCAACCTGGCTTTTGAAGAGCCGGATATGAAAACTTTCCGCAATCTTGTTCTTGCAAGAGCAGCTTTGGAAAAGGGAGGCAATCTGCCCTGTATTTTAAATGCTGCAAATGAAATTGCTGTATGGGCATTTCTGAATAATCGTATCGGATTTCTTGATATTACTGCAGTTGTTGAAAAAACAATGGAGAAAATAAATTATATAGAAAAGCCAAATCTTGCAGATTATTTTGAAAGCGATGGGGAGGCTCGTAATTTCGCAGCTTCATTAATAAATTTGTAAAGTCCCGATCCCGAAGGATGAAAAAAAATATTTATCAATTTGAGTAAATTCAAGAAATTGTTTTTAAACATTTACCAAACATCAAACACCGTACATCATACATTCTATGACATTATTATCAATTAACTGGCCGCAGGTTGGTTTGCAGGTGGGATACCTTCTTTTTTCTCTATCAATTCTTGTTATTCTTCACGAATTCGGGCATTTCATAACTGCTAAATGGTTTAAGTGCAGAGTTGAAAAATTCTATTTATTTTTTGATCCGTGGTTTTCATTAGTAAAGAAAAAAATAGGCGATACCGTTTATGGAATAGGGTGGCTTCCCCTGGGTGGTTATGTAAAAATTTCAGGAATGGTTGATGAGAGTATGGATAAAGAACAAATGAAGCAACCTCCGCAGCCGTGGGAGTTTCGCAGCAAACCCGCCTGGCAAAGACTCATTATAATGCTGGGTGGTGTAACGATGAATATATTGTTTGCTTTTTTTCTTTATGCAATGATCTTGTACAAATGGGGCGATACCAAATTGCCCATGGCAAATGTAAAGAACGGGATATGGATTACTGACAGCATATTATCAAAAGCAGGGCTTCAAAACGGAGATAAAGTAGAAGCTGTGAATGGAGAGGCGGTAAATTATTTTGATGACCTTCCTCTGAAAATAATCCTCGGGAAACAAATTACCGTTTCAAGGGATGGCAAGGCGCAAACCATCACGGTACCTACCGATATAATGGGACAGTTATCTGAAAAAAAGGGTAAACGTTCTTCCCTGATAATGCCAAGAACGCCACTTATAGCAGGAGCTTACGATTCAAAAGACACCAGTAATGGTAAAAAAGCAGGACTTAAAGCCTTTGATAAAATTGTGGCAGTGGATAGCAATGAGATCAACTACTTTGATGAACTCGCAGATTATTTGCAGAATAAGAAAGGTGATTCAGTATCGCTTTCGGTTTTGAGAGACGGTCAACCAATTCAGCTAAAGGCATTGGTTAATACGGATGGTAAAATAGGAATAAATATCCTAAGCCAGGATGAATACGATAGCCTTGGTATTTTTAAACTTGAAACGAAAAAATTCGGCTTTTTCGCTTCTTTTCCTGCAGGTATACAAAAAGCAAGACAAAAACTTGACGACTATATTCAGTCATTTAAACAAATTTTTCATCCAGAAACAGGCGCTTATAAAGGGCTTACGGGCTTTAAAGGGATGGCATCTATTTTCCCGGATAGTGGATGGAACTGGCAGGCGTTTTGGAATATTACCGCCTTCTTTTCCATCATACTTGCCTTCATGAATCTGTTACCAATACCGGCTTTGGATGGAGGCCATGTTTTATTTACTTTAATTGAAATGATCTCCGGACGCAAGCCAAGTGATAAATTTTTGGAATATGCACAAATAGCAGGAATGGTTATTCTTTTTGCCCTAATGCTTTTTGCAAACGGAAATGATTGGTTTGGATGGGGAAGAGGGCATTAATTGATAATTGACAATGGATAATTAAAGCATTTCTTGTTTAAATAATTATCTTAATTTACTCTTTTTAATAATTGCGGTTAATAATTTTAATATTTCAGTAATATCTGTTTGAATTGAAAGAAAACTTTTCTCAGCAATAAACTTTGATTTGTAAAGTAATTCAATCCAATACTCGGTTTCATTTGCTTCTTTTAATGATATTGAAAGTTTATGAATAAAATCTGCTTTACTTTCTGCGTGTTCGCTTTCTCTTATTAAAGCGCCAATTGCAGTTCCTGAACGAAGTAATTGTTTAGATAACACAAATTCTTTTTTCTGTTCAATTAAATATTGATAGAGTTTTACTATTCTCAAAGCAAATTCAAAAGATTTTAATTTTACTACATTTTCTTTCATTATCAATTACTCATTGTCAATTGTCAATTATTATAATTCAATCCCTATTTTCTTCATCAATATGGAAGCATTTAAACTATTACAAACTCCTGGTTTTAATTTGTAATCAAAATATAATTCGTCGTTGCTTACCTGCACATCAAAATGATAATTGATAATACTATTGGGGTATTCATCTTTTATTTTGGCAAGTTCAAGATCATGAGTGGCTATAATTGCAGCAGCGTGATGTTTTATCAATTGTTTAATCAACGCTACAGAACCCGTATGCCGGTCAAGTGAATTGGTACCTCTTAAAATTTCGTCTAATAAAATAAAAACCTTTTCGCCTGTATTTACTTTTTCAATAATCGTTTTTAATTTTTTTAATTCGGCGTAAAAAGTTGAGGTACTTTCTGCGAGGTTATCTGTTATGCGCATACTGCTGATAACCTGTACGTGTGATACTTTAAAATAAGTTGCACAAACAGAAGCTCCCGCCATAGCCAATATAACGTTTACGCCTACACTACGGAGATAAGTGCTCTTGCCGGCCATATTAGAGCCTGTTACCAGCATTAATTCGCTGTCGTGTTTTATGTCGATATAATTATTGATTCTTTTATTTTTTGCGATAAGTGGATGTCCTACTTCTTTCCCTTCTATAAAAAAATAATCGGGTATAATCTCCGGGAATGTCCAAGCAGATTCATTAAAACAAAGCACACCAAAACTTGCTAATGCTTCTATATGTGCTAACGTATCAAACCAGGTATGGATATTTTTTTGCTGGGCAGATTTCCATTTTTCCAGGTCAAGAACCTGTTGCAGGTTCCACAATAATAGAATATTTAAGGGAAGAGATAAGACAAGGTTATATCGCAAATCAAGCTTATCAAGTAGCTTTCGCAGCCTTGTAATATCATGCGATGCATTGGTATTGTTATGATAAAAGGATGATTGTATTTCTTTTAATAACGAACTTTCGAATGAGGCATTTTCAACATGGCTGATACCCGATGATAATATTTCAAGCTCCTCTGCAATCTTAGATAGCTGCTCATGAATAGGAGCAACATATTTATTAATTTGATAAGCAATTGCAGCAAATAATAATAAGAAAAAATAAAATATACCCGAAGGGATTTCATCAAAAATATAAAGAACAACTATAGTGATAATAATGACTGGAAGCAGGTATCGCAGCCATTTCCATGGTTTGAATTGCGAGAAAGCGGGCGCTTCATTAATCCATTTTTCTAATCTTTTTTTTGTAGAAAAAGTAACTTGTTTTTCCTTTCCTTTTGCCTGCAAATCCTGTATCCACTCTATTTTTTCAGCTAATTCTTTTACTGCGGTTTGCCTCTGTAAAATCAAATTTGTTGAAGCAGGATATTTTAAATAGTCCGCCAGTTGGTTGCTTCCCATTTCAGATGTGCTGCGGTTGATATATTGAAATAAAGAAGCCTTCCCGAAAATATCAAGATCGTTCGCATAGAGATGATCAGCAGGAATATGTTCGTTGCCCGGTGCAAAATCATAATAATTCCCATCTAAAAATTTCAGTTCATCATTATTAATATTAATTAAATAATTGGCGTGATCAATTGCAGCTTTATTTTTTAAATCGGCATATAATAATCTCAGAAAAAGTGTAAGTAAGGCAATACTTGTGACGATAACATACCAGGGGCCTAATTGCCATAAAAGATAAAAAGCAAAAATAATGGCAGCAATACTTCCAAAGCGAAGCCATCCAAAGACAGATTTTTTTTGTTGTAGTTTTTTTAAGTCTTTTTGCAAGACTATCAATTCTGCTTTTGTAAAATATTCTCGGTTCCATCTAAATTTTTAATCAATTAAAAGTTGGTAAAAATAATAGATATAGAGCTATTTAAATAGCCATGTATATTTTGTAAATTTGCAGGTTCAATTATTAATTGTCAATTATTAATTGTTAATTAAATTGGGGCTGACCGGTTTTGACAGCATAGTTCTTTGTAAGTATAAGCATGTAGTGCGTTGCGTAATTAGCACTTAAATATGAATACGAAAACTTTAAATGGCAATACTTCGTATGCCATGGCTGCTTAATTATTAATTAGGTAACCATTAGGGCCGTTGTAGCTGGCCAGACCTGTTGCCACGCTCTTCCGCCGACTCAAAAATAAAACGGGTTGCTGCAATTCAAGGCTGTGCGAATTGCTTAAGACCATACAGCTAAGGATTAAGTTGGTTTGTTTTGCTCCTGCTTTTTCCCGACAAATAATGCAAAAATAAACATGTAGAAGGCCTACGGCGAGTATGTTTGGACCAGGGTTCGACTCCCTGCAGCTCCACTTTTTTACAATTCAAACGAAATCAAAAGCCCGCAAACTCAATGTTTGCGGGCTTTTTTGTTTTTTGAGACTGATCAAAATGTTCATTTAAGCGCAAAGTAATCGTGAGTAATTCGTGAGTTCGTGCCAATTAGAAATAATGACTCACGATTTTAGATCTAATGATTTGGAAATGAACATGTTCAGTCTTTGAACATGTCTTGTCAAGGAAAGGCTGAGGTTCTAATTTTATAACCTTTAAATCAATTATTATGATTGGTAAAAACTTCAGTTTGCTTTTCTTCTTAAGAAAAGCCAAAAAATTATGTGATCGGCGAAATGCCTGTTTACATTCGAATTACGGTGGATGGACAATCAAAAGAAATGACTACTTCACGAAAATGCGATCCCAAATATGGGATCAAAAATCCGAAAGGGCAAATGGTAAAGAGAGAGTTTATAAAAGAATTAAATAACCACCTTACCACTTTGAAGGTAAAAGTTTTTGAAGCAAGACTTTCACTTATCGAAAACAACAAGCCTGTTACAGTCGAAAGCATTAAAAACCTGCTTCACAGGTAAAGTTGAAAAATCGAAAATGGTTTTAGAAGTTTTCAAATATCACAACGAACAAATGGCGGGATTGGTTAATTCTGATTATTCTCCTTCCACATTTAAACGCTACAACACTTCGCTTAAACACACCCAATCTTTCATCAATGGAAGTATGGTGTTGAGGATTTGGAAATCAATCAGCTTAGATTATGAATTTATATCGGAATATGAGTTTTGGTTCAAATCGGTGCGCAAGTGTAATCATAACACTACCATGAAATATATTCGCAATTTCAAGAAAGATTGTTAATGGATGTATGCGTCGCGGATGGCTATCAAGCGATCCATTCTTTGGTTTTAAGATGTCCGAAACGCGAGGTCGAAGGAATTGCCTTATCTAACGGAGGATTTAAAAGCCATTTCAGATAAAGTTTTTTCATGTGAGACGGTTAGACCAGGTACGCGATATTTTCTTATTCTGTTGTTTTACCGGGCTTGCCTATGTAGACATAAAAAAATTAAAGCGGTCAGAAATAGCACTAGGAATAGACGGTGAAAAATGGATTTTTACAAGCCGACAAAAAACAGAAACTACCTTCAAGAATACCACTACTTCCCCAATCAATAAATATAATGGAAAAATATAAAAGTCATATGCAGTGCTTAAATGAAAATCGTCTACTTCCTGTTTTAAGTAATCAAAAAATGAATGCCTATTTAAAAGAGATCGCGGACGTTTGTAATATCAATAAGAAACTTCACATTCCACATTGCAAGGCACACTTTTGCTACTACCATAACTCTTAGTAATGGCGTTCCAATAGAAACTGTTTCAAAAATGCTGGGCCACAAAAATTTAAGAACTACTCAACATTATGCTAAGATTTTAGATAGAAAAGTAAGCGATGATATGAAACAGTTAAGGAAAAAATTATTAGCAGCATTATGATCACTAAAATAACATGAATGCATGACTAGTCAATTAAGTGTTAATCTGATACAACCGCAGGTTGGGAAATCGAGATTCAATAAAAATCCCAACCATTGGTTGGAAAATTGGCTGACGGATTTCACTTGAGCTGTTCTCGTTTAAGACGAGAATGAACGAAATTTTTGGGAAATAGAACTATTAGAAGAGGACTAATGCGACAGCATGGTTTTGCTTTTTTTGTGGGTTACTAACAGACATTGTAAATATTCACCAGACTGTTTGATGTTGTTTGTGGGTTTGCAAATTACAGTTCTGACCGTGCATACAATTTCGATAAGCGGCCAAATGTTCAAATTATTTTTATAGTTTTGGCCGTATATAAACCCCCGATAAATGGCCAAAACTTTACTTTAGCTGTACGCGAATAATTTTAAGAATACGCAATGTAGAACTCTGATAGTTTAGGATGTTTATGCTTTTTCAAATACTCTTTCACATGATCCCTGATTTTTTCATTTTTAAAAATTCGGGTTAAGTAAGATTCTGTCGGATAAGCTAAGATCCATTTAGGATCAAACTTGCTATAATCGAAGTTATTCATATCCAAAAGCCAATCGTAATAATTAGAAATGCCTTTATATTTTTGAAATTCATGCGCACTTATATCCCTATTGAACTTAAAAGCCAAGTTTAAAATTTCGCTTAACCGAAAATAATTTGCAATGCCGTAATTTAGTGGATGCAAGGCTCTGGGCTGTTTTGGAGGGCTGTTCTCCAAATATTTGTCAAAAAACTCTCTGTAATCAATGATGTCGTGAATTGCAAACTTATAATACAAGTCCGGTAGAAAATTAACCATTAGTTTTTCCTTTACTTTGGAGATCAAATCTTTTTTAAGCCGATCGGATAAAATAAAGAATATTGAAACAAGTATTTCTGAATCGTGAAATTGCTTACATTTTGGGCATTCTTTTAAAAAGTTTTGTAAGATTAGTTTATAGGTTTTCTTATCTCTAATTACCAAGCTTGGATGATACTTTGATATTTGATTCTTCAAAGAATTAAAAATTATTCCTTCATGCAACTTGTTATTGTCAATTGCCAAAAGCATAAATTTTTTAATTGTTTCGCTTTTAACAATATTCCCTTTTTGATGAAGAAAATCTGCGATAATATTTTCGTCAAATTTTCTTAAAAATTTTTCTTCAGGAAGTATTTTAATCAATGCCGCAAATATTGTATCATAATCTATATCAGTTGAATCGGATAGTGCAATAAATAAAAGAAGGTTAGAAAACATTCTTTTATATTTCTCCCAAAAGAAAAAGTTATTAAGCTCTTCAGTGTGCCCAAAAGTTGTTTTCAATTTTTTATAGTCTGCAATAACTTTTAAAAAGACTTCTACAATTGATTTTTCACCCGAGGTGAGACGATATTTTAAGCTTGAAAGATGCAGACGATTATAGTATTTTAATATAATCTCTCTTTTTGAGAATCTCGCTATCAATAGTATTAAGGACTCATCTATAACTGATAATCTTTGAGATTGTATTTCATCAAAACTGTGGATCATAAAAATGCCTTCCAAAAACTTGCCGGCTGTTTCTTCAAATTCAGAAAAATTATTGTAAATAATATTATTGTGATCAAGGAAAGATTCGAGCTCCGCAAATTCGCTTAAAAGAATATGAAAATTACTATTTGTGCTACGACCACCAGAGAGTTGATTATAGTAATGATCGGTTATACTTGTTATCACTTTAACAATATTTTGATGAGCCTCATTAAAAAAGTCTTTGTTTACAATCCACTCAATATTTTCTTTGACAAAAGGATCAGGTACAGTAATGAATTTAAAATCTTCAAAATTAATTTTTTCAATGTTCTTTAAAATTTCGACTACATCAGGATCTATCTTCGTATAATAGCCGTTAATGTATTGCTTAAGCCTTTTAATATTATGTAAACAAATAAAAGCACGTAGATATTTTTTTTGTTTCTCACTTTTAGTATAAGCGTCGTAAAATAATTTTATAGACTGAATGAAATTTCCAAATTGGAAATGTACATAGGCGTGTTTCATGGTCTCTCTTTCGTCTTTTAATGGCAGCAATGAAAGCTGGCTGAACGAGGATAAAAAATCAAACCTATTGTAAGTACAAAGAACACAATTGCAGATCTTATTTTTACTTGCATTAATGCCGGCCTCCAATCTATTGTCTACCGAATTAATGGAGAAAATTAAATTGTTATTTAAGATTTTATTTATCCCTTTTAATTTTTCTCTATTACTTTTTTTAGTTAGTCCAAACTTACTTTCACTCAATTTTGATTTATCAGTTTTTAAATTTTCGGCATCTTTAAACAGCTGAACTAGCTCAATATTATTTGAGTTGATTTGGAATGCAGAATGGTAAGAATAATCATATTTAGCATCTTCTATTTTAAAAGGATATATTCGCGTCAAAATGTTTGTGGGTATAAATGAAAGCTGGTCTTGATATTTTGTTAGTGAATTATGAATCTTGTCGATTAATGGAATATCCTCTTGATTGGATACCAGGTAAAATATCGGAATAAATTCCCGTTTTTGATTTGCTGAAAGAAATGGTAGATTGCCTAGATCGTCTTTTAGGGTATTAATCCCTTTTCCTATATTGGTAAAATAGATGATTTTAATTTCGCCCGAATTAAAATCTTCATGCAATAAATCTCTATTGTTTGGGTTACTAAAATCATCTACATCATTAGTTATAAATACGAGACTTTTTTCTTTAGTTTTTTTTATAAAGTTTAGAGAAGTTAAAAGAATCAAAGAATCTGAGATACTATTATTATTCCTATGATGAAAGGGAGCTTTACCTACAGTTGCTCTTTTTGTAACTTCCGCCTGAACTGAATTGGTTGGCTTAATAATTTTTCCTCTTCGAAATAATTCATCTATTCTTTGGACTCTCTGCTCAATATAATCTTGCTCTAATTTGACAAGTGATCTAAAAGATTTTAATTTTGGTAATGCATCGGATTGGGTTTTAATAATTAAATTAAATTGAATTTTTTTTTGCCTTTCCCATTCTAACGATAGAGCTTGTGGTATTAAAAGAATTACTTTTCCCTGAGCTACCCAATATTCTAAAGTACTGAGATCAGTTTCATTTTCTTCATGTAAAAGCACTATCCAAGTGTTAGTATCTATAAGAATATATTTCATGTCCAGTTTATAAAATGGCTACTCAAGTTAGATATTAAACAGAAAAACCTAACTACTTTTTAATATCCACCATATAAGTTTTACATAGAAATCAGGCTAAAAGTTTTCGTAAGTTTTCATTTAGATGTATAAGCACTTGTGTTTGTTGCTTAAGATTAGCGACTTCATTAAAAATTAAGTTTGTTACTAAAGGAGTTGATGGCTTATTATTTATTTTTATGAAAGGACCATCTGTTTCAAGTAAAATTCTGTCAATTGGAATATGATCAATAATTTTCCGTCCATTCTCAGATTGTGTCATTGCATAGTTAATAGAAAAGTAAAACCCGTTCACAATAGCCCGCTCAATTTCTTTGAGTCCACCTGAATACCAATGCAAGATCACTTTCCCTGAAAAGTCTTGCCCTATTATTGATATGACCTCTTTTTCAGCTCTTCTGGAATGCACCGTAAGAACCTTGTTTCCTGCATCGTTACATGCAGAAATTATTTTTTCGAAAACCTTTTTTTGTTCCGAAAAATCGTCCTTACTTTTTTTTAAATTATCTAACCCCACTTCACCAACAAAACGTGTCCGTTGTAACAGGTCGAGGAAAAGGGGTAACTGATTTTTGTATTGATAAGCCAATTCGGGATGTAATCCCAATGCCGCCCTTATGAATTTACTTCCTTCGACCAAATGCTGTGTATGCGCAAAAACCTCTGGAACATTGGTCACGGCAATTGTGTATATTTTTTCAGTTTCGATCTGAGCGGTAATTTTTTCGGGGTCATTAAATAGATCAAGATGGAAATGCGTATCGTGTAATGCAAAACTCATTGTAAGAATTTTTTTACTTCAGCCATCCCCCTGCTATAAATGTCCACATGGCTATCCAGGTCTTTTTGATCTGTGAATGGAAGCGGTCCAGATTTAAGTACGCGCAGCACAAGTGAATGTCTTTGCATATTAGTAATTTCTTCCAAAGACATTTTGAAAGCCCGTAAGTCTCTTCCCGTTCCGGTCTTGGGATCGGTAGGATGTGATTTTATTTGATGTGAATAGGCAGTTTTTATACCCCCGAAAGCATTTTCTGCCGATTGGCGAATAATACACGGCACACAGTACCCACAATGTATTCCCGGTTTGGCCCCCCTGACAAACCGGCTTGTTTCTGAATGGGAGCAGGAAAGGGTATCCGGATAATGTTGTAACAAAAACTGCTGGTTAGAGCAACCTGTCATCATTTCACCTTTTGTCGTAAATCTGTATGGATTAACAATCCGGTTTTTTATTCCTATCCCCGCTACCGCTTTTTGCAATAAGGATATATAATATGGGTGTGTCGTTCTGGTACTATGGCTGCTTAACCTTGTTTGCGTTAAGGGCACATTGAGTGAAATCAAACCATTTTCAGGAACAATCATATCAATGTTATCGTCTAACGTGCTTGCCAATACGAGGCCGAGCGTTAAAAAAAGAAATGACCTTGCCCTGGACGTATCCTCTTTACTCAAAGAGAGATGGCCCTGTTTGGGTTGTACAAAGAATCTATGGTCCTTAAAGCTATTGCTGCCGTATTGTTTTGTGAGAGCGGTATATACATGGGTTTGTCTTGGGCTTTCGGCGCCTCTTTTATAGTGGCTCACAAAAGCCACCTTCTCTTTTTTCTCTAAATAATCTATTGCACCTATAAAAGAATCCAACCCGCCGGAGAGCAAAGAAACTTTTGTAATCCCATCGGGATTGCGAATCAGCGGCACCTGTATGTTTCTTGAAACTGTACGTTCCCGGAAGACAAGTTCCCATTTATCACCACTAAGAAAAGATAGCATTTGTTCCAGATCGGATTTTACTTTCTCCCACATGATTGAATCCGAAACAGGAAACTGGATTCGTATATGCCTGCTCCATCCCTGGAAACCGTTTATCTCTCTCGATATAATCTGATCACTTGTATAAATGGCAATAGCCAGATCCATTAAATCCGCGGCAGCGGCAGATGGTACAATTTTATTCTTATTCAATAAGTCCCAAACGGAGGAACTTACGAAAGCAGAGTTGATACCTAAATCGAATGTGACATATTTTTCTGCCGATAATTGAATGGGGGTAAAAGCGTCCTGTCCACTTTCTTTAATAATTATATTATAGATTGTCATTCCTCGAAAGTTGAATAGGCTGTTTGAAAAATTGTGTCAATGATTTGTTGGTTGGAAGGGTTGTTCAAATCAAAATCCCGGACATTTTTGCCGCTCAAACTTAGTTTCACTTCAGCATGGATAAAATCCTTTATTTCCAATTCCATCGCAATAGCCTGCTTTTCGCTGACGGTATTTTTTTCCACCGCAATACCAAGTTCATACACCCATTTTTTGAAAATGTAAATTCCCACATATTCGATAACGGTTTCTTTAATCATCTCCGGTGTCATGGTTTCCAACTCTGTTATGTCACCACCATTTTCAAGTATTTTGGTATAGAGTTGATCGAGTGTCGCAATAATTGCATCTCGGCCAATTGCCTCGTCATTGGTGGCACCAGCAGGCGCAATTGCATCAGCGATTTTTGCCAGTGTTTCCTCTGAGGAATGTCCAATGAAATTGGATAACCCAAATTGGGCAAGTGTTGGGTTCAATCCTGGCCCTCCGCTTGGAGTGGACGTGGAACCCAGGAATCTGATCAGACCTCTACCTGCCGTTATTCCGCGTATGGCCGACCTTGTAGCACCCCTTGATCCACCTAATGTGCGAACATAGGTTTTGGCTGCTTTCTTAATACTGGACCCGGCTGTATTTTTGGTGAAGCGCGTGAATGCGCCTTTTGCGGCCCCCCAATCTCTGGAGAGTATGGTTCCTTGTGGTAAAGTAACTTGTGACGGTTGCTGGATGTTACCATCGGTTTGGCCTGTCCCCCCATCCGTACCATCGGTGGAAGAGTCGCTACCTGATGCCTGCTGACCCTGATCTATAGATGCACCGGGGTTATAGTAAGTTGGTAACAAACTGGTTTTACCCGATGGTCCGCCATTGGATGAAGAAGTTCCCATTAGTCGAAATCTTTTAGTTTTGACTTACTGATCTTAGCCAGCGTTTTATTGGTTGTACTTGTTTCCCATTTCTGAACAAGTCCTTTAGCGACTGCCTTATACTGATTACCTTGTGTAGCTTCCTGTAACCAGGTAACTACTGTGACAGGAAAATCGTTATCCGGGAATTTTTCTAAAAACCCCATAAGCTGCGACATGAGTTCCGGCCTGTGTTTACAGAAGGAAAAAATTCTATGCAGAAGAGATTTATCTCCGGATTGTTTTCCTGTTTCCTTTATTTTCTGGCTAAGTGATTCAAAGATCCCAGATGCGTCACCATCATTTAGTGACTTTGCATCTGCCAATGCATTGGAAGAAACGGCTTCGGCTTCGCTTAAAAGTTTTCTATAAAACTCTTGCGCTCTCGGACTCATCCGTTGTAAGCTAAGTCCCATAAGTGACAACCGATCTCTTGAAAAATAGTAGTAGGCCTGCAAATTTTGATTTTGAAGGGACGGTTCTGAAGCCAACCAATTCTTTAACCAGGTATCCTGGCAGATAGGCTTCCTGTTCCGTTGAAATTTTATTCTCTGCGTCTGTATCTGTTGTATCTTCTTTTCCAGTTGCCTTTTTTTCCAGTTGCCCTATTTTAGGTAGCACACCACCATTTTCTGTTTGCAGTTGGTGGAAGGAATTAAAAGTTTCCGGTTTAAAATATTCCAGCAACATTAATTTAGCCAGCACCCTTTTATTAAGTTCAATCCCTTTGGACTTAGCCATATTGTACCTTATTAAAAGGGCATTCAGGAATCTTTTACACTGGCGGGGGTTCCCGTTTAACCCAACACTTAAAATCGGTACCACCTGTGCGGATAATTGAAATGACTCTTTTAGCTCTTCCCCAACTGTATTAAAAAACTGATCTGCATTATTTGCATCAAAGACAAAATCAAAACCCTCCGTTTGTTTCTTCGTTAAAATATTTCCTCGGGCGATTTCAAATTCACCAATATCGATATGCAATTGCGAAAACAGAAGGTTGACATAATTGATCAGTTCGATAGTATTCAACGGAGGGATGCGGATTGGGTACTGAATTAATTTTTCCAGATAGTCTCTGCCTACCTCTGTTGCATCACCGGGTATTTCTGGGAACCTTCTTCTAACGGCATACTTGATCAAGCGCTCGTCGGCCCCAATGATAAATGCAGTCTTTTTTGTGAACAGGAACAGTTTTATCGCCTCAAGTGTTCCTATAATCGTATCCGGAGAACATCTGTCTAGATCATCAATAAGAACAACAATCTTTTCAATATTTGTTTCATGAATCAATTCCTCAAAATTCTCATGAAATTCTTGGATATTACTTCTTATATTCTGGTCAGGATTTCCTTCTTTTCTTGCTTTAATATAAGATTCATAATCTATATCCTTTATCTTCCCCAGCATATCAGTAATTGATACAGCGGCTAGACCCGCCGGCCCCATTGTTGCGAAACCAAGTCCATATTTTATTGCGGATCCACTTAGTTTAAGGAGGTCAATTCTTTTCAGCAAACGCCCGGCGGCCTTCGTGGCTTTTTCACCTAATGTTCTTTTGGAAATAATTTCATCCACAATCCTCCCCATCAAAACTGTCTTCGCATCTTCGTATCCTTCAAACAGCCAGCCATTGAATTTAATGACCAATACATTTTTTTCTCCTTTGTATTTTCTTCCATCATTCCCATCAGGCTAGACTTACCGCTACCCCAATCGCCAAAAATTCCAATACTGCATGGGAGCAGGGTTGGATTATCGACTATACCTGTTACTGCACCGATTAGGTGCGTGTAGTCTATGCAATCCGAAAGCGTTTCATTATCGCTCCACATAAGCAATTGTTTAAATTTAAAGTATGGAATAGTCGAAGTAAGTTATTATCCAAAATGAAGCCATGTGAAAAGAAAAGTTAAAAAATAAGACATTATGGCACATTGTACTAAAATTGCTGTATCCTTTTTGTGAGATATAACCTCACAAAATAGATATGAAATAAAAATTAAAAATATTTTGTACCTTTGATGTGAGTTTATAACTCACATTTAAGATATGAATAATAAAAATCTATCTTTCCAATCATCTGGCTTGCTGCAAAAGCTAAATCAGGAGAATAGTTCATTCTTTTCGCTTAATAAGGCATATGCATTGCTCTCGGAATCTTCCAAACCTGCTGTACGAAGACTTCTAAGTGACATGATAAAAAGGGGATTATTGATACGTATAAAAAATGGCTTGTTTTGCATCATTCCTTATGAACAGGAAGCCTCAACTTATTTCCCTAACTGGCATTTGATCGCAAAACACTTAGCTGGACATACAAATTTTTATATAGGTTATTACAGCGCCATGGAAGTTCACAGCCTGGTAACTCAACCTTCTTTAAGGGAACAAATTGTAGTGGATAAACAAATGAAGCCTGCTTCATTAAAAATAAAAGACCATAAATTCCAGTTCATTTATCATAATGGCAATCATTTCTTTGGAATAAAAAATACATGGATAGATAACTTTAATAAAATACCCTGTTCTGATTTGGAGAAAACGTTTGTTGATTGTCTCTACAAGCCAGACTATGCGGGGGGGATTACTGAAATTGCAAAAGCATTATTTAAATCCAAAGAAAAAATAAACTATGAAAAATTACTTGATTACTGTAAACAATTTAAAGCCCAGTCTGTCATTAAGCGGCTAGGTTTTCTGTTAGAAGTTTTAAATATCAATAACCCGATCTTGGAAAACCTGTATCAACTAAAAACCCAGTCAATTATTTTATTGGAACCTTCTTATGAGAAGAAAGGGAAGCTGATTCATAAGTGGAGTATACACCAAAATATAGAAACAACCGATATTAACCTACCCATTTTCACATGATATGATTCATCCAAAAGAAATTAATGCGACAGCAGGAAAATACAGACTTAAGGACTCACAAGTTGAGAAGGACTATGTGCTAAGTTGGATATTATATGGGATATCGAGGAATGAGCTTTTATCGAACTCCTTGTATTTAAAGGTGGCACCCTACTGAAGAAAGTATATTTTGAAGATTATCGCTTTTCTGAAGATCTGGATTTTACATTGTTGGATGAAAAAATTTCAAACGATGATTTGTGGAAAGAGTTTGAAAAGATTTATTTATTTGTAAAAGAAGAAGCTAATATCACATTGCAATTCAAGGAAAGCGATACACATGAAAGCGGCAGTATGGTATTTTACGTTAACTATATCGGGCCGCTTCAGGCAAATATCAACAGCCGCGATGTAAAGATTGATATCACGAGACATGAGATTATGGAATATGGCATTGAGCAACTAAACATATTCAGAGAATATTCTGATTTGCCGGAAGAACTGTTTTCGCTTCAGTGCTATTCCTTATCAGAAGTATTGATCGAAAAGATGGCAGCTTTGATGGGAAGGACTGAGCCAAGAGATCTTTATGATTTCTGGTATCTAACAGAAAATGAGCGAATAAGTACAAAGGAACATAAACCTGAATTTGAACGAAAGGCAAAGAATAAAATTCACGACCCCGCAAAATTCGAGTCCAAAGTATTGATGAAAGAAAAAAACCTGAAACAGGCATGGGACAGGAAATTGGAAAATCAGATACACGATTTGCCCAGATTTGATGATGTATTCCGGGAAGCAAAAAGAAATTTCAAAATATAAAAAATATAGCAAGTTCTCTGGTAAACTAACTTTGCTTACATCCAGTCCAGCAAAAATGTTGGAAGTAAACAAAAGAATATGAATTGGAATAATATCAGGGCAATTGAAAAATCACAGCATAACGGATTTGAGGAACTTATTTGTCAATTAGCGGCAAAAAGAGAAAATACCTGAACAGAAAAAGTTTGCACGAATCGGTAAACCAGACGGGGGAAGGAATGCTTTTGGGAACTTGAGGACGGATCATTGCATTGCTGGCAAGCAAAATATTTTACTTCAACAATTACAACAGTTCAATGGAATCAAATCAACAGATCTGTTACAGACGCAATTAACAATCATCAAACTTTAAAGAAATATTACCTATCGATACCAATCGATATGCCTGACTCAAAAGAAAAAGGCAAAAAATCTTCATTAACAAAATGGAATGAAAAGGTCAAAGCTTGGAAGGAATATGCAAAATCGTTGGGGAAGGAAATAGAAATTATTTTTTGGGGAAGCCATGAATTGATAACGAGGTTAGCTAAGAAAGAAAATGAGGGATTCAAATACTTTTGGTTCAATGAACAAGAGTTTACAGATGAATGGTTCGATAAAAAAAACAAAGAAAGTATTGAAATACTCGGCGGAAGATATACACCTGAATTAAATTTTGAGTTACCAGTTGCTAAAATACTTAACGGTCTATCAAGAAATGACTTTTTTAGAGATCAATTGGATGAAATGTATGCCGCTATGCTCGAAAAATTCCAGAGATTGCATTTAAACATAAAGAATGCCGAAATAAGTAAAAACTTTACTCTTTTAGGGAAGGATATTGGAAATTTCAAAGTGTTTTATGAAAGTGTTGACCTTAAAGGTGTGGAGACAATTCCCTTTGATAAGTTAATACAAATGACCGAACCCATAGTTAGGCATGCAGAGACTATACAAAAGATTTTTTATGAATTAAGATCGGCCGTTGAAAAGTCGAAGGATAGTAAGATTGATCTATATAGTAAACCGCATTCAAATGAAATTTCGGAATTGCGAGACCTAGAAACACGTATTTATGATTTCCGGAATTTTATGGGAGGTGCAACATGTAATATTGCCAATAATCCTTTTGTGGCAATAATCGGAGAGGCGGGAATCGGCAAATCACATTTATTAGCAGATTTGGTAAAATTAAGGAAAGAAGATGGGAGCTTAAGCTTGTTGCTACTAGGTGAAAATTTTTCTACTTTGGAAATGCCTTGGACACAACTACTGCAAAATCAGATTAGAAAAAATATTGACGAATTTGTATTCTTGGGAGCACTTAGCGCTAAAGCCGAATGTCTCCAAAAAAGAGGCTAAGCGTTTCGGCCATTGGCCTTAACAAGCCAAGGAGCCTCTGCAATTTATAAATCAATTGATTTTCAGTTTCCTGATTCCACTCCCCTTCATTAACAAATTCTATATCATCCACCTGATGATTTGTATTCGATAATACATGTATTGTAAGTAAGGCTGGCATCCTTTGGGAGGCAATTATGGGGTTATTAACTAGCTCAATTAATCGGTATCTAAATTGTCCGGATAGCAATCGATTTAAGCATTCGAAATGTGTTAACGAGGTAATTTGATAAGACTGGGGTAAACAATAAAACAAATATTAGAATACTCGTTTTAAAAGGTGGGGTTTCAATTAATATTACAAATGGTGCAAAGCTATTTTAGCAAACAATTTTTTTATATGAGAAACTGAGAAACGATCACATACAAAATAATAATTAAGTTCGTCATTTGCAAGTGCGGGCAGTTAAGAAAATATTTTTATTTGGTACCAAATACCATCGACCAAAAGTTAGAATTTAAAAAAGAGAGCTATAATCCTTTTTTTGGTACCTACAGAAAAGGTAAATGAAACAAAAGACTTTTTACAAAAACTCTGTTTCAAAGCCGGGTTGCTGTGATTAGAATGAAAGGTGACTATACAGTTTATTATTTATTAAGCAACTATATTTTAAGCCAATAACTCAAGCTTAATTTGCGCCTATGCGAACAACAAGATTTTTCTGCAGAATAAAAAGCATAGTATGTTTCGGGCAGATTATTCAGGATTATGACTATTAAATCAAAAAAATACAGCCGCTAACTTCGCTTTCGCCTTTTCCCATTTGATTACAAAACATTTCTAAAAACCGGCTTAGCTAAATCTGATCTGAATATTTAAGGCAGCCAAATATTATTATCCTGTATTCGACTTGAAGCGAAAGACTAATGCAGTAGCCGGTGTAAGGAGCTAACGGGGTAGGCTATGTGCAATTCCGACAACAACATTTACGAATCTTAAAAGTAAGGAGGAATGCCATAGCCAATTAATAGTGGAACAGCGAATGGAAGCGGCATGGCTGCAATGAAGGAATGAGTGGAAAGTGGAATACGAAATATAACTTTTAAACTGTAGTATCCCGAAGCATGAGGGATTGTACAGTTAATCTTTTGAATGCCTGATATTGTCGCAGTGGATAATATTAAATGATTGCCTTCAATTTTATAAATGATGACTTAAGAGTTATCCTGCGTCTATTTTTTATCTTAGTTAAATGGTAAAAAATTTCATCGTTCTGCCTAATATTACTCAATCCTATCCATGCATTTAGGGACAATTAATAATGAATGAGAAAAGAAACAACTAAGACGTTTTGAAAAATCTACGGGTCGCATTAGTTTGGTGTCCAACCCCATAGGTCACCCAAATTATCATCCAGCATCTTAATTACACTTTATACATTTTTTTATTTTCAGATCAATACTTTCAAGTTCGAAATCTAAATTTTGATTAGGTTCTTTTTTGAAACGGGCGCCGCAAGGGGCTTTTGGATTTTATTAAAGAGCTTTTTTATTATATTTTAATTCTAGGTAACGACTCTATTTAATTGGACATAAAAATATCCTTGTTATAGAATGCTGACATATTTTTCCGGTTATCTAAAAAATTCATTTATTAGGAAAAAGGCCATAAACGATCTGGTTAAATCACTGCATCAGGATTATATATTAACTGCCAATTATGGATATATCAAATATTTTTCTTCTTTTCATCTAAGTATTCAAAGTCGGGTGTACTTAAATATGTAATGAAATATTACCCCAATAATGACTAATACTTATTGTCTTTCCTTCACAGAAATTGGATAAGCTTTAGATCTGAAATTAATCATAGGATCTGCCGGCTCTATTCCATCCGGAATATTATTTGGAATGAAGAATAATTGTTTGTCTGCAGCAACGGAATTATCAGCGAGCCTTGTTATTGTAATTGTTCCTAAAAAAACTTTCTTTCTTGTGTCAGGCCACGCGATAGATGGATCATCAATTATATCACCGGCTTCTGCTACTTGCGCATACATTTTAAATACAACAGGTTTGCTTGCAACACGTGTTTGAATTTCATTTATCAAATAATTGGCATCTTGTTTTTCATATTCATCAGCAGTAAGCAACTTTTCTTCTTCAGGAATAAATTGATATCTTATAAAATGAGAAACACCGTTGCTATTAGTAAACTTAAAAGCATTCACACCAAAATAATTAATGGTTGCATAACTCGCAGGTAGCTTTTGTGTTGTAAGAAATGTTTTTGCTATTGGATGTGTTGATAAAAAACTATCTAAAGCCGTTGGCTTTGAAGCACCTTCACCACTGTGTGCAATAGAAAGCAGCAAGTCGCGAAACTGGTCTGAGTTTGCTGTAGGAAAACCATTAAAACTATGGCCAACAATATCTGTTGTTGAATTATCAGGCATAATAAATTTAATAGCAAAACCTCGTGGATTTGCAGGTCCTGCATTATCGGGAATATCAGGAATGCCGGTAAAATCGGAGAAACGAACAATTACTTTGCTTGATTGATTTTGTAAGTGTTTTGCTTTAGTGATAGTTGATGCATCTTTAGAAGGCGTAAATGTTCCTTCAAAAAAAATTCCTTTTGCATGTACAGCACGTGCATGATGTTCTCCAAAAGTGGTGTGCAATGCATTTACCAAATCTTGCGGGCTTGATTTTAATGTATCCTGCTGCGCATGTGCACAGTTGATAGTTACTGCTATCATTCCAATAATAATAACAGACGATTTTACTAATTGAATTTGTTTCATAAAATAATTTTATTGATTAATAATTAACGATGTGTTTACAAGCTTCTATGATCAATGCCGACACTTCATTTGGCCGGGAAATCATTGAGGCATGACTTGCATTTATGTGAATGATTTTTTTTGCATTCATTCTTTCGGCCATAAATTTTTCAAGCTCCGGCGCAATCATTTTATCTTCATCAGAAATCTGATACCAGCAGGGCAAATTTTTCCAGCCTGCAGTTGTTATCTTATCTGAAAAACATTGCATAGAAATTGGCTTTTGCACAGCAGCCATTACTCTTGCTTCTTCATTTTCAACATCAGCACAAAATGCTGTGTGAAATTTTTGTTTGTCAATCCAAAGCCTTTCATATTTATCAGGATACACAGCTGCGTTGCCCGGCGCCTGTTTTGAGCGTTGAGAAAGTTCAATTAAATTTTCGCCGGCATCGGGTGCAAACGCGGCGATATACACCAATGCTTTTACTGTTGCACAATAATGTGCTGCTTCCGTTATAACAGCCCCGCCATAAGAATGCCCTACCAGAACTGTTTTGCCTATTTGCGCTTCAACAAGCCGGCGTGTTGTTTCAACATCATCCTGTAATGATGTTAATTGATGTTGGCTGGCAACAACGTTGTAATCTTCACTCAAAATATTTATTACTTTATTCCAGCTTGATCCATCGGCCCATGCGCCGTGTACAAGCACTATATTTACTTTGTCTGACATATAAATTGATTGGTATTGTTATTTGAATTCGGTTTCCAGAATTTTCTCAGTTTTAATAAGAGTACACTACAATCATTGTGGGTTTGAAACAGAATACCTTTTATATTATTCGTAAAACATTCTATTGCGTACACTGTAGTTTGTTCCCTGTCCGGATACTCATCGTCAAATCCATAAATTTCTATTATTTCAAACTGGTCGCTGTTAAAAAAAGATTTTGTTTGTGCACAGAAAAGTTGTTTGCCAAGCAGGCTGAAGTCTGCATTAAAGCCGCGATTTTGTAAATCAACAATGGTATCTAAAATCATAGTATGATTGTTTGCATAGAACATTTAATGATGTTATTTTCATCTTTAACTCCGAAATAGTTATTAGTCGTTTGCAATCTGCATCAGCAGTTGCGCTGTGCCGGTTGCATTAGTAATAAACGGGCAATGACCGGTATTAAGTGAAAATTGCTTCGTGATGTTTGCTGCTGCAGCCATTCGGTTTTGCAGATCAATTCCTACCGCATTATCAAGTGCCGTATGTATATAATATTTATCTACACTGCCGAAATTGCCAGCCGTTAATGTAACAGCGTTTCCAAAAGGAATGGCAGGTTCAACTTTGAAGTTATCCAGCACTACTTGTTTTTGTGCAGCAGTTCCATCCTGGCAAAATATTGTTGTGATACTGTCTTTATTAATGTCTAATGTCAAGCCACCATCTGTAGGCAATAAAGCTGGCCCAAGCAATGATTGTGCATCTGTATTTGCGAGGTCAATTAATGATTGCCCGTTGGCGGGAAGAAAAGCACCAATGTAGATCAGCTTCTCAATTTTGGCTGGAATTTTTTCTGCTGTTTCCGTTATAACAACACCGCCCATACTATGTCCGACTAAAATTATTTTGCCATCAATTTTATTTATTGCATCAACCACTTTGTCACGATAGATATCCATAGTAACACTTGCCGGCGATGTAGTATCATTTCCATGAGCGGGCAATTCAACAACAAAAACTTTATTTCCTGCGGCTTCGAGTTGGGATTTCACAGAATCCCAAACAAAGGGAGCTTGCCAGGCACCATGAATAAGTACAAATGTTTTAGATTGAACAGGACTTGTAACGTTGTCGTCTTTGCAGCCTGTGATACAGGAAAACGCTAGTAATGCTACAATACTATAGCTTATAATTTTCTTCATGTTTATAATTTTTAATTATGATTTAAGCTGAAAAATCTGGTGATTGCTAATCAGCAATCTTTATCAGCAGTTTTGTTACCTCTTTTGGCTGCGATATGAAAGGACAGTGGCTGCTGTTTAGCGAATAGACGTTTGTAATATTTGCAGCTTTTATCATTTGGTTTTGAAGATCCATCCCCACGGCATGATCCTGTGTTGTATGAATATAATATTTATCAACGCTGCCAAAATTTGCATTACTTACATGCACTTTATTGGTGAAAGGAATTGCAGGTTCTGCACGGTAGTTTTTTAGCACAGTTTCCTGTTCATCCTTTGATCCATCCTGGCAAAAAATATTGATAAGGTTTTCTTTTTTTACATCAAGCGTTAACTGGTCTTGCGATGGAACGAGTGACGCACCAAGTAAAGATTGTTTATCCATCATAGAAAGTTCAAGCAATGATTGATTGTCTGCCGGCACAAACGCACCGATATACACAAGCCTTTCAATTTTGGATGGAACTTTTTCAGCAACTGCCGACACTACCATTCCACCCATGCTATGACCAACCAATACCACTTTTCCATTAACACTATTAATAGCATCAACAACTTTGTCACGGTATACATCCATTGAAAGTTGCGCAGGTGATGTTTGGTCATCACCATGACCTGGCAGTTCAACAACAATTACTTTCTCTCCTTTACTTTCTAATTGTTGTTTTACGGTTTGCCATGCATAAGGTGCCTGCCATGCACCATGCACCAACACAAAAGTTTTTGTTTCCTTATTCGTCCTGTTTTTATAAGACGATAGTCCAATGGTAGCAGCTGCTAACATTAATAAACTAATTGTAAATGTTTTCATGATGTTTTGTTTTTGCCAGTAAGGCGTGATGAATTATTCGTAACACAAAATTGCAATTGCACAATGCCGTTATCAATGGATGAATTATAGGTTTAGCTGTAAAAAGCATGGTTCTTTAATAACATCATTAAATAAAAAAGTTGTCCGTGTTCGGGCAGCTTCAAAACAAAATTTAATCAGCGCGTTAGTCTGCGTATACGGTTACGAATAATTGCTTCATTATCGGTTGATGGCTTTTTGTTAGTTTGTAATGAAAATAACAGCAGAAAAAATTAGATTTATATTTTTAATCATCAAGTGTATTAATTATAGGTTTTGTTGTGCATTTAGGGTTAATCAATTGCTTTTCGTGTTTAAGAAAAATATTCTTTATAGTTTGAGATTAATTTAGTTTTTAACAATGTGAGACATCACAAAAGATAATTAGTATGAAGCTTCTTTTGGCAATATTTATTGGCCTTGTTTATATGTTGCCATTAAAAGCACAAGATGAACAGGAGCGCTCAATAAATGAAATAAAGCTGCTTTTGCAAAAAGCCAATGCAGATACTGACCGCATAAGTTTATTATTTGAGGCAGCATCTTATTATATAAGCCGCGATCAAACAAACGAGAAGCATACAGATAGTGCATTTTATTATGCAGGTGAAGCTTCAAAACTGGTAAAGACTTTAAATCAGCCTTTATGGAAAGCTCGTAATTTACATATCTATTCAAGTGTTTTTCGAAAAGCCGGCAATAAAGAAAAAGGTAAAAAATGCATCCTGTCAGCAATAAAAATCTTAAACAGTTATGATCATAAAACGGACCTGGCAGATGCGTATATTGAATTAGGCAACTACTATGATGCTTTTTCTGATAGTGAGGTGGTTTATAAAATAGATTATTATGAAAAAGCAAAAGAATTATACAGTAACGCCGGAAACAAAGAGAAGCAGGCAACTGCATTAAAAGATCTTGCAGACTTTCATCAGCTTCAATATAAAGATAGCCTTGCATTACTGGAGCTTAAGGAATCATTGGCTATTTTTCAATCAATCAGTTATCCAAAAATACAAGGTGTTTACGATTTGATGGGTTATATTCTTTACAACGCCGATGATTACAAACAGGCTTTGAAATATGGCTTGCTGGCTGTGCAAACTGCGCAAAAAGTTAACTGTGCAAGTGCAGAACTATGCACGATATATAACCGCGTTGGATTAACTTACTATAAGTTGATGCAGTTTGATGAAGCGGTTAAATACTTTAAAGAATCATCTGATATTGCAATGGCAAATCATGATACTGTTTCTGTTTTTATCATTGCACCAAATGTTGCAAATTCCTATTTGCGTCTTAAAAAGCCCATTGAGCTTATTGCGTATTTAAAGAGTTTACGAAATGTGTATGCGGCAGGATCTTCCGGCCACAAAATCTCCTATACAGCCAATATAATTCTTGCATACCTGCAGATGAATAAACAAAAAGAAGCTGCACCCTATGTTGAAGAGTTGATTAAAATGTCAGCAAACCAGACAAATATAGGAACGTACAGAACTTTATACAGAACCTTGATTCCTTATTACCTGGCTTCAGGCAACTATAAAGAAATGTATAAATACTTAAGCGCTAATGAGAAAATTTGTACAGATAATAAAATCATTTCAGGTTTATCAGACAATTATTTATGGTGGTTTAAGGCAGATTCAGCACTGAAGAATTATACGGGAGCTATAGAACATTATAAGTTGTACAAGCAAGCCAGTGATTCCGCTCTTCACGTGGCCAACAATCAGCAAATAGATCAATTGCTCGTATCGTATGAAAGTGAAAAAAAAGATCAGGTTATTGCTTTAAACAAGAAAAACATCCAGCTACTTAACAAATCAATCAAAATTGCAGCAAACGCAATTGCAGCAAACAAGGCTTGTAAAAAATCTAACATTTGGCGGAATAATATTATTGTTGGTCATTATTGCCCTATTGTTCAGAGTTTATCGGTTGAAGCAGAAAAGCAATAGAAAATTACAGGCTCAGCAAAAGGAGATCAATCAACAAAATGAAATACTTACGAAAACAGTTGACAGAAAAAAATAGTTTACTTGAGGAAAAGGAATGGCTGGTAAAAGAAATACATCATCGCGTAAAAAATAACCTGCAAATTGTAATCAGCTTATTAAGCACGCAATCAAAATATTTGGATAACGAAGAGGCTGTTGCAGCTATTAGTGAAAGCCGCCATCGCATGCAGGCAATGTCGCTCATTCACCAAAAATTATATCAATCTGAAAATACAACATCAGTAAATATGCAAACCTATATCACTGAATTGTCAGACTATCTTAAAACAAGTTTTAATAATGGAAAAGAAATAAACTTTTTAAGTAATGTTGACGAGATACTGCTTGACATTTCACAGGCCATTCCCATCGGATTAATTTTGAACGAAGTAATTACCAATGCTATAAAATATGCTTTTGAAGGAAGAGAAGCCGGCAATATTCAAATAAAGATGCTATGCATTGATGGAAGTAAAATTTTGCTTGAAATAAAAGATAACGGCGTTGGATTGCCTGATGATTTCAATATTCAAATTTCAGACTCTATGGGAATGCGGTTAATGAAAGGATTGGTAAAACAGATAAATGGAAATCTTTTTATTGCAAATGATTCAGGCGTAAAACTGGTAATTGATTTTAAAGCGGAGAATACTTTAAAAAATTTAACTGACTACAGCTTAGTGAATTATATAAAAAAAATATATGGAGTGAGTTTTCATAAGCTTTTAATAAAGGCACTCCTGATCTTTTTATTGTTAATAAATGCTACCGGTGCTTTTGCACAAACTGTAAAAGCTGAGAACATATTGGCCGCTTATAAAAATAGCAAATCGGATGCAGTAAAGATAAAATTATTGCTTCAACTGGATAGCATTTACTTATACCAGATGCCTGATGTGCCAAAGATTTTAGACAGTGCATTGCTAATGGCACAACAGGCCCGGCAAATGAGTGTGCTTTTACATTTTCAGGCTGATTATAACGATGCAACTTTTCTTGTTGCAAATGCTTATGCTGAGAAAAAGGAAATGCATTCAGCTTTGGCAATTGCAAACCAAACAAGTGGTGTATTAAAGGTGCATATTTTAATTATGTTGGGTGAACGGTATCTTTTCAGACCAGGTGAGTTGAAACAAAACTCAGACAGCGCTTATTCTTTTATAATTCAGGCAGAAAAATTATCTGATTCGCTGCAGAACCAGGATTGGTTATGCCAGAGTTTATGTTTGAAAGGGAAATACTATTTTACTACAGGCAAAATAGAAGAAGGAAGAAAATGTTTCCTGCAAATTATAGAAGGGTATCAAAAAAGCGGTAATAAACTAAAAGAAGCTGACTGGTGGGCTGAGTTAGGAAGATATATGCCACACACTGAAAGCTCGTACAACGAAGTAATTAGTCATTTTAAAAATGCACTTTTCATTTATAAAACATTAGGCAAGAAAAAGAAAGTAGCTGATGCTCTCGAAAACCTTTCCTACCTGCACAAACTACATCCGGATAATCTTATACTTGCTGAAACGGAATTACAGGAAGCCATTATAATCATGCAATCTTTAGGATTAGCAATATATACAGACTATTCTGAACTGGCTGCAATCAACACACTAAAAGGTAATAACAATGTGAGTTTATTTTATGCATTGGCAGCCGTAAAAAACATGGATTCGCTGCATGAAGAAGAATACTCAGGTGGTATGGTTTATTCCCAACTCGGCATGTCGTATAAAGCTGTGGGAGATGTTGATAACAGTCTCTTTTATTTTCAAAAAGCACTAAAATACTTAGTGGCTTATAGAATTGAATACCTTTTTCCTATCTGTGGAGAAATCACACAAGCATTGCTGAAAAAAAATAAACCAAAGGAAGCGCTCGATTTTCTGCAAAAGTTTGTGTGGGAAAATCCGCCGTCAAGATATATTGATAAAGAAATTGTAGAAGCATCTTTAGGCGACTGTTATTTCGCATTGCAAAATTTAAAGGCAGCGGAAACCAGTTACAAGCAAATGATTGTGCTGGATAGTTTGGCACAATTACAAATGAAGCAACAAGTGGTTGGCGAACGCAGTAATACCATTACCGGATCAGAAGCGTACTATTCTATAGGGAAATTTTATGTTGACATCAAACAATATGCACTGGCAAAAAGTTATTTGCTAAAAGCACTTTCTTTTAAACGTTTGGCTGCCTCACCTACACGCCAGATGGATATTCATCAATTGCTGTTTAAAACGGATTCTGCGCAAAATAACTATGTCTCTGCTATTCAGCATCTGCAAACGCAACAGCGGTTACGCGATTCTTTATTTACCGACAGAAAGAGTAAACAGATTGCAGAACTTCAAATACAATATGAAATGCAGAAAAAAGAAAAAGATCTTGCAGCTTGCACATTCTCAGGAGCAGGTAAAAGATAAGGAACTGCAACGCACTGTACAGGCAAGAAATTTTACCTATATAATTGTTGCTGTATTACTTGTTTTAATGATAGTTGGATATAGCCGTTATGCATTAAAGCAAAAAAATAATCGCCAGCTTATGGCACAGCAGGAAATCATTAACGGAAAAATACAGAGTTACAAAACCTGTTAAGCGATAAAGACAAACTCATCGGCGAAAAAGATACATTGCTGGAAGAAAAAGGATGGTTGCTAAAAGAAGTGCATCACCGGGTAAAAAACAATCTGCAAATTATGACCAGCTTGCTTAATACGCAGGCAAAGTACCTAAATAATGAAGATGCTATAAAAGCCATAGAAGAAAGCCGTCATCGTATGCACGCGATGTCGCTCATTCATCAAAAATTATATCAGCCTGAAAATACTACTTCAGTAAATATCCAAACATATATCACTGAGTTGTCAGACTATCTTAAAACAAGTTTTAATAACGGCAAAGAAATAAACTTCCTGATTAATGTTGACGAGATACTGCTTGATATTTCACAGGCGATTCCCATTGGATTAATTTTGAACGAAGTAATTACCAATGCTATAAAATATGCTTTTGAAGGAAGAGAAGCCGGAAGCGTTTATATTAATATGCATAACATACAGGATAATAAAATCTTACTCGGGATAAAAGATAATGGCATTGGATTGCCCGGTAATTTTGATTTAAAGGACAGCACCTCTATGGGCATGCGTTTGATATATGGTCTTGCAAAACAAATAAATGGCAAACTTATTTTTGAAAATAAAGACGGCGTTAGTGTGCAGGTTGAATTTATAAACGATACAAAACTTACATCAATTGGTATTGAATAAAGGCAATGAATTGAAATACTATGACTAAAACGATATTAATTGTTGAAGATGAATTTATTGTTGCAGATGACCTACAATTAACCTTGCAAAATGCAGGTTACACTGTTTGTGGTATTGCAGATAATGTTGTTGAAGCAAGGGAAATTATTGAAAGCAAAAAACCTTCGCTTGTATTGCTCGATATACATTTAAAGGGTAAAGCTAAACGGCATTGAATTAGCAAAAGAGTTAAGAGAACAAAATATTGCATTTGTATATCTTTCTGCCAACTCCAATCAAAAAATTTTAGAAGAAGCAAAAGCAACAGAGCCTTATGGATTTTTGGTAAAACCTTTTCGGGAAAAGGATTTATTGGTAATGATTGATATTGCTTTTTATCGTCATGAAAACAGTATGGAAGCAAGGTGGCGCAAAGATCTTTTATTGCAGAAAGAATTATTTGCTGTTGAAAAATCCAGGGAGATTCTACAGCAAAAATTATTAAATACAGCAAAAGCTTTACAGCAACATATTCCTTTTGATTTAATGGCGGCTAAGTTTAAGTTGCCAGGCTCAAATAATTATTTTGGTGTAAGTTTTTTAAGAATTGGATTTGATGAATATCAAACGATCGGGATTAAAGAACTGAGTATGATTACCGGCTTAAAAGAAAATGCGGTTGAATCAATAATGATCAATTCTCCGGTTGATTACACGCCCGCTATTTACAATAGCGAAGCGTTTAAAAAATCGCTTACAAAAAATGCTATGCGGCGATTTGCTGGCAAAGCAATTTAATTTTTTATCAGCACTTATTTTTCCGGTAATTATTGGTGACGGCAACATTGCTTCCATTGTGTTTTTCAGAAAATCAAATAACGGTTTTACCACTGATCAGCTTAGCCTTCTTTCACGTATGCAAATGCCTTTGGTGGCGATCATCGAAAGTTTATCTGCGCATGAAAATGATACATCAATAAATACCGAGAAAAATAAAGCACATCAACAAAATAAGTTTAAAAATATTATTGGCAACAGTTCTTCCTTACTAAATGTGCTCGATTTAGTGGAACAGGTTGCAACGGTTGATACATCGGTTTTAATTCTTGGTGAAAGCGGAACAGGCAAAGAAAAAATTGCAAGTTGTATTCATGAACTTTCGCCAAGAAAAAATAAACCATTTATAAAAATTAATTGTTCTGCATTGCCGCCAACATTGATTGAAACTGAATTATTCGGTCATGAAAAAGGTGCATTTACAAATGCTTTAGACAAACGCATCGGCAAATTTGAGCAGGCTGATACCGGAACCATTTTTTTAGATGAGATTGGTGATATGCCGGTTGAATTACAGGTTAAATTACTGCGCGTTTTACAGGAAAAAGAAATAGAACGTGTTGGCGGAAAGCAATCTATAAAAGTGGATGTGCGTGTAATTGCTGCAACCAACCGCAATCTTCAAAGCGAAATGGCTGCGGGAAGGTTTCGTTTGGATTTATATTATCGCTTGAATGTTTTTCCCGATTACGTTGCCGCCTTTGCGTGAACGCATAGAAGACATTAAAGAACTCGCTGAATATTTTGCAGAAGGTTTTGCAAAGAAGTTTAATAAAACATACAATGGCATCAGCGATCAGATGTTGCAGCAATTATTAGCTTATGATTTTCCGGGCAATATTCGTGAACTTGAAAATATTATGGAGCAATCTGTTATCTTAAATGATAGCTCATCTAAATTATCTTTAAGGCAAAATCTTGCTTCAAATAATAATAATCAGCAGCAATTTCTTCAACCCAATTCTATAAAAACAATTGATGATATAAAACGACTGCAACGTCAAACTGAAATAGAGCATATTTCTTCTGTACTTGCAAAAACACATGGACGAATACGCGGTAAAGATGGAGCCGCTGAATTACTGAATGAAAAACCAACAACGCTTGAGTCAAGAATGCAAAAGCTTGGAATTAAAAAAGAAGATTTTCAATAGAGCATTTAATAACTCCGAAAGATCCGTAGCCTGTTCCATAAAACTCCGATAATTTCGGAGATACTATTATTTCAAAACCAATTTAAAAACTATAATAGTAAAAATTATAACGCTTATTTTTCATTGCGTTAATCATAGAAAACGTTCTGCGAATATTTTATTTATAAAATTAATGGCATGTATTCGGTAAACATTCATGTGCAATCATCACATTTAAAAACTAAAGCACATGAAAAGCGCACCAGATTATATGTTAGCAAAAACCAGTATTAGCATTTCGAAGTTGAAACCATTGAACAATGGATTCAAGAAAACTTTGATACTACAAATGAATTATGCTGCAGCAAGAACCAGCTTAAAATTATCTGGCTAACAAAAGGCAACGGCACTTATCACTGCAATCTTACTTCGGCCCCAATAGAGCCAAACTTTGTGTTTTGTTTAAACCCATCACAACAAAATAAAATTTTGGTAGATGAAAATGCAGAAGGTTTTATTATTTCTTTCACGGAAAACTTTTTAAATATTGGTGAGCTTGAATTTGATTTAACCTGCCAGGCGAATCTTTTGCAATTTATTTTCCAGAACACGGGGAATTTTTGTTAAAGCTGAATTGATTGATGATATGCAGGAAATTATTGTGCGCATGATGAAAGAATATGCAAACATTTTTATTTTTAAAACCGAAATATTAAAACGGTACCTGAAAATATTTTTAATTTATCTCACAAGGCAATTTGATGAAAGTTTTCAGCCGGTAATGCAAACAAGAAATATGGAGCTTGTACAAAAGTTTATGCAAGCACTTGAAAAAAATTTCCGAGATAAAAAAATGGTGGCTGATTATGCAGAGTATTTTATTTGTTACGCCGAATTATCTTAACGAAATTATTAAAAAAATAACAGGTTATTCTGCAGGTTATCATATTCGTCAACGCATTACATTGGAAGCAAAGCGCATGGCTTTATATTCCGATAACAGCATGAAAGAGATTGCGTATAATCTTGGTTTTTTAGATTGTGCGCACTTCAGCAAATTTTTTAAAACAATTACCGGAAGCAATTTCACTGAATTTAAAAAAGAGAAACTAACTATTGCTGTTGCAGTTTAATAAACGATAATTTTTACATGAAAACTGATTATTCGAATATTGACTGTTACGTTAACCTAACGAACTTTGAAACCTAAAAAATTAATTACCTATGCAGGAAAGAATTATTGTAAGCAAAGTTGATCCCGAAGCTTATCGTGTGCTATACCCTATCGAAAAATATTTATCAGCTTCCGGGTTAAAAGAAACCCATAAAAATTTAATTAAAATAAGAGCATCACAGGTTAATGGCTGTGCATTTTGCATCAACCTGCATACAAAAGAAGCAAGAGCCGCAGGTGAAACAGAGCAGCGCATTTATCTTTTAAATGCATGGCAGGAAGTTGATTTATTTACCGATGAAGAGAAAGCTTTGCTTGCTTTTACAGAAGCAGTTACGCTGATAAACAATCATGTTTCTGATGAAGTGTATGCAAAAGCAGCAAAGTTTTTTGATGATAAATATTTAACCTATATCATCATGGCAATTGTTGCTATCAATGCATGGAACAGGATTGCGATCACAACTCAATTACCACCTCAATAAAATTTATATTAACCATCTTCATTATTAACCTGTTTTTTATGAAATTAAGAACGTATAATACAAAGCATGTTTTAAGAGCCAACCTCGCTTCATTCGTGATAATGGCTATATTGTTGCCTGTATTAATTTCCTGCAACAACAATTCTTCAACTACTCAGAAAAATACAGATACAATGAGTACAGCATCTTCGTCATCAACAATTAAACCTGCATCGCCACCATCCAATTTTAAAAGCTTGATGGCAAATGTGAATGGCATCAACATTCATTATGTTATTGGCGGAACAGGCGAACCATTATTATTAATTCATGGCTTCGGGCAAAACTGGTATATGTGGAATCGTTTACTGCCTGAACTTTCAAAACATTTTACGGTTATTGCGCCAGACTTGCCAGGACTTGGTGAAAGTGATAAACCAGATAGCAGGTTATACAAAAAAAGAACTCGCGCAGGATATTCATGCACTTGTAAAACAACTTGGCTTACAATAATATAAATGTTGTTGGTCATGATATTGGTTTGATGGTAGCATATGCTTATGCAGCGCAATACAGTGATGAAGTAAAAAAGCTTGCATTGCTTGATGCATTGTTGCCCGGTATTGAACCGGTGTGGAGTGATGTGCGTGCACATGCATGGTGGTTTGGTTTCTTTGGCTGGCCTGCATCAGGCGATATTGTTGCAGGAAAAGAAAAAGAGTTTCTTACCAATTTCTGGCCGGTTGTTGGTCATAAAGAAAATGCATTTACGCAAGATGAAATTGATGAATTTGTAAGAGCATATTCAACACCAAAATCAACTTATGGTGCTTTTCATTGGTTTGCTGCTTTTCCGCAGGATGCAATAGATAACCAGCAGTTCATGAAGACAAAATTAAAAATGCCTTTCCTTGCTATGAGCGGAGAATTTTCTGCGGCATCTTATTTCACTGATCATTGTAAGCTGGTTGCAGACAATGTAACGCCATCAATTATTAAAGGTGCAGGACATTGGCTTGTGCAGGAAAATACAGAACAGGTGCAACATGACCTGCTTGCTTTTCTGTTGTCAAAATAAAAATTTAATAAGCGTAATTATTAAAATTAAAACCTGATGTACTCAACTAAATTAAAAAATAAATTTTGCAGAAAGTTTCTATTAAGCCTCTTTCTTATACTTACATTAAATAGTATATCTGCAAATGCACAACAGGATACAAGCGGACAGCTTCGTTTAACTCAACAGGAAATTATCAATACAAAAGCAACCGGCTCAACTGCGCCTGGCTCTTCTAATTTAAGTGCAGTACAGGTTATAGTTATTCATGGCGATCCTTCAAAGACCGGGCTTTATACAATTTTATTAAAGGTTGCAGCTAATACAAAAATACCTGCGCATCTTCATCCTGATGATAGGATGGCCACAGTAATTTCAGGAACCTGGTATTTTGGATATGGTGATAAGTTTGATGAAACCAAATTAAAAAAGCTTCCTGTTGGAAGTATTTATTCAGAAGTAAAAGAATCAAAATCATTTTGCCATGACGGGTGATGAACCGGTTATTGTAGAGATCACCGGTTACGGGCCATCGGGTGTAACTTATGTAAATGCGGCTGATGATCCCGGAAATAAAAATCCTTGATAAAATAAATGTTCTTACCTGACAATAAAATCAGATATTATTGCAAGCCCCCAGCCCCCGAAGTGAATTCGGGGCAGGCTCTAAAGGGGGTTATAGAACGGGTTCACCGTTGACCGCTAACCGACAACTGTTAACCGTTGATAAAAGGCAAATATTATCTTAAAAAATTTTTATTTGAATAACAACCTTACCCAATTATTGTCTCTGCATTTGCGGGCTAAAGATCAATAAAGACCCCTATTTTATGACGACCATTGACTATAGACAGATTGGCAAACCCGCGTGGCGGATCACGTGTGAGGCCGGAACTGACTTAAATAAATTACATGAAAGCACGCAGTAAATATTAGTGACCCACGCAGTATATGGTGCTGACCCACGCAGTAACTATAAGGTGAGGTATTAGGGAAGTATAGGGGAAGTATAAGGGAACTATGGAGGAAAGGTGGTTAGTTCATAGCTGATAGTTCATTGTTTTATACGTGTCTGCGCCCTTGTGAAGGGGCTTTTTTGTGGATGCCAAACAATAATGTAATGAGAAATAAGAAAGTCCCATCGCCGACCAAGCGACGGGGAGTAAAAATTCACAGGTAATTTACAAATTAATGCGGCTTTGTTTACTCCTTAACATTCAGGAAAGTTAAAATGGTGAAGAGGTGAAATTATGTGCTATTATTTTTTATAATTTTAGTATTGAATGGCAAAGCAGGCAGGACATATAAAAATAACGGGTACTATTGGTAACCTGACCTATTATCAAATGGACGGGAAATATTATGTACGGATGAAGAGCAGCCTTACGCGAAAAGATGTTAAAACGAAAAAATGTTTTGAAGGCAGCCGTAGAAGCTCTACGCGGTTTGGAGCCGGCAATATAATTGCAAGTGAGGTTTACCAAAGCCTGCCGGCTAAACAAAAAGTGTATAGTTTGTTCCCTTCACTGAGATCAAAAGCTATTGCTTTAGTGAAACAAGGCCTGGCCAGGGCCGATGTAAAAATTGCTTTGCTGCAACTGGTAAACCCGCCAGAGAGGAAGCAATTACAGGACAATACCACTGAATGCCCGGCTAACAATTCTTTACCTTCAAAAGATATATACCCACAACCTGTTTCTTCCACTACCAAAGCCAGAAGGATTCACGGGCTTAGCTGCTGAAAAAGCAACATCATACCCCCATAACCTCCCGGTTACACCACAGCATAAACAATTCTCTGATTTTGTTTTGCGCAGCCATCGCGCCAGGCCGGATGCGGACCACAATTACGTGGTGCTTTCAAAACGGGCATTTCTTACCTACCAGCGATTGTTTTTACAAGGTCCTTAAGAAGCCCCCACCCTAAAGGGGAGCAGAGAGTTTAATTATGAGATGCCCAATCAAGTTGGGCAAGACGTTCGGAGCGGTGGTGTTTTACTCTTACTTGTTTTTATGTCGGGCATCGTCTTCCGCCTGAAGCGAAGACGATGCGTTATCGCAACACTAAAACAACCTTACAACATTTTTTGTTTTATCTATACTTAACTTTATCTGATAGCACAACACGTTTACTTTTCTTTGTAAAATAATTTGCGGGCAGAATAATCAATGCCAGTCACGAAATCAAATAAACAGGAGAACGATTGCGGATATTATGCAAACAAAAACTTTAAAAATACATAACGAGGATAATGTTGCCGTAGCACTTACGGTTTTATATAAAGGTGAAAATGCAGGCAGTGAAAACTTTGCCTGCTGTTGAATTGAAGGAAAATATTCCTGCCAAACACAAATTTGCACTGGAAGATTTAAATGAAGGTGATGCACGTTATTATGTATGGGGTGTTGGTTGGTAAAGCAACAAAGTTTATTCCGCAGGGCGGATTAATATCAACACAAAATATTCAGCATGCATCAAACAGTTTTGCTTTAAAAGAAAGACATACGCAATGGCATAAACCGGATTATTTCATCCTTTCAAAACAAAACATTCAATGGCTTTCACCGTGCTGATGGTTCTGTTGGAACAAGAAATTACTGGCTGGTAATTCCATTGGTTTTTTGCGAGAATAAAAATGTAGATGTTTTGCAGGAAGCATTTATGAAAGCACTCGGTTATGCGCCAAAACAATCGCCTTATGAAGCCATGGTGCAACGCATGGTGCAGGAGTATGAAACGGGAAATACAGAATATGAAATGCTCTTTGCAGATGAAGATGAATTTGAATTGAACAACAAAAAAATTTTCCCCAATGTTGACGGCATAAAATTTCTAAAACATACTTTAGGTTGTGGCGGAACAAGAGATGATGCAAGGGCTTTATGCGGCTTGCTTGCAGGTTATATAACACATGCAAATGTTGCCGGCGCAACTGTTTTAAGTTTAGGTTGCCAGAATGCGCAGATCGCTTTATTGAAAGAAGAAATTGAAAAGCGTGATGCAGATTTTTCAAAGCCATTATTTTTATTGGAACAACAAAAAATCGGCAACGAAAAACAATTGCTGAGCTGAAGCCATTAAAAAAACTTTTTCAGGCCTGGCAGCCGCTAATGAATTAGAACGCAAACCTGCTCCTTTAAGTAAATTATGTATTGGTTTGGAATGTGGCGGCTCAGATGGTTTTTCGGGTATTTCTGCAAACCCGGCTATTGGTTATACTTCTGATTTATTGGTTGCATTGGGCGGCTCAGTTGTGTTATCTGAATTTCCGGAACTCTGTGGTGTTGAACAGGAATTAAGCGACCGTTGTGTTGATGATGCAACTGCAGAAAAATTCATGCAGTTAATGACAACTTATAATAAACGGGCAATGGAAGTTGGTTCTGGTTTTTATGCAAATCCTTCACCCGGAAATATAAAAGATGGATTGATCACGGATGCTATAAAATCTGCCGGCGCTGCAAAAAAAGGCGGCACTTCTCCTGTTACCGATGTATTGGATTATCCTGAAAAAATTTCAAAACCGGGATTGAATTTATTATGTACACCGGGCAGCGATATTGAATCAACAACAGCTGAAGTTGGTTCCGGCGCAACAGTTGTTTTGTTCACCACCGGTTTGGGAACACCAACAGGAAACCCGGTTGCGCCTGTTTTAAAATTATCAACCAATACAACATTGTACAATAAAATGAATGATATAATTGATATTGATACAGGGTCAATTATAGAAGGCAATGAAACGATTGAACAGGCCGGTGAAAGAATTTTGAATTATATTATTGATGTTGCCAATGGTGATGTGCAGGCAAAAGCGGAAGTAACTTTGCATGATGATTTTATTCCGTGGAAGAGAGGGATTTCTTTGTAAGTGATACGTTCGTCGATTTGATGATCATACTTATTGAAGTCACCTCGACGTAAGGAGAAGCCTCTGGCATTTGAACAGTTCGAATGTCAAGAGACTCTCCCGAACATTCGAAATCGAAATGACGCTCCGTAGGAAGATTCGTTGTTACAATGACGAACAAAAACTTATATCTTACACTTATTAAATGATTGGCTTGTAAACTTGCTGATATGAAACCAACGAAATTAATTTACTGCTTTCTCTTGCTTTTTATTGATGCATGCAATAACACCGGCAATAATACCAATCAAAATACAATGTACACCATTAATGATTCAACTTTTGCAAAAGGCAGTTATGGTTACGATGCTGCATTCATAAAAAAACATGCAAACAATGTAATAGAACTTGAAAACGGCGAGGCAAAAGTTTTGCTTTGTGCAGATTACCAGGGAAGGGTTTTTACAAGTACGGCAACAGGCGACAGCGGCAACAGTTTCGGATGGATAAATTATAAACTCTTTGATTCAGCAAAGAAAAAACAATTCAACCCGGTTGGTGGTGAAGAAAGATTCTGGATTGGCCCTGAAGGCGGGCAGTATTCTATCTATTTTAAAAAAGATGATCCGTTTGATTTTGCACACTGGCAGGTTCCTGCATTAATTGATACGATCGCTTATAAGGTTGACCAATCAGATAAAACTTCTGCAACGTTTTCTCTTGCTTCATCGCTAACCAATTATTCAGGCACGACATTCAATATTGATATCACAAGAAAAATACAGTTGCTTGATAAAAATGCAATTGAACAAAAACTAAATACTACAATTCCCGGATGGCATTAAAACTGTTGCGTATGAATCAACCAATCAAATAAAAAATACCGGCAATAATGCATGGAAGAAAGACAGCGGGTTACTTTCTATCTGGCTGCTTGGTATGTTTACGCCAACAGAAGAAACAAAAGTTATCATTCCTTTTTCGCCGCATAAAAAATGCACGTTCATTTATAACCGATGATTATTTTGGAAAGATTGATTCATCAAGATTAATTGTAAAAGACAGTGTGTTGTATTTCCGTTGCGATGGAAAATCAAGAGGTAAACTTGGGCTTAAACCTGTAATCGCAAAACCGTTTGTATGCAGTTATGATTTCAGGAAAAATATATTGACTATTTTAATTCCTGAAGTGCATAAAGATGGGAACTATGTAAACTCAAAATGGGAATTACAGAAACAACCATATAAAGGCGATGGTATCAATTCTTATAATGATGGGCCTTTGCAGGATGGAACACAGATGGGGCCGTTTTATGAAGTGGAATCATCTTCACCCGCGAAAGAATTAAAGCCCGGTGAAATACAGGAATACCATCAAACTACCATGCATTTACAGGGTGATTATAATTCATTGAAAACATTATTGCAACAATTGATTAATGTTAACCTTGATGACGTAAAAAACCTGTAAAGAAATAATCGCGAATGCACAATAGAAGTTTACTAAAAAATATCCGTGCATCTGTGGCTGCTATTATTTTACAATAAAGCCTGCATTAAAATGAAATTATTTAAAACATCTTCCGGCACTATTCTTCAAAATAATGATCAGCATTTTTTAATTGAAGAAGATTTTGATGAGCTGATAAATCATGATGATTTGTTTCAATACTTATCAACACAAACAAAGAATAAAATTGATGTTGACTGGAATGAATATAAAAATTCTTGCACCAATCGGAACGCAGGAAGTATGGGCGGCCGGCGTTACCTATCTCCGCAGCCGCGATGCAAGAATGGAAGAAAGTAAAGATGCAGGCGGCGCAGATTTTTACAGCAAAGTATATAATGCAGAACGCCCCGAATTATTTTTTAAAGCTTTGCCGCATCGCGTGGCTGCACATAATGAAGAAGTGTATATACGTAAAGATTCCAAATGGAATGTGCCCGAACCTGAGCTTACTTTATTCATTAATTCAAAAGGGAAAATTACAGGATATACAATCGGCAACGATATGAGCTCACGCGATATTGAAGGTGAAAACCCTCTGTATCTTCCGCAGGCAAAAGTATATGAACGCAGTGCCGCACTTGGGCCTTGCCTGTATATTCCGGAACAGGAAATTTCTTTGGATACAACCATCAGTATAAATATTAAAAGAGCAAACAACATAATGTTTGAAGGATCTATTCAGTTGAACCGGATGAAGCGGAAGTTTGATGAACTTGCTGAATATTTATTTCGTGAAAACATATTTGAACATGGTTGTTTTTTAATGACAGGCACCGGTATTGTACCAACAAATGATTTTACATTAAATGAAGGCGATGAAGTTGAAATAAGTATTGAACACATCGGAACATTTCTGAATATTGTTGGTTACCGGAAGTAATGATTTATTTTGAATGATCAGGAATATTATACGTCTTTAAAAATTGAGATTGCTTCAAAAGATTTCCCTGTAATAACAAATGATGTTCGATTGCATAAAAATATTCAGCGGTTTACAAATCTATTTCTATCTTTTCCACAAAATCTAACGAACACTCATTTAAAACCAAATTATGGCGCTTGCAACTACGCAATCAAAAATTTCTGTTGAAAAAGGAAAGGGAAATTATCTTCTTCCGTTAATACTTGTAACAAGTTTATTTTTTTTATGGGGACTTGCTTACGGGCTTTTGGATGTACTCAACAAACACTTCCAGGAATTACTAAACATCACCAAAACAAGATCAACACTTTTGCAGGGTGCTTATTTTGGCGCTTATTTTTTAATTGCCTTCCGGCAGGCCTGTTCATGAATAAGTATGGTTACAAAAAAGGAATAATCACCGGATTACTTTTATATACAACAGGCGCTTTCTTATTTTTTCCATCAGCGCAATTTGAAAGTTATAATTTCTTTCTTTTATCATTATTTATATTGGCTTCAGGACTTACATTTTTAGAAACTGCAGCTAATCCTTATATAACTGTTTTAGGGAAACCGGAAACATCTGAATTCCGCTTAAATCTTGCTCAAAGTTTTAATGGTGTTGGCGCTTTTATAGGGCCGATCATCGGGGCAAATCTTTTCTTTACAACCGGTGGCGGCGAGGGCAATCTTGATACAGTTAAATATGTTTACCTGGTTATTGGCGGTATTGTTTTTTTAGTTGCGCTCATGTTTATTAAAACAGCATTGCCCGAGATAAAAGAAGATGAATTGGTTAGTGATATAAAACAGGATATAAAGCCTTTATTCAGCCATAAAAATTTTACAGGCGCTATCATTGCACAATTCTTTTATGTTGCAGCACAGGTAGGCGTTGCAGCACTTTTTATAAATTATTGCACTGAAGCAAGTTCATCAATCACCAGTGCAAAAGCTTCTTATTTTCTTTCGCTAAGCTTAATGCTTTTTACATTAGGCCGTTTTGCCGGAACAGCGCTTATGAAAAAAATTGCGCCGAACCGCCTGCTTACTATTTATTCAATCATCAATATTATTTTATGCGTTGTTGTTGTTACAGGCAAAGGAATGATCTCTGTTTATTCACTGATGGCGGTTTTCTTTTTTGAAAGCATTATGTTCCCAACAATCTTTGCATTGGGTGTAAAAAATCTCGGGCATAATACCAAGCGTGGCGCATCTTTTATTATCATGTCTATAGTTGGCGGCGCACTTATGCCGTATATTATGGGCATGCTTTCAGAAAAAAGTACAGCACAGGCATATATTGTTCCTTTATTTTGTTTTGCAGTAGTAACCTGGTATGGATGGAAAGGATATAAAACAACAAGTTAAAACACCGACCTCTGAAGCGGGTTATATAAACGATGTTTATAATTTTGAAATGAAAGAAAATTAGTATCAGCCAGGTTACTATGAATTTGAAACCACAGATGCTTTAAAATATACAGTACAAGGGAGTGATCCCGAAGCAAGTTCGGGACAAGCTACAACCGTGATGAACAAGGTATCAGCTGCCGGTCACCAAAAAAATATGCTCAACAATAATGCGACTGCAATTACAAAACATTATTCCTGTTCCTTTAAAAGATAAATTGCTGCAGCGCAATTCTGATGTATGGAATAAACCGCTGCAATTTGAAAGCGCAGATTTTATTAAGATAAAAGCGCCAAGCGGAACCGGTAAAACAACGCTGGTACATATAATTTATAAACTGCGTAAAGATTTTGAAGGTGAGGTTTTATGGAATAATAAAAATCTTTCTTCAATAAAACAGGATGAGCTTGCAGTTTTAAGGCAACAAAATATCAGTATCATTTTCCAGGACCTGCGTTTATTTCCCAACATTACAGCAAGAGAAAATATTGAGTTGAACCGTGTGCTGCAGCAACCATTTTATGAAAGCAATGTGATTGATGAAATGGCGGAGCAATTGGGCATTACTTCTATATTAAATCAAAAAGCTTCTATGTGCAGTTATGGCGAACAGCAGCGTATTGCTATCATACGTTCGCTGGTGCAACCTTTCGATTGGTTAATAATGGATGAACCATTTAGCCACCTGGATAAAAATAATATTGATAAAGCAAGGGCTTTAATTGAAGCAGAATGTAAAAAACGCAATGCAGGATTTATATTAACTGACCTGGAAGATGATGAACATTTTAATTATACACGAATTTTAAATTTATAAGCTTTCATGCCCTCTCCTTTGGAGAGGGGTTAGGGGTAAGGTTTATGCTCAACACACTTTTAAAGAAACTGATACGCACAGGTTCAGGCCGCAGCCGCAATACAATGGCTGTGGTCGGATTGTTCATTGCATTGTTATTAATATTAGCTGCTGTACAGATTCAATCCAATTACCAGCAAATATTATACAGCAAAACAAGCCAGGACAGTATTGCTGATTTTCTTGTGATCAATAAGATTGTAACAGATAAAAATGTTGGTGAAGCAACTTTAAGCAATGCTGAAATAAATGACCTGAAACAACAACCCTTTGTTGAAAAGATCGGGATACTTACACCAAGCAGTTTTCGTGTTGGCGTGCAAAGTATAAGCAAGCAAATTCCTTTTTACAGTGATTTCTTTTTTGAAAGCGTGCCCGATGAATTTCTTGATGTAAATACGCCCGACTGGCAATGGAATGAAACCAGCAATTTTATTCCGATGATCATTCCCAACATGTTTTTAGACATGTATAATTTTGGCTTTGCGCAATCACAACATTTGCCACAACTATCACAGAACCTTGTAAAAAATCTTCCCGTTCAGATAGATATACAAACATCAGCCGGCATTGTAAATTATTATGGAAAAGTTGTTGGCTACAGCGACCGTATTTCATCAGTGCTTGTGCCGCAGCCATTCATGGATTGGGCAAATAAAAAGTTTGGAAGAGGTGTAAACCAGCAGCCTTCACGTGTTATCATTCAAACAAAAGATGCAGCCAATCCGCAGCTTGCTGCATATCTCTCAAAACATAATTTATCAACCAATGAAGAAAAAACACGGTTCGAAAAATACCGTGGTATTATTAATGCAGTTGTAGTTACTTCATGGATAACCGGCGGCTTAATGTTTTTATTCGCATTGCTTATTTTTACTTTGTTCATACAACTTACCATTGCATCTTCAAAAGAAGAGATCGTTTTATTAATGACGCTTGGCGCGGCGCCAAAACAATTGCAAAGCTTTTTGCGAAAACAATTTTTGCCATCAAACATCATCACTATTATACTCACAATTATAATTGTATCTGTACTGCAATTCATATTACAAAAAACGCTTGCTGCGCAAAATATTTTCATCAGTCAATATATATCCTATTATACACTGATTGCAGCAATAATTATTTTGTTGCTGCTGACTTTTGTAAACAACCGGTCTATTAAAAAATATATCCGTTATAATAATTAGTGTGTTGTATAGATTAAGATGTTGACTTGGATTTGTGATGTGAAGTCAGTTGTGAGTAAATTACACAATTCAGCAATCTCAAAATCAGCAATTTAAGTAACCGACACAGTTAATATAGTACTACCGATGCAATATAATTTTCGCAGGGTATTGCAGGTTTTATTTAATTTGTATAATGAAAATTGCAACTTATAATGTGAACGGGATTAACGGCAGGCTGCCTGTTTTGCTGCGCTGGTTAGGCGAAACTTCGCCGGATATTGTTTGCCTGCAGGAGCTTAAAGCGCCACAGGAAAAATTTCCTGAACAGGCTATTAAAGATGCAGGCTATACTGCTTTATGGCACGGACAGAAAAGCTGGAACGGTGTTGCCATACTTTCCCGTGATCATGAAATAAAAGAAGTAAGGCGTGCACTTCCGGATAATGATGAAGATATACAAAGCCGGTATATTGAAGCTTCAGTGAACGGCCTTATTATTGGCTGCCTGTACCTGCCTAACGGCAATCCTGCACCCGGTCCTAAATTCGATTATAAGCTTAACTGGTTTCAGTTGTTTACAATACATGCAGCTTCGCTGCTCGCATCAGGTAAACCTGTTATACTTACAGGAGATTATAATGTAATGCCGACTGAACTGGATGTTTATAAACCTGAACGTTGGGTTGATGACGCTTTGTTCAGGCCGGAAACCCGCGCTGCCTTTAAAACACTTGTTGAGCAGGGATGGACAGATGCTATAAGAAAGCTTTATCCTGATGAAAAAATATATACTTTCTGGGATTATTTCCGCAATGCCTATGAACGTGATGATTCTTCGCTTACGGTTTGGGGAATGCCGGATATTTTCCCTTGGGCTGCGGAGCCACGACGATCCTTTCTCCGGCGCGTCCCACGCCCGAAACTGTCTATGCCGACATCGAACGCTATCGGCCGACTTTGTTCTTCTCGGTGCCTTCGAATTATGCTGCATTGCTGGCTCACCATCGTGGGAATGGAAGAGAGTTTGATCTTAGCTGCGTGCGCAACGCGATCTCGGCAGGCGAGTCTTTGCCTGCCCCACTCTTTGAACGATTCAAGCAGCGATTTGGAGTTGAGATCCTCGATTCGCTCGGTTCCACGGAAACTTTGCAGATGGTGATCGCGAACCGTCCGGGCGAGGCCAAACCGGGGTCCAGCGGAAAGATCATCCCCGGCTACGAGGCCAGGATTGTCGATGAAGATGGGAATTTAGTGGCTCCCGGAGGAATTGGCAATCTGTTGATCAAAGGCGATTCGACCTGTGCCGGTTACTGGAATCAGCATGAGAAGACCAAGGAAACTTTCAACGGCCACTGGTTCCGGACGGGTGACAAATATTACCAGGACGAAGATAGTTACTTCTGGTATGCAGGCCGTGCTAACGATCTTTTTAAGGTTAGCGGTCGATGGTTGAGTCCGACGGAGGTCGAAAGTGCGCTGATTGCGCATCCGGCGATTCGGGAGGCTGCGGTCGTGGCTCGGGACGATGAGAGCGGTCTCACCAAAGTGACGGCCTATGTAGTGCTGAACGACGGGTTCGCTGCGAGGGATGAGCTGACGCGAGAGTTGCAAAGTTGGGTCGCCGAGAGAATTGGCGCCTACAAACGTCCGCGATGGATTGAGTACTTGGGGGAACTCCCCAAGACGGCTACCGGGAAGCTGCAAAGATATAAGCTGCGCGAACTCCAAGCTCAGAAACTCAGAGACCGAGCATCGTCGAAACCACTCTGAGACGTAGAAGGAAAACCAGCCTGCCTTAATCTGCGGGAACGCCGCGCCGCTCCAGGGTTGCGATCTGCTCGATATAGTTCTTGGAATTGAACTTTCGTGAGGTGCTGGCGAAGGACATGTAGCGAATTTTCCCGAACACCGGCCGATTGGACCAGGCGCGGTCATGCTTGCCCACGATTGCCCAGGCAATGCCGGCGTAACCGTTGGGATCACGGCCATCCAGTTCGAAACGATCGTTCAGCCACACTGCGCGCCGGTAGGCGACTGCGATGGATGGACTCCACTCGAGAATCTTCTTGGCCCAGTACATTCGCAGGTAGTTGTGCATCCAGCCGGTGAGAACCATTTGCTTCTGTGCGGCATTCCACAGCGGATCGTGGGTCTTGGCATTCTCCAGTTGCCGCTCGTTGTAGACAATCTCTCTACGGTCGGTCGCATGCTCCGCAAAGGAGCGGTCTGCCCATGGTTCCAGGCAGTCTAGTGAATCATAGTGACGATTGAAGCGGACGAAGTTCACCGCCAGTTCCCGCCGGATGATGACTTGTTCCAGAAAAGCCTGTCTCGCTTGCAGGGGAGCCGGTGCATTCTGCACTCCAAGCGCGACAGTCTGCGGTCTGATATGGCCGAAATGCAGATAGGGAGAAAGGTGGCTGGTGCCATCGACCTCCGGGTGATTGCGCTGGACAGGATAGACGGAGATTTTTTTGTTCACGAATTCATGCAGAGTCGGAGGGCCTGCCTGCTACCACCACGCCGGTGCTTCACCGGTGATACTGAGCGATCCAGAATCCAGTCGCTCGTAAAATCGTGTTCCCGGGGAAGTGATCGCAAACCGGTGGCGTGTCCCAGCGTATATGCGCCACCGGATTCTTCAGGGGAACCAGAAATCGGGCAGCAACTCGTTGAGCGTCGGCCTGATCGTGCGAGCCGCATAGTGCTCGCGACCCAACAACCTGGACGGAACGATGACGTCAGCATCGACGGTCCAAAAGGGCATCGGACTTGTTCTGTAACCCGGCATCGCCATTCCTCTGGCTCGCGCAGGGGATTCTCGTCGCCGATCACCATGGCCGGGCGCACTTCATCGCAAAACTTCAACAGGCTGTGTTCGGGATAAGCACGAAGCACAAAACCAATTCGGCGGCTCGCGACATCTCGAGCAATGTCAGGTACGCCATCCGCCAGAAAAAAATAAGGCCGCTGAGTAGCGTGCACTAGAACGGAACCGGCGCGAAGAATACAACGACCGACTTTCCCAACTCGTTGGCCGCGATCACGGCCACGTCGAGAGCTGGGTTGTCCCGGTACCACGCTGCGCACGTTGCATCCAGTAGACGACGCAGGTCCCGCCCGGATCTGGAGGACCAGCTTTGCGAACCGTCACCCTTGGGTCTGAACTCAGTTTTTCGAGAGTAGTCATTTTAATGAAAAGGGGAGCCGTTGGTGTCCCCTCATTTGATCACCGATTTGGCCTTGCCGCTTGGTGATTCCAGCGGTACTGAATCGCTTTGAGAAAGACTGCCGAATATGGTGCAGCCAAAAAGAACCTCTCCTGGACCAACAGCTGCGGGGCCAACGGCATCGAAGATCAAATGCAAATTTGGCGTATTAAGGAGACGTCATGACCGCACTTAAGGTGGTTCGAAACTTAGTAGGAACGGCAAGCATACTTTTCGCCGCATACGTTTTCTTTTCTTCTGTTAAGGACGCAGCGCGATACATGAAAATCAGTTCGATGTGAAATGCGCTATTGGCCCTACCGGCTGCGCTCCGCTTGCCTTAGCCCCTTGTGATCCCATGATTCCCAGTGGGGCTGCCTTCCTAGGGACGTCCATTCCATGTTTCGAGACCGAAGTCCGCCCTGCAGCGCGGCTTCCCACGGGGAAATTAACTCATCGTCTAAGATGGAATTCTGTAGAATACGCAGTTGGCGGACCTCGCATAGCGGCCGATTCGCCAGTTTTCCGTCTTCGGAGCAGACATCGAGTGGCTGACACTGCGACGATTCGAGAGGGCAGTTCGCAAGCTTCGCAGGCTATCTCGGAAATCGACGTTCTCTGGATAACTGCTGGCCTTGGATGTGACGGGGACACCATCGCCATGACGGCTGCGACCCAGCCCAGCATTGAAGATATCGTTCTCGGACAGATTCCATGGATTCCAAAGGTGACGTTGCACAATCCCTTCCTCGCCCTGGCCAATGGCGACGACTTCATGAAGCCCTTCCATCAAGCCGCCGAAGGGAAGATGGAAAACTTCATTCTGGTCGTCGAAGGGTCGATCCCGAACGAACATAATAAGGAGGAAGGCTATTGGGCTTCCCTGGGCACCGACCCGAAGACCGGCCAGCCGATCACTACTTGTGAATGGATCGATCGACTCGCTCCCCACGCATGGGCGGTGGTGGCGGCGGGAACCTGCGCTACTTACGGCGGCATTCATGCCATGGAAGGCAATCCCACAGGATGTATGGGTCTTCCCGACTACCTGGGATGGAAATGGAAATCGAAAGGCGGAGATTCCCATCGTGTGCGTGCCGGGGTGTCCGGTGCAGCCCGATAATTTCATGGAGACACTTCTGTATTTGCTCTACATGGCTTCCGGGCGTGCGCCCATGATTCCGCTCGATGAGGCTTTGCGGCCAACGTGGCTTTTTGGCAATACCGTGCATGAAGGTTGTGACCGCGGCGGCTTCTACGAGCAGGCGCAGTTTGCGGAGGAGTACGGGTCTCCGCTTTGCATTGTGAAGCTGGGATGCTGGGGTCCAGTGGTTCAGTGCAATGTTGGAAAGCGTGGATGGATGGGCGGGATTGGCGGATGTCCCAACGTTGGCGGCATCTGCATCGGTTGTACGATGCCAGGCTTTCCTGACAAGTTCATGCCTTTTATGAATCAGCCGCCGGGTTCTCTTTTGTCGTCGGCCGCAGTGCAAACTTACGGACGCGCCATTCATGCGTTGCGGCGGTTCACGCAGTCGTCGCTGAACAAGGAGCCGAGCTGGCGGCGCAACGGTGCGAAGGTCGGACGTAAAGTCGTGTGTCCAGGCGTTTTGGTGAGGTGATCAGCATGCGTTCTCGGGGCTGAACGTCGAAACGGCAGTGCAAGCAACCCAACTCCCAACGGGCTCGACGGACGACCTCAGCCCCTCGCAGGCTGAGGAAATCCTTCTCGCAGGGCCTCGCCGCAGTCTTTCTCAGCAACTCCGGCCAAGTCGGAACGCAGACCGTCGTGTTCCGCCAGCGGACCAGGGCGGTCCGAAGCGCAGCTTGCCGAATCTTGAAGCACGATATCGAGCTCTCGTGGAGCAGATTCCGGCAGTTGTGTTCATGGCTTATCTGGATCGCGGTATCGGCGAGGCCTATGTCAGCCCGCAGATTGAAGCGCGCCCTCGGTTTTTCCCAGGAAGAATGGCTGGAAGATCCGATCCGCTGGTACAGCCACATTCATCCCGACGACAAGCAGCGCTGGAGCACGGAAGCGGCGCGAGATGTTTCTTACCGGCAACCCGCTGCGGTCTGCCTATCGTGTGGTTGCGCGCGATGGCCGAGTGATCTGGTTTCACTGCGAAGCCAAGATGATTCGCCAGGAGGACGGCGAGCCCTGGTTCATTCACGGTGTGGGTTTTGATATCACCGATTTGAAAAGAACCGAAGAAGCGCTGCAGGAAGAGCGCAATGTCGTCTCCGCGATTCTGCATACGGTCGGGGCCCTGGTCGTGGTGCTTGATCCGCAAGGGCGGATCGTGCGCTTCAATCGAGCTTGCGAACAAGTCACCGGCTATTCCTTCGACGAGGTCAGCGGAAATATTTCTGGGATCTGTTCGTGGTGCCGGAGGAAGCTGAACGCTTTAAGGCCATCGTCGAACAACTGAAGGTCGAGCAGAGCACCAGGGACTACGAGGGCTTCCTGGGTGACGCGAGATGGCTCGCGGCGCCTGATTGCGTGGTCAGGCACGATCCTTCCCGGTGAGGATGGAGTTCCTGCTTACATTATCGCGACTGGAATCGACATCACGGAGCGCAAGCATCTGGAGAAGACAATTCTGGAAATTAGCGCCCGGGAACAGCGTCGCATCGGGCAAGATCTGCACGACGGCTTAGGGCAGCATCTGACCGGCATCGCCTTCATGAGCAAAGTGCAGGAACAGAAAGCTTGCGAGAAAGGTCTGCCCGAGGCGGCCGATGCGGCCAAGATCGTGAGCCTGGTCAATGAGGCCATCAACAAGACGCGGGAATTGGCACGCGGACTGCTCCCGGTAATTGCGGATGCGCACGGCCTGATGTCGGCGTTGCAGCAGTGGGCGGGCGAGGTGGAAGATTTGTTTCATATTTCGTGCCACTTTGCGCGTGGACACCAGTTCTGATTCACGACGCCAATATGTCCACGCACCTTTATTACATTGCTCGAGAAGCGGTAAACAATGCAATCAAGCACGGTCACGCCAAGAACATCGTAATCCGCCTTTCTGCCCGGAAGGAATACGGTACTCTGACAATAGCAAATGACGGACTCGGTATGCCGGAGCATTCCACGAACGACTCGGGCATGGGTCTGCAACTCATGAATTATCGAGCTCGAATGATCGGTGGATCGCTGAAGGTGGAAAGCGGCGCAGCTGGAGGAATCACGGTCACGTGTCGATTTCCACTCGCGAAGGGCAAGGAAGGGTCGAAGCAAGGTCGCCTATGATCACTAAGCAGGTCAATAACAATGGTGCAGCCAAAAAGAAAACCGTATTCGTGGTTGACGATCATCCGATTGTGCGCCAGGGCCTGACTCTGCTCATCAATCAGGAGGCCGATCTGGTGGTCTGTGGCGAAGCTGAAGAGATGCACGCGGCGTTGTCGGCAATTCAGACCACGAGGCCGGACATCCTGGTGGTGGACATATCTCTCAATGGCCCAGATGGCTTCGAGTTGCTGAAGAACATCCGGATGACATCTCCGCGTCTGCCGGTGCTGATCCTGTCCATGCATGATGAATCGATTTATGCGGAACGAGCATTGCGGGCAGGCGCTAACGGCTACATTATGAAGCAGGAGGCCACGGAAAAAGTGCTGGTCGCGCTGCGCCGCATTCTGTAGCGGCGAGATTTATGTGAGCGACCGGATCGCCAACAGGATGCTGCAGCATTACGTTCGTCGGAGCCAGTTCTTCGGAGCATTCTTCGATCGCGGATCTCACCGACCGCGAGCTGGAAGTGTTCCGGCTGATCGGAGAGGGTCATGGAACACGGCAGATCGCGGAAGCTCTTCACCTCAGCGTGAAGACTGTCGAGTCCTACCAGGCGCACATCAAGGAAAAATTGTCGCTACGGAGCGCGCGAGAACTGATGCAGCGTGCGGTGCAGTGGAATGTCGGCGAAAAGACGGCCTGAACGGGATGGGATGTCGTTGTCTCTCGCCAGCAAACCGGTCCTGTAGTCGTCCTGGCAGGGGTTGATCCAGCGCGAATTTGGGAAGCATTGTTCCACAAACGGGCACCCGAGCTGTAGACCCAGGTGTTATGCTGTTTCGCTATATATGGCAAGCGTGCTTTTTCTCTTCAAGTTCTTTGCGCTTGGTTTCAGCGCGCTTCTGCCAGTGATTAACCCGCTGGGCTCAGCATTGGTATTCCTCGGTTTCGTAGGAGACGCCCCTGAATCCGTCTACCGCGACCTGGCACGCAAAATTGCGATCACCACGACCATCTTTATGCTGGTGGTCGAACTGGTGGGAACCGGTTTACTGGGGTTTTTTGGAATTTCGCTTCCCGTAGTACAGGTTGCCGGGGGGCTGGTTCTTGCGAGTATGGGATGGAACCTGCTCAATCAGCAGGAAAGTACGGCGAGTCCCGATCGAACAGCCGTGAGGGAAGATAACTTCGGATCAGTAGAGCAGAATGTCTTCTACCCGCTAACCTTTCCGGTAACCGTGGGTCCGGGTTGCATCGTAGTCATGTTGACTCTGACTGCCCATGCCTCAGTAAAGGCGGACTTGCTCTCAAAGTTCATGGCTCACCTTGGGATTTTTCTGTCGGTGGTGGCTTTGAGCCTGACCGTTCTCCTGTGCTACCGTTATGCGCCAAAAATTACAGCCCGAGTTTCTCCTCACACTTCGCACGGCATTCTGCGTATCATCGCGTTCGTGCTCCTGTGCATCGGAGTGCAGATCACGTGGAATGGCATCGAGACACTGCTGAAGACTGTGTTGTTTCTGTAGAGACTTCTTCTGATCCGCCCCCTTTGACCGAACCCTGCCAATTAGGGAAATCCCCGATGGGGTGTGTAGGACTTTCTTGGGGAAATAAAACAGGGCTGCTGCCCTTGTAACCATCTGACAATAGGGCGATTCTGATTGCCGATCAGGTTCGGAATTGCGGCGATCAATTTATGTGCAGCTGCAAACGACTTGAGTGCGCTTGCACGGCAAGGGTCGTCAAAGGTACGGCCGGGGCAGGTTCGCAACACCTATCCGAGATCAATTTTATGTGGAAAGGAGCAATCCAGCTATGGCAGCAGAAACAGTTCCGTACGGTCGAACTACGCAGAAGGCCCCGGCGGTTACAGAGGTGCACATACTCTGGATCACCGCCGGTCTGGGCTGTGATGGAGATTCGGTTTCGGTCACCGCGGCCACCCAGCCCAGCATCGAAGATGTTCTGCTGGGCGCAATCCCCGGCTTCCCAAGGTGCATCTGCACAATCCCGTGCTCGCCTACGAAAACGGCGACGACTTCATGAAGTTCTGGTATCAGGCCGGAGAAGGCAAGCTCGATCCTTTCGTCCTGGTGGTCGAAGGTTCGATCCCCAACGAAAAATCAAGAAGGAAGGCTACTGGGCGGCGCTCGGCACCGATCCGAAAACCGGCCAGCCGATCACCACCAACGAGTGGATCGATCGTCTGGCGCCCAAGGCGCTGGCGGTCGTCGCCAGCGGCACCTGCGCCACCTACGGCGGCATTCACGCCATGGAAGGCAATCCCACCGGCTGCATGGGCCTGGCCGACTATCTCGGCTGGGACTGGCAATCGAAAGCCGGCCTGCCCATCGTCAATGTTCCCGGATGCCCGGTGCAGCCGGACAACTTCATGGAGACCGTGCTCTACCTGCTCTATCAGGTGGCGGGACTGGCGCCCATGATTCCTCTCGACGATCAGCTGCGTCCCACCTGGCTGTTCGGCAAGACCGTGCACGAAGGCTGCGATCGCGCCGGCTACTACGAGCAGGGCGATTTCGCCGAGGTGTACGGCTCGCCGAAGTGCATCGTGAAGCTCGGCTGCTGGGGACCGGTGGTGAACTGCAACGTGCCCAAGCGCGGCTGGATGGCCGGAATCGGCGGCTGCCCCAACGTCGGCGGCATCTGCATCGGCTGCACCATGCCGGGCTTCCCCGACAAGTTCATGCCGTTCATGGATGAACCGCCGGGCGCCAGAGTCTCCACTGCAGCCGCATCGGCGCTTATGGCCGCGCCATCCGCGCCCTGCGCATCATGACCAGAACACCGTCAACAAGGAACCGAAGTGGCGGCATCCGCGCGCGGAACTGACCACCGGCTATCACCCGAGGATCTTACTAGAGACATCAGTGAAGAGAGCCACGACTGAGACACTCATAAGGAGCGATCGCAATGAGCACGATTACCGCACCGACAAAGGATGCTCCCAGCAAATCAAGCGAAGCTGGTGGAGATGAACTGGGATCCGATCACCCGGATCGTGGGCAGCCTGGGCATCTTCACCAAGATCGATTTCGAGAACCAGGCAAGTGGCCGAGTGCCACAGCACCTCGTCGATCTTTCGCGGCTACAGCATCTTCATGAAGGGCAAGGATCCGCGCGACGCCCACTTCATCACCAGCCGCATCTGCGGCATCTGCGGCGACAATCACGCCACCTGCGCCACCTACGCGCAGAACATGGCGTTCGGCGTCAAGCCGCCGCCATCGCGCGAGTGGATCGTCAATCTCGGCGAAGCCGCCGAGTACATGTTCGACCACAATATCTTCCAGGACAATCTGGTCGGCGTGGATTTCTGCGAGCAGATGGTCAAGGAGACCAATCCCAAGGTCTGGGCCAAGGCGCAAACAGACGCCGGCGCCGCACGCCAACGTGCACGGCTACCGCACCATCGCCGACATCATGACGGCGCTCAATCCCTTCACCGGAGCGTTCTATCGCGAAGCGCTGCAGATGAGCCGCATGACGCGCGAGATGTTCTGCCTGATGGAAGGCCGCCACGTTCATCCTTCCACGCTCTATCCGGGCGGCGTCGGCACGGTGCCGACCGTCCAGCTCTTCACCGACTACCTCGTCCGCCTGATGAAGTATGTCGAGTTCATGAAGAAGGTCGTGCCGCTGCACGACGATCTGTTCGACTTCTTCTACGACGCGCTGCCCGGCTACGAGGAAGTCGGCCAGCGGCGCATCCTGCTGGGCTGCTGGGGATCGTTCAACGATCCCGACGTCTGCGACTACACCTACAAGAACATGACGAACTGGGGCCGCGCGATGTTCGTCACCCCGGGCGTCGTGGTCGACGGCAAGCTGGTGACCACCGACCTGGTGGACATCAACCTGAACATCCGCATTCTGCTCGGCAGCTCCTACTACGACGACTGGAAGAACGCAGAGACCTTCGTGAAGACTGATCCGCTCGGCAATCCGGTGGACAAGAATCATCCCTGGAACCAGACCACGATTCCACGGCCGCAGAAGCGCGACTTCAACGGCAAGTACACCTGGGTGATGTCGCCGCGCTGGTTCGACAAGCGGACCGGCGATCATCTGGCGCTCGACACCGGCGGCGGCCCGATCGCGCGCCTCTGGGCGACCGCGCTGGCCGGCCTGGTGGACATCGGCTACATCAAGGCCACCGGCAACAGCGTGAAGATGTATCTGCCGAAGACCACGTCGCTGCCCGAGGTCGAGTTCGAGTGGAAGATTCCGAAGTGGAGCAACGCCATCGAACGCGACCGCGCGCGCACCTACTTCCAGGCCTATGCCGCGCGTGCGCTCCTGCATTTCGTCGAAAAGGCGCTGGCGGAGTTGCACGCCGGCCAGACCAAAACCTGGACCGATTTCAAGGTGCCGGAAGAAGCCATCGGCTGCGGCTTCCACGAAGCGGTTCGCGGCGTGCTCTCGCATCACGTGGTGATTCGCAAAGGCAAGATCGCCAACTATCATCCCTATCCGCCGACGCCCTGGAATGCCAATCCGCGCGACATCTACGGCACTCCGGGCCCGTACGAGGATGCGGTGCAGAACACGCCGATCTTCGAGGAGAACGGTCCGGACAAATTCAAGGGCATCGACATCATGCGCGCGGTGCGCAGCTTCGATCCTTGCTTGCCCTGCGGCGTGCACATGTATCTGGGCAACGGCAAGGTCTTGGAGACGCATCATTCTCCGATGTTCGGCACGCAGCGCTGATTGCGTTGTTAATCGTGCTGGACATTTCAGGGAG